>CAADGV010000046.1 GCA_900696645.1 uncultured Chlorobiota bacterium | reverse complement strand
TAACATCCGGGATAACGAATGAACGCCAAACCCAATAAGCCAAAACAATTTAGGCGGAAGCGATTTACCCGTTTCCGTTTAAATGAACACCCCTCTATCCAGAGATGCAAACGCCGTCAGTTACGTCTAAAGCGTGAAGCCGAACGGCGCAGAGAGGACATTGAGTTTTGACAGAGCGCATTGAAATAACCCTTCCCATGCCGCCGAGTGCAAATGTGTATTGGCGCACTTGGGCGTGGATTGACAGGGTAACTGGCATTGCAAAATTCGCCACGTATGTAAGCACAGAGGCGAAAGAGTACAAAAACACCGTTCGGACAATCTGCATAAAGAACAGGGTGAAGAAGCAGGCGGGCGAGATAGCCCTTTACCTCAAGGTATACCGTCCAAGGAGAGTGGGCGACTTATCCAACAGGATCAAATGCCTCGAAGATGCGTTACAGGGATTTGCCTACGAGAACGACAGCCAGATTGTGAAGATTGTCGCGGAGAGACACGACGACAAGACAAATCCGAGGGTAGAAGTGGCAATCGAGGTTGTTTCCGAGCAGTTGAGCATGAAGATGACGGAGAAAGAAGAGGTTCCCTTTTGATGGATGCGATAGAAATAGCCGATGAAGTCGGCGGTATGTTCGACATTCTCAAACAGACGTTGAATCGGGATATTAACTCTCTTTGCACGGAGCTTGATGTTGCATCGCAGTTGTTGGCGCGCAGTGCCGAACTCTTAGCCGATGCACAGTACATTGTAGATAAGAAGCGGGGCGAATGCGCCGAGAAATACGTTGACACATCGGCAACCATGATGCGGGAATTGCTTGCCGGTGATATTGCAGAAGAAGCCCGCCTGTTGAAGCAATGCGAGAAATTGAACTCCACGATTGTTCACAGAATAGATTCAATACGCTCGATACTAAGTGCAGAGAAGGAATTGAAGAAACTATGACAAAACTGAAAAGCAAGGCAGAATTATGAGCACAAAAACCTCAATCGAGTGGACGGAGCGGACTTGGAATCCTGTCACGGGTTGTACAAAGGTATCGCAGGGTTGCAAGAACTGCTATGCCGAAACAATCGCCAATCGGTTCTGGGGAGATCGGAAGTTCACTGATGTACGTTGCCACGCTGACCGACTGGATGAGCCATTGCATTGGCGTAAGCCGTGCCGCATCTTCGTGAACTCAATGAGCGACCTGTTTCATGAGGATGTGCCGTTTGAGTTCATTGACAAAGTGATGATGCGGTCGCTGTGGACACCACACATCTATCAGGTTCTCACAAAACGCCCGGCCCGAATGTTGGAATGGTCAAAAGAAGCAGAGCGGCGAATCTGGAAATTGAACGACAAGCCCGTAGGCATGACGTGGCCTCTTCCTAATGTATGGTTCGGAGTCTCGGTAGAAAATCAGGAGACCGCAAATGAACGAATACCTTTATTGATTCAAACGCCCGCCGAAATCCGATGGGTTAGTGCAGAGCCGTTGCTGGAAGCTGTGGTGTTGACGGAATGGCTACCTAAGTTAGATTGGGTTGTTGTTGGCGGCGAGAGTGGCCCGAACGCCCGTCCATTCAACGTCGGATGGGCACGGCAGCTCATCTCACAATGCAAAGACGCGGGTGTGGCGGTGTTTATGAAGCAATGCGGCTCAAATCCGCAACTGACCGGACATCCGACAGGACTTCCTAATAATACATATACCACAGGCCTCAAATTCAAATCCCGCAAAGGCGGTGATCCGTCGGAGTGGCCGGAAGACTTGCGTATCAGGGAGATGCCATGACCATCACCTTCACCCCCGAAGAAGAGAAGGAATTAGACCGAGCGCGCGGAAGATTCTCGCCGAAGGCGTATCTCCTGATGCAGATACGCCGCACAAACAAGCGCAAGGCGAAATCCGCAGAGGAAACAGCCAAACTCCCCGAACCAATCCGAAAGAAGATGACGGAGTTATGGGGAATCTTTCTTGCTTCCTACAAAGAAATCAGGGGTGAAGACTATGTATCGGACGATGCGCGAAACGGCAAACGCCCGCCGGACATTGAAGCCCTTGAGAAATACGCCCGGATGAACGTACCGAATGAAGAGTTCGAGAAGCGCGTGAGGAGATATTGTCAGAGCGGGGATGCGTTTCTCGTGAAATCCGGGCATCGCTTCTATTTCTTCAAGTGGAATTGTTACTCCGAGCATAAGGGGGCTGTTGTCCCAACAATGGGGCTTGTGGAGCGTCACTTACGGGGGACGGATGCGCGAACCACTTAGACAACCACCTCAAGCTGTTGCCATTGAGAAGCAAGTACTCGGCGCGATGATATATTCAAACAGTTGCATCCGTCTTGTGCGCCGAATCCTCACGCCGGATGACTTCTACGCCGATCATCACAGGAAAATCTACGAGGGAATCGTCGAACTCGACTCAATCAAATCCCCTGTTGACCTTATTACGCTCTCTGATGTACTGAGAAAGAAAGGGAGCCTTGAGCTTGTCGGCGGTGAAACCTACTTGGTTGAACTGACGATGGGTATATCCTCATCTGCGAATGCCATCCAACACAGCAAGATAGTTCTCGAAAAATCCATTCTAAGACAGCAGATAAGTATTTGCACTGCAACCGCAAGCCGGGGATATAGCCCGACCGAGGACGCGCTTCACTTGCTTGATGAAACGGCGGACAAGATTGTGGGGTTGCGCGGGCGGGTGTCGCTCATCGCAGAAAGGGACACGACAGACCAGTTGGAAGAGTTCATCGCCTATGCCGATAGGGTAATGACAGGGAAGTACAAGCGCATCCCGATTCACATAGAATCCTTTAACAAGTTGTCGAAGGGCGGGGCAAGACCGGGATCGTACATATTCGTTGGAGCCGAACCCGGCGGCGGCAAGACTTCATTTCTGTTACAGATGGCATATCACGCGGCGAACAACGGCTTTCAAACCGAATTTATCGAAGGGGAGATGACATCGGACGAACTCTACGAGCGTCTATTGGGTCAGACAATGCGAAGAAACATAGACGAGGCTTTGCTTGATAAGGAGGCTATCGTGGAGTTTGCGAATGTCATGTACTCGCTTCCTCTGAAAATAACAACGGATGTATTCCCCCGTGATGCGGCAACTCTCGAAAGCACAGTAATGCGAGCAATACTGCGCGGGGCGAAGTTCATCATTGTGGATTACCTGCAAGTGTTTGCCAACAAAGGATCGGACGAGTTCGCACACATCAAGGCAATATCCGAAATGTTAAGGGCGAAGTGCCTTGAGTACAAGGTGGTTATCTGTGTCGCATCCTCATTGGCGAGGGGGAAAGAGAGGAAGGGTATGGACAGATTTTACGGCGGGGCACAGCTTATGCACGATTGCAGTATAGCAATGTTGCTGGATGGGGAGCAACAGGACGATGAGATAGCGACGGGAGTACGGCGCGTGGTATTGAAAGTGCCGAAGAACAGGGGTGGCGCACGAACAGGCGAAGATGGCATCACTTTACGCTACGACCTATTCCAGCAAAGATTCACAGAGTATTACGACCAATTACCGCCATCACAAGAAAGCGTATTTTGAACTTTTACGGTGCAACATGAATCGCATTTACATCGGCGACGTTGTGGAAAGGCTGAGAGAAATAGAGAGTGAGAGCGTTCAATGTTGCGTGACTTCTCCGCCATACTGGGGCTTGCGAGATTACGGGCATGATGGACAAATCGGGCTTGAGAAAACGCCGGAAGAGTACATTGCGAAGCTGGTAGCTGTGTTTGAAGAAGTACGGAGGGTGCTCAAGAAAGATGGGACGTTGTGGTTGAATCTGGGAGATAGCTATGCCGGTAGCAATGGGAATGGATATAAGCAAACGCTTCAAAAAACAAACGATGCCTACGGTGGTAAAGAAAACCATAATCTTAATTCTGGCCGTAAATTCGGATATGAAAAACCCAAAGACCTGTGTATGATACCAGCGAGAACCGCCATAGAATTACAGCGGGCGGGCTGGTGGTTGAGAAGCGAAATCGTTTGGCACAAACCGAACCCGATGCCAGAAAGCGTGCGGGACAGGCCGACAAAGAGCCACGAGATGATTTATTTGCTCACCAAAAGCCCAACGTATTATTACGATGCAGAAGCGATTTATGAACCTGCTGCCTACGATGGAAGAAAAGACACGATGTTCAAGGGCGGGGTGAAGTACGAGGGATTCCAGGAGCAAACAATGCTATCAAGGGGACACGAACGATGGCCAAAGAGAATGAAAATGAAAAGCACATTTGGGAACCGTAACGGCGAGCTCAACGGACTGCACTCTGGCGAGCAATGGGAAATAACGCTTAAGGATGGTGTGCCAGCAAGAAACAAGCGGGACGTTTGGACAATGAACACAGAAAGTTTTGATGGTGCTCATTTTGCGACATTCCCGACTGAGTTGCCAAAAACTTGTATCTTGGCGGGGAGCAGGAAAGGCGACACCGTACTCGACCCGTTCTTTGGAAGCGGGACTACCGGAGAAATGGCAATGAGACTCGGACGGCATTTCATCGGCATAGACATCAACGAGAAGTATGTGCGGGAGATAGCAGAACCAAGAGTAAACAGAGTTGAGCCGCTTTTCAGGGATTCGGTTATCATAGTTACGGGGGATACCTTATGACCTCCGGCTGGGCAGAGATAGAAGTGAACGGTCAAGTGATGAAGCTCGCCACTGCGCTGAAGAAGAATCTTCTCAAAATCGAGGTATGCC
>CAADGV010000045.1 GCA_900696645.1 uncultured Chlorobiota bacterium | reverse complement strand
GCTTCCACCTGTGACGCCGAACGTCCGAAGATGTACGCGCTACCGAGTGCTTCCACCTGTGACGCCGAACGTCCGAAGATGTACGCGCTACCGAGTGCTTCCACCTGCGATGCCGAACGACCGAAGATGTACGCGCTACCGAGTGCTTCCACCTGCGATGCCGAACGTCCGAAGATGTACGCGCTACCGAGTGCTTCCACCTGTGACGCCGAACGACCGAAGATGTACGCGCTACCGAGTGCTTCCACCTGCGATGCTGAACGGCCGAAGATGTACGCGCTACCGAGTGCTTCCACCTGTGACGCCGAACGACCGAAGATGTACGCGCTACCAAGCGCTTCGATTTGTGAATTGGAACTCAGCACAAGCTGATTGAATTGTGTTACTGCTACGTCGCTTGCAGGCTGTGAGACAACCTGGGCAACGGGTGTGACGAGTTGAGCCACTCGAACGCGTGTAGCTTGTTCCACGTTCTCGTGGCTGATGGCGCTCCCTGCGAAAACCAAAACCGCAAGGATAGCCATGATGAATTTGGTTTTCCTCATGGGGGACTTCCTTCACTAGTGGGACTTCAGTGAATTATGTTTGTTAAGCGGCGCCTTAGAAATCCGCTCCCTTTCGCAGAAAAACATAGGATATTCACCAATCACTATCAATACTTTCGCGCCGAAATTACGTATTTTTTTACGATTCCTTACAGTTATCTACGTTGTATAGCGTAGAGAATGTCGAATTCGACTGGTTTTTGGCAAAATATCCCTGTGCTCTGGGACGTGGCAATAGGGCAGGAATCTTCTAATTTTGTGACCATGGAAGCGATTCTATCTGTTGAACATCTGACCGTAACTACACCGGAGATGGGTGTTGCCCGAACGGTGGTAGAGGATGTCAGTTTCTCGCTACGTCCCGGGCAGGTCATTGCATTGGTTGGAGAAAGTGGAAGCGGAAAAACTACCATTTGCAAAGCGTTGACACGACTCAATCCACCCTCGTTTACAACGAATGGAATTGTCAGGTTTGACTCGAAGGAGCTTCTGACATGCAAACATCAAATACTGCGAGACATATGCCGCCACCGCATACGCTATATCTTTCAGGAACCCCAGCAGGCGCTGAATCCCGCTCTCTCAATTCGCACACAACTGTTGCTTTCTTCCAGCAGGAAAACACATGCAACCGATGATCTGCACAACGTGTTGGCCGCCGTGGGACTACAACAGACACAGGAAGTGCTCAGATCGTACCCGCACAAACTTAGCATTGGAATGGCACAGCGCGTCATGATTGCCATGGCAGTTTTGCCACAGCCTTCCTTGCTTATTGCCGACGAACCGACAAGCGCTCTCGATGCTTCACAACGTTACAAACTTCTTGATCTTATCAGGTCGATTCAAACTCAACACAAAATGGCGATGATTCTTGTAACGCACGACCTTGAACTTGCACAACTCTATGCTGATGACATTGCCGTGCTTCGAAACGGCCAAATCATCGAATACAGAACAACCGACGATTTCTTTAGTTCTCCCCAACATACCTACTCGAACTTATTGATCGAAGCTATGACAATGACCAACAGCGACAAACGACACTTGGCCAAAGGAAAGAGTGACGATGGCACTGCTTGAAGTGACACACCTCTCCACATCGGTCAGAATTGGCTCATCGGCAGGATTCAGAATCAGCCGGAAACTTGTGTTGGATAGCGTCTCATTCTCCATCGAGGAAGACGAGAGTTTCGGATTATTAGGCGAAAGCGGAACCGGAAAATCGACTCTCGCCCGATGTGTAGCAGGATTACAGCAGCCGGATAAAGGAGAGATTATATATAAGAACGTCAACCTGTTTCCTCAGAGAGAAAATCGAAGACATTTCCCTCTTGAGTTGCAGATGGTGTTCCAGGCAGGCGGGGCCTCGCTTGATCCGACGATGAGTATAAAGGAGTGTTTGTTGGAGGGAATTGCGGTACAAGAACTTGCAAGCAGCAAGCAAGATGGTGTTACACCGAACTTACTCCTCGATTCCGTCGGCTTGCGGCCTGATCTGCTTTCACGATATCCATCTCAACTAAGCGGGGGTGAACGTCAACGTGTTGCCATCGCCCGTGCGCTCGCTGCAAAGCCACGCCTGCTAATACTGGACGAGCCAACTTCGGCACTCGATCTGCTGACACAAGCAGAGATCATCTCACTGTTGCAGTCGATCCGACAGAGAGAACGGCTTTCTCTTCTCCTTATAACCCACGATGTGAAACTGGCATTGTTCCTCTGTGACAGGATCGCCATCCTCAATCAAGGAAAGATTGTCGATGAGGGTCCGGCAAATGAACTTTTCACCTCTCACAAACATCCGTACACCGCACAACTGTTTGCCGATTCACGACTCAGTTCTTGATCGAATCCTTTACTGCATGCAGCACCCCGTTCCCGCCTTCACCGATTTGCTGCCGCCACATGGCATAGTATAGGCCCTTCAGGTCGAGAAGTGTTTGATGATCTCCCACTTCAACAATGTGGCCCCGTTCAAGAACATGGATTCTGTCTGCATGCATTACAGTTGAAAGCCGGTGGGCAATCAGAATCGTAATAAGGTCCTTGCGCATCGATACGTCGCGGATAGTTTCGCTGATTTCCTCCTCCGTCAAAGAATCGAGCGATGATGTTGCTTCATCGAAAACCAGCAAGTTCGGGCGTCGCAAAAGTGCCCGTGCAATGGAAAGCCGTTGTTTCTCCCCTCCCGATACCTTCACACCACCTTCACCGATAAGGGTGAGCAGCCCCTTGTCCGCCCGAACAAGCAATGATTGACACGCGGCCATTTCCAGCACCTCAAGACATTCCTCATCTGTTGCCCCCGGGTTGACAAAAAGGAGATTCTCCTTGATCGTTCCAGAGAACAACTGTGTGTCTTGCGTAACGAATCCGATCCGTTCCCGCATATGTTCAAGGTCAACATGCTCGCGTGACGACCCGTTGTAGAGAATTCTACCCGACTGCGGTGCGTACAACCCGATCAGCAACTTCACAAGTGTCGATTTGCCTGACCCGGACGGACCGACAAAAGCAACAGTCTCGCCCATTTCCACCGAGAACGAAATATCGTTGAGCGCGTGAAGGGAAGCTGATTGATGCTTGAAACTCACTTTGTCAAAAGCAAGAGTCTCGAGATCCGTAACGCGTACGGGATTCGCAGGCTTCACCTCTTTGGGAGCATTCAGAATGTCCTCGAAATTCTTCAGGGACACCTCGGTTTCACGATAAATGTTAATGACATTGCCGAGCTCCTGCAACGGCCCGAAAATGAAGAACGAGTAAATCCACAACGAAAAGAACTGCCCGAATGTGATCTGCTGGTCGAAAATCATGAATAGCATCATGCCGAGTATTGTCGTTCTCAAGAAATTCACCGATGTACCCTGAATGAAACTGAGACTGCGCAGATACCGGACTTTCTTGAGTTCAAGCTTGAGAATCTTGTCAGTTGTATTGTTCAGCCGTGAAATCTCCTGTTGCGCGAGTCCCAAGCTCTTTACCAATTCGATGTTCCTGAGAGATTCCGTGGTCGAGCCGGCGAGGGCCGTCGTTTCAGCGACAATGACTTTTTGCAGAGTCTTGATTTTCTTGCTCAATGTTGAGCTCAGCCATGCAAGCATCGGTACCGTTGAAAAGTACACGGTTGCAATCAACCAATGCACGCTGAAGGCATAAATCATAACAAAGATGACACCGACAAGTGACATGAACACAATATTGATGAATGCATTAATCATTCGCTCAACGTCGGAGCGTACTTTCTGCAATTTGCCTAAGGTTTCCCCGCTGCGCTGATCTTCAAATACTTGATACGGGAGTTCAAGCGAATGGCGCAAGCCGTCCGAATAAATTTGAGCACCCAGTCGCTGCGTAATAACGTTTGTGACGTAATCCTGAAAATTCTTTGCCACACGGGAAACAAACGCTACACCCATTGCCGCAAGAAGTAACAGACCAACTCCTTTGAGAAAGTCGCTGCGCGTATACTCCTGAAAGCGAGTGACGTACTCATCGATGATATGCCGGAAAATGAGGGGATCAAGCAGCGAGAAGGTTTGATTGATGGTGGCAAGCAGAAGTGCCAGGAGAGACAGTTTCCAATACTGTCTCAGGTAAGAAAAAAGAAGTTTCATAGAACGTCGGGGAAATTTCTGATGCACTGAAGATAGATAATTGCCGCATCAAAATCCCGCCGGTAACTGCATTGATCTTGGAACGTAGCAGCCGGGTGGAAGTATCAGTAGAAGGGGTGACAGGGATATATCTGCGCTTGAGGGCTGTTCGACTCGTTGAGCAGGCGAGCGCCTTTGGCGCAGACCTCTGACTCCTCTCCAAACTAGAAAACGTCAACTCACGCTGACGTTTTGTTGTGTGGACAGGGAGGGAATTGAACCCCCGACACATGGATTTTCAGTCCATTGCTCTACCAACTGAGCTACCTGTCCGCTACTATGTCTTGCTGCCGACTAAATATATGGGTTTGAAGATAAATTTCCAAAGTCATGCGGTATCGATCAACTTCGACATCACATCCGGAGTTACTGACCAAATCAGGACAGCTCTTTCATGACGGAGGCAATCTGTTTGCACACCCACTTCACTTCCGACTTTTTGATTACAAGCGGCGGGGCAAACCGGATAACATTCTCATGTGTTTCCTTGCAAAGAACGCCACGTTTCATCAGTGCTTCACAATAGGGCCGTGCCTTCGTGTCAAGTACAAGCCCGATCCACAATCCGCGTCCGCGGACTGTAACAATATGCGGATTCTTCATTGCTCGAAGTTGCTCCATAAAATACTGCCCGAGAGTTTTGGATCGAGCTATGAGTTTTTCTTTTACAAGAACTCTCAGTGCAGCAACGGCAACGGCTGCGGCAAGCGGATTTCCACCGAAGGTCGAGCCGTGATCACCGGGATGAAATACGCCGAGGATTTCTTTGCTGGCAAGCACTGCCGAAACAGGATAGAACCCGCCACCCAATGCCTTGCCGATGATCACCATGTCGGGCCGGACATTTTCATGTTCAAAAGCAAACAACTTCCCTGTCCTTCCCAAGCCGGACTGAATTTCATCAACAATGAGAAGAACATTGTTTTCCTTGCAGAGTGCAGCAGCTTCCCGCAAATATCCCTCCGGCGGAACCACGATTCCCGATTCACCTTGGATAGGTTCAACCAAAAATGCCGCCGTGTTAGGAGTAATGTTTCTTCTCAAGTCTTCGATGTCGCCGTATTTCACTATACGAAAACCGGGAGTGAAGGGCCCGAAGCCGTCGCGATATTGTGTATCAGTCGAAAAACTGACAATGGTGGTCGTGCGCCCATGAAAGTTGTCGGAACAGCAAATGATTTCCGCCTGGTTTTCGGGAATACCCTTCACCTTGTATCCCCACTTGCGAGCGGCTTTCACAGCCGTTTCAACCGCTTCTGCTCCTGAGTTCATCGGGAGCGACATATCATAGCCCGTCATATCATGCAATGCTTTGTACAGCAACGGGAGTTGGTCGTTACGAAATGCGCGGCTTGTAAGCGTAACCCGCTTTGCTTGCTTGACAAAGGCTTCCGTGATTTTGGGATGGCAGTGACCCTGATTGACCGCAGAGTACGCGGCGAGACAATCGAGGTATTTCTTTCCGTCGACATCATAAACCCATACGCCTCGTGCTTTTTGAATCACGACATCGAGTGGATGATAGTTGTGCGCGCCGAATTTTTCTTCAAGCGCAATCAATGACCGTGTTTTTGAAGTCTTGCCCATTCGAGTTCTGTTGTGTTAGTTGAATTGAGTTGTGAACGTGTGGAGAAAATCTGCCGCCATTGACGCTTCGCCGAGGTTCTTCAGTCCGGCTTTTCGACACTTTTCTTACCGATATACTGCACGTAGTCCTCGCCGCCATCCACCCTGATAACGTTTCCTGAGATGAAATATGCGTCGTCGTGTGCAAGCAAGGCGATGGCCTTTGCAACATCTTCGGGCGTGCAGTTGCGCATTGAAGGATTGCGCGCTCGCGCGACCTCAAGCATCTCCATTGCCCCCGGAATCTTCTTGAGCGCAGGAGTATCGGTAACGCCACCAAGAATCGTGTTGGCAGTAATGCCCAACGGGCCAAGCTCAAGCGAAATCTGCCTGATATATGATTCCAGCGCCGCTTTTGCGGCGGAAACTGCGCCGTAATTCAACAGCGACGAATGCCCGCCCGATGACGTCATTGCATAGATCCGGCCGCCGCGTTTCATCAATCCCCTCTCCATAACAGCCTGCGTCCAATACACCAACGAATTCGCCATTACATCCATAGTCATTTCGATCTGGGCCTGAGTGAGCGATACGCCGGACTTTGGTGAAACAAGAGGTTTCAGGCTTCCGAATGCGAGCGAGTGCATTAACACTCGAATCGTATTAGTTGAATCGGATCGAAACTCTTCTTTCATCGTATCCAGTACCTCTGCACGCTTCTGCGGGTCCGAGGCATTCACGTTGAAGAAGCGTACATGAACTCCGTATCCCTGCAACTCCCCGATTAACGCTTCAACGGCAGGCATCCCTGCAGCGCGATCGAAATGGACGCCGATAATGCTCATGCCGTGCCGTGCAAGTTCGCGTGCAGTGGCCGCACCGAACCCGCTGGACGCGCCAAGAATAAGCCCCCATTGGTTCTTGCTGTAGGAGAAGGTTGATTTCACAGAGTTCCTTTCTTTAATTCAACTATTCTACGGTTACGCTCTTTGCAAGATTTCGCGGCTGGTCCACATTCGTACCTCTCGCTACCGCCATATAATACGACAGAAGTTGCAGAGGGATGATGTTCACGATCGGGCCGAAATATCCGTACGTACGCGGTACACGAATCACGAAATCGGCTAACTCCTCAATTTCATGATCATCTTCGTTTGCAACGGCAATAATGCGTCCGCGACGTGCTTTCACTTCCTGCAGGTTGCTGATGACTTTTTCGTAGATCCCGTCCTTCGGAACGACGAACACGACCGGCATATTCTCATCAATCAATGCAATCGGACCGTGCTTCATTTCCGCTGCCGGATATCCTTCGGCATGAATGTAGGAGATTTCCTTCAGCTTCAGCGCACCTTCCAACGCCACGGGGAAATTTGCTCCGCGGCCAAGGTACAGGAAGTTCTGGGCATTCCGGAATTCTTCGGCAATCTCCTTGATCTGCTCCGTCGTCTTGGCGAGAATCCTGCTCACTTTTTCAGGAATTGCAGCCAGCTCTTGTGAAAGAACCTGCGCATGTTTTTCCGTGATAGTTCCCTTTGCGCGGGCTATCATCAGCGTAATCAGCGACAAAACGGTAAGTTGCGATGTAAACGCCTTTGTTGAGGCCACGCCAATTTCCGGGCCGGCATGCACATACACGCCACCGTGCGACTCACGTGCAATCGTACTTCCCACAACATTGACAATGCCAAGCACGGTTGCGCCCTTTTGTTTCGCTTCCCGACCGGCCGCAAGCGTATCCGCCGTTTCGCCGCTTTGACTGATCAGAAATACAACATCGTCGCTGTTGATAATCGGGTTGCGGTAGCGGAACTCTGATGCATACTCCACTTCGGTCGGAATACGGGCAATTTCTTCAAACAAATACTCCCCGACGAGTCCGGCGTGCCACGACGTTCCGCATGCGGTGATGACGATACGACGTGCCTTGAGTAATTTGTCCTGGACGTCGCGCAATCCGCCGAGAACCACAGTTCCTTCATCAACCTGAAGGCGGCCCCGCATTGCATTAGTGATTGTCTCGGGCTGCTCGTGAATCTCCTTGAGCATGAAATGATCGTAGCCGCCGCGTTCAATTTGTGAGAGCTCGAATGTTATTTCCTCGATCTCACGCTCTGTGTCCTCATCATCGATTGTCATCGTTCGAATGTTCGTTGCGGTGATTTCCGCCACTTCACCATCTTTCATATAAATCACCTGCCGCGTATGATCAACAATAGCTGCGGCATCGGAAGCGACAAAATTCTCTCCATCCCCCACACCAATAATCAGCGGACTTCCCTTTCTTGCGGCAATCATTCTGTCAGATTCGTGCGTCGAAAGAACAACAAGTCCGTAGGTTCCCTCTACTTCGGCAAGGGCATGACGAACAGCGGATGCAAGATTCTGCGTCCGTTTGTACATTTCTTCGATGAGATGGGCCAGAACCTCGGTGTCCGTTGCGCTGCGAAACACATGGCCTTCACGTACGAGTTTCGTTTTGATGGTGGAGTAGTTTTCGATGATGCCGTTGTGAATGACGGCAATCTTCTCTTCCGAGTCCCAATGCGGATGGGCATTGATATCGTTCGGTTCACCGTGCGTTGCCCACCGTGTATGCCCCATACCAAGTTGGGCACTCAACGAGCCGTTATAGTGGCTTAAATGCTGTACGAGATCCGCGACTTTTCCTGCCTTCTTGTCGATACTGAACAAGCCATCCTTCACCAACGCAATCCCGGCTGAATCGTAGCCGCGATACTCGAGTCGTTTCAATCCTTCAAGAATAATCGGTACACAGTTCCGTGAACCGACATAACCTACTATACCGCACATAGTTACGCTTCCCCTTCAAGAAAGGTGTCATAAGATACCCAAATCACGACAGAGAATCAACGAACCGAATCCGCCGATTACGGCAGAACCCCCTGAAGAATGATGCTACCTTCCCCCGTCTCGACAATAATCTGGCCGTTCCCGGTACCGAGCCTTCCCGTCAATACGCTTGGTTGTTGATTGATTGTTGTGAACGTGAGATATGAACTGCTGATTGTTCCGTTTGTGGTTCGCGCAGTAATATCCGCTGATGTGTTTGTAGGAATTTTGAGAATGATTGTTCCCCTCACTGCCGTAATTGTGCACGACCCTCCCTGCGGGATAGCTACTTCGCAATCAACGCCGCCGTCGAGTGATGCGATATTGCATGAGGCGTTCAACCTCTTTACAAGAACACCGTGAACATTTCGCATGGTGAGATCTGCGCCAAGATCAGAGACCGTTGTCGTTCCCTGCACGCCTTCGACAATGCACGGAGTCAGGAACGGAACGCCGATCGCCAGGTCTGCAGAAACGGTATATCCAACAACCCCGGCCGGAGTCTGCGGGAAGTACCGGACTGTATCGCCAATGGGCTGACGGATCAGTTGAATCAGATTCAATAGTGCCACGGCATCCCCTCGATTCTTCCCCGATGTTTGGCGGCTCAGCGTCCAGCGGACCGAGTCTTCCACCCCGGCCCATTTCAACACGACCGATCCGGCAGAGTTTCTGATGTTGACATGAAGTCCCGAGTCCAAGGGAGCAACGCCCGCGATTCTGTCGTTTGCGCTGACGGGTTCTGTAACTTCGTTCGGAAGGTCACGCGTACATCCTGACACGAATGTTGCAAAAACAATGGCAAAACACGCAATGTAATCCTTCATTCACTCCTCAGTCAGATAGTCCGGAAAAAGATGCTTTAGTAATGATAGAAAAACTGAAATCTGGCGGCAAATTGCAACTGATTTACAAAGAACCACCCAGTATACGATGTATTGCGCAGATAGATTGTGATAGAGATGATATTCCTGTCAACCCGTAATCAGGTCAAAATCTGCTAAAGAATCCCGATTGTTCCCATCATGCGGCCCGACTTCTCCTTATCCCTTCGATATGAGTGAAGGGATGGCTCCGAGATTGTGCAAAGAGGGCTCACTTCAATTGCCGAATAAGGAACGCCACTTCGTTCAAGTTGTCGGGCATTGGCAGATTTGAGGTCGACGAAAGTTGTCCCGTTTTGGCGCAACACGAATTCGTTGTCGAATTGAGATGCGACTTCCTCTCCGACGCAATAACAGCAGACGCTTGCGCCGGGACCGACAAACGCTGTACAATCTGACGGGCGCGTACCGCATTCACGCTGCATCAGGTCAAGTGTTTGAGAGACGAGGCTTCCGGCCGTGCCGCGCCACCCTGCATGAATTGCCGCGACGGCGTGGTTCTTCGGATCATATACAAACACCGGAACGCAATCCGCCACGCTGACGCAGAGAAAGACGCGACGCGATGCCGTGACCAACGCATCACAATCCGGGTACGATCCCGGTCCGTGTGCAATTTTTGCAACAGTACTGTGAACCTGGCGGGGAATGGCAAGTTCGGCAAGTTGTATTTGCAGCGAGCCGAAGAACCGTTCCCGATTCTTCCTGACATTCTCCTCCCTGTCTCCTACACTGAACGAAAGGTTCATGCCGAACGGCGGCACACCGCCGACTCCTGTACTCATCCCGAATTGAATTGACGGAAATCTCCGGAAACACTTGGCACTAATGATTGGTATCTCTGCCATCATCAGCGGTTACTTTCGGTATTCGAATAATCACAGTTGTTCCTTCGTTGACGATGCTTTCGATTGTAATGCTGCCGTTCATATCTTCAATCGTTTTCTTCACGATTGCAAGGCCAAGTCCCATTCCGTCCGTCTTGGTGGAGAAGTTGGGCTGAAAGAGTTTGCTTCTGATGTCATCCGCAATGCCGCAGCCAAAATCGCGGATGCGAATTTCAATGTCGGTTCCTGCGTCGGCGCTTGATACCTCAACTCTTCCCTCTCCGTCCATCGCCTGAATGCCGTTGCGTATGATGTTGATGAATGCCCTGCGCAGTTCCTCCCGATCAGCCATGATTGGAGGGAGATGTTGCTCAAGCGTGATGCTGAATTCCACTTTCTGATCCTGTTCAAAAAGATAAGCCGCTTCGCGCACAATATCGTTTATGCTGCACCGTTCAAGCCGTGCGCTCGGCATGCGGGCAAAGCTCGAAAACTCAGAGGCAATTCGCCCCAACGCGTCCACTTGACGGATTACCATTTGACTGATTTCTTCGAATATTTCATCGAAATTCTCAACTTTGTCGCGGTATGTTTGCCGAAGATGCTGAATCGCAAGCTTCATCGGCGTCAGCGGATTCTTGATTTCGTGTGCGACTTGTTTTGCCATTTCTTTCCAGGCAAGTTCACGTTCGTATTGGACAAGATTCTCTCTGTTTCGTTTGAGGTCTTTTGTCATAGTTTCGAACGAGCGAACCAACTCCTCGATCTCACCGACGGCTTTGATGCCGACTTTGACGTCAAGGTCGCCTTGTGATACGCGCTTCGTTGCTTCGGTGAGTTTCTGAATCGGTGCAGCGATTCGATTTGCAAAGGCGATCGCTAACAACGCCATGCCGATAAAGATGATTGCCGAGACGCCGAACAGGAACGCGTTCGTCCGTGCAACATCCTCATCAATCTGGTCCTGCCTGTATAGCGTGGGAACAGCAATGACCCCGATGATACTCTCCGCTGCATCAACAATGGGCTTGTAGCCGACCGCGTATCTGTACAATCCGATATTCTCCATCTCGAAATGGAAGCGTTTTCCCACGACAAAAACCTCCGCGTAGGCTGTGCCGCTCAGCCGCCGGTCGAGTATGCCCGACTCGTACAGTTCGGGCCTGCTGCTGACGAACAGCGTATTTCCGACATAAATATTGAAATCGGATTTCATCTCTGAAACTAAATTCTCCGTTGAAGCATCGCTCGCGAGGTGTCCGATGAGGCTGTCCCGTGATGCGACCGGCGCGAGTTTGTCCTCAATCATTTGCGTTTCCTGACTCAGCCGTTGTGCGAGATATTCTTCCACACGTTCGCGTGCAAAGCTTCGTGTGTAATTCGAGATGATGATCACGGGAAGAGCCGACACAATCAACAACGCAACCAGCAATCTGTCACGAAACGTGAAGCGATAGGGCTTCCCTCTTGCCCACTGCACAACCAGGAATACTGCAAATCCACCTATCAGCACAAAGCCGAAATACACCAGCGAGCGCACAATACCGAAGACGTGCCAGAAGAAACCCAGCGCCTCCATGCGCAGCGCTACAACCCGATCAGCGGAAGGGAGCCGTCGCGCAAAGTACGTCTCGTAGTCTTTCCCGGCAATCGTCTCATGAATCCACAGCGATGTTACGGTCGAATCCTTGAAGCGCTCGCGAACTTTCGCGGGAATGCTATAACCTACCGGCAGCGTCAGATCGCCGGAGGATAACGCCCGCTCGCCCTTGAACTCGGCAACCGAAATAGGGCGGTAGAATGATTCGATTTTCTCGTGCGAAGCCGTCTGAAACACGCGCGGCGATTCACCCCGAAATAGCGATTGTTGCGCAGCCGAGATCACCACAACGCCGTACCCGAGCAACTCGTCAGCCGCACGGATTGGCAGAGCCCCTGCATACACTTTTATCGCCTCCATCCCTGATCCGGCTTCTCGCACATCAATCTGCGTCGAGTGATTTCTCAACACGGCAAGGCTTGCCTCCTGAGCCGCCGCCGATTGCTCACCGATGGCAAAACGGCTGATTTCACGCCCGTCGGGTGCATAGATGGTAAAGGAACAGTTGAAGCCCTGCTGCGCAGCGTTACTTCCCGCCCAACTCGTAAAAGCAAGCCGCTCCAGTTCCTCTTTGTCGCCGTGCAGCAACACATCAAACGCATCGTCGGTAACAAAACTCTGCAAGGCCTCGTTGATGCTGAAGGTGAACCACGCATCCGTCGGGCGAAGAACGTCGCGGGCAAAGAGCTCGACTCGTTCCCGATCTCTTTCCTGTATCACCTGACTGAGGAGAGGATAAAAAAAGATTGCAGACAGCGCCAGCACACTTACGGCATTTCCCAGAAGAATCGGCCTTTGTCTGTAGCGTCTGTTCCGGTGAACGAACAATGCGAAGATGAGTATTCCGGCACCGAAGAACAGCCGAAACGATGTTGACATGAGAGGTGTTTCCTGCACAACGTCAAGCAGGATCGAGGCAAGAACATACAGTAGCGCCATGACGATCCAGGGCTTGATGTCACGACCTGTTCTGTCGCGTTCAAACCAAGAGACAACAAATCTCGTAAGCGCGACGGAAACAACAATCAGCGATACACTAATGACGAAGAGATTGAACACCATCAGTGCCAACTCAAGCGACGGGACGATCACTGTCGGGTCGTTGAACCGGAAGTTGGAATCAATGACAGCGCTTCGTATCGTGGCGGCGTATCCTCTGAGAAGCAGGTACATGATTGCTGTGACTCCGGCGGCGGCAAGAATGCGCAGCGGCAGCCACATCTTTTTCTCAACCATTCCCGAGGGTTTTTCCTGAATAAACCTGAGAACGCCCGCCACGTTGATTCCGAGCGCAAGGGAAGTAAGCGTCACCTCCCCAACCGATTTCGCAAGCCCGTTGCCGAATTTGGATGCAAAATGGCTTGGATCGAAGATACTCCATTGGACAAGTATCGGAGGCACTTCAAGCCAAAGCAGAAGATAGCGGACAATCCAAATGACGGCTGTGATTCCGACTATTCGGAAAAACAACGATTTGAGGTTGGATACAACCCTGGCGGCGTAGAGGGTCAGAACAAACATGCCTAACAGCAACAATCCAACCTTCACTTTGTGAAAGCGTGCGGCTATCAACTCCAAGTACGCTGAGCGGGAGAGTTTCAGGATGCTTGCAACGCCGAGCTTTCTCCCATCAATACCTGAAAGAACTGTCGAAGCGTAGCGGCCATCTTTGGGAGGTTCCGCGTTTTCAGAGTAGTTGATGTCAACGTTTACTCCGAAATCTTCACTCAGTTTCTTTGCCAAACCGGCAGGAGTAATGAACTTATTGCTGAGGGGATAATTGACTTCAATTGTCTGTCGGATGAGAACGGCACCTACGACCTCGCCCTCAACACGGACCGGAGTGATAACGAAAAGCTGGGAGAATATCGGCCCGCGTGTCACATACGAAGTGAGCACGCCCTGAAGGGCAACCGTAATCTCCCGCTGATTGACAATACCGCTTCTGCCGTGCCACGCAACCAACATGCCTCGCTTATCAAACACTTCAGTCCCCACATCCTGATTGCGGGATATTCTCGCGCACTGGGAAAAGAGAACGTCAACATCATTCGTTTTCCCCGTCAGGTAGCGTGTCACATCTTCATGACGCGCAAGCTCCGCGGCAATGCGCCGGGCTTTGCGCTGAACGCTGCTGAATTCTGTCCGTATCGCGGCAAGTTGTTCATTGCTTTTCGACTCGGCAATCGTGTCCCAGTTATGCGTGTAATAGGATACTGTCGCGTATTCTGCAACCTGTAACAGCGCCAGCATCCCGATAACAAAAAAGACGATGCCGAGGGATCGTCTTTGCACGGATAAGGATTCAATGTAAGACCGCAGTCTTGCGACCATCTATTTCAGTAGATATTGATTTCGGAAATCACCCACTTGTCTGCAGACTTCATCAGCGCCACGTAAACCTGGGCGATTTCACGAGTGCCTTTGTGGCTGAATACGGCGGTTCCGGTTGCGTAGGGCATCGCTTCGGTTTCGCCGACAGCAGAGAATTCGAAGCTTATGACTTTGCGGGATTTGAGAAAGTTTTCAAGAATGTAGTACGCATGATTCGAGCTGAAGTAGCCGCTCTCCTCGCCTTTCAACGTTACCTGAACTTTGAGTCCCAAGTACGGCGAAAATACGGAGACTTTTGAGATCTCGAACCCGTGCTGTATGTCTTCGAAAACAACGCGGAAATCCTTCGATCCCGTTGGAATTTCCTGCGCATTTCCAACCGGAGCGGAACAGATGTGAAGAAACACCGCAATGGGTAGAACAAATCGCATAGCAACTCTCATCAACGATACATTAAAGTAAAAGTAATCCATCCAAAAGTCAATTCACTTGCCGAACATAGCGATCAGGGTATTGCGTCGGGTTTCGCCGTTTCTGTAGGAGAGATCGGAAGGAACTCTCGCCCCGACTGAGACTTTCTTCCAGTCGAATGATACTCTGCTCTCCGAAATCGCAATCACACGAAACGCATAGTATTGGTTGTCCCACGTCCACACAACATACATATTCTCCGGCTCGGCATGTACCCGCCGCGTTGCAGACCATTCCGATGCAGGAATGGCATCACCTTCGGGGAAGTAATCCATCTGCCCCAAAACCTGAATATCTGAATCATACCTGACGACAAACTCCGCACCCTCGTCATTGACCGAGAAATACACATCGGCTCCTTCATCGGCAAAACTCACCACATCTTCCCCGGAAAAATCAAAGCCCGACTTGTCCGGAGAATTCTCCTTATCTCGAAGGATAATCTCATTCGTTTCAGGCTCCTGCCGTCTTTCTGCCCGATCGATAACAACTACGGGCACAGGTGGCACAGGAAGAATGCAAACCGCCCCTCCTGTCAACTCCGGCGGCCGAGGCGCAATCGGATGCGGATGCACCGGCAGCCGATGTGTTTCGGGTGGCGGCGGCGAAGTTGCCGGTTGTTCGGCTGGACGTGCTTCCGCAGAACGTCCGCCCGGATTTCGGGATCCGGTTTCAGTTGTTGCAGGGTCACGCGTGTTCCCGATTTTTCTCTGGCCAAATCCATCCACGGCAACAAACAACGTTGCGACTGCAATTGTCAACACGATTCTCTTCATGGCATTTCTTCTATGTATGTGAGACGTGAACAAATCCGTAGAAACAAACAATGGAGAACGGCACCACCCATCCGGCCACCATCAAGTCCGTACGAGCGGCACCTGCTTCTCCACTGTATTCAACGTGCCCCGCCTCTGCTTCGTTTACTTCACCCACCACTTCACCCTAACCAACCACTTCAGCCACAACAACACCATCAGCACCGGAGCAACGTTGAGATGTCAATCAACGCTGATGATCAGAATGTACCGCCGCCCTTTCCCCTCCTGCACTTTTTCCCGCCTTCAGCATCGGGTTTGATTTCTGCAACTGATACGCCCAATCGAAGGTTACCCTGCTTGGCGAAATATTGGACACTCTGAACTTTGCATAGTGATCATCCCACGTCCAGACAACATACGTATGGCCGGGAATAAGCTGTACGTCCCGTGTCGGCGACCATCCTGAATTCGGGGCTTCCCGAATATCAAGTATCGAATTCGTCGGGCCCATATCCTGAATGTCCGTATCGCTGCGAACGTTCATATAGTATGTGCCTTGATAATTTTCAAAGTACATGTCTGCATACAAATCGTTGTACGGCACAACTGCATAGCGCGAGAAATCATAACCTGACGTTGCCGTTACCCGCCTGTAATCGTCCAGCACAACTCCGTATCCTTCGGGACGCGGAACATCGTAGATGACGTCCCTGCTCAGCTCGCTTTCGTTGCCATCGTAATCGTACGCCGTTACTGCATAGTAGTATGTTGCGCCATTTCGTGCGCCGGTATCTTTGAAGTACGGCGTTCGAACCGAACCGATAAGATCATAACGGCCGTTGTACGACCCGCTCACGAATACATTGTAGCCGGCAACGTCGCTTTCCCTGTTCTTATTCCAGAACAATTCAATGAAGTTGTCGCCGGTTTCCGTCCACAATCCGGTTGGGGGCGCAGGAGGCGAGTAGTCGGTAATATCGTTGACGAGCTGCTGACAACCGCTTGCGAACAATATCAAGAACAGAACCCACATCGCCTTCAGACTTTTCACAGTTTGCTCCTTGTTATTGACCGGACTCTTACAAACAGCTAACTGCTTTAAGGCAAAGCGTGTGCCACCTCGAAAACAATGCGGTTTTGGGGGATGATGGAAGGATTTTGACGCCGAAGTGTAGCTTCAGGTATGCAGTCGTCTAAAATGGAGGACGCAGAATGTGTGTCACACAGCCGGACTTTTTTGAGAGAATAGCGAACTCTCAGTTCCAGTATGCCTGACCGTTGTTGATGATGCCCACTGCCTTTCCGCGCAAAACATATCCACCGAAAGGAGAATTCTTCGATTTTGATTTGAATTTCTGTACGTCAACCTTCCACTCAACCGACGGGTCAAATAAAGTAAAGTTGGCGGATTCTCCTTCTTGAATTTTGATTTCGTGGAGATGGAGAATGCGCCGCGGGTTTGTCGAGAATTTTTCGATCAGTTGGAAAAGCGAGAGGATGTTCTTCTCGAACAGTTCTGTAATTGCCAGGCCGATTGCTGTCTCAAGCCCGACGATGCCGAACGGCGCCTGCTGGAATTCCACCTGCTTCTCGTCAAACGAATGCGGCGCATGATCCGTTGCAATTGCGTCGATGGTACCATCCCGCAAACCCTCTTTCATCGCCTCGACATCATCTCGCGAACGAAGGGGCGGGTTCATTTTCGTGTTCGTGTCGTACGTCCGGACAGCATCATCCGTTAATGTGAAATGATGCGGGGTTACCTCACATGTCACGTGCAGGCCGTTTTTCTTGGCATCCCTCACCAATTCGACGCAGCCCGCCGTACTCAAATGAGCAACGTGATATTGGGCATTCGTGTACTTCGCAAGCTGAATATCCCTCGCCACCATCAAATCCTCCGCAACGGAGGGCATACCAGGCAGACCGAGCGTAGTCGAGTTGAAGCCTTCATTCATGACGCCGCCTTTCGTCAGCGGCAGATCCTGCGCGTGCTGAATGACGGCCTTCTTGAACATGCTTGAATACTCGAGAGCCCGACGCATGATTTCGGCATCATGTACGGGGTCGCCGTCGTCGGTAAATGCAACAGCCCCGGCTGAAGCAAGCTCCGCAAGCGGGGCAAGATGTTCCCCCTTTCTTCCGAGAGTTACGGCGCCAATCGGATACACATCAACCAATCCGTTCAGCGCAATTTTTGCCCGCTCGTGAATAAACTTGATCACTGATTCGTCATCAATGGCAGGTTTCGTGTTCGGCATGCACGCTACCGCCGTAAAACCGCCCGCCGCCGCAGACGTACATCCGGTGAGAATGGTTTCCTTGTGTTCAAATCCCGGTTCTCTCAAATGAACGTGCATGTCAAAAAATCCCGGAGCTACAATCTTCCCTTTGAGATCGATTGATTGCGTTGAACCGGATGCCGTTATGTTGTGACCCAGTTTGTCGATTCTCCCGTTCACAATATGTATATCAACCGTTTCATCACGCCCTGAAACTGGGTCAATCAGGCGGCCGTTCTTGAGTAGTATGTTCATGTCACATTCTCTTTAATGTCAGATTGCTGTTCAGTTTCTTGTGCCGAGCAAGTACAGTACGGCCATCCTCACCGCAACGCCGTTGAGTACCTGCTGAAGAATCACGGAATTCTCGCCATCGGCAACATCGGCGGAGATTTCGACGTCACGATTGATCGGGCCGGGGTGCATAATAACGACCTCTCCTCCGGCCTTGTCTAATCGCTGGCGCGTAATTCCATAGTAATTATGATATTCACGAATGGAGGGAAACAATCTTCCCGCATCCCGCTCAAGCTGAATGCGGAGAATGTTTAGCGCATCGACTTTCGGCAGTACGTCGTCGATATGATGGTACACATCCACGCCGAGGCGTTCGACGTCGCGGGGAATGAGAGTTGCCGGGCCGCAGACGGACACCTTCGCCCCCATCGTTTTCAGCCCGTAGATATTCGAGCGGGCAACGCGGCTGTGGGATATATCGCCGACGATGCAAATATGTAGATCCTGTAGTTTGTTGAATTTCTCGCGCAGCGTGTACATGTCGAGCAGCGCCTGCGTCGGGTGTTCGTGCCCGCCGTCTCCTGCGTTAATCACAGCCGATTCGATGACTGTTGAGAGATAATGCGGCGCCCCGGACGCAGCGTGCCGCATCACCACCATGTCGATTTTCATTGCTTCGATGTTGCGGGCGGTATCTTTCAGCGTTTCGCCTTTCGATACACTCGAGCCGGCGGCCTGAAATCCCAGCACATCGGCCGAGAGTCTCCGCTCGGCAAGCTCGAACGAGAGCCGCGTACGCGTCGAGCTCTCGAAAAATAAATTTGCTATCGTCTTCCCTTGCAACGGCGGCACTTTTTTGATCGGACGCTCGAGAACCTCGCGGAACGATACAGCAGTATCGAGGATGAGCTGAATATCCTCCTTCGGCATTCCGTCGAGTCCGAGCAGATGTTTACTTTTTAGTGGCATAGTCTGTTTGGATTTGGTTTGCCACGGAGGCACAGAACGCGCAGCGGATTTCTGATTTCTACTCTGCGATGCTCTGCGTCTCCGCGGTGAATGTTTTACTCAGGAATATCAGGATGCATAAGAAGCACCTCATCTTCCCCGTCTACTTCTTTTAGATGAACACGAATCGATTCATCGGCTGAAGTCGGTACATTCTTCCCTACAAAATCCGCTTTGATCGGCAGTTGGCGATGGCCTCTATCAATGAGCACGGCAAGCTGAATGCTTCGCGGCCTGCCGATATCCGTCAACCCGTCGAGCGCAGCGCGGATTGTCCTGCCGGTGTACAGCACATCATCTACCAGCACAACATCTTTTCCGTTGATGTCGAAGAGGATGTCAGTTCCCTTCATTTCGGGCTGTTCTAACTTGCCCAACAGATCGTCCCGGTAGAGAGTAATGTCAAGAAAGCCGATGTTGAGCTTTACCTTTTCGGAGGCCTCGATTCGGTTGGCTATGCGCTTCGCCAGCGGCTCGCCCCGTGTGCGGATGCCGACGATGACGATGTTGCCGGCACCTTTGTTCCGCTCAAGAATTTCATGGGAAAGACGCGTGACAGTTCGTTCCATTCCGGAGGCGTCGATGATTCTGGCTTTGAGTTTTCTCATTGCGGGTTCCTTTTTCTAAAGAAAATCACGCCTGCGTGCCGAAACTCCCGGCACTTCGGCGTGCAGGCACGAAGAAACGCCGGGCGTAAATTGGCGCTTTGCGTTTTAGCGCCTTCGCGGTTTTCCTTCTTATTGGAAATAAAAAAACCTCGCATCCCTTGCGGGACCGAGGTCTGTCATCAAAAATCGGTAATCTGTAATCATCTTTTCCCTTGCCTGCCTCTCTGTGCAGGATTTAAAGGGTGTTTCGTTGCTTAGGTTGTGGACGCTGCGGGATTTGAACCTGCGACCTTACGCGTGTGAGGCGTACGCTCTGAACCAACTGAGCTAAGCGTCCAAGAGTGCTGACTGAAAATACGGATTGATGGCGGAAAAGTCAAACACCCTTGGATCCGTGTCTTCGCAGGATGTCTCCACGAAGCGGCACCACGAGCCAGGAGTTAGATACGCCACCTCATCAAGACTTCTCAGAAAATTCTCGCCATGACTGGTTCCACCTTACAGCTTCTATCGCAGCTTTGAGAGAGTCCAACTCTGTCTTCAGCGAATCTATCTGCAAATTGACTATTTCGTCTTTCGATTGGTATCGCATCCACTTGAGACTCAAGCATAAACAAAGTCAATAGGCCGAAAGAATTTCTAAGGGACATAGAATTCCTCTTTCGATGCTTCAATTGTGTGTTGCCAACAATAACTTGAACCAGCCCTTGCTCGTCTGCTGCACTGCGTCCCTTTTTTCGTTCTTGCCAAGCAGCGTTCTGTTGAATATGTCTTTGAGCTGTTTTTTGTCTGCGGAGTGACGTTCATTTGATTTGAGTTTGCGGCCCTCCCGCCCGAAGGTCTGCACACTTTGCAGGGAACATATCCGGCGGCAAGTGCCTCATCAACATTCTGAAACATGACCAAGTTGCTCGGACTGATCTTTTGCCCCCATCCGCAGGCTGGTTTGTGATACTTCTTCGAGTTCCTGTTGCCGACAACTTCGCCTGCAAAAACAATTGATAAGGAAAAAACAAGAAGCAGAAAGCAACGAAATGCACTCACGAACATCTTACACCCCCGTGTTCATGGTGAGGATAATGAATCGCAAAAAGATTGACTACCAAGAACTCATGTGAACAACGGAGAAGGAAATATCTGAGTTCTCGTGCAGAAACAGTACAAAACCACGCGACCAAAATCAACTGCAATCTACGCTATTCAGCGTATTGACATTTCCTGCTTCTTGTCGTAGATTTTTACGGCTTCAGATTCTGCTGGGGGGACAAGTGACGCGGATGTGCAGAGGCGCTGACCGGATTCCTGCCTCAACCTTTCCTCCGGTCTGCATGAAGATGTAAGCGGGAACCTCAATCCCCTATCCGCGTCCCGAGAATTCTGCCGCACAGTTCTTCAACTTTTGTATTCCACATTTGGTACAACCTATGGCAACGCTACTTGGTATCGCGTGCTATGTTTTGTTGGTTGCCGCTCTCTTGCGGCTCTTCCGGTCGGCGAAACGTTCCGATCTGATTGCAGAACGATTGCTGCATCAGTATTCGTCTGACGGAGAAGAATAGCCGGACTGAGCTTCGGCTCTACGGTTCTTGCATTCAAGCGAAGTCCTACTTCGTGCTTCTTCTCTTGCTTCTCTTCGTCGGCTCCGCCTCCAGCGGATTTTCCGGCCAGTAATGTTTCGGGTATCGTCCGCGCATATCTTTACGAACCTCGAGGTACGCATTCTTCCAGAAACTCGGAAGATCCTGCGTAACGGCAAGCGGCCTGTGTGCAGGCGAAAGCAAATGCAGCACAACCTTCACCTTTCCGCCGCAAACTGCCGGCGTATCGGTTTCTCCGAACATTTCCTGAAGACGAACAGCAAGCACAGGTTGAGAACTTGAACTGTATTCAAGCGGAATGCGTGAACCCGTCGGCACGGTAAGATGTGTCGGCGCGAGGCGTTCCAATTCCCTGAGTTGTGTGTGGGCGAATTGCGCACGGATTATTCTGCCCATGTCGAGTCTCTTCAGATGCGCCTTGCCCGTCAGACCTTCGAGGTATGGCGCAAGCCACTGTTCGAGCGTGTCTATTAGATGCTGGTCGGAAAGATCGGGCCAGTCATCGAGGGTAACTCCCGCTGAACGGAGCCATTCGCTTCTTTGTCTGATTGATTCGGCGTCGCGCGTCCAGGGCAGAACGCTGATACCCATCTGCCGGATTCCATCGATGAGGGTAGCGACGAGCTTCTCCGGCTCAGGCGCAACGGTGGCCGTTGTAAGTTCTATTCCGCCGAATCGCGTTACGCGGCGGGCAATAACGGCCTCAGTTTTTTCATCCCACAAAACCTCTTCGGTACTCTGCAGTTGATCCGTGAACGCTGTGCGGATGTCGGCCTCGCTGAGCGGTGCAGCGAGAAAAACGCGGACGTCGTTCCCGACTCCGTCAACATCACCGATTGCAAGATACGGCTCGCGGGCAAGGAGGCTCCCTTTCGGCAAGACTGTGCCCGTTCCGCCTGCAAGCCGGTAGTACAAACCGCCGGCTTCGCGCTGCTTTCCAACCCGTTCGGGATAAGCGAGCGCCAGCAAAAGGCCGAGTTTTTCAACGTCAGATTTTTCCGTTGCAACCCCGATCAGCCCGCGCAGGCGTTTTGCCTGCGTGCGTGCCCGCTCGAGCGCAAACCTGTCACGCCCGCCTCCGTGTTGCAGAACGTACCACCGCGAGTAGAGGTCAATGTCGGAATCCGATTCGCCGCGAAGCAGGTCGGCTTCCTCAAGAAGCGCCGCAACATCGCACGCAAGCGCGCCTATGCCGAGTTCTTTTCCCCGAACAAGCATGTGTGCAAGCCGCGGGTGAACGGCAAGCTCCTCCATTGCCCTGCCGTGGGGAGTTAGCGTTCCGTTTCCGTCAAGCGCGCCGAGACGTTGCAGCAATTCGCGGGCTTGCGAGAGATTCGCTGAAGGAGGCGGACTCAAGAAACGAAGGCTCTCGCCCTTCGGATCGCCCCAATACGCAAGCTCCAGCGCCAGCGGCGCAAGATCGGCAACACTGATTTCAGGCCGGGCGAATTGCGGAAGTTGCGTATGCTGCCGCTCAGTCCATAGTCTGTAGCAAGCGCCGGGTTGCTGCCTTCCCGCACGCCCCCTGCGTTGATCGGCGGAGGCCCGGGAGACGGGAGTCGTAACAAGCCCGGACATGCCGCGACGCGCATCAAAATGTGAGTTGCGTGAAAGACCCGAATCTATCACAACACGAACACCGTCTATCGTGAGACTCGTTTCAGCTATGCTTGTTGAAAGAATCACCTTGCGGTTACCAAGTATTGCCGGAGCAAGAGCCGCCTGTTGCTTGTCAGGCGAAGCCTCGCCGTAGAGCAAGTGAACGGAGACGTTTTCGGGAAGGTTGCCTTTGAGAAGCAGCGCATCAACTCGGCGGATTTCACGTCGGCCGGGAAGAAAAACCAGAATATCTCCCTCCTGCTCACGTAGTGCACGCAGAATTGCCGCAGCTACACGCTGTTCGAGGCGGTCGGTTTCTTCGTGCTGTGCGTAGAATGTTTCGACAGGAAAAGCTCTCCCCTCACTCTTGATGACCGGGGCTTTCCCCAACAATTCCGCGACAGCAAGCCCGTCCAACGTTGCCGACATGACGAGAATGCGCAGGTCATTGCGTAGATGTTGCTGTGCATCAAGCGCAAAGGCGAGGCCGAGATCGGCGTGAATACTTCTCTCATGAAATTCGTCAAAGATAACAAGGCCGACATCAGGAAGAGATTGATCGGATTGCAGCATGCGGGTAAGTATGCCTTCGGTCACGACTTCGATTCGTGTTCGGGAACTGACTCTGCTTTCTCCGCGAATCCGGTAGCCGATTGTCTCGCCAACTTTTTCGCCGCGCTGTTGAGCCATGTATGCCGCAGCACGTTGGGCGGCAAGTCTGCGCGGCTCCAGCATGATGATCTTCTTTCCGGAAAGCCACGATTCATCAAGAAGCGCAACAGGTACGCGGGTCGTCTTTCCTGCACCGGGATCTGCCGAGAGAACCGCGTTCGTGTTGCTTGCAAGCGCACGGCGCAACTCAGGCAAGACGTTTTCAATGGGAAGCGTCGGCATTCAGAAGAGGATTGTGAGAGATTTGATTAAACGGTCGGGCCGGCTGCGTTCAATCTCCAAATGGAGAAGTTGAGAATCGCGGCGAACGTAACCCAGAGAATATACGGAACAAGAAGGTATGAGGCTGTGCGGGAGATTTCCCAGAAAAGAATGATGGTAATGAGTATGGCAACCCACAAGACAACAATCTCGACGAATGCCCAGAACGGCGACTGTAACCCAAAGAAAATCAACGACCAGGCAGCATTGAGAACAAGTTGAATGATGAAAAAGATCACCGCTGTTTGCACGTTCTGACCCGTTGAGCTTCTTTGCCAGACAAGGTACAGCGCAATTCCCATCATCAGGTAGAGAACAATCCACACCGGACCGAACAGCCAATTGGGCGGATTAAACGATGGCTTGAGAAGTGTCGGATACCAAGTTTGAACAGATTGCGCTGTGAGGATTGCGGCTATCATCCCGGCACTCTGGCACAAAACGATACTGACGATTAAGCGGATGTAGTTCATGGAGATTGATCAATTGCGGAAATCAACGGTTTCTTGGCAAGCGGGTCATTCGTATTCGGTTGTCCTCAATAACTGAAAAGTGACTGTGCCAATCAGTCCGGGTAGAAATTGCTTCAACAGACTTCGTCGCGACATGTTCCGGCGAGGGAGCAGAAATCCTAAGAAGAATGATGCCCTGCAATGATGGAAGACGCAATCGAAACGCAAGTTCACCAAAATCCTTATCGAAAGTTAGAAGTATCCGTTCTTCCCGTTGGGCCCGATCAAGAATTGCTGTATCAGACTCCCCGGGCGATTCTTCTCGAACCCAAGTAACATCATGTCCCGCCTCCCTCAAGGCTATGACTGCCGCGGCAGGAAGATTCTCGTTTGCAAGAATTCTCACAATAGTTCTCAGGAAGCCAAGGGATATATTTTCTCATCTCGTAACCGTGCACTCGCATAGCCAAGGCATGCCTGAATATCATCGTGCGTCAGACCGGGATAATTCTGCAATATGGCAGCTTCGTCCCATCCTTGAGCCAGCAGATCAACGACGAATTCCACGGCAATTCGGGTTCCCTTTACCAGCGGCTTCCCCACAAGAATCGCAGGGTCAACAACAATGCGATCGTCCCATTTATTCATTTTTCCACTCCTGATGCATTATTCGACTACTTCAAAGTACAAAACCTCTCGATAGAATTCCATCTTTACGGCATCCCTTCTATCTCAAAAACAGTACGCCAACCCCAGCAACCGCGACTACTGCCCCGACAATGGCACGCCACGTCAGTCTTTCTTTGTAGATATATCGGACAAGCGGCAGCATAAGAATCGGTACAATCGCCATGATGGTTGCCGCTATGCCGACCTTTGTATGTTCGATTGCGAAAAGGCTGAAGGAAATTCCGAGAAACGGCCCCAGCACAGATCCGAGCGCCGTGAGCTTGAAAGCCGTCCGGTCGTCGCGGAAGAGTTTCCACGGAGATGCGTAGCGCTTCGTCATCACAGCGACAGGAAGCAGCACAACCAATGAAGCAACAATCCGTATTGCCGTGGCAACGAATCCGTTTACGTCTCCTTCTTGAAATGCCATCTTCGCAAAGACGAGTCCGGCACCCTGCCCGACTGCTGCCAGTAATGCAAGCGCGAGGCCCAGCGTTGTGATGATGGTTGCCTGCTCGGTTCTCCGGTCGAGCACAACAATGCCAATCCCCGCAACGGTAATTGCAATCCCGATTATTCCCATCATCGGGATAGTTTCGCCAAGAACGAAGTACGCAAGCATAGCAGCAATGGCGGGCGCAAGCGACATGATCAGCATTGTCACCCGTGCCCCGATCTCCTGAAACGCACGAAACAGAAATGTATCGCCCAACGAAAGCCCGATCACGCCGCTGATCGCGAGATTCAGAATCTGTGAGCCGGAAAGGTGAATATTCAACTGAAGCACAACAATGAGCAGAACAAGATATACTGTTGCCAGAATGAGGCGGGTGATGTTGACATCGAACGAACCCGCCCGCTTTGTAGCCGACGCGAAAACCAATGCACTGCCGGACCAGAAGCATGCGGTCAGAAGGGCGCTCAACTCACCGAGAAAGGGCATACGGCATGCAGGTATATGACATTAGTACTTCCACGTCTTGCGAATGGGATGAGCTTCCGTGTTGAAGATGACATCCTCAAAAGGGAGTGTGTCGGCGGGAGCGAACAGCAGGTAGAGATATTTCAATGTTTCGGCAAGGAAGAAGCTTTCCATATCGTCGCCTTGCTTTTTCACAACGACGTCTTCAAGATAGGCGTAGCCGGCTTCAGTTCTGCAATGGTTCACGAGTCCGTCAAAGAAGGTCTCCCCCATTTTCAGATACGCTTCGTCGCGTGTGTAGTGGTGGAGGTAGTATGCAGATTCGATGATTTCGGGACGCAGGTAATACTGTGGTCTCGTAACGGCCATCTTTGCGTAATCAATCCTTTCCGGCTCGATGCCGTGAAGATTCCACATCTTAAGGCAAGACTCTTGCAACTTCGCGGCCCGTTCAAGGTCTCCTCCCATCGCAAGCACAGCGGGAAAAAATGCATCAAGCGAGCCGAAGGTTGTTCCTGTTCGCTTGCCCGTATACATATCGGCCTGCCCGTACCAGAGTCCGCCATGCGTTGAATCCGACAGATACTCATTGACGGAACGAAGAGCATCCTCCCACATTGTTCTGCACTCGTCATCGTCGAACAACAGCGCGGCCTTCAGGAGATACTCGTAGTACGAATCAATTCCGCCGGCAATGTGACTTGTTGTTCGGACCCACTCGCCTGTTTCAACATTAATAAGTGAGCCTACCAATCCGATCTCTGAGCGGCGGTTGTAAAGCTGGACAAGGGCATTCTTTGCTTTGTCGTAGTAAACGGGCTTGCCAGTCAACTTGCTCAGTGTCCCGAATTCAATCAGGCATGTGCCGATTTCCGCCGGATTGTTGAGTGAATCGCGAATCTTTCCCGTTTGAAAATGAACAAACCGGTACGGCATTCCCGTCGAAGAATTAAATACCGGCAACAGCCGGTTGCCTAAATCCTCTGCCAATATCAAGAATCTTTCATCCCCATCCATCTGATACGCGGAAAGAAGTCCGCCCAAAAGCCGGATGGTGATTTCGAAACTCTGAACTTCGATATTCTTGTCGAACGAAAGATTCTCCAGAATTAACTTCTTGGCTTCTGCGGCTTCCTCCTTCAATCCCATCAGCATCATTGTATCGAATGCATCAACAGGTGTCATGAGAAGCGAGGTTCCGTACCAGTTATGCGGTTTCATGCTTAGAGGCTTCAGCGCATCATGCCCCCAAGCATACTGCTTGTAAGCATTCCACGCGTGAAGGAATTCGGCTTTGACGCTTTCATGAGTAACGGTTCGGGTTTGCGTTTGCGCTCCTGAAATGCAGAGAGCATACATCAGAACCAGAAGTAAAAGTCGGATTATCATGTGATGCTCTGGATTGATGGGGGATGAGGAAAGCTCTGTAAAACGATAGCGAATGAGGTGCAGATTAGCAAGTTGGCAGAAACGCGAGGGTTCAGAAACTGCCGAATGTCATCGAGAAGATGATGTACTGGAAATTCACCCCGTCATTATCTTCAAACAATCCCGCATTGGAAAGGTGCCTGAACGAATAGTGAACCCCGATGACGTTGCTCAGCCACGGGACTTCGATCCCGGCGCTGAAAGTGGGGCTAAAGAGAAAGTTGCTGCCGAGCCGTCTTCCGTCAATTTCCCTTATGCTGATGTAGTTCGCCCCGACCCCGGCTTCGAAAGAAACTCGGGGAAAGTCGATCCCCAACTCAAACAATACCATTGGGGCCGCCCCGACGATGTATTCGACATGGCGATGTTGCTCGATGAGCGTGACACTTTGGTTCAGATAGAGGTTGACGGACGAACTGATTTCGTCGAGCCTGCGCGACGGCACGGAGAGGTAGACACTCCTCAAGCCCGGTGTGGTTATTGACCAGCCTTTTCCGACACGAACTTCGATTTTGTCGGCGGAAAACTGGGCCTTTGCAGACTTATCATCCGGCGAGAAGAGGAGGAAGCTTAGAAGGAATATGATAACCGAATGATGGCGAATTCGGCTCGGTTGCATAGTTGCGTATCCAATACGAACAAAGTACTGGGGCAAAATTATGGAGCTATTGAAATAAAAGCAAGTAACGGCGTCACATCATTGCAACTCACGAAACACGGCAACCGCAAAACTCCTGTCCTTCACTTGAACCGCGAGCTTTCCGGGCTCCCGCTTGATGACGTGGTTGGGAAACTCCCTCTGAAGAACTTTTTCCGCTGATTGGGCACTATGGAAGTAGCTGCCTTCAAGTCGCTGACGCACAAGATCTGAAACAGATGCTCTGCCAACTATCTGCTGAAGCCTCATTTTTCTTTCCTTTCTGAAGGTGAATCAGATTTGAAAATATTAAGTGGTAAAACATCCAATGCAAAACACCTGCCAGTCTCGAAACACACTGTACTGCTGATTCTGTTGCTCAAATGCGGATTTCTGCATCTGCTCACCTGTCACTCATTCCTGTTCGTGTGTAAGAAAATTGCATGACATCAGGCGATGTGTTTCGTTTTCCTCCACCGTCAAAAAAACGTTGCCGTATGTTTGCATCTTATTGGAGAGTGTCTTACACTTATTGCAGTATATCACCCTCTTTCAACGTCTCTCGTCTGCCGGAAATCAATACAAAAAGGATTGGTGTAATGATTAGAAGTACAACATCACATTTCAGCTTTCTCGCCCTGCTTGCAGCCATGATATTGGTAAGCGGCATCGGCACAGACATCGTTCAGGCTCAATCATTACGTGTCGGCCAGCCGTTTAGAGTTTACCCGAGCAACGTAATGCAAACCGAAACATTCGTTGTTCGACACCCGTTGAATTCGAACATACTGTTCGCCAGTGCAAGCACTATCAATCTTGGCAGTGGATTCACAAGCGAGGGCATATATGTTTCCACAAATGCCGGACAGACTTGGAGGGGAAACGATACCTGCACAGGGGCACCCATCTCTTTTCATCGCGGAGACCCTGCCATTGCAATTGATAAAAACGGCACATTTCTTCTAACCCGCTATGGATTTCCTGGCCCGCCGACGGGAATCTACTTCCATTCCTCGACAGACCTTGGCCTTACGTGGTCCTCACAAAGGACCATTACCTCCCAAGATGCCGATCGGGCTTCTTTGGTTTCCGACATAATTCCCGCCAGCAGCTTCTACGGTCGCTCTTATGCCGCGTGGGTTCGACTTTCCAGTCCCTATCCTGTCTACTACTCGTACACGGATGACGGCGGGGCCAACTGGTCAGCACCGGCGCAGGTCAATTCACCGTCGCCACGAAGTCAAGGTGCAGAGCTTTCAATCGGCCCAAACGGAAGAACTAGTCTTTGCTGGGCGAGGGTGGTAAATATCTCCCCTTATATCGAGGATTTTGTCGGTTTTGCCACGTCTACGGACGGCGGAGCGAATTGGTCAATCAGCGAAAATGCCTTCGATGTAAACGGCATTCAAGGCACGTTTCCGCAAAAGGGAAATATCCGAGTCAACGGCTTGCCCAAGATCGATACCGATAACACGGGCGGCCCGCGTCATGGGTGGATATACATTGTGACAACACAACGGAATTTGTTGCCTGCCGGATCCGATCCGGATATCATCCTAAACCGATCATCGAATAACGGACACACATGGTCGGGCGGCATACGCGTTAACCAGGACCCGCTGAATAACGGAAAGACGCAGTTCTTTCCTGCGATTCATATCGATGATGGTGGCGGAATCAATGTGATCTACTACGACGATAGAGACACCACACCCGATTCAACGGGTGTATACCTCTCAAGGTCGACTGATGGGGGCGATACTTGGAGCGACCATCCGATTGGAACTCAACGCTTCAAACCATCCTTCGTAGCACTGAACCTTGCAGACAACATCGGGATGACGTCTGTCGGTACAACGTTGTGGCCGATTTGGATGGATAATTCGTCCGGCATTTATCAGATGTGGGCATGCCCGATTGATCTTGTTGCACTCAACGTTGATGAATCGGCCCTGCCGTCGGCCTTTGAACTGTTGCAGAATTTTCCAAACCCTTTCAATCCGACAACGCAAATCAGTTTCAGGTTGGCTGAAGGGGGTGACGTTACGCTCAGGATTTATGACGTTCTCGGTAGAGAGGTTTCGACTCTTGTCGATGAACGCTTGCAGGCCGGAAATCACTCGAGGGCATTCGACGCATACGGACTGGGAGGCGGCGTATATTTCTACCGGCTGCAAAGCGGGCAACATTCTCAAACGATGAAGATGCTACTGCTCAAGTAAGAACCGGCAAATCGTGAATGTTGAACTCATACATATTTCTTTGTAGATTTCACAGGCAATTCTGCGGATGCATATTTCACTTCCATGAAGCGCTTCTTCGTCTTCGTCTTTCTCTCCCTCTATCTCTACAACATTGTAGGATACCTTGCCGTATTCACTGTGCTTCAGTATCGGGTTCGCAGCGAAGTCAAGAAGATGCTCAAGGCAACTGTACCGGAAGGTGAACTCCTCACCCTGACTTTCCATACCGAATCACTCGAACGAGGCGGCTACGCATTACAGTGGATTGAGCCGCATGAGTTCCGGTACAACGGCAGCATGTATGATATCCTTCGCACACACACCTCCGGAGATTCCACCTACTTTGAGTGCATCAACGACGTACAGGAAGAAATGCTGTTTGCCCATCTTGACCTTCACGTTCAACGGCACATGGGCGATTCCGGCCAGCCAGGCAAGTACGACTCATTCAAAGATGTGTTCAAGGATTCGCTTGCGCTGTTTCAGCTTCCAACCGGCATATTGTACTGCGAGGGGACAGTCTCCGAACAAGCAACCATCCGTTATATTCCTCCCGACTCGACGGCATTGTTTCATCCACCCCGACCCTTTCTGACGTAATTCTCACCGCTGCCGTCACTTACGGTAACCCGGCGTCCTCAATACGGGCATCGGATGCTTTGTCACGCCGTTTCGGATTGAATGCGCGAATGTCCACATCTGCGCTTCCGAATAGCGTGTGGCTGTGCTATTACACAAATACCTACAAGTATAAGGAATAATGTATGGAATACTTCAGATTGGTTATGCATGGGGTGTTGGTATTCCTCATGCTGCTGACCGTATCTCCCGGCATTACATTTGCCCAAAGGGAGAGGGCGTCGGATGAAGACACTCTTCGCACGTACCAGATCGATGAGATCATCAGCAGCGGTACGCGTACGCGAACGAAAGTGATTGACATCCCGTACTCGGTTCAACGTGTCAGCAATTATGAATACAAATACGATAAGAAAGTAAGCATCAGCGATGTGTTGGGCGGAACGCCGGGGTTGTTCATGCAATCGCGTTACGGCAACCACGACGTACGCATTTCGATTCGCGGTTTCGGAAGCAGGTCGAACACAGGCATCCGGGGTGTCCGGATATTGCAGGACGGCATTCCCGAATCCGAGCCTGACGGACAGACCCGCATTGAGTCCATTGACTTTCAAAATGTCGGGGCGATCGAAATCGTCAAAGGAAATGCCTCTTCGCTGTATACGAACGCACCGGGCGGCGTTATCAACTTCATCAGCGACCTGAACTTCACACGATCGCATGTAACACAGTTCAACGAATTCGGTTCGTTCGGCCTCAGCAGCAACGGTTTCAAAGCGGCGGTAAAGACCGATCAGTACCGGTTTCTGGCAACATATAACTATCACTCGGCCCGCGGGTACCGCGAGCACAGCCAGGACTATTGGCATATTTTCAATTCAGCCGTTGAAACGCAGCCGTCCGAACTCTCACGCCTGACGCTGGTCGGGTACTATGTTTCAGGCTTGATCAGACTTCCCGGATCGCTGACGCGTGCACGCTATGACCAGGATCCTTTCCAGCCGAACCCGCGGGATGTTGGCCGCGATGCGAAACGTGTCACGCAGAAGGGACGGTTGGGTGTTCGCTTCGAGACCGCTCTCGACGAGGATCGAAAGAATGAAGTGGAGGTTACAGGGTACGGCACGATGAAATACTTCCACCGTACTGCGGCCACGTACCGTGTCTTCAACCGCAACGGTATCGGAGCGAGCGCCCGCTGGACGAATCGTACGGAGTTGGGAGGGCACAAGAATGAATTCTCACTCGGCGGCGACGTGTTCTATCAGTCGGGGCCGATTGAAGAGTACAACAATATCAGCGGAAAGAAGGGGGATTTGCTTAGGGATTTGACCGACGAGACAATCAGTAACGCCGGCTTCTACGTGCAGAATTCCTTCGGTATTATCAATGACAGGATGAACCTTCTGCTGACAGGCCGGTATGACAATGTCGTCTTCATCAATAACAATCAACTGTTGGAAGTACGAAACTCCCGTCGAACGTTTGGCAAGTTCACCCCGAAGGCGGCTCTCAATTACAAGCTCACTCCGAGAATCGCCCTTTACACATCGTACGGACTTGGATTTGACACGCCGGCAGGCAATGAGCTCGGCAATTTTCCGCTTAGTACAAAACCCGAAGTTATGCTCAATCCGGATCTGGAACCACAACGATCCAAGAACTTCGAGTTGGGCATCAAAGGGAGTCATTCCGTTGATGATCTCGATTTTTTCAGAAGGATATTCTTTGAAGTGACGTTCTTCAACACGAAAATAGATGATGAGGTCGTTCCCTTCGAGCTCGAAGGCGACGTTTTCTTCCGCAACGCGGCGAGAACCAACCGCACGGGACTTGAAGTTGGGGCAGATGCCGAGTTACTGTACGGTTTACGAATGAAGGCTGCGTACACGTATTCCAACTTCACATACTCGGAATACGTTGCACGCAACATCGTGTTGAATCAGCAGGGAGATTTTGTTATTCAGGATAGCAGATTCTCCGGCAATGTCGTGCCGAGCGTTCCGAAACATAATATCTCATTGGCACTCTCCTACACACGCGTGCTGCATGATAACATCACGGGATTTCTTAAGACGCATCTCATGAGCATAAGCGGAATGTATGTTGATGATTTTAATTCGGATAAGACGTCGGGATATCAACTCCTGAATATCTCAGGCGGGGTGGATTTTGTGTTTGACAAGTTCAACCTCCTCATCTCCGGTGGCATTAACAATGTTGCCGACAAGAGATACGTCGCATTCATCAACATTAACTCAACACGAAAGGAATTCTACGAAGCGGGCGAACCGAAAACGTACTTCGGTGGGATTACGTTGGGATACTCGATGTAGAAACCAACATGCAGAAACATTGGCGCCGGGATTACCCCGGCGCCGATGCTGTAACTCTCTACAACCCCTATCTCAACAACATCATTTTGGAACTTTGTACGGCTGTTCCCGCCCGAATGCGAGAGATGTAGATGCCGCTCGGCAAGTCTCCGGCATTGAATGTTACGTGATGCCTGCCCGGCTCTCTTACCTGGTTCACGAGCGTACGAACCTCCTGGCCAAGCAGATTGAATACACGCAGCGTAACAAATGACTGTAGGGGAAGATCAAAAGAAATAGTTGTCGCCGGATTGAACGGGTTCGGGTAGTTCTGAAATAGTGTGAACGTGCCGGAAGCATGACTGTTTTTCTCCGACACGCTTGTGGCTTTCGGCTTGAATTTCAGAATCGTCCCCGAATCACCCACCGCATACCCCGTCAGTGAATCAGTAAAAACCAGGTCGTAAATCGCCCGCCTGCCGGGCGTGTCCATTTCGATCCACGTGTGCAGTGTGTCGGGAGTGTACATCATACGTGCGGCGAAACCAAGCGGAACCCATGCTTCTTTTTCCGTCCGGAAGGAAAGCGCAAGCGGCTCGCCGAAAATATTCAGGAACGTATAGTCCCAATCCTCCCCGGCATTGCGCGATCGTAACATGCTCGCCCCGTAATCCTGGTCGCCGGTAATGCCAACGATGTGCAATGAATCCACCATATGCACATCATGGACAGGCTCAGGGCTTGGCGGATCGGGAAACCCTTGAGTTCTCCAGTTCAACCCCCCATCTGTTGTTTTCCAGATTGTTCCGATGATGTCAATTCGCCCGCCCATCGCGAACCCCAACTCCGGCGTCAGAAACTTGATATTGATAAGGGACCAGGGAGAAGGCGGGTTCACATTAACGGGAATCCAGGTTTCGCCGCCATTTGTAGTGCGCACCATCCGGCCAAACTCGCCTCCCATCCACCCGTTGAGTGAATCTTTGAAGACAATCGAGTTGAAAAACTCGCCCCAATCGGGGTACTCTGTGTTTGTCCATACTGTTCCGCCGTTAGTGGTTTTCAGAATTTTAGTGCCAAACCACGTTGATGTGTCAACCCAATGGACAAAGCTCAACGCCCAGGCGAAGCGATCATTCAGTGCAAACACCCGCCGGATATCCGTATTGATTCCCGAATTTTGGGTCTCCCACGAATTCCCACCGTTCGTGGTTTTTAACATCGTACCATTGAAGCCGCACACCCAGCCCCGCAAACTGTCAAGAAAAGAGAGTCTGAAAAGGATCTCATTTGTCGGGCGGGGAAGCGGCCTCCATTGATCCTGGCTGTACGAAGGCTGACCCGCCGCGAAGCTACCGAGAATCAGCAACAATACTATGTACGCTCGCAACATCTTTGTAACCTCGAAACCTTTGATAATGACACAAGTAATCTACAAACGGTTGGTTCGATAGTCAACGACACGCACAAGAAAAGCAAAAGGCTTGAAGATCTGAGCTCAAGCCTTTTCCATCTCCGAATCCTGCGGAGTTATTTCAACAGCAACATCTTCCCCGTTTGTACAAACGATTCGGCGATCAAGCGGTAGTAGTACACGCCGCTGGCAAGTCCGACAGCGCTCCACGTCTCGCGATGTTCGCCTGCCTCGCGAATGTCGTTGACAACGGTTGCCACTTCTTTTCCCATAACATCAAACACTCTCAGTGATACGTTTGACGTTTTGGGCAAATCGAATCTGAATGTCGTACCCGGATTGAACGGATTGGGGTAGTTTTGATGCAACGCAAATTCCTTCGGTATCTGTGCTTCAGGAACACTTGTCACAAGGTACGCGCCATAGTCGAACATCCAGCAACCCCGGCCGTGTGTGGCGACGAGCAGCAACTGGTTTCCCTCCTTGTACTTCATGTCATACACAGTTGCCGTGGGGAGGCCGTTACTGAATACAACCCACGAGATGCCATCATCCGTTGACTTGTACACGCCGAGATCGGTGCCAACGAAAAGCGTGCGCGGAGCGTTGGCGCGCAGTACAATGGTACTGGTGGGAATGTTCGGCAGATTGCCTGTGACGCTGAACCACGACGTGCCGCCATTCGTCGTCTTGTAAACATGCATTGTAGAAGTGAAGCCGGTAAACGTCGCATAACAGATGTTGTCGTTTGCCGGATCGACGGCGAAGTCGCTTACCTTTGCAAACCCCGTCGTCGTCGTCCAGTTTGTGCCGTTATTCGTCGTAACGTGAATTCGTCCGTTGCTTGTGCCGATGTAGATTTTGTCGGGATTCGAATGGCTGATTCCAATTGCCGAGACGGATCCGCCAATCACGGCAGTTGTGGCAAGCTGGGTCCAGCCGCTGCTTGTTGTTGCTGTTTTGACCGAAGTCGCCTTCCACACATCTCCCTCACAATACACGATTGTATTGTTGTCGCCCGGTGCCATCTCATACGGATTGTAGAAGAGGCCGCCGGTCGAGCCGGTCGGGGCGATCTCGGTGAAGCTCACCCCGTAGTTCGACGAACGTTTCAACGAACCCTGAACGTACTGTCCGTACACATAATTGGGTGTTACAGGATCGACAATGGAATATCCTCCATCACCGGTTGTTCGTTGAATCCACACAAGCCCGCCGTTCGTCGATGTTTCAAGATTATTGTCCTGGGTTCCCCCGTACAATTTCAGGGGATCGGTCGGGTCGTAATCGGCGCTTTGATATTGCAGTGTTGACATTGTAGCATTGAGATCAGTCCAGGTAACCGCATTGTTCGTCGATTTGTACACGCCGCCATCCGAGCCGCAGTACAACACAGAACCGTTGTATTGCAGAAAGTGAATATCCGCATGTGACATGTTGCTCGACGATGTCGTTGACCATGATGTTCGCTGAGTGAGCGTCACGCCGCTGTTGGATGATGAGTAGATGTCGATTCCGCCGACAACAACAAAGTCAGGATTTGTCGGATGCACGCAGACAGAATTATCATACCAGCCCTGCGAACCGAGATAGTTCGGTGATGATGCTTGCAAGGTCCAGTTCTCACCGCCGTCGGTTGTTTTATACAATCCGCGCAAACCGCCGCTGGTGTTGGCAATACTTGCATAGAGAATCAGGTTGTTGCTCGGAGCCATGGCAAGCTGGGAACGCCTTCCATCGGTGGGAAGCCCGCCAGTTAACGTCGTCCATGAACCACCGCCATTCGTTGATTTCCTGATTGTATTCGTCCCGGAACCGCCGACCGATGTGTACAAAACTTGTGTGTCGGTCGGATCCATAATCAGGCAATTTGCATTGTTGCCTGTCGTGGTGGAGTTCCAGATTCCTCCGGCATTCGTTGATTTGAAAACCCCAAGCGACCCGGCAGCATAAACGATGTTCGAGTTTGTGGGATCAACCACCAACTGCGAAAATCGTTGACCGACCGCAGTGGTGGCAACCTTCGTCCACGAATCGCCTTCATTTGTCGTTTTGTAGATCCCGTCACCGTACCAACTATCGCCGGAAAAATTCAGCTCACCTGTGCCGTAGTACAGCACTGCCGGATTGTTGGGGTCGAGCGCCAAACCGCCCGAGGCAAGCGATGTAAGAAAATCTGTCAGCGGAACCCAGTTCGCGCCGCCATCCGTTGTTTTCCAGATTCCACCACCGGCTGCAGCGCAGTAGAACTTGTCGGGATCTGTCGGGTGAAACACCATGAAGTTTGTTCTTCCCGCGATGTAGTTGTTGTTCGTTCTCGCGTAGAACATCCCCACGGGATTGCGTGTTTCCCATGTTACCACCGCTGTCGGGTTGGCAAGAAAATCCTCATCACGCGGCATCGCGAGGTGCTGCCGCACGGCATTTGCGTACGCATCGAACGGTATTATTCTGCCCGGCCCGCCGGCACGATGCTCAATATAGTATTGCTCACGGGCAAGAATTTCTTCTCCTGTCTCATCCTCGCCTTCTTCACGATGATGCGGATTCCCCCACTGGGCATTTGTTGACTGTACAGAAAGAAGCAGAGAAAAGAAAGAAATGAACAACATGGAATTCGGCTTCAACATTGTCACTCCGTTGCTGATAGTGTTAGTTGGATTTGTTGTCTTTAAGAAGGTACTTCTTTTTCTTTTGCATCAAAACTGCCTGTTCTTGCGTTATCCATATTTAGTTGACATCCAAGACAATTTGAGTACGTCAAAAGACGTAAATCGTGCGATAATGTTGTCAGTTCTCAACTTTATGCTCAATGGTTGTTTCGGGTTCAGTGTCCGAGAAGTATTCCGCAATTTTTCCGGCGACCTTCTCACCGACAACTTCTGCAATCTGTTCAGGTGTTGCAAACTTCACCCCTTGAACCGAGCCAAAAATCTCCAATAACTCCTTCGCCCGCTTTTTGCCGATTCCCTCTATCAAGTCCAACTCGGTTTGCAATGTCCGCTTTGTTCGCCTTGAGCGGTGGAACGTGATGGCAAATCTGTGCGCTTCATCGCGGATTTGCTGCAACAACCGTAATCCCGTTGACGACTTCGGAAGCAATTCAGGCTCGCTCTTTCCGGGAATGAAAACCTCCTCGAGCCGCTTCGCAAGCCCGATGATCGGTTGTTGCTTCAGACCGATGTTCGTCAGCACTTCAACGGCGCTTGAGAGTTGTCCCTTTCCGCCATCAACCATGATGAGGTCGGGCAATTCAAGTCCTTCGTTCAACACGCGGGTATATCTCCGTTCAACAATTTCACGCATGCTGGCAAAGTCATCCGGCCCGACAACGGATTTGATTTTGAATTTTCGATACTCGCTTTTCCTGGGCTTGCCGTCAACAAACACAACCAGCGATGCAACCGGATCGCTTCCCTGAATGTTCGAATTGTCGAAACACTCGATGCGGCGTGGAAGTTTTTCGAGGCGCAAATCCCGCTGCAACGCTTTCACGGCATGCGGAACATAATCGGCACGCTTCATTTTCTGAATCTTCAATTCATCCAGCAGAAACTTTGCGTTGCTTTGCGAGAGCCGGACAAGCTTAGCTTCCTCGCCTTCCGTCGGATGAATGAGTGATACTGCCTCACGCCGTTTTTCAGAAAGCCATCGCTGCACAGCATTGTTGTCTTCAATTTCAGACGGAAGAAAGATCTCTTTGGGAACGTAGTCTGCTTCAAGGTAGTATTGCTGAAGCAACGTTTCCAGAATCTCAGCTTCCGGTTTCTCCTCCACATTCCCCATATAATAATGTTGCCTGCCTATCAGCTTTCCGTCACGAATCTTGAAAATTACGCCGCACGCATCGTCCCCTTCCGAGGCAAATGCAAAAATATCCCTGTCAATCTGATCGAGATCGACAGCTTTCTGCTTCCCGGAGTAAGCCTCAAGCCCCTTGATGCGATCACGCAACACTGCCGCCTCCTCAAACTTCATCTCCCCGGCAAGCCGATCCATTTCTTCACGCAACAACTGGATCAACGTCTCCGTCTTCCCCTGCAACACGGACGCAACTTGATCGATCATCGCATTATATTTCACCTGAGATACGAGTCCTTCACATGGCCCTTCGCACTTTTTGATATGATAATCGAGGCAGATTTTGATTTTCCTTTTTTTGATGACTTCATCATCGATGAAGTAGTTGCAACTGCGAATCATGAAGATATCGCGTACCGCCTTGAGCGCCGAACGGACGTTCTTTACGTCCGTGTACGGGCCGAAGTAACGCGAGCCATCGCGGCGTATCTGTCGGGTGACGAAGACTCGCGGATACGGTTCGTTGGTGATGACAATATAGGGATAGCTTTTGTCGTCTTTCAGATTGACGTTGTACCGGGGCTTGAGTTTCTTGATGATATTTGCTTCAAGAATCAGTGCCTCGACTTCTGAATCCGTCACGATGATTTCGAGGTCGGTTGCCTTCGCCAGCATCCGTTCGATCCGGGCTTCAACGTTACGCGACTTCTGAAAGTATTGCCGGACGCGGTTGCGCAGGTTTTTGGCTTTGCCAACGTACAGGACTTTTCCATCGGCATCTTTGTGCTGGTAAACACCGGGACCGGTAGGAAGATTCTCCAGCTTCTCTCGTACAGTGGCCGCTTCGGCAGTGATTCTTACATTGAGGGATTGGTGAGGCATAATTCCCAAAAAAGGAAAAGCCAATCCCGCTGGATTGGCATCGTTCGCAAGACAATTTGCTTCATTGCGGGAAAATCGAATCGACTTTGAGATGAATGTCGGGAAACAAGGGAGTATTCAGCTCATCATCCCGGCTGAAAGATTTGAACAAGAGAAATCCTTTGTCTGACCTCGCGTATACTTCAATTCGATGGTCGTTCGGCGAAACGAGCCAGTACTCCTTCACTCCAAACCGGGCATATTCCTTGAACTTGATTTTTCGATCCCTCTCTTCCGTGGAAGGGGAAAGAATCTCCACCACCATTGCGGGCACCTGATTCAGTTCTGAATCACTTTCCAACGGCAATTGATCATTGGTTAGGTACGAAAGATCAGGCTGAACAACGTTGTGCTGTGAAAGTACAACATCCACGGGATGTATCAGCATAAGCCCGCGATTGTTTCGCTCAACGTAGGCGTCAAGCGCTTTGCCTAAATTCTTGGCGATGAGTTGATGAGAAATCTTTGGCATCGCAGCAGCCATAACAGGTTCTCCGTCGAACAATTCGACTCTCTTGTTAGATTCCCCCAATGCAAGTAGATCTTCGTATGTTACCTTAAGTTCATCGGCAATCTTGTTCATACGCGCCTCAATCTTTCTGAGAAAATGATAAACAAACATGCGGCAACTTGCAACACAACCACAACCCGGCTCAACGCACGAGCAACATCTTTTTGGTTTCAGAAAAACTCCCGGATGTCATTCTGTAGTAGTACACGCCGCTCGCCAGATCAGACGCATCGAACTGAAGCGTGTATGCACCCGGATTCTTCACCTCATGCACAAGCATGGCTACTTCCCTGCCCAACACATCATATACTTTCAACGAAACCAATGACACATGACCAATAACGAATGACAAGGTTGTGCCCGGATTGAACGGATTGGGATAGTTCTGAAACAACCGAAACTCGCCGGGCTTTCCTTTCTCCTCACCGACATTCGTCGGCGCGACAATTTGCTTCAGAATCCATCCGTCGGGATCGAGGACAACGCTGTCCGGCTGAACAGAAAGAGGAAGTAAGAATGTCTGCACGCGAAGACTATCCTGCACAATGTAGTCCGTGCGGTTCATTCCATGATACGCCCGGACACGTATCGGCATCTTGTATGTCGGCCACAACACATCCTGTTGCTGTTGAATGGTCAGAGAGATTGTGTCCGCCGCCCCTGTGAAGCGCGAGGAGTATTTCGGCCAGCCTTTGCCGAAGATCCATTGATTGAAGAACCAACTCATATCACTCCCAACAACTGAGTCGGCAACTGCTTTCAACTCCGAGGTAACGGCGCTTTTCCCTTGATACTTGTCTCGATATGCGCGCAGCATGCTGAAGAATGCCGAATCCCCGACAACTCCGCGAAGCGTATGCAACACCCAACCTCCTTTGGTATATACGACCTGATCGAACAGATTGAAACCTTGTCCAACCGGGTCGTAAATCGCCCCCTGCCACGAACCGAATTGGAACCCGCTGAGCGTGTCTCGCATATAGGCTTTCAGCGAATCGAAACCGTAGAGATGTTCACGCCACAACGCCTCGCTGTAGGTGGCAAAGCTTTCGTTCAGCCAAATGTCCGCCCACGTTCCACATGTCACATCGTTGCCCCACCACTGATGCGCAAGTTCGTGCGAGACGACGCGATGACTCGTAGCATAGTAACGATTCATCGTTGTGATGGTTTGATGTTCCATCCCCAAATACCCAAACGGAACAATACACGTCATGCCGTATTTGTCAAACGGATACTCACCGAACAATCCGGAATATGCCGACACCATCTGCCCGACAGTCGTAAGAAAGCTCGCGGTCCATGCCGAATCGATAAACGGCGGAGCATTCCACGTGTAGTACTGAAGAGGAATTGTATCCCCTGTCGACTTAACATACGGAATCATCGAGACGCTGAAGCGTGAAACCGTCATGCACATCAAATACGTCGTGATCGGCTGATTTTGCCGCCATCGCCAAGTTGTTGTGCTGTTGCCATTATTCGTTGTGCCGATGAGTTTGCCGTTGGAGGCGGCAACATAGCCATTGGGCGCAGTAATGTTCAGTTCAGCGGTTGCCTTTTCCCACGGCTCATCATAGCACGGAAACCAGAATCGTGCATCGGAGGGTTCGGAGAATGTGTATCCGAGATTCGACGGCAATCCGATGGTGTCACGGAAGAAGTAGAACCCCCGGCGCGAGCTTGGCCGAGGATAGCCGGGGATACGATGATAGTCAATGTCAATCTGAAGTGTTTCACCCGCAGTTCTCGTTCCGTTGAAGTGAATGGTAAATGACTCGGTTGCAGAATCTCTTGATGTTGATTTGAGAACCCCGTCAACACGAACTGTATCAAGTGATAACCCGACGGAATGCAAGACGAGAGAGTCTGCATTCTCTTTCAATCTCATCAACATTCTCACACTGCCCTCCAACGCATCGACAGTCATGGGAAGGTTGATATCGAGCCTATAGTGAAGCATATCGAACGGCTGCGGACCTTCGTACGCGTCAATCCCGCGTGCAAATGATAAGGCAAAACGCTGCTCAGGAGCAATGAATCGCCCTTCTTTCTCAAAAGCAAATTGCAGCGATTGACCAAGCGTTGGCAACGTAAAGCAAACCACCAAGGCACAAAGGCACCAAGAATTACATCTTCGAAAAAAACCACGCGACTTCGTGTCCTCGTGTTTTAATTGTGTTAAGCTATCCCACCGATTCACTCATCCTCCGATAAAAAGCCTTGCCATTCGCGATCAACAATCCGACCAGAACGCATGCCGCGCCGATAAACACGTTCGTTTCCAACTTCTCTCCCAACACTACTGCTCCAAGAATTACTGCTACAATAGGCGTAATGAAACTGATCAACGACAAATACACAGCCTCGACCCGCTTCAACAGCCAGAAATACGCTACAAAAACCAGCACAGAACCAATAGTTGAAAGATAGATGATTGAACCGATTGCCGCTGTGTCCCACACAATACTTACATGCGATTCAACGGCAAAACTCAGCCCGATCAGCGCCGCGCCGCTCCAGAACATCCCGACAAGATTCACGGCAAACGGACTTAACGGCTGGCCAAACTTCTTCACCAGCACGAGACAATATGCCTGCATAAGTGAATTTGCCAGAATCAGTCCCATCGCTATTACGGACCGGGGCTCGGACACATGAATGTCGCCGGCAAAGATCACGACAATGCCGATGAAGCCGAGAACGATTCCCGTTACCTTGAATAAATTGAGACTCTCGCTTTTCAACATGATCTGGGAAAAGATGGCAACAAAGAACGGATACGCCGCAAACAGGATGCTCGCAAGTCCTGTTGCGATATGCTGTTGAGCCCAGTACACAAATGCAAACGGAAGAGTGTAGGCGAAAAGAATAAGAACCAAGTAGACTTTCTTTGCATCGGCCGTCATCGGTACTTCGATGCGTCTTGTTCTCACAATCACGAACAGGAGCACCGAGGCAATCGAGAAACGGAGTCCGGCGCCAAGAAACGGCGGAATGCTGGTAAGCCCGATCTTGATGGCAAGCCACGTCGATCCCCATACAAGACAAGCGGTGACGAAAGCCAGATAGATTTTTATGCGTTCGGAGTTCAGCGAATGATACGTGATTCGTGAATAGAGTTTGGGAATAAGTTACGAAGAATGTGCGAGCGAGGAAAGCTATTTGTTGATTGGGTCTGAGATTAAGGATATATTTTGCAACGCATTTTATCAGCATTGTATGGAGAATCAGATGAGTTCTCTCTTTGAAGCAGCGACAAAACGTTCTCTCAACTATCTTCAATCTATTCAAACCCGCAACGTCGGGCCTACGGCAGAGGCTGTTGCAAATCTGAGACTGTTCGATGAACCGCTGCCGGAGAATCCGACCGAGCCGGAAAAGGTTCTGCAACAACTCGACGAAATCGGTTCGCCTGCCACAATGGGCATTGCAAGACGCCGGTTTTTTGGATTTGTCATCGGCGGATCGTTGCCTGTTTCTCTCGCTGCCAACTGGCTTGCGGGCGCGTGGGATCAGAACACGGGACTCTTCAACATCACTCCCGCAACGGCCTATCTCGAACAAGTTGTACTCCGCTGGCTCGTCGATATCCTGAAGTTGCCGCCGGAAACGGGATGCGGATGTGTTACGGGGGCAACTGTTGCCAACTTTACGTGCCTTGCTGCGGCACGTCATTCTGTTCTCAAGCAAGCAGGATGGAATGTTGAAGCAGACGGACTTTTCGGCGCTCCGCCCATCACTGTCGTAATCGGCACCGAGGCACATCCTACTCTCATCAAATCGTTGGGCTTGCTTGGACTCGGTCGAAACAGAGTCGTGAAGATTCCCGTGGATGATCAGGGACGAATGATTGCCGGGGCGTTGCCTGAATTTTCCGGCCCGAAAATCATTTGCGCGCAAGTCGGAAACGTCAATACCGGAGCGTGTGACCCGGTTGATCTGATTTGCGATCGGGCAAAGAAGTCCGGGGCGTGGGTTCACATCGACGGAGCATTCGGCTTGTGGGCGGTAGCGGCTCCCACGCGGGCACGTCTTGTTGCAGGAATAGAAAAAGCAGATTCATGGGCAACCGATGCCCACAAATGGTTGAATGTGCCGTACGACTGCGGCATTGCATTCGTTCGCAACAGAGAAGCACTCCGGGCGGCAATGGCAATCACTGCCGAGTACTTGCCAACAGAAACAGAGCATAGAAATCCCTCCGACTACACACCCGAACTGTCGCGTCGGGCACGCGGTGTTGAGGTCTGGGCGGTGCTGCGTTCGCTGGGCCGTTCCGGTGTTGCAGAAATGATCGAGCGAACCTGCCGTCATGCACGGAGATTTGCCGACGGATTTTCAAAAGCGGGTTTCGACATTCTGAACGATGTCGTTCTGAATCAAGTACTCGTTTCGTTCGGCGATCCTTCTAAAACAAACAAGATTATTGAAGAGATTCAGCACGACGGGACATGTTGGTGCGGCGGAACGGTATGGCAGGGAAGAACCGCAATGCGCATAAGTGTATCGTCGTGGGCAACAACGGATGAAGATGTTGAAATGAGTCTTGCCGCCATGTTGCGAATTGCTGCTGAGCACATGTAAAAGGGAGTTGCTCACCGAAACCCGCATTTCTGCGTGAAATTGCTGTACAATCATACGTAACACAGCTCCTTTTTTTTTGGGAATTCTGCTTGCAATACTCATCCGCCTGATTTATTTTGTCGGAGGAGCCTGCCGGAACCGAGGGGATCGATTCTTCCACTTACGTTTTTCCAGTTCTTTACTAAACAAAATCACGCGTCGCCCGCGGCCTGTGAGGCAACTTCAGGCAACAGTTACTGGAGAGTAGATGTATCGCACGGTACGATTGTTTGTTGCAAGTGTAATTTTCTCGTTGATGCTTGGCGAGTTGATGGTCCGTGCGTTCATTCCCGTCCGCAACGTCGGGCCAACTTTCAGTGAATACGACCCGGAGTACGGGAAGCGATTGAAGGCGAATCTCTCGTGTGTTCGCATCGCCCCGGAGTTCCGCATGCAGTTCACCACAAATTCTCTCGGCTTTCGCGGACCTGAGCCGTCATCTTTTCCCGAACGCGGCATCTTGTTCTTGGGAGATTCATTCACGGAAGGCTACGGCGTCAATGACGGCGAAGAATTTCCCGACCTGGTTCGCAGCACGTTGGCCAAGCAGAATACCGCCCGACCAATTCCCGTTGTTAATGCCGGCATCGGCAACTTGGGCAACGGCAGATGGGTGAAGTTCCTGAGAAACGAGGGCAAGCGATACAACCCGCGGCTTGTCGTGCTTCAGCTTTCTGATAACGATTTCTACGACAATTTAGCCGAAGGACTGTTCCACCTTGCTGATAACGATTCGCTTGTGGAGAACTCTCCCCGTTCACCCGGCTCGCTCCGTCATGTTCAAAAAATAATTGATGCAGTCCCCGGACTCGCGTATTCGTACCTGATTTGCCTCGTCAGGGATGTTATGTCGTTCACCGCCGCAGCACCGCAAGCGATGCCAAGCGAGGAGGAAGTACAGCGCAATAACCAACTTACCTACCGCTTGATTCACGAAATTGTCGCTATCTGCGAGCGTAACGGTTGGCCGATTGTTCTCCTGAGCGCAGACCTGAATGAACACCAACTCAACGAGTTGGAAGTGGTGGTGGCCGAATACAAAACACCCATCATCCGCATTCCCTCACGGGAGACTCACCCCGAATTAAATTTTGAGATAGATGGACATTGGAATGCCAAAGGCCACGAATACGTTGCCTATCAGGTTCTGGAACACCTGAAAGGCTACGACTTTGCCTCACATGAGTAAGCAGGACATCCCTGTAACGCAAGCCATCCGCTTTCTTCGAAACAAGAACATTCCCTTCATCCCTCACTTCTACACGTACCAAGAACATGGTGGAACGACACTCTCCTCGAAATCGCTCGGCGTTCCTGAACACAATGTTATCAAGACGATTGTTCTCGAAACACATGAGAAGAATCCGCTGATTGTGCTGATGCACGGCGATTGTGAAATCTCCACGAAATCTCTCGCCCGCATTCTCGATGTCAAGAGTGTTTCTCCCTGCAATCCGCAGACCGCTCAGCGACACACAGGGTACATGGTGGGAGGAACGAGCCCGTTCGGGACTCTCAAGCCGTTGCCGGTGTATGCAGAGAAAACAATCTTCGATCTCGACAACATTTTCATCAACGGAGGAAAGCGGGGATTCCTCGTTGAAATATCTCCTACCGATCTCCTTGCCTGCCTCGAGGTTCATAGAATTTCGGTCGCGGTGAAAGAAACCTGAGACAGTTTGTTTTTTGCCTCATCTCCCTTACCTTGATACCCAAGAACGACTCTCCAAGTGAAAATGCTTGACACCTTCTGGGTAACGCTTCTTCTCTTTCTTGCCGGTGCAGCAGCCGGACTTGTTGATTCCATCGCAGGCGGCGGCGGACTGATTACGCTTCCCGTTTTGTTGGGCATCGGACTTCCTCCCCAAGTTGCGCTCGGTACGAACAAGTTCCAATCAAGCTTCGGCAGCTTCACAGCAACAGCCTATCATGTTCGCAAGAGGAACATTGATTTGCGTACGGCGCGCAGCGGCATCATCAGCACGCTTGTTGGTGCCGCGCTTGGCGCGTGGGCTGTTCAGCAAATTGATGCGGCTATCCTCGGCAAAGTCATCCCGTTTATGCTGGCGGGGATTTTGATCTATACATTCTTCACTCCGAAATTGGGAGAAATCGATCAGCGACCGAGGATGTCAAACAATCCCGCATTTATTCTCACCGGAGTCTGCTTCGGATTCTACGACGGATTCTTCGGGCCCGGCGTCGGTTCGTTTTGGGCAATCTCGTTCGTGGTCCTGCTCGGGTTCAATCTCGCAAAAGCGACGGGCTACACAAAGTTGATGAACTTCACCAGTAATATTGTCTCGCTTGTTGTGTTTGCCATCGGCGGACATGTATGGTTCACGTCCGGACTTGCAATGGCGGCAGGGCAGATTCTCGGCGCACGACTCGGTTCGGGATTAGTAATTAAACGAGGCGCATCTTTCGTACGCCCGATTTTCTTAACGGTCGTGATTGTAATGATCCTGAAACTCTTCTACGATAATTTCGTTGCCGGATAGTCCATATGAAACAGAACCTTGACTACACGCAACTTCTCTCTGTTGCGATGGATGAAGCCCGGCTCGGTTTGCAAGAGGGAGGAATCCCTATCGGCGCCGCGCTGTTCGACGGCGACGGTACTCTGCTCGGCAAGGGGCACAACCGTCGCATACAGGAAAACGACCCGTCCGTTCATGGCGAGACGGATGCGTTCCGCAAAGCAGGCAGGCAGCGAACGTATCGGGATAAGATTATGGTGACGACTCTTGCTCCGTGCTGGTATTGTTCCGGTTTAATCCGCCAATTCAACATCGGGAAAGTCATCGTCGGAGAGTCGGTGAATTTTTCGGGCGGGATTGAGTGGTTGCGCGAGAACGGCGTGGAAGTGATTGACATCAGTTCTCAAGAATGTATCGACATGCTTTCGGCATACATCAAACAACACCCGGCAATTTGGAATGAAGATATTGGAGAGGAGTGAAACCTCATCGTTGGCTTTCCTTGTGAAACTTTGAGCCTTGGTGACTTGGTGGCAAGATCTTTCTAACAGGAGGAAAAATGGAAATCAGAAAAGAGATCATCCGTAACGGCGTCAGCTTCGGCACGGCGCTTTCGATTTGCATCTCGTGGTCGTTGCACAAATCCGTGCTGTGGGCGATTGTGCACGGATTTTTCTCGTGGCTGTATGTGGTGTATTATCTGATTTTTGAGCGGTAGCGAACGGTTCACTGAGATTTGTAGCCAAGGCGACCGAGCGCGGCGGCGTTCTCACGCCACTCCTTTTGCACTTTCACATGCAGTTCGAGAAACACGGGGTGTTGCAAGAACTCTTCAATGCTCTTCCGCGCCTTCGCCCCAATCTCCTTCAGCATCGCCCCCTTCTTGCCGATGAGGATTCCTTTCTGTGAATCGCGCTCGACGTAAATTTCCGCGCTGATGAATGTCTTCCCTGCTTCCCGTTCCTTGAACTCAATAATCTCCACCGCCGTCGAGTAGGGAATCTCCTCCTTCGTACAGAGAAATATCTTCTCCCGGATAATCTCGCTCACAAAAAACCGCTCGCTATGTTCACTCACAATATCGAGAGGATAGAACGGCGGGTGTTTCGGCAGCAAATGAGCCGCTGTTGCAAGCAACTCGTTTGTTCCCTCCGCCTTCAGGGCCGAGATCGGAAAAATCTCCTTGAAAGAAAAAGCCTTTGAATAGAAATCAATCACGGGCAGAACTTCACGCTTATCCACCGCATCGACTTTGTTAATAAGAAGGAAGACCGGCTTGTTCAGTCCCTCGAGCTTTCCAAACGCTTCCGCGTGTACAAGGTCGTCGTCAATGCCGGGCTTCGTCGCATCGATCATAAAGAATAACACGTCCGCATCCTGAATGGCCGAGGTGGCGAACTCCATCATCACTTCTTGAAGGAGGTACTTCGGCTTGATGATGCCCGGCGTATCGAGAAAGATCATTTGATACGCTTCGGTTGAGAGGATGCCCAGAATCTTGTGCCGCGTCGTCTGCGCCTTCGGCGTCACAATCGAGATTCTTTGCTGCAACAACGCATTCAGTAGCGTGGACTTGCCGACGTTCGGCTCGCCGATGATGGCAACGTAGCCACAGCGGAAATCTGCGGAGATGTTTTGCTCTTCATTCATGCGATTTCTGAAAACAAAAACCCCGTTGACTCAACGGGGCACCTGACCATGACTAATGACTGCTGACCTTATAATGCATCCTCTCCCGATTCTCCTGTTCGTACACGAATCACATCATCCACGGGATAGACGAAGATTTTCCCGTCGCCTACTTGCCCGGTTCGTGCGGCATTCATGATGGTGTCAACCACTTTGTCCGCCATTCCGTCAGCAACAATCACCTCGATTTTGATCTTTGGGAGAAAATCGATTTGATACTCAGAGCCGCGGTAGAGTTCGGTATGGCCTTTCTGTCGCCCATACCCTTTTACTTCGGTCAGCGTCATACCCTTGACGCCTATTTCGGCAAGCGCCTCGCGTACGTCGTCAATCCTAAACGGCCGGATGATGGCTTCGACTTTTTTCATCTGACATGAGCCTTATCGAATTGTCTCATTTGCCATGGCATTGCTTGTATTTTTTCCCGCTTCCGCACGGACACGGATCGTTGCGCCCGATCTTTTCTCCGACGTGAATCGGCTGGGGCTTGCCGGCCTTTGCTTCAGCCGGAGCCTGCGCTGCTCCGCCGGGAACCGGCTCGCGATTTCCCTGGAAGCCCATGCCGGTAGCCGCTTCATGACTTGTCCGCATCTGTTGCGGGCGTCGGGGTCCGCGCAACGGCAACTGCTGCTGTTCCACCGGAAACAGCTTGAAGGCCGTTGTAACGATTTCCGTGTTCACCTGATCGAGGAACTCCATGAACATGCGGAACGCCTCCGTCTTGTACTCCACGATCGGATCTTTCTGACCGTAGGCGCGCAGATGGATTCCCTCTTTCAGGTCATCCATTTCGCGCAGATGATCTTTCCATTTTTCGTCGATGACACGGAGAACAACCATCTTCTCGATTTGTGTCATCATTTCGACGCCGAGCTTCTCTTCCTTGCGCTTGTAGAACTCACGTGCAGCGTTGATGATCTCGTTCTTTACACCCTCTTTGCCGATATCCCGGAATCGTTGCGGCAGTATCTGGAAGTCAACAAGAAGTTGCGAGCGCAGATCGTTGACCAGACCTTCGATATCTCCTTCTTCGTAGTACGTATCAACAAGCTTTTGTGCCTGGTCATCAAGGAGATCGAGAATATCTTCTTTGATGCGATCACTCACCAGCGCCCTGCGACGGCGTGTATACACGACCTCGCGCTGTTGATTCATGACGTTGTCATATTCCAGCAATCGTTTGCGGATGCCGAAGTTGTTTTCCTCGACCTTCTTCTGCGCACGCTCAACGGATTTTGTGATGAGAGGATGGGTGATGACTTCGCCCTCCTCCAAACCCATCCGCTGCATAATGCTTGCGATGCGCTCACTTCCGAAGAGACGCATAAGATCATCTTCAAGAGAGAGGAAGAACAACGACGAGCCGGGATCGCCTTGCCTGCCTGCACGACCACGCAACTGCCTGTCAATGCGGCGCGCTTCGTGCCGCTCGGTGCCGATGATGTGCAACCCGCCCGCTTCGCGGACACCGGGCCCGAGTTTGATGTCCGTTCCGCGGCCTGCCATGTTCGTGGCAATCGTGATTGCGCCGGGGTTACCGGCATGCGACACAATTTCCGCTTCGCGCTGATGCTGTTTCGCGTTCAGCACGTTGTGCGGCACACCTTTGCGCTTCAACATGCGGCTGATGGTTTCGGATACTTCGACGCTGGTGGTTCCCACAAGAACGGGACGCTGCTTTGAACGCATCTCCTCAATATTCTCAAGAACGGCGTTGTATTTTTCGCGCTTCGTCTTGTAAACAAGATCGTTCATGTCCACGCGGATCATCGGCTTGTTTGTCGGAACAACGACAACGTCGAGTTTATAAATATCGAAAAACTCTCCCGCCTCCGTTTCTGCTGTACCCGTCATGCCCGCTAATTTCTTGTAGAGGCGGAAATAATTCTGTAGCGTGATTGTTGCAAGAGTCTGCATATCACGCTCAACCTTGACACCCTCTTTTGCTTCGATCGCCTGATGCAAACCATCCGAATAGCGGCGGCCGGGCAGAAGGCGTCCGGTAAACTCGTCAACAATTTGCACTTTCCCGTCGTCGGTAACGACATACTCGTCATCTCTTGCATAGAGGGAGTACGCCCGCAACAATTGCGTGACCGTGTGAATCCTGTCGCTGCGTTCAGCATACAAGCGATTCAGTTCATCCTTCTTCTGCTGACGTTGTTCCGGTGTCAACGAGTCGTCGTTTTCCAGAATGCTGAACTCCGTCCCCAAGTCGGGCAGCACAAAAAAGTCCTTGTCGGTCACCATCGGCGCGAGAAGCTCACGCCCCTTATCCGTCAAGTTGATCTGATGGTTCTTTTCATCGATTGCGTAATACAACTCGTCGTCAATTTCGTGCATGCGAGCCGATTGATCGCGCAAGTATTCCACCTCGGTGGTTTGAACGAGTCTCTTATGCGCGGGTTCTGACAGAACCTTCATCAAGCGCGGATGTTTCGGCAAGCCCCGGTTGGCCCGCAGCAACAATACGCCGGCTTCATCCTCTTTTCCCGCTTCGAGAAGTTTCTCGGCTTCAGCAACGATCTTTGATACGAAGGTGTGTTGTGCATTGACAAGCCGCTCGACTCGTGGTTTCATCTCGTCAAACTTATGATCTTCCTGCGAGGTCGGTCCGCTGATGATGAGAGGGGTTCTTGCCTCATCAATCAATACCGAGTCAACTTCGTCGACGATGGCGTAGTAGTATTCACGATGAACGAGATCGACTTTGTCCACCACCATGTTGTCGCGGAGATAGTCGAAACCGAATTCGTTGTTGGTTCCGTAAGTAATATCACAAGCATATTCCTTCCGCCGCTGGAAGGAATCCATCGTGTTCTGGATGCACCCGACGGTGAGTCCGAGAAACTCGTACACCTTCCCCATCCAGACGCTGTCGCGCTTGGCAAGGTAATCGTTCACTGTCACGATATGCACGCCGCGGCCCGGCAGGGCGTTAAGATATACGGGCATTGTTGCAACGAGGGTTTTTCCTTCACCTGTTGCCATTTCGGCTATTTTGCCCTGATGCAAAACCGCTCCGCCGATCAACTGCACGTCAAACGGGATCATGTCCCACACAACCGTGTTGCCCATGATGTCGAACTTCTGACCCACAAGCCTGCGGCAGGCATCCTTCACCGCCGCGAACGCTTCCGGAAGCATTTCATCCAGCGTGTCCGAGGTTATCTCGTCGCGTTCTTTTTCCAGTTCATCGAGCTTTGTGGCAACTGCTTCGCGCTCGGCACCTTCAAGTCCGGCGAGTTGCTGCTTGGTTGTTTCGATTTCTGCTTCGATATCTTTGATGGCTTCATGAATGCGGGCGCGGAATTCATCCGTCTTCGCCCGCAACTGGTTGTCAGAGAGCTTTTGATATTCTTCGTAGAAGGCGTTTATCTGCCCGACAAGCGGCTCAAGCGCCTTCACGTCCCGTTCGTGCTTACTCCCGAAAAGCTTCTTCAGAACACCAAGCATCACACACCACAGTTGTTAATGTTGAAAAATTCGACTAAATATAGACAGATTTTCAATGTCAAACAAGACGATTACGGGCTCGCCGAACATACTACACCTATGACCTCAACTCGATTAGTTGTGAGAGAATACAAAGCGTTCACAGGCGCTGCACTCTGCATATTTTTGATAGCGGGATGCTCGACCAAAACCCTGCAACGCGTTCCTCCACCTTCACCCCCGACGGGAGAAGACACAACAGCGATGCAGCTGATGCCCGAGTTCGCCATTGCCGAACCGGTGTTTGTCAAACCGAGCGCATTGACGACACTCAGCGGATCGGCGTATCAACACGTCAAGGCGAGAATTGACTCGTTGATACCGGATTCACTGTTTCCGCCCGCTCACATCGGGCTGAAGATCACATCGTTGCGAACAGGTGAAACGTTGTACGAACTTAACGCCAACTCGTTGTTCAATCCGGCATCAAATCAGAAGCTCTTCACATCTGCTGCGGCGCTGGCAATTCTTGATGATGACTTCTCCTTGCCGACTGTCGTCAGCGTTGATACTTCTTCCAATACCATTTTCATCAAAGGATTCGGCGATGCACTTTTTTCGATGAGAGATTTGGATTCACTCGCCCTGCTTACAGCATCCTCCCTCCCTCCAAAAAGAACGTGGAAAGTAGCGGGCGATGCATCATATTTCGACAGCGTGTATTGGGGGTACGGCTGGAATTGGGATGATGAGCCGGAACCGTATCAGGCCTTCATCAGTCCACTAATACTCAACGGGAATTCAATAAAACTGATTGCATCACCGGGAAATAGGCCCGGCGCCCCGCTTGCTGTACGGACGGAGCCTCCGACAGATTTTGTGGTGATCGAGAATAAAGGAATAACTGCAAGGGATTCATTGTCAATACCGTTGAAGCTGACACGAGTCTTGCGGGAGCGGCGGAATATCCTCACCGTTGAAGGTGAGATGTTGCCCGGCACACGGGAACAGACCGCGGAATTGAGCGTTCTGGAACCTGAGCGCTACACAACTCACGTGTTTGCCGGGCGATTGAGAAATCTCGGTATTGCTGTCTCTGAAATTGTCATCGACACCGTGACTGTGGAGGCTTCCGAAGTTGCCCGAATCTCCCGCCCTCTTGACACACTCATCGCTTACACTAACAAGGAAAGCGACAATCTTTCTGCGGAAGTATTGCTGAAGGTGTTAGGAGCGGAGTCGAAGGGATTGCCCGGCTCTGCTGCAAAGGGGGCGTCTGTTGTGAAGGAATTTCTTGCCGATCTCGACATCGACACCAACTTAATACGAATCGCCGATGGTTCGGGATTGTCGAGAATGAATCTTGCCTCGCCGGCTACAGTGGTACGATTGCTTGAGAAGATGTACGACTCGCCTCACTTCGAGCGTTTCAGCAACTCACTTTCGATTGCCGGAATTGACGGCACAACACGCGCACGCATGAGACGGACGTCCGCTCAAGGAAACATGCGTTCAAAGACCGGCACACTGACGGCAGTTACTGCACTTTCCGGCTACATGCTTACCGCCGACGGCGAGCCGCTGGCTTTTTCAATGATGATGATGAACTATCCTGCCGAATCCCAGACATACAGACGCGTGCAGGATCAAATTGGGGTCTTTCTAAGCCGGTTGAGACGGTCGGCTTTCTGAGAACAAGAAAGCCCGGCTCCTCACGAAACCGGGCTTGTTACTCTCGGAAAATCGCCGGATTCTACTCAAATCCCCGAATCCGGATATCACCGCCGGAAGTCCGTGCATGAATCGGGTTGCCGCCGCCGTTTACCGTTCCGCGAATCCGGCTGTCACTCATCTTGCCGGACATTGTAATCGGAAAGTCGCATGTCACATCACCGCCACTCGTCGAAGCATCAATCGTGGCGCTGACGTTTTTCGGCATCATGATATCAATGTTGCCGCCGGATGTTTCGGCAAACACTCCCTGATTCGATTCTTTCACTCTCACAGTGATGTTGCCACCTGACGTCTCTGCCCGGACCTTCCCCTCGATCGTCGTGAGGATTACGTTGCCGCCGCTTGTATGCACGTTCACATCGCCTTTCACGTCGGAGATTTTGATGTCTCCACCCGACGTTTCCATCCGCAGCATGCCCTCAACCTTCTCTGCACGGATATTCCCACCCGAAGTCTCCAAATCAACCGAGCCGGCAATTTCGGCGAGCGAAATATCTCCGCCCGACGTACCGCCATTCAACTTGCCCTTGACGCTGTTGACGGTGATATTGCCGCCGGAGGTTTCCATTCTGAGATTGTATTCCCCCGGCACCTTGATGGTGTAGCGGACTTCAAGATCATTATTCCCCCAATTGAACCACCGGCCCGAACGGGGGCTTCTCCCGCGTACTTCAACGCCATCGGATGTTTGCGATGCCGTTATCTCAAATTCATCGACATCACGTTGCCGCCCGCGCAATGTTGCGTACACCGATACTTCCTTTGCATCCGTTCCGGCAATATCTACCGAACCGATGTCCGTCTTGATGATGAATGTGCCGCCCGGCGTTGCTGCAAACTTCTTGTCAAATGTCTTCTCCGCCGCGCAGGCATAGATGAAACTGACTGCATAGATGATGAGCATTGCCAATATGATTCGGACTGTTCTATTCATTGATCTCTCCTGAAAAGTCTGGATTGATTGGATGACGTCACTTTGTTAGACGGCACTTTTGGGGAAAAGGTTGCACCAGCGGACGCACATCTCGCACCAATTTGCATGATGAACACGAACCTTCTGATCCATTCGTGTTGATAGTGTAGATTCGCGGGCTGTTATTCTATTTCTCCGCTCTTTGCTTTTCCCCTGCTATTTCGGTACCATTTGAGAGAAATTGACCTTCTTTCTTGTACAGCAGGGATGAACCCCTCTTTGAAACGTAATCGGCTCTTGCTCATTGTTGTCGGCTTTCTTGCCGGCTGTAGTGCGGATTCTCCAAAACCGGAGTCGCCTCAACCACCACCTACCGCGGAAAAATCAGTGATTTCCATCCCACAGTTCAGCGGAACTCGCGCATTCGAGTATCTTGTGAAGCAGACTCAATTCGGCCCGCGCAATCCGAACTCGCCCGGACATGCGGCGTGTGTGATTTGGCTGGAACATACACTGCGGCAGTTTGCCGACGAAGTTGAACTCCAGAAATTCAAAGCCCAGGGGTACAACGAGACGCTTGCTCTCACAAACATTATTGCGCGCTTCAATTCGCAGGCAACGAGCCGCATTCTGCTCGCCGCGCATTGGGATACGCGTCCCCGTGCAGAACATGATGAAGATAAAAGCAGAAGAAACGAGCCGATCATCGGCGCCAACGACGGCGCAAGCGGAGTGGCGGTTTTGTTGGAAATCGCCTCACTGCTGAAGAGTCAGCCGCCTGCCATCGGGGTTGATATTGTTCTGTTCGATGGAGAAGACTACGGCTACGAAGGTGATCTTTCAAAGTACTTTCTCGGCTCACGCTATTTCGCCAACACAAAGCCGGCAGACTACAATCCGAGGTTCGGGATTTTGCTGGATATGGTAGGCGACACGTATCTTGAGATTCCGAAGGAACTGAATTCGATGAAGTACGCCCCCGACATTTTGAATCTTGTCTGGTCGAAGGCGAAAGAACTCGGGTACACGCAATTCGTGGACGAGCCGGGCGAGGAAATCAACGACGATCATCTCCAACTCAACATGGTCGGAATCAAAACCATCAACATCATCGACTTCAACTATCCCGACCCGTCACACCGCTTCTGGCACACACATCAGGATGTGCCGGAACATTGCAGCCCCGAAAGTCTTGAAGTTGTCGGAACTGTCGTCACACACGTTGTGTACACTCAGCAACCCTGACTCCCCTATGTCCGCCGCGTACACCGAACTTGAACTCGTTGCAGACGAGCAACTCCGCGAACAACTTGTCGGCATTCTCACGCAACTCGGCTTTGAAGGATTTTGGGAAGAAGGAAACGTCCTTCGATGTTACATGAACAAAGAACGGTGGAGTGACGGCCTGTTCGCTGAAGTTGAACGTGTCGTCAAGACTGTGCATCGGTCGGGCAATTCGGTTATTCCGACAATTTCCGTCAGGGAACTAGAAGCTAAGAACTGGAACGAGGAATGGGAAAAGACTATTCGGCCCATTCACGTCACGGATCGCATCGTTATCACACCGACGTGGCACAAGTACGAAGCACAGCTCGGCGAGCTTGTTCTCGTGATCGATCCGAAAATGTCCTTCGGCACGGGCTATCATGAAACAACGCGGCTCGTTCTGAAATTGATGGAACGGTACGTGAGGCAAGGAATCAGCTTACTGGATGTGGGAACGGGAACAGGTGTCCTGGCGATTGCAGGAATCAAACTCGGCGCATCGTCGGCCGTGGGTGTTGACAACGACGAATGGTCGTACAGCAACGCGCTTGAGAACCTTCAGCTCAATTGTGTTGAGAATCCGGTACGGATTATTCTCGGAGAACTCTCGTCCGTTCCCTCCGGCACGTTCGACTTGATTGTTGCCAACATCCAGCGGAACGTGATCGAGCCGTTGCTTCCGGAGATGACATTAAGATTGAAACCGGGAGGAACAATCATCCTTTCGGGCTTGCTGAATATTGATGAAGAACCCATGAGGAAAGCGATTGCGGATTACGGACTACAGATTGCGGAAACGCTTTCTGAGAACGAATGGATTGCGTTTGTCCTGCAAGCCGCAATCCCCAATCAGTAATCTGTACTCAGATGCGCATCGCCTCAATCGACATCGGCACCAACACCGTTCTCCTTCTTGTCGCGAATGTCGATAAGAATGGAGACATTCAGCGGCTTGCCTATGAACAGCGCATTCCTCGACTCGGCAAAGGCGTTGACGGCTCCAGAAATTTGCAAACCGACGCAATGCAACGCGTGATTGGCGTTTTGCAGGAATACAAATCCATCATTTCAACCTTCAACGTCGAAAAAACGGTCGTGTGCGGAACAAGCGCAGTTCGTGACGCGACCAACAGGCAAGCGTTTGCAGAACTCGTACACTCCCACACAGGATTCGAGCTTGAAGTGCTCAGCGGCGAGGATGAAGCGTACTGGACATATCGCGGAGCAATCAGCGGCATACCCGGAATCACGAAAGCAACGGTGGTTGATATTGGCGGTGGCAGCACAGAGATTACCATCGGTAACGATAAGACAATCATCGATTCCATCAGTCTCGACGTCGGCTCCGTTCGGGTCACCGAACGCTTCCTGAAGCACGATCCGCCGACGCATCCCGAACTGGAGGCATCTATTACGCTGGTTGAAGACGAGCTTGCCAAAGCAGGCCGGTTCGATTTCAAGGGCTCGACATTGGTGGGAGTAGCAGGAACAGCAACATCCCTTGCGATTCTTGCTCAAGGACTCAAGGAGTTTTCAATTGATGCCATAAGAAACTACAGACTCGATCTTGACACAGTGTATCTTCTGTTCAGAGCCTTGCGGGCAATGCCTTCGGGTGAAATTCTCGCACAATCGTCGTTCATGAAAGGCCGGCACGATGTGATTGTTGCGGGAGTGCTGATTCTCCGCGAGATTATGGCGCATTTCAAATTCAAAGAGATGATTGTGAGTGAACGGGGAGTACGGTATGGATTGGTATTGCGAGAATGGGAGAAGAATTCGAAATCCTAATGTCGAAACTCTAAACAAGCTCGAATGTCTGAAAAACCAAGTCCCAAACGATATGATCTCGAGGAACGAACCGAGGCGTTTGCAAAAAGGGTTGGAGGGTTTGTTGAAAGATTACAGAAGACAATGTCGAATCTTGAATATGGCAAGCAACTCATTCGCTCATCCGGTTCGGTTGGCGCAAATTACATTGAGGCAAACGAAGCATTAGGGAAAAAGGACTTTCTTATGAGAATTAAGATTTGCCGAAAGGGAGCAAAAGAAAGCGGCTATTGGCTTCGACTGACACAGTGCAACGAAGCCACAGAAGCAGAACGAGCGGCATTAATTCAAGAATCAACCGAATTGATGAAGATCTTTTGGCGCAATCTTGACCAAATCGCAGTAGAACCGGTTTTGTTGTTCAGGTTTTCTCATTTTGAATTTGTTTAGTATTTCGATATTTGATATTAGGATTTCAATCTAAGGAACACCATGAAACAATTTCGCGAACGTTTGGGCAAAGAAGTCATCCTCTTTGACGGGGGCGTCGGCACATACTTGTACGAAAAAGGAATCTTCATCAACACGTGCTTTGATGAACTGAATCTCATCAATCCCGACATCGTCAGCGAGGTGCATCGCGACTACGTGAACGCCGGCGCGGACGTGATCGAGACGAACACCTACGGCGCTAACCGCTTCAAACTTGCTGCACACGGACTCGAAACAAAAGTCCACGAAGTGAACCTCAAAGGCGCACAGATTGCAAAGAAGGTTGCCGGGGATTCCGTTCTCGTCGCGGGATCAGTCGGACCGTTGGGCGTGCAAATCGAGCCTCTTGGAAAACTCTCGTACGACGAAGCAAAGGATGTTTTCAAGGAACAGATCAAAGGCTTGCTCGACGGCGGCGTTGATTTGATTATTCTCGAAACATTCTCACTTGTCTCGGAGCTTGTCCAGGCAATCCGTGCAGTTAAGGAACTCAACCCCGACATTCCCATCATTGCCCAGGTCACCATCAACGACGACGGCAATTTGTTGAGCGGAGCGTCAATTCGGAGTTTCGTCGCCGGCGTTGCAGACTACAAGCTTGACGCCATCGGCATGAATTGTTCCGTCGGCCCGAAGACGATGCTCGATGCGCTTGAGCAGCTCAAGCCGCTTACTCGCTTGCCGATTTCCGTTCAGCCGAATGCGGGACTTCCGCAAAATGTCGGCGGAAGAAACATCTATATGACATCTCCCGAATACATTGCCGAATATTCGAAGCGATTTATTCAAACGGGCGCTGCGATTGTCGGCGGGTGTTGCGGAACAAATCCCGAACACATCAAAGCCATTCGCCGTGCCGTCAAGGCGCTTCAGCCCGTCAAGCGTGTCGAGATGCGTGTCGCCGATTTGAAAGTCACGGCGCCCGAGGCGGTGAAAGTCTACGAAATGAGCGAGAAATCCCGCCTCTCCAACAAATTGCTTCGCAAAGAATTTGTGACGCTGGTAGAACTCGTTTCACCCAAAGGTGTTCTGCCTGTGAAAGAAGTCGAGAAGGCGCGCAAGCTGTTTCACTTTGGCATTGACGCCATCAACATTCCTGACGGGCCCCGTGCAAGTGCCCGCATGTCGGCACTCGCTCTTGCAGTTACCATTCTTCAAAAAGTCGGCATTGAGCCTGTGTTGCATTTTGCCTGCCGCGACAGGAACGTGATCGGCATGCAGTCGGATTTGTTAGGCGCGTGGGCGCTCGGCGTCCGCAATCTCATCGCCATCACCGGCGACCCGCCGAAGTTGGGCAACTACCCCGACGCAACCGCTGTGTTCGATGTTGACGCAATCGGACTTGTCAACATCATCAATCGTCTCAATCACGGTCTCGATCTTGCCGGCAACCCGATCGGCGACCCGACGGGGTTCTGCACCGGCGTCGGATTCAACCCCGGCGCCATCAATCTTGATGAAGAAATCAGAAGATTGGATTGGAAGATTGAAGCCGGAGCCGAGTACATTGTAACGCAGCCCGTGTTCGACATTCGCATTCTCGAAAAAGCAATGAAGCGGATTGAATACGTGAAACTGCCTCTGTTGTGCGGCATTTGGCCGCTTGTCTCATACCGCAACGCCGAGTTCATGAACAACGAAGTCCCGGGCGCCAGCGTGCCGCCGGATATTATGGACCGCATGCGCAAGACAACGACGAAAGAAGAAGGTTTCGCCGAAGGCGTGAAGATTGCCCGCGAGACGTTTGAGCGTGTGAAGAATGAAGTCGCCGGCGTGCAACTTTCGGCGCCGATGGGCAGGATTGAGGGGATATTCTCGATCCTGAAAAAGTAAGTACACACATGAAGCCGATTAGACTCAGCAGACACGCAGCGGGTTACATCGAAAAGAGAGGCTTCACACTCTCGGAGGTCGAAGATGCCATCCGCACAACTCCGTGGGAACCTTCAGAACTGGGAAGATTGGAATGCAAAAAGAACTTTGCGTACAATAACGTGTGGAACGGTAAAGAATACGACACTAAGCAAGTAAGGCCCATTTTTGTTGAAGATGTGGGCGAAATTGTCGTAGTGACAGTTTATACCTACTATTTCTAACGGAGGATAAAAGTGAAGATAAGCTATGACGCAGAAGTTGATGCTCTCTCAATCACTTTTCGTGAGACAACAGTTACGCCTCACCACGTGGCGGAGGGAATCGCCTTCGACTACGACAGCGATGGAAAGCTCGCCGGTATCGAAATTCTTGATGCAATGAAGCGGTTCGGTAACAAGGAGACGCTGCGCAGGGTTGTACTTGAGGGAGTTGGGTTTGCTGGAGAAGAAAAGCAGTAGGCAACAGGGATACTCAGCATTTTGGCCAAATGAAAGATTAACCGTGAAGGCATGAGGAGTTTTCCGGGCTGTCACACAACCGCGAACTTTCCGAGAACCGTGGCAGCAACACTGTCCCCAACAGTACAAAAAGCGGCGTAGAACCCGTGATGAACCGCGCGAAAGGAACATCAGCCATGGAAGGTATCAATGTATGCATGTGACAAGATATGACCTCACATCGGGCTGAAGAGATTTTTCGAAAACTTCATCGCGAGTACCCACATCGATGGGTCATCTATGAGCAGACTGTTGCTTAGTACATTACCAAGGACATAATCTGGTTGGATATCGGATGCGGCAAGAACGAGAATATTGCGGATTTCGGACATTTGGCCAAGAAGGCCATCGGTATCGATGTACTCGACCATCCTGAGCGAGTTGAAGCACCATTTCTCCTCGCAGACATGCGCAGCATTCCGCTTCCTTCGGAGTATGCCGACCTTATCACATTGCGCTTTGTGGTGGAACACCTTCAGAAAATACCAGCAGATTTCTCGGAAGTGTTGCGGTTATTGAAACCGGGCGGAAATTTAATCATCTTGACAACCAACAGCTGGAGTCCCCTGATATTCCTCCCACGACTGGTTTCATTCCGAGTAAAACGTTGGGTCATTCAACACACATTTGGCGTGCAGAGTGACGACATTTTTGAGACGTACCATCGTTTCAACTCCTTTGGGATTATGAAACGTGGAGTCCCGCCACTAAGGCTGTCAAGGCTTGATTTCATTGAACAGGTCCCCTTTGACAAAGCGCTCCTTACCATCGTATTTGGACTTTGGTATTCGATGGTACGGTTCTCACCGCTCAAATACCTCAGAAGTAATCTTCTCGCGGTTTTTTCCATGAATTCACGGATTGACCACAGAATTCAAGAATAATACAGGATGGCTATTCCTCAATTCTGTACAGAGTACTTGTAAGACATTCCCGCTATCTATAGTACCCCCGCAGGGTCCAAGAAACCGTGACAGCAACAGTGTCGTCACGATGCCATCAGCGGACCGGATTCCGCAACGGCAAAGGAAAAAAAGTCACATCAAAAACATATGAAACACCATGATACCACAGACACTCGGCCCCATGTTTGCTGTGCTTGCTGCCGCATTGGTGCGGGCGGACAAACGCATTGTCCGGGAGCTTATGGATGCCGGCGCTACAAGCGCCGACCATGCGATCGCCCTTGATACGGCACGGCTTCGCCGCATACGCATTCCGCGTCTCACCAACGCCGGCGCATTGATACGTCTCGAAGACGGCCGTTACTATCTTGATGAAGCGGGTTGGCAGAAGTATCGCGTCGCCCGTAGAACGCGCATCGTGGTGGCTGCGATAACGGCAGTTTTCGTCGCAATGTGGTGGGCAGGCAGGTAGGTTGTTTCAGGCCCGCCCGGCCATGCGGCTTATAACATGCCGGAGTTTTGCCACAACGTACTCAACATCTTCCGTCGTGTTGCTTTTTCCAAATGCAAACCGCAGCGTCGCCCGTGCCGTCTTTCCGTCCCGTCCCATCGCCAGCAGAACATGCGAGGGCTGCATGCTTCCCGATGTACATGCCGACCCGCTCGTAACGGCGATTCCCTCCAAATCCATATTCATCACTAACATCTCCCCTTCAAGTTGAATCTTGCTGCTGTCGAATGAAATGTTGAGGATATTCGGAAGCCGTTCGGTCGGGTGGCCGTTGATGATTGCTGACGGGAACTGGTTGCTGATTGCGGATTGGAGATTGTCGCGAATCGTTGCAAGCCGTTTCATTTCAACTTCCATTTCGGAAACCGCAAGCTCAACGGCTTTCGCAAAACCAACCGCAAGAGGCACGTTCTCGGTTCCCGGACGCTTGCCTCGTTCTTGTCCGCCGCCGTGAAGCATCGGTTCAAGTTCAGTTCCCTTCTTCACATACAACGCCCCGATACCTTTCGGCCCGTACAATTTGTGGGCGGAAAGGGTCACTAAATCTACTCCCAACTCTGCAACATTCAGCGGAATCTTGCCCGGCGTCTGAACGGCGTCGGTGTGGAGGGGCAGGCCTTTCTCATGTACCGCTTCCGCTATTTCTTTGATTGGCGAGATGGAGCCGACTTCATTGTTCGCGTGCATGATCGTAACGAGGCAAGTCTTGCCGGTGATTGCCTGCTTCACCTGATCAGGAGAGACGATACCGTTCGCATCAACCGGCAGAACTGTTACATCAAATCCCTCCTCCCTCAACATCTCACACGGTTCCAGAACGGCAGGATGTTCAGCAGCCGATGTGATGATATGATTCTTCCCTTTCTTCAAACTCGCTTTTGCTATCCCTCGAATCGCAAAGTTGTCGGACTCGGTTCCGCCGCTTGTGAAGAACACTTCGCCGCTTTGCGCACCAATCGCTTTTGCGATCGTCTCCCGCGCCTTTTCTAACGCCGACTTTGCTTCTCTTCCAAACGAATGAACAGACGACGCGTTGCCGAACGCCTCCGAAAAGTAGGGACGCATTGCCTCGAAGACTCGTTCATCGAGCGGGGTAGTTGCGGTATGATCGAGATAGACGCGTTTCATCCTTGTTGCTGGCGGATTTGATTATACGGTGAATGCAACTTCACGGGCTCTGTTGTTTTCGAGCGGAGCCGGAGGTTCAGCATCTCGACAAACACGGAGAATGCCATTGCAAAGTACACGTACCCTTTTGAGATGTGCTGGTCAAATCCTTCAGCAATCAGCGTCACGCCAATCAGCAACAGAAAACTCAGCGCAAGCATTTTCACCGTCGGATGACGTTCGACAAAATTGCTGATAGCGCCCGCCGACAGCATCATCACAACAACGGCAATCACGACGGCCGCTATCATGATCTCGATATGTCGTGCCATACCGACTGCTGTGATCACCGAGTCAAGCGAGAAGACGATATCGAGGAGGAGAATCTGAATGATGATGCTCGAAAACTTCGCTTTCACCTTTCCGGTAGCTTTTCCCTCCGAGCCTTCAAGCTTGTCGTGAATCTCATGCGTGCTTTTCCCAATCAGAAACAATCCGCCCAGAAGGAGAATCAAATCCCTGCCGGAGATCTCGTTTCCGAGCACGGAAAACATCGGAGCCGTCAAGCTCATTACCCACGTGAGTGAAAGGAGAAGAAGAACACGCGTAATCGTCGCCAACGCCAGCCCGACCGTGCGGGCTTTCGCCTGCTGCTCAACGGGAAGCTTGCCCGAGAGAATCGAAATGAAAATGATGTTGTCAATCCCCAACACAATTTCCAGAACAGTAAGCGTCACCAACGCGACCCACGCTTCAGGGCTTGTCAGTATTTCCATATAGAAGGAAAACCCTCCGTGTTGTTACTCGATATTGCCGGATTGCGCCAACTCCCGTATAAAATCTGTGATGCTGCCGTAGAACTTTGCCGAATCGGCAGTATGCGCAGTGTTGTGCCCTCCCGCGGTTTCGACGAAGAACTTCGGTTCCCGCGCCGCGTCAAACAATCGCCGCCCGAACTCAATTGGAATGATCTCATCATTGACTGCATGAAGAAATAGTGAAGGCTCGGCCACAGCGTGCATACGACTTTCAGAATCGAATCTGCTCTTCATCATCCGGTTAATGGGAAGAAAGGGATACCGCTCACGCCCGACGTCGACTGCCGAGGTGAAAGCCCCTTCGACAATAAGCCCTGCCGCGTCAACTTCTGAAGCAAGATGAATTGCAACTGCGGCACCAAGCGAATATCCGAAGATAATGATCCGGCGTGGCGAGATGTGCCGCTGATGGACGAGATACTCGAACGCGGCCCGCCCGTCAAGATAGAGTCCCTGCTCACTCGGCGAACCCTCGCTCAATCCGTATCCGCGATAATCGATTGCAAGTACGTTGAGTCCGAGATTTCGAAGCGCTTGATACTGCGCCACATATCCTCGGGACGAGATGTTGCCGCCGTTGCCGTGAAAATACAGCAGCCAGAACTGTGACGTATCCGGCATCAGTGACGGAACAATCCAGCCGACGAGTTTGACGCCGTCGCTTGTGTGAAATTCGACCGTTTCAATATTCATATCGAATTCATCCGCGCTGCGCAATCCTTGGCGGGGAAAGTAGAGAAATGAATCTTCTTTGACATAATACCATCCTATAATTCCGAAGTAGAGAACGATGATCGGAATTGTGAGATAGATGAGAGTACGTTTCCAGCGCGCCATTGTTGTTTTTCGTGGGATGTACTATTGATGTGAACTCTGCAACGATGCAAGCAGTTCCCTGATTTTCTGAAGGCGGGGCCGGTCAATTGCTACGCGTACCGGAAGGGTTGCGGCAAATTCCAGAACCCGGCGGGCTTCATCTTTCCTATCCCAATCAAGATAAAGAACGCCCAACTCGTAGTGATGTCGCATCACGTCCGGCGCAAGCGAAATGGCTTTCTTCAATGCAACTTCTCCTTCTTCAAATCCTCCCTCGGGAAGTGTGCCGAGAAACATCGATGCAAGCTGACGCTCAAACCAGCTCACATTGCCGAGAGCCCTGTAGAACGAACCGCGAATGGAATATGCCGCATCATCATCCGGATTGAGAGCAAGTGCTTTGTCGATTTCGGAATGTAACTCGTTCGTTAACCGGATTTGCTCTTTCATTCCGGCATTCAGCGCAAGGTAGCCGAGCGTGGCGGCAAGCCAAGTATGTCCCTCCGGCTTATCGGGAGCAAGGGTGATGCAGCGGCGCGCAAATGTTTCGGCTTCCCGGAAGTGCTTCTCGCCTTCGCCGTTTTCCTTCACTTCTCCCTCACACACATAGACTCGCGCAAGCCGCCAGAGAAGTTCCGAATCATCCGGATACGATTGCAGTTCGGCTTCGTACGCGGCAATAGCCGTAGGATAATCGATCCGGAAAAAGGCTGCGTCGCCAATGGAGACGTTGGCGGGCGGCGGGAAGAGGAGACCTGTTAGGATAAATGCGTAGAGAAAGAAGTTCAAATGAGTTCTTTGAATTGTTCGATAGTGAGTCCAGCATCCTTGACGATACCAGCCATCGTGTACGCATTGACGGGGTTGTTACGAGGGATAGTGAGAAACCGCGTACCGTTAGACATTATGATGTGCTTCCCCTGACGTACGATGCGGAATCCCGACTTTTCCAACGCCTTCACTGCTTGAAGGTGATTGATACCGGGAAGTTTGGGCATAACTCAGACTGTTACCTCAACAACACGAACTTCCTGATCTTCGAGCGAATCAGAAACCGCTGCAAGGTATTCTGCTATCGCCACTTTGATGTTCTCCAACGCCTCATGCTCCGTTTCGCCCTGCGACCAGCAACCCGGAAGTGCCGGACACGAAACGCTATAACCCTCCTCCGATCTTCGGAGCGCAATTCTATACTGCATAGTCATGTCAACCTCCTATCTCAAAAAAAATACACAATCCCGCGACGAAGTACAATCAATAGAGAGTCTGGCTCCAACTTACTTCCTCCGTTCGGTCGGTTTGCCTTCAATCACAATCACAAACTCACCCTTCATCTCTTTTGCTGAGAACCTCTTGTGCAACTCAACGGCATTACCGTAGAACATCTGCTCGTCGGGCATGGTGAGATTGAATGCAACACACATGCGCCGTGTGTTGGCAAACGTGTCGGCAAGATCTCTGAGCAGAGATACCAGCCTGTACGGCGTATCCATCAGAACGATTGTGCGTCGTTCTTGCATAAGCTGCTTCAACTCGGCGCGGCGCCGCTCTTTTTTGGGAGACAACCAACCGTAGAACACGAACTGATCGATCAAAAACCCTGACACAGTCAGCGCCGGCATGAGTGATGAAGCGCCGGGAATCGGTACAATTTTTACTTTCTGATCGATTGCTTTGCGGACAAGCAACTGCCCCGGATCGGAAAACACCGGCGTGCCACAGTCGGAAATGAGGGCTACGTTCTTGCCCGATGCGAGATGCTGAAGGATGTTATGCGATGCGGCAGCTTCGTTGTGTTCGTTGAGCTGTTCAACCGGTTTCTGAATCTGAAGGTGGCGAAGCAGGCGTTCTCCTTCTCGGCGTTCCTCACAGACAATCACATCGGCCGATTTCAATACGTTCAATGCACGAAACGTGATGTCGTCTACGTTGCCGATGGGTGTGGCAACAAGGTACAGTATCCCGCTCATCTATGCTACCTCATCCACCTTCACAGGCTCTTCAGCATGCCGGGCTGCCAGCCATTCGTTCAGTGCCGCCATGATCAGCGCCGTCGCCGGCACCGCAATCAACAATCCCACAAATCCAAGAAAGTAGCCGAACACCAACAGGCAGAGAATCAACAGCACGGGATGCAGCCCGACTTGCGTGCCGATGATTTTCGGAGCAAGAACTGTCGCTTCGAGAAGTTTCTGCGAGAGATAGAGAATAACGACGCCGAGGATCTTAGCCAGAACGGCTCCACCACTGAACGCAGCAACAAGCGACGAAACGACAAGACTCGTGATGAGTCCGACGTACGGAATGAAATTCAGCAAGCCGGTCATTATTCCAAGAACCAGCGCGTACTTCACGCCTAACAACCAGAGTACAACTCCCGAAAGGCTACCCTGAAGGATCGCCACAATAATGGCCCCGCGAAGATATTTCCCGATAATGCGGTCTATTTTCTGCAGCGTATTGACAACCCCGTCCCGTTTGCTTGCAGGAATGAGAGCCAGCGCATTCTCAGAAAGCGCCGGCAGATCTTTCAGCAAATAGAACATAATGAACGGGATGATGACTGCGTTGATGATGTGAAACACCAGCGACGAAAATCCGCTCACGAATCCGAAAATCCCCTCAAGCAAAGTCCGCAACAGGTCCGAGATGCGGGGGGAAATTTCCCTGCTGATAATCTCTTGTGCATCCTCAACCGAGACGCCGAACCGCGCAAAGACGGAAAGAAACTCGCCCGACTTCAGCCTCTCGGAGAACTCGGAGGCGATATGCGAGGCGACCGCAAGGATGTCCTCAAACTGCCGGATGGCAGGCGGGACAAAGAAGAGGATGGCGGCAGCTACAAGACCAAACAACATTAGAACAGAGACGAGCGATGATGCCCAGCGCGGAATTGACCGTCGCTGCAGTTTCACCACTATCGGATTGATCATGTATGCGGCAAGAAAGGCGATGATAAACGGAACGAGAATGCCGATGATAGAGTAGAAGAACCAGAGAAGGAATACGAGGACGGAAAGCCACAGCAGTCTGCGGGCAAACTGTGATTGCCGGATCGGATAGAGAAGAAAGGCTAACGCGCCAATGATAACGAACGGAGAGACAACGGGTGCCACGCTGTAGCCCAGCGCAAGCAGCAGAATTACTGCCAGCACAAGAGTCAGAATCTCGGGGAGTTGTCGGGGTTGTTCGTTTTCCACTGCACCCTCATCTGCCGGTGTGACCAAAACCGCCGGCACCGCGTTGCGTCTCTTCGAGCGTCTCCCTCTCTTCCCATGTAATGCGCGAGTAGCGGGCAATTACCATTTGTGCAATGCGTTCGCCGCGTTTGATGACGAAATCCTGTTTGCCGAAATTTGTGAGAATGACTTTCACTTCGCCGCGATAATCGGCGTCGATGGTGCCGGGAGAGTTGAGAACTGTAATCCGGTGCTTGATTGCCAGCCCGCTACGCGGACGAATCTGTGCCTCGTATCCCTCAGGAAGGGCAATTGCGAAGCCGCTCGGAATGAGCGCCGTTTCGCCTGCGCGCAGCACAAATTCTCCCTCGACTGCGGCGCAGACGTCCATGCCTGCCGAGTGTTCGGTTGCGTAGTGAGGAAGAGGAATGTCTTCTGCACTGCCGTTAATCCGCGTAATCTGGACTTTGGGTTCTGACATAACGGGAGACTATAGTTGTGACGGGGAAAAAATGATGAGTCAATATATCCGATGCATGGTTGAGATGCAATCGATTGAGATCATGCTTTAGAATACGAAAGCCCCGCTCACACAGGGCTTTACAATAACAAGTCTATCTGATTTCAGAATCGTTTACCGCAATGCATGAACAATATCGGGCGATTTTCTCTTCGCTGTACCGTTAGATTTCATGACACGTTTCTCAAATTCGTCGCGGAACCGCTTGATCATGCTCTGCACCGGCCACGCCGCCGCATCACCGAGCGCGCAAATGGTATTGCCTTCGATGTTGTTGGCAACATCTAACAGCAAATCGATATCCTCCATCGTCGCTTCGCGGTTCTCAAAGCGCTTCAGAATCTTGAACATCCAGCCCGTTCCCTCGCGGCACGGCGTACACTGTCCGCACGATTCGTGATAGTAGAATTTCGTGATGCGGGTAATAACGCGAATCAAATCCGTATCTTCATCCATCACAATAAGTCCGGCGGTACCAACGGACGAACCTGCCGCCTTCAATCCGTCCGCATCCATCGTTACGCCTTCGATTGCATCACCCCGCATGATCATTGTTGATGAACCGCCCGGGATGATAGCTTTGATTTTCTTGTTGCCGGGAACGCCGCGCCCGTATTTTTCGCCGATGGACGGGTTTCCGTATATCAGATCCGTGATCAGAACGCCTGTCGGTACTTCATACACGCCGGGCGCATTGACGTGACCGCTGATGCCGACGAGGATCGGCCCGGGATGTTTCGGGTGACCGATCTTTGAATATGCTTCCCAGCCCATCCGCAGAATGAGCGGTACGTTGGCGATCGTTTCGACGTTGTTGATCGTCGTCGGGCACCCCCACAAGCCGAACTGTGCGGGAAACGGCGGCTTCACTCGCGGGTAGCCCCGTTCGCCTTCCAACGAATTCATGAGGGCCGATTCTTCTCCGCAGATGTATGCGCCAGCTCCGCGATGAATGTAGAAGTTCGTGCTGAAATTTGATCCGAGAATATTCTTGCCGATGTATCCCTTTGCGTACGCGTCGTCCACCGCCCTCTGCACCATCTTGATCCACTTATTGTACTCTCCTCGGATGTACAAGTAGATTGTCTGCACACCCATCGCGTACGCAGCGATCAATCCCCCTTCGATCATCAAATGAGGATTGTCTTCAAATATCTGCCGATCCTTGAATGTGCCCGGTTCACTCTCATCGCCGTTGATGCAGAGATATTTCGGCTTATCGGAGTTTTTAGGCATGAACGTCCACTTCAGCCCCGTGGGGAAACAGGCACCGCCTCGGCCGCGAAGATTGCTTTTCTTCACCTCGTCTGTCACTTCTTCAGGCTTCATGCCGAGGGCTTTGCGCAGCATCTGATAGCCGCCGTTGGCTTCGTAGACGTCAAGCTTGTGCAGATCAGGTATATTGGGAAGAATCAGTTTTTCCATCTCATCAACGTTAATTGCAGTTTAATTTTCGGTACCGCGTAACTCCGTAGTGTGCAAGCCGATTGTTCAACATGCTGCACAAAGGAACGATTTCAGGTTCTCACAGAAATAGTCTGCTTCCGTCAAGGTAAGGCTATTAATTTCTGACCCTCTTGCTCGCATCAAGAACAGTTATACCGACAACCTCCTCACCTTCGTAACGAATGATTATATTATCATCGGTTATTTCAGAATCATCGGCATGACTCGGCTTCTTGAAGCTGATATACAAAACGTCAGCCTCTTTGTCGTAAGAAGTCCATATTCTCGAATGCGGGACTTTCAAGAGTTCCGGCACAAGAGCCAGCACTTCTGCTATTTCTGTCGCTCCCATATCTTCTTTCTTCTTTCGAGCTGCTTCATTCGGCCTGTAAGAAAGGCCGTAATCACAAAGCCGTCGTTGGCATTACTTTCCCGGTAAACCACAACCAGATGTTTGTTGCGTTCAATGTGTCTAACGGCAAGGCACTCACCTGAACTTCCTTCAAATATGATATCCGGATCTGAAACAACTTCAAGAACTTCGTAATAGTAGCCGGCAAGTTCGGAGTGTTCTTCTGTTATGTGAATCCACCGTTCGCCCGGCAGCCTAATGGGAACATCCCGTTTTGACCTGACTATATCCACTGTTCCATCAGAGTTGTCGGTTCAAAAAAACAACTACTTCAGCTCACTCAAAATCCTGTCCACCTTTGCTTCGTCCAGATTCTCGTAGTACTCGTCGCCGCATTGCAGCATCGGAGCGTAGCCGCATGCGCCAAGACATTCCGCTTCCACCAGCGTGAAACGATTGTCGGGTGTTGTCTCACCCATTTTCACGTTCAACCTGTTCTCTAAATGCTTCACGATTTTGTCGCTGTTGCGCAGCATACAGGAAACATTCGTGCAGACTTCAATCTTGTGCCTGCCAACCGGTTTGCGGTTGAACATGGTGTAAAATGTAACGATGCCGTACACTTCATGCGGAGGCATGTTCACCAAACCCGCAACGTACTTCATTCCTTCTTCCGAAATCCAGCCGTGTTCATCCTGCCACATCCACAATGCGGCAAGCACAACCGGACGCGGATTGGGATAATGCGTTTTGAGTTCTTCTATTTTCTTGAGATTCTGTTCGGATAGCATAGTATGTTGGATTTCGAATTACGAATTGTGAATTGCGGATCGGTTCAATTCGACATTGAAAATCCGCAATTCGAAATTTACTTATCCGCTTCCCCCATCACCGGATCAATGCTGCCGATGATTGCCACGATATCGGAGATCATCCCTCCCTTGACCATCACCGGCAAGGCGGAGAGATTTACCATCGAGGGGCTGCGGATTTTCAACCGCCACGGATGCCCCGTCCCGTCGCTCACAAGATAGAAGCCCAGTTCACCTTTCGACGATTCGATGCCTTGATACACTTCGCCAACGGGCGGATCAATGCCAAGATTGATGAGCATAAAGTCGTGAATCAACTCTTCCATTTTCGTGTAGATGCGATCTTTCCGGGGAAGGACCTTCTTCGCCTCATTGGCATGAATGGGACCCTGCGGCATCTTCTGCAGGGCTTGGCGGAGAATTTTGGCACTCTCGCGAGCTTCGGAAAATCTCACATAGAATCGTGCAAGCGAATCGCTTTCCTTCGCCGTGATAACATCAAAATCAAGCTCGTTATAGACGAGATAGGGATTATCGCGACGCAAATCACGCGGCACGCCGGAAGCACGGAGAATCGGGCCCGTCATTCCGAGAGCAATACATTGCTCCTGTGAAATGAAGCCAACATCTTCACAACGGTCGATGAAGATTTTGTTGGTGAAGAGAAGGCCTTCCACTTCCTTCAACGACACATCAAACTCATCGAGGAACTTTGTGAGCATAGCGGTGCATGTGTCGGTCCAGTCTTGCTGCAGCCCGCCGATGCGGGTGTAGCTGGTTGTGAACCGGGCGCCGCAAAGCACATCGTAGATATCCAGCAACTTCTCGCGTTCCCGGAACGTCCACAGCAACACTGTCAGCGCGCCGACATCCATCGCCATGCTGCCGACGGCAACGAGATGTGAAGCGACGCGGGCCATTTCACAGATCAAGACACGGATATACTGCGCCCGCACCGGCACCTCAACACCGATCAGTTTCTCAACCGCAAGAACATATCCGACGTTGTTGGAAAGCGGTGAAAGATAGTCGAGCCGGTCTGTATGCGGAATGAACTCGTGATATGTCGAGTTCTCGCCAATCTTCTCATAGCCGCGGTGAAGGTATCCGAGCTCGGGCACAGAATTGACAACGGTTTCGCCGTCGAGTTTCACAAGCAACCGCAGCACGCCGTGCGTGGCGGGGTGTTGCGGCCCCATGTTGAGAACCATCGTGTTCTCAAGCGGATCTTCGATGGTTATCGTCGTGTCGGCATCTTCGAGGGCTTGGAGGATTTGACTTTTTTTCGGGTGGTCGGCAACGAACATAGCAATCGATTCAGGTTACTTTCTTGGAAGCGGGATCGAGTCAGGGATTCCCATCAGGGGAAAATCTTTGCGGAGCGGATAATACGCATATTCTTCCGGCATGTACATGCGGCGCAAGTCGGGGTGGCCGAAGAACTTCACGCCCATCATATCGTAGGTCTCGCGTTCGTGCCAGTTGGCCCCGGGCCAAACACCCGTTACCGTCGGAACAACACAATCATCCTCATCAACCAAAACCTTCAGCCTGACGTATTTGCTGTTCTTGATGGAGTAGATGTTATAGATAACTTCGAAGCGCCCCTCGGGCCTGTACATATCCACGCCAAGCAGGTCGATTATCAAATCAAATGAGAGTTCGGGATCGTTCTTGAGGAATTCGCCCACTTTGACAATATCGTTTTTTTTGACTTGAACCGTGAGGTCGCCACGGAATTCGCTTGTGCCTTCGATGCTGTCCGGAAATTTCTCTTTGAGTTTGCTGACTATGAGTTCGTTCATTGATTCAGATTTGGTATTGAAGGAAGAGAACCTTACGCAGCTACGTGAGCCTTTTCGATTTCTCCCGCTTCATTGATATTAATCGGCCCGCCGCTGATGAGATGTCCGAGCGTCCGGTCACCCTCAACTTTTCGTTGTAATGCTATAAGCGCATTCAACAGATTCTCGGGCCGTGGAGGACAACCCGCAACAAAGACATCAACCGGCATGAACTGATCGATGCCCTGAACAACAGAATACGAACGGAACATACCGCCGCTTGATGCGCAGGCTCCCATGGAAATTACCCACTTCGGGTCGGGCATTTGGTCGTAGATCTTGCGAACGACCTTGGCCATTTTGTATGTCACTGTCCCCGCCACTATCATGATATCACATTGGCGCGGAGTAAAACGCATTACTTCTGAGCCGAACCGCGAGATATCGAACCGTGGGGAGGCGGTTGCCATCATCTCAATAGCGCAGCACGAAATGCCCATCGGCATCGGCCAGAGGGAATTCTTGCGTGCCCAGTTGATGGCCGCGTCAAGCTTCGTGACCATGAAGCCGTCTTGTTCCAGTTTCTCTAATCCCATTTTAGCGCTCCTTTCCTCCATACATAAACAAATCCGACTACAAGAATCAGAATGAACACAGTCATCTCGACAAACCCGAACAACCCCAGCTCCTTGAATTTCACCGCCCAGGGATACATGAAAACGATTTCGATATCGAATACGATGAACAGCATCGCCACCATATAGAATTTGATCGAGAACCGTTCCCGCGCCGTTTTTACCGGCTCCATACCGCTTTCGTAGGTCGAGAGTTTTTCGTCGCTGGGACGCTTTGGCCCGATCCACTTGTTGATATTGGCTAACACAATACCGAACACGATGGCGACTACCATCATGATCCCGATGGGAACATACTGATCTATCATCTACAGACCTTAAACAACATACGAATAAGAAATATTCCGTGGAAAAAGCTTAGAAAAGGTAGGCAAAACTGAGCGGAAAGGCAAGTTTTGGGCAAATTCACCGGATCTAAAGCCGCGGGCGCCGCCGTACATAGCTTAACAAACAACGGCACCCTGACTATGTGCTGAACAACCTATTGCAAGCCTTGATACATCCCGTCGATGAGGTCGGCGAATTTCTCCTCAACAACTTTTCGTTTCACTTTTTGAGTTGGCGTTAGCTCGCCATCTTCGACAGTGAACGGCTTTGCAAGAAGAATGAATTTCCGGACGCGCTCGAAGTTCGCAAGGTCTCGCTGTATGCCCTCGATATCCTTTTCGATAAGTTGGTTGATTTCGGGATGACGGACGAGCTCGTGATTGTGAGCCAATGCGATCCCCTTCTCCTGAGCATACGTTTTCAATGCATCAAAATCGGGAACAACCAACGCTGTGCAGAACATCCTCCGGTCGCCAATCAGCACGAACTGTTCGATATACTTGCTTGTCAGGAACAGATTCTCAATCGGTTGCGGCGCTATGTTCTTTCCTCCCGAGCTGACGAACAAATGCTTCTTCCTGTCGGTAATCTTCAAGAACCCGTCATCATCAAATACGCCGATGTCGCCAGTATGGAACCATCCCTCATTGTCAATAACTTGAGCGGTTTCTTGCGGCAAGTTCCAGTATCCTTGCATGATGTTCGGGCCGCGGGAGAGGATTTCGCCATCGGGCGCAATCTTCACCTCAACATTCGGAATGGCCCTCCCGACTGTGCCGAAGCGATACTCGTCGAGCCTGTTAGCCGAAATAACCGGCGAGGTTTCCGTGAGTCCGTACCCTTCCAGAATCGTGATGCCGACGGCTTCAAAAAATTCGCCGAATTCCTTCGGAAGAGCGGCTCCTCCCGACACCATGAATTTCATTCTGCCGCCGAGCTTCGCCCGAATCTTACTGAGAACGAGCTTGTCGGCAAGAGCATGTTTCGCCTTCAGAATCGGGGAGAATTTCCGGGCTTTGCGGGCGGCTGCAAACTGCCTGCCCGTTTCGATTGCCCAGAAAAACAGCTTCTGCCGCTTCGGTGGAGCCGCATCCACCGCTTTCATGATGCGGCTGTGCATGCGCTCGAACAGTCGTGGCACGGTGGTGATAATATGGGGACGGACTTCAACGAGATTGTTTTGAACTGTTTCGATGCTTTCGGCGTAGGCAATTGTTGCCCCGCAAGCCATTGCCGTATAATTTCCGGCCATGCGTTCGAATGAGTGACTCAACGGGAGGAAGGAAAGCAGAATGTCGTTCTCTTCTATTTTGATACAGATTGCCGCGTCCCGGATGTTGCTGCAGAGATTCCAATGCGTCAGCATCACGCCCTTCGGATTGCCTGTGGTTCCGGACGTATAGATGAGCGTCAGCAGATCATCCTGCTTTACCAGTTTGCGCGATTTTTCGACAAGGTCGGGCTGCTTATTCTTCAGTTCCTCTCCGAGTGTGAGCAGATAGCCGAACGAGAGAACATTTGCGGCCCCGGCATCCACCCCCTCATTCATGACAATGACGTGTTTCAGCGTCGGAACGGATTCGAGCGACTTCAGTACTTTGTTGAGTTGAAACTGATTGGAAACGATAACCGCTTTCACGCCGGCATCGTTGAAAATGTACTCATTCTGCTTTGCTGTCATTGTCGGATAGACGGGAACGCTAACGGCTCCCAACGCCGCAATCGCCTGATCTGCGTAAGCCCATTCCGGCCGGTTCTCGGCAATAATGCTTATCATATCCCCCCGCTGAAGCCCGAGAGCGGCTAGCCCAAACGCCGTCAACTCGACTTTTCTGCGGACTTCTGCATAGCTGATTGGCTGATACGTCCCGTCCTTCTTTACCATTAGCATCGGACGGGTGGAGTTGGCGAATTTCGACGTGATCCTGTCGAACATTTCAGGAATAGTTGCAAACTGCACTACAACTGACATAGCTGACCCTTTTCTTGTTTGATTGAACTATCGGGTGGAGCGTTACAGCCGGGATGGTTATCGGGAGATGATAATTTCCGCACTCAATATATTCTCTCCCACATCAAAAAACAAGGTATACCGTCCAAAGTTCGCTGTAAGATTGGATTGTGGTGTAGCGGAGTCAGATTAGAGCATAGTGTAGGTTGATAAACCGATAGCTTGCGAAGTTGCATACTATTGTTCACTCATGTTCATATCGCAGTATTTTTCAGTTAGGCTAAGTGATTGATTTTATTGACGGAAAAATTTTGTTTGAAATTTTAACTTGACTTCGGCGTGTGGCGGTGTTATATTTTGACCCACCAAAAAGAAAACAACTCCTTCTACAACACAAGTTCTTTCTGTAACTTATTTATTGACAGCAAGTTGCGAGAACGGACTTAGAAAGTAGAAAGAAAATAAGAATCCCCTAAAAAGCCCGAAAATGAGCAGTAGAGACGGGCTTTCGTTTTTGCAAAATAACAGAAGTCAGCAACACTAGAATGAAGGGTCAGCCCATGGCGAACAAGGAGATATCCCCCGCTCCAACAGTTTCAACCAAACCCACCCAGACTCACGCAGCGAAAACATCACTCGACCCGAACATCACCGACCTTGCATTGGATGCAAAGGACTATTACGGCGATAACGATCTCGCCGCCGATGTTCTGCGTTCGAAATATCTCGCCCCGAACGAACAGGGCCCGATGCACATGTGGAGCCGCATAGCCCGCGCGCTTGCCTCCGTTGAAACAACGGAAGCGAGCAAGGAGTATTGGTACAACCAGTTTTTGAATTTGTTGTTCGATTTCAAGTTCGTCCCCGGGGGTCGCGTAATGCACGGCGCCGGACGCGAAGAGGCAAAGCGCCGCCCGACACTTTCCAATTGCTACGTCATCCCTATTGAAGAAGACAGTCTTGAAGGCATCTACCGCTGCATCACCGAATCGGCGATGGTGTACCGCACAGGCGGCGGCGTCGGAACGGATTTGTCGATTCTCCGTCCTGAAGGCGCTTCCGTCAACGCGACGATTGATCACTCGCCCGGCGCAACGGCATTCATGAATCTCTTCAGCGAAAGCACAAACACCGTTTCACAAGCCGGACGCCGCGGCGCATTGATGCTGACGATTCGCGTCGACCATCCCGACGTCGAAAAGTTCATTACCATCAAGAACGATCCGCGACGCATCAAGGTGCAACATGCCAACATCAGCGTTTTGCTGACGCATGAGTTCATGAATGCCGTAATGAACGACGCCGATTTCGATCTCCGCTGGGGAGGCAAAGTCTATCGAACCGTGAAGGCAAAGGAGTTGTGGTATAAGATTATCAAGAATGCCCACGCTTCCGCCGAACCCGGAATTATCTTCTGGGATACGATGAAGGACTATCACAACGTCGAGTACGCGAACCCGCTCACAAGCACGAATCCCTGCGGCGAGCAGCCGTTGGCGTCGTACACAGCGTGCAATCTCGGCAATATCAATCTGGCAAAGTTCGTGGACGGGAAGGGCAATTTCATGTACGACGAGCTTGCCGAGGTAACACGCATCTCAACCCGCTTCATGGATAACGTGGTCGAGTACAACATGCAGAACCACGCCCTCGACAAAATAAAGAAAGCCGTCGGCTCCGACCGGCGTATCGGGTTGGGCATTACCGGACTTGCCGACGCGTTGGTGATGATGAAAATCAGATACGACTCGCAGGAAGCCCTCGATGCCACGGAAAAGATCATGCGCGTAATCCGCGACGAGTCGTACAAAACTTCCGTAGAGTTGGCGAAAGAAAAAGGCTCCTTCCCCCTCTACAAATGGGAAGGATATTCAAAGAGCAAGTTCATCCAGGCTCTCCCGAAGGAAATCAAGGATGCTATCAAGAAAAACGGCATCCGCAACAGCACGGTTATCACGGTGCCGCCGGTTGGTACGGGATCCATCGTGGCGCAGACAAGCTCCGGCATTGAGCCGATCTTCTGCACAAGCTATCGCCGAAAGGTAAAGAACCACGACGGCGACACGTACACCGAATACAAAGTCTATCATCCCCTCATTAAGAAGATGTTCGGGGATGATGAGAATCTGCCGGATTACGTGGTAACGGCACACGACATCGACCCCTACTTCCGAGTGAAAATGCAGGGAGTGATTCAGAAGTATGTGGATAGCTCAATCTCCTCGACGGTCAATCTTGCCGAAGACGTTAGCGTTGAAACCGTAGCCGACATTTACATGACGGCATACAAAGCCGGACTCAAAGGCATTACTGTTTACCGCGAGGGAAGTCGGGAAGGCATCTTGCAGACCGAGGAGTTTGCCAAGAAGAAAGAGAAAGGCTCGGCAGCCCCGGCATCTGTGCAGCGGGTTCCCCGCAACCGCCCGACACGAACCTACGGCGTTACCGAACGGGTAAAAACGGGCGAAGGCACGTTGTATGTGACCATTAATGAGGATGAAAACGGCATTTGTGAGGTATTTTCGGCAATTGGCAAGGCAGGCGGCAATGCAGCAGCACAAAGCGAGGCCATCAGCAGGCTGATTTCGCTGGCGTTGCGTTCGGGCATTGAGCCGCGTGAAGTAGTGAAGCATCTCAAAGGTATTTCAGGCCCGATGCCGGTGTGGGGCGGCAATGGCGAGCAGATTCTCTCAACTCCGGACGCCATCGGCAAGGTGCTTGAGCGCTACATCGAAGAACGGGAGCAAGAGGGAATGAGGCTTTATCGTGACGAGGGAGCCCCGGCGGTAAAGATCATGAAAGGCGTACCGAAGAAGTCAACTGCTTCCGATGCCACACCCAAGACGAGCATGGCTTGCCCCGAATGCGGAACCAACGTTGAACATGTCGGTGGCTGCGTACTGTGCCAGAACTGCGGGTGGAGTAAGTGTTAACATTTTGTAGGACGGTTAAATTAAACGCCTCTACAACACAAAGAATAACCCCGTTCGATCCTGACATGTAAGGATTGGGCGGGGTTCTGTATTTGTATTCTTGCGCCCCTCCGGGGCTTGGGTAAACTTCTTCTTGTTCGAACCCACTGCTTACGCAGTGGGTTATCGTTTGTCGTCCCTACGGGACTTGCGCACTTACATGCTGGATCCATCAAGCCAGGGGATGGCGAGAAGGTTCCAATACGCCACGAAGTTCGCCGAGACAACGCTAAACAGGCTGGGAGACCTCGCAGAGGCGGCAGAATGCCGCTGGCCTCATCACACCCGCAACCCGGAAACTGCTTCCGCTTCCCTCATCATCCAGAGAACTCCCTGTTGTTGCACCCTCAAGCCACGAAGTGGCGGGCAGACCTTAACCCACGACGAAGTCGTGGGAACGCGCTCAACACACACCGGAAAAGCCTCGGAGAGGCGAGAGAACGCTAAACAGGCTGGGAGACCTCACAGAGGCGGCAGAATGCCGCTGGCCTCATCACACCCACAACCCGGAAACTGCTTCCGATTCCTCATCATCCAGAGAACTCCCTGGTGTTGCACCACCAAGCCACGGAAGTGGCGGGCAGATCTCAACCCACGACGAAGTCGTGGGAACGCGCTATACACACACGGTTGAGCCTCGGAGAGGCGAAAGAATGCCAGCCGAGCCCATCGAATCAATCACATCCCCCCAATCCTCTTCAAAAACTCATCCTTCCTCCGCGTTGAAACCTCCACCTCCGAGTTGTCGGTCATAGTGACGTATCCGCCAGTGCCTTTGTTGTACTTTTTGATATGCGAGAGATTGATGAGATGGGAGTTGTGAACGCGGAAGAAGTTGTACTCCGAGAGAAGTTCTTCAAACTCCTTCAGAGTCTTTGCCACCGTCAGCTTTTGCTTTCCTTTGAGGAAGATGCTGGTGTAGTTGACATCCGACTCGCAGCGAATGATATCGCCCACCTGCAGAAACTCGAATCCGTTAATCGTCGGAACACTGATTTTCTTCGAGGCGCCTTCAATCGTTTTCAGATTATGGAAAAGAACATCCAGCTTCTGCGACATTTCTTCTTTCGAAATTTTAGCCTTCAGCCGATCAACTGCCTGCAGCAGATCATCAGGGTCGACCGGCTTCAGCAGGTAGTCGGCTGCGCTGAATTTGATCGCTTGCACGGCATACTTCTCGAACGCCGTCGTGAAAATCACCTCGAAGCGAATCTCACCGATTTGCCGCAGTAGATCAAACCCTGTTTCGCTGCCAATCTGAACATCTAAAAAAACCAATCCGGGCTGCGTGCTGTGAATGGCCTGGATTCCTTTTGCTACCGAATCGGCAGTCCCCGCCAAGCGGATGGTTTCAGCACAATGGGTTTCCAGCAAGCCGCTTAAGCGGTCGATGCAGGATTGTTCGTCATCGATGATGATTGCAGATATCATGAGTCTTTCAGGAATAATACAATGCCACAGAGACACAAAGGGACAGAGGGCTCAAGATCGTATCCAACGTCTTCTTTGCTGATTCAATCGGTTGTAATAAGCGGCAGCTTCACTTCTACCCTCATTCCTTCCGGCAAATCGGATAACTCGACTGTTGCATCGGCTTGCTTGATCTGATTCAGAATATCAATGCGTGCCTTCGTGATTTTGATGCCGTACGATTGCTTCTTCTCCCCTTCCTGCACGAATGACTGCCGATTCCGCCCGATCCCGTTGTCCTCGACAATGCAATTGATTGATCCGTTCTGCCGCTCGATTTTTATCTTGATTTTTCCGCTGCCGTCCTTGTGGGCGATGCCGTGCCAGATGCTGTTTTCCACAAAGGGCTGAAGCAATAGCGGCGGGATGAGCGTTGTTTCCTTATCTATCGATTCATCAACATGCACTTCGTACACGAATTTGTTGTTAAGGCGCATCGCTTCGAGTTGCATGTAGAGTTCAAGAGCCTTGAGATCATCCGACAGAGGCACTTCCTTTTTCTCGGAATGTTCGAGGATAAGGCGCATCAGTTTGGCAAATTTCGTCAGGTAGTAATCCGCCATTTTAATGTCGTGTTTCGAGATGTAGTCGCTGATGGAGTTGAGTGAGTTGAAGATGAAATGCGGGTTCATCTGCGAGCGAAGGGCTTTCATTTCAGTTTCGGTTACCTGCATTCTGAACTCCGCTTCCTGTCTCCGCTGGTCGGCTTCGGTTCTTTTCTTGTAGAAAAGGAAGCTCGACACGCCTGCAACGAGAAGAATCGCCACTCCTCCCATAATTGAATTGTTTTGAATGCGTTGCTGCTTCAGTTTCTCAAAGGCTAATTCTTCCTTCTTGTTGTGTTCGGCTCTGAGAAGCGCCTCTCGTTTCTCGAACTCGTACTGAGCAGCCTTTACCTCTATTTGCGATCTGTTCTTTTCGCTTGCAACGCTGTCGCGTAACTCTACAGCCTTCTTGTATGCGCTGAGGGATTTGGAGAATTCGCCCTGAGCTTCATACGCAACGCTCAGTTCCTCCCACGCAAAGGACTCCCTGTGCACAGATCCAATCTCGCCCGACAGTTGTATTGAACGTTGCTGAAACGCAATAGCTTTTGCGTATCGCATAGACGCGGGTATTCCGCGTTCCGCCAAAAAACCTTCCGGCGCCATCCGATAGATTTTGCCGATCTCATACAGCGTCACGGCAAGGGCATTCTTGTCGGCGAGTTCTTCGTAGAGCTTGAGGGATTTTTCAAGATACTCGATGGCCTTCGGGTAGTTCCCGGCTCCGTTATAAATTATACCGATACTGTTGAAGTTATTTGCTACACCCTTTTTGCTGTTCAGCGACTGATTGAGCAGAAGAGCCCTGTGGTGGTACTCAAGAGCTCGTCTCGTGCTGTCAAGGTCGTCGTACACGTTGCCGATATTGCCAAAGGCATTCACAATGCCCCGGGTGTTGCTGGTCTCTTCATACAGCGGCAAGGCCCTGAGCAGAAACTCCAGCGCTTTGTGCGAATCGCCCATGTTCTTATAGACCAAGCCGATGTTCGAGAATACATTGGCGAGCCGCTTACTCCCGGTCTTCTCGTAGATGTGCATCGCTTTGAGATAGTATTCCAAAGCGTTTGCATAGTCGGACAAGCCGAGGTACACAACTCCGATGTTGTTAAACGTATCACCTTTGCCGTCTTCGTCACCGACGGTTTCATACGTGTCAAGCGCTTTCAAATACATTTCCAACGCTTTGTCGTACTCGGAAAGTGACCAGTAGTTTATTCCTTTGCAGCGGTAAGCATAGGCGAGTTTTGCCGGATAAGAGAGTTGTTGAGCGAGAGAAATGGCAACGTCTGCCAGAACCAATCCCGAATCAGGATTTGAATAAGGGTAGTGTATGTACGCAAGTTCAGTGAGAAGATTGATCTTGATGGTGTCTTCGTGAGGATGGTTGCGGAGGGCAGTCAACAATGAATCGAGCCGGGCTTGCTGGGCAATGCCCGGTTGAACACAGAGACAGACAAGGACGAGTATTTTTCTCACGAAACCCTCCAGAATACAGAAGTTCAGAAATCCCCCTAAAAACACACGTCAAGGAACGAAAGCCGTTTCCGCGGATATCAGCCGTTTGCGGACGAATAATCAGTCAAAGCCACCATCCAATAGATGGTGATGGTAATCCCCTCCTTACCAATATATATTAGCCTCCGACAAACCGCCACCCACAACCCCTATAGGAGGCAGTATGAACAACAAATTCCTCGATCTCTACAAGCCGTTTCTCGAATACATTGATTCGGGAAAATTCTTTCGAACCCCGTTCGGCTGGCTTTACGCCATTCTGGCCGGATTCAATCTGCTGGTTCCGCTGGTGATTCTCTACATTGCCATCGACAATCAACTCTTCAGCATGGGCGCAGCGTTCTTCTTTGCGTTTCTGATTTTGTGGGTCGTAATTGCCGCAGCAAGCTGGCTCGGTTGCCAGATCTGGTGGAACCGCCGGCAGGTTTTGGCTGCGATGAGCAGTCCCGATTCGGAATTCGTTGCCACGCCCGTTTACGCGCATTTTCTCCAGACCTGCGGCGAGTGGTGCGGCAGCTGGATTGCCATTGTTGGCGCCGGTGCAGGGTTCGTAAGCGGTATCTTCCTGCGCGACGGCGGACTGGGCTACATGCTGCCGATTCCCTTCCTTTCGACAGGTGGATTCATGTCAGTCGTTATCATGCCCATTATCGGATTTCTCATCATCGTCTTAACGCGGGTTGTTGCCGAACAGGTCAGAGCGTTGGTGGCAATCGCAATCAACACAAAACGATAGAAAGTCGCAAGCTGAAGTAGAGAGGCTCTCCAAACTTCCTCTCTGCGGGTGAAATGGCAAGTTACATCTCAGATGTGGAACAGACACGAAAGATCAGATTATGACGAAGCATCCAATCCTCTTTTCATTGGTATTGTCTTGCACTTTCATCCTTGCCGCCTGCGACAGCAGCCTCAGCGGCACGTACACATCCCGCGGCGCGCTCATCAGCCAAAGCATGATGTTCAAGCCGGGAGGTAAAGTTGAAGTGACTGCAATGGGCATGACGCAGGAGGGCAATTACGAAGTCGAAGGCAAGAAGGTAAAAATCAGCATAGCCGGCTCGACGACGATTCTGACTATTGACGAGAAGGGCTGTCTCGACGCCGGCGGAATGGCGGGCACGTTCTGCAAGGACTAACCTGTATGTTCCCGATAATTCCCACAAAAGGAGCCAATAAAAGGAGAAAGAGAATGAAGAAGTTGTACGGAGGATTTGCAGCTCTGCTTACTATCCTGATAGTGTTGCCCCAAGCAGGGTTGAGTCAATGGGTTCAGGCAAACGGCCCGTACGGTGGCTGGGTTACTGCCGTTGGTGTGAATCCCAACACCGCGACACTATTCGTTGGAACACTCGGCGCAGGCAACTTCCGATCCACCAACAATGGCGCAAGCTGGACTGCTTCGAATGAGGGTTTGAGTTTTGGCGGATCCTATTTTGGAGGGGTTGCGTTCGCTGCAAAAGGGGCCAACATGTTTGCCGGAACAGCCGCCGGGATATATGTTACCACAAACAACGGCACAAGCTGGACCAGTACAACGGCGACGGGAGCACTCTCGCTCCTTGTGAATGGAAATGACATCTTTGCCGGGACCTCCAGCGGCGCCTTCCGCTCGACGAACGACGGAGCTTCATGGAACCCGATTAATACCGGATTGACCACGTCGCGGGTCAATGCGCTTGCGGCAATCGGTTCCAGTGTCTTTGCGGGAACACAGGGAGGCGGCGTATTCATCTCCACGAACAGCGGGGCGAACTGGTCGCCCGTTATTTCGGGCCTCACCAACCTGACAGTCAACTCGCTCGCCGTCAACGGGACAACACTCTTCGCAGGAACCCTGAGCGGAGTATTCCGCTCAACAAACAACGGAACGAACTGGACGGGCGTCAGTGCAAACATTACTACCGCGTTGCTGGTAAATGGAACAAATGTTTACAGCGGAGGAAGCGGGGCTTTTGTATCGACAGACAACGGCGGAAGCTGGAATCCGATTAACACCGGTTTGTCGAGTTCAATCCTCTCCTGCCTTGGCGCAAACGGATCTACACTCTTCGCCGCAGGGTCATCTTTCTTTGCCGGTTTATACATCTCGACCAATGGCGGTACCTCGTGGAACGAAGCAAACCTTGGTATCGCAGCGACACACATCCGGTCATTCACAACAAAGTCGAATGGTGCCGGCGGGTTTGATCTTTTTGCCGGAACCAACGAAAACGGCCTATTCAGGTCCACCGACAACGGGAACAGTTGGGTAGCAAGAAACACCGGCTTGACAAACGCTTCGGTTGAGGCTGTTGCTGCAAGGGGCTCGAACCTCTTCGCAGGCGGCCTCTCCGGAGTCTACTTCTCCACGAACAACGGGGAAAGCTGGTCTGCCAGAAACACCGGCCTCCCTTCGTCAACGATGCAGACGTTCGCCGTGCTGGGCACGGATATCTTTGTTGGATCATCCGCGGGAGTACATCGTTCGACGAACGATGGCGCAAACTGGAGTCTTGTGAACACAGGGCTGGGATCAGGCGCGGCGCAGGTTCTCGCTGTGTCCGGTTCGAATCTCTACGCCGCGGGAAATGGCCTGTACATCTCCACAAACGCTGGCGGTCAGTGGACTTCGATAGGGGCGGGAATTACAAGCACCAGCATCAGGGCTGTTGCTTTCATCGGAACCGATATTTTTGCCGGGACGCAAAATGGCGTATTCCGCTCGACCAACAATGGTGGAAATTGGACCCCAGCCAACACAGGACTCATGAGCACGAACATCTACTCGCTGACGTCATTTGGTACGGCTCTGATCGCCGGAGCCGGCTTCGGTGTGTACGTTTCGCAAAACAACGGCGGGAATTGGACTACCATCAACACCGGATTGCCAAACGCCCTCGGTATCCTTTTCCCAATTATCTACACGCTGAACGCAGTGCCAACAGGTTCGGGCACAATGTTGTTTGCGGGAACATCACAGATGGGACTTTGGCGCCGGCCTGCTTCACAGGTGACGGGAGTGCAGCTTGCTTCTTTCGAACGGCCTGAGCGATTCAGCCTCTCGCAAAACTATCCCAATCCGTTCAATCCGAGCACGACCATCAAGTTTCATATTCCGAAACAGGGGTTCGTCACGCTCAGAGTATTCGATATGTTGGGAAAAGAAGTCAATACTCTGGTGAACGAGAAGCTGCAGGCGGGAAGCTACGAAACGACATTTTCTTCGGAGGGTCTTGCAAGCGGCGTGTACTTCTACCGGCTCGAGTCGGGAGGTTTTGCCCAGACAAGGAAACTGATTCTGCAAAAATAGCGAGATGCTAAGAAATTGCTTCATGTTTTCCTTGCATGTCATCGAAAAAACCATAATTTGCAACTTAATTCACTAAACAAAACCTACAATCAATAAGGAGACTGCTGCCATGAAAAATCCCCTGTTCTTTCTCATCGCGCTGACGATGTTGCTCACGACGACCGTCTCTGCAAAGAGCGCCTACGACCAGAACGCCAAGGTCGCCCAATTCGGGCTCGGCATCGGCGGACTTGGCGGATTCTACGGTACATCGAGCATTCCCGTTCTTTCGCTCGGCATGGATTTCGGGATTGACCACATGTTCTCCGTAGGAGGACGGGTGGGCTACACGTCCTCAAAATTTGAAAGCCCGCTTTTCATAGCCGGAACTCGATCGTCATACAGTTGGAAGTACACCTACATTACCGTTGCCGGCCGTGGTTCGTATCACTACCCCATCCAGCATGACAAGGTTGATGTGTACGGCGGATTGGACCTCGGTTACAATATTGTCTCGGCAAAGTATGAAGGAGACCCGGCGCGCCAGGTGCTTGCGACCGGAGCATCGAGCAGCTACCTCTTTTGGGGTATTCACATCGGCGGCAGGTACTTCTTTTCGAAGAATTTTGCAGCGTTCGGTGAAATCGGCTACGGGTTCGGATTTCTGAATCTTGGCATATCGATGAAATTGTAAACAGTAGGCTGAATTATTGCTGCGATTGCGCCAAGTCACACTTGATGAACGGGTTTTCCGTAATTTTCTTGTGGATAAAACAATCGCCTTAGTCTCATCGGGTCCGCGGTGAGCAACATCATATCCATAAGTTACTTTCATCAAAATTCAAATATAAGGGGAGGTACTTTGTATGAAGCGTCATTTTTTGTTTGTTGCGCTCACTGTTCTGCTTGTGATGGGAACGCTCATAGTCGGATGTAAGAAAGATGATCCGGCCAATCCCGATGCCACATATCCGGTCACAGCACTTGTCTTGAATCCGCAGGGAGATCCGCAGGGTGGCGCCTTGCTGACATTGAAGAACCCGCCCTCGAACGACCCGAAGTTCTCCGCCTTCACGGATGCAGCCGGCATGGCAACAATACAGTCGCCTGCTGGACAACAGGTTCTTATTGCCTCCATCGGGTCGGCGTTTCTCGCCGAAATTCCTGTGAATGTCGCGGCAAATCCGGCGGGAACGAATGCCGGCACAATCAGGCTGGCTCAGAACACTACGGTCAGGGTTCTTGTCATAAAAGCGAGCGCCGAACAATTGGAAACTGTTCTTCGCATTGTTGGATTCAGTTCGTACGATTCCACAACAATTAATGCAATGCGGGATTCCGCTAACGTGGATTCCACACGATTCCTCAACTTCTTGAAGCAATACACACTGATCTTCTCGAATTGCCATGGCGGCACAGAGGGTGGCTCCGCCTATGCGTTGTTGTCCAGAGTGTACGGCAGGTACATTGAGAGCGGCGGAAAGATGTACGGTGGCCATTACAACTATTTCCACCTGCAGAGAATATGGTCAACATTCTACACACAGTTCAACAATCAAGGAAGCCCATCAACCGATACGCTGAAAATCATTGACGCCAATTTGTCGAATTTCGTCGGTTTCTCGGTGGCAAGCTGGGCAACCTCGCTCGATTCACGACGTCTATCGGGATATGAGAAATTCTCCAATCTCCCGACCAACGCAAAAGTATATGGCGTCATCAAGAATACGTCGCCTGAAGTCGGCGTCATTGTTGAGAATTACGTAGGTACGGGCAAATACTTGTGGACTGATTATCACAATCAGGACATCAGAAATTCTGCAACCCTTGTGAAACTTGTCCAGTACTTCCTATTGACGATGTAAGCAGAGATCTTGACCACTAAACAAAAAGCCGACCTTCGGGTCGGCTTTTCTGTTTCTAATCAACTCTGTTCAATCAAATCGGCTTGAAGCGCTCGAACGACTGTCGGCAATTGTCGCAGTAGTAAATTTGTTTGCAGAGTGTCGCCCCGAAAGGACTGTCGAGATGTGTGTGTGTGGAGTTGCAAAACGGGCATGCCACCGGCAATTGCAGTACTGCAACAAGTTCGCCTTCATTCTTCGGTGGAGGGGCAATGCCGAAAGCCCGCAACTTTTCCTTCACTTCCGGCTCCAGCATATCTGTTGACCACGGAGGCGTAAACGTCGTTTCTATCGAAACATTTTCGCAACCGAGAGCCGCAAGCACTGACCGGATTTCCCCCTTCATGTGTTCCATGGCCGGGCATCCGACGAACGTCGGTGAGATCACGACTTTCACCCCGTCTTCTGAAACCGCCACGCTGCGGATGACTTGCATCTCAACCAACGTAAGAACGGGTATCTCCGGATCGGTGATTTTGCCGAGTTCCTGCCAAATTGTAGTCTGATCAATCATCGCCTTTTCCATCACCACTTTGCTCCCGGTGCAATCCGGTATACCGATTGCAAATCTTCAACCAATTGCTGCAGATGTTCCGTGTGGTTCTTCTTTCTTCCACCAAAATCCGGCTGTGTGTGAGTATCGTATGCACCATTCATTTCCTTTGCAGGAACAAGAAGCGACGCGCCTGTCAAAACCGGAACAACACGCTTCAGCCATTCGGCCTGTAAGTCTTCGTTCCCTGGAAAAATCGCCGCCCTAACCAACTCATCTTCCCCGCCAATTTCCTCAAACATTCCCAGCGCTTGCGGAAATGCGGCATCAACCGCAGCTTGCATGCGTGCATGGCTCTCTTCGGTCGCATCGCCCAATCTCTCAACGAGTCCCTGTGCGTGCATGAGATGGTACGCCTCTTCACGCAATATCTTTGCCGAGGCTTCTCTCATTGGCAGATACGCGGAATGAGCCAGCGCTCGCAGACGAACCTGCTCTGCTTCATCGAACAAGTATTGCCGGACTACCGTATAGGCGAAATCGCCTTTCGGGTACGTTACAAACCTGCAGCACGTGAATTCATTCCACGATCGCTCAAAGGCCATTGCGTCGGGCGATTTGCCGCCAAGTTGCTCGTACAGACTGAACCATACAAGCGAATGCCCCAGTTCATCCTGTGAGATGTTGGAAAGTGCAATATCCTCTTCAAGAAGAGGGCCGTAGCCGGTCCATTCGGAATCGCGGTGACCCAACATCAGTTCGTCATCGGCGAGGGCAAGCAGAAACGTCTTCAACGCCTCGCGGGGAAATCCTGTTGCAGAGTCGTTCACCCCGGCGTCTCCTCTTTCAGTGGCGCATCGAAATCTTTGGGGTCTCTGTAAGATTTGTCAAGAGTAATGTTGAAGAAGCGTTCGTCCTGATAGTCGGTTGCAATAACATGCTTGGAATTCACAACCCACAAACTGACGCACGGAAGACGGCGGGCGAATTGATCTCGTGCATATTGAAGCGCAATCTGCGGGTCAGGCGCATGCACGGAACCGACATGAATGTGCGGGTCTCCCTTCTTTTTCTGATGAAACACCTCGAACGTGTCAAACTGGGTGTCTGTCATGCAACTGCTTCCTTCTGACGTTGTTTTGCAGCCAGCGCCTCGCGTACCCACCTGCCATCTTCATGAGCCTTGCGTCGAACAGCAAGCCGCTCCTTGTTCATCGGCCCGTCACCGTTAACAACACGCCTCAACTCTTCCCAATCCGGTTGCGTGTAATGCCAGTGGCCGGATTTTTCATCATAGTGGCAGTTCTCATCAGGGACGGTGAGCCCGAGCGCCCGGATTTGCGGAACGATCAAATCAACATATTCCTGACGAACCTGCTCATTGGTTTTGGTTTTGATTCTCCACTTCATCGACTGCGCCGTGTGTGCCGAGAGATGATCGGGGGGACCGGACATCATGAGCGTCGGGTACCACCAGCGGTCGATTGCCTGCTGCACCATTGCTTTCTGTTCCGGCGTTCCTTTCGCAAGCGTAGCGACTAAATCATACCCCTGCTTGATGTGAAACGACTCTTCGTAACAGATGCGCTTCATTGCCCGAGCATAAGGGCCGTATGAAGACTGCTGAAGCATTGTTTGATTCACGACTGCTGCCATATCAACCAGCCAGCCGATCACACCGACATCGGCCCACGACGGCGTCGGATAGTTGAAAACATTCGCGTACTTTGCCTTGCCTGCAAGCAATTCCTCCAACATTTCCTCACGGGATTTTCCGAGAGTTTCTGCGGCGCGGTACAATAGCTGTCCGTGCCCGGCTTCGTCCTGCACTTTCGCAATCAGCGTCAGCTTGCGGCGGAATCCCGGCGCGTACGGAATCCATTTCCCTTCCGGCAACTGGCCCACGATTTCGCTGTGGGCATGTTGCCCGATCATGCGAATAAGCGTTTTGCGATAGTCGTCGGGCATCCAATCGCCGGGCTCGACTTTCTCGCCGCGGGCGACACGTGCTTCGAATTCTGCCAGCTTCTCTTCGTTGGATTTCTCGTTCATTGTTGGTTTGGGTAGATGGTTACGGAATGATTTGCTTCAATATACGATTTCCCGCGTATCGGTTCAACGAGAGTCTTGAGAAGAATTGGGAAAGAATGTTCGGCCAGCAAGCGATCTGAGCGGCATTCTCTGCAGCTAATCGTCGCCGCTGAGATCAAGCGTATATGTGTACTCTACCCCTAAGAGATAGGTGAGCGTAAGCTGAATGCCCTTGACATTTCTGTAAACCGGAAGCTGGGAAAACACACGCACAAACGACGGCCCGTCGTAATACACGATTGAAGGCAGAACGTCATGGTAGGTGCCGCCTGTTGCCGTCAGAACCCGGCGATTGGCGTAATCCAAACCCGCAAAGCGGCTTCGAAGCTGAATATGAAATCCGAAATTCTCGCCGGCCCGATACTCTCCGCCTAAAACTGTGAGAAGCTCATCGCCGACTCGATACCCGTCCAAATTCACTCCCGAATACTTGTACGTTGCCGTCGCCGACAACTGTATGCCTGCGTACTGAAAGAAATGCGAAGCATGAATCCAGCCAAGCAGTCCGATTGCACCGGTACCCGGCTGCAAGTCGATTGAAAGCTGAACACCGTTTCGTTCTTTCGTGAAGCTTCCCGTCGGCAAACTTGCGCCAGCGCCGATTGCCATCCCGAATGGCGACGTAATCGAAACGGGAATAAGTTGATACTTGAAGAGAAGTAGCATGTCGCCGAAACCTGAAGCACGAAACGTCGAAGTTTCGTCAAAGAGTGTCAGGCTGTTTCGTACCGTTATTTCACGGGACTTGTCGCTGAATCCGACACTGCCGAAGATTGAAACACGCTTACTCAATCCGTACTCGGCGGAGAGCGTGAAGTAGCTGACAGCCGCCGTACGCCGTAACGGATCGTCGATGCGAGCCCGTTCGTTGTACGTTGTTGTGAGGGAATTGTACTGATAGTTGACGCCGATGTTGAGCAGACCGGCATTCCACGCCCCACCCTCCAATCCCCTTAACGACGTTGCCGATGCCGTACAACACCCTTGAGCGGATGCGAGTTCAGGGGTTGCGAGAATTGAAATGAGAATGAGAAGAAAGAAAGAAGCCGATTTCAAAGCAGGGCCGGATGATGATTCAGTAGTTGATGAAGACGTCAACCTGTTGTGTTGTGCTGCCACCCGCGTTGTCCTTCACCGTCACTTGAACGTAGTTCGGTCCGCGGCAGCAGAACGAAGCGCTGAACCGAACTGACGCGCCTTCACCAATGATATCACCCGTTGAAGCAGACCATCTGTACGAAAGAGGTTGGTTCTCCGGATCAGTGGCAACAACAGTAATCGTGGAACTCGATCCAACATCAACTGATGAAGGAGATGCAGTAAGCGACTGAATAACTGGATTGCGATTTCCGGGGGCGTTCACGGCGTCATCGCCGGGCTGGACGCAGCCGGCAAGCATAACAATCAGAAACAGACTTGCGTATTTCATGACGCCGTTTCCCCGAACGATGAATTATAATAAACTCTTAACAATCTTTTCGAAATCAGGCTTGCTCAAATAGCCGATATGCTTTTTTGCAACGTTCCCCTGTTTGTCAACAATAAACGTTGCCGGAATCGCGTTGATTCCTCCGTACGCATCCGCCAATGCACCATCGCCAATAACTACCGGATAGGAAATCGGCATGCGGCCAAGATACGGCTTCACGACATCCCATCCATCTTGGTCGAGGGAAACGCCGACAATCTCGAGTCCCTTATCTTTGTAATCCTTGTACACTTCCATAAAACCGGGAATCTCTTTCCGGCAGGGGCCGCACCACGTTGCCCAGAAATTCACGACAACAACCTTGCCCTTCAGTTTTGCCAGCTCAACAACCTTTCCGTCTTGCGACTTCAGCTTGAAGTTGGGGGCTTTCTGTGCGTATAATTGGCTGAAAGCAAGCGCGATAAGCAGCAAAACAAAACCGATTATGTTGGTTGTTCTCATGAAATTCTCCGTGTTGAAAGATATGTTGACTGAGTCCTTGGAAAGTATAACAAAAATAGGCAAGAAATGTTCCCGACATGGTCACAAAAAGACTGCATGTCAGTTATTTGGGCAGCCCGTCAAACTTGTCTGTGTCTTTCGATAGCCCGGCAACATCAACAAGAGTTTTGTATGTGATGAATGAACGCCACCTTGCCTTGTCGAGAAGGGACGCCTCCGCTGCCACAGTCTTCGGTTCGAGCTGTTCCTTCATTTGCGCAGGATAGAATACCATGGTCCGCACCTCCCCTACATCATCGAATATTTCAACACGAGTTTCCGGTTCCAGACCGTAGAATCCCCTAAGCGCATCATACGTCGGATGAGTCATCATCACATACTCATGGGCGGGAATCGAGTTCTTCAGCAACTTATGAACAAGAATCACGTCAAACCCGAACAGCTTTTCGAATTGCTCAATCTGCTCAACCTCCACATTCCCTGCGTGAACAACCTGTTTGAGTTGAAGCCGTGAAACATGCTCACACGCATCACAGGGGCAGGTTTTGAGTGAATTGATTTGCGCAAGCTCGGACTCGAATGCTTTGAAGAATTCGACCATCTGGGATTTGATGTCTTCGGCAATGGTGGAGAGAGCACCATCGTTTGCGCGTGCGTAGAGGAATACCGCGTCTCCCTCAAGCTCAGCAACTTTGAGCGGCGCTTTCGAGGTTTGGATAATTGCCTTCAGCAAACGCACAATAATCTGCTTCGCATGACTGACCGAGATCGTGTGCTGCTTCATGAATTTCGTATAGCCGCTGATATCGGCAATCAGCAGAATGGTATCGGGGGTTTGTGGCATGAGGCTGCTCCTTTGGGAGAAGAAGCTACAGAATCGGGAGGGAATGTGCAACACGTGTCTGAAACATAAAAGGCGGCCCCTGTTTACCCGAAGCCGCCTCCCGTTCTTTCCAGAACATGATCATGCTCTGGCATCAACACGCTTGCCGACGCCCGGAGAGGATGCGGTTGACGGACTCGACTCAACGAGTTTTGTCACCATTTCCGCTTCACTTTCCATCTGATCCATCACCACTTTGGCAGCAATCCGTTGCTGCATGTGGCCGCTGGCGGCGCTTGTAAGCACGCCGAGTGCAGAGCTGCCGGAGATTCCGCTGATTGACATGTCTGCTCCTTGCATGATGTATGAATGAACAGGTCAACGACTCCGTTGAGGGGGAATCCCGTTATGGAGGTTATCGGAAGACTACAGGTGTTTCTTGAGTTGAAATGACTGTTGAATGTGCCACATGCTCATTTAGTTAGCAATAACTTCGTGACTTTGTTCAGTCTCATGTTTCCATTCCCATCGGTTGCCGTAAACCGCGCAAAGTACACACCACTGGCTACCTTCGACGCATCCCATGTTGCTGAGTGATACCCCGCTGCGTAGTGACCGTTGGCAATCTCGCTGACCTTCCTTCCTAATACATCAAACGCATTCAGGGATACGAAGCTATCCTCCGACAAATCGAACTTGATTTGTGTGGAAGGGTTGAAGGGATTGGGGAATGCTGGATGGAGAGCATAGACCCGGGGCTTGTTGCCTTGATCCGCGTTTGCTTTCCAAATGTCACTACCGAATGCGATCTGCACCACTGCGGAAGGGTCGGAGTAATGATCCTCTGCATCAAATGCCTTCACTCTGTACTCAGCAAGGCAGTTGTTTCCGCCCACGGTTGAAAGCTCATCGATATATTCCGTGGTTGACTCGTCGAGTTGTGCCAGCACATACCAGTTTCCGTTGCCGCACACGCCGGTGATGCGACGCTCCAGTGCGTAACCCGCGAGATCTCGTTCGATGTTGGCGCGCCACGTGATCTTTGCATCGTTGTAATTGCCGTAGCCCCTGGGAACAGAGATGGCACTTATTCCCAGTGGCGGGGCAGGTGCCGGGTTGCCTGCGTGCTTGAACAGATGTATCCTTCCTGTTGACCATTCATTCTGGAAGAAGCCACCACCGGCTATGGAAGCGATAACGCTTTGCCCGCCTTTGTTTTGAACATCTGCAATCTTTGTTTTGAACATCTGCAATCCTGATCTGCTTCAGCGATTCGTATCCGGAGACGCCAATGCTCTGTTCCTGGGCAAATTCCTCTTCAAAGTACGGTGAAGAGCCGGTATTGATGAGGATTCCTATTCGACCTTCATGAGAGCCAACAATAATGTCGTTCCAACTGTCGTTCCGAGTGCTGTCAGTATTGGGACCGCCAAAGTCAGCAATACCGACAAGGACATTGGTGTAACAGCAGGAAGCTTCAAATGAGTACGTTGGTGACGTTTCCAACCTACCGTATCCATCGTTCAAGAACACTTCAACTTGCGGGGTATATGAAAGGTATCCGATGACGAGATCATTCCATCCGTCATTATTGAGATCGCCGACCGCAATATCGCTTACGTCATCGCTTGCAGTAAGAAGCTGTAGAGTGTCGAAATCGTTGTTGTTGCTGTTGTAGTAGATGGACACTTCCTTGCCATCAAAACCGACAATATCGAAACGATCATTCTGGTTGGGATTGTTGAGATTCTGATTCATCTGTGCGACCACGATCTTGCCTGCCGACGCAGAGATGGTGATCAGAGGGGATGATATAAGAGTATCGGCATTGGAATTTCTATAGATTTTTATTTTGCTTCCCGTAGAAACTACGAGATCTTCCGAGGCGTCCTGCCAGTTTATCGGGCCCCAAACAATACTCGTTGCACCACGGCGAGTCGTTGCCACACAGAGGTTTCAATCTCGTCGTGGTCATTCCGGTGAATGTGAATGGAGTCCGAACGGGCAATCGCGAAGTCTTTCTTTTCGTTTTGCCGTAGCTGCCCGAACGAGTAGCCCACCTCCTTATATAATTTCCATCCTTATCGTAAGTTCGTATCAAATGACCATAGGAATATTTAGAATTAGCTATTTCCTTCACGAAAGGAGGATATTTCTATGGCGCTATCCAACCCGAGCAAAGAGGGCTACGGGCTGAAACGTGTCGAAT
>CAADGV010000044.1 GCA_900696645.1 uncultured Chlorobiota bacterium | reverse complement strand
CCACCCGAGGCGTCTTTGCCAACCCACAATTTGGCCTGGTAAGGTTCTGTTGACATTGTACCGAGATTCAAAAACGATTTTTCACAGAATTGTCTCTTCAAACATCAGTTTTTCAGCAGCCTGCTAGAATTGTTGAATTGAGAAATGACTATACCGCCATTGCTGGAAGACCAGATTCTTCATTTGTGGTTCCAGTCAAGGTTGACGCGGAAATAGGAGGTGCCTTGACACTAGTCTTCCCACCGTGGATGAAAGACTTTCGCTCCACTTGGTTGACCGATTTTCCAAAACTGGTTGAATGTTCCGAATTACACACAGATGGAAATATTTTGCGGGTTTTGAAACCACAAATCGAGTCCGAAGCAGACATTGAGAGATTTTGTGCCGAACACTTGGAACCAAGTCTTGTCTACAGAGACCTGAATGTTTGGTCACTTATTAGGAATACAGAAACAATCCCCCTCCTTTCTCGTCCCGCCTACTACTTCGTGTCCCTGTTCATTCTAGCAAGCATTGTAAGGTACGAACCAGAACTGCTCTCTGATGTCGTCAATCCAGATGCTCAAATAAGCTGGTTTGTTCAACGCCTTCTTGCAAACACAGAACGCTTCTTTCCACAACTTATGATTTGGTGGCTGAATAATAACCAACAGATTTACTTCTAGTATCACGATCAGACACTTTCAACAAATTAGGGACAGACAAAATGCCTATCACCCTCCTCTGCATCACCAGCTTTCACAAAGGTTTTGATTTTCTGCGCGAAGCAAAACGGCAGGGCGCCCGCGTCATTCTCCTGACCTCAAAAAGTCTGGAACATGCCGAGTGGCCGAATGAAAGCATTGACGACATCTACTATATTCCTGATGTCGACAAAGAATGGAACATGAATGATGTAATGAGCGGCGTCAGTTTCATGGCCCGGACTGCTCATTTTGACAAGATAGTTGCGCTGGATGATTTTGATGTCGAGAAGGCGGCCGCGTTGCGCGAGCATCTGAGGATACCGGGCATGGGGGATACAACGGCACGGCACTTCCGCGACAAGCTTGCAATGCGGACAAAAGCTTCGCACGCCGGCATTCCTGTTCCACCGTTTGTTCCTATTCTCAACTACGACAAGATACGGGCGTTTCTTGCAAGCGTTCAACCGCCATACGTCCTGAAACCGCGTTTGCAGGCCGGCGCAATCGGCATCAGGAAAATCCATCACGAACAGGAACTGTGGGATGCCCTGGACACACTTGGCGACAAGCAATCATTTTATCTTCTTGAGAAATATGTTCCGGGCGATATCTACCATGTCGATTCCATCATCTACAAGAAAGATATCCTCTTCTCTATGGCATGCAAATACGGCCGCCCCCCGATGGAAGTGGCTCACGAAGGACGTGTGTTCAGCACTCGCACAGTGTTGCGCGAATCTCCCGACGATGAAACACTGAAAGCGCTCAACAGGCTGACTCTCCAGAAATTCGGATTGGTGGAAGGAGTGTCCCACACGGAGTTCATTCGAAGCGACAGCGAGGGAAGGTTCTATTTTCTCGAAACTTCCGCTCGTGTCGGCGGCGCGCATATTGCCGACTTGATAGAGGCTGCAACCGGCCTGAACCTGTGGGCGGAGTGGGCAAAGATCGAATGCTCAACGGAGAACGACTATACCGTGCATCGGCAGAGGCTTGATTATGCGGGATTGATGATTTCGCTTGCAAAGCAGGAATGGCCCGAACTATCGGGCTACAACGATCAGGAAGTCGTTTGGCGGTTGAACAAAAAGAACCACGCCGGATTGATCTTCCGCTCCCCCAATCATGCTCGCGTTGAAGAACTGTTGAATTCCTATACAAATCGCTTCTACAGTGATTTCTTCGCCAGCGTGCCTCCGCGCGAGAAAGCAACAGAGTAACGGGTATCGACACCATCAAAATTCCACTTCAACGCCGCCCACCGGAAAGAATCGGAATTGATAAACTGTCTCGACCGTCCCATCGCTGCGATAATTGTGGAAGAAGACATTCTTCGTGTCAAAAAGGTTCTGCAGGGCAATGTACACATTGATATTCCACGTTTGAAAATAGAACCTGCTGATCCATTGCAGGTCAAGACGGCTGTAGTCGCGGTAGCGCGAGGCGTTAATGCGGTCCGAATCAATCCAGGCGCCTTGTGACCACTTCACGCCACCTTCTCTGAACTGCTTCCATGTCACGTACGACTTTGGTGTGAACGGCCTGCCTGTTTGAAACCGGTACTTGACGCTGAACTCTACTTCGTTGGAGAAGGGAAGAATGCAGGCGGGATATTTGAGGAAGAACGGCAACTCATTCAGCCAATCGCGGATTCCCCGCACAACATGCCCGCCGATAACAGTCAGAATTACCGGATAATCGTACTCCGACGGATACCAATTGACTTTTCTCGGAATACGGGGATCAGCATCTTCAGTTTTTGAGAGTGAGAGGCTGATCGTCCCGAAGAAATCCCCCACCTGCTTCTTGTCGACCAGGAACTCCATCCCGTACGAGCGCCGCCTGCCAATCGTCAGAATTCTGTCTGACCAGTATGTTTCGTCGCCAGAGTAGATGAAATCTTCGGAGACAGCCACTTTCGAATATCGTTTGTAGTACGCCTCAATGCTCAACTTCAATCCTTCATCAAGGATATGATCGAAACCGAGAATAATGTGGTCGGCGATCATGTTCTCGAGATTCTTGTTGTAATTCAGCTGACGCCTGTCGCTGTAATAGGGGAAAGGCTGCGTTTGCGTGTAGCGGCCGACCGCAAGCGTGAGCGTTGAGAGCTGTGGGATCAGTTCGTACGAAATACTGGCGCGGGGCGACAGACTGCCGACCGCGGGATAGGAGAAATAGTCGTACCGCAGGCCGAATGTCACCGAAAATTGCGGAGTGATCTTGAACTTGTCGCTGGCATACAGGAAGTATTTCGATTCCTTTGCGAGCCCGATTTCCTGCACAAAACGATACTGCGGCACAAGAACCGGCCCGGTTTCAAACTCGCCGTCGCGATCCAGATCATAGCGCGATGTATCCCCTTGCAGCCATACATCGTTCTTCCAGAGATTGGCGGTTTGAATCTGGCCGCCAAGCGAAATGTCATGCTGTTGATGCGGCTGATAGAACAATTCGTACTTCAAGCCGATGAATGATTCTTCCCCCTTATTGATGAAGATAGGACGTGAACTCAGTTGTGTAAACTCAAGTACTTCGCCCTGCGCGCCGCGGACGCGTCGCGAAAAGTCCGAGAACACGGTTACATCCGTCATTGTACCGACGGCGTACAGTGTTGCAACCGAGTAGCCGTTCTTCCCCCACAACGTCTGAAGATTCAGCCCCGCAGCGTACTGCTTTGTGTGTGGATAGATACGTTCGACGGATGATGAATCAATAACATTCTTTCTGAGATCGTCTTTTTCTTTCGGATCACCTTCAATTGCTATCTTGCTGTCGCCGTAGAGGAAGTTGAACTTCAGAGTGTTTGCCGGAGAGAGATCATACACAATCTTCCCTTGCGTATCCCAATATTTCGGCACAGCGGTAAGAGAAAGCGATGAAAGCCCGATCATCTTATCCAACAATTCCAGCAGACTGTTGCGCGCCGAGAAGATATACGAGCCGCTGCCGTCTGCGAATCCACCTTCGATAAGTGTCCCCATTCCCGCCATATTGAATCCGGTATTGGAGGAAATTCCGACATTTCTGTTTCCTTCGCGGACCGTCAAGTTCATGACTGATGAGGACTTGTCGCCAAACTGAACGGGAAAACCGCCCGCCGAGAACTGCACATCTTCAATCATGTCGGCATTCACCATGTTGATCGGGCCGGCGGAGTTCATTTGATTCGAGTAGTGATTGATGGAGGGAATTTCCATGTGATCCATGACGGTGAGATTTTCGAACGGAGCGCCCCCGCGAACAATCAACTCGTTGATATTATCCGTTGAGCTGGCAACGCCCGGCAACGCTTGCACAACACGCTGCACATCTTGAATTGCACCCGGCGTACGACGAATTTCGGCGCGGTCGAACACGTTCGTGCTCAGGGGCGACATTTGTTGCGCCCTGCCGAAGTAGTTCGCTTGCACAGTCACCTGCTCGCTTTCGACAACGGTTTGCGACATCTTGATGCTGACGGGTGTCGCACGGCCCGTCGAAATGACGACGTTCGTGACAATCTGGCTTTCATATCCGACGAGAGTAGAACGCAAGCTGAACGTTCCTACCGGAAGTCCGGTAATCCGGAATTTTCCCTCTGCATCGGTGCTTGCTCCCAGCGACGCTTTTTCGACAACAACAATGTTGGCTCCCGGAAGCGGTTCCTGCGTTGCGACATCAACCACTTTTCCTGTGATGGAACCGGTGTAGGTCTGCGCAAGGGTCTTCGGGACAAAAAGAAGGAGAGTGACAAGTGTCAGTTTCGTTTTCATTGAAGATTACAGAACGGTAATAAATACAACGACCTCTTTCATTCGGAAAGAAAGGAAGAGGTCGCTTTAGAAAGATCAGTCTGTGTAGAAATATACGGGAGAAAGCAGAAAAGTTGCAGGCACGCTTTTGTGGAAAACTGCAATTCAGTCCCGTGAATCGACTGAAGAGCCAATGCCTTTCTCCATTCGAACAGCCCTTGTGTGCCGAACTGAAGGAAGTGATTGATGGGTAGAAGTGTTGTGCCCCCAACCGGATTCGAACCGGTGTTACAGGCTTGAAAAGCCCGTGTCCTAGGCCTCTAGACGATGGGGGCGTGGTGATTCGGTGCGTGACCCCGCCGCGACTCGAACGCGGAACCTACAGCTTAGAAGGCTGTTGCTCTATCCAATTGAGCTACGGGGCCGGTTTCAGAACACAACGATGGTCAAAATTGCCACATAATATAAGTCTTTTGTGATATTCATGCAATGTGCACAGAAGCAGGGAATCTCGGACGAGTTCATATACTCTATTCGTCATCAAGAATGCCAAGAGATACAAGTTCCTCCTGCAGCAAGCCCACAATCTTCGCTGTCAGTTCAGGGTTGCGAGGATGGACGTGCTTCGATTCTATCCAGATGATCTTCTTCGGTTCGTATGCGGTTGCGTACAACAACTCAACATTCTCCCTCGGAATCTGCTCGTCGTCCGTTCCGTTGATCATAAGAAGGGGAACGGGGGAAACTCGTTCAACGTAGCGCATCGGCTCAATTGGACGCAGGAGCAAGCCTCCGAACTGCCCGACAAACTCACTCAAGAACGCTCCTTCATAACGTCTTACGTTGTGCCGGATAAGTGTGCGCAAATCTCCGCCGCCGTACACGATTGCAGCGACAGCGGCTCGCTTGTCGTGTGCAAGAATGCAGGGCACAAACGGCGCACCGAAGCTGTACCCGACAATCACAAGCTTCGACGTATCGACATCATTTCGCGTGAAGAGGTAGTCCGTCAGAAGCATCACTGAAGGAATCATGTCGAGTAACGCCCTGCGAATTTCGGGAACATCGGCAAGGAATTCCGTTACTGAGTACTTCTCCTGCGGCTCGTAACGGTAGTCCGGTGCGGCAATAATTACATCTTTGATACCAAGGGCGTAATCCACTGCATGCTTCCCCGTGGCTTTTCCTCCCAGAAGAATGATGGCCGGATATCGCTTGCCTTTTTCGCGCGGCACCAACAATCCACATTCAACGATAAAGCCGTCAGCATTCTCTATCTTCAGCCAAGATTTCTCAGAAACAGAATCCCCCTCTGCGGCTGTGATAATGGCATGCGCAAACGTTCCCCGTTGTTTCCCGAAGTAGTCTGCATAATCTCTCAAATATAGATACGCAAGCCCCGACAACATTACGAGGATTCCAACCATCAGAAGCTTGAAAGCTTTCTTCACGATGAATCCGCCTTTGGGCTAATGCGCTGCGCGGGGTGAACCTCCCGCAAATTCAATCACACTTCCGGTTACAAATCGTGCTTCCTCGGAACACAGATACCGTATCGCTTCGGCAACATCCTGCGGTTGGGTATGCACGCGTCGCTTCCATGGCGCCGCGTGTTTTGCAGAATCGACAGCCTGTCGCAATGTTGCGTGGGGGACATGTCCGGGCGCTACGATGTTGCACGTGATGCCGTTTTCGATCTCTTCCGTTGCAAGTGCTTTGATGAGAGCATGGCGGGCGGATTTGCCAAGGTTGTAGTCATATGGCGGGCCTTCAGTATGTTCGGCTCCTGCAAGTGTAACGGCAACAATGCGTCCGGAGTGTTCACGTCGCATGTGAGGTAGTGCGTGTTTAATGCAGTAGAACAGCCCGTCTATTTCGGCTTTGATCACAGAACGCCAATGGTCACGCTCGATTTCCGTGATATCTGCCGGCGCATAGTCTCCGCCGTGATTGCAAACGAGGAAATCGATCTTTCCGTACAGCGTAATGATTCCTTTAATCATTGCCTGCACATCATCCTCTTCGCGCATATCCGCTTTGAAGCTGTAGCCCTTTCCGCCAAGCGCCCGCAACTCCTGCAACACTTTCTCCGCTGCATGGGCGTTATTGGGATGTCCCGTTCCGTAGTTGAGAACTACCTTGGCACCCTCGCGTGCAAAGGTGAATGCAATACTGCGTCCCATACCTTCGCCCGTACTGCCTGTCACCAAAGCGACTTTGTCTTTGAAAATCTGCATTGAGTTTCCTCGTTAGTGTTCATTCCTGAAGAAGATCGGATGGTTCAATATGTATCAGCGCCTCGGCGACGTTCGGGTTTGCGGCTTGAATAGCCTGCTTGACGTTTCGCGCAATGTCGTGTCCGTGACGGACTGACAGATCGCCGTCGACAGTGACATGGAGATCGACATAGTAGGAAAAACCCACTTTGCGAACGAAGCATTTTTCCAGTGACAGGACACCGTCGACCTGTTGTGCAGCCTTCCTGACACGATGTTCGATGTCGGCGGGCGGCGCTGCGTCCATCACTTCATTCAGGGCAGGACGGAGAATCCGGTATGCATTCACGAAGATGATGGATGATGCAAACAAAGCGGCCCAGTCATCAGCGCTTTCATATCCCTCTCCCCCTATCAGGGCGACGGATATTCCAATGAACGCCGCGGCAGAAGTAATTGCATCGCTGCGATGATGCCACGCGTCGCTTTTGATTGCGGTACTGTTCATGCTTTGTCCGACAGTGAAGACAAATCGGAAGAGAATCTCTTTTGTGACAACAACAAGGACGAGCACGACAAGCGTGAACGAGGCTGGTGCGTGATGCGGAGTAAGAATTTCCCGTATGCTCTGAATGACGATGCCGATAGCAGCGGCAATGAGCGTCAACGAAACAACGACGGCAGCAAGCGGTTCTGCTTTGCCGTGACCGTACGGATGGTCGGCATCCGGAGGGAGGGCGGAGATTTTCAATCCTCCCCACACAATAAATGAACTGGCAATATCGGTGGTCGACTCGATGGCATCGGCAATGAGGGCGTACGAATTGCCGACAACTCCCGCTATTCCCTTGATGGCGGCAAGCAGGGTGTTCGTCACGATACCGATGAATGTTGACCGGAGTCCACGGTAGGCCGGGTGCCTTTGTGCATTATCTGACAAGTGAGTCATGAACCGGGGCCTGGATGATGCTCAAGCTATTTGATGACCGCATGTTGAAGCGTTCGTACCGCAAACCAGAATGAAACCAGCAAAAACACACCGAACGCAACGGCTTCAAGAATAATAGTTTCGACATTTCCGATGCCGATTGTTGCAAACCGCAGAACGTCGGTATGCCACGTCAACGGATTCATCAGGGAGATTGTCCGGAGCCACGCGGGCATCGAATCAACAGGATAGAACATGCTGCTGGCGAACATCAGCACGAAGTACGCGACATTCAACACGGTGTTGAAAATATCATTCCGGTGAATGCGCAACGCGAGAATCGTGAGAAAGAAGAACCATCCCGCCGTGCCGACAACAATTCCCGAAGCGGCAAACCAGGCATACTGCCACCGAATGTCGATATCGAGTACCAGCGTTCCGACGCTGAGCGTGAGCGCCGACTGAACAACGGCAAGAAGACAGTTGAAGACAATCTTGCCGACGAGGAACTCGCCCCGCGTCATAGGATAGGTAAGGAACTCATAGAAAATTCCGTTCTCGCGATCGACAAAGAACCCGTATGAAGTATTGATAGCGATACCGAAACACGCCATTGAGAGAACGCCCGCAAGAAAGAAGCTCTGATAACTCATCTCGCCGCCGAACTGGCCCACTCCGCCGCTCATCGCCCGATCCAATCCCACACCGAACATCAGCAGATAGATGAGCGGCATGAAGAGATCGAAGAACATCCACACCGGGCTCGTTGTGCGGATGCGAAACTCACGGTACAGTACGGCGAGGATCATTTCCATGACGTATCCTCCCGCGAGACGCCGAGCAGTTCGACAAAAGCGTCTTCCAGCGTTCCGCCGTTGATCTCAAGATGCGTGATGCGCGAAATACGTGAAAGTTGCGCAATTGTATCAAGCACGGTTCCGTCAACGCTGTTGATGCACAACTCGACGACGTTACCTGTCTGCTCGAACCGGACAGGCGATAGCGATTTGAGTTGGGCAAGCAGTTCCTCGTTCATTGATTCGAACGTAATACTCAACTCGAACACGCTTGTCGCAAGCGCTTTGATAGTGGCGACGCTGCCGCTGGCAATAATTCTTCCTTCATGAATAAGGGCGATGGTGTCGCACAGGTCTTCCGCCTCCTGAAGGATATGTGTTGTCAAAACAATCGTTCGTCCTCCATCTGCTTGTGCACGTATTGATTCCAGCACCGCCCGCTTGTTGATGGGATCCATCCCGGTTGTCGCCTCGTCGAGAAACACGATCGGCTTGTCCACCATAAACACTTTTGCAACCTGCAAACGTCGCTTCAATCCGCCGCTGAGATCCATTGCCTTTTTGTTCTTGTATTCAGTCAACCCGAATTGATCGAGTACGCGCTGAGCACGTGCTTCACGTTCATGTGGGGGGACGGAATGAAACCGCCCATAGGTTGTCAAATTATCCCTCACTGAAAGAAACTGCTCAAGCGCGTTTTCCTGCAACACGGCACAGATGTGATTCCTGACCTCAGCGCCGTGTGCCTGCACATCAAATCCCATGACACTCGCTGAGCCGCTTGTCGGTTTGATCAGCGTGGTGAGAATTCGGAGTAGTGTTGTTTTTCCGGCTCCGTTTCTCCCAAGTAAACCGAATATTTCGCCTCGTTGGACGGAGAGGTTCAATCCGTTCAGGGCATGGACTGGTTGTTTCGACTTTTCTTTGTAGATTTTGGTGAGGTTGGTTGTACGGATTGCTTCGTCTGCCATTCTTTCTGCCAATGAGTTACGGGGAATCCTCAACGCTTTGGTTTAACAATAAATGAAAATAGCCTCAAAAATCCCACATTCCGTAACATGTAAGACGATTTGGCGTATCATCTACGAGAAAACAACTATCCCAATGTACATCAGGGGCACCAGGTGATGATCAGGTCATCCTATATCTTAGCCATACTCATAGCGGCAACAGCGTGGGCGGGCGAGCGGGCGGTCGTTTCGTTGCGCGACATGAGTACGTCGGAGCTGAAATCGGCGGGCATTATTGTTCCGCAGACGATGACCTTTCGCATCAGCGCGCGAGGCGCAGGCGGCAGCCAGTGCGATAACGTCGGCTCAAGCAAGGATACACGGCACGACATGTTTGCGTACGGCTGGATAATCGATGCCGATACGCGCAAAGTTGTATGGGAGATGACGAACGACAATACGTCACGTTCACGCGACGACCGGACATTCGACGCCGACGTGACGCTTCAACGCGGAAGCTATGAAGTCTACTTCTCGGCTGCCACGTTCACATATATTTCCACCTTTAAGAATATTTCCATCAACGTCGATCACAGAGAGTCCGGGCTGTTCAATATGGGAGAACGGCAACCCGCCAATAAACTGAAAGGCTGGTTTCAGGATTGGTTTGACGGGTGGTTCGGCGATGATATCCGTGTGGATTGGAACAAGCGATCCGCCAACTGGGGCATGGAGATGTTCGCCGATGAATCGAAGGCGTCGTCCGTGAAGCAATTCTCGCCGCCGAAGGAATTCTCAAATGTTCTTCTCAAGAAAACGGGACTCGGTGAGGGCGACTTCGTCAAGCAAAGTTTCTCCATTGTTGAGGCAATGAAGATGCGCATCTATGCCTTGGGAGAAGGATACCGGAACTCGGCCGATCTTGTGGATTACGGCTGGATTGTGAACCAGAATACCCGGAGCCGTGTGTGGGAAATGAAATGGCGCAACTCCACCTCCGCCGGTGGTGCTTCAAAGAATGCGTTGTTCGACGGTGAGGTGTCGTTGCCCAAGGGCGAGTACACACTCTACTACGTGACAGATAACAGCCACTCGGCAGTGGACTGGAACTGCGCCCCGCCGCTTGATCCGCTCAACTACGGCATTACCGTGATGGCATACGACGAGAAGGACAAGGCATATTTCAAGATGACTTCCTCAAAGGAAGAACGCCACGTCATTCTCAGCATTACAAAAGTGCGGGATAATGAGAGCCGAAGTGAAGGATTTGTACTGAAGGATGATGCTCAGGTTCGCGTGTATGCGATTGGCGAGCAAAGCAACACGCGCCGAGTCATGGCCGACTACGCCGTTATTCTCGATGCGAGGAATCGTTCGCGTGTCTGGACGATGAACTCGGATAACACGCATCATGCAGGCGGCGCGTCAAAGAACCGCTTCGTGGACGAAATCATCACGCTTCCCAAAGGCAGCTACATCGTCCAGTATATCACCGACGACTCGCATGCATATAATGAATGGAACGCGGACCCCCCGTTCGACAAGGAACGCTACGGCGTTACACTGTATGGTGTAGGAGAGAAGTTTGATCCGGGGATTGTCGGAAAGTATGTTGATCAACGGGACAAGAATGTGATTGCGCAGATAATCCGTGCAGGAAACAGTGTCGAGAAGAAAGAGAAGTTCAAGCTCGACAAAACGACGCGAGTTCGCGTGTACGCCATTGGCGAGGGAGTGAACCGCGGCATGGCCGACTACGGATGGATAACCGACAACAGAACAGGCTCTGTTGTCTGGGAAATGACCTACTCCATGACGTTTCACGCTGGCGGCGCACGAAAGAACAGGATGGTGAACACCACCATCATGCTTGACAAAGGAGAATACACACTGCATTACATGACGGACGATTCCCACGCCTATCGAAGCTGGAATCAGGACCCGCCGGAAGATCCCGACTATTGGGGAATCACGTTGTATTTGGATGACGGAACGACTCCTTCTCCACCGGTTCCCCCTGTTCCGCCCAAGACGCCGGGTTCGATGGGACTTTACGATTGATTCTCACGTAGCTAATCTCTAACTTTCTCACATCATCATTCACCGTGAGGAAGCAATGTCCACAACACGACGAGAATTTCTTAAACGCGCTTCGGCAGCAGGTGTTGGGGCGCTTGCTGTTTCCGCCCTTCCCGAATCCATCATCTCTCAAACACAGTCTGCTGTAAAACCGGTTGCCATTTCAAGCGGCAACGGCATCCCCGCTGTCACAAAGGCAATAGAGTTGATTCGTTCCGGCTCCGACGCTCTGGACGCAGTGATTGCGGGCGTGAACATCGTGGAAGACGATCCGAACGACACGAGCGTCGGGTACGGCGGCCTGCCGAATGAAGAAGGCGTAGTCGAGCTGGATGCCGCCGTGATGCACGGCCCGACGCATCGCGCAGGCGCGGTTGCCTCCATCCGCAACATCAAGAATCCATCGAAAGTTGCCAGGCTTGTCATGGAACGAACTGATCATGTGCTTATCGTCGGCGAGGGCGCCTTGCGCTTTGCACGGGCACACGGATTTGTCGAGGAGAATTTATTGACCGACCGGGCGCGTCAGGAGTGGCTGAAATGGAAAGAAAATCTCTCAACAAAAGATGACTGGCTTCCGCCGCATACGCCCGATGATAAAGACATCGGCGCGATGTTCGAACCATTCTTCCGCAATACCGGTACGATTCATTGCGGAGCCATCGACCTCAAAGGAAACATCTCTTGCGTCACGACAACAAGCGGACTCGCGTACAAGATTCCCGGCCGCGTCGGCGATTCGCCGATCATCGGTGCGGGATTGTATTGCGATAACGAAGTCGGATCCGCAGGTTCAACGGGACGAGGGGAGGCGAATCTGATCAACTGCAGCAGCGTGATGGTTGTCGAGTTCATGCGGCAGGGCAAGTCGCCCGAGCAGGCGTGCCTTGATGTATGCAAGCGTATTGCCGAACACAACACGATGCGCCGCCTGAAGCGCGACGACGGCAAACCGGATTTCAATGTCAACTTCTACGCAATAAACAAAAAGGGAGAGTTCGGAGGAGCCGCAATTTGGCATGGGCCGAAGTTTGCCTTCCACGACGGAACTTCAGCCAGGTTGCTCGATTGCGCGTATTTGTATAAGAAGTGAGAGCCCTCTCCTCTAAGTATTTGTTGGAGAATGGGTTACGGAAAAGCGAAGGTGAACGTGAAGGAAGTCGGTTCCAATTAGCAAGAATTCTGTGATGTACCTTATTGACTTTGCGAGTGCCCGTTTGTATCGTGAATCGTGGAAGATGTGTTGTTGTGGAGATTTCGAGTTCCGGCACAGTTGATACATTGCGCGGAATATTTTGTACGTAAGACAATCGGAGGTTTCAAGAGTATCGAATAATTGCTAACACCTACAGGATGACTATGAAGAAGTTGGTATGCTCCATTCTGGGCGGCATCCTTGTACCTCTTCACATTTCTTTTGCTCAAGAATTCGCGCTGGATACACTCGCGCAGAGTCCGGCTATTGCGACTCCCGTCAGTATGGCATTTGCGCCGGGCGAATCCGTACGCTTTTTCTTCACTGAAAAGAACTCCGGAAAAATCAGGGTTTTCGAAAACGGTGTTGTACGGCCCGTTCCGTTTGCCAAACTCGGCGTGACCAATGTTGCCGAGCAGGGCATGTTCGGTATTGCCGTTCATCCCCTCTACCCCGACTCGCCGTTTGTGTATGTTCAATACACGCGTGAGGGCGACAGGGCGAATGTTGTTGTTCGTCTCCGCGATTCCAGCGGCTACGGCGTTGATCCGCGACTGATTGTGCTTGCGCAGCGCGTGAAGATTACGACAAGCAACAATGGCGGCAGTCTGCATTTCGGCCCCGACGGAAAACTCTACTGCTCGTTCGGCGATTTCGGAACAATGCTGAACGCGCAGGATACAAGCTCGGTCAATATTCTCGGTAAAATTCTCCGCCTCAATCCGAACGGAACCATCCCCCCCGACAATCCTTTCGGGAAGAAATCGTTCTGGTCATTGGGCCACCGCAATACCGTTGACTTCACTTTCGATCCGCTTACGGGGAAGATGTACGGAACGGATGCCGGCCAGACCTGCAACAACGAAGTGAACTACATTCCGGCAGGCGCTAATCTTGGCTGGCCCAAAGAGGGGAATTGTTTGTACACCGACAATTCCGATTATGTCCGTCCGCTGCACTACGTTTCAGATAATCCTGCCTTCACAGGCATTGCCGTGTATCGGGCGATGGCGTTTCCACGACTGAGAGGCCATCTCCTGTTTGCCGGAAACAATCCGGGCACAATCTGGTCTGCACAACTTGCCGCCTCGGGCGACTCACTTGTTTCAGATTCGATTGCGGAGTTCTTTGCGAGCGGTTCAGGTTTCAGAGATATTGAGATTGGAACGGACGGATACATCTACGCCACAAGCGGACCTGCATCGCCGGGACTTTTGTTGCGCCTACGTCCTGTTCCTCCCTCTTTCGCAAGCCCTCCCGTGATTGAGGCAGTGCAGGATATGCCATACACGTACGCGCCGCAATTCGGCGGAACGCCACCCCGCCTTTCGATTGTTGCCGGACCGGACGGGATGATCGTTGATTCCACAACCTGGGCCGTTCATTGGACTCCTGCCAACCTGCACGCGTTGCAGCAAACACACGCCGTTGTCCTACGGGCCGAAAACGGCGCGGGCAGCATTGAACAACATTTTGGAATCAGGGTTCAAAACGTCAACGACCCGCCGTCACGTTTCGGGCTGGTATCGCCATCAACGGACACAGCGATTGTGTTTGGCGTCGGGACAGGTTCTACCGTGTTGTTCTCGTGGCTGCCTTCTTTTGACCCCGACCTTGATACGATTCGCTATAGCGTACAGTTGGATACGGTCGCCACGTTCGACAGCCCGGCATTACGAAGTGTGGTTGCAGGAACGGACATTTCTCTGAGCTACCAGCTTCCGCGTGTATCGAGAAGCTACTATTGGCGGGTTCGGGCAACAGACGGTGAAGAGGCTGTTTTCAGCAACGACGTGCGACGCTTCTCTGTAACGATCCCCGTTGTACTTCAGGAACCGGGCAAGCACGAAGATGAGCAAGAAGAAGCAGCGGTTCTTGAACAGAACTTCCCCAATCCGTTCAACCCGACAACGAATATCGTTTACACGATCCCGAAAGGCGGCTACGTTCGGCTTGCCGTGTTCAATCTGCTCGGACAGGAAGTAGCACGCATTTTTGAAGGCGTGCAGAGTGCAGGCACCTACGAGGTGACGTTCAATAAGGAAGAACTTCCGACGGGCATCTACTTTTATCGCATTCAGGCACCGGGATTCGCGGAAACGCGCAAGATGATCATTGCGAAATAAGCGGAGCGTACACACAAGTGAAAAGCCGCGCTGATGTTGAGCGCGGCTTGTCTGTTTCCGGAGGAAATCTTCTGCTACTTAACCCGCTTCACAACAACAACCGTTTTGTCATCAGAATAATCCACCAGCTTGTTGTGAACTTGAACGTCTTCTAAAATCAATTGGCAGATTTCCTTCGGTGTTCTGAACCGGTTCTCCTTCAGAACATGAATGAGCCGTTGCTCGCCGTACATCTCGCTCTTCTCGTTCGCCGCGTCGGTGATGCCGTCTGTATAGAGAAGAATAATGTCGCCCTTCTTCATGAACGTGAAATCCGTTTTGTACTTCTCATTCGGGAACGGCCCCAGAATCTGGCCGGTTGCCGGCAGCAATTCAATCTCGTCGGTTTTGTCGCGCAGCAAGATAGGATTGCTGTGACCTGCATTGACGTAAAAAATAAGCCCCTTGTCGTTTGCCATCAATTCAAGATAGACCATCGAAAGAAAATGTTCCGTCGTGAATGTTCTGTTCACCAACTGGTTAATTCTGCCGATGAACGTGTCCATCTTGGTTTGATACTCGACCGCCATCCGCAGCGCCCCTGAGACGTACAAAGCCTGCGCCGCGGCCGAAAGTCCTTTGCTCGCCGCATCACCGATAACAACACCGAGCCGGTCTTTATCGCCGGAGGCCTGCAAGTAATCAAAGAAATCTCCCCCGACAATCCGTTCGGGCAGCGAAACGCCGTACATTTCATAACTGTGAAAGCGCATCTCGTGTTCGGGCAGAATGCTGCGCTGGATTTCCCTCGCTTTGTCCAGGTCTTTTTCGAGTGCCGCGGCTTTGACTTCGATTCTCTTGTTCTTGAGAGCGGCCGTCAGAACCTTGCCGATAATATTCAGCGAATAGGCCTCGTCCTGTTTCATGTACTCGGCATTGAAGCCGATGACATACGGGTAGAGACTGTGTCCCTTCCACGGCACCTTTTCGCCGATGCCTGTCGCGGAATATAATTTGATGCCCCTCTGGCGAAGATACTTGTCTGTTTCGTTCGCAACGATGGTTTGCTTGCGCGCCAACTGAAGAAACATGGGATAGTTGGCAATGCGAAGCCCGAAATTCTTTTTTATTGGTTCCACATCGCCGTACTGATGAACCAGGCGGTACGTTCCTGCTGATGCATCAAGCTTCCAGATTCGTCCGCCGCGGATCGGGATTTCATCGTTCTGGATGATGCTTGCGAGAACATGATTCAGCAGTTGATCATCCGTTCTGAATTTCTTCTCTGTAAGACTTTCAATTGTTCGATGGAGTCTGTGTTGGTTCATTTTTGTAGTGGAATGATCAGATAATAACCGGAGAGTGTTTGCCGGTCAGTGGTGATAGTTCATCTCGCCGACACGCAAAGCGACGTTAATCCGGTCTTCCTTTCTTGGTATTGCACAGGAGAACATGTCGCTGTACGCGCAGTACGGATTGTAAGCCTTGTTCAAATCGATTGAGTACACAAAATTCGGATCGGGGTGTTCTTCTCCCACTTCCACATATCTCCCGACGCCGTAGGTTTCTTTCCCTGTTGTTTTGTCCGTAAACCAGACACTCAGATTGTTTCTGAACAATTCGTAACGCCTCTTATCGTACGGCGTGAACTTGTACGCATTGATGCGAATGGTAGTTGAACTTCCTGTTTCATCAGGGACATCGAACTCGAAATATCCGTAGCGAAGGTTCTTCCTCTCTTCCCCTTTTGTGCCGAACACGACAACAGTTTCCGGGTTGTCGTACCGGTGCAACACAGATCGACCTCTGAAATGAGGATTGACGGGAAACCAATTGATTCCGGCATACTCGATCGTCGTATCCTTTTGAAACGGCGAGTTGGGGCTGTCGCGAAAAAACAGGTCAACTTCCTGCCGGTGATTGAGATTGTCCTGAACGATGGCAAGACTATCCTCTTGCGTGAGTAACTGCCGGCTCTCCTTTTGCCCGCAGGCGGTTAGCACAATGGTCAATGTCAATGCAGACACGAACTTTCCAATAGCCATCAATATGTCCTTCTTATATCTCATAACAGCAATTTCATCCAATGCGTAATCAAGATACGCACGCCCCCCTTCACAATCAACGTGCACGATTCGAGCATCCCGGTTGTGTTCTCTATAAACAAAGTGTACATTCACACAAACCTAAACCCAATACACAACAAAAAGGAGTGAGTATGAGGACACGGGTAGCAATGACCCTTGCCATCGTTGTCGCCGGTATAGTCGTATGCGCGGCCGCAATGGTTCTCAGTACTACAATCCAATCGCTGGAACGCGTCGGAATATCACCGACAATAAGCAAGGATTGTATCTACTACAGTCTCAGCGGAAATTATCTCAACTATCCGAATGTTGCAAGGTTGAGGCAGGTAGCAACCGGCGATCGTGCAGCAGCCGTTCGTGAGATTGCCGCGTTTGCAAAATCCTATATAAAAACAGACGATTTTCGGAAGCGATACAGTGAGTATCGTGAAAACCGGAAACCCGAGCCGCCCGAGAAACCGAAACCGATGGCTCAGCAACGCGCCGAGTTAAAGGCGCAAATGCAGCAGAGCATCAAAGAAACAGAAACCACCATGAAGTCATTACCCGCCGATCAGCGTCCGGTCTTCAAACAGACAGTCGATATGCTCAAGCAGCAGGCGAAAGAATATGACAATCCTGATAACCCGATGTTCAGCAAGCAAATGGAAGATATGCAGAAGCAGATGTACGATCTTTCTATGCAGGAATACAAAGACAGACTTGCGGAATGGGAGCAGAAATACCCGGCCGAACCGAAACCGATGATTCGAAACTGGCTCACGAAATTTCTGGATGAGACGAAGGAGGTTGATTTTTCCGCCGCGTTGAAGGATGGACAATATGGAAAGAGGGTGTTCGTGAACCCTGCGTACGAAAGCAAGTCATCGAACTGGAAGTTGGCGTATCGCGCCGGTAAGGATGTCGTGGAAGCCGGACGCACAGAAGCCCGGAAATGGTTGGATGAATTGAAATAGCTACTCGTTGCTGCCGTACATCTCGTCGACGCCGTATTTGCTTGCCGCCCAGAGCGAGAGGTTGATGCAGATGGCGGCGATGGCGCGCTTCTCTTCCGACTTCTTAACGACAAGATCATACGTGTCGGCAACAAACTTCATATTCTTCAGTACTTTGGCAACCTGCTCGCGCTTCACGGCCCCGTGCCAGTACGCCACTTGATCTTTGATCATTTCGCCGTGCCGGCGCAGCAGCTCTCCCATCGGAAATACTTGCTGGCTGAGCGGCGTCCGCGGCGCGCAGATTTGTGTCAGGTCGTCGAAGTATTCATCCCAATGCGTGGCGAACGTATGGTTCTCCGGTCTGCGCAAGTAGCGGGCGCGCTCCAGCGAGAAGCGCGCTTTTGTCCGTGCCCGGAATTTCGGCATAACCGGATGTAAATCGTATAAGGTTTCCACTATCTTCGGATCACCTTCATCAAGCTCCTTGTACGCCCAGCGTTTCTTCAGTTGTTTCCATGAAGCAACGCACACCACGGGAGCTTTGCTGCTGTCAAGATAAATGAAGCGCCCCTTCTCAGCGCCGACAACAGTAATCCAATGACCCCAATTGTCAACGCACAGCAGAGCGGGCCTGCCCCGCTTGAGTGTCAGAAGCAGCTCACGCTTGGCATGCAACGGATTATTCTCCCGCACAACAGTCATCTTGCAGTCGTACGCCCGTGCTGCGCGCCCGAGTTGAATTTCATCGGTGCCAGACCACCATGTGGTTCCGGCGATTTCCGAAACCCGCTTTTCGTTTACAAACTTCCCGAGCATGATGAGCGCGTGCTTCAATGCAAACGGCCCGCACTGCCACTTATTCGGTTGAGGATACAAACCCATTGATTGTCAAACACTCCGGGAGTTCAAAGAATCTTACCACACATCGCTATCAACGTCTGCTGAGAAATGGTGGGGTAGAAAAATAGACAAGAAGGGCGGGAAATCCAACAGGCTTGTATCTAAAAGAATGGGTGGTATTGCTAAGAATTCGGGCCGATCTTGGCCATCAGGGTTGAAACAGACTGAGGTATAGTGGGTTCCCCGCACCGTTCCGGGATGCGGGGAACCTTGGACTCACTTGTGCCACTCCACTAAATATCTCCACATAACTGTGAAGTTTTTTTCCATGTTGCTGCGGCACTGCTCCCCTCGATTTGTAGAAAAAGATAGTTGGAGGGGCATTAGTTTTTCGGGGCGTCGGAGGGCAGCGGTTTTCCCTGCTTTACGATGTCAACCGCTTGCTTGAATCGTGTGTGGAATTTGGTTTCCGTCAACCCTGTTGCTATGTTAGTCTGCATCTTTCGTTTTGTGACACACGTTACCTTGACACTGTTGTTCCCTTGCGGCTCGACCCATACCGCAACGACAGCGCCGGCAGAAATCAGATTGGCACCGACTGTTGTGACCATGTAGTTCTCATCCTTGTGCTCTTCAATCGTTTCTGCATCTTCCCAACGCAGGACTCGCAATGCAATCTTCCAGCCCTGCTCGAAGTCTACAGGGTATGTTACAACTGTCCCGTCATCTTTTGCTTTGATTGCATCCGAGATGGACGCGCACGAAACAAGAATCAGTGAAAGAAGAAGAATACAATGCAGCATTGCCTTCATCGTGTCTCCTGTATGTTGTTTGAAGTGATTTGTGAAACCTACCAACTGCCTGTCGTGCCCCCGCCGCCGAATTCTCCGCCTCCCTGTGGAGGTTTTGCGGCGGGCTGTGGTGCAGGTCCGAGTGTCTGGGAAATCAGCAATCCTTCTGCATTCAGATCTTTCAGTTTCTCTTTCAAGATATTGCGATGCGTGAAACCGTTTCTGTCGGTTTTGAGAAAGCGTAACGAGAACATTGCTGCCAGGAACATCACCGCACCGGCGATGGTCAGTGCCACCTCGGGAGCAACAACATGAAAGTAATAACGAAATGTCAACACGGAAACGACGGCCGCAATCAATCCCGTTCTCAACAGCAGATGGTCACGAATCATGAGGCCACGCACGATATACGCAACCGGTATCAAGGCTGTAAGTATGTAGAACAGAAACGCAAACGGGATATTCCCGCCTTCGGGAATTTCATATCCCATCAACGCAGCGTTTCCTTCCCGAACCACGAAGTAGTTTCCGCCGCAGTACAACACCGCAAGACTCAGCATCTTGATAACAAAAAGACAATCCTTCCATGGCTCAAGAAACTTCTTTCCGCTGTACTTTCGAACAAGAAAATATGATCCTAAGCCGAGAAGCATCGCTACAAACGGCAGAAGGGAACGCGTTACAGGGCCGCTCTCAGACAAAGGCACGAGCACAACGGCCAGCGCGCAAATATAGGCGCCCGCCGTTACAAGCCTGTCCGCAAAACGTACAGCGCCCCAAATCAAAAGCGGGAGCGCAAGAATCCAAGGCACTACGCCTGTGCGTGGCGGCGACGTTGCTTCGAGGTAAAGCCACACTATCCCTGCGATTGTGAGAAATAATGCCACATACAGCATTGCCTCCTCAATTCCTGCCTTGTACAATTGCCGGGTCTTCACAACTCTCTCAAGTACGAAAAAGGAGAGTCCGCCAACCACAACAAGAAGCGCGGCGAACGTCGTATCATGATCAGGCGACACAATAAGAAAAACAATCCCATACACTCCAGCAAGTGCAATACATGCAAAGACGAACAGTACGATTCGAATGAATAATGTCGGAGAGTAGAGAGGCGTGGTGTATGCTGCCTTTATTGCATCGTATTGATTTGAAGGGATGATCCCGCTGTTACGCCACTGTTTTGCCTCGCGGGCAACCTGCAACTTTTCCACCAAACGCATGTCGTAGATGATCATCGTTTCGCCAGAAAGGTCTTGTAGTTAAAGATGAAATAGATGATGATGCCGCACGAAACAATGAAGTAGAAGAATATCCCGAATGCCTCAACAAGAACATCCGACAAAAAATATGTCACCCCGATGTATCCGTACACACAAGAAAGAAGAAGAAAGAGAAACGATTGTTCCCTTCGGGCAAAGATAATGCCTCCAGCGCAGCACAGCATCAAGAGGGGGAAGAACAGAAGACTCATTCCAAGCGTAAACAGCCCTGCAAGACATGCAACAAATAGAACGTTCGACCCAAGGGTTAGCGCAGTGAACGTAAAATGTTTCTTGATGCCGAAGCGATCAAGAACAAACGCAACTCCGCAAATTACAATCCCGAAAACAAGCCCGTTGAAGATGACTGCTTCTGAGGAGAAGATACCCTGTTTCATTAATTCTGCCGGCGAAACCGTCAGTCCGAGCCAGGAGGCCAACCCCGCGATGCCGAGGGCAAGAACACCGCGATGGTCGAATGCGTATGCGATATAGAGAAACACAACCGCGGGTATCAGTGCGCTCAATTCCCACCGTGTTCCGAAGATCCCGTACTGGTATTGGATGTACCCGACGATGGTGGCAAACAGAAGGCAGGCGCCGAGCAGCACATACTCGTACAGCGATCCGGGACTTTCTGTCTCGCGATGTGAATAGGGCGGCCTTCGTTTTGCAGCATACCGGAACGCGATGGCAGCCAATCCTGCAAGCCCTGCTATGATGGCCTGATGTCCGATTGTATCGATATTGCGATAGACGAGTATGCCGATGCCGGCCGTGAAGAGGAGAACGCCGAAGTACAACATTGTTCTCAACTCATAGTAGAGAGAGAACACTGATTTGTCGTAGATGCGTGAGAGGAATGACTGTTGGTCGCCCGTTATCAGACCTTCTTTAAGAAGTGTTTCGAGCGTGTGCTTTCGCATGCGTTTGATCCGCCAAGGTATCGAGAGATTTCAGGGAATGTTCTTTCGGAACGATCTTCTGCTAACAACCTGTGATAACCTCACATTTAGACCGTCTTACCGTTTGTTCAACCGCCCGAGACGGCTCTCTATGGCTCTTTCCAATTTTCCTGTCGCCCCGTCGATTGCCTGCTCCAGCGTCGGAGCCTGGTGTTTTACCGCAATCGGTTGGAGACCGGCAAGGCGGGCTTCCATCAGACATCGTTTGTCATCACCCCCGGCTTTGTGGCTGTTCTCGTCTCCGAGGTGAACTTCGACGCGCGTAACACGAGTGCTGAAACGATCCAACGTATTCTTTATGGTATTCTCGACAAGATGTTTGAGTTCAGTGGTACCTTCGACATGTCTGTCAGTATTCACCTGAATGTGCATTGGTAATCTCCGTTATCGTATTCCGATTCTGAATGAAGTTAGAACGCGTGTCCAACTCCACGGTGACAGTCGAAGCAGCGCATGCCGGTATCGCTGACACCGTGTGAGATATTTGAGACTGTCGCAACGTGACATCGAATGCAATTTGCTTCAACAGTCCGTTGCCCGATTGGCGCCAACCGAAAGATCTGTGGATTCTCAAATGTGAAAACATACGAATGCCGGAATCCGTTCTCGGCTTTCACGTAATATTTCGAGACGGGACCCTGGGGAACGTGACAGCCGTTGCAGCTTACCGAACGATGGCTGGAAACTTCCCACGCGATGAAATTGTCGCGCATAACATGGCAGTTGATGCACGCCTTGGGATCATCGAGGAGATATGAGTATCCCTTGGCATAGTAGAAGGTGTAAACACTTAACCCGATGACAGTCCCGGGAAGGACAATAAGGAGGAATCCCAGTAACCTCTTGATGTTCATAGATCTCTGCCGTGCAGTACGTGAAAATCGGGTCTATTCGGAGTATGATACCTGTTTTGCCGGAACACCTCTTTTCACCAGCACTTTGTACGCTTCAAGCTCCGCTTGGCGGGCGTAGTCAATAGCGTCGCCAAGAATTCGTGCTACCTCCTGCGAGCTGTGAAAGCCCATACTATTCTCCGCGCTGATGAAGTCCCAACGCATCTGAGATTTCCGGTGCAACTGGCGTGCGGCCTTCAGTTCCTCGTCTGTTGCTCCAACCTGCATCGCCGCTTTGATGCCGTCAATTGCCGAGATGATAGCACGCTCCGAGCGTTGCATCAGGCCGTATGTCCGGTCCTGGATTTGCAGAACGCGCTCGCGCATTTCTGTTTCGCTTTGCCGGTGACATGTAAGGCATGCGTTCGTCAGATTCCCGAGCGGACTTCGAATCCAATGATCTGTAATTTTGATAGCCCCTTCCCTTCGGTACGGCATGTGGCAATCTGCGCAACTGACATTGGATCGGGCGTGAATTCCTGTTGACCAGATTTCGAATTCGGGATGCTGCATTTTGATCATCGGCGCCTTCGATTCGGCGTGCGTCCAGTCGGAGAATCCCTCCTTCTCATAGTATGCATCGATACTGTCCAGCACCATTCCCTGATCCCACGGGAATGTAAGATACTTGCCGGGCCCTTTGAAATAGTACTCAACGTGGCATTGTCCGCACACGTAGCTTCGCATCTCCTGGCGGGATGCTTTGGAAATGTCGATGCCGCGTCGTTGCATTGCTTCTTTGAAAGCGATGCGCGTGATTTTCAATTCCATCGTTTTGGAATCATGACAATCGGCGCAGACCACCGAGTGCTTGAATCCGTGCTTCTCCACCAACTCTTTCACGGGAGTTTTGTAGAACAATTCGGCGCCGTACTGCTCGACAAAAGCGGGCACTTGGGAACTTTTACATGTCATGCAGGTTCCCGGTTTCTCATCGCCGAGGCGCGGGCTTGCAAGCATGTCTTTCAACGCGTTCATGTGGCCGCGTTCTTCCCGCTACTCTACAGAGAACGGATACCCTGCAAAAAGGCGGCGATAGTCGGGATGTTTTTCGAGTTTTGAAAACGACTCGGAGCCGCCGTATCGTCCCCATTTGCTGTACTCGTCCATCTCGCTGGTTCTGACAGTCCGCATGTACGCTTCGTATTCGCGGGGGAAGTTCACTTTCCATGCTTCGGGGTCGGGATCGCCGGGGGATATCTCCACAATTTTCATATAGGTCACCCTCCCTTCTTGCTGCCGCTCAAAGATGTTGATCAACAGTGCCGCGACGAGAATGGTGACAAGTATGCTTCCGCCAAATGTGAGCCAGCGTTTTGTACGAGTGTTCATGGGATACCTTTGCAAGAGGGGTGTATGGGCGTTTGCTTGTTTTCGTATGCTAAAAATAGCTAAAAGCAGCTACACTTTCCAGAACTTGCCTGGCTCTTCCTGTTGATTCCGAAAGGGTGATGGTGCAAGAAGTGAAAGGCTTTGAATCATCCATAATCTAGAAGAGAGATAACAGAGCATCCTGCCCGATGACGGAATCACATCATTGTTACGCCTTCCGATGTCGCATTAGCTTGAACACCTCCATAACCGCGAGCAAAACCAAGGCAATTACGCATGCCAGCAACCAGTGTGAAGGATGTACCGGCTCGGTGCGGAGAATTCCCTGCATAAACGGCAGTTGCATGCTCAGTATGTGTATCAGTTGGGCGAGCATAACGCCGCCGATGAGTACGTAGTTGCGGCGCAGGGGCACTTTGAACGCAGACACGGTTTCGGACCGGCAGTTGAACACATGTACGTTCTGCATCAGCACCATGAGAAGGAGAATGATGTTACGCGCAGATGCTTCATCCATTGTCCGGATTTCAACCAGCCAGTACCATGCAGCAAACGCGAGACTGCCGATTGCCAGCCCGGAAACAAGCGTTTGACTGACCATCTGCTCATTAAAAATACCCTCGCTCGTCTTGCGAGGCTTACGCTTCATTGCTCCCGGTTCTCCTCCCTCAAATGCCAAAGCAACATCCTGAATGCCGTTGGTTACAAGATTCAACCACAGAAGCTGAACAGCAAGCAGGGGGATCGGCAGTCCGGCAAAAATCGAGGCGATGAACATGAACACTTCCGCCGTTCCGGTGGAAATCAGCAAGTAGATCACTTTTCGCACATTGTCATACGCGAACCTGCCCTCTTCAACACCCGACACAATTGATGCGAAATTGTCATCCGTTACAATCATCAAGCCCACTTCCTTTGCTACATCAGTCCCCGACCCCATGGCGACACCGATATTTGCCCTGCGCAGGGCAGGAGCATCATTCACGCCATCCCCCGTTACAGCAACGAACTCCCCGCGACGAATCAATACATCAACAATCTCCAGCTTCTGCACCGGTGAGGCTCTCGCGAAAACATGCGTTGATGAAACCAACCTCTCGTATGCCGGACTGTCGGGCGTACCGGTCTCGCTCAACTGTTGGCCGGTTACCACGCGTTCATCACGATCTGTCAGTTTCAGTTCTTTTGCGATAGCGCCCGCGGTTGAAGGATGGTCACCGGTAATCATCATTACCTGGATTCCCGCTTCCTTACACTTTTTCACTGACTCCACCGCTTCCGGGCGTAGTGGGTCGATAAATCCGAGTAGTCCGTGAAAGACAAGGTTTGAGATGTCGCCATCATCATACACGCCTTTCGTAACTGAGTCTGAATACACACGCCCTGCAACAGCAAGTACGCGTAACCCTTTCCCGGACATCATGTCGGCTTGTTGCTCGATGACTTCCCGATTGAGAGGTTTCACCCCATCACGTAACTGCATTTTGCCACAGAATCTGAGAATCACTTCAACAGCTCCCTTGGCAGCGACGTGAGTTGTACCGTTTTGTTGATAGAATGCCGCCGAGAACTTCCTCTCCGATTCGTACGGGATTTCCCCAACAGGGGAGACGTTGTGCCTGATTTCCTCGGGACGCAGGCCCATTTTGTGTCCCATTGCGAGGCATGCAACGTCTATTGCATCGCCGCGGTGCTTCCATTCACCATCTTCATTTGTGAGAGATGCTTCGTTGGCAAGTATGGAAAGCTCTGCCAGCATCTTGAGTTGTGTACGGAACGATTCGTCTATCCCACTCCCTTTAGCGGCAGATAGTTCTCCTTCTCCATTATATCCCTCACCGGAAAGGGTGAACGACTCTCCATCGGGCAACACGATCTTACGCGCCGTTTGCTGATTCACAGTCAGCGTTCCCGTCTTGTCACTGGCAATAACGGTACAACTACCAAGACTTTCGACTGCCGTAAGTTTTCGGACGATGACGTGACGTTCAGACATCCGCTTCGTGGCAATTGAAAGCGCGACCGTCAGCGCCACCGGCAGGCCTTCGGGAATCGCCGATACAGCAAGGGCGACAACGAAAAAAAAGACTGCGGAGAGTTCGTGCCCCTGATGAAGGAGGAGAACGGCGAGCCCGGCACTGACAAGCAGCACGAGAATACTGATGTGCCTGATGAACTTCTCCATGCGCAGCACAAGCGGTGGTTTGGCACCCTCTGCCTCGGCAACAGTCTTGGCGATCAATCCGACCTGCGTTTGTGAGCCGGTGGCAACCACGACTCCCGCTCCCCGTCCTGCAGTAATTGTTGATCCCGCAAATACCATGTTGCTGCGTTCACCCACTCCGGTATTCTCCGGGAGAAGCTTCACGCGCTTTTCTGCAGGCACGGATTCCCCGGTCAGAAAACTCTCGTCGGCGGCCAAGTTGTTTATCTGAGCGAGGCGGAGGTCGGCAGGAACCTTGTTCCCTGATTCGAGCAGAACAATATCGCCGGGCACGATGTCTTCCGAAGGAATTTCCACTTCCTTGTTGTTGCGTCTCGTTCTTGCCCGTATTTTCAAGAGACTTTGCAGACCTGCTGCACTCTTCTCTGCGTTATACTCCTGATATGTACCCAATCCGCTATTCAGGACAATCACGAGAAAGATGAAAATTGCATCCGTCGCTTCGCCGATTGCCAAAGACGCAACGGCCGCGGCCACCAGAATGAAAATCAGGGGATTGAGTACCTGATGAAGAACTATCTCCCAAACGGAGGGGGGTTCCTTCGTAGGAAGTATGTTCCGACCGTAGATCTGCGTACGATGAGATACTGCCGCGTCGTCCAGCCCGTCGGGGCCGGTTTGCAATTCTTCGTAGACATCATCCATTTCCATTGCATGCCAGTTTTCATGAGCCAAACCGGATGCGTGGATGTTCCTTTTCATAACCTCATGCCTTCAGTTCAAGATGTGTTTGCACAAGTGCGAGAAGGCGATCACGGCCAATAACTCCCAGGAGCTTGCCATCCTTTACCACAGGCATCTGGCTGATGTTCTCTTCATTCATTTTCTGAAGCACAACATCAATCGGTGTTTCCGGTGCGACTTCCGAGAGCCGTTCTTCGGGAACCATGATGGCTTGCAGCGATGTCATCGGCCATTCTTCTTTCGGTATTTGTTTCACTTCATGCAGCGTCACCAAGCCACCGAAGCGGTCGCCATCCATCACCATTGTGCACCGAATGCCGGTTTTTAGCATATGCTGTTCCACAAGATCCGCAACGCTTGTATTGCCGGCAAGCCGCGTACAATCCTGCAGCATGACATCGCCTGCCGAGACGCCCTTGAGTGCTGATCGGAAGTGTAACTGCGCGGTGCTCGACTGTGCGGCACTCAGCAGAAACCATCCGATGAATCCAATCCACAATCCGCCAAAAAAATTGCCGGTGAGCGCCTGCCACACGCCAAAAACGATGAACGCGTACGCGAAGAATTGTCCTGACCCGGCCGCGATGGTTGTCGCCCGCTCATAGCTGTTGGTCACTTTCCAAACAATGGCACGCAGCACGCGCCCGCCGTCAAGAGGGAATCCCGGAATGAGATTAAATAAGGCCAGAATGATATTGATGCTTCCAAGCCATTCACCCAGTGCACTGACGCCTTCCATTGCGCCTCGCGTCGTCCACATCAGCGCGAAGAAGAAGATGCCGAGTGCAAAACTCACAACGGGGCCGGCAATGGCTATCATGAACTCGTGCAGCGGCTTTTGCGGTTCTTTCCCGATTTGTGCAACACCGCCAAACACGAACAAGGTAATGGACTTGACGGGAATCTGATATTTCAATGCCATCACGCTGTGGCCCAACTCATGCAGCAACACCGAAAGAAAGAAGAGAAGACTCGTCGCAATGCCGACGGTAAGATGCTCTGCATACGTCCAATCAGGATGCAAATGCCTGAACTGTGTCGTAAGCGAAAGCGTGATGAGAATGAAAATGATGAACCAGGAATAATTAACCCCGACCGGTATGCCGAGGATTTTTCCAAAACGAATTGATTGGGAGAACATGGTTGGTACCCTTTATCAGGATGAAGGAGAAACGGGCGTTATGCCCACGGGTAATGTAACGGGATACTTGGCGAATATCAACGGATCCCGAATGTCAGGTTCTACGAAATGCCCGAACAGCGGCAACAATCAACAACAGCAACGAACCCGCACACACTATCAATCCCAGCCCGCGGACTACAAACCCCATTGGTTCTGCCAATTCGAGATTGTCCGAGAGAAGCCAGTGCCAATCGTGAATCAATCCCTCTTTGATGAGTTTCAGATTTCTGTGCGGCGCATCGGCAATGTACACACTCACATTGACAAGATTCTCACCGAACCAGAACAACGGGTAGCCGGCCTGTTGCGGCTTCTCGCGCCATGTGACGATTGCAAGCGCCAGCGGGATGAGGCATTGCGTGATCGAGCCACCCAAAATGTAGAGTGTTTGCCCGAACAACCGAAAGAAGAGATGTCCCGCTTCATGAATGAAGAGATTGATCGTGTCGATCACCCATAGCACAAACGGGGGCCGGAATCCCAGCGGGTCTGCGGGATAGTACTCGAATGCGAGGACCCAAACAAGGTACGCCGCGTAGGCAATAATCAGCAGCTTGAAAGCGAAGAAAAGATATTTCATAAGTGCAGAACGACTGGCCTATCTGGACTTCGCTTCCCGATAGAATCGAATCAGATCGGTGGTGGGCGGTTTCACTCCGTGCTGCCGCATCATGGTAATGACCTGTCCCCGATGATAAGTGGAATGATTGACAACGTGCTGGAACGCTTGCCAGAAAACATGCGTGTAGATGTCTCCCTTCGCAGTCTTCATGGTAAATGTCCCTTGCAGCGATTTGTCCGATTGCGTATCGAGCCACTTTGCCGTGTCGAAGCCGGTCTTCTCCCAAATAGTCTTCAATTCTGCCAACGACGCAGGCGGGTTTTCAGAAAGGAACGGCCGCGCCGCGCCTTTGAATCTTTCAAGCCAGACTTTCTCGGCTCCGACCATGTGCACGAGCGTGTTGTGAATGCTGCCGTGACTCGCCTTCATATCCTGCATATACTGTTCGCCGGGCATTGCTGTAAGGCTTTCAAAAATCTGATTGCTTGCCCACGCGTTGTAGGCGTGAAGGGTTTTGAGTTCCTGCAATGTCATAAGAGCCTCCGTTGATAGTGAATGTTTGACTCAGTTGCTAAATATGACCGCCCACTCGGTACTCACAATCATATTGTAAGCGAGGGCAAGTGCAAAGAGAATCAGCGCTCCGCCGGCAAGTTTGTAGATCGCGGTGATAAATGATGAGGAGAGTTTTGCGTGATGCTTCACAATAAACCGGAGAACCGTACTGAACCATATTGTCGTTCCAATGCCGAAACCGACGGAATACATAAGGTTCGCAGCAACGGAACGCTCAAGGAATCCCTCCGCATGGAGGTAACTGATAGCGGCGATCATCGAGGGCAGGAATGTCGGCGTGGCGAGATTCGTGAACGCTATCAGGGTTCCGAGAAAGAACGGCGAGCCGTGCCCGATCTTGCGCACGCGTTCTTCCGTGGCGCGCTCACGTTCAACGATATTCCGCTCGGCCTTCAGGTCGTGCTTGTCACGCAGGTAGCGAATTCCCAGTACCAGTAGGATAAAAAAGCAGAGGGCCTGAAAGACGAGGGAAAGCCATTTGTTCTCTACAAAGAGATCGCTCAACCAGACAACCAGTGCAGATGAGGCGGAGGCAGCGATGAGATTGTAGAAAATATCCATCACTGCCGCACCAAATGCCACCATGAACGCCGCTGCATACTCCTTGCTGACCGCCTTCTTCATGAAAGCAAGCGAAAGGGGGCCGGGCGGGATCGAGAGTGCAAAGCCGAGCAATATGCCAAGAAGAAGAGCGGTTGCCATCAGTCGAGCAATCCCCGTTCTTTTGCCCGGAGGCGCATTGCTTCGATGCGCGCACGCAAGTCGTTCATGAGATCCTGAAATCCGGAGTCGGAGCGTAGCGATTCGTACATGGGCTCGATCTTCGCCCACCGATAGTCACGCCAGCCTCGTTCCACAGCCGTGCGAAGCCACGCGACTGCATCCTTCGGTTGTGACCTGATGGCATGGATGGTAGCAACAGCGACAGGATTGTATGCATCTTCCGGAGAGAGCGAGCTTTGTTGTGTGAAGTATACAAGATTCGTATCGAGAATAGCGTGCGCTTCCTGAATCCTTCCCTGCTTCAGCAGTGTGAATGCGAGTTGGTTTCCCGGTCCGTCATGATACGATGAGCCCGCTACCGACTTCCTGTAGTAATCGTGCGCAAGCTTGTAATTTCCATGCACCAGCTCGATATCACCGGCAGCGTGTAGAACGGAAACGTCTTCGGGCGAGGCTTCAAACGCCTTTGCTGCGTGCCATCGGGCCTGCTTCATATCTCCCAGATTAAGAAAATGATAGATCAACGACCAATGCGCCACTATCAAATGCTCATCCAATGCCAACGCACGGCGATACCACTGAAGCGACAGAGAATCCTCGCCGAGAAAATCATACATGCTTCCGACATTAACATACCTCGAAGCAACATCGGGCGTCAGAGTCACACCTTTGCGCATCCATGCAACCGCCTGGTCGATACGGCCGAACCCGAATTCAATGAAACCGACACTCGCAAACGCAGGCGCGTAGTTAGGACTCAACGCAATGGCGCGATTGTACTGCGGCAGAGCCAGCGACAACTTGCCGATTGCCTCATACCCCTTTCCGAGTGTATGAAAGCCGTCGGGGATTTCCGGATCCAGCGCAATCGCTTTTTGCGCGTATCTGACCCCCGTATCGACCGAAGCACTGGAGAAACCGAACGCAAGATAGCGGGAGATATGCGCCATGCCTAAAAGCGCATACGCGGCAGCGTAACCCGAATCAAGCGCGATCACGTTGTGCAAAAGCTCCACTGCACGCCTGTTTCCTTCAAGTGTGCGCTTATTCTGAAAATCCCTCGCCTTCAGAAAGAGGCCGTATGCCTCGAGATTCTTCGTCGGCTCGGCCTGCAAAAGCTTCTGTTCTTCGGGCGAAAGCCGTGCTTTGAGCTCGCGGGCAATGCTGTGCGCCACTTCGCTCTGAATAGCAAAGATATCCTTGATCTCGCGATCATACATCTCCGCCCAAATGTGCTTGTCCTCCGAGGCTTGAATGAGCTGGCCCGTGATGCGGACACGATTACCTGAACGCCGTACGCTGCCTTCCAGAATGGCTGTTGCCCCGAGTTCACCGGCAATCTCGCGAATGGATTTATGTGTATTCTTGTACTTCATGACAGATGTTCGCGAAATGACATTCAAGTCGCTGATTTTGGAGAGTTGTGTGAGAATGTCCTCCGTGATACCGTCGCTGAAATACTCATCCTCTTTACTATCACTTAGATTGGTGAAGGGAAGAACAGCAATAGTTTTGCCGACCGGCTCGGACGCTTTCTGGTTTCTTGGAGAAGTCCCGACACGGAACGAGACGGCAACCGCAACGCACAGAATGATGAGATGCAGAAATATTTCCTTCCGGCGAAAAGGCTGGCGCCCTTCTTTGCCATGATACCATGCGAACAGAAATGCACTCGCTACGCCGAACGTCAACAACGTAACGACAATAGGGAACAACGTTTTCGGCAAGCTGTACGCATCGGTAAACAGTCGGAGGATACCGATGGTTGTCAGGGCGGAACTCATGTAAATCGCGAGTGTCTTGCGCACGCTACGCGCTTTGAGCTCGGCAAAAAATTTTGGAATTGTTCTCACGGTTGACCTGAGTGTACGGTGGATTCGCGGAACAATCCGCGTTCTTCTGCCCGGGAGGCCATAACCTTCAGCCGCCCCTGAAGCTTGTCCGAGATCTCCCGGAAACCAGGATGCGTTCGCAGGTTGTCTATTGTGGGGTCGACATTCAGCCATCGATACTCGGTATAGCCCAACTCAATGGCAATCCGGAGCCACGAAAGGGCTTCATCGGGCTTGTTCTGTATCGCGAGAATCGTTGCAACGACAAACGGGTTGTAATAGTCTTCGGCATTTTCATTGCTCAACTGCTTGTATGCCGCAAGATTTGAATCGAGGATGACGGTTGCTTTCTTTGTCTCTCCCAGCTTCAGCAAGGTGAATGCGAGTTGGTTTCCCGGCCCGTCCACAGGGGAAGAAAGCCGCACGCCTTTCTCATAGTACTCCCGTGCACGTGAAAAATTCCCCGCCATCAATTCGACGTCGCCATATGCGCTGAGAGTCCAAATGTCGTTCGGGAATTTTTCATGGGCGATGTGCACAACCTTCCGCGCCTCGGCAATCCTTTTGGCGAACAGGTGAAAGTATGTGAGATGCGTGTAGGTTGTCAGGAGGGGTTGCAACTCGAGTGATCTGTTGAACCACCGCAATGCAAGCGAATCCTCGCCGAGAAGATTGTACATCAATCCGACATTCGTGTACCTCGCTGCGGCATCCGGCGCAAGCTCAACACTCTTGCGCATCCATGCCAGCGCCTCATCCAGATTCCCCTTGTTAAATGCGACCCAGCCGACGCCGGAGATTGCCGCGGAATGGTTCGGGCTCAATTCGATCGCCTTGTTGTAACTCTGCAGCGCCAAGCTGAGTTTTCCAAGCGCTTCGTACCCCCTTCCCAGCGCATGATACGCATCCGCGCTTGCCGGATCGAGTTCGGTTGCTTTGCGGCTGACCGCCACGGCAGAGTCCGCCCAGTTGCTTGGGAATCCGTGCCCGAGATACTGTTGCCGGTACGACAAGCCGAGCTGCGCGTAAGCGAGCGCGTAGTGGGGATCGAGCGCTATCGCCTTTTGTAATAGATCGATGGCAATAGCGTTATCTTCCGCTGTTTCCTTGGCCGCGTGGTCGCGTCCCCGGAGGTACAATGCGTATGCTTCAAGGTTGGTTGTGGGAGCGGCATTGACCCGCTTCTCCTCGTCCGTGGTTATGCGGGCACGCAATCCTTCCGCGATGTGCCGCGCCACATCGCTTTGAATGGAGAAGATGTTTTTGAACTCGCGGTCGTACGTCTCCGCCCAGATGTATTCTTCCGATGCCGTATTGATCAACTGCCCGCTGATCCGGATGCGGTTTTCATCGCGACGGACTCCGCCGGTCAGGATTGCCGCAACCCCGAGTTCCTTCCCGATCTCTCGCGGTGTTTTCTGTGTGTTCTTGTATTTCACTGCCGTTGCGTGCGCTATCACTCTCAGGTCGTTGATCTTGGCAAGCTGTATGAGAATATCTTCCGTAATTCCGTCACTGAAATATTCATCCTCCTTGTTTCCGCTCGTGTTGGTAAAGGGAAGAACGGCAATCGACTTTCCCATTCTCTCCGGCAGCGGGGACGGCAACGAGGTTCCGACACGAAACGAAATCACCACGGCGAGCAGAACAACCAGGGAATGAAGCACAATTTCCTTCCGCTGAAACGCCTGCCTTCCTGCCTTGCCGTGATACCATCCGAAAAGAAACGCACTCGCAAGTCCGCACGTGAGCAACGTAACGACAATAGGGAACAACGTCTTCGGCAAGCTGTACGCATCGGTAAACAATCGCAGAATACCAATCGAGGTCAAGGCAGAACTCATGTAAATCGCGAGTGTCTTGCGTACGCTGCGTGCTTTGAGTTCCGCGAAGAAATTCTTAAGTACAGGCATGAATTGTAGTCGAGGGATGTTCGATCAGGATGATCCTGAACCCATAATACGGATTACGTTCGGAATGTGCAATCAGGCGAAGAATGCAGCACATGAACATCCGGCCCGCCAAATATTAATGCAATCGGAATTCTGCCCGGAAAGAGTTGCACTTGATTCTCCCCCGTTTTTCGCCTAAGTTTCCTCCTGTTGCAGCACATCAGCATCGTTCCTTCAATCCCTCATGAATCTCCCGCGAACAACATACCTCGTGATTCTTGCCGGCGCGCTTGCCTGGTGCACGGCAATTGTGGCAGTGCCGTATTTGGCAGCAGTAGCATCGCCGTTGAGCGCGTCCGTCTATCAGATTTTTCGACCCATCTGCCACCAGTTGCCTGAAAGATCGTTTTTCCTTTTTGGTGAGAAGTTGGGAGTGTGTTCCCGCTGTGCATCAATCTATTTTGCATTTCTGGCCGGAACTCTTCTGTTTCCGTTTCTCCATCGGCGCATCACTCCCCTGTTCCGCAACTCAACTCACACCCGGTCAATACTGTTTGCAGTGTTGCTGCCGATGCTGTTGGATGTTGTGGCGGAGTTTGCAGGGATTCACGATTCGACATTTCTCACGCGAACGATCACGGGGGCGTTGCTCGGACTTGTTCTTCCATTTGTTATTCTTCCCGTTGCAATTGAAGGTGTGCAGCAGTTTGTTGTACAGAAATCGGTAGTACGTACTATCATTGACAATTAGAAAGGATCTCCCCATGCAAGAAAAACCCAGTATGCTTATGCCAGCGTTGTACGGCGGCATTATCATGGCCGTGATCGGCGCGGTTCCCGGACTGAATCTTATCAACTGTCTCTGCTGCGCCGGAGTGATGTTCGGCGGATTCATGGCCGCGTTTTTCTACAAGAAAGAATTGCTGCCCGGAATGCCCCCGCTCACGAGCAGCGACGGCATGCAACTCGGCGCGCTTGCCGGTGTGTTCGGCGGCGTTGTAGGCGGATTGCTTTCCGTCATCATTCTGAATCTTGCCGGCAACGTCGGAGGCGATATGATGCTGCAGTTCATGGAAAACTTCAAGGACAATATTCCGCCCGAAGCGTGGGATCAAATGGAGCAGGGCATCCGTGAAGGCGAGGTCTCCGTCTTCAATCTTATTATCGGCCTCATTATCGATGTGATCTTCGGCCTTGTCGGCGGGCTTATCGGCTACTCCATTTTGAAGCCGAAGCAGCAGATGATGAACATGCAGCCGCCAACAGATCAAATACGGTAACGCGGATACGCAAAACTCGCAATGACCACTCATGAGCGGACATATCGAAGCAAGTACCTGGAAGTACTGAAACGAATGACTCCCGAGCAGCGCTTGTTGAAGGCATTCGAATTGACGGAGTACTCGCGACAATTGTTTGAGCAGGGACTTCGCAGACGTTTTCCCGACGCGACTGAAGAGGAGTTGCGTCTCATCAGACTTGAACGTTACAAACGATGGCACAGCAGGAACTCTTACTGAATGTCATCCGCGCAATGGAACGTGCGGGGCTGGAATATATGTTGACAGGTTCGCTTGTGTCGAGCCTGCAAGGGGAACCTCGCTCAACGCATGATATTGATGTTGTTATTGTTCTTCGGAGTGAAGCGATTCCGATTCTTGCTCAATCATTTCCCTGGCCCGACTACTATTTTGATGAACAGATGGCCCGAGAGGCACTGCGACTCAACAGCATGTTTGGATTGCTCGACCAGCGGGGGGGTGACAAAGTCGATTTCTGGCTGTTGACTCAGGAACCGTTCGATCGATCGAGGTTTGCGCGCAGATGTACCGAAGAAGTTCTTGGTGTGAAAGCATTTGTATCGGCACCCGAGGACACCATTCTCGCAAAACTCCGTTGGTGTAGTCTGTCGGGGGGCAGCGAGCGCCAGTTTCGAGATGCGCTCAGTGTATATGAGTTGCAGTTCACTTCTCTTGACATACCCTATATTGAAGAATGGGTGAGTCACTTGAACGTGGAACAATATTGGCAACGACTAAGAAAAGAAGCCCGTCCGCTTGAATGGTAAAATACAATTGTCGAGTACGTGGAAGTTCCTGACAGATAACCAATATGTGAGGAGGTTGCTGTGACGAACATGAAAGTTGTTGTCGCTGAATTCGAAAGCGCTCTCGAAGCCCAAATCGCCATCGGGCACCTTGAAGCTGCCGGAATTGAAGCACGTTTCATCAAGGATGATGCAGGGGGTATGCTGCCCTCTTTGCAGCATACGACAGGCGTTCGGGTTCTGGTTGACGAGGCGAAACGGCAGCAAGCCGAAGCAATCCTTCGCGAGAAGATGGAGTGAAATCTTCTCCGGTGCCGGGTCGCGTGGGGATGTGATTCTGAAGTGCAACCTGAAATCCGATGTAAAAAGCAGAACACAGATTAGACTCAGAGGCGACAGATCGTCGCAGATGAGAGGTACGATCTGGTGCAAGGTGGAAATTGATTTTCTCTCAGCACTTCTCTACCTTGAAATCGGTCACGTCGCCCGTCCCCCAACCACAATGAAGCCGAAGGAGTCACCTGCGTGAACAGAGAAATCCACCATTGGCATAGTCCGAGTTTGAACAAAGAAATGGAGATTGCCGTTTACGGCCATTACGGTTTTGCGCTGTTGATGTTTCCTACTGCGGCGGCAGACTATCTCGAATATGAACGATTTGAGCTTATCGACTCGATTGCGCCGTTCATCAATGCGGGTATCCTCAAGGCTTTCTCGATCAACAGCATCAACAATGAATCATGGTTAAACAGCCACATTCCGCCCCCGTACAGGGCAATCCGGCATCAACAGTTCAACCAATATGTTGCGGAAGAAGTCGTTCCGTTCATCCGCAGCAAGACGAGCCACGATACACCGATCATCACTACAGGTGCCAGCTTCGGAGCGTTGCATGCCGCGAACTCGCTGTTCCGCCGGCCTGACCTGTTCGACGGGACGATTGCCATGAGCGGAACGTACGACCTGAAATCGTACACGAACGGCTACTATGACGACAACTGCTATTTTAATTCGCCGGTGGACTATCTTCCCAATCTGAACGATGAATATGTGCTGAACAATCTCCGGTCGAAGCACCACATCTATATTCTTTCGGGGCAGGGTGCCTATGAAGCCCCTGAACGATCACTGCAACTCTGCAGAATTCTCGAGGCGAAGGGAATTCCCCATGTTGTTGATTTGTGGGGATACGACATTCCTCATGAATGGCCCACATGGAGAAAAATGTTGCCGCATGTATTAGGCACGCGCTTCTGACACTCGTGCAGATCCAACCGTGATCGCGTCGCGTACAGCGGAGTTCTTCTTGCTTCTCGTCACCTATCAACGTACCTTTTGTTTGTACTGTTTGCTGTACGGCGGTCTCCCCTCTTGTTCCCGCACGTAAGAACTGTCCCTTCAGATCACGTTCTGTACAAGGAAGTTGCCTTCAACTATGTCAAGATCATCACACACAAACGATCGCGCATTTGAACTCCTGTTTCGGAACATGCCGATTCCCTCGTGGGTATTCGACCGGAAATCATTTCGTATTCTTGATGTGAACGATGCCGCTCTCAAGTTGTACGGCTATTCGAGGGATGAATTTCTAAGAATGAACGCAAGCGATGTGTGTTCCGACCTTACAGGACGGGTACAGCATCGCTCGAAGCTCGGGGATCTCATCGATGTTGAAGTGACGTCACATGAAGTAGAATTGGCCGGACGTCGTGCTGAAGTAGTGCTTGCAAAGGACATTACCGGCCAGAAGCGGGCCGAGGAAACGTTGCGACAAAGTTCAGAGTTGCAGGAACTGCTGATGCGCATGGCAACAAGCTTCGTCAACATCCCCATTGAACGAACCGACGAAGCCATTGATGAGGCACTGGCAACAATCGGAAGATTTGTTCAAGCCGATCGGGCGTACCTGTTCCGGTACGACTTCGATACGGAAACGATGAGCAATACGCACGAGTGGTGTGCCGAAGGAATTTCCAGTGAAATTCACAACTCGCAGAATATTCCCCACAACGTTGTGATGCCGGATGTTGTCCGGGCGCATCGGAAGGGCGAGGTGTATGTCCTTCCTGCAGTTGCAGACCTTCCCGCAGGAGACAGTTTTCGCGCGGTACTCGAACCTCAGCACATCAAATCTCTCATCCTCTTCCCCATGTTGTACGACAAGGAACTTCTCGGCTTTGTGGGCTTTGATGCCGTCCGCGAACCGCGCCAGTACGCTGAAAAGGAAACGGCGCTGCTGAAAGTGCTGGCGGAGATTCTTGCAAACGCCGAGGTGCGGCGTAGAAGCGACAAATCGCTGCGCAGAAGCAAGGAAACCTTTCGTGCCCTGGTAGAAACCACAAGCGACTTCATATGGGAGGTGGATGCCCGATGCGTGTACACGTATGCCAGTCCGCAGATCGAAAAGTTGCTGGGCTATGCGCCGTCGGAAGTGATCGGAAAAACACCGTTTGATTTCATGCCTTCGGACGAGGCGGGCATTCTTCGGTCGCAAGTCGAGAGGGTCATGTCCGAGAAAGTACCGTTTACAAACCTTCGGAACTTGAACATTCACCGCGACGGCCATACTCTGGTATTTGAAACCAGCGGAGTACCCGTGTTCGACCAGGTAGGAAAGCTGCGGGGGTACCGCGGCATCGACCGTGACATCACAATGCGGGCAAGCGTTGAAGAGGCGTTGAGAGAAAACGAAGAACGGCTGCGACTTGCACTCATGGCGTCGAGTCAGGGTCTCTATGATCTTGACCTCAGATCCGGTGAGGCAATCGTGAGTCCCGAATATGCCCGCATGCTCGGCTATAACCCTGACGAATTTCATGAAACGAACGCATCGTGGCGCGAACGGCTCCATCCGGATGACCACGAAGAAACAACGCAAACCTATGCAGACTATATTGCGGGCAGAAGAAGTGAGTACCGCGTTGAGTTTCGACAAAGGACAAAGTCCGGCGACTGGAAATGGATTCTCTCGCTCGGCAGGATTGTGGAATGGGACAAGGAAGGTCGCCCCGTGCGTATGCTCGGCACACATACAGAAATCACGGAGCGCAAGCGTGCCGAGGAAGAACTTGCAGCAAAGGAACAACGGTACCGAACACTGTTCAATCTTTCTCCCGCCGGCATCATGCTGCTCGATGCCTCGGGGACTATTCTCGAGGTGAATGATACCTTCAACAAGACGCATTTGTATTCGCGTGACGAGATGGTCGGCAGAAAAATTCACATGTTGGTGCCTGCGGAAGAACACGCGAGAGTTGATGATCATCTGAAAAGAATACTCTCAGGCGAAACTCTCGACCATGAAGTTGTAAACCTGAGAAAGGATGGCTCGCCCTGTATTGTTGAACTGCGCGAAACAGCTATCTCGCTGCCCAACGGAGAGCGGGGCATTCTTTCCGTCGTGAACGACATCTCCGAACGCAAACGCACCGAAGATGCGCTCCGGGAAAACGAACAGAAGTTCCGGTCGGTTGTGCAGAATGCCCAGGCAATCATCTTCGTTCTTGATAAGAACGGCGTGTTTCAACTTTCCGAAGGACACGCCCTTGCAAATCTCGGATTACAGCCGGGTCAAGTAGTGGGCCTCTCCGCTCTGGAATTATACAAGAACTACCCCGAGGTAGTCGAGGGCATTCAACGTTCTCTCAAGGGCGAAGCCACCAGGGCAACCGCCAATGTCGAGGGGCATATTTTTGACACGCTGTACTCCCCATACTTTGATCGCAACGGCAAACTGCTTGGTGTTGTCGGCGTTTCCACGGATATCACCGAACGGATACGGTCTGAGGAAAGGCTGCGCGAAAGTGAAGAGCGCTACCGCCGCTTTTTCGAGGAGGATTTGACCGGCATCTTTATCACAAACCCCGACGGAACATTTGCCGACTGCAATCCCGCATTCCTCCGGATTTTCGGATTTGCTTCCCGCGAAGAGGCATTGCGAACGAACGCCATACGATTGTACGAAAGCGTCGAGCAACGAAACACCATGCTTGATTTGCTGCGCAAGAAGAAGGAGTTGCAAAACTTCGAGTTGACACTCCGCCGCATGGATGGAAGGAAGGTCCATATTCTCGAGAATATTATCGGGACGTTCGATGAAAAGGGCAACCTCGTACAACTCATGGGATACATCTCGGACAAGACCGTGCAGAAGCAGTTGGAGGAACATCTTCTTCAATCACAAAAAATGGAAAGCCTCGGCACGCTTGCCAGCGGTATTGCCCACGATTTCAACAATATCCTCGGCATCATTCTCGGGCACGCCACATTGTTGGGTGAGTCGGGTGCCATCCCTCAGAAGGCGCGGCATCACACGGAAATCATTCAGGGTGCCACCGAACGCGGCGTGGGGGTCGTGAAGCAACTCTTGACCTTCGCGCGCAAAACGGATGTCCTGCTTGAATCTGTCAGGCTGAACGAAATTATCATCGAGATGACGACCCTGCTGCGTGAGACATTTCCCAGAACGATAGTGATTGAGACTTCGCTCGTGGATGAAATCCCTTCGATCGTTGCGGACACGAACCAGATGCATCAGGTGTTGCTGAATCTGTTTGTGAACGCCCGCGATGCAATGCCCTCAGGCGGGCGATTGACAGTGTCAACGCATGTTGCGCCTCTTGACGAAATCCGCGAACGCTGGCCGGATGCGACCGAAGTGGAATACGTTGTTCTTTCCGTAGCCGATACGGGTGTCGGAATGGATGAGGCTACACGCGCCCGCATCTTCGAGCCGTTCTTCACCACAAAAGAGCACGGCAAAGGAACGGGACTGGGTCTCGCGACCGTGTACGGTATTGTGCAAACACACAAGGGATTCATCGACGTCCAAAGCCAACCCGGCCAAGGAACGACGTTCATGATATGTTTCCCGGTTCAACCTCGCCGGTTTGACGAAAATCCCCTCTCGACTGTTTCCGCTGCACGGATGGCACGCGGAACCGAGACAATTCTCTTCGTCGAAGATGAACCGATGCTGCAAGAAATGGTCACTGAGTTGCTCACGTCGAAAGGCTACACTGTTCTCAGCGCCTCCGACGGAATACGAGCCTCCGAAATCTATGCGGAGCACAAATCGGAGATTGCAGTGATCATCTCCGATCTTGGCTTACCCCGGATGGGGGGTGACGAGTTGTTTCGTACCATCAAGGCGCTTGATCCGTCGGTGAAGTTTATTCTTGCAAGCGGTTTTGTCGATCCGATTGTCAAAGCAATGCTGACCGATCAGGGACTTCACCACATCATCAACAAACCGTATCATCCAACTCATATGCTCGCGAAGATTCGTGAAGTGTTGGATGGAACGGTTTCCACAGCGTAAGTCTGCCCGTGTCAACTGCACTGTATCGACTGCAAAAGGATGTCATAGCTTGTCGGGCGTGTCCGCGTCTTGTACGATGGCGTGAGCGCGTCGGAAGAGAAAAGGTAAAGCGTTTCTCTGATGAAGAATACTGGGCCAAACCGATCCCGAGCTTCGGCGATCCGGATGCCCGCCTCCTGCTGGTCGGGCTAGCACCCGCGGCCCACGGCGGCAACCGTACGGGGCGCATGTTCACCGGCGACAACAGCGGCAACTGGTTGTACAGAGCCCTTTACAAGGCAGGATTCGCGAATCAACCAACATCTGTGCATCGTGATGACGGGTTGGAACTTACGGATTGTTATGTCACCGCAACGCTTCGCTGCGCGCCGCCCCTCAATAAGCCGGCACCGAAGGAGGTTCTCAACTGCAAGCCATTTCTTCTGAAAGAAATCCGATTGCTGAAAAACGTCCGCGTTGTTGTCGGATTGGGTAAGATTGGCTTTGAAGCGGCGGTGAATGCGTTCCGCGAAACGGGGAGAATTACATATACCGCAAAACCGAAATTCGGGCACGCAGCGCGGTTCGAACTTGACGGGCTGACCTTCATTGCATCGTTTCATCCGAGTCAACAAAATACGTTCACAGGAAGATTAACGGAGAAGATGCTGGATGACGTGTTTGTTTCGGCGAGAAAGATTTTGAATAGATGAAGCCCGAAGGATTGTAACTCCCGCCCATCTTTTCTATCTTTAACACATTATATTTGTCGGTAGTGTTGATTTCTTGCAGGTACCATCATGAGTAAACTTGCTTTGGTTTTATCCGGCGGCGGAGCGCGGGGCGCGTTCCAGGCCGGGGCACTTGTTGAATTGCTGGAGTACTTTGAGAGAACGGGAAGACGCATCAACATTCTTTCAGGCACATCTGTTGGCGCGCTGAACGGCATGAGCATTGCGCAGGCGCCCGATCTCAAGGCGGCGAGAGATGAGATTGAACTTCAGTGGAAGAAGCTGACGAACGACGATATCTACAAGGTTCGCGGCTGGGAGATTTTCAAACTGATTGCGAAGTTTGCAACGCATCGCATTGAAAAGTGGCCAAGCCTCCGGGGTGTCGATTCCATCTTCGACAATACGCCTCTGTACAACAAATACGTCGAACACTATCTCGATCTCGACGCCATCCGTTCACGGCGAACAGTTGACGATTTCTTCGTCTCGCTGACGTCGCTGCATACCGGCGCCGCATATCTGCAATGTCTCACCACCGAACCTGATTTGCAGAAGGCGAAAGAATACATCATGGCATCGACGATCACCACCGTTGCCTATCCGCCGGTGAAAACGGTTGTTGTCGATCCTGAAATTCCCGAACACTTGCAGGAAACTCCCCAACTCTATGCCGATGGCGGCATTTCCAACAAAACTCCTCTCAAGACTATTCTGCAAACCGGCGACATCAACGAGTTGTTCGTCGTCAACACGTATCCCTCATATCCGAACAAGACGGAGGAGAGCATTAACCAGAAATTCCCGAATGTGTTCTCGATGCTGATCCGCACGGCGGTGGAACTGCTGCCGAACCTGTATTTCCGGCGTGACATGGAATCCGTGCAGGATGTGAACAACGACATTGAACGGTGGAACGCTCTGAAAACAAAACTCCTCGGCACAGTTCGCAACGATGCCGACCGGGTACGGCTTGAAGAGTTACTGGCGGGAGAAGAGCAGAAGTTCTCGTTCAAGCAGGGCAACAAGCAGATCATCAATCCCGTGATCATTGCGCCGGACGAAGAACTGCCTGTACAGGACACCGAGTTCGTTCAGCCGAAGTTGGGCGAGACGTTTGAGATGGGGAGAGAGAAGGCGAAGCAGGTTCTTGCAGGGTTGGAGGAGCGGGGTGTTTATAGAGTTCGCGGGGTTGAGAGTTTGTAGAGGCGAGCCGACTTATGTTCTGTCACGGCACAAGGAAAATTCTTGATGCCGTGACAGCCGAGAAAAAGGAATCCTCCCCGTCGGCATTTCCAGTGCAAGAGACGATAGGATAAGCAATTTGCGTTTGCATCATCGCCCCGCTTGGGTGGTACGCCTAAGCGGGGTTGTGTGTTGTTGGTCAGTTCCTCCTGGCGATAATGATAAGCCCCCGTGCATTCATCTCACCCACTGCGATGAAGAGATTCTCCTCAACCACAACATTATAGTAATCTCCACCTGTGTTCTGAAAAAACGGATTCCATGTCACGCCATTGAAGTGTGCAAGAAGTCCAAAACCACCGACGGCAACAATATTGTTGAGCGATGAACCCTGAATTGCATTGGTGTAGATGCTGGCACCAATGTTCACCTCCCGGCATTCACCGCTAGAGTTCTCAAACACACCATCACCCGATGTGAAAACGGGAAATCCTTTGTGTGTCCAAATGCCGTCGAGTGTTCTGCTTCCCACCCACCGTACTGAGTCAATCCGAGTTCCATTCCGAACTCTCAAAAGCTTGTTCCCTGCAACACAATACACCTCTGTTGCATTCGTCACTGGATTTACGACTCCCCACGCATCAAGGATGCTCGTCGTCGTCCCGCTCTCCAAGCGCCGCCATGTGCCGGAAGTGAACCGGATGATGTTTCCAGCGCGTCCGACAAAGTACATATCAGTGGGTGTTCCCCATCCCTTCGAAACCGTTGCCCCACCTCCCACCAGCGTTTGGATATCAAAACCGAGCCAAGTTATTCCATTTCCGTGAATGGGTATACTGCCCACGACCCATATGTCTGTGGCGGAATGAGCAAAGATTCCCTCGAGAGGAGCCGTCACCGGACTACCCCTGAACATCACGGTCACCCGCTTCAACTCCCACTGCTGCCCATCCCATTTTGCGAGGTTGTACGGCAGAGGGTCACCGCCCATGTAAATCTCTCCCACTGCATACGCCAGCGTATCGTTTATCAGCGCCAAATCATACAAAGCGCTGCCATTGCCGTCGCCCAAAAGAAACGTCTGCCATGTGAAGTTGTGACTTGTTGGAGCAAGAGTCTGTGTGGAGATGGTGTTGCTTGCTCCCGTCGTTTCGTTGTTTGCGCTCAACCGCGCACTGTACTGGTACGTTGTGGTCTGCGTCAGTGCGGTGTCGGCAATGTTCGTATCTGCAACGGCGGGCAGGGTCAAAACAGTTGCGCCGTTACGCTGGAAAATAAGCGTCTCATTACCGGTCGGGTTACCCACGGCAAGGTGGAGGTACGCTTCCGTTACACCCACGTCAATCAGCGTGAGCTTTACGCGCTCGGGTATTTCCGGCTTAACAGGCGGCTCTTTCTTGCACCCCTCGGCAGCAAGTCCGGCTAACATTATTGGAAAGAAACAGAGAACGAATGCACGCAGATTCTTCATTTTCACCTCCATGGAACAAGAGAATTCTAAGGCGAATGGGCGAATGGGCGAATGGGGGGCACTTGCTCAACACCTTGGCTCAGGAGCCACATCAAAGAACGAAGTGTTAAGAATATTGAAGGCAACTCTGAAGTTGTCTTTGACTGCGGGCAATATACATTTGCCATAGAGAACAGTCAAGAACAATCGTAAGATAAGGCGAAAACGAATCTCTGTTTTACGCGTATCACTACATCGTATCGCGTGTTGCGGTGTTCAACAAGTTGGATTGGTCTGTACCACCGCAGGTGACGCGACCGTCGTTTCGCCCCATTCATGCGATGAATCCTTGTAAGTGTGATAATAATCCGGTTCAACGATGATGTCAAGCATGTTAAACTTTCTCATTCCGAAAGTCCCTGACTGATTCTCAGGGACTTTTTGTTTAGATTGGTTCAGTGAATTTTTCCCCATGAGTTTCGGAATTGTCAAAAATGATATTTGAGAAGACGATTGTGGTAGCTGTTGCGGCCGTTGCGTCGCTTTCTGTTGCCTTCTCACAATCCGACAGAAAATCAAATCCCAACAGCCCCGTCTTCAAGCATTACCGTCCCCCCACAACGTCTCCGATTCTCGAACAATCCGATGCAACGTATCAGATGTGGCAGGGCTTTCAGGTGATGCAGAAAGCCAACGCCGGCGATGCGGTTTCGCAGTTTGAGTTGAGTGTTCGATATCTCACGGGACGGGGCTTCAAGGCCGACACGACGAAGGCCGCATACTGGTCGCAACGGGCTGCAGACCGTAATCATCTGCTGGCTCGCTACAATTTAGGTATCTTCAAATTCAACGGCTGGGGAACGGAATGGAATCCGTTTGAAGCGTACCGCGACTTCCGGTTTGTTGCCGAACGGAATCTGCCCGAAGCACAGTTTGTGCTTGCTCAGTTCTTTACAGAGAACCTTGTTGTGCCGCAGGATTGGAACGAGGCCTATCGTTGGGTAAGACTCGCCGCCGATTCGGGTTACACGCCTGCAAAAGAGTCACTGAAGGAATTCGAGAAGCGGGGCATCCGTCCCCCTGCCGACACAACCAACCGGCAGACATCCGCAACATCGCCGGCTCAAAGTTCAACTCCTTCCACGGGAATTCAACTCCAGTTTCTCAACTTCAGCCAGGATACTGTGAAAGCGCCGGGTGATTCCGTGTTGTTCGAAGATGCCGTGAAGGCGGCAATACTGACCAATGACAAGTCGGTGGAGAGAATATTCGGATCGCTGAACGGAGGAGGGAACCGGTTCGAGTTGGATACGGCGGCCTTTCGCTTGCTGCAACAGTCGGCGGAAGCGGGAAGCCCCGAGGCGCTCACGCTTCTTGCGCGTTCGTATGATCGCGGCATTCATGTTCAGAAAGACATCATCCGAGCGGCATTTTTCTACATTCGAGCAATCAGGCTTGATTCTCCGCGTTCGTCCAGACTTCTTTTTGATCTTATTCAGAGGAAGGAGTTTTTCGATCTTTTGCGGCAGCGTGTCAATCGCAACGATGCCGAGGCGTTGTACGTGTGGGCATGTCTCATTGCCTTGGGCTACGACCGTCAACTGACGGATGCGCAGGCGTTGCAGATGCTCGAACGCGCCGTGGCACAAAATCACTCGCAGGCACTGATCGAGCTGGGATTATGCTACTACTCAGGGCGCTGGACGAACCGTGACGAATCGAAAGCTGACGAGATGTGGCGAAGAGCCGCCCGACTCGGAAATGCCGAGGCAACAGTCCGGCGTGCGGTGATGAATATCCGCTCGGCAAAGAGTGACCTTGCGGAGGCGACATCGATTCTGGCAAAGGCCTCGGCGTCCGGTTCGGTGCTTGCGGAAGTGGCGCTTGGGTATTGCTTTGAAACCGGGTCCGGGGTTGCGAAGAGTGTGACTGAGGCGGCGCGACTCTACAGAAGCAGCGCCCATCGGGGCAGCCAGGATGCGTATCGCGCGCTATATCGTCTGCATGATGCAATTCGTCCGGAGGGCAAGGAGTTTGTTATTCGCGATTGAGGCGGGATACTACTTTCCGTTGAGCAGATCACGCAGCTTTGCGATAAGTTCAGCGGCAAAGTAGGGCTTCTGCACAAATTCCTTCACGCCGCTCTCCATCATCTCATCCTTCGCAGCGTGATCAAGATAGCCCGTGGCAACAACCACCTTCAGTGCCGGATTGATTGCAAGCATCTGCCGGCAAGCCTCCCATCCGCTTAACAGCGGCAAACCGAGATCACTCAGCACCAGTCGGATTTCCTGCTGATGCGTTCTGTACATCTCAACTGCAGTCCTGCCATCTGTTGCGGTGAGAACGCGGTAGCCTGCCGACTCGAGCAGCGACTGCACAAGCTCAAGCAACATCGGCTCGTCTTCAACGAGGAGGATTGTCTCTGTACCGTCCGCCGTTTGAGCAGTATGTTGTTCTTCAGCCATAATGTTATGAAGTAGTTTGAGGCACGGGAAAGAATAGCAAGAACCGCCCTCGCGTTTCGTGCTCGAACGCAACATATTTCTGTGAAATTCGAGCAGGAAAACGGCAAAAAGGGCGTTACTGGCGGGGAGATGGCAACCGGACGGGGAGATGGGCAGGGCTACTGTAAAAAAGGTCGGGCGACGCCGGAAAGCGGGAAGCAGGCGAACGCCCGATGTTGATTGGTGGACTTGTCAGGCCTTCATACGCTTTCCTTTTTCTTCAAACGTGAAGAGGAAACCGCAGATTTTTCCCGGATCGATTTCGGAAAGATTGTTCCAATAGTCGCGGTTGTGCATTGTGCGTGAACTGGTTTCGTCCGCCGGGAGATTCTCGACTTCGGCGATGATTTCCTTGAAACGCTTGCGCCAGAGTTCCATGTTCTTCACGCGCAAATCCACCCAACCATCGTGTGCCCAGTGGTCGATGTTCTTTGCGTTGAGCGGAAGTTCATTCTCGCCGCGGTACGGCGGAATTTTCATCAGCGGCCCGCGCAATAGCGACTTGCCATCGGGCATAAGAATCGGTATGCCGATGGAAATAATCTGCGAGCGCAGCTCCGCATCGTCGGTGATAAGCGTTGTGAGGGATTTGCTCAATGATGCTGCATCCGTTCGCGCAACCGTCCGCATGTTGATGAAACAGCGCTTCAGCAGGTATGCTTCGTAGAGGAGTTTCGAGAGTCGCGGAGGGCCTAACATTTCAAATGCCACGCTGTCAGTGCCGTGCCTTTCCTCTAACTTCTGCATCGTTTTCATCGCGCTGTTGAACATGTATCCGGCGCGGTAGGTGGGGGAGAGTGTTGCATTGTCCAGAGCGTTGATTATATCATGTCCCGTGTTCCCGGCGCGTACTTCGAACACAACACTCTCGGCAATTTCTTCCGGCGTCACGAATTCCATTTGTCCCGGTGTGGAGATTGCTTCGAATTCACCGCGGGAGAAAATGCCGTTCTCTCCCGTATCAATGAACACGGATTTGAGAGTCGAGCCGGTTTTTCTGGCTGTGCCGTTTCCTTGCAGACGCAGTTTGCCACCAAGCTTCACTGCTGATTCCGGCGGACAATCAACCAACTCAATCGCCTTTCCCCGTTTCCGGATTTCTCCAAACCCGATTCGCTTCCACGCGATCGCCGCAGTCGGCTTCACTTCTTTTGTGATGGGCGCATCGGGCGTTCTCCCCATCAAAAAAAGAAGCAGCGTGTGCGCTCCGGCGACGGAGGATTTGGAAAGAAGAACGCGTGAAGGCCGCTCCTCGCTGTGCGTGTACGGAATGTTCAGACCCATCCCGCCTGTTCCGCTTGTTCCGATCTTCACATAAATCTTCGTTTTTGCCTCGCTCATCGAGCGATACATCAACTGCACGTGCCGGATGAGTTGGGGGATGTACAGTGTAGCAAGCAACTTCTCGGTTGCCAGGGCGAGCGAATGCACGCCTTCCGATTTGTTGCGGTTTTTCTTTGCCGAGCGGATGGTCTGCAATACGGTGCGTGAAACCTGGAAAATATCCTGGTACGCAATGCCCGTTGCCGAATTCACGCAATCAACAACGATGTCCGGCTTGTATTGTTGCATGAGGCGATACAGACTGGAACGGTGTAACACCGGCGGCGTCAATTCGTCGATAATGTCGTCGATCACCATCGAACGATACTTGTCGGTGGCAAGAATATCCTCCCGCGCCATGTCTTTCAGTTGGTGGCGCACGAAGATGTTCCCCCACCACGGGACGAAGAAGTTCTTGCCCGCGCGAGGATAGTCGTGCCGGAGTTGCTCGACCGCTTCCATCGCTTCGGTTTTTGCGAGGGATGTCACGATCATGCGTTTGGGTTCGTGTTCCATGAATTTGCGGCAGATAGCCGAGCCGACAAGCCCCCATCCGCCGATAACGAGTACGGTTTTTCCTTTAATGTCCATGGTATGCTTTCAGATTTGGTTTCGATTCAGGGGAATAACTGGAAAGAACGGTGAGAACTACTGAGGTAATTTACGGGAAGGGGCGGGAAGAAGCAACAAAAAGAGGAGGGGGCCTCCGGTGGGGAGAATACCGGTCGGCCTTCATGAGCGCAAATGCAGTCGCTCATGAAAGCCGTTTCCGCGTCACACAAATACTCTCACCGAGTCGGAAGTGGAAATCCTACGGGCACGGTGCGCTGATGTTGTTGGTTACCGTTGCGTGCCCGATGATTCTGTTGTTCTGGCCGAAGTCGTTGATGGTGATATTCTGATGCGATCCGACCACAACGGTGTTATTGAAGCTTGTCGGCGTGAAGAAGCCGAAGAGGCACGTTCCGCCTAACAGTTCAATATCATACGCGCCATTACCGTAAGCGGCATTGTTGACAAGATGGTTATGGCTTGCGCCATCAATCACCAGATAGCCGGTGTAGAAGTTTCCGGTTGCGCTGTTTCCCTGCACCATCCATTTCTTTCCGCTCACTAACGAACCGACAATGGCCCCGCTCGGTAATCTGAATGATTCATCCGGGACGCAACACAAAATCACCCCAACGAAATTACCATGTACGGTGTTATGCATAAATACTCCGTCTTCATCCGAACAAAAGACACCGAGTACAGAATTGCTGACGTCGTTGTCGGCAATGCGAACATCCTTGCCGTTGATATTGATGATGCCATCGCATTCAGGCAGGCCCCCTGTCAACCATTCGGAGCTGGCAACAATGCGGTTCGAGGAGATGGTGGCCCCGCGAGCATTGTGGAGGAGGATTCCCCATTGAAAGTCCTCGATAGAGCATGCCCCTACTGTTGCTTTTGGAGCATTCTCCAGCATCACAGCCGTGCCCGCGACAGTGCCAACAGGGCGGAAATCAATGTTCCAAATCTTCACGCGTTCTGCGTTATACACGTAGATGGCGGGATCAACGACAGTAGTGAGGGCGCCGGATGGTAGAACACTTGAACGAAGGATGGCTCCATTTTCGCCGATGATTGTAATGCCGTTTTGCGAGACTGTCACCATCGTATTCTCGGTATGAACTCCTGCCGCAAGGATTACCTTGCCGTTGTTGCCTGCCGCGGCAACTGCCGCTTGAAGCGCGTTGACTGATCCGGCAGGTACAACTATGGCCGGCGCGTCGGAGTGACCGAGGATTGTGCTCATCCCGCGATCGGGCAACGCCGCGAGTCGCCGCAATTCGGCAAGTTCGTCGAGGATTTCCTGCCGAACCGTTGGCACTGCGTCCGGCTGTTCCGCCGAAGCAGGTGCCTGCTGGCCGTCGCTGCATCCGACGAGGCCCATCACCGCCACCACGAGCAACGCGGCAATTGTGAAAAGAAATCGGTTGTGCTTCATAGCTACCTCCCTTTTGTATGTATGAGAAAGAACGGCGGCCCCGGTTGCGCCGAACGGTTTGCGGGGAACTCTACCGTAAGTTCGTATCAAATGACCATAGGAATATTTAGAATTAGCTATTTCCTTCACGAAAGGAGGATATTTCTATGGCGCTATCCAACCCGAGCAAAGAGGGCTACGGGCTGAAACGTGTCGAAT
>CAADGV010000043.1 GCA_900696645.1 uncultured Chlorobiota bacterium | reverse complement strand
TCCATCTCGTAGGAACTCAGGGTTATGGTGTCTGTCAATGTCGGGGTCCTTTCTTTGTGCAAAACCCCAAACTAACCTGACATTTCTATTGGACGCAAACCCTGACATTCTTACTGGGCTATTACACCAACCGCAATTGCCAAGAGATTGTGCTTGACTTTCTTGAGTTGTACAAGTATAATCAACACAAGTTGCTCCTGCAGCAAGAACTCAAGCGTATTATGTTTCGCGAATCAAATCGGGTGAGAAAAAGGGATTCGACCTCTGGAATCGGTACTTCCCCCTTGTTTCGACTGCTGTCTTGGTCACTGTGTTTTCCACAAGTGCCGTGGCCAAGGTCATAGATTACCGTGAATTTGTGAGGACGCTGTATTCGTATCCGATTATTCCCGATGGGTGGTCTCACGTAGTGGCGTTGCAGGTCATTGTGTCGGAGGCATGGGTTTCGGTCGGCCTTCTTGTTAGCAAAGTCCGGGAGGTTGCATTGATTGGGGCTGTGATTCTCTTGAGTGTTTTCGTTGTCGCGCTTGCTGCTCGGGGCGACGTAGCGACAGGATGCGGTTGTGGTGGCACCTTATCGGCTTCGACTGTCCCCGTGCAGAGCATGCTGGACCTCGTCTTAGCTGGATTGGCCCTCTGTAGTGTGTACTTCATGAAAGAACAATCGAGCAAACAAACCGTCACGATGCAGATGGAATAGACCTAACCACAACTCCAAGAAAGGAAGGATACCATGAATGGCGTAATGACGGTCTTGGGGATGATGCTTCTTATCCTCGGCATAGCCCTCATAATCGTCTCGACCCCATCAAGGCTCAGAGCTGCCGGGCCGTGACAATTTCCCGCAGGCGAATTGCTCCGAGAAAGGCAATGTTCAGTGCGGATTGGGGCAGGGCGCGTATTGTTACAAGTGGATTGCTGATTGAGTCTTCAAACCGCAAAAGGCTCCATGGGAATTCTTCGTAAGCAAGTCTGCTCAACGACCCATCCCTACGACTCTCATCGGTTTACATGAAGACGCATTCTCTATATCTGGCTGGTTTTATATGCATGATTGCAACAGCCTATTTCGCTGGACACGGATTTGGACCTGAACCTCGAGATGCAAGTGCCATTTCACAAGCTGAAAGGCTAATATGGAAAGCGCCCTCCTCGGTAAACTCCGGGCCTCGTGTTTGGAAGTCGGTGAATACAAGAATCTTGAGAATAGTGTCCCAAGAAACGCTGCCGTTGTACCATCCGACGTCGCTCAAAGTCGATCAAGAGTCAAGTATCTTTGTCATGGATTGGGGTGATCTGAGGATAAAGAAATACTCCTCCGATGGTCGCTCCATTGGTATTGTGGGAAAAGGGAAGGGTAGGGGACCTGGTGAGTTCATGAATCCGATGCATTTTGATGTTGCCGCAAACGGAAGTATCTGGGTATGTGATTCGGAAACAGGAAGGCTGAGTGTATTCAGGCCCGACGGGGTACTTGAGAAAACAATAGCAACCACTCTTATTCCTTCGAGGGTGGTAGCGCTTAACGCGGGAAACTGCATCGTGCTTGGCCAGCAGGGTGATGAACTGTTTGCATTACTTGATGGTGAGGGAACCATACTCCGAAGGTTCGGCACTTTTGTGACGGACCAAATCAAGAACAAGCTCATCCTTGATGGATGGATAGCCCGTAACGGGAACGACGGGTTCGTCTATACGCCGCTCTACGCAAGTATTCTCGCTGGTTATTCATTGCAAGGAGGAGAGAAGTTCATTGTCGAACTCGTGGATCCGGTCCCTCGACCCGCACTGGCCGTGACAAAGCAAGGCGTCTACATCGAGCCGGTAACTCCACTCGTTACCTTGTCCCTTAACAGATCAGGTCAATATGTGTACCTGCTGAGTCGGTCTTCCTCGGTAGGCAGGGATGAGAATGTGAGTATTATTGATGCGTACAATGCCGAGAATGGCAAGTACGTGTACTCGTTGAAGATTCCTGAACGTTCGCGTGAAGCATACGTTACAGCACAAGCAGTGTACACACTTGCTGATACAAGCATCACCGTTTGGAATCGGTAGACAGAGTAGTGAATGACAGGGTGATGAGGCCTGGTTGCTCTGCAGCACGACACAGTCATGTCACTTCACGAGGTTCCTTTTTCTCACCTGAACTGCTATGATGAGAGCAACACGTTCGGCCAGTAGGCCGGAGACCTCCCCCTTCGTCTCGTAGAAGAGGTAAGCATCCTGCACCCATCTCTTCTTCACCGCCCCGTCGCCGTCAGCATGGTCTGCGGCGCGCTGGTGCTTGCCGGGTTGTTTGCATTTACGCGGTTGCCCATCGAACTTGCCCCGACGATTGACTTTCCGAGTCTCACCATCAACACGTCGTGGGGGAACACGTCCCCCGAAACCGTCGAGCAATTTATCACCGCCCCGATTGAAGAGGTGGCGAACACGGTTTCTGGCGTGAAGAATGTCCGCTCCCGCTCGACCGAAGGGCGCTCGTCGGTGGATGTGGAGTTTGAGCAGGGGACGGACATGAACTTTGCACGACTTGAGTTGTACGAGAAGTTGGCTGCGCTTGCAGAAACATTCACCGCCGGAGTCAGGCTCCCCGTCATTGCCCGCTACGTGCCGGAGGATTTCAGGGAGTTGCAGGGCTTTCTCACGTTTGCCCTTGCGTCGGAGATGAGTGCCGCGGTGTTGCGCACGTATGCCGCGGAGCGGATTGTGCCTGCGCTAACTTCAATCAAAGGAGTTGCGCGCGTGGAGATTATCGGAGGAGAAGAACGTGAGGTACATGTTCTGCTCGATCCGAAGCGAGTAGCCGCGGCCGGGTTGACCGTCGATGCCATACTCGCGGAATTGGGTGACGTTGAGTCCAATGCGCCCGTTGGTATGTTGCAGCGCGGCGCGGCAAGGATGATCGTTGCGGTAGAAAACAACCACGCCGGCATTGACGATATTCTCGATCTGCCACTCCGCAACCAGGGTAATGCTCTGCTCCGTCTGCGCGATATTGCAACCGCTCATGATACCGTCGCCGAAACCCGCAGCATGTACCGCATTGATGGAAGGCCCTCCATCACGTTGCTTGTTGACAAAGAGCCGCACATCAACACCATCGAAGTTGCCGACCGGGTGATCGTCCGTTTGAACGAACTTGCCGCCGCATTCCCCGGCAATCTCTCACTCACAAAAGTCGTCGATAAGAGCAAGCAGATGCGCGCAGAATTGGAGAACGTGCGCCGCGAAGTCTTCTTCTCCATCTTCTTCATCTGGCTTGTGCTGGTTGTGGCGCTCGGAAGTCTGCGCGCCCCGCTCGTCCTGATGTCGTCGTTGGTCATTTCGCTCGCAGGCACGCTGCTTGTCTTCTGGCTGCTCGGACTCGGGTTGCATCTTCTCACGCTTGCGGGGCTCGTGCTCGGCTTCGGGCGGGTTGTGGATGATTCGATTGTGGTGTTAGACAACATTCAGCGTCGCGACGACAACTCTGATACCGGTATCGTCTCCGCCGTGGCTCAAGTGCGTCTTCCTGTTATCGCTTCAACCATTACCACTATCGGTGCGTTGCTGCCGATTGCGTTCTTGCCTCAGGATTTGAAGCCGTATTTCCGCGAGTTCGGGCTTGCAGTCGGAATTGCGTTAGTGATGTCGCTGATTGTTTCGTTCACCGTTATTCCGGTAATCATTCGCAACGCGCCTGCTGTGCTCGCAACAAGCGGAAGGTTTGATGGCATAGGCAATCGTATTCTCGCTGCATACAGAAAGGCTCTCAGCTTGTGTCTGCACTGGCGGAAGAGTGTGCTTGCTGTAGTTGTGCTCGCGTTCGGTTTGCCTGTGTGGCTTCTGCCGGAACGGATTGCTGCTGAACATCTTCCTGCACGGATCTACAACGCTGTGTTTGCAAGCGAGCCGATGATTGCCGCTCGTCCGTATCTCAACGCGGCGCTCGGCGGGGCTTCACACCTTTTCTTCACCAAAGTCACGAAAGGAGAAGTGTGGGAATGGGGGAACGAAACGTATCTCGTCGTGCGTGTCGGCTTTCCGCAAGGGACTGAGCTTCAGCGGTACGATGATGTGGCACGACTCATCGAGCGTGAAGTACAAGTTGCGCCTGAAGGCGTGAGCCTGATAACAACCCGCGTGATTGATGATTATGCTTCCGTGCGTGTTGATTTTGATGAGAAGGCTGCAAGCACTGCCTTGCCGTACATGATGAAAAACCGGCTGACAGTGCTTGCGGCACAAACCGGCGGCGCATCGATTTCCGTGTCCGGCTTCGGTCCCGGGTTCTACTCGGGCGGCGAATCGGCTCCGAGTTTTTATGTGAAGGTGTTGGGATACAACTACGGGAAGGTGAAAGAGCTTGCGGAGCAGTTCAAGCAACGCCTCGAACGGAACCCGCGTATTGCCGAGGTAGATATTGACAGAACGTTTGGCCGCTGGCCGAAATCTACAGAGCTGGTGATGAATTTCGACAGGGAAGCCATTGCTGCGCATCATTTCACGGTTGCAGACATCATGCCGTGGATCGGCAGCATGACGCGCGGGACTGTTGACCGGCAAAGCATTTCGCTCGGCGGCGAGCGAGTTCCTTTGCTTGCAAAAATGCAGGGCTTTGACTCCGCTACCGTGCTGGACATCTCCCGTGAACGGATTGTGAATGTGCGCGGCGAAACGGTGCCGGTCGGCGCGCTTATGCAGATTGATGAACGGCGCGTCATGTCGCAGATAACGCGCGAGAATCAGCAGTATGTCCGCTGGATTTCTTTCGAGTACCGGGGGCCGTACAGATACGGTGATCAGTTTGTCGAATCAACGATTGAAGCAATGCCGCTGCCACACGGGTACAAGTTCGACAAGTCCTTTGCATGGTTTATCATGCCCGACCGTGACAAGTCCTCCATGCTTTGGCTTGCGCTTGTTGCCTTGGTCATTGTCTTCATGGTGACAGCCTCACTCTACGAGTCGTTTACCAAGCCTCTCATTGTGATTCTCACTGTTCCCCTCTCACTGATCGGCTTGTTTCTTGCATTCTATTGGACGGACACGCCGTTCGGTCGCGGGGGATACGCATCGGTCATGCTGCTGACGGGAATCGTCGTGTCGAACGCAATCCTCTTGGTTGATTGTGTGGCAAAGCGTTTTCAATCTGATCCCGTCTCGGTAAACGTCCTTGTGCTTGCCTCTTCGGACAGGTTGCGCCCGATCATGATGACCTCACTAACCACCAAGGGCGCTCTTCTCCCCTTATTACTCTGGAGCGCCCCTTCAAGTATATGGTACTCACTTGCCCTCGGAACAATCGGCGGGCTTTGCTCATCAACCCTGTTGACACTTTTGGTAGTGCCGGCCGTCCTTGCGCTCGTGTACAGGGCACGCGCATAGTGGGATTTCTCGTGGAGATTCTGTATTCTAAAATTTAAGACCGAGCATATTCTATTTCGTTTACAATAGGCGTATATGAAAGCCATCCTCCTCGAATCCAAAGCTGAACCCTTGCGTCTCAAAGAAGTTTCCATGCCTATCATGAGTAATGACGGCGTTCTTGTCAGACTCGCAGCTTCTGCTTTCAATCATCGTGACTACTACATACAGCAGGGAACATATCCCCGCACGAAGTATCCCATCATCATAGGTTCGGACGGGGCGGGAGTTGTAGAGGATGTCGGGAAGAATGTCGGTCGCGAGTTCATCGGGTCGAACGTTGTTATTAATCCCTCTCATAACTGGGGAGATAATCCGAAAGCGCAGCAGAAGAATTTTACGGTTCTCGGCTTTCCCGAGAACGGAACGTTTGCCGAGTATATCGCCGTACCGGCAAAGTACGTTCTTCCTAAACCGAAAGTGCTGTCGTTTGAAGAAGCCGCGGCAATTGCGCTTGTCGGACTCACCGCTTATCGTGCATTGTTCACTCGGGGAAATCTCGAAAGAAGTGAGACGGTGTTGGTGACGGGAATCGGCGGCGGCGTTGCTGTGACGGCGCTGCAATTCGCGCTTGCTGTTGGAGCGAATGTGTTCGTCACATCAGGATCCGATGAAAAAATTGCCAAAGCCATTTCGTTGGGCGCAAGCGGCGGAACAAATTACACGACGGCAACGTGGGCTGAAGACTTGCAGAAACTTGCAGGAAGATTCGATCTTATTGTAGATGGCGCGGCAGGACCCGATTTTGCGAGGTTGTTGGACGTTGCCGCGCCGGGAGGTCGCATCGTGAACTATGGTTCGGTGCAGGGAAAAATCCAAAATGCCGAACCGGCACGTATCTTTTGGAAACAGCTCTCCATCCTCGGTTCTACAATGGGAACGGAGGAGGAGTTTGCGGCGATGCTTCGCTTTGTCGAGCGCCACGACATCAAACCCGTCATCGATTCAGTCTTTTCTCTTGACGAGGCGGAGAAGGGGATGCAGCGAATGGCGAGCGGGAAGCAATTCGGGAAAGTGGTGTTGAGGCATGATGGGTAGCAAAATCCGCTTTCCTCCTCTGAACGCTTGATATTCACCCCCCCCTTCACCATATTAAAATCAGGCTGAAGCATGCGATGTTCCGCGGTTTTCCGGCCTTTCCTCTGTTCATTTCCACATACACTCTCCTGATTTATCTTTCCGTCCTGAATTCCGATTCCTACGCTTTACCGGATTAGTGAAACGCATCCTTGTTATGCCCGGCTCAAGATAAACAGCGGATGTGTGCGGTGCGGCTCGTGACTGCGTTGATGGGGGAATCAATTGTGACAAACTGTACGAAAGTCTTCACATGAAACGCGTATATTTTCTTTCTCTGTTCATCCTTATCGCTTTTTCACAGACTCTTCATGCGCAACGCGGAAATCCCGTTACGCGGCCGGAAGCGCCGATGGTATTTCTCAACCTTGATCCGGTATTGCAGCAACTGGCGGCAAGTGTTGATTCGTCGCAACTCATCGCTTCTCTTCAACGGCTGGAGGCATTCCGGACAAGGCATTCAAGCACCGACTCTGTAACTGCGGCGAAAAACTGGCTCATCTCGAAGTTCCAGGAGTATGGGTATAGCGATATTCTCCAGCATAATTTCACGTGGAGCGGCCGGACACTCCAGAATATCGTGGTGACGAAAACCGGGATTCGTTATCCCAGCACGTACGTACTGCTTATCGGTCACTACGACTCGATCAGCGAAACGCCCACGACGCTTGCACCGGGTGTGAACGACAACGGTTCGGGCATTGCGTTGATTCTCGAAGTTGCCCGTCTTCTTGCTGCAAAGAGTTTTGATTATTCCGTGCGGTTTGTTTGCTTTTCTGCGGAAGAACAGGGTCTTGTCGGAAGCAGGGCTTATGTGCAGAATGTTGTTGTTCCCGAAAACCACAGCATCAAGCTCGTGATCAACGTCGATGAAATCGGCGGCTACCGCGGCAACACCAACACGATGGTGAAAGTAGAGAGGGATGAAGACAATTCTCCCTCATCGAACAACGAAGCCTCTGCCCGTTACACAGACACCCTCGCGGCGATCACGCGAACTTACTCGACGCTGACTACGACAATTACGAATGCATACGGCAGCGACTACATGTCGTTTGAAGATGCCGGATACGTGATTACCGGATACTATGAGGGAATTACAACTCCTCACTATCATCGCAGCACGGATAACTTTGCAAACGTCGATCCGCAGTATGTGTATCAGATTACGAGAGGGGCGATTGCCGGATTTGCACATTTCGCGGGAATTCAGCGTGCGTTTCTGACTATTCTTCATATTCCTCAGGGCGATACACAGGATAGTTCACGGAGTATTCAGCTTGACGCCAAGTTGCTGACCTCGGCTACGATTTCACAAAGCGAAATTCTCTTTAGAACGAACATCAATCCGGTGTATTCAAGCGTTTCAATGTCGCAGATTGGAAGCGTTGGTGATTCGCTAATGTATCGCGGGTTCATTCCGAAGCAGCCGTACGGAACAACGGTTTCATACTTTCTGAAATTCACGAACGGCGATACGGTTCTGTCAACATTTCCCGCGGACACGACTTCCCCTGTTGTGTTTCATGTTGCAGGCGACTCGATTCCGCCATCTATCACACATTCTGTTCTCTCTAACAAATCTTACCTTGACAATCCGTACGAAGTGAGAGCAACCATCACCGACCAGAGCAGCATTTCGCTTGCGTGGATTGAATACAAAGTGAATGGAGGAACACTCCGGCTTGACACAATGGAACAGGTAAGCGGAGATATGTGGCGCGGGTTCATTACGGGGCCGTTTGTGCCCGGCGATCGCATTGAGTACGCCGTTCATGCGAGGGATGGGTCGTTCTCGGGCAATCAGGCAACATTGCCGGAAACCGGGTGGTACAGTTGGAGAGTCTTGAATTCGATCCTTCTGGATTTCGAAAACACGAACGGCGGGTTTGAAGGTTCAGGCGACTGGAGTTGGGGTTTGATCGGCACAACGGATATTCCGGCTCCGCCGCGGGGCCAGCGTGTGTGGGCAACGAATCTCGCGGGGAATTACTCGAACAACCGGAATTCCATTCTTGAATCTCCAACGTTCGATCTTTCCAACAAAGCCGAAGGCGTGCTCACGTTCACACATCTCTACCGAATTGAGCCGAACAACGATGGCGGCAACGTCTGGGTTTCGGTTGACAGTGGCGCCTTTCAGTTGTTCATGCCACAGGGTGGCTACCCCTTTGCGACGATTGCCGCACTCGGCGGGCCCGGCTATTCCGGCAACTCGACAGGCTGGGTTGAGGCAGGTTTCCCTCTTGCTGCGTTCACCAACCATCGCGTCCGTTTCCGGTTTCGCTTTGCGAGCGATTGGCTGACGAATCATCGCGGCTGGTATGTTGACGAGATGCGCATTGACTATCTCGATTCAATCACTGTTGACGTGAAACCGGAGGCAATTCCGCTTCAAACATCACTCGGAGAATGCTATCCCAATCCGTTCAATCCTTCAACGCGAATTCCGTTCTCGATCGGTGCTACGGGCGGTGGAGTTGTCAACATTAAAGTGTTTGATATGCTGGGACGTGAAGTGGCGTTACTTCTCAACGAATGGAAGCCGGCGGGTTCGTACGCTGTTGATTGGCGGCCTTCCGGTTCTTCCAGCGGACTCTACTTTATCCGAATGTTTGTGGAACAACAAGACGGAGGGAAGAACAACAGAACTCTTGTTGCCACACGCAAAGTGGTTCTCATCAAGTGAGAATCAATTCTATCAATCAGTCAAAAGGAATACGTGGAATGAAAACACTGTTCAGAAGCATTGTTGCTTTGATGATTGCGGGGATGGTGTGCGGCGTTTCCGGCACTGCATCCGCCCAATCGCTGAGCAAAATGGGCGGGCAGCTGCAGGGTACAGGCGTGTACACCGATACTCCTCCGGTTCCGCTTACGTTGTCCAATGTAAAACATGGACCCCTGACCGGCACGCCGGAAGCAATGGCGAAGGAATATCTGCGAAGCCAGTTTCAGCGCTTTCAGATGAAATCCGATCTTTCCGATCTCGCAGTCTCGATGGTGCAGGAAAGTCCGGCGGGCTATCACGTTCGTTTCAATCAGACATACAACGGCATTCCCGTGTATCAGTCGGATATTGTAATCAGTATTGATCGGAAGAATTATGTCGAGTTCTTCGCATCGAACTACAAGCCGGGAATTTCCATCCCGACAATGACTGCTGCGTTGAGCGGTGAAGCTGCAACACAATCCGCCCGAAACCATTTGGGCGTACGCGGCGAATTGCATGGACCGCAATCCTCAACATTGATGGTAAAGGTTGAAAAAGGCCAGGCGAAGCTTGCCTACCGCGTCATCATTCCCGCTTTTGAGCCGAGAGGAGATTGGGAAGTATTCGTTGATGCCCGCAGCGGAGAAATCATCAGCGTAACAGATATGACGTGCTTTCACAGTCCGTCGGAACAAGGGGGAGGAAACTCCAAGGTACTGAAAGTGGATGGAAGCGGTTTGGTGTTCGATCCCGATCCGCTTTCGACGGCGGGAGCAACGTACGGCACCGGGGGATATGTGGACGGCAACGATGCCGATACACCTGAACTCAATGCCGAGAGGAAGCTCCGCACGCTACGGGATATCACATTCAGCGGCGGGTTGTACCGGCTGCAAGGTCCGTACGTGACGCCGTTTGACTGGGATCCGCCGAGTACTCCTGTGGTTACCGCTGCTCATCCCGATTCGTTCCGCTATACACGCTTTCAGGACGGGTTTGAGGATGTGATGGTGTATTTCCATCTCGACCAATCACAGCGGCATATTCAGTCGCTCGGCTTCACGAACATCCAGAACAACTCCATTCAAGCCGACCCGCATGGATTCAACGGGGCGGACAACTCCGCCTACTATCCTTCGACAAACCGGCTGACATTCGGTGAGGGGGGAGTTGATGATGCCGAAGATGCCGACGTTGTGTTGCACGAATATGGCCACGCTATTCATCACGGTACGGTGCCGGGCTGGTCGGGGTCGGGACAGCAGGGGGCGTTAGGTGAGGGATTTGGTGACTATTGGGCCGAGTCATACTCACGCAGTCTCGGACACTGGCAGCCCGCCAATCCTCCCTATTATTGGGTATTTGATTGGGACGGGCACAATCCGTTCTGGGCGGGACGTGTTCTGAATTACGCGCCTCATTATCCCGAAGGATTGACCGGCGCAATTCACACCGACGGCCAGATGTGGTCCTCCAGTCTTATGTACATCTGGAATGAGATCGGGCGGGAAGTTATGGACAAGCTTGTTCTGCAAAGTCACTTCTACCTTCCTGCCAGCGGCGTAACAATGACCCTGAATGCCGAAGCAGTGATTCAGGCCGACCGCAATTTGTACGGCGGCGCGCATCTTCAGTCCATTGTCTATTGGTTCGGGGTGAGAGGGTTTATCAATCCTGCGAACTACGTTCCGCAAATCTCCCATACTCCACTTACCGATACGGAGAACCTGACAGGCCCATATATCGTCACGGCGACAATCGTGCAGGGATCATCACCCCTCATTCCGTCGAGCCTGAAAGTGTTCTGGACGAGAACGGGAACTTTCACCGACAGCGTGCAGATGACACTGACGGGAACGCCGAACGTCTATCAGGCGCAAATTCCCGGAAACGGAATCCAGGCAACGTACCGGTACTATATCTCGGCGAAAGATAGCAGTGGCGGAGCGGCAACTCATCCGACCGGAGCGCCGGGGAGCTTCCACAGTTTCCTTGCCGGACCTGATGTGATTCCTCCGGTTATTACACACACGCCGCTGCGCGATCAGGCGAGGTTGCGCTGGCCGGCAACGGTACGCGCAACAGTAACGGATAACCTCGGCGTTGATTCCGTATGGGTGGATTATATGCGCCTTCGCGGCTCCCTGAGCGGGTCGTTCGGGCTTGTGCCTACGACGGGAGACAATTATCAGGCGACGTTCCCGCTCGATACGAATCAGGTTGTTGTTGGCGACACTATTGTATACAAGGTGGTTGCACGTGATCGTTCCGTTGCGGGAAATCTTGCGACGAATCCGCCGACAGGCTTCCATCGTTTTGCCATCATCTCTGCACGCGGAGTTATTCTTGTGGTAGATGATGACGTGACAACGAAGGAAAAAGCTGTATCCGACAAAGGGATGGATGAACGTCCCGCGGCGCAGAAAGGCGTCAGCTCGCGTCTCATCGCCCGTACGCTGACGGAAGTTGGATTTGTGGTGGATACGGCAACATTTGCCGCCCACGATCCGACAGGCTATGCGAACTATGATGTTGTTGTGTGGTCTGCAGGAAGCAAAACGAGCGGCATTTTTGGAGATGCAGCCAAACGGGCGGCGTTGGTGGGCCGCAGCCAATCCGGAGGAAAAATCTGGGTCGAAGGCGGGGAAGTTGGATACGTCTTCCGCAAGAGCGGCACAACAACCGACCTCGATCCGCCGTTCCGCCGTCAAGTGTTGCGCGACAGCAACTGGATCAGCGATGTCAGCAGTTCCAATTTAGCGGTGACTGTGCCATCGCATCCGGTGTTCACAACGCCTCACGTTATTTCAAGTCCCGTTCCGTTCCCGACCAGCGGTATAGGACACAGGGATGCTATGAGGTTGCAGCCCGGCGACGTGCATGCGAAGAAAATCGCCGGATGGTCAACATATGCAGCGCAAGGCCCCGACACGGCGGGGGTTATTGTGTACAATCCTCTACCCGATCCCACAGTCGGACAAATTGTGTTCACGACATTCTCCGTTGCCGCCATTACCGACACGACAACGGCAAAGAAACTCACGGAAAACATAGTTGAATTCTTGATGACCCGCCCGGGTGGCGCATTGATTTCCGCGACGCCGTCCTCATTGGATTTCGGGGCGGTTCAACTGAACGACTCGGCGACGCAGTTTGTGCGTGTACAAAATCTCGGCACAGGCACGCTGAACGTCACGAACATTACGCATACTAACGCGCGGTTCTCCGTAACGCCGGTCAGCTTCTCGCTCGGGCCGCAGGATACCGTACGATTGACCGTGCAGTTCAAGCCGCTTGTGGTGGGGACGCTGTACGACACGCTACGTTTCATCTCGAACGCCGGCAGTTCTCCAGCCATTGCGCTGATCGGACACGGTGGAATTGCGCTCATGGTTGTTCAGCCCGATTCTTTCGCGTTCACGCGACAGCCCACAGCCGATACGACATTTCAGATGATGAAAGTAAAGAACGCAGGTACCGACACGTTGCGGTTTACAATAGAAGAATCGCTGGTCGGTACGTCGCCTTCCATACTGCGCTCAATGGAACAGCAGGCGACTATCGAACTCCCGAAGGGCGTTGCGCAAGCCGTCAATCCTCCTGCAATAAAAGGTGGCGGCGGCCCTGACGCATACGGCTATCGCTGGATTGACAGCGACGAGCCGGGCGGTCCGACATTCAACTGGGTGGATATCTCGACCGTCGGCACACAGATTACAGGTTGGTCACCCAGTGCCGACGACGGGTATGTGACAATATCGATGCCGTTTGCATTCCCGTTCTACGGCACCTCTTACTCGTCACTGAAGGTCGTGACAAACGGCTGGCTCGGGTTCGACGTTGCCTCGACTTCGGCGGCGTACCTGAACGGCGCCATTCCCTCGACTGCAGAGCCGAACAATGCGCTGTATCCGTGGTGGGACGATCTTGATCTGAGTACAAGCGGAACCGTGCACTATTATCACGATGTCGCCAACAACAGATTCATCGTTCAGTACACCAACGTGCCGCATTACGGCACTTCTGAGCCCGGACTCTATACGTTCCAGATTATCCTCAAGCCGTCGGGCGATGTTCTTTATCAATATCAGAACATGCAGCAAACGCTTACCTCTGCGACTATTGGAATTGAGAATGCAGGAGGGAGTATTGCGTTGCAGGTTGTGAACAGCGCGGCGTATATGCACAACAATCTCGCCATTCTGTTGACGCGGGACGCCGTGCCGTGGCTTTCAACGGATGTTACGCAGGGCGTGCTCGCCCCGTCCGACAGCATGAGCGTGAAAGTGCAGGTTCATCCCGGCGTGATGACGCAGGGAACCCACCGCGCACGGCTCACGCTGACAGGAAACACCGGCGCCCCCATGTTCGTGCCGGTGAGACTTGATATCGTGACAAGCATTGAAGGTGTAGCGGCTCTGCCGACGACATTCGCGCTCGAACAGAACTACCCGAATCCCTTCAACCCTTCGACCACAATCCGGTATGCGTTGCCTGCTGAATCGAAGGTGACGCTGAAGGTGTTCAACATACTGGGGCAGGAAGTTGAGCAGCTTGTCGCCGCCGTGCAGCCCGCCGGGTTCTATGATGTACGATGGGATGCCCGCGTGGCAACGGGCGTGTACCTGATGCGCATTGAAGCGACGCCGACAAGTGGCTCGCCCGCGTTCATTCAGGTACGCAAGATGTTGTTGATGAAATAACATTCAATCCTGTTACATCCTGTTAATCCTGTCGAGAAGATTCAGACAGGATTTACGGCCCGCCAGAGGCGGGCAAGGATAAACGGGATAGTGTGTAACAAATGCCCCGTCCCGATGGCGCAAGTTGCGGGGCGGGGCTTTCTTGTGAAATGGATGGACTTCGGGAAGCTTATCCCAATATCCGTGCGAGGGTTTTCCGGGATGTACCAAGGGCAAAGAGTGAGCGAACGAGAAGGTCAAGTGACACCGTCGGGTCTCCCGCCTCCATCTTTGCCACGCGGGATTGGCTGGATTTCAAAAGTTGGGCCAACTGTTCCTGCGAAAGGTTCTTTCCCCGTCGCGCCGCCTGAAGGCGCTTGCTCAAGGCGAGTTTTACTTCCACGTAGGCGGCTTCTTCGGGTGAGAGATCGAGGAAGTCAGCAGTACTGCCGACTTTCCATCCTTTAGCTTCAAGGCGTTTTCGTTTTGTAGTATTCATGGTCATCCTACTTCTAAATCATAAAGTCTGATTCGGCGTTTGCAATTTTCTATGACTTTCTTGGGTGTTCTCTGCACTTTCTTTTCGAATACATCCAGAATGAGGATGGCATCCTCCTCGAGGCGGTACACAATACGCCAGGTTCTATTTTCGTCGTTGATGCGAAGCTCGTGACACCGTGAACCGATCGAAGGCATCGGTCGCGAATGAGGCAAGGCCAGCTTTTCGCCCGTCTGTAATCGGCGCAACAGGTATCCTGCTTCAATCCTTCCCGCTCCGGAAAATGGCGGCGTCTTAACCTCGCCATGCAGCCAAATGAGCGGCTTGTCAGTGTCCTTCATTGAGAGTCAATATATGTCATATCTGACATTGAGTCAAGCGTTTGATCTCCGACATCCGACTTCTGTCCTCTGACCTCCGATCTACCATTGATTTTCCCGCTGATTCGCGCTACCTTGACGAGGCGCAGGTGGGGGATTTGGGCATGCCTATGGAGGCGCTAGAGACGCGGATGAAAACTCGGCAGAAAAATCTAACCGCAGAGAACGCGGAGGAAATACCTTGAAATGGAGAACACATTAAAGGTTTCTTTCTCTGCGATCTCAGCGTTCTCTGCGGTTAAAGCTCTTCATCTGCGCTTCTATAACTCTACGATTTCATCACTAAACCAAAATGAGTTTAGCGTCCTCTATTGCATAGGCTGAAATTTGCTACCATATAGAAGATTCCCATGCACCTCATCCTCATCCTCATCCTCATCCTCAAATCGAGAAACAGAATCCCTCTGGTTCTACTCGGACATTCTGGGATTCAGGCTGAAAGAGCCGGGCTTCGGCAGATAAGAACGTCAACAGAAAATGGACAATGAAACACGCGAACGAGCATCCCTACTCCGTCGTTGACTTCCCGAAGTCCCGCATAGGAACGATTGATCTCGGACGAATTGCCCGAACGAAACATCACATCGCCGGTTTGCTGGAAATTGATGTGACCGATGCGCGAAGCCGGCTTCGTACGTTGAGGCGGGAATCCGGGGTTGCGGTTTCGTTCACTTCGTGGCTCATCAAGACGATAGCTACCGCAATCAGTGAGCACAAGGAGGTTCACGCCCTTCTGCATCGCAACAAACGGAAACTTATCGTCTTTGACGACATTGATATTGCCGTCATCGTGGAGAAAGAAGTTGATGGAAAGCCTGTACCGCTTCCCGTCGTTATCAAACGCGCCGACAAAAAGGCGATGGCTGAAATCCATCGCGAGATCGAAGCCGCCAAGAGCCAAGATATCCGCAACGAGGGAGATTACGTTCTTGCCGAAGGGAGCAGTGCATTGCAGATGAAGTTGTACTACCTGCTTCCCGCAGTAATTCGCCGGCTTGTGATGAAGCACATTCTCTCCCGTCCGCTGCTGCGAAAGAAGCTGATGGGTACAGTCATTCTTACTTCCATCGGCAATAAACGCGGCCTTCCCGGCTGGTTCATTCACAAATCCTACCACAACTTGAGCGTTGGCGTCGGCTCTGTGCTGAAAAAGCCCTGGGTGGTTCAGAATGAAGTCAAGATACGGGAGATACTGAATCTAACAATCCTGATGGATCATGACGTGGTGGACGGGGCGCCGATGGCACGATTCATCTCACGCCTGACGCAACTGATGGAAACGGCGAGCGGATTGGAATGGCGTCCGGCCTTCGCCCCCGAACGGCGCTGAAAAGCTATACGTTAAACCTTCGCAGGGGATTCCGGTTCAAAGTGTCGGTCAACTTACTGTGTGTGGCAAGAACATCAGCTTGGATATTGCTTTTCGAGCAATTATAGCATGAATTAGTGGGGGATTCATTTTGTCATGCCTCGGAAACAGAAGCCCATCAATCACGAAAGAGATGCGATATGAAACTTCGATCAACTGCCTTGATACTCCTCATGCCGGCCTGCTTCGTGTTGTTATGCAGCGGCAGTTCAGCCCAACCGAGACGCATGTCGCCCGACGAGCGTACCGCCGAGTTGAAAAAGGAACTGAACCTGAACGAGAAGCAAACAGCCCAAGTCAGGAAAATCTATGAACAACTCCGGCAAGAGATGGAAGAAATGTTCGAATCCTCCGGCGGCAATCGCGGCGCCTTTCGTGAAACGATAATGAAGAAGAACCGTGAAGCCGACGAGAAGATCACCGGCCTGTTGACGAAGGAACAGAGGAAGAAGTTCGAAGAATTTCAGAAAGAGCGCCGCAACAGGTTCGAGGATCGACCGCGGCGACGCAACGAGTAACCTACCATCCACATAGGGTCAGATATGAAACGTTACAGCCTGCTTCTTGGCATTCTGCTTGCAGGAGTGCCCATTGCAGCTAATGCGCAAAATCCGGGCGACAGTATTTTTGCGGGCACGCAGATTCACACCATCAACCTCCGGTTTCCGCAGCAACGCTACTGGGATTCTCTCACGATCTATTATAATCAAGGAAACGAGCAGTACATTGCCGCAAACGCCGTGATCAACGGTGTCGAATACGATAGTATCGGCGTCAGGCTCAAGGGAAATTCCTCCTACAGTCATCCCAACAACAAAAAATCGATCCGGCTGAGCCTCGATGAGTTCAGAAGTAATACCCGTTGGGACGGCGTGAAGGGGATTCACCTGAACAATTGCTGGGGCGATCCCACGTTCATGCGCGAGAAGATGCACTCGGATTTCTGCAGAGATGCGGGCGTTCCGGCGCCGCGAGTAAACTATGCGCGGGTGTTCTTCAACGACACGTTGTGGGGATTCTACGCCATGGTCGAGCATGTTGACAAGCGGTTTCTGAATTCACGTTATGCAAACGACGGGGGCGATCTCTTCAAGGCCGTTGACGCGTTCGGCTCGGGGGTTATTTCTGATTTCCGCTGGTACGGGTCGACTCCAAGCCTGTACTACTCGCGCTATGAAATGAAAACGGAAGAATCGACAACCGCGTGGACGAATCTCGTCAGGCTGCTCGATACACTCAACAACAACGCCAACATGGCAACGGCATTGCCGAACGTCGTGAATCTGAACGCGCTGTACAGAGCAGTTGCAGTCGATAATCTGTTTGCAAACCTCGATGCGTATCTGAACAGCGGAAGGAATTTCTACTTCTATTTTCATCCTACAACAGGAAAAATGGAGTGGATTCCCTGGGATTTGGGGCTCAGCTTCGGTTCATACACGGGCGGCGTGTCGAATCTTGAGAGCATGAGCATTACCTATGTGAGCAGCACAACCAACCGTCCCCTTATCGGCAAGTTTTTGAATACGCCAACACTGCGCGCCGAGTATTTGCAGCAGCTATGCCTGTTGTTTACGAATTATTTCTCGTCGGCAAGACTTTTTCCTCTGATCGACTCGGTCGCGAGCGCTATCCGACCGCACGTGTATGCCGATCCGCGGAAGATGTACACGAACACGCAGTTTGAAACCAATCTGGTAAGCGACATCAACGCCAGCGGCGGGGGCGGGACGCGCAAACCGGGACTGAAATCATTCATCAATCTCAGGCAAGCGAGCGTACAGTCGCAACTGACGACGCTTGGCGTCTCCTGCTTGCTTGCGGTGAATCCGGGTGATGTGGTGATCAACGAATTCATGGCGCAGAACGATTCGATTCCCGATCCTGCTGGCCAGTTTGACGATTGGATAGAGTTCTACAATACAACATCAAATCCGCTGAATCTCGGCGGCATGTATCTTTCGGACGACCCGACATTGCCGACGAAGTGGCAATTTCCTGCTAACACGATCATTGCGCCGAACGGCTACCTGATTGTCTGGGCTGATAACGACAGCGGACAGGTTGGACTTCATGCCAATTTTGCGTTGTCGGCAAGCGGTGAGCAGATCATCTTTTCGAACGTCAACGTGAGCATTCTCGATTCCGTCACGTTCGGTCCGCAGGTGGGCAACCGCTCGATGGCGCGCATTCCGAACGGCACGGGCCCGTTCGTGCAGGCGCGGCCGACATTCGGCACCGATAACGGCAACTCGATTATTATTGATCCCGTTCTGATAACACTCATTGTGCCGCAAGTGATTCAGGGAAATAATGGGACGAATTCAAACCGCATTCCGTTTGCTTACAGAGTAAGAATTTCCGGACTTCTGCAGAACGCGACGTACCGATACTTCAATCAGATGGTGACTTCCGCAGACGGGGCTACGACAAGCGGTGCGGGGAACTGTATCTTCGTTCCGGCATCGGGCGATTTTACAAGAACAACCGGGCCGAGTCTTTCGGTGGAGGGTGCATACGGAACCTTCACGAGTGATGCAACCGGAATGTTCGAAGGCTGGTTCGTCTCAGAGCCGACAGGAAATGCGCGGTTTGCACCGGGGAACCATGTGTTTATGAGAATCGCGCTGAACGATGGAGGCACAGGCACATCGGTTGCCGTTCGCCTGACCACGCCCGATTCTGTCCGTGTACTGAGACTCGACTCGGCGCCGGCCGATACTTCGGGTACCGGACTTCGGGGATCGTCTTCTGCCGCTGCAAAGGATTTTGTCTTTGCCTACGACAACACTGCCGGAAGCGGAAGGCCGGTTTCAGGAACATTCATCGAGCATGATGGAACGGCAAACACACTTGCTAACAATTACGCTGCATTCTACGCCGGAAACGTGGACGGCCTCAACGGGGCATTCGGCATGGTTGTTCCGAACACGCTGCCGAACGGCATCCGCCGGTTTGAGCGGCGCTCGCGTGCGACGGGAGCAATCCTGGCAACGGCAACGGACGCCGATGGCGTGTGGCCGAGCGGCGCGAATACGGTGAACCCCTCCGGCGGGACTACCGAGATTGTATTGACGGGAACGGATGTTTCCCTTGTGACGAACGTGAAACACACATCAAGCATACCGACGACTTTCTCGCTGGCGCAGAATTATCCTAATCCGTTCAATCCATCCACCACGATTTCGTTCGGGTTGCCGAAGGAAAGCAACGTCAAGCTGGATGTGTACAATCTTATTGGCCAGCGGGTTGCCACGCTTGTTGACGGACAGCGGAATGCCGGAACTCACACCGTCACATTCGACGCATCGCCCCTCTCCAGCGGAATCTATTTGTATAGAATTTCTGCCGACGGCTTTACGCAAACACGTCGCATGGTACTGATGAAATGAGGGGATTGGAATTTGATACGCATCGCCGCAAATGGGCATTCGGAGTGGCTGCCGCTGTGCTGGTTCCGCTCGTGTTTGTTTTGCCGATCTCTGTTCCGTACACCATCACGACAACGGGAAAGATTCTCTGCACAAGTGAATGGATCGTTGCCCTGAACAGGGATGGCGGAATAGTGACCTTCATTGCAGACCGGGCAAGCGGAATTACGAGACACTACTCGCTCGCACAATTCAGTCGCGGCGACGCGATGAGTTTTTCGATTGATGCAAAAATTGCCGGCGGATCTACCATTATAGCCGGAGATACTGTCGGCATTGCGCGTTCCAGCGAAGTTGCACGCGAGCTTGAACGATTGAGGGGAGAACTGCAAAACGCCACCGCCGCACTTGCGGTTGCGGTGACAGGAGAGAAGCAATCTATCGTAGAAGAAGCCGTCCAGTCGGTCGAACATGCAAAGCGCCAGGCAGAGGAGTACAACTCTGTCCTTGCCCGCCAGAAACTCTTATTTGACAGGGGGTTAGTGTCGGAACAGGAGTATGAATTTGCCCAACGCCAGGCGGCAACGTCGGCAATTGCGGTATCAATTGCAGAGGCAAGACTTCGAAGCGCTACAACCGGAGCAAAAAAAGAGCAGGCCGATTTCGTCCGGGCGCAGATCAAATCCCTGCAAAGCGAAATCCACGTGTTGGAGCGGCAGGAAAAAGAATACAGGCTCATCGCTCCGATCTCGGGTATTGTCACACAAGTCGGCAAAGGAGACACACTGCTGGTTGTTTCCGACACAACGGGCTACGTTGTGGTGATGCCGGTTTCTGTGCATGAGCGGACCAGCGTTCTGCCGGAGCAACAGGTACGATTGTACGCGAGCGAGGTCGGCAATATTCCGCGGGCGGCGGTGAGCAAAGTCGACAAGACAATCCATTCGCTGAACGGGCAGCAGGTTGTGCTTGCAACGGCGCAACTCGTCGACATGCCGGAGGAAGTGTTGAACGGATTGCTTGCGCGCTGCACGATTGAATGTGAATCGCTTTCGCCGTTCGAATTCGTCAAACGAAAACTCCAATCGCTTGTGAGATAACAGGCGTTTCGCATACGTAACAAGGGTCAGACATGCGATTTGAATACAAGTACGTCGTTCCGATGGAACGGCTTGATGCCCTGCGTCAGGACGTTATGCCGTACACCACGCTCGACGTTTATACGATGCGCCGCAAGGATCATCAATACACCGTCAGAAGCATTTATTTCGATACGTCCCGACTTGCCGCGTACCGCGAGAAATTGGAAGGGATAAAAAATCGGAAGAAGCTCCGCATCCGTTCCTATGACGCTGCCGCTGAAGGGGCAAGGGCATTTCTCGAAATCAAAACCAAAATCGAGCGGAGGGGTATGAAGTGCCGCTCTGCATTGTCCGCAACCGACCTGCCGGCATTTCTCCATACGCGAAATCCCGAAGAGTACATTCTCGTCGGTCCCAATCGCACGCTTGCTCTCGACAACGCCCGGCGATTTCTTTTTCATTACATCCGGTCGGCAATGAGGCCGGTGGTTCTCGTAACATATGAGAGGGAGGCGTTTCAGGGACAATTTGATCCGAATCTGCGAATCACGTTTGACAAGCATTTACGGTTTCAGGGTGTGCCTTCGCTGAACGACCTCTACAATGAAAACGGATTGACGCATCTTGCGGCCTCATCATTCATCATGGAGATAAAGTTCGGTGGCGGGTTTGCTCCGTGGCTTCGGGCAATTGTCAAAAAGCACGGTTTGACACGCGTGAGTGTGTCGAAGTATGGCTCGTGTGTTACAGCGTCCGGGGTTGCCGGAAAGTTGGGATGCGCCGACCTTGTCGGGCTTGCGTGCGGACGAACGGAGGTGGCTGCCTGATGCTGCAATATTTCGAAGGTCTTACAGTTTCACCGCTTACGCTTGGCGACTTCGTTGCAAACGTGATTGTGGCAAGCTTGTGCGGGCTTATTCACATCGCGTTTTACCGCGCGGCGTATCGCGGGCCCGGGTATTCGGCGAGCTTTCTCAACTCGCTGGTTCTTCTCGCGATGATTACTGCCGTTGTGATTATGGTGATCGGCGACAGTCTTGCCCGCGCATTCGGGCTTGTCGGCGCAATGTCGATTATCCGTTTCCGGACGGCGGTCAAAGAAGTGATGGATATCGTGCATATTTTTCTCGCCCTCGCCATCGGAATGACGGCAGGCGTGGGATTATCCGCCGCCGCCTTTGCGGGGACGATCATTCTCGGCACAGGCTATTACCTGCTCGTGAATTTCAACATCCTCTCATCTCCCCGAAAACAATTCATCGTACAGTTTACATATCAGCCGTTGCACGGCGATCTGAACGGCAAGGAGCCACCCTATCTGGCAGCGTTGCTTGCATACTCGCGGCAAAACTCCCTGATGAATGTGAGATCGGTAGGAGAAAACGGGGAATTGGAGGTTTCATATTACGTCAAACCGAAAAACGACGCGGGTGCCGCGGAATTGCTGCGCGAACTGAAATCCGTAAGCGGCGTCCGTTCGGTGGTTTTGTTCCACGATGAGGAACAATTCTAGGACGTTGTAATTGCAGTTCGTAACTGACGTGCAGCGGCGCTCGTATCGCGAAACACGGACGAATGAGGCCTCCTCCATTCCCCCGATTCAACACTTGCATCTGCTTCATGTAGGTTCACATCTTCTGGACTTGTTTTTCCCCGCCTACTCCGCTACATTTCTATAGGCTGCATTTTTGAGAGACAACTGAAATGATGGTGAGAACCATACGCACGAAGATTATCTGGACGTTTGCGTTGCTGGTAACGCTGAGCCTTGCCGCGGGCTTCTGGTCTGTGTACAACTTCTACGCGCTCGGAACCACGGTAGCGACTATTCTGAGGGAGAATTACCTCAGCGTTCTGGCAGCGGAAAGTATGGTGAAATCACTGGAAGGGCAGGATAACGCGTTGCTCGTTGCAAGTCAGGGCGAAGATGCAACTGTCAGCGGAACGTTCGCCGAAAATAAGGAGATGTTCTTCTATTGGTATGAGCAGGCGCTGCGGAGAATGCCGGAAGGCCAGCTCGGCTCGCTTCGCGATTCGTTGCATAATGCCCGCAACGCGTACATTTCCGTCACCGACTCGATGCGCGGGATGATTATGCAGGGGGCGTTCACACAGGCAAAGAATTACTACTACGAGAGTGTCCGCCCGGTTTCCGAAGAGTTGCGTTCACTGTGTTTCCAGTTGTTCGAATACAACCAGACAGGAATGTACAATCTTGAAAGCAAGACACATTCCATCGCAAACCAATCGGCGTACGGAATGATGATTGCCTCGATTGTCACACTTGCGTTGGGAATTGCGGGAACAATTTGGCTTACGACCGTGCTGGTGAAACCGGCGGAAGCCCTTACACAACGTGTCAGGGAAATTGGGGCCGGGCATCTTGATCTGAAAATTGATGTCCTGTCAGACGATGAAATCGGCTCGTTGAGCCGTGAATTCAACAAGATGACCGAACGCCTGCGCCGGTACGAACAAATGAATATCGACAAGATCATTTCCGAGAAGCGCAAGTCGGAAGCGATTGTCGACAGCATCTCCGACGGCATCATTGTCACCGACGCGGACATGAACATCATTCACATCAACAATGTTGTGGCGGAGTTGTTCGGATATCTTGATGTTGATGCAATCGGCAAACCTGTTGGCTCGGTAATACGCGATGAACGCATCATGTCGCTCATTCGCTCAGCGTCGCAATCAGCGAGGGATGACGGGGAATCGGACGGTGAAGGCAGCGGCACTCAGGTCAATTATTTGCAATTCGAGCGGTCGGAGAAGCATCTCTACTTCCGCCCCAAAGTGACGAATATCTTTGACAACGAAGGACATTTGTACGGCACGCTGACGGTTCTGCAGGATGTAACGCAGTTCAAGGAACTGGATCGCATGAAATCGGATTTCATTGCAACACTCTCGCATGAGTTCCGCACACCGCTAACGTCGATTAATATGAGTGTCGATCTTCTGAATCAGGAACTGCTCGGTCCGTTGAACGATCGCCAAAAGGAACTGATTCTCTCCACGAAAGAAGACAGCCAGCGATTGACCAAACTTGCGCGGGAATTGCTGCAATTGTCGAAACTTGAGTCGGGCAGACTCCAATTCAAGAATGAAGAACTCAATGTTCGGTCATTGATTGAGTCAACCATCAAGCCGCTTCATATTCAATTTCAGGAAAAGAATGTCCGGCTGGTGACCGAGATTCCGGCGGAGCTACGACGGCTTGTTGCAGACGAGCAGCAACTGTCGTGGGTGATCACGAACCTTGTCACCAATGCCCTGAAGTACACGAATGCGGGGGGCTGCGTTACCGTACGCGTGCGTGAAGAACCGCGCGGGATGCTGTTCGAAGTACAGGATACGGGTGTCGGGATTGCGAGCGAACACATCGACACGATCTTTGACAAGTTTGTGCAGGTAAAAAGCGCCTCTGCTTCAACGCCCGGAAGCGTGGGGTTGGGACTGGCAATTGCAAAAGAGATTGTCGAGGCGTACAGTGGCAAGATTTGGGTACGAAGTGAAGCCGGGAAAGGCAGCATGTTTTCATTCCTGCTTCCGCTTGATCACACTCACTCCACAACACATCACGGCTGATTCATGCCAGCGAAATCCTCCGTCATTCTTGTTGATGATGAACGCAATATTCTCAAAACTGTAACCCTCGGGCTCGAGGCAGTCGGCTTTGACGTAACCGCTTTCTCGGAGCCGCTGAAGGCTCTTGATGCGATCCGGGAGCAGTCATTCGATATTGCATTCTTTGATCTCAAAATGTCTCCGATAGATGGTATGGAATTGTTGCGTGAGACAAGAAAACTTCAACCCGGCACAACCGTTGTATTGATGACAGCTCACGGGAGCATTGACTCTGCCGTGGAAGCAATCAAGCTTGGGGCCTACGACTACCTGCAAAAGCCGTTCGAGTTTTCGGAACTGACGCTGTTTGCCCGGAAAGTTCTCGATCATCACAACTTGCGACGCGAGATCATTGAACTGAAAGAAGAGTTGAAACGTGCGAAGTCGTCCGGGGAGATTGTGACGCGCAGCGAGAGAATGCGCTCGATGCTCGATCTTGGCTTGCAGGTTGCGCCGGGAAATATCGCCGTACTGATTGAAGGGGAAAGCGGAACAGGAAAGGAACTTCTCGCACACTTCATCCATGACAACAGTCAGCGCCGTGAGAAGCCTTTTGTCGTGGTCAATTGTGCCGCGCTTGCCGAGCAGTTGTTGGAAAGCGAGTTGTTCGGACATGTGAAGGGAGCATTCACAGGCGCAACAAAGGATCGGGAGGGAAGATTTGAGGCCGCCGATGGAGGCACAGTGTTTCTTGATGAAATCGGCGAGGTGTCGCTGCAAACACAAGTGAAGCTGCTCCGGTTCTTGCAAAACAAGGAGTTTGAACGCGTCGGTGAAACCGAAACCCTGAAGGTTGATGTCCGCGTCATTGCAGCGACGAACAAGAATCTCGAACACGCGGTGAAGTCCGGAACGTTCCGTGAGGACCTTTTTTACAGACTGAATGCCGTGACGCTCAAACTTCCGCCGTTGCGCGAACGGATGGAAGATATCCCGCTGTTAGTGACGCATTTCTTGAGAAAATCGGGAAGCGGCGGCGAGATTTCGCAGGAGGCATTTCTCGCTCTCAAATCGTATTCATGGAAAGGCAATGTCCGGGAGTTGGAGAATGTTATAGAGAGGGCTGTGTTGCTTGCGCGTGAGGGCGATATCCGCCTTGAACATCTTCCAGATCAATTTCGTGAGTTGGATGCGTCGTCGTCGGGACTTATGTCCCTCGAAGAGATGGAACGCCAGCACATTATGAAAGTGCTACGCATTGCACATGACCTCGAAGAAGCCGCTGCTATACTGAATATCGATCCTGCAACACTTTGGCGAAAAAGAAAGAAATTTCAGTTGTGAATGCCCGTTTGCGCCTGATAATCCGTCCATTTTCGGATTCCGGCGTACACAAAATTTGCCTTGCATTTTGCAAGGAGTGATAATATATTGGCACGTACTGAATTGGCCAACCTGAATATCAATTCACGTAGTTTCATCTTGCATTGTGCAAGACGTTGGTTTTTCCCGCAGCCCAAAACCCGTAAATTCACGCCAACTGGTCGCATTGAACAATGGCATTTGTTTTGCGTCACACATATATAAATCTGGGTTCTGAAACACTCAGCCTGAAGGGCACCTACCATCCATGCCCGGGTTTTCTTCACCCAATGCGTACAGGAGTGTTTGGCTACTTCCTGCGGTTGTTTTCCGGGTAAGTAACTTGGCGTTTGTGAGACTTCCTTTGTTTTCCTTGTGAACTACATTCAAATCACCAACAGTATCGCACAGTTTTTTGGAGACACTATGTCAGTCAAAACAACCACGCTTCAAAGCGGCAAAATCGGCGTTATCGAAGTGAAAGGCTCACTCGTTGGCGGCGAAGAGACAGACGAGTTGAGGAGTGCAGTGGCGGATTTCGTGGAGCAGGGCAACAAGAAGCTCATCATCGATTTAAGCAAAGTGACATACCTGAACAGTACAGCCATCGGAGTTCTCGTTCAGGCGCATACCACCTATTCCCGCAACAATGGGGTCGTAAAGCTCTGCGGCATCAACAACAATATCAACAACATCTTCGTGATTACGAAGCTGACGATGGTATTTGATGTTGCGGAAACCCGCGACGACGCTGTCAAAGCGCTGTCGTAACAAATCTCATGGCAATTCATTTACCTATCATCTACTAATTACATAAACAAAAAGAGGAGTTTGATCGATGAAACAATCTGTGTTTCTCACTGTCGTGATCATTGTGACGCTTGCGGTAGCGTTTGGCATCTATTTGTTCGTGCTCGGCAATCCTGAGAACTTCAAGGACGGTGCCACACGGCAGCAACCCCTGAATTTGCTCGGAACAGTGTACACGGGCGGCTATGTTGTACCGATTCTGATTACGCTGACACTGATGAATGTGACAATCATTTTTGAAAGAACGTTTTCTCTTCGCAAGGCCCAGGGCAAAGGTTCGCTTCCCGCGTTTCTCAAGAAAGTACAGGCGGCGTTGATTGGTGGAAAGATTGATGAGGCCATCAAGGAATGCGATGCGCAGCGCGGATCGGCGGCCAATATTATACGATCGGGACTCGAACGATACAAGGAAGTTCTCGTCGACAACTCAATGGATGGCGAGAAGAAGATGGCGGAGACGAAACGTGCCATCGAAGAAGCGTCGGCCCTTGAGACTCCGCTTCTTGAGCGAAACCTGATTGCACTTTCCACGATTGCATCGACAGCGACGATGTTCGGGCTTCTCGGAACAACGATCGGTATGATTCGTGCATTCCAGGCTCTTGCACAAGCGGGTGCGCCCGATGCTATCCAGCTTTCAATCGGTATTTCCGAAGCGCTTATCAATACAGCCCTCGGACTTTTTGCGGCTATCATCGGTATCATTTTCTACAACTTTTTTGTTACGCGCGTGGACAACTTCATGTACATGGTCGATGAAGCAAGCTACAATGTTGCTGAAATCTTAGGCGCGAAAACCAAGTGATCTCTCGACAAACAAAACACAAGGAGAGAATCATATGGCAAAGATAAAACCGAAACGTCACGGCATTCTGCTCGATATGACGCCGCTTGTTGACATCGGGTTTCTCTTGTTGACATTCTTTATGTTAACAACCCAGTTCAAGCCGGCGGAGGAGGTGTCGATTGACCTGCCTGCGTCAAACTCGGTGTTCAAGTTGCCTGAATCGGACGTGCTGACGCTCAGCCTTGCGAAAGACGGGCGAATCTTCATGGATGTCGATTCGCAGCGCCTGCGCGGACGACTGTTCGGCAAGGAAAACGAGTTGAGAGCCGGTGTTGAGATACCGCGTGAAAAGCTTGGCGACTATCTGATTCAAGCGCGCACTATGAATCCCAAGCTCCGCACGGTGATCAAAGGAGACAGGAATGCCGAGTTTGGCATCGCGCAAGACGTGATGGACATTCTGCAAAAAACAAAGATTACGAGATTCAATCTCGTCACAAACCTTGAAGCGAATTAGAGGAGGTTAACGCTATGGCAGGTCTTGGTGGGGATGCCCCACAACCTAGAAGTCATGGAAAGAAGAAACGCAAGAAGTCCAAGCGCATCGGTATTCGTATCGATATGACGCCGCTCGTTGATATTGCGTTTCTGTTGCTGACGTTCTTCATGCTCACGACGACGATGGCCCGTCCGCAAACGATGGAGATCAATCTACCGCCGGATGAGAACGTCAAAGTGGAAATTGCCGAGTCCAATCTCCTGACTCTCCGCCTGAACGAAAAAGGCGAAGTGTTCTGGAACATTGGCATGGATGCCCCGCAGAAAATGGAATTCTCGAAGCTGCGGGCGGATATCCGCCAACGCGTCCAGGCGAACCCTAAACTGGTTACACTTGTTAAGATAGATACGAAGGCGAAGTATGAAGTGATGGTGGATGTAATGGACGAACTGAATCAGGCGGAAATGCAACGGTTCAGTATTGCCCGTATGACGGAGCAGGATCTGAAACTTATTTCGGAAGTTAAATAACAACTCACCATATCTTTAAGAAGGAATGACTATGGCAAAGCTGTCCATGGCCGGAGCAGGTTCCACCGGTACGGTTAGCGCAGGATCAAAGTATGGCGCTATTGAGTTGAAGGCGGTATACCAGAAGTACTGGTTCCGCGGTTTCCTGATCGCTGTCGCCATCCACGCGGTAGGGTTCGGCTCGTACTATCTTGCCCAGGTGTTGGGTGAGGAAGAGCCGCCGCCGATCAATGTTCGCATTTTGAAGTACAGCGACCTCGGTCCGCCGCCGTCGCTTACGAACACCAACGTGCCGCCTCCGGTTTCCGTGAGCGCACCGGTGGCAAAACCGACTGTCGGTGCCCCGGTGCCCGTTCCTGACGCCGAAGCAAGCCCGGAACAGACGATTGCCACCCAAACCGAAATGAGTCAGGTTGCTGCCCCTATCGGTGAAGGCTTTGGCGATGGCGTTGGCGGAGTCCAGATTCAACAGGATATCAGGATTGAAGACGACGGTCCGCCCGCGGATTTTGTCGCCGTCGAGAAGGAGCCTGTTGTCGTGCGCAAAGTAGAGCCGAAGTATCCGGAGCTTGCAATGCGTGCAGGTCTTGAAGGAAGAGTGTGGGTGAAGATATGGGTGGACAGGGAAGGCAAGCCGAAGCAAGTTGTCGTTCTGAAAAGCGATGCCGAGATCTTTAACGACGCAGCAGTTGAAGCAGCAAAGCAATTTCTGTTTACGCCGGCATACATGAACAACGGCCCGGTATCCGTGTGGGTATCCGTGCCCTTCAGATTCAAGCTGGCGGATCGGAAGTAATGGCGGATCGGAAGTAATATAGCCCGGACAGAGAATGGGAGTGATGAATATCGTTTCTGTGCTCAGATTTGTTGTGTATGCGGTATCGGGCGCGGTAATGATTGCAGGGATGATGGCAATCTTGGGTTTTCTTGTTCCTAAGCATGTTCCCGAACACTACCGCGTCATCTTTGGCGCGGTAGTGTTCTTATATGGGGCGTATCGCCTTGTTCTGACTTACGTTCGCTCGAAAGGAATGGATCGGGATGAAAAGTAAGATGGTGATCGTGTTTCTGATACTGACCGGCACGCTTCTGGCAGGATGTGATCAGCGGAAACCGTTGGTAACAACGTCAGGAACGGTTACCGTTGAAGTTGATGAGTCGGTAAGCAATGTTGTGAAGCATATTGCTTCCGGTTTCGAACAATCCTACCCTGACGCAAAGATTGATATCAGAGTGGTCGAAGGCAGGGAAGCAATCACCAACTTCATTAACGACAGCGTGAAGGTGATTGTCAGCGCCCGCGCTTTCAACGATGAAGAACTCGATGTTCTGAAGCGATACCCCGATATCGAATGGAAAAGTTATCGATGTGCCATTGATGCGATCGCTGTCATAGGACACAGGAGCAATCCACAGAAGGAACTCCGCCTGACCGAACTTGACAGCATCTTTCAGGGGTCGCTTGCCCGCTGGAAGTGGAACGGTAAACTCATTGATGTCGCCGTCGGCGATGTCAACTCCAGTGTCAATGAGGTGTTCCGAAAGAAAATCATGAACAACAAACCATTCACGCTCAGCGCTGCACGAATCTTGTCCAGCGACAGTCTTGTGACCTATGTGGAAAACAATCCGAATGCCATCGGCATCGTTGGTTTGAACTGGTTGCGGGGAAGGGAAGACCAACTGACGGTGTTTGCCCTTGGCCAGCCCGGAGTCCGTCCGGATACGACGGAACCCGTTGGGCGTTTCTATACACCGCATCAGGCACACATTCACAGAAACTACTATCCGATTACCCGACCTGTGTACCTCTATAGCCGGGCCTACGGATATACGGTTGCGACGGGGTTCATTGCCCATATCACCTCAATTCACGGACAGCAACGATTCTTGAGTGAGGGTCTTGTTCCCGTGACAATGCCCATTCGCTTAGTCGAAACAACATCAAAACAGGTACAAATAGAATGAAACTCTCGAAACTTCTGATAGCAATACTCTTCATCGCTGAAGTCAGCCACACCCAGGATTTCTTTGGCAGAGGGCGGGCTGCTCTTGCTGCCCGCGATACCGCGGCGGCAATTGCAGCGTTTCAGGAGGGAATCAAGGCGGGACAGAAATCAAGTGATTGCAACTATTATCTTGGCGCAATAGCTCTCCGGCGTGAGCAGGTTGACGACGCTATCAACTATCTGAGAACTGCCGTTCGCATCAACGACGACAATGTCGAGGCGTTGATTGCCCTTGGCGATGCCTACGTGATTAAGAAGGATAATGCAAACGCCGTTGCGCAGTACAAACGCGCCACGAAAGTGGCCCCGAAGGACTGCCGTGTGCCGGCTGCATACGGTGCTGCTCTTGTGGAACTTGGACAGATTGACGGGCCGGACGGAGCAATTGTTCTTTTAACGCGGGCAAAAGAATGTGACGACAAGAACCCGAACATCTATATTTCGTTGGGCGATGCATACAACAAGCAGGGTGTGCGACCGCTTGCGAATATGAACTACGAGAAAGCGCTTGAACTGTCGCCGAACGATATCGAAACCCAGATGAAGGTTGCGCGAACATACGCTGCAAACCGGCAATATACCGAAGCCGTGCAAGCGTTTCTTTCCGCCGTAAAGATCGATTCGATGAATTTTGATGCGTACTTCGAAGCTGGAAAAATTCTCTACAGGGCGAAGCTGTATCCCCGTGCTGTGCCTTTTATGGAACGTGCCGTGAAATTGCAGCCTGATCACGTGGAAGCGGCTTCGATCTATGCACAGTCCCTGGCCAACTCGGAGCGTTGGGCGGATGCAGCAAAAGCGGGCGAAGTAGCCGTGAAACTCGACCCCGAAAACGTGGATAACTGGCGCGCGTATGCATACGCGTTGGTCGAGACACGCGACTACAAAGGGGCCATGAGCGCCTTTGATATGATTGAACGCCGCAAGGCGATATTGCCGGAGGATTATTCCAAACTGGGTACAGCGCTCTTTGGTGCCGGGAAGGAAGACGAGGCAATGGAAGTTCTGCTAAAAGCACGGGATGCGGACTCAACGAATTGCGAGCCGTATTTCAATCTCGGCTTTCTCTACATGAAAAAGCAAAACTACGAAGAAGCAGCCCGGATGTTCGAGAAAAGAATCGAATGCGATCCCCGTTCACTTGTTTCGTATGTGAATGCAGGCTCAAGTTATATGCAGCCGCCAAAAAATCTACCGCGGGCGCGGGAGTTGTTCCTCAAAGCAATTGAACTACGGTCCGACTTCCTGCAGGCGCATCTCTGGCTTGCCCGCTACTATCTTGAGGTGGATTCCACCGATAAGATGAAGCAGACGTACGATGAGGTAATCCGGCTCGCGAACGAAAATCCGGACAGATTCAAAAGAGAAGCAGGCGAGGCGTACACGCAGCTCGGCTCGTATTACTTCAGCCGTAAAGACTACAACTCGGCACTCAACAGCTTTCGCAGGGGGATCACCTATAACGAAACGGGCGGGTTGAACCTTGTCATCGGGCAGTGTCTCATTCTTACGCGCGGCGACGATCCGGATGAGAATCGAAAGAGGACGGAAGAAGCCGTTGCGAAGTTCCGTCGATGCAATCAACTGGAGCCGAACAATGCTGAAGGTCACTATTGGCTTGGCCTCGCGTTGACCTACTTGAGAGTCGAGGGCAGAACCGAGGAGAACAGAAAGCTTGTCCAGGAAGCGTGTACAGCATACGCCAAAGCTCTCCGAATCAATCCCCGCCATGAAGAGGCCAAGAAGGCTATGGAGAGGATCAGCTGCAAGTAAGTGGTGTTTCACTTTGACACGTGTACGCCGTTCCGTTCTTACGGGGCGGCGTCGTTTTTTGTACATATCTAGATACAAATCTTCATGATTAATCGGCGAATCCTCCTTGCGGCCATCGGCCTTCTCTTCACTATTCCACTCATTGCAGCTGCAGGATCCCTGTTCGGTTCACGGGACATGGCTCGGCCAAGCAGGGAGTATGATGTTCTGCACTACAGAATTGAAGTCTCGTTCGAAGAGGAGAAGAAGAAAGTCTCCGGCACGACGACAATTTCATTCATTCCGCTGAAAAGCAGCTTGAGCGCATGCACGTTACATGCCGTGGAGCTGGATGTAAAAAGTGTAGTTCTTAAAGGGAGGAAAAATCTTCAGTTCGTCAATTCGGGAAAACAACTCGCCATCCATCTTGATCGTTCATACGGCTTTGGAGATACGGTCACTCTCTCCGTTACGTATTCCGCCACGCCGAAAAGGGGGATGCATTTCCTTTCTCCCGACAGCACAAACCCGCGACGCAAAGCCCAGATCTGGACGCAGGGCGAGGATATGGACAACAGGTATTGGTTTCCCTGTTGGGATTTCCCGAATGACAGGGCAACATCGGAGGTGTTTGCTACAGTCCGGGATTCGTGGTCGCTCCTTTCCAATGGCAGACTCGTAAGTGTCCGGCACGACAAGAAGAACAAGACGAAGACGTTTCACTGGTCTCAAGCAAAGCCGCATGTTGCATATCTCGTCATGATTGCCGCCGGGGAGTACGAAATCGTTACCGAGAAATACAGGAATATCCCGCTTGAGTATTACGTGTACAAGGAGAGGGCTGAAGACGGTGTTCGCAGTCTTTCTGCAACAGCCGGCATCATGAAGTATTTTGAGCATGTGACAGGATACGCGTATCCGTGGGAGAAGTTCGCCCAGATTTTTATCGATGATTTCATGTGGGGAGGGATGGAGAATACGACGGCGGTTACGTTGAACACTTCGTATCTCATTGACAGGCGGGGTATGCTGGATTTCACCGCTGCTGATGTCGTTGCCCATGAACTTGCGCACCAGTGGTTCGGCGATTTGGTTACTTGCCGTGACTGGTCGGAACTCTGGTTGAACGAAGGGTTTGCAAATTACTACGAGGCTCTGTACAAGCAATATGCTTCCGGATTTGATGCATTCCAACACAGCCTTATGGAGCAGGCCGCCGGCATTGTCTCTCTTGAGCAGCGCGAAGGCCGCAGGCCGATTGTCAGCGGCAACAGTTTTCCCGGGAACCTGTACTCGAAGGGGGCGTGGGTTCTGTATATGCTGCACAACATTCTTGGCGAGGAAGAATACCACCGGGCAATACATTGCTATTTGCAGCGCAATGCCTTCACAAGCGTCAGTACGTATGATCTCATGAAGGCCGTGGAAGATGCGACGGGGCAGAACATGGATTGGTTTTTCGACCAGTGGGTGTTCAAAGCCGGATATCCCCGGCTGGAAATCACATCGTCGTATGACGAGAACGCGGCAACCCTTCTCCTTACAATTCGACAGACGCAGACTATCGACAGCCTCGCCGGTCTCTTCCGGTTTCCGCTTGATATTGAATGTACAACATCCTCCGGCAAAACCCTGACACGAGTGTTGGTCTCGAAAGCGGAGGAACAGGTTACCATTCCGCTGAGCGAAAAGCCTCTCATGATCATTCCGGACAGGGGAATGAAAGTACTGAAGGAGCTGAAGTTCGAGAAGTCGAAAGACGAAATTATCTACCAACTTCGCAATGCTGTGGACATTACAGATAGAATCTCTGCAGCTCGGCAGTTGAGACCGTACCCCGATGATGAGGAAGTATTTTCCGCTCTGAAGGATGCGGCATTGAATGATCGCTTTTGGGCTGTACGCCGTGAAGCGGCTATCTATCTTGGCATCATGACGCTTCCTGGAATCAAAGACGCGATGTTTCAAATCTACAACGACACCAAGTCCGCTGTACGCAACGCTGCTATTGTTGCCTTGGACAAACACGCTTCAGCAGATGTTGTTGATTTTGTCAAGCACGCTCTTGCCCGCGACTCAAGCTACGTTGTTCAGGCTTCGTGTTTGAATGTTCTGGCCGAGATTGATTCTGCCAATGTGTTCAGCATTGCCCGCGAGTATGTTGATCTCGATTCGCATCGGGATATTCTGCGCCGCGCGGCGTTTCAGGCGTTCAGCAGCATTCAGGAGCCGGGTGCCATTCCGTATGCTATCAAGTATGTCGAACCCGGAAATGCCGCAGATATTCGCGGGCTAGCGCTGGATATTCTGCGTAATGTCGGTGAAGGCTCTTCTGATGCGCGCACCGCTGTCATCCGGCTTTCGGCCGACTTCAATCCTTCTATCCGTAAAAATGCTGTCCGCATTCTCGGTATGTGGAGGGGAAGCGACGCTCTGGCTGCCTTACAGAGGCGCATGCAACAAGAGACGGACGACGATGTGAAACTCGAAATCGAATCTGCGCTCGATGAGTTTGGTCGTAGAGAGAATTCCAAATAGCCACCCTTTGAGCTGAACATTCTAAGCGTGTACTGCCAACCTATGTAGTGAACTTTTCAGCCCGCCACTGATCATTAATAAGAATTCACTTTCTACATCTTGACAATCAGCTTATCGTTTCGTATAATCGTACATAACGAACATAACGATTAATACGAATTACTGTACAATCAAAGGTAGGAGGATTCATAAATGAGCACAAACTTCGAAAAACACTCGAAATTCAAGGATATTATGCTCCCATACTCCGATATGCTGTACAACTACGGCTATTACTTGACCGGATCGGCTGACGACGCGAGCGACCTCCTCCAAGAGACCTTTATGAAGGCGTACCGTTTCTTTGACAAGTTTGAAGAGGGCACCAATGCGAAGGCGTGGCTCTATCGCATTATGCGAAATACATTCATCAACGAATACCGGCGCGTGAAGCGCCAGCCCGAAATTGTGGAGTATGACGAGCAGATTTCCCCGTACCAATTCGTGCGGCACGACATGCAGTATTCGAACGACTTGCGCGACCGCGTTGAACATCAGATGCTCGGTGACGAGGTGTCCGGGGCAATATCGGCGTTGCCTGAGAAATTCAAGAGCGTGATTGTATTAAGGGATCTTGAAGATATGCCCTACGAAGAAATCGCCGAAGTTCTCGATATCCCCATCGGCACGGTCCGTTCACGCCTTCACAGAGCGAGAAGCATTCTGTACAGTAACCTGAAGGAATACGCCAAAAACATCGGCTATGAAACAGGGGAGAGCTTCGAGACACCTGAGTTTGCGCTTGCAGTTTAGGCAAGTTTCAGCTTCTTGAGTAGCGACCGGATCATCATGGCAGTGGCGCCCCAGATCACCTTGTCTTGCCAGTCGTAGTACCAGACCTCGTGCTTGCGTCCGTGAAACTCCCGCAGTTCGGTTCGCCCACTCGACGGCTGGGAGAAGAAATCCAATCCCACACGAAACACTTCCGCCACTTCCTCATTGTTCGGGGCAAGTTCAGGCAACTCCTGAATAACACCCACAATCGGGGTTATGACAAAGCCTGTTGGAGTTGCCATATCATCGAGTATTCCGACAATCTCAATACATGAATCAGTCAGCCCGATCTCCTCGTGGGCTTCGCGAAGCGCCGTATGGAAAACATCGCGATCCGCCGCATCAACCATCCCTCCCGGAAATGAAATCTGCCCCTTATGCGTTTCAACCGATTCAGTCCGCTTTGTGAACAGCAGGTCGAAAGAGTTCCCGGTCAGAATAAGGGGAACAAGAACGGCCGCGCGTGAATAGCCCTCGATGGAAAATGACTTGCGGGGAGTGTCATTTGTTGCCGTGAGCAGGGTTTTGATTTCATCGAGTGTAAGGCGAGGCATGGTCGAATATAGGAAAGAAGGCGAGAACCTGCAAAAGGCCCTGCCCGTGCCAAACTGATTGCAACTCCCTGCCTGACAGCGTATATTGAATGCAATCAATCATCACAATTATCACCTTCAACAGCAAAAAAAGCATGAGAAGACTGATTCTGCCTGCGGCACTCCTTCTTGCTGTATGTGTTATGTTTTTAGAGGCCTCAGGGTGGGGCTGGAATACACACCGGTTTATCAATCGTACTGTCGTGTATCATCTTCCCAACCGGATGATGCTGTTCATCCAGGACAGTTCCTTTTTCGCTGCACACGCGCATGACGCCGATGTTCGCGTCGATTACGGTGACACGAGCCTGTATGCCGAACGCCCCCGGCATTTCATGGATATTGACGACTACCCCAATTTTCACAATCTGACCAGAAGTCTTGACACGCTCATCATGCAATATGGATGGGAGAGGGTCAAAGCCAACGGCACGAATCCTTGGGCAACAGTTTGGAATTACGATTCACTCGTTGCCCAGCTCAGCCGCGGCGACTGGAATCAGGCCAAGCTCACCGCTTCCGATCTCGGGCATTATGTCGGCGATGCGCATCAGCCGCTGCACAATACACGCAACTACAACGGACAGTACACGAACAACTACGGCATTCATTCGCGCTACGAATCGACGATGCTCAGCCCGACGTACTATCTTTCACATCTTACTCTCACGCCTGACACGACCTACTACATTGCCGACCGGATCAATTACATTTTCGACTATATCATTCACACCAACAGCTACGTTGACACGGTGTTGCAGGCCGACACGTACGCGAAGATTGTTTCAGGTTGGAACGGAAGCGGCACAGCTCCTGCCTCGTACTACAATGCACTGTGGCTGAAGACGAGGGGCATTACGCTTGAGCAGGTGCAGCGCGCAACGGAAAGTCTTGCATCACTTTGGTATTCGGCCTGGATTGATGCCGGACTGATTTCGACGACAGGCGTATTGCCTGCTGTTGCCACGGTTCCTTCGGAGTTTTCGCTATCGCAGAACTATCCTAATCCCTTCAACCCTTCCACAACGATATCTTACCGGTTGCCGGTTGGCGGAACGGTTTCTTTGAAAGTCTATTCCGCAGACGGAAAAGAAGTTGCTGTCCTGGTCAATGAGAATCAATCGGCGGGTGAGCATACAGTACAATTCACAGCTTCCGGGTCGCTTGCCTCCGGCGTCTATTTCTACAGGCTCCGGCTCGGCAACTTTTCACAGACGAAAAAATTCGTGTTGATGAAGTAACAATCGGATTGGAATCGAGATGCAACCGGAGAGAAAATTGTCGCCCGATTCTACTACTACCCTCCACATAAAAAACATGGTGTGTAACCGCTGCATCAAGGTAGTGGGGGAGGAATTGGAAAAACTTGGATTTGATGTCAGGAGTATTGTTTTGGGGGAAGTTGTGGTTGCAGGGCCTGTCGATCTCGGCGTGATACGTCCGGTTCTTGAGGAAAACGGTTTTGAGTTGATCGAAGACCAGCGGGCGAAAACCATCGAACACATCAAGCAGGCGGTGTTGAAACTCGTCCGGCGGGATGCCGAGCAAGAGCCGATGCGGTTGAAACACTCCGAGTACATCGCGCATGAAGTCGGCAAAGACTATCATTCCCTCAGTACACTTTTCTCTTCAATAGAGAATGTCACCATCGAGCAGTATATTATTCTGCAACGTATCGAGCGTGCGAAAGAGCTTCTGAAATACGGCGAGTTGACTCTCAGTGAAATCTCCTACAAACTCGGTTACAGCAGCGTTCAGCATCTCTCCAACCAATTTAAGAAAGTCACCGGCATGACGCCCGGCGAATTCAAGAAGCTGATGGCGAATATGCGGAAACCGTTGGATAAGGTCATACCGGGCTGATTGTTCCTTCCTGAATCCGATCTCCAAAACCCTCGCTCTGTTCACGGTGTTGTACCTGCATATCTATGTAGGGAGAATTCTTCTCCCGAATCCGTATATCTCTTGATAAATGCATCAGATGAAGAGTGAACAACATATGAATTTCAGGCAATGTGCTATTGCATTTCTGACAGCCCTCATGCTTGTAGCTGTCTCAGTAGCCGGCAATGCGCAATGGACGCAAGTCGTTGGCGTGCCTGCAGTGGATATTTCCTCGGTTGTTGTGAGGGAAAATACCATCTATGCAGCGACGGATTCCGCCGTGCACATCAGCACAGATGGCGGAGGAGTGTGGTCTCGCAGCGCAACTCTGCCCGGCAGTCCGTGGTACATCGACGCATTGACGGTGTTCGACGGGAAAATTTTTGCAGGCACGGGCGGCAACGGTGTGTTCGTCAGCTCGGACAACGGCGGATCGTGGGCTGCGCTGAGTCAGGGATTGAGCGGACCCGGTAGTCATCATATTACATCGTTTGCTGAACGAAACGGTATGTTGTACGCGGGCACGGGCGGAGCCGGAGTGTTTCGGCTTCAGGGGAACACGTGGGTTCCGTTCGGAGACCTGATGGGCAACGTTGCCGGCAGTGTTTGGTTTCTACGGACAAAGGGTGATACACTCGTTGCGGGGGCAGGCGGCGGCGGCTGGGTTTGGTACGCACCGCCCGGCGCGACAGACTGGACGGGCGTTCTCGTTGCTCCGTTCCAAGGGTTTGAGTTCCTTGTTACATCGATGGTCGAGTTTGGTGGCGGTCTGGTTGCCGGGAGTACATACGGTGTCTTCCGAAGTACCGATGGCGGCGCAAGCTGGCTGCCATCGAGTTCAGGCTTGCCCGGAGGAAGGCAGATATATCTTACAGCGGGCGGCAGCAATCTCTACGGGGTAGCACAAGCTGCAGCGACGCGGTTTTACTCATCACCCGACGGAATGAGTTGGACGTTCGTCGAGCAAACAACATTCTCCTATGCACAGGCGGTGCACGGCAACAGGCTGTATTCTGCCCGGCTTGACGGATTGTGGTACAAGACGCTTCCCACATCCGGTACAGGTGAGCCGGAGGTTCAGCCGGATCGGATTACGCTCGAACAGAACTATCCGAACCCGTTTAATCCGGTGACGAACATCGGATTTCGGATTGGAGATTACGGATTGGTGAATCTGCGAGTTTATGATGTGCTCGGCCGCGAGGTGGCCACGCTTGTTAACGAGGAACGCCCCGCTGGGTCGTACACGGTTTCGTTCGATGCTTCAGGATTGGCGAGCGGTGTGTATTTATACAGATTGACGACGGGAGGGATGTTGCAAACACGGCGGATGGTGGTGGTGAGGTAGCCGAACTCATTTTCTGCTCAAGTAAGGAGTCCCCCTTTGGGGGCTTTTTGCTTTTTGAGATAGGAGGGAGGGATGTATTTGCAACTTTCTTCCATAATTCTATAAGGAGTTTCCTCCCTTCAGATTGTATATTTGTATCGTACAAACCAATCAACCTGATAGGAACAACTGATGAAATCCGTAGAACTCAAAATCGAAGGCATGTCCTGCGGCCATTGTGTGATGAGTGTGACGAAGGAGCTTGGGAAATTGCAGAATGTGGAAATTCACGATGTCACAATCGGCAGCGCCCGCGTCACGTACGACGAATCAAAGGTCACGCATAACGATCTCCTGCGTGCGGTGGACGAAGCAGGTTACAAGGTCGTTTCATGAAATCCGTGATTAGTGACAGGCATGCCGGACAGGACATGGCAACTCTGACTCTGCCTGTACGGGGAATGACCTGCGCGAGTTGCGTCACGCGGGTCGAGAAAGCGCTGAAGAAAGTCGACGGCGTACAGGAAGCCTCTGTGAACCTCGCAAGCGAAAAAGCCAAAGTGGAGTTTGACCCGGCGAAAGTGAACGTCGAACAACTCCGTGCCGCTGTTGCCGATGAAGGATACTCGCTTGTGTTGCCGGAGGGAGAATCAACAGAACCCGATCACGTCGGGACTTATGAGAACGAGACGCTGCGACAACTGAAGAAAGAGTTGCTTCTCGCGGGCTTGCTCACGGTCCCTGTTATGCTGATCAGCATGGTAAGCATGTTTGAGTCATTCGCAAGCTGGTCGCCGCTATCGCTTGAGCAAACGAACAAGCTGTTGCTTCTTCTGACTACTCCCGTAGTGTTCATTTCGGGAAAGCGATTTTTCAAAGGTTTCTGGTTGGCGCTCAAGCATTTCTCGGCAGACATGAACACGCTTGTTGCAGTCGGTACAGGCGCCGCGTTTGCGTTCAGCGCGATTGCCGTATTGTTTCCCGAAGCGTTGGGCCATGCAGGGCACAAGGGGCACGTTTACTTCGATACAACGGCGACAATCATCACACTCATTCTTCTTGGAAAACTTCTGGAGGCGAAGGCAAAGAGCAGGGCATCCGACGCAATCAGGAAGCTCATGAGATTACAGCCGAAGACAGCACGAGTAGTGAGAGATGGTGTTGAACGGGATGTGTCCATCAGGGATGTTATTGTTGGCGACGAAGTGATCGTTCGGCCCGGCGAGAAGATGCCTGTTGACGGCGTCGTTCTCAGCGGCACGACAACAGTTGATGAGTCGATGGTCACGGGCGAAAGCATGCCCGTCGAAAAAAGCAGTGGCGGCAAGGTAATCGGCGGAACGATCAACAAGAACGGAAGCATCACGATGCGGGCTTCGGCGGTTGGCAAGGACACGCTGCTTGCTCATATTGCCCGACTTGTTGAAGAGGCGCAGGGCTCGAAGGCTCCGATCCAGAATCTCGCCGATAAGATCGCTTCGGTTTTTGTTCCGATCGTTATCGGCATTGCAGTCATGACATTTGCTGTCTGGTACTTTGCAACTGACGCAGGATTCAATTCTGCGCTCGTGAATTTCATTGCCGTCTTAATCATTGCCTGCCCGTGTGCGCTCGGGCTTGCAACGCCAACAGCAATTATGGTGGGGACAGGGCGCGGCGCCAATCTCGGCATTCTTATCAAAAATGCCGACAGTCTCGAGCGTGCACATCGGATTCATACAATTGTTCTCGATAAGACGGGCACAATTACCGGGGGAAAGCCGAACGTGACTGATGTTATGGCGTTCGAAGGATTTGATGAAGATACGGTATTGAAACATGCCGCATCACTCGAGCGAAAATCCGAGCATCCGTTGGGTCAGGCAATTGTTGAGTATGCAGAGAAGAGGAATATTCCGACCGTTGAGGCGGATGCATTCCAATCACTGACGGGATTCGGCGTGGCCGGCGTTATTGATGGATTGCCGGTCGCCGTCGGGAATCACGCCCTTCTGAAAGAGTATGCTGTTCATCTGAACGGCAAAGAAGATGCGCTGGCCCGATTTGCCGCCGAGGGAAAGACACCGATTCTTGTGGCAATCGATATGAAGCCCGCCGGTATCATCGCCGTTGCCGACACAATCAAACCGACATCTCGTGAGGCAATCGAACGGATGAAGCAGATGGGATTAGAGGTTGTGATGATCACCGGCGATAACGAGCGGACGGCGCAGGCTATTGCACGGCAGGCAGGGATAGATCGGGTGAGAGCAGATGTTCTGCCGCAAGACAAAGCCCGGCACGTTCAGGAATTGAAAGCCAACGGGAACACAGTCGCAATGGTTGGTGATGGCATCAACGATGCGCCGGCCCTGGCACAGGCTGATGTCGGCATCGCGATCGGCACGGGAACCGACATTGCGATGGAAGCCGCCGACGTGACGTTGATGCGCGGCGATGTGATGAGCATCGTGGACGCCATCCGGTTGTCATCGGCAACATTGCGAACAATCAAGCAGAATTTCTTCTGGGCTTTTGTGTACAACATTGTCGGCATTCCCCTTGCGGCCTTCGGACTGTTGGATCCGATGATTGCCGCGGGTGCAATGGCATTCAGTTCGGTGAGTGTGGTGAGTAATTCGCTGAGATTGAAGCGATTTTCATAACGTTTGCTGTTTCGTTCTTTTCTTCCTATATTTTCAACCACAAACACGTGGCTCTCTCAAGCCACGTGAAGTTTTTCTGGCGGGATAGCTCAGCTGGTTAGAGCGTCGGAATCATAATCCGTAGGTCGGGGGTTCGAATCCCTCTCCCGCTACCCTATTCAAAACTCCGAAGGTATGCACATCCAAATCATATTCTCGGAGTTTTTGCCTTTTGTCCGGCAAACACCTGTCTGAATCCCGCTTTGTTCGCCCGAAGTCACCCATCTTCTTCATCGATGTGGCGCAAAAATATGCGACCGGCGTCCCGTTGTCACCGGTGCACGGAATGAGTGTTGAGATTGCTTACATACACAGCACACAGCGATCACATCGTCTGACAAAGCCATTGACTAAATCTTGGGGTTAGCGTATTATAGGTTGTCGATGCTCTAATGCATCGCGTTCCACCTGTTCTCTTACATTCCATTCCGACGAGTCAACGATTGCGTTATGAAGATTCCGATATGTTTGCTGCCGTATGAGTTGCCCGTCGATACGTTTCCCTCCTTTAGAAATCTTTTTTCTCTTCGTTTTAGGAACAATTCCTGTTGTATCATATCAAGAATGCTCCGCTGTAGTTTTCTTTGTATGTCATTCGTGCCGGTTTCTTGGGCATTCGACGGCGTGGGATTACTCCTGCAATAAATTGTACGATCACGAATTTACAATGCAGAACAAACAACATTGGAGGTTTGCAACATGACTAAGAGATGGAGTGTGAGCCCTGTGTCGCTGCTAATACTGGCAGCAGTTTTTTTTGTGGCGACAGAAGCTGAAAGTCAGTCACAAGGAATCACCGCAGAAGAACTCGCTACCCGTGCAAACATCGTTGCAATCGGCACCGTGCGGTCGATGCAGTCGGAATGGTCGTCCGACAGAACCAAAATAGTCACGAAGGTGACGATCGCCGTCGATCAGTACTTGAAGGGAAGCCAACAAGATCGGACTTTAACGATCACCGTTCCCGGCGGAGAAGTCGATGGCGCGGGGGAATTGTACAGCCATGTGGCCAGGTTCCGACAGAATGAAGAAGTAGTCGTATTCGCCGAACGCGACGCCGGCGGAACGTTGCGTGTAACCGGAGGGGAACAAGGGAAGCTGAGTCTGACAACAGAACGGTTTTCGGGCAAGCGTGTTGTTGGTGAAGGCGAATTGCTGGAGGTGTTTTCCACGCGAGTAAGGGGTGCCGTGCGAAACGCCCAGTAGTTGATTCATCCGAGAGGGGATTACAGAACCAACAATCGAATCAGACTTCACAATACGAGACTATCATAATGAAGAAGAACAACGGCGTTTCAGTCCGGGCAATTCTGATAATGTTTGCGATAATCCTGTTCGGCAGCCAGCCGGGGGTGCAGGCGCAACCGAATTCCACAATCATTCCGTATTTGGGGACGGGTTACAAATACAATCAAGTGAGCTGGGGCTCGCTTTCAGGATTTGAGTCGCCCGGTTACGACGATAACGCGTGGGCAACCGGCGATGCAGGGTTCGGCTCGATTGGCGGCTGTGCGCTCAATAATGCGACGTACGTAAGGACGTCGTGGGCAGTCAACACCGACATTCTTGTACGCAAGCAATTCACGTTGCCGGGCGGGGCCCGCAACGTAAAAATCAATGTTGCGATTGACAACGACGTGCAGGTGTTTGTGAACGGTCATGACGTATCGGGCGGATTGCGGACACGCGAAGGATGCGCGGTTCGCGGGAGTTTTGTTTTCGTTGTGCCCGATGAGATTCTGATTGCCGGAAGCAATCTTCTTGCAATTCGCGGGCATGACCGTGGCTCGGAGTGTTACCTCGACGTTGAGGTGACTGCTGATTTGCCCGTTGTCGTGATAGTCACCAACACGCTCGACAGCGGAACCGGATCGTTGCGGGATGCGATCACTACGACGAACGCAAGTAGCGCGATCGACACCATTAAGTTTGCTATTCCCGGTCCGGGCATCCAGACAATAAGTCCCGCATCGCCATTGCCCACGATTGATCGTCCGGTGATGATTGACGGAACAACACAGCCCGGATTTGTCGGGACCCCGTTAGTAGCGTTGAATGGGGAAGGCGCAGGGGAACATACTAACGGCTTGCATATCACCGGCGGCTTCTCTACAATCAAAGGCTTGAAGATCAGCGGTTTTGATGCACACGGGATAAAGATTTCCGTACTGTCGGACAATGTCATCCTCGAGAATGTCCTCACTGCCAACGGCAAAACCGGTGTTGTTGTCGCATCCGGTCTCGGCAACCGTATTTCGCGTAACCGGATATTCGGAAACGGCGGATTGGGAATAGACCTGAACGATAATGGAATTACGCCAAACCAACTACCGACACGCCCGCCGGCGCCGCGCCCGGCAACATCATCTCTCCCGAATTTTGGCCAGAACTATCCCGTGCTGTACTACGCAGACGTCGAGTTGTCGCTTGTTCGCGGCTCTATCAACAGCTGGCCGCACAACCTTGTGACAATCGAAGTGTTTCGAAATGGAGTTGTCGATCCGACAGGATTTGGAGAAGGCGAAACCTTCATAGGCTCACTGACATTAAGAACCGATGCAAACGGTAATGCTATTTTCTCGCTGCCGTCTCTCGTACCTCTTTCAGGAGGGCAATTTCTTTCGGCAACTGCAACGGATTCAGCGGGAAATACCTCGGAATTTTCGGGGAATATCATTGTCGGCGCCCGGAGCAGGATTTACGGCGATCACTTTGTCGTCAACACCACACTGTCCGGGATTCCGCTGCATTGGGCGAACGGAACCGGAACATATTCATTAAGCACGAACATTCCCTCCTCGTTCGTACCTCCGATGGACAATGCATTCGCAACATGGAGCGCCCTTCCCCAACTGAACTATTCCAAGGTAGGGTCACCAAGTAACAACGTGTGGGGTGGCCTGCCGGACGGCGTTAACAATGTTGCCTGGATTACCTCAAGCTGGATATACATTACTCAGGCCGATCCGGCCACAATTGCCGTAACGCGTGTCCGCTACAACAGTATCACCGGCGAATTTACGGATGTTGACATCGCATTCAATGCGGAACATTTCCCGTTTGTGATTGTGCCGCCGAATCCTTCTCCGGCAGATACAGCCGGGAAGAAGGATGTCCAAAATGTTGCCACGCATGAGATCGGGCACTACAGCGGATTGGGGGATATTTACGATCCCGGATATCCGCAGTATGTTCCGTTTATGGGAGAGGGAAATGATTTTGTAACGATGTTCGGATTCATCAAGAATGGTGAAGTTTCGAAACGCGAGTTGCATCCGCCGGACACTGCAGGTATCGGTTACATTTTCAGAAATCTCCCGCAGAGCAACATCGATGTTGTGCTTGTGTTTGACGGAGCGGGGAGTTTTACATCCACCCATGCCGCGTTCAACCCGGCAAAGAATAGCGCGGTAGAGCTTGTTGAGAAGATGAGAGTGGGAGATAGAATCGGCGTCATCCGGTTGCCGAATACGGTCGTCTCCGATCTGATTTCTATTCAGGATAATGCATCGCGGGCACTTGCCATCAGCAGAATCGAAAATATGTTGGCGGGCGGAACGAGCTTTCTCGGTCAGGGACTGCAAACAGCGCAATCGCTTCTGAATGCTTCATCATTACTGAACCACGGCAAAGCGATGATCGTATTCGGAGCGGGAGACAATAACGGTACACCCGATGCGTTGAGTGTTCTCCCTTCAATCAAAACATCGCAAACCCGTCTCTTCACGTTGGGCTTTGCCGGAAGTCCGGGTCAGGATTTGAACAGCAAGTTGGCGGATTCGACCGGCGGCGCATATTATCTTGCCTCCGACACCACCCTCGGTCAGATTGTGAATGAGATTTGGAATACGTTGACAGGCGCGCAACTTCTCGCCGACACAACATTCATGTCCAACGCGCCGGGACTCACGTGGCAGGGTGGCCTGACATGGCAAGGCGGTTTGACGTGGCAAGGGGCTGTCGATCCGGGAACGACTCTTCTTCTTCCGGGCCTGACGTGGCAAGGGAGTACGTTTCTCCTGAGTCTTCTGTCGCCGATTCCGGGCGACACCATAACGCCGTTCAACTACACGAATTTTCCGGGAGTAGAATACTTCACGGGTCCGACGTTTGCGTTCTACCGAATCAAGAATGCTCCGGCCGGTATTTGGAAGCTGCACGTCAACGGGGCAAACACAGAACCGGAACCCCCTGTTCCCGAGGCGCTCAGGCTTTCGATTGTGGCGTTGACCGACGTTACGATGTCGGTGAAGTTCGACAAACTGAACTACGCTATCAATGATGAGGTGAACGTTGAAGCGCGGTTGTCGCGTGGCGGCCAGGCTCCCGGCGGCGATCACACATTCGGCGGAGGGCCGGTAACAAATGCGCAGGTCGAGGCTGATGTTATCGTGCCCGGAACGGCCGGCTTCCAGACGATTGTTCTCAACCACACGAGTGCGGGGATATACTCCGGCAAGTTTTCCAACACCGCAGAAGGCGGCAGCTATCATTTCACAATCCGTGCACGAGCCGAGGCAACAGCCGTTACCGACAGCTTCCGGAGACAAATCCAGCAATCGGTGTTTGTGCTGTCTCCGTTCTCAACGAATGCCGTGCTGTTTGCCAACAGCAACATCAATTTGGGAACCGAGGTTGTTGTCAACTCCGGTGATGTTATTGTCAACAATGTCGTTCCGGGAACACAGACTGAGTTGACGTTAGGAACAAAGTCATCGGCGCCTGCCGGGTTCTCGTTGAGGGCCAACCGCATTGCGCTGAAGACCCAGGCAAAAGCATTTGGCGACATCTATTTCAACTCGCTGACGAATCAAGGATTTGTCGGCGGTGCATCGTTTACGCCGCTCAGCCTCCCCGTCGTTGCTACATTGCCCGCGTTTGAGTCCGGGCCCGCGGGCACGCAGGATGTTGCCGTCGCAACAAAGGGGACTATGACAATCGTCCCCGGAACGTATCGGGACGTTATTCTCCAACCTCAATCAACTCTGAGACTGGACGGCGCCGGAGTGTATCAGTTCCGGAGTCTCTCGATAAAAGCCAAGGCAAAACTTCTCTTTACGGGACAAAGTCGCGTACGGGTTGTAAACGGCGTCGGCGGTGATCCCGAATCGTACATCGGGCCGGCGCAGGGGAGTCCGCTGGATGCATCGGGGATTCTTTTCTATGTTGACGGAACAGGAAGCCAGGCCGTTGTTCTTGGACCGAAGGCGGATATATTTGCTAACTTCTACGCCCCGAACGGGACGATATCGTTCAAAGCGGAAACAAAAGCAACAGGGGCCTTCCTTGGCAATGCCATCTCTGCCGATGCGAAATCTGAGTTTACGTTGAGCAGCGCATTCACGGGTATTCTGAAGCCCTCCGCTGCAGGATGGGCGAACGAACCTGACGGGCTCAATCCGGCGGAAATCCCGGCAACCTTCGGCCTCGAACAAAACTATCCCAATCCCTTCAATCCATCAACCACAATCCGCTTCGGGTTGCCTGAACAACGCAATGTGAGCGTTGTTGTGTACGACATTCTCGGCAGGGCGGTAAAAACTCTTGTGCAGAATACTCTTGATGCAGGAATGTACGACGTTGTGTGGGATGGCCGGAACGACCAGGGAGTGCAGGTAAGCAGCGGGGTGTTCTTCTACCGCATGAAAGCGGGAGAGTACGTCGAACAGCGAAAGATGATGTTTTTGAAATAAGGACCGGACTTGCATAATCTTCCGGTCGTCACTACCTTTACACCGGAAGCTGTTGTGATGAGGAGGTGTCATGAAGCGTTTGTGACACCTCTTCTGTTTGAAAAAGAATCCTAACACTGATTTCGAACGCAAAAGCACGCGATGTCATTCTTGTCAGGCTGTAGAATTGCAGCCCTCTTTCTAACCATCCAGCTTGTACATTCCCATTCCTTTTCACAAGCCACGCTCCGGTTCTCGCATCTGGACGTCCGGCACGGACTTTCCCAGAGTTCCGTTACATGCATCCTTCAGGATAGTCAAGGATTCATGTGGCTCGGAACGCAGGAAGGCCTGAACAGATTCGACGGATACACCTTTGCCGTCTTCAAGCACAATCCTGCCGACGAAAAAAGTCTGAACGGCAACTTCATCGTTTCCATCTACGAGGATAAGGACGGTATCTTGTTGTTTGAGACACTCACCAACGCCGATGTTCTCAACCGGTTTGACAAGTTCACGGAGACGTTCGCGCAGGTAAAGAAGGACAGCATCGACCTGAAGAATGCAAAAGTCAGTTCAGTTTTTTCCTGGTACGAGGATCATGCAGGCGTTCGCTGGCAAAGGACGCCCGGCGGAGGGCTGACGAGGCTCGATACAAAAACAGGCGTGAAGACGGAATACAAGAATGATCCCGGCAATCCCCGAAGTCTGAGCGACAACAGAGTGTATTCAGTGTACGGCGATCGCTCGGGCACGATATGGATAGGAACGCGTGGTGCCCTCGAACGCTACGATCCCGCAACTGATTCATTTATCCACTACAAAAAGGAAGTCGGCAATCCGAATTCGCTGAGCGACAACTGGGTATGGCCCATTTTCGAGGATCAACAAGGCACGTTATGGGTCGGCACGGTGAATAGCGGATTACACCGGTTCGATCGGGAGACCGGCGTGTTCATCAACTACGAGCATGATGATACCGACCCGAGAAGCTTGAGCAGCAATTGGATTTTCTCCATTTATCAGGATCGGTCGGGGCTTCTGTGGGTTGGCACAAGCGGCGGTGGCGTGAACACGTTTCATCCCGGTTTGACTTCATTCACCCACTACGCAAGAGATTCACGCAATCCGAACAGTCTGAACGATAACCAGGTCAGGACCATCCATGTGGATCGTTCCGGCATGGTGTGGCTTGGAACGCCTGCCGGCCTCAATCGTCTGGACAAAGCGAAGAAATCCTTCACCCACTACAAATCTGATCCCGCCAATCCGAAGAGCCTGGGAGATGTTCCGAATGTCATGTATGAAGATCGTTCAGGTGTCTTGTGGATTGGAACGATGAGTAATGGTCTCGACCGGTTCGACCGGCAAACGGGTACGTTCAAACACTATCGTCGTGACCCCGCCAATTCGAAAAGCCTCAGCGACAACAGAATTTACGCGTTGTTGGAAGACAGAAAAGGCACGTTTTGGGTCGGGACAAACGGCGGCGGGTTGAACAAATTCGACAGGGCATCTGAAACCTTCAAAGCGTACAACCATGACTCGGATGTTCCGACCAGCTTGAGTGCGAGAAGCGTGTGGGCGATTCATGAAGATCATGAGGGAGTGTTGTGGGTCGGAACAGCCGGCGGTGGTCTCAACCGGTTCAATCCCGAAACGGAAACATTCACGGTATTCAAGAATGACAAGTCAAACCCTTCAAGTCTGAGCGATGACGTTGTCGTGTGTATCTATGAAGATCGACTGCATAACCTCTGGGTCGGTACCACAGGAGGACTGAACCGGCTCGACCGCGCAACGGGGAACTTCACAATCTATCGGGAGACTGAGGGGCTGCCGAACAACAGTATTTTCGGAATTCTGGAAGACGGGAAAGGGCATCTCTGGCTCAGTACCAACAAAGGCTTGTCGAGATTTGATCCGGTGAATGAAACGTTCCGCAACTATGATGCGAGCGACGGCTTACAGGGGGAAGATTTCAATCAGAATGCCTATGCAAAAAATCATACTACCGGTGAAATGTACTTCGGAGGCAACGGCGGCTTCAACGTTTTCCATCCCGACCGCGTGCAGGACAATCCGTTCGTTCCACCCGTTGTATTCAGTACCTTCCGCAGATACAATACGGATGACAGTGAAGGCAAGGCTATAGAAGAGCGGGGCATTCCTGTAAGAGACAAGATTGAGTTGACGTACAAAGACAATATCGCAACATTTGAATTTGCAGCGCTGAGCTACTACAACGCATTCAAGAACCGTTACACATACAAGCTGGAAGGCTTCAGCGATAACTGGATCCAGCTCGGCACCGAGCACAGGGCAACATTCACCAACCTCGATCCCGGCAGGTACACCCTGCGTGTGAAAGGCTCGAACAACGACGGCGTGTGGAACGAGCAAGGCACAACAATGACTGTCATTGTAACTCCGCCATGGTGGAAAACAGCCTGGGCCTATACGGGATATGTGTTGATGTTCTTCGGGGCGCTGTATCAGCTTCGGAAGTTTGAAATCAACCGGCGGGAGCAGAAGGCGCTTGTCCGCGAATCCGAACTGCGGGCGAAGGCTGCGGAAGCGGAAAAGCGGGCACTGGAAGCCGAGAACGAACGCAAGACAAAAGAGTTGGAAGAGGCAAGACAGCTTCAGCTTTCGATGCTTCCACGAGAAGTGCCGAAGCTTCCCCAGTTGGAGATTGCCGTGTTCATGAAGACTGCGACCGAAGTTGGCGGCGACTATTACGATTTTCATCTCGCGGAAGACGGCACGCTCAGCATCGCATGCGGCGACGCAACAGGACACGGCATGCAGGCAGGAACTGTCGTTACGCTGACGAAGGGGCTTTTCACCTCTGATGCATCACGTCTCGATATCAAAGCATTCCTGAACCATTGCAGCAAGGCAATCAAGGATATCAAACTCGGCAGGCTGCTGATGGCTCTGACACTCGTGAAAATTAACAATCACAAGATTACGTTTGCAACGGCCGGGATGCCGCCCGTATTCATTTGCAGGAACGGCAGTGGAACGGTTGAAGAGGTATTGCTCAAAGGGATGCCGTTAGGTGCAATGAAGAATTTTCCCTACATTATTCATGAGGAAGAATTGCAGACCGGCGACTCGCTGCTACTGCTGACTGACGGCCTGCCCGAGCAGAAGAATGTTGCCGGAGAAATGTTCGACTATGCCCGGGTTCATGAAGTGTTGAAGGAGGCAGCAGGCGGAACACCGCAAGAGGTGATTAACCGGCTCGCATTCTCGGGCGATGAGTGGATGAAGGGGGCAGTGCAGGAAGACGACATCACGATGATTGCTGTAAAGATGAAGGACTAACCCCCCTATGCATGATACCATAGCTCTGAAGATTGAACTTCCCAAAATTCCCGATATCGAGTTGGTTGCGATTGAAGGACTGGAACGCCTCAGCCGTCATCTCGGAATTACCGACGAGAAAGTCGGGGAAGCCCGCGTACTCGTTACCGAAGCGATCATCAATGCACTGGAACATGCAGGCGAAGAGAACCCGATTGTTCGGGTCGAGTTCACGATGTCCAAACAAGAACTGACGATTTTTGTCAGGGACTACGGGAAGGGATTCCAACCTTCGGCAATTCAGTCGCCGGACATCGGGAAGAAATTCGGCTCGAAAGACAAGCGCGGGTGGGGTTTGCATTTGATGAAATCGATGTCGGATGATTTCCGCATCGAGTCGAAAGAAACAGGAACAAAGATTACGCTCATCAAGAAACTGACGTAGGATCTATAATGGAACAAGAGTTTACACTGACATCAGAAGTGCAGAACGGGTGTCTGGTGATTGCAACGTCGGGGTATGTCAACAACAAAGGCGGTGAAGCGATTGCGCAGGAGTTCAGTAAGCATTTTGATACCGGCATCAGACGGGTGATTATCAACCTGGCGCAATCAAAAGTTGTCAACTCGATCGGGATGTCCTTTCTGATCGAAATTATCGAACGGCTGGAAGAAACAGGCGGCAAGCTCGTGTTCACCAATCTTGATCCCGGCGTCGAGAAGATGCTCTCCATAATGGGGTTGTTCAACTTTGCCGGGAAGGAAAAGACCGTCCCTGATGCTCTCAAATCATTCCAAACGTAGCAATTGCGAGCAGACCCGTGTCGTCCCAACATCTCGTTGATCGTCTCTCCGTTCAAATCGATTCGTTGCAGGATGGATTTGACGCCCTCTCCCGTACGTCGAATCTGAAGGAATTATCACGACAGTTCTTTCATCTCCTTCGCGGAAATTTCGTTACATCGGAAATCTCCATTTATCGAAAGCAGAAATCCTCCGACTCATGGGAATTTCTGTACGGCAAAGGGCAAGATAGCTCCGAGTATCTCGGTGAAGCGTCAACAACGTTCATGCTGAAGGGATTCGGCGGTAAAGACCCGAAACTGACCGCCGTTCAACCGCTCGTTGATAAATCATCGGCGGGCGTCGTACTGGGCCGTAAGCTCGACGGCAGCGCATACTCATCTCTCGACAAGATCTCGCTTCAGATTTTTCTCCAACTCTTTGCAAACGCGTATCAGGCTCACCTTCAGCAGCGGAAAGAAAAGGAACTCATCTTCTCACTCAATCACCGCCTGCTGCAACTGAACAGTCTCATCGATACGGGCATTGAATTGACGAGGCCGAAGAAGAAAGTCTCTCCTCCGATTCTCGCGCTCGAACGTGCAGCCTCACTCACGAATGCTTCGTGGGGAACATTCAAGAAAACAATCAACGGCAATGTGACCGGGGAGTTGGTGTTTCCGGAAGGGATCAAACCGCATCGCATCAAGGATAAGCGCCATCGAATTCATGCGGGATTCACGTTCCATGATGCAGCATACGCATTCAATCTGTACGAAAAGGAAAGCCGGGCAGGCACAATCCCGTTTGATGAAACCGACAATATGCTTCTTGCTGCTGTGTGCCGTCAGGTTCACGCGGTGATCGAAAGCCAGTTTCTGCATAATGAAGAGTTGGAGAAGCAGAAAATTGAGCAGGATATTGCAGTTGCCGCGGCGATACAGAAGCGTATCATACCGGAAAAGCTTCCTGAAATTGCAAGCTACGATCTTTTCGGAATCAATATTCCTACAAAAACGGTCGGTGGAGATTATTACGATTGCATACCTCTTGCAAACGGAACGTACGCGTTGATTATGGCGGACGTTGCAGGGAAGGGAGTTCCTGCAGCATTGCTGGTCAGCAGTTTTCATGCATATCTGACAGCATACCTTGAGGTGGAGTTTTCCTTGCTGACGCTGGCACAGAAACTCAACAGCGCAATGTATCGCTCATCTACTCCCGAACGCTACATTACCGGCATCGTCGGGGTTCTCAATCCTGCGACGGGAGAGTTGGAGACGATCAACGCCGGGCACAATCCGATGTACGTTCACCGGAACAACAACACGATCGAGGAATTTGCAAACGGCGGCATTGCGTTCGGCATGCTCGATATCGACTTTCCGTATCAGAGTGATCGGATCATCATCCAACCGGGAGAACGTGTGTTGCTCTACACGGACGGCGTTCCCGAGGCGATGAACAGTGACGAAGAGCTTTACGACACGAGTGATTCATTCAAGAAATTCATGATCAACAACCGGCCGGAAAGTGCGGAGGATTTCATACACTCGCTCATGAGCGACGTTTCCTCCTTCACGGGATCGGCTCCGCAAAGCGATGATATTACCGCGTTGTATCTTCTTCGAACTTAACCTCGCAGCACTCCACCGTTGTTCCATTTCAGTATGAAGTCGGGGATAGCAAAAGAATCTCAAATTCCTTATCATATTCAGTACCTTTTTATCGGCGTGCAGATCGATATTGAAAAAGGGCATTTTTCGTCGGCGGAGTCAGGTTTTCGAGGCTTCCGCCATTTCCAACGGGGGAAACACGCAAGCGATGTCGTCGAGAGCTTTTGTCACGCAATTTCATGAGTTCAGCCGGCGGAAGCATCTCATTGAAGAGCGTGATCGGATTATTGCCGCAGTCAGTGGCGGGGCCGACTCAATGGTGTTGCTGGACTTGCTCGCAAAGGAGCAGGAGTCGTTCGGGCTGACGGTTATAGTCGCCCATTTCAACTTCGGGTTGCGGGGTGCTGAATCCGACGGCGATGAGGCCCTTGTTGTGCGCATGGCACGCCACTACGGATTTGAATTGTATGTGGAGCATGCCGATACTGAAGCATTTGCGCAACAGCATCGTGTTGGGATTCAAGAGGCCGCCCGCATCTTGCGGTATGAGTTCTTTGACAAACTGTTGCTTTCAAGCGGGTTCGACAAAATTGCCACGGCACATAATGCCGACGACAATGTTGAAACGATCATGATGAATCTGTTCCGCGGTTCCGGCGTTACGGGTCTTTCCGGAATTCCCGTGTATCGCGAAGATCGGCGGATCATCCGGCCGTTGCTGTTTGCTGAACGGTCGGAGATTGAGGCCTACGCGGCCGCCGAGCATCTGACATTCCGCATTGATTCCTCCAACGAGAAGGAGTATTACACACGGAATTTTGTCAGACATCGGATCCTTCCTCTCATCAAAGAGGAAGTGAATCCTGGTGTTGTTTCGACGATGAGTCGATCGGCGGAGTTGTTTCGTGAGTTGGATGTATTTCTCCGAGAGACTGCCCGCGCCCAGTACCAGTCCGTTGTTGTGTTCGACAGTAATGAGGAACTGCATCTTTCAATCACAAAGCTGCGTACGATTCCGAAGTTGATCCAGCACTACATTGTCATGATGGCTTCCGAAGCATTCTCCGGAACTAAACTCGAATACGACAACGTAAGCCGGGTGCTGGAGTTAACAGAAGGGTTGACCGGATCGCGAGTCGAAATCGACAAGAATTCCGTTGTCTATCGGGACCGGGATCATCTGATCTTTCGACGCGTTGAAGAGAAGGTGGAGTTCCGGTTTGCGGTTCTTCCGGCTCATCGCTACCGGTTCGAGCGGTTCGAGTTTTCGTCGGAAATCCTTGAAACGCGCATCGCCCCGACGAACGGCAGGGATACCGAGTATATCGATGCGGACAAGGTTGAAGGCCAGGAGCTTATCATCCGCTCGTGGCGGGAAGGAGATTGGTTCATTCCGCTGGGTATGACAAGCCGCAAGAAGCTCAGCGATTTCTTCGTCGACGCCAAGATTCCGGTGTTCGAGAAGCCGTTCGTTCCGATTCTCGAAACAAAAGGGGGCGACATTGTGTGGGTGTGCGGATACAGAATTGACGAAAGATTCAAAGTCACGATGGAAACGCGGCGGGTGATGAAACTTCATTTTTCCATATTACCAAAGCAGAATGCCCTTCAACAAAAAAAGTCTGAAAATTAACGGCGATCGCTTCGTTGTCATGCTGAGCGAGCGTCGCATCAAGGCAAAAGTGAAGGAGCTTGCCCGGACGATCAGCAAAGACTACAAAGGCACCGTGCCGGTATTTATCGGTATTCTGAACGGCTCTTTTATTTTCTTTTCAGACTTGATTCGCGAAGTGAGCATTGATTGTGAAATCGACTTTCTCAAGCTCTCCAGCTACGGAGATGCGAAGATTTCGTCGGGGAACGTCCGGCTGCTGAAGGATTTGAATTGCCAGGTGGAGGGACGCGACATCATCATTGTGGAAGATATTATCGATTCCGGACTCTCCATGGAGTATATCCGCGATCTGATTCTCCATCAGAACCCAAAGTCGTTTCGCGTTGTTACTCTACTGTACAAGAAGGATGCGGTAAAAACGCAGATGAAGATTGACTACATCGGATTTTCGATTCCGAAGGATTTTGTGATCGGCTACGGCCTTGATTACGCGCAGAAGCTGCGTCATCTCAAGGCAATCTACCGGTTGAAAGAAAGCTGATTTTTACGTTAACGAGGAAGAGATGGACGAAAAAAAGAAGACAGACGGCGGTATGCGTTCCGGGGATTCGGACAAGAAGCGCGGGTTTCAGCGACCCGGAAAGAAACGTCCCGGGCAGCAATTCCGACCGGATGATGATTTCAACTGGAACAGAGTGCTGAAGGTCGTTCTCAGTTGGTCGGCAATTATTGTTCTCGTGTTTGTGATGATGCAGATGTTCAAAGGGCCCGAAGGCGCCGAGCAGGAAATCACATACACCGAGTATCAGGCATATCTGCAAGCGAACGATATCGCCGAGGCCACAATCAAGAAATCCGATTTGGCCAACTATGATTTTCACGGCAAGTTACGTGAACGCAAGAGAGTGATGCGGGGCGGCAAGGAAGTCGTGTTTGACAAGTTTGTTCTCACGCTGCCTATTCTCGACAGCGCTGTCATAAAAGACTGGACTGATCGCGGACTCAAATTTACCGTTGTTCGCGAAGACAACACGTGGATCAGCGCGCTTATCGGCATCCTGCCGTGGATTCTTCTGCTCGTCGTTTGGCTTATCATCATGCGCAGGATGCAGGGCGGCGGGCCCAAGGGAATTTTCTCGTTCGGGAAGAGTCGGGCTAAAATGCTGAACGAAGGGGCTCCGAAAGTCACATTCCTCGACGTCGCCGGAGCCGATGAAGCAAAAGTCGAGTTGCAGGAGATTATTGAGTTCTTAAAGGAGCCGACGAAGTTTCAGAAGCTCGGAGGAAAAATTCCACGAGGCGTACTTCTGCTCGGCCCTCCGGGAACCGGCAAGACATTGCTTGCCCGCGCGGTTGCCGGTGAAGCAGGAGTTCCGTTCTTTTCAATCTCAGGAGCTGATTTTGTCGAGATGTTCGTCGGTGTCGGGGCAAGCCGTGTGCGCGATTTGTTTGAGCAAGGAAAGAAAAGCGCTCCGTGCATAATCTTCATCGACGAAATTGACGCCGTCGGACGCCACCGCGGCGCGGGTCTCGGCGGTGGGCACGATGAACGCGAGCAAACACTGAATCAACTGCTTGTCGAGATGGATGGCTTTGAGCAAAACAGCGGCGTCATTATTATCGCGGCTACGAATCGTCCTGATGTACTCGATCCCGCGCTCATGCGTCCCGGCCGCTTCGACCGGCAGGTTGTTGTTGACCGTCCCGATGTGAAGGGAAGGGAAGGGATTCTCCGCGTGCATACGAAGAACATTCCGCTTGCCGAGGATGTGAAACTCGAGACTCTTGCCAAAGGCTCACCCGGACTTGCGGGCGCCGAGCTTGCAAACCTCGTGAACGAAGCAGCGTTGCTTGCTGCACGTCAGAATGCCAAGGCAGTGACGATGCAGCATTTTGAAGACGCAAAAGACAAGGTGATGATGGGGATGGAACGCAAGAGCATGATCATTTCTGAGAAAGAAAAGAAGATCACGTCGTATCACGAAATCGGGCACGTGTTAGTTGCGCGGATGATTCCCGAAGCCGATCCCGTGCACAAAGTGACGATCATCCCTCGTGGCAGGGCGCTCGGCTTAACAACGTATCTTCCTATAGATGAGAAACACACGTATTCCAAGGCGTACCTCGAAGCCATGATTTGCTACGCGTTGGGTGGACGGGCGGCCGAGAAATTGATTTTCGGTGAGCTGACAACCGGCGCAGGCAACGACATTGAGCGTTCCACGGAAATTGCCAGAAAAATGGTCTGCGAGTGGGGCATGAGCGAGACGCTCGGCCCGTTGACGTACGGCCAGAAAGATGAAGAGATCTTCCTCGGGCGGCAAATCACACGCCAGAGAAATTACAGCGAAGACACGGCGATTGCCATTGACGCCGAAGTGAAGAAAATTGTCGAGGGCGGCATGAACCGTGCGGAGAAGATTCTCCGCGAGCATATGGATTTGCTGCACCGGCTTTCGCAGGCGTTGCTCGAACGCGAGATTCTTGACGCGAACGAGATCGACACCATCATTCGCGGCGAAGAACTTCCGCCATTGGAAAAGCGGGGGAACGGACACATCGAACCTGCCCCCGTTGGCTCCTCCGATATCAAGAAATGAATGACTTTCCGAATGTCGAGCAGAGTTATGCTGTTGAATTAGTCCGAAAGACAATTCACCTCTGCTCGCTTTCGATTCCCGTTGTTTACTACTTCATCACCAAATCCACGGCGTTGTCCATTCTTCTTCCTCTTACGCTGGTGTTCGGGCTGTCGGATGTTGCCCGCGTCTATCACCCCCCGACCCGGCAATTCTACCACAAGCTGTTTGGCTGGCTGCTGAGAAAACATGAGCTTGACGACGGCAAGCGCAGTCTCAACGGCGCAACGTATGTGTTGCTTGCCGCCTGTATCTTCATCTGGATCTTTCCGAAAGTTGTATTCATCACCGCCTTCTCCATTCTGATCGTTTCCGATACTCTCGCGGCGCTGGTGGGACGCAAGTTTGGCAAGCGACGCTTTCTGAACAAGAGCCTCGAAGGGGCCGCCGCATTTTTTCTCAGCGCTCTCGTTGTGGTTGTCCTCACCCCGAAAGTCGACGGCGGATTTATGGAGTATCTCATCGGCGCGGTTGCCGCGCTCGTCGGGACAGTCGTTGAATCGTGGTTTACGATTCTTGATGACAATCTCTCGATTCCGCTCAGCGTCGGCGCGGCGATGTGGGCGCTGTATGCATTGCTGCTTCCCGCCGTCAACGTGTATGCACTTGATATGCTGCGCTGAGATCTTCCCATGACGAACTTCACACATGTCTATCTTTCCGGTGGGATGGAATACGCGGAGAATGAAGGGCGTGACTGGAGGCAGGAGATGCACGATTGGCTCGAAGAAAGACTCAAGTGCAGGGTCTTCAATCCCAACGTCGAAAGCGACCGCTTCTTTGCCCGCAATTATCCCCATATTGATATTCGTGCCCTCAAGGAAAAAGACATCGTCACGTACGCTGCTATTGTTGCGAAGCTTGTTGAAATCGACTGCAAGGAGATTGCCGAACGTTCGGAGTTAGTGATTTGTTATTGGGATGATTCCGCGATGCGCGGCGCCGGCACAAAAGGAGAGTTGACGATGGCGAAATACTTCGGCAAACCCGTCTACATGGTTACGGCAATGCCGTACACAGAAATTCCCGGGTGGGTGTTGGGATGTACGACGCTGATCTTCTCGTCGTTTGAAGAGTTGAAGGAATTTCTCCTTCTGTAGGTTCCCTCGACAATTCCTCTCCTTGAATTTATCTCTTGGCCCCTTCGTTGTCAGTAGGTTGTCCTTGAACACCGCAACACGCGATACGACGTAGTGCCACTCACCAAACTGCAATTCTCTTTCGCCTTTTCTTACGATTATTCTTGACTTCTTGCTGCGATGATGTTATATTGCGGCCAGTCGAAGATGTTCCAAGCTTGCTCACTTTGGTTTAGTTGTTCTTTGACTTGGATGAGATTGTGGGATGGCGTGGCGACAGGGTTGTAGCTTCACCTTGGAAAGATGTCTCATCTCATCTCATCTCATCTCATCTCATCTCATCTCATCTCATCTCATCTCATCTCATCTCATCTCATCTCATCTCATCTCATCTCATCTCATCTCATCTCATCTCATAATAGAAAGTTTTTCTCTTAAGCGGAGGAGACTATGAAGAACTATCTGCTGATCCCGATTTGTTTTGCTCTTGCATTCAGTTGCAAAAAAGATCCCCCCGTTCTGCCACCGCCGCCGCAACAGGCAACAATAGCATTCAAAGCCGAAGACGCGAGTTGCACGGAGGCCTGGTTAACGGCAAGCACAACTGAAGTACCCGCCACAGTCCGCCTCGTATTGCTTGGCCCGACTCCACAAACTAAACAGACTCTTCGACTGATTTCCTTTGACTCTCTGCTTGTTGACGAGGGTTTACTCCCCAACCGCACCTACACGTACCAACTGCAAAAGCTTGATAGTGACTCAAGCGTGATTGAGACAAGCGCAGCCGTGCAACTGACGACGATGGACACAACGAGTCACAACTTCACATGGCAGGTAGATACGTTGGGAGATGGTGGCAGCAGCGTGCTGTACGACGTAGCGATCATCAACGATACGTTGGTGTATGCAGTAGGGGAAATCTGGAAACGGGATTCTTCGGGTAACTGGGTTAATCCTCCGTTTAACATCGCGCGGTGGAACGGTCAGCGATGGGAGTTAATGCGGCGGCTTTTTGATTGCCGTTTGTATTATCCCAATTGCGGCCCGGAGTTCTTCCTCTTCACGCCTATCCGGGCGATCTTCGCATTTGGCCCTGACGATATATGGGTTGCGGCAGGCACTGCGCAACATTTTGACGGAGCCAACTGGACAGAACATGCCGGCGTACAAGGCGTGGGGAGTGCAAGTAAGATTTGGGGAAGCAATTCGGATGACCTCTGGTTTGTTGGCAACAATGGCTTCATCGTACATAAATCAGGTACGACGTGGCGGCAGTTGGAGAGCGGGACGACGGTATCGCTCAATGATGTGTGGGGTGGAAACAATCGATGGATGGGAGAAAACCAGATACTGGTAGCTGCATCGAACAAGTACGAAGGAGGTGAAAAGAAACTTCTGCGAATCAATCAGCATGGGGTTCTCGATTCTCTCGCCTGGCCTATGCAAACTAGAAGAATCCACTCAGTTTGGTTCAACTTGAATTCACGAGTTTACACTTCGGGCGGAGGCGTTTTTGCCATTCAACGGGGGAACTCTTGGACGGAGCAACAATTGCCGCTGATTTACACGAACAGCATACGTGGAACAGCAGCCAATGATATCTTTGTGGTCGGAGACTTCAGGTTTGCCGGGCACTTCAATGGAGTACGTTGGCACGTGTATCCCGAAATCTGGTTAGGCTCGGGGCTTTACCATTCAGTTGCGGCAAAAGGGAACATGATCGTTGCTGTAGGGTGGTTAGGAAGTCGCGGAATGGCTCTTGTTGGTCGAAGATGAACAAGAACAAGACGTGAAAGGAGGGTAAACATCAAGGGCATAGAAGAACCAGAACAAACTGCCCCAATGCTGTGAGGAACCCACGGAGAGGAGCTGTATGCCCTTGCCTATCCCAGCGCGGGTGAACTTTGGTGGAATGTTTCGTTCGACAACGGAGCGGCATGGTGGTATGATACACGCTTCACCAACAGTGGCGCCACAGCGAGCGCGCCGTCCATTGCCCTTTGGACTGAGTGCGTCACAAGCAGCCCTTTGAATGATCCGTGCGATACAGACTTGTATGCCGTGTACCGGAAGCAGTCCGGCGGCAATTACCAAATCATGTTTACCATACCGCCGTTTCCGGAGGCCGGAATTTCGTCCTCAGTTCAACTTAACTCGACGTCAATCAGCACCAATATTGACACGAGACCCGTCATCACGCGTGTCGATTATTTCGGCGGTCCGTGGCTGTATGCCTTTTGGGAAGGCACGGGAGGTTTATGGATGAATTTCGCGTATCCGGAGAATGGCGACTGGGAATGGGCTGGTGAGGAGATGCTGTACTCCGGTTATTTGAGCCCGAGCGTTTCCGGCGTTAGCGATGCGAATTTCTTTCTGACGTATGACAACAGGCAGAATGTCAAAATCATCGACTACGTCGGTTCGGTTGATGAAGTCGTACCGGCGAGTGTTGCCCCGCTGTCGCGCTCCTCACAGGTAAGCGCCAATACGTCGAACAGTCCAGGCGAAGCCCATGTTGTATGGGAAGCATCCAACCCACAGCAAGAGCAGCAACAGAGAGTAATGTACCAACTCTGGCACGATGACAAATGGGAAGAGGCTCATGAATTCGTTAGTAATTCCCCTGCTGTCGATTTCTCACGTCCGACGGTCAGCAACTTATCTTCAGGGAACATAGTCTGTGCATGGGATGACGGATCGAGCACGTACAAAGCTGAAAGCGCGGGTGAGGAATGGACAGTAACCGAAGCATATGAGTCATTGATCCATCCGAATCTTGTCATTGCCGGGTCTAACGGTCCGCTTGCATCAACACGCATGGCGGGAACAGATGTTACCGGTCCGCCATACCAACTCGTGTTCGGAACGGAAACAAATCGGGCGGAAAAGAGCACATTGAGTTCTGTGGTTTCCACGCAATACAGCAGACGGGCTGTCGTTGCCCGGCGGCCGTATCATCAAAAGAAACCATTGCGCGAGCAAACCGGGTCTGCACGGCTGGATCCTGTATTGACCGATACCTCGGCATTCTTCTCGGTCGAGATTACGGCAATCAATCTGAAACTCTCGAATGGAACAATAGTGCCGCTCGAGCTTACGAATGAAACGAGCCCGGGGCTAAACGAGAACTCAGTGTGACTGGGCTGTCACGGTTTCCTGAACCATCCTGCACCGTGACAGCAACTTCATTAACCCAATAAGCTTGTCGTCACGGTACCATGACGATCACGCAACCGAGACGACCCAGAAATCCAATCCCTTCAATCCGTTAGCAACAATCAAGTACGACTTGCCGGTTCGCCCTTTTCTTCATTGATATTTCACACACGATTGCGTACTTTGGTACAGCAACAATGCGCCAATGAAGATATTGAAGGAACGACAATCATGGCAGAACAGAGCATGACAGCAATCTCCGAAGCTTCAGTGTACGATGCCCTCCGCGAATGCTACGACCCTGAAATTCCCGTCAACCTTGTTGACCTCGGGCTTATTTATGATGTGAAGATCATCGACGATTGGGTTGGCGTGAAGATGACGCTGACCTCGCCGGGTTGCGGCATGAGCGGAATGATTTCGCAGAACGTGCGGAACCGCGTCATGAAAATTCCCGGCGTGAAGGAGGCGGATGTTCGCATCGTATGGCAGCCCGCATGGTCTCCCGCCATGATGTCGGAAGAGGCACGGAAGAAATTAGGGATGGGGAATTAGCCCCTCACTTCACCCATACCACGGTAATGCCCGGATTCCCGCTGTTCAGGTCGATGTCAGGGTACTGCCCCACTTCACTTCGCATTTCCTGAACGTCGGCATCATAGACTTCGTAGTTCTCGCCGTTGATTATTCCTCTCACCCTTGAACGCTGACGGAACGCCCAATTCCGAACAATCTCCTTGGTCGAGCCCCCCTTGCCTGTGCTGCCGTGACCATGAATGATCTTGAGAACGCGCAGCGAGGAAGAATTTCTCACCGTCGAAAGCGCAGTATTCAGTTCACGTTCAACAACATCGGGGTGCAGCGGCGGATGTGCGACATCTATCGTATGAATGACGTTCATGCTGATCTGTGTTCGTTGCTATTCGGTTTCTGAACAAATATATTCTTTTGATGAACAACATCATATCGGCTGAGGGTCCAACCCGGAACGGCACTCTGCTTTTTCACTAACTCGGGTTCACGGTTTTCCGATGGCCTCTGCCGGGAATGAGAACAACATGTATCGTACACCAAGTTGATGAACCGCAACAGTTCCATTCAAGACGCGTTCCAACACTGTGAGAACATTGCCCGCAGTCATTACGAGAATTTCCCCGTTGCATCATTTTTCCTCCCGAAACATCTCCGGCCGTACATCGCCGCAGTGTATGCCTTTTCCCGTATAGCCGATGACTTTGCCGACGAAGGAACTCTTCCTGCACAAGCACGTCTTGACAAACTCGACGATTGGCAACGGCAACTGGACAAGTGTTATGAGGGCAAAACCTCGCATCCCGTGTTTATTGCGCTCGCTGAAGTTACGCGTCGGAAGAACATGCCCAAGCAGTTGCTTACTGATTTGCTGACGGCATTCAAGATGGATGTGACGACGAACAGGTATGCGACGTTTGACGATCTGTCATATTACTGCAAGCATTCGGCGAACCCGGTCGGCCGCATTGTGTTGCATTTGTTTGATGATGCGTCTGAGCGTAACATGCTGCTTTCCGACTCAATCTGTACGGCCCTTCAACTTGCGAACTTTTGGCAGGATATAAGCGTTGATTTACACAAAGGACGCATCTATGTGCCGCTTGAAGATATGCATCGATTTGGCTATACTGAGGAAGAATTTTTCTCCCGCTGTCGGGATGAGAGGTTCATCAGTCTGATGAAGTTTGAGGTCGAGCGTACACGCGGGATATTCAATGCGGGCCGGCCTCTCCTGACAGAAGCGACACGAAAACTGCGCTTCGAACTTCTACTAACATGGAACGGCGGTGTCACGATTCTGAACAAGATTGAAAATCAGAACTACGATGTATTTGGCAACCGCCCCGCGATTGGTACGCTGGATAAGTTGTCGATCTTGATGAAATCATTCTTTCGTCGAACGGTATGAGTGCAATAGCCGAAGACATAACGAAGCAAAGCAATACGAGCTTCTACTACTCGTTCTCCGTATTGCCGCCGCATAAGCGCGAAGCGATTCATGCCGTGTATGCTTTTTGTCGCTATACCGATGATATCGTTGATGAAGGCTCCGACGAAACGATGAAAGTCGTGATGCTGCGGAAGTGGCGGATGGAGCTTGCCAGAACGCTGCGCGGCGAGTCGAGTTTGCCGCTTCTGAATCAGCTTGCATCAACGGCGCGGCGGTTTAACATTCCGGTTGACCATTTCTATGAGTTGATTAGCGGCGTGGAGATGGATTTGTCGAAGAATCGCTACAATAATTTCAATGAGTTGAAAGACTATTGCTACCTCGTTGCATCCTCCGTCGGTTTGATGTGCAGGCAGATTTTCGGATACCGGAATGAATCGACGCGTGACTACGCGATCAACCTTGGTATTGCCTTGCAACTCACCAACATTCTGCGTGATGTAAAGGATGATGCAAAGCGCGGCCGCATTTATCTTCCTCTCGAAGATATGAAGCTCTTCGGCGTGACGGAAGAAGATATACTGAATGCTCGCTACACGCAAAACTTTGCCAACCTGATGCGGTTCGAATGCAACCATGCCCGTGAGTATTTCGATCTTGCCCGCAACGCGTTGAAGGATGAGGATAAGCATTACTTCTTTGCCGCACGCATCATGTGGTCGATCTATGCGCACACACTCCGAAGAATCGAACGTTCGAACTACAACGTGTTCGAGCGGCGCATTGCGATTTCCAAGCCTCTGAAACTGCTGATAGCATTCCGCTACTGGCTCAGTCACCAACTGCAATACGCGCACGAACCCCGCCTTCCGCGGCATGCACTCTCCATCATCTAATTCGAAGCCCGTCATTATTGTTGGCGGTGGATTGAGCGGACTTGCCGCCGCGGTTGAACTTGCCTCGAGAAATGTCCCCGTTATTGTTCTTGAACAGAAGCCGAAGTTAGGCGGCAGGGCGTACTCATTCGTTGATGAGACAACAGGTGATGTCATCGACAACGGCCAGCATGTGTTGATTGCCGGGTATGAGCGGACGATGAAATTTCTGGAACGTATCGGGACGAAACATCTTCTCACGATTCAGAGGGAGCCCCTTCTTCATTTTCATCATCCCCAACGCGGATTCTGTTCATATCGGATTCCGGATCTGCCGTCCCCTTTTCATTTACCCGCAGCCATTCTCTCGACGGATCTCTTTTCCTTGGGTGATAAACTGAAGTTGTTGCGTGCAGGCATCTCTCTTCGAACTGCATCATCTTTGGATGGAATGACGATTGAAGATTGGCTCAATGCAACAGCTCAGACGGAAGAAACGAAGCGTTCATTCTGGGAGCCGCTTGCCATCTCTATCATGAATGAACACATTTCAAAGGCCTCTGCACATGTGTTTGTTAATTCACTGCGCCATGCATTTCTTTCTGATCGGAAAAACGCCGCGCTGGCCATTCCGCGTGTCGGATTGAGCGAGTTGTATGTTGATGATGCCGTAAAATATCTTTGCGAACGAGGCGGCGAGGTTCGTATCAATACGGATGTTGTGCATCTCAACATAGTCGATCAACATGTCAACCGAGTTAAGATTCGCAATGGTAGTGATCTTGAATGTTCTGTCGTGATACTGTGTATCCCTCATTATAGGCTTTCAGAACTTCTTCCATCATCGTTGAAAAGCACGCTGTTTTCATTGGTGCCCAACACGCCGATTGTTTCGATCCATTTGTGGTTCGGAAATGATTTCATGTCTCATGACATGATTGGATTGATCGGGAAAAGAGTGCAGTGGGCGTTCAACAAGAGAAGAATCAACCAAGAAAACAACCCGGGCGGACATGTGTCGTGTGTGATCAGTGCGGGTGAGGAATTTGTGAGCATGTCGAATGATGAACTGGTTCGAGTAGCGTGTGATGATGTGACGAGCGTGTACAAGGTTTCCATGAAGCCATTCCACGCCGTCGTTGTGCGCGAAAAGCGGGCAACCTTTTCGTGCACGCCCGATACAGAACCGCGGCGCCCAGACCATCAGACTGAAATTGCGAATCTGCTTCTCGCGGGAGATTGGACGAACACCGGCTTGCCTGCAACGATTGAAGGGGCGATTTTGAGCGGCGAACGGTGTGCCGCGCTTGCTGCGGCTCGCTACAGTTAAAAGAGTTTCATGTCCGATTCATTGCATTTCTTTGCAGAATCGGTTTAATTTATTCCCACAGATGAGACCCGATGCGATGTTGAAAGACAAACTTGTTCTCCTGGTTGATGACGAGCCGGGAATGCTTGTCGCTACAAAGGCCGGACTTACAGAGCGCGGCTTCAAAGTCGAGGCTGCTGAAGGAGCCGAGCAGGCGATGACGGCAATCAAGTCGTTGAACCCGAGCATTGTCGTTTCGGATTTGGTGATGCCGGGAACGAATGGCTTCGAGCTATTTCAGGAAGTACGCAAGCAGGCAGATTTCAAGTCATTGCCGTTTGTCTTCCTTACGGGAATTGATGATTACTATGCTCGGAAATTCGGCAAGGAAATCGGCGGTGCCGCTTACATCACCAAGCCGGTGGATCTTGATGAGTTGGAGCAAATCATCAAGGAAAAAATCGGAGAGTAGAAATGTGCCATAATATGTTGTAACAACAAGCCCGTGATGTCGACGGGATTTTTCATTTATGGACAAATCATTAAATAGGATTCATTTCCTGGACATCATGCGGGGCTTCGCCGTCGTCGTGATGGTGATGGGGCACAGCATCGATTCCGTTTTGTCGCCGGAAGCGCGTGCAACGGAAGCGTTTCGCTGGTACGACATGTTTCGCGGGTTCACCGCTCCGATGTTCCTGTTCGTAGCCGGATATGCATTCATGGTTGCTACTGCGAGGCGGTGGGAGGACTATCGTGCGTTCGGCAAACCTGTCCTGAAGCGATTGTCGCGGGTGGCGTTGCTCTTTGTTATAGGATATGCGCTTCATTTTCCGTTTTTCTCGCTCACCAAGATTCTGACGAATGCTTCATCGTCGGATCTGGCACAACTGTTCCAAGTGGACATTTTACATTGCGTTGCCGCCGGCCTTCTCATCTTGCACATTGTCTTATTGTTGACGCCGTCGCTCCGCGCTTTTGCTCATACTATGACTGTTCTTGCTGCGGGCATCGCGTTGGCATCCCCGTTTATTTGGAGCATTGACTTCGCTCCGCTTGTGTCGCCGGCCTTGTCGCCGTATTTCAACCAAACGCAGCTTTCAATGTTTCCTGTGTTTCCTTATGCTGCATATTTATTCTCCGGTGTGGTGGTGGGATACTACTTTCTTGAAGCGCGACGTACAGAACAGGAAACCGTTTTCATTAAACGCATTCTTGCTCTTGCCATTTGCGCCATCGTGCTGGCGTTTGTCTTCGACCGTGCCCCCGTCTCGTTGTATCCGGAATACGATTTTTGGAAAACCAGTCCGAACTTGTTCGTCATCCGGATTGGTATCGTGATGTTGATAACGCTTGCGTTCTATTATATCCGCCGGTTGCCGGAACCGCTCGAGCGAAGCCTTGTACGGCTCGGGCAGGCATCGCTTATGGTGTACGCGCTTCACCTCGTGATTGTGTACGGTTCGTCGATGAATAAGGGACTCTACCAGCTGATCGGGCAAACGTTACAGGCGCATTACGCCGTCGCGACAGGGGTTTTCGTTCTCGGACTGATGATTGCCGTGGTGTTCGGCTGGAACTATCTGCGCTCACGGCATTTTATTCCAACGCGCATCATTCAGGTGGGACTCGTAAGTTCGCTTCTCTACATTTTTGTTTCGCGTCCCTGGTAGCGTTTACCCGGTATCTCACCGCTACTGCCGGGCATTGTTGCTAATCTCTCGTCCTCATGAGTGAACATTCATTTCAAGCGTCTTCCGTAAAATCCCGCCGGGTAGAGTACATTGACCTGCTGCGCGGGTGGGCAGTACTCGTCATGATCGAAACCCACGTCATGAATGCGACGTTAGCAAATGAGATTTTCGAAAGCGATTTCTTTCGATGGATCAAGTTTGCCAACGGCCTTGTTGCCCCTTCGTTCCTCTTTGCTTCGGGACTTGCCTACGCTGTAACGACGCGCCGGAAGTTGAGCGACTATCTTTCCTTTGGACCGGCTCTGTACAAGCAAATCCGTCGTCTCTTGTTTGTTGTGATGATCGGATACCTGCTGCATATCCCGAAATTCAACTTCAGACAAATCATCACCGAAACAACCGAGCTTTCGTGGCAAATCTTTTTTCAGGCTGATGTGTTGCAGTGTATCGGCGTGAGTCTACTGTTGATTCAGTTATTGCTGTTACTTTTCAGGACTGAGAGACGTTTGTATGTCGCAGTAACGGGGCTGGCGATGCTTATCCCGTTTGTCACTCCATTTATTTGGGGGATTGATTTTCGGGAGATTCTCCCTCTTCCTCTTGCCGGATACATGAACGGCATTCACTTCCCGCAGTTTCCCGGATTTCCGTTATTTCCGTGGATGGCGTTTCTCTTCGCTGGCGCAGCGTTCGGTTTCTTCTATCTGAAAGCGAAGGACGAATCAGGGAATCCCGGATCGAAATATGACGAGAACGTAATGATGAAGCGTGTGTTGTGGATTGCCCCGATGATGATTGCAGCTTCGATTCTCATCGAGCCGTTCGCTGCAAAAATCTATCCTTCATATAACTATGGACTTTCGAGCCCGAGCTTCTTCTTTCTGAGGCTGGGGATTGTGATGATATTTTGTGCGGGGTTGTATTTCTACGAGAAGAATGTACGTGTTTCCCCGAAATCAATCATTACACTCGTGGGTCGCGAATCGTTGATTGTGTACACGCTGCATCTTTTCTTGATCTACGGCAACTTCGGCCCTTTTAGTTTCTCGACAATCGTCAATCATACCTTCGGGTATCCTGAAGCGTTGTTGACTACTGCCATTCTTGTCGGGATGATGATTCTTGTTGCTCTCTGGTGGAATTCAGTCAGAAAAAGAGAGATGCACGTAAGACAACGAATTCAATGGACTGTTGCGGCCGGAATTGTGCTTGTGTTCTTTTTCGGCCCTGAAGTATGAAGTTCTTATGGAGTAATCACTGAAAGAGAGTATCATGAAATCAATTGTGTGCTTAACTACCATCCTTTTTGTTATGGCTTCATCAGGATTGTCGCAGCGAATGTCACTTGATGGCGAGTGGCTTTTCAAAGTCGATAGCATGAAATCAGGAATCGATGGCAGATGGTACGAGCACACCATTGATCGAAGCAACTGGCAGAAGGTTGAAACTCCGAGGTTCTGGGAGGACTATCCGGGTCTTGCAACATACGACGGCTGGGGATGGTTTGCGAAAACAGTTGTTGTTCACCGGCTCGACGAGCCGATGAGTCTACACTTTGCGGGCGTTGACGATGATGCAGTTGTGTGGATCAACGGGATTGAAGTCGGCGACCACACAGGCTACAGCGATCCGTTTGCATTTGATGTAAGCAAGGTACTTCGTGTCGGTGAGAACCTTGTTGTTGTTCTTGTTAAGGATTACGCAGGTGGCGGCGGAATCTACAAGCCGATTACGCTGATTGAGACTAAGAATCTTGATGAATTGTTGAAGAGCCCCTACTTCGGCAAGCCCGCAGTGGAAAGTGCTGACTGGGTGAAAGATGCGTGCATCTACTCAGTGTATCTCCGATCGTTCTCGAAAGAAGGCAACTTTGCCGGGCTCGAAAAGAGAATTCCTGAGTTGAAAAAGTTGGGCGCAACAGTTCTTTGGCTGATGCCGATTCATCCGGTAGGAGAGAAGAATAGAAAAGGGACTCTCGGGTCGCCGTACGCTGTACGCGATTACTACGGCATCAATCGCGAATTCGGAACGATGGAGGACTTCAAGAAACTGCTGGCAACAGTTCATCGTCATGGAATGAAACTGATTATCGATCTCGTTGCGAATCATACGTCATGGGACAATCCTCTCATCACTCAACATCCCGAATGGTATACGCGGGATAGTGATGGTAACATCATTCCGCCCAACGATGATTGGACGGATGTTGCAGATCTCGATTATTCACAACCCGAGTTGCGCCGGTATATGATCGGGATGATGAAGTGGTGGGTGAAGGATGTCGGCATTGACGGATTCCGCTGTGATGTGGCTGAGCTTGTCCCGACGGAGTTCTGGGAAGATGCTCGTGATGAGTTGAACAGGATCAAGCCGGTGATGATGTTAAGCGAAGGAACTATTCCCGAGCATCACATGAAGGCGTTTGACATAACGTACGCATGGAATACCTATGACGTTTTGCAGTCGCTTCTTTCCGGCAAACGCCCGGTTACTGTTTTGGATGAATTATTCAGAAACGAGTCGCTACAATTTCCCGTCGGGTCATTGCGTATGCGTTTCACAACGAATCACGACAAGAATGCGTGGGATGCTCCGGCGGTAGAACTGTTCGGTAGTGAGGGACTCAAGCTGGCAACCGTTTTCATCAACACGATTCCCGGCGTGCCGCTCATCTACAACGGCGAAGAAGTTGCAAACGATAAGAAGTTGGGCCTGTTTGAAAAAATTGATATTGATTGGAGTAGATCTCGTGAAGTTGGCGACATCTACCGCGAACTGTTTCATCTCAGGAAAAACAACACCGCCTTGTCACGCGGGAACATGGTTCGTCTCACCGGCTCCGGGGAGGATGCCGTGTATGCATTTGCTCGAGTTTCCGGGAAGGACAGAGTTATTGTTGTGTTGAACTTCTCTTCGGAAGGAAAATCTGTACAACTGAAAATTCCAACGGAAGAAGTCTTCGGATTATCAACCGCCATAGTGATGAAAGAATTATTCAGCGGAGATGTAAAGCGGCTCTCAACAAAGCAGGTTGCAGAGTTGCCGCTACATCTGAGTTCCCACGGTTACAAACTCTTTGTAATCGAATAGTAATCCAACGACCCCAAGGCGGAATGTTCCTGGTAACGTTCCGCCTGTGTCAATCATCTCATCGCTTTCTTCATTGCGGCAGCCACTTCCTCAACCGTCCATTCGTTGCCGGTGAAATTTGCGGCAAGCTTTCCGTTTTTGTCGAGTACGACGGTTCGGAGATTATGGGCAATCAATCCGCCCTCATCATTCTCGTACGAAAGTCCAAGCCCGTCAGCAAGCTTCATAATGTTTTTGCCTGTTGTATCAGGGTCGGTCAGAAAATCCCACGTAGCGAAATCCGCATTATATGATTTTCCGTAGCTCTTCATCACCTTTGGGGAGTCGAATTTCGGGTCGAAGGAGATCGTGATAAGATGCCACTTGCCATTGAGGGATTGATCTCGTGCGAGGAGTTTCTGCAGTTTCACAAACTGGTTGCTCATGAGAATACAGAAATCAGGTAGGGGGCAACGTGAATAAATGAATGTGACGGCAACTGCCTTTCCCAAAAAATCACTGAACTTCACCGTCTTATTGTCCTGATTCTGCAAAGCATAATCGGGCAGTCGATCCCCCGTTTTGAGTATTCGGGCAAGGATTGCACCTTCAATCAGCTTGGGATCGGGCGGTTCTCCTTTCCCGACAACCGTAATAGTTTCAAGCCAGCTTTCGGTTCGCGAAACGGCAAGTGTTGCTGCAATTGTATCACCGACTTCAAGGTCATGAAACAGGTCTGGATTCTTGATTTTGAACGGCATGGTCATCGCCATCATGTAGTCGGGAATTTCCTCGTGAGCGACCATTAGCCTGCTTTTTGTCGTATCGATCTCGACTATCTCACCTTTCAGTGGGAAAGTAACCAGGTCGGTTTGCTTTTGCTCATTCCGTGAGCAAGAAATGAGAAGGGTACCGGAGATGACTATGATTGCTGAACGTATATATGGTATCTTCATGGCTCAGAACGAGTTATGTCAATGGATGAAGAGTTGTTGTGAGAGACTACCCGTCAAGATAGGGAAACTTTGGTAGAAGTGTAGACTGTATATTTCAAAAAGGCTTGTTCCTTGGGCAGCATGAACAAAATTTCATTTGCAAATATTATGCTAAAAAGGGGTTTTATAATTGACTGTTTATCGCTTTTTGTTATATTTATCTGCTCAGTTCTTACCCCAAAACTGGTGAGCTATAACCATTTTAGCACATGCGAACCGGCGAGGTTTGCAGAAGGCATTTCCGGTTTCCGCAAGAAAACCAACTCTGAAGACATGCTGGCGTAGCTCAGTTGGTAGAGCAGCTGACTTGTAATCAGCAGGTCACCAGTTCGACTCTGGTCGCCAGCTCAAACGAGTGTCAGAGTTTCGAATATGAGAAGTGGCAGTGCACGGTGAATTGGGATGGGGAAAGAAGAACGGGCAGGTAGCGAAGTGGTTAAACGCATCAGACTGTAAATCTGACGGCCTTGGCCTTCGGAGGTTCGAATCCTTCCCTGCCCACAACACGCGGGAGTAACTCAGTTGGTAGAGTCACAGCCTTCCAAGCTGTTGGTCGCGGGTTCGAGTCCCGTCTCCCGCTCTGAGTCATGTTCTACGCGTACATTCTGAAGAGCAGGTCACGGGATCGTTTCTATATCGGTTCGCGTGAGGATATAGCACAGAGGTTGGAGACTCATAATGGTTCTCGTGCGAAGTGGACGAGGCGGTACCAACCGTGGGAGTCGGTCTACCAAGAGTGTTATGAAACTCGCGGTGAGGCAATGAAAAGGGAACAAGAGTTGAAATCTCTGAAGAACGTAAGGAGATTCTTGGCCAGGCAGGTAAAGAGCGGGCTCTAACTCAGTTGGTAGAGTCATCCCGCCGCAGGCGGGATTGGTCGCGGGTTCTCCCGAAGGGATGGCTTCGCCAGAGTCCCGTTTCCCGCTCAACCGTGGAACAATCGCTGAAACTGTGCTTGCGTAGCTCAGTTGGTAGAGCACTTCCTTGGTAAGGAAGAGGTCACCGGTTCAATCCCGGTCGCAAGCTCGAGGAACCTAAACAAAACTTTGGAGTATGTTGTGAGAGATATAATCACGCTTGAATGTTCGGAGTGTAAGCGCAGGAACTATTCAACAACGAAGAACAAGAAGAAGCAGTCGGGTCGCGTTGAGTATAAAAAATTCTGCCGCTTCTGTGCGAAGCACACTCCGCATAAAGAGACCAAATAGTCGCGCTCACTGGAGAGTTGTGCATACGTCAGTAGCTCAATTGGCTAGAGCAGCGGTCTCCAAAACCGCAGGTTGGGGGTTCGAGTCCCTCCTGACGTGCAAGGTATGATGAGGTGTGTTGTATTCTCGAGAGAGAGTTTTACGAGGGCAGGCGGCTTTCGAATGCTTGCACGCGGTAAGCGTCCGATAGACAAAGGGTTCAATCGCTGAGAATGGTCGGACGCCCGATCCTTCCTCCATCATCACTCGTTGCGAACTCACAAGTATTGCCATTTGAGAAGACACAGGTATGAAAGAAAAGATTATTGCCTTCTTCGAAGACGTTGTGAAGGAGATGAAAAAAGTCACGTGGCCGAAGAAAGAAGAATTGCGTGACTCAACAGTCATTGTCCTCGTTGTGTGTTTGATCGTTGCGGCGTTCGTGTATGTTATCGATCAGGGCGTGAGCTTCGTCCTGAAGGCCATCCTATCATAAGGTGAGATAGTTGGAAAAGAAATGGTACGTGGTTCGAACCTATTCGGGTCACGAAAATAAAGTCAAGGCCTATATCGAGAATGAAATCTCCCAGGCGGGTTTGACGGAACGCGTCGGTTCGGTTATTGTCCCTTCCGAAAAAGTCTTTGAGGTGAAAGACGGCAAGAAGAAGAGCAAGACCCGTACATTCTTTCCCGGGTATATTCTTGTTGAGGCTGTACTCGACACGCAGGTAACGCATATCATTCTGAATACACCTTCCGTTATCAGTTTCGTCGGGCCGAAGAACGCGCCAGCGCCACTACAGCCCGTGGAAGTTAAGCGGCTTATCGGCAAGATTGAAGCGAAGAAGGATGTTGAAGTGATGGAGGTGCCGTTCAAAGCCGGAGATGCAGTGAAGGTGACCGATGGTCCGTTCAACAACTTTACCGGCTTTGTTCAGGAAGTGAATGAGGAAAAGATGAAGCTGAAAGTCATGGTATCCATCTTCGGAAGAAAAACACCGGTGGAACTGGATTTCAGCCAGGTGGAAGCAGAAAAGTAATTCTCAACGATCAGTTAGAAAGATCCCGACATGAAAAAAATTGCAGGTTACGTCAAACTACAGATCCCGGCAGGCCAGGCAAATCCGGCGCCGCCGGTTGGCCCTGCTCTCGGTCAAAAGGGTGTGAATATCATGGAGTTTTGCAAGCAGTTCAATGCGCGAACACAGGCGCAGGCAGGACTCATTATTCCCGTTGTCATTACCGTCTTCTCGGACAAATCCTTCACCTTCATTACAAAAACTCCGCCTGCCGCTGTGTTGTTGGTGAAGGCTGCGAAAATCGAGAAGGGTTCTGCAGAGCCGAACCGGAACAAAGTAGGCAAAGTTACAAAGCAGCAGGTTCAAGAAATCGCCGAATTGAAAATGCCCGATCTGAATGCAGCGAATATTGAAGCTGCGATGAGTATGGTCGCAGGAACGGCCCGAAGCATGGGATTGGTTGTCGAAGGTTAAGAGAAGCTCCGGGAGGATTTCCGAAACACATTTTTCACATGACTAAAGTGGGAGTCCCGTTCAGAGGGACGCTTGAACCACGAGGAGTAACATCAGAATGAAACTGAGCAAACGATTCAAGGCTGCTTCCTCGAAGATTGATGCAGCGAAAACATACAGCATTGACGAGGCAATTGCCAAAGTCAAGGAAAGCGCAACCGCAAAGTTCGTTGAGTCGGTGGATGTGGCGGTCAGGCTTGGTGTTGACCCGAAGAAGGCCGATCAGGCAATTCGCGGAACAGTGGCGCTGCCCCATGGTATCGGGCGTGAAGTTCGCGTGCTTGTTCTCGCGAAAGCACCAAAGGACGCGGAAGCGAAGGCGGCGGGCGCGGATCATGCCGGACTTACCGACTACCTCCAGCAAATTCAGGGAGGATGGGCGGATATCGACGTCATTATTGCAACTCCCGATGTCATGGGAGAAGTTGGAAAACTCGGTAAAGTGCTCGGACCCCGCGGTCTTATGCCCAATCCGAAAAGCGGTACGGTGACCATGGACGTTGCGAAGGCTGTGAAGGAAGTGAAAGCCGGCAAAATCGAGTTCCGCGTTGATAAGGCAGGAGTTGTCCATGCTTCTATCGGAAAGGCAAACTTCGAACCGAAGCAGTTGGCCGACAATCTTCACGCATTCCTGAGTACAATCGTTCGTCTCAAGCCCGCGACGGCAAAAGGCACGTACGTTAAATCCATTGCGCTTTCAAGTACGATGGGGCCGGGCGTCAAAATTGATCGGAATCAGATTGTCGGGCATTAACAAAGAATTTACGCACTCAACACCAAACACCCCGAAGCAGTGAATCGCCGAGGGGAACAGTTCTGTTCATTGCCATGCACGTGTATCTGACATGGGCTTCTCTCTGAACAAACATCATACAGACCTACGCAAGTAGGGTCTACGACCTCGTAGAGGAGGAAGAATGAAACGGTCAGAAAAAGAACAAATTATCGCCGAAGTAGCCGAGACGGTTTCTCGCTCGACGGGGATGTACTTCACTGACTTCTCGGGCCTGACTGTGGAACAAGCGACGGAATTGCGTCGCGAGTTACGCAAGTCCGGCGTTGAGTACAGAGTCGTGAAGAATACCCTCATCAAGAAAGCGCTGGAGCAGGTTTCAGGTTACGATAAAGTATACGACAGTCTTGTCGGGCCGACCGGTGTGGCATTCGCATTTGATGATGCAATTGCCCCTGCGAAGGTGATCGACAAGTTTGCAGACAAGCACAAGAAGCTTTCCTTGAAGGTCGCTGTGCTTGAGAAGCAGGTGTACGACGGCTCCAAGCTGAAAGACATCGCAAAGCTTCCGTCGAAGAAGGAACTCATGGCAAGTGTTGTGGGCACCATCCAGGCGCCCATTGCAGGAGTTCCGACGGTGATCAATGCGGTATTGAGCGAGCTTGTCAGCGTTATCGGTGAAATCGAAAAAAAGAAGGCTGCATAAGCCGTTTTTCAGGAACAGGAAATCGTTATTACTAATAGGAGAAAAGATCCATGGCAGCAATTGCAGAAATTGTAGAACAAATCGAGAAGCTTACCCTTCTTGAAGCAGTCGAACTCAAAAAGGCGCTCGAAGAGAAGTTTGGCGTCACGGCGGCGGCACCCATGATGATGGGTGGAATGATGCCGGGTGCGGCGGCGGGTGCAGCAGCGCCGGCAGCCGAAGAGAAGACGGAATTCAACGGCGTACTCAAGGAAGCAGGCGCGCAGAAAATCAATGTTATCAAAGTCGTTCGTGCAGCAACAGGTCTCGGCTTGAAGGAAGCAAAAGACCTTGTCGACGGCGCACCGAAAACCGTGAAAGAAGGCTTGCCGAAAGCCGACGCGGAAAAACTGAAGAAGGAACTCGAGGAAGCAGGAGCAAAAGTAGAGTTGGCATAACTCTCCCGATGGTTCAACGTCCCGCCTCCCTGTGGTGGCGGGACGGGTTTTCTCAACGCTGCAAGACGGAACTTGCAGGACCTTATTCAAGCATTTTTTTGGTTTCGGCGTGAACAACAGGATGAATGGAAATTGCAGCCGATAATGGGAAGTGATCGAGAACTTCTCTTATCGGCTTGCTGTTTCTCTAACCGCGTCGGAATCGCAACATCACGGATGTCAATTCTGACGTCCGGATGCAAGGGTTGAACAGTACAATCACATAGAAGGAGTGGTACTCTTGAAGAACCAATCCAAAAGAATTTCGTTCGGAAAAATTCCCGATGTTATCGACTCCCCCGATCTGCTGAATATCCAGCTCGAATCGTGGGAGGGCTTTTTACAAAGAGATGCGTCCCCCGCTCGGCGCAAGAACAAGGGGCTGCAAGCCGTTTTCAAGATGAATTTTCCCGTTACGGATGCCCGCGAGAATTTCCTCCTCGAGTTTGTGGAATACTACGTCGAGAAGGAAAAGTACTCCGTTGCCGAATGCGAAGAGCGGGGTTTGACGTACGCCGTTCCTTTGAAAGCGAAGCTTCGTCTCTCGCAAAAGTCGGAAGACGGGAACAGCTTCATCAACACAATTGAACAGGATGTGTATCTCGGCAACCTGCCGACGATGACGCATCGCGGCACGTTCATTATCAACGGCGCCGAGCGCGTTGTGGTAAGTCAGTTGCATCGTTCACCAGGTGTGTTCTTCAGCGAATCCATCCATCCGAACGGCACGCCGATCTTCTCGGCCCGCATTATTCCGTTCCGCGGCTCGTGGGTGGAATTCACAACCGACATCAACAATGTGATGTACGCGTACATCGACAGGAAGAAGAAGTTTCCGGTCACCACGCTGCTCCGGGCCCTCGGATATTCCTCCGACGATGAAATTCTCGAACTCTTCGGTCTCGTGGAAGAGATCGATATTGCGAAGGTGGATTTGAAAGAATATGTCGGTCGCGTTATCTGCGGCGATGTTATCGACAAGAAGACGGGGGAAATCTTTATCAATAAAGATGCGGTTCTCACCGAGGATCACATCAAATCTATCAAGAAGTCGAACGTCAAGAAAATCCGCTTCCTGCAACAGCAGGGGAACGAAGTCTCCGTGATTGCGAAGACGATTATGAAAGACAGCGTCCGCTCCGAAGAGGACGCCCTCGGCGCCATCTACAAACAGTTGCGTTCCGGCGACGCCCCCGATTTGGAAACAGCCAAAGGGTTGATCGAGCGTCTCTTCTTCAACGAAAAGCGGTACGATCTCGGTGATGTCGGCCGCTATCGTATCAACCAGAAACTGAATCTTGATATCCCGACATCGACAACGACGCTGACCAAACAGGATATTATCGCAATCATCAACTACTTGATCGAGTTGCAACAAGGCAAACGAACCGTCGATGATATCGATCATCTTGGCAACCGCCGCGTGAGGACAGTTGGGGAGCAGATAGCCCAGCAGTTCAATATCGGACTTGCAAGAATGGCGCGAACAATCCGTGAACGCCTCAACGTCCGCGATAGTGAGAACCTGACACCGCAGGATCTGGTGAACGCGAGAACAATCACCAGCGTCATCAATGCGTTCTTCGGCACAAACCCGCTCTCACAATTCATGGATCAGACGAATCCGCTCGCGGAATTGACGAACAAGCGCCGCATGTCGGCACTTGGTCCGGGCGGTTTGACGCGTGAGCGAGCAGGCTTCGAAGTCCGTGACGTTCACTATACTCACTACGGACGCTTGTGCCCGATTGAGACGCCGGAAGGCCCGAACATCGGCCTCATTTCTTCGCTGTGTATTCATGCACGCGTCAACGAGTTCGGGTTCCTCGAAACTCCGTATCGCAAGGTGAAGAACGGCCGTGTGCTTGATGAGATTGAATTTCTGAATGCCGAGCAGGAGGATAATTTCACGATCGCACAAGCCAACGCGCCGCTCGACGGCCACGGGCGATTCCAGGACGATCGTGTGAAGGCACGATATCAGGGCGACTTCCCTGTGGTGAAACCCGAGGAAGTGCAGTACATGGACGTTGCGCCGAATCAAATTGTGAGCGCGGCAGCAGGGCTGATCCCCTTCCTCGAGCACGATGATGCGAACCGCGCCCTCATGGGATCGAACATGCAGCGTCAATCCGTGCCGCTGTTGCGGCCCGAATCACCGATGGTAGGAACAGGGCTTGAAGAGAAGATCGCGCGTGATTCCCGCTCGCTCATTGTTGCCGAGCGCAGTGGCGTGGTGGATTACGTTGACGCGAGCCGCATTGTCGTTCTTTATGATATTGATGAGACAAGCACAGAAGCCCTCGTCTCGTTCGACGATAAGCGCCGTGTCGAGTACAAGCTGACGAAATTCTTCCGCACAAATCAGGACACATGCATCAACCAGCGTGTGGTGGTGAAGCCGGGAGACAAAGTCAGGAAGGGCGATGTTCTGGTGGACGGCCCTGCGACCGAAGGGGGCGAACTTGCACTTGGTCGCAATGTGCTGGTGGCGTTCATGCCGTGGCACGGGTACAACTTTGAGGATGCTATTATTCTGAGCGAGCGAATCGTCACGCAGGACATTTTCACGTCAATTCATATTGAGGAGTTTGAACTTCAGGTTCGTGATACGAAACGCGGCGAGGAAGAACTGACGAGAGAGATACCGAACGTCAGCGAGGATGCCACAAAGGATCTTGACGAGAACGGCATTGTCCGTGTCGGTGCCGAAGTTGTTGAAGGCGATATTCTTATCGGAAAGATTACGCCGAAAGGCGAATCGGATCCGACGCCCGAGGAGAAACTACTCAAGGCAATCTTCGGCGAGAAAGCCGGTGATGTGAAAGATGCATCACTGAAAGCTCCTCCCGGCATGAAGGGTATTGTGATTGCGACAAAACTCTTCTCCCGCAAGAAGAAGGACGCCGAGTCGAAGAAGGAAGACAAACGCAAGAGTGATGCGCTCGACCGTCAGCGGCGCAAGTTGCTGACCGACCTCAAAGAGCGCCTTGCAACAAAGCTCGGTATTCTGTTGGACGGCGAAAAATCAATTGGTGTTCGTGACACCGATGGAAACGTCGTATTTCGAGCATCAACGCAATTCAAGACGGATACCTTCCAATCGTATGATGATATCGAAAAGCTGGATTACAATGCCGATTGGGTTGATGACAAGAAGAAGAACACAACCATCAGCAAAATCTTCACAAACTACTTTGATCGTCTCAACAGCATTGAAGAAGAATTCCGTCACGAGAAGAACAAGATTCAACTCGGCGACGAGTTGCCTCCCGGCGTCGTACAGCTCGCAAAGGTGTACGTAGCGAAGAAGCGAAAGCTCTCGGTTGGCGATAAGATGGCAGGGCGCCACGGAAACAAAGGTGTCGTGTCGCGCATCGTGCCCATTGCCGATATGCCCTTCCTTCCCGACGGAACGCCCGTTGACATTGTGTTGAATCCGCTCGGAGTACCTTCTCGCATGAACCTCGGGCAGTTGTACGAAACGGCGCTCGGTTGGGCGGCGAAGGTTCTTGACCTCAAGTACGCAACTCCTATTTTTGACGGGGCAACATGGGAAGATGTGCAGAAAGAATTGGAGAAAGCCAACCTGAACAAGGGTTCGAAGTCCGTTCTGTATGACGGTCGATCCGGCGAGAAGTTCGATCAGGAAGTAACAGTCGGGTACATTTACATGCTGAAACTCTCGCATCTTGTTGATGACAAGATTCACGCACGGTCCATCGGGCCGTACTCTCTCATTACGCAACAGCCGCTCGGCGGCAAGGCGCAATTCGGCGGCCAACGTTTCGGTGAAATGGAAGTATGGGCGCTTGAAGGCTACGGCGCTTCACACGTGCTGCAGGAAATGCTGACAGTAAAAAGCGACGACGTTTCAGGCCGCGCAAAGGTGTACGAGGCAATCGTCAAAGGCGAAAATCTGCCGGAAGCAAATATTCCGGAATCGTTTAACGTTCTGGTCCGGGAGCTTATGGGTCTCGGCCTTGACGTGAAGTTGGATTAGACTTTGTGAGATAAGAAATACCCTCCCGCTTTGGTGGCGGGAGGGGACTCACACGAATTTGTTTGGAGGATATACAATGGCATTTGGAAGCCACGACAGAGACACACGCAAGAACTTTTCCAGAATCATTATCAGCCTTGCATCCAGCGATATGATTCTGCAGCGGTCGCACGGAGAAGTGACCAAGCCGGAAACGATCAATTATCGTTCATTCCGCCCGGAAAAAGACGGTCTCTTCTGCGAAAAGATTTTTGGTCCGGTACGCGATTGGGAATGTCATTGCGGCAAATACAAGCGCATTCGTTATCGCGGTATTATCTGCGATCGGTGCGGCGTTGAAGTAACCCAGAAAAGCGTACGCCGCGAACGTATGGGGCATATCGCCCTTGCCGTACCGATTGTGCATATCTGGTACTTTCGTTCGCTGCCGTCGAAGATCGGGTACATTCTTGGCATGACGACAAAGGATTTGGAAAAGGTCATCTATTATGAATCCTACATTGTCATCAATCCCGGAACATCAGGCTTGCAGAAGAAGGATCTGATCTCTGAAGATCAATACTTTGAAATTCTCTCGACATTGCCCGATAACAACGATCATCTTGAGCCTACCGACAAGCGCAGGTTCGTTGCAAAAATCGGCGGCGAGGCAATCAAAGATCTGTTGAAGCAGGTTGATATACCGACACTCTCAGCCGAGTTGCGAGCGCAAATACTCGAGGAAACATCCGTGCAGAAGAAGCAGGATGCCTTGAAACGCCTCCGTGTTGTGGAAGCATTTCGCGAGCGTGAAGGCGGTCCGCTGAACAAACCCGAGTGGATGGTGCTTGATATTATTCCTGTTATTCCGCCCGAGTTACGACCGCTGGTTCCGCTTGAGGGTGGCCGCTTTGCAACGTCTGACCTGAACGACTTGTACCGACGGGTGATCATTCGCAACAACCGACTGAAACGCCTCATTGATATCAAGGCGCCCGACGTCATTCTTCGCAATGAAAAGAGAATGTTGCAGGAAGCAGTTGACTCGCTGTTCGACAATTCACGCCGCGTGAATGCTGTTCGCAGCGACAATAACCGGGCCCTCAAATCGTTGTCGGATATGTTGAAAGGAAAGCAGGGGCGCTTCCGTCAGAACCTGCTCGGCAAGCGCGTTGACTACTCGGGACGCTCGGTGATCGTTGTCGGACCGGAACTCCAATTGCATCAATGCGGTATTCCGAAAGACATGGCTGTCGAGTTGTTCAAGCCCTTTATTATCCGAAAGCTGATCGAACGCGGTATCGTGAAGACGGTCAAGAGTGCGAAGAAGATGGTGGACAAGAAGGGTCCTGAAGTGTGGGAAATTCTTGAAGGCATCATCGACGGCCACCCGGTGTTGCTGAACCGCGCCCCGACGCTGCACCGCCTTGGTATCCAGGCATTCCAGCCCGTGCTTGTTGAAGGAAAGGCAATCCGCATCCATCCGATGGTGACGACGGCATTCAACGCCGACTTCGACGGCGATCAGATGGCGGTGCACGTTCCGCTTTCGTTCGATGCACAGCTTGAAGCGCGCATCCTTATGCTTTCAAGCCATAATATTCTTTCGCCTGCTTCCGGTGCGCCCATTGTCAATCCGACGCAGGATCAGGTTCTCGGATGCTACTATCTTACGAAGTCGAAAGAGGGAGAAATCGGGCAAGGATTGGTGTTCTCCGATCTGTCCGAAGTTATTGTTGCTCACAACTACGGAAAAGTCGGGCTTCATGCGCGTATTAAAGTCCGCATCAACGGGAAACTCGTCGAAACGACAACGGGAAGAGTGATCTTCAACCAAATCGTTCCGAAGGAAATCGGTTTCATCAACGAGCTGCTCAACAAGAAGCGCCTTGTGCAGATTATCGCTGCATCCTTCAGGAAGGTTGGAAACCTGACGACGGCGGAATTTCTTGACAGACTGAAAGAACTCGGCTTCCGCTATGCGACAGCCGGCGGTTTGTCCGTGAGCCTTGAAGATGTCCAGGTGCCGAAGGAGAAAGAAGAGATCATTTCGAAAGCTCAGAAGAACGTTGATGAAGTGTATTCGCAATATACACGCGGCTTCATTACGAACGGGGAGCGGTACAACAAAGTAATCGACATCTGGACGCGAGCAACGACGCGTGTTGCGGAGAAGCTGTTTGAGTCGCTGCAACACTCGGCAAGCGGCTTCAATTCGTTGTACATGATGGTGGATTCCGGTGCCCGCGGTTCGCGGGAACAGGTACGGCAACTTGCAGGCATGCGCGGCTTGATGGCCAAGCCGCAGAAATCCCTTTCCGGTGCAACAGGAGAGCTGATCGAGAACCCGATTATTGCAAACTTCCGTGAAGGACTTTCGATCCTCGAGTACTTCATCTCGACGCACGGCGCACGCAAAGGTTTGGCGGACACGGCATTGAAAACAGCAGACGCGGGATATCTGACCCGCCGGCTCGTTGACGTTGCTCAAGACGCTATCATCAAGGACGAGGATTGCGGAACAATCCGCGGAGTTGTTACCGGCGCCTTGAAGGAAGGGGAAGATGTGAAAGAGCCGCTCGGTGAACGTATTTTGGGACGCGTCACTGTTCATGACGTTGTTGACCCGCTTACGGGTCAGACCATCCTGGAAGCCGGTCAAATGATTGATGAGGAGGGGGCACATCGTATCGGTGAGACATCAATTGAAACGGTCGAAATCCGTTCTGTACTTACCTGTGAAGCGCGACGCGGCATTTGTGCCCGCTGCTACGGGCGTAACCTGAGTACCGGCAAGATGGTTCAAGTAGGCGAGACCGTCGGGATTATTGCTGCACAATCTATCGGCGAGCCGGGAACACAGCTGACACTCCGTACCTTCCACACGGGAGGCGCAGCAAGCTTGAGTGCATCACAATCGCAAGTTGCCTCGAAGTTCGAAGGGACTCTCCACTACGAGGGAATCAAATCCCTTACTGTTGATGGCGACGAAGGCTCCCGCATTATTGTGACGGGACGAAGCGGCATTGTCAATGTGCTCGACCGCGACAATCGCATGCTCACGAAGTATGATGTTCCGTATGGTGCCATACTGTTGATGAAGGATGGTGCGAAAATTGCAAAGGGGGAAATCATTTACGAGTGGGATCCCTACAACGCCGTTATTATTACCGAGCATCCGGGCCGCATCAAGTACCAGGACTTGAAGGAAAATGTTACGTATCGTGAAGAACCGGATGAGCAAACAGGCCACATTCAAAAGGTTGTTATTGATTCCCGCGATCGGACGCTGAGCCCGAGTATCGTTATTACGGATGCGAAGGGGAAGAAGACGGCAAGTTACATCATTCCGACCCGGGCCCACATTATTGTGGATGACGGTCAGGAAATCGCTGCCGGAACCGTTCTTGTCAAAATCCCGCGGGATATCGGAAAGAACCGTGACATTACGGGCGGGTTGCCTCGCGTAACCGAATTGTTCGAAGCACGAAGCCCGCAAGACCCGGCAATTGTGTCGGAAGTGGACGGCATCGTGAGTTTCGGAGCGCAGAAGCGAGGATCGCGGGAAGTTGTTGTAACCAGCCATGACGGAAAGGATATCCGCAAATATCCCGTTCCTCTGGGCAAGCATGTTCTCGTTCAGGAGAATGACGTGGTTCGAGCAGGTGAGCGCTTGTCCGACGGTTCCATCGATCCGCATGACATTCTCCGCATCAAAGGTGTTCGTGAAGTGCAGGAGTATCTTGTCAACGAAATTCAGGAAGTGTACCGCATTCAGGGCGTGAAGATCAATGACAAGCATATTGAAGTGATCGTCCGGCAGATGATGCAGAAACTCCGCGTGACAAATTCGGGTGACACGAAGTTTCTTGAAGGCGACTACGTTGATAAGCTGAAGTTCGAACAAGAGAATGAGGAACTGCGCGATAAGGTTGTCATCATCAGCAAGGGCGATTCGAAGTTCAAGAACGGTCAGATTCAGTTGAAGAAGAAAGTGCGGGAGACGAACGGTGAGCTGAGAAAGAAATCCAAGAAAGTAATCGAGTACAAAGATGCAGAACCGGCAACATCTGAACCGGTATTGTTGGGCATTACATCAGCGGCTCTTTCAACAGACAGCTTCATCTCGGCAGCATCATTCCAGGAAACAACCAAGGTGCTGACCGACGCAGCCATTGAAGGACGTGTCGATAGTCTGTTGGGTCTCAAGGAGAATGTTATTATGGGCCATCTGATTCCTGCCGGGACGGGCCTGAAGTACTTCAAGGATATCATTGTGACGCCAAAGGATGCCGTGGAGTTGGTTGAAGAACCGGTGGAAGAAGTGCCCGCAAAGAAAGGCAAGTCAAAAGAAAAGGTGGCTGTTGTTTAGCCGCCACCATGACTTACTGAGTTAATAATTTCTAATGTGATGTGAAGTTAGCCTGTTGTTGACTATATGACACGCAATTGCTATCTTTAGAAGCTTGAAATTTACAGTCCCGCACGAGTTAGTTCAACGGAGTACTTTTTGCCAACTATCAACCAGTTAGTTCGCAAGAGCCGGAAGAAGGTAACATACAAATCCAAGGCTCCTGCAATGGATAAGAGCCCCCAAAAAAGAGGGGTATGCACCCGCGTCTATACGACCACGCCCAAAAAGCCGAATTCTGCTCTCCGGAAGGTCGCCCGTGTACGCTTGACAAACGGAATAGAAGTAACGGCATATATACCGGGTGAAGGACACAACCTGCAGGAACACTCTATTGTGATGATCCGAGGCGGACGTGTCAAGGATTTGCCCGGAGTCCGGTACCATATCATTCGCGGAACACTTGATACAGCAGGCGTTGCGGACCGAAAACAGGCCCGTTCAAAGTACGGTGCAAAAAGAGCAAAATCATAACCTAAACCAGAAGTCGCTGTGAGAAAAAAGAGAGCAGAAAAACGTCCGACGATGCCGGACCCCCGATACAATGATGTATTTGTTTCCCAGTTCATCAATTCGGTGATGAAGCAGGGAAAGAAACACACTGCCCGACGCATCATGTATGATGCCCTTGCGTTGGTTGAAGAGAGGACAAAAAGTCCGGGACTTGATGTTTTTCGAAAGGCCATGAGCAATGTCCGTCCGGTATTGGAAGTACGGGCGAGACGGGTCGGCGGTGCGACCTATCAAGTTCCTACAGAAGTCCGTTCGGACAGGAGTGTGGCTCTCGCTATTCGGTGGCTCATCAACTATGCGAGCGACAGAAAAGATAAGTCAATGGCGCAGAAGCTTGCAGCAGAATTCATAGCGGCCTCAAACGGCGAAGGAAGCGCGATCAAAAAGAAGGAAGACGTCCACAAGATGGCTGAAGCAAACAAAGCGTTTGCTCATTTCAAGTGGTAAGGAAAGTGTAGATAGTAACAGTTTATGCCAAGACAGTATCCATTAGATCGTACACGCAACATCGGAATCAGTGCCCACATTGATGCCGGCAAGACCACCACGACGGAACGCATTCTGTTCTATACAGGTGTTCTGCATCGCATCGGTGAAGTTCATGACGGCGCAGCGACGATGGATTGGATGGAACAGGAGAAGGAACGCGGTATTACCATTACATCGGCTGCAACAACGTGTTTCTGGAACAACCATCGGATCAATATTATTGATACGCCCGGTCACGTCGATTTTACAGCTGAGGTCGAGCGATCACTGCGTGTGCTTGATGGCGCTATTGCCTTGTTCTGTTCTGTCGGAGGCGTTGAACCTCAGTCGGAAACTGTGTGGCGTCAAATGGATAAGTATGGCGTTCCGCGCATTGCGTTCGTTAACAAGATGGACAGAGTTGGCGCCGATTTTCTTGGCTGCATCGACATGATGAAAGAACGGCTCGGAGCAAACGCAGTTCCGATCCAACTTCCCGTTGGTGAAGGCGACTTGTTTACCGGGATCATCGATCTCGTTACGATGAAAGCGCGAATGTACAAGGATACCACCGGGCAGAACTGGGAGGATATGGATATTCCTCACGACATGAAGGCGAAAGCTGCCGAGTGGAGAACGAAGATGCTCGAGGCTGTGTCGGACGAGGATGATACGTTACTGGAGAATTATCTCGAAGGGAAGGAGATCACTCCGAAGGAAGTTATGGCAGTGCTTCGTCGTGCGGCGTTGAAAGTCAGTATCATTCCGGTGCTCTGCGGATCGTCGTTCAAGAACAAAGGCGTTCAATCGCTTCTCGATTCTGTCATCAACTATCTTCCTTCACCTCTTGACCTGAATGAAGGAAAGGTTGAAGGGCACCACGTAAATATGAACGACCATATTTCACGGAAAGTCAGCGACAGCGAAAAATTCAGTGCCTTGGCGTTCAAGATTATGACGGATCCGTTCGTCGGAAAACTCACCTATTTCCGTGTGTATTCTGGGACGTTGAAGGCGGGATCGTACGTGTATAATCCGATCTCCGAGAAGAAGGAACGCATCAGCCGCATCCTTCGTATGCACGCAAATACGCGTGAAGATGTGGATATCGCATACGCAGGCGATATCTGTGCTGCCGTTGGTTTGAAGTTCACAAAAACGGGCGACACGTTGTGCGACGAGAATGATCCGATCGTTCTGGAGAAGATGACGTTCCCCGAACCGGTGATCCACGTCGCGATTGAACCGAAGACGAAAGCTGACCAGGAAAAAATGGGCGAGGCTCTTTCGAAGTTGTCGGAGGAAGATCCGACATTCCGCGTATCTACCAATGAAGAAACGGGCCAGACGATTATCAGCGGAATGGGCGAGTTGCATCTTGAGATTATTGTCGACCGTATGAAGCGCGAGTTTCGCGTCGAGGCGAACATCGGCAAGCCGCAGGTTGCCTACAAAGAAACCATCCGGAAGAAGGTGCAAGCGGAAGGGAAATTCGTCCGCCAATCCGGCGGTCGCGGTCAGTTCGGTCACGTGTGGCTTGAAATCGAACCGAACGAAAAGGGTAAAGGGTTCGAATTTACAAATGCCATTGTGGGTGGCGTTGTTCCGAAGGAGTACATCAGGCCGGTGGAGCAGGGCATCATTGAGGCGATGAAGAATGGGGTGCTTGCAGGGTATCCGGTTGAGGATGTGAAAGTGAAGTTGTACGATGGCTCGTATCACGACGTGGACTCTTCGGAAATGGCGTTCAAGATTGCCGCTTCGATGGGTTTCAAAGAAGGAGCCCGAAAGGCGAATCCTGTTATTCTGGAGCCGGTCATGGCTGTGGAAGTCGTGACGCCCGAAGAGTATATGGGTGATGTGATGGGAGATTTGAATTCACGCCGTGGCAAGATTGAGGGGATGACGCCGCGGAAGGATGCGCAAGTGATTCGCGCAATGGTTCCGCTGTCGGAAATGTTCGGCTACTCGACCACGCTGCGTTCGATGACGCAAGGTCGTGCGATCTACTCGATGGAAATCTCACACTATGATGAGACTCCGAAGAGTGTGTCGGAGCAGATCATCGAAAAGATCAAAGGCAAGGAAACGGTTCCTGCATAACTAAGAGACTAACAATACCCCTTATCTAGTCAAGAGGAGAACACAAATGGCAAAAGAGAAATTCAATCGTGCAAAGCCTCACCTGAATGTGGGTACCATCGGCCACGTTGACCATGGTAAGACCACACTCACAGCAGCGATCACAATGGTCCTTGCAAAGAAGGGTTTGTCGGAAATCCGTACATTCGATTCGATTGACAACGCACCCGAAGAGCGCGAACGCGGTATCACGATTGCAACTGCGCACGTTGAGTATCAGACTGCAAACCGGCACTATGCCCACGTTGACTGCCCCGGTCACGCCGACTATGTGAAGAACATGATCACGGGGGCGGCTCAGATGGACGGAGCAATTCTTGTTGTTGCCGCAACCGATGGCCCCATGCCGCAGACACGCGAGCACATATTGCTTGCCCGTCAAGTAGGCGTGCCAAAAATTGTTGTGTTCATGAACAAGGTGGATGCCGTTGACGATCCCGAGCTTCTTGACCTCGTTGAACTCGAGCTCCGCGACCTTCTAAAGAAGTACGAATTTCCCGGAGACGAGATTCCCATTGTGCGCGGGTCTGCTCTGAAAGCAATGGAAGCTGCATTGAGGCCCGACGCGAAGATCGATGATCCTGCATTCAAGTGCATCATGGAGTTAATGGATGCTGTGGATTCCTACGTGCCCGTTCCGCAGCGCGATGTTGACAAACCGTTCCTGATGCCGATTGAAGACGTATTCTCGATTACCGGTCGCGGCACAGTCGGTACGGGTCGTTGCGAGCGCGGCAGAGCAAAGGTTGGCGACGAAGTCGAAATCGTCGGTCTTGGCGCACACATGAAGTCCGTCATCACCGGCGCTGAAATGTTCCGCAAGGAACTCGATGAAGTGGTTGCGGGCGACAACGCGGGTCTTCTGCTCCGCGGCGTGGACAAGAAAGACCTCGAGCGCGGAATGGTTCTCGCAAAACCGGGTTCCATCACCCCGCATAAAAAGTTCTTGGCTCAGGTGTACGTGTTGAAGAAAGAAGAGGGCGGCCGTCACACGCCGTTCTTCAGCGGATACCGTCCGCAGTTCTACTTCCGCACAACGGACGTTACCGGTGTCGCAACGCTTCCTGCCGGCACAGAAATGATCATGCCGGGCGACAACGTAGACGGTATGAACATTGAACTCATTACCACTATCGCCATGGAAGAAGGTTTGCGCTTCGCTATTCGCGAAGGCGGCCATACCGTTGGCGCCGGTGTTGTTACAAAGATTATTGAATAAAATCACAGCGGTGAGGCCGGGTCCCGGTCTCACCGCTCTTGTTTAGAGAAACGGAGTGTACCATTGGCCGGGCAAAAGATTCGCATAAAGCTTAAGTCGTTCGACCACAACCTGATCGACAAGTCTGCGGAGAAGATCATCAAGACTGTAAGGTCAACAGGCGCTGTGGTTTCAGGCCCGATACCGTTACCCACGAAGCGTACGGTGTATACTGTGCTTCGATCTCCTCACGTTGACAAGAAGTCGAGAGAGCAATTTGAGACGCGTGCTCACAAACGTCTCATTGACATACTCAACTCGACCAACAAGACAGTCGACTCCTTGATGAAGCTTGATTTACCCGCGGGTGTCGACGTCGAGATCAAAGTGTAACTCTTTTTGACAATTTGGTGCGAGTGTAATCTCGTAAGGGTTCTTGCGGGAGAGTGGACGTTTGTGCCGCTGCGCAACCGACAAGAGAGGTGTATCTTTATTTGGATGCTATCATGACAGGACTATTAGGAAAAAAAATCGGGATGACCAGTATCTTCGATGATGCAGGCCAGGTGATTCCCTGTACCGTTATCGAGGCCGGGCCGTGCTTTGTCACGCAGGTCAAAACCAAAGAGCGTGATGGATATGAAGCGGTGCAGTTGGGCTTCGATCAGAAAGCCGAACGTCTTGCCAACAAGCCGATGAACGGCCATTTTGCGAAAGCGAACACAAAACCGTTGCGCATCGTGCGCGAGTTTCGCGGTAACGGCGTTTCCGAGGTTCAGCCCGGACAGGAAATCAAGGTCGAGGCCGTCTTCACAAAAGGCGACACAGTCTCGATCATCGGAACGTCGAAGGGTCGGGGTTTCCAGGGTGTCGTGAAGCGTCATCATTTCGGCGGCGGTTTTCGCACGCATGGTCAAAGCGATCGCGAGCGGGCGCCCGGATCCATCGGATCGTCATCCTATCCCTCTCGTGTTTTCAAAGGCTTGCGTATGGCGGGACGTATGGGTGGTGAGCAGGTAACAGTTCGCAATCTTAAAGTTGTCGGCGTTATTCCTGATTCGAACCTCCTGCTGGTCAAGGGATCGGTACCCGGCGCAATTAACGGGTATGTTGAGATTCACAAGGTTGTTGCACACTAATCGTACGAGTATTGAGATGGAATTGGAAGTCTATAAAAAAGACGGATCGAAGAGCGGCGAGACGGTGAAGCTCTCGCCCGATGTCTTCGGTATCGAACCGAGCCAGCATGCAATCTACATGGCTGTGCGTTCGTATCTCGACAATCAGCGTCAGGGTACACACAAAGTGAAGACACGTGCGGAGGTTCGCGGAGGCGGCAAGAAACCGTTCAAGCAAAAAGGTACCGGCAATGCCCGCCAGGGAACATCACGATCTCCCGTTATGACAGGTGGTGGATCGATTTTCGGACCGAAGCCGCGTGATTATTCGAGCGAACTGCCGGCACAAATGAAAAAGTTGGCGCGCAAGTCGGCACTCTCCGCGAAAGCAAAAGAAGGCCAGATCAAAGTTGTCGAGGATTTTTCGTTCGACAGTCCGAAGACCAAGGAGATGACTGCTGTGCTGAAGGCGTTGCAGTTGGATTCAAGCAAGACTCTGGTGCTGACGGCAACCGGTGACGTGAACGTCTACAAATCGGGACGAAACATTCCGCGCGTGCAGGTGCTTCGTGCAGACAAGGCGTCGACCTATGATCTGGTGAACAACCAGGTGATCTTGTTCCAGAAGAGCGCCGTTGAAGTTCTTCATAACACATTCAAGCAATAAGAGAGAACGTTATGGTAGGGATTCTGAAGCGCCCCATTGTTACGGAAAAACTGACTGAAATGCAGGACAAAGGCGTCTACGCGTTCGAAGTGGAAAAGGACGCAAACAAAATTTCGATTCAGAAGGCGGTTGAGAAGAAATTCAACGTCACCGTTCTGGGCGTACGCACAGCCACGCATAAAGGGAAAGCAAAATCGCAGATGACGCGCCGTGGTCGTTTCGCAGGCCGTACATCGAGCTGGAAGAAAGCATATGTGCGGCTCAAGGAAGGCGACAAGATTGAATTCTTCCAGAACGTGTAAGAGAACGCTGTAACATCCGAAAGTTGAACTATGGCAATTCGTAAACTCAAACCAATGACGGCAGGAACCCGATGGATGTCGGTGTCCGATTTTGCCACGATCACGAAGTCACGGCCCGAGAAGCGACTGCTTGAGCCTTTGCGCAAATCCGGAGGACGCAACAATACGGGGCGCATTACCTCCCGTCACCGCGGCGGCGGGCACAAACAAATGTACCGCATCATCGATTTCAAGCGGAACAAGCTCGGAATGGATGCCAAAGTTGTGGCCATTGAATACGATCCGAACCGTACATCGCGCATCGCATTGCTCCAGTACGCCGATGGCGAGAAACGCTATATTATTGCTGCTGACGGCGTGAAGGTCGGTGAAGTGTTACGTTCCGGCGCCGATGCGGAAATCAAGAACGGCAATGCCATGCCGCTTGCAAACATTCCGCCCGGTACGTTCGTGCACAACATTGAGTTGCGACCCGGAAAGGGTGCACAACTTGCGCGCAGCGCCGGAGCCTCTGTACAGTTGATGGCCAAGGAAGGAAAGTTTGCCCAGTTGCGTCTCCCTTCCGGCGAAGTTCGGAATGTTCATGCCGAGTGCATGGCAACAATCGGAATGGTAAGCAATCCCGAGCACGAGAACCTCAGCCTCGGCAAAGCGGGACGTTCACGATGGCTGGGTATTCGCCCGCAATCACGCGGAGTTGTCCAGAACCCTGTCGATCACCCGCACGGCGGCGGTGAAGGAAAGTCGCCGCAAGGCAATCCGCATCCGGTGTCGCCGTGGGGCTGGCATACAAAAGGAAAGAAAACGCGTTGGAGAAAGAATCCGACAAGCAAGTATATCGTCAAGCGCAGAAAGTAATTCTAACTTAGGAAAAGCAGAGCATGAGTCGTTCGCTCAAAAAAGGCCCGTTTGTCAGCGTCAAGCTGCAGGAGAAAGTCACGGCACTGAACAAATCCAACCAGAAGAAAGTTGTCAAAACCTGGTCGCGTGCATCCACTATTACGCCGGAATTTGTCGGCCACACGTTTGCCGTTCATAACGGGAACAAATTCATCCCTGTGTACGTGCATGAGGGAATGGTCGGGCACAAGCTTGGTGAGTTCGCGCCGACACGTGTGTTCAGGGTTCATCCCGGCGTGAAGAAGGAAGAGTCGTCGAAAGCCGGTTGACAGATAAACGATAAAGCATTCTCAGGAAATTTCAACACATGGAAGCACGAGCAATCAACAGATATGTCGGGACATCGCCGCGCAAGATGCGGCTGGTGATTGATTTGATTCGCGGAAAGTCTGTCGACCAGGCATTACACATTCTTCACTTTTCACCGAAGCATGCGGCACGAACGGCCGAGAAGGTGCTTCGTTCCGCTGTCTCGAATCTGCAGAACAAAGATGAAGGCGGACGGCTCGAAACTTCCGACATGATGGTGAAGGAGGCGTTCGTTGATGGCGGGATGACGATGAAGCGCATCAGTCCGGCGCCGATGGGCCGCGCTTACCGGATTCGCAAGCGCTCGAATCATGTGACGATTGTGGTGCAGGGCGAAAAACATGTTGCCAAACCTGCTGCGAAGTCGAAGGCAACGAAAGCAAAGACGGCAACACCTGAACCGGCTGCGGCTGAAGCAAAGCCGAAGAAAACTAAGAAAGCGGAACCGGCAGCCGAAAAACCGAAGACCCGCACAAAGAAAGCGTCTTCGAAAGAAAAAGACACAGAGTAATCCCGCTAAGGAGGAACATTGGGACAGAAAGTTAATCCGATTGGTTTGAGATTGGGAATCATCCGCTCGTGGGATTCCAACTGGTACGATGACAAGTCGTTCTCCGGAAAAATCCAGGAGGATGCAACGATTCGCAACTACGTTCGGAACCGTCTCAAGAAAGCGGGCATCTCAAAAATTCTGATCGAACGTACTCCCAAGCGGGCTGTCATCACCATCAATACATCACGTCCCGGTATTGTAATCGGGCGGAGCGGAAAGGAAATCTCCCAACTTGAAGAGGAATTGAAGAAGATTACAAGCAAGGAAGTCAAAATCCTCATCAACGAAATCAAACGTCCCGAGCTCGATGCATATCTCGTCGCGGAGAATATCGCGCAGCAACTTGAAGGCCGTATCGCATTCCGTCGTGCAATGAAGAACGGCATCACGGCAGCGATGAGAATGGGTGCCGAGGGTGTGCGTGTGATGACGTCGGGTCGGTTGGGCGGAGCAGAAATGGCCCGGCGCGAGCAGTACAAAGAAGGCCGCATTCCGTTGCATACATTGCGCGCCGACATCGATTACGCAACGGCAACCGCACGAACGGTGTACGGTGCCATCGGTGTAAAAGTGTGGATTTGCAAAGGCGAAGTGATCGGTAAAGGCGACTCCCAGCAATCACTCGCCCGTAAAAGTCAGTAAGGAGCAGATGTTATGTTGATGCCCAAGAGAGTGAAATTCAGAAAACAGCAGCGCGGACGGATGCGCGGGAAATCCACCCGCGGCTCGAATGTCGATTTTGGTGATTTTGGATTGAAGGCCCTCGAGCCGGGTTGGATTACCCAGCGCCAAATTGAAGCGGCACGTGTCGCGCTTACGCGTATGATGAAGCGCGAAGGAAAAGTCTGGATTCGCATTTTTCCCGACAAACCCGTGACAAAGAAGCCGGCGGAAACCCGCATGGGTTCCGGAAAGGGCGCGCCGGAATACTGGGTGGCGGTTGTCAAGCCGGGACGGATCATGTTCGAGGTCGGTGGGACCTCAAAAGCCGTCGCTGTTGAAGCACTCACCCTGGCATCGCACAAGTTGCCCATCAAAACCAAAATCAGTGTCCGCCCCGACTACGGGACGAGTTCAGCGGCTTAATACAGGGATATAGAAGAAATGAAAGCACTCGAAATCAAGGATCTCCCGGTTGAAGAACTGAAGAAGAGATTGCAGGAAGAGGAAGAAAACCTCTCGAACCTCCGGTTCCAACTGGCAACAAGCCAGCTCGAGAGCCCGATAAAAGTGAGAACTGTCCGGCGCGATATCGCCCGCCTTCAAACAGTTCTGAACCAGAAGTTGAAAGCACAACAACCTGAGACAAAGAAGTCATGAGTGAGACAACACAACGACGCACCACCCATCGCAAGACGCGTGTCGGCAAAGTAGTCAGCAATAAAATGGACAAGAGTATTACGGTATCGATCGAGCGCAAGATGCCGCACCCGATCTATAAGAAGTACTTCAAACTGACAACGAAGCTGATGGCACACGACGAAAAGAGAGAAGCGGGGATTGGCGACACAGTGAAAATTATGGAAACCCGTCCGCTCAGCAAGCAGAAGCGGTGGCGCCTCGTTGAAATTATCGAAAAAGCCAAGTAACCAGCTGTCCACGGAGAAAGTGTCATGATACAAGAAGAAACCAATCTCGTCGTAGCCGACAATTCCGGTGCGAAAAGAGCGCGATGCATTCGCGTGCTCGGCGGCCACGACCGCCGGTATGCAGGACTTGGCGATGTGGTGATTGTTGCCGTGAAATCAGCCATCCCCGGCGCAACAGTAAAGAAGGGCGAAGTTGCCAAAGCGGTAATTGTGAGAACCCGGAAAGAAACACGACGGAAGGACGGCTCGTTCATCCGCTTTGATGAGAATGCCGCGGTGTTGATAAACGATGCAGGCGAGCCGCGGGGAAGCCGTATCTTCGGTCCCGTGGCACGTGAACTGCGCGAGAAGCAGTACATGAAGATTGTTTCCCTCGCACCCGAAGTTTTGTAATTGAGGAAGAATAATGATTCGCAAGAACGATAACGTGATCGTCATCTCCGGCAACGCCAAAGGCAAAACCGGAAAAGTGCTGAAAGTATTTCCGGACAGGAACCGCGTGATTATTGAAGGCGTCAACATCATGAAGCGGCACTCGCGTCCGAGCCAGAAAAATCCGCAGGGCGGCATCGTCCAGAAAGAGGCAAGTATCAACGTTTCCAATGTGATGCTGATCGAGCCGAAAACCGGCGAGCCGACACGCGTTGGCACTAAGTTGATCAAAGACGCTACGACAGGCAAAAAAACGCGCCTTCGCGTTTCCAAGGCAACCGGCGAAACGTTTTAGTGAACATCGAACCAACTGTCTGACAAAGACCAGACACACCATAATCATGAAAGCACAGTTCCATGGCTGAAGAGAAATCGAAAAAAGGCGGGGCTCCAAAACCCGAGAAAAAGAAAGAGAAAGGCGCCGCTGCAGCGCAAGCTCCGGACAAGGCGCCGCGCTCATCAGGTAAGGAAGAACGCGTTACTCCGCGTTTGCTGACAACATACTGCGCCGATGTTGTTCCGGCATTGATGAAGCGTTTCAAGTACAAAAGCGTGATGCAGGTTCCCCGGCTTGAGAAAATTTCGGTGAACATCGGTGTCGGGCAGGCAACACAGGATGCGAAGTTGGTTGACTCTGCGGCGCGTGATCTCGAATCGATTGTCGGGCAGAAAGTCGTGATTACGAAGGCGAAAAAAGCCATCTCGAATTTCAAGTTGCGTGAAGGCATGCCAATCGGGTGCAGAGTGACACTCCGACGGGCACGCATGTGGGAATTCTTTGACCGCTTCGTTGCGGTTGTTGTTCCACGAATGCGTGACTTCCGCGGGCTGAACGACAAGTCGTTCGACGGCCGCGGTAACTACACACTTGGTTTGAAAGAACATATCGTATTTCCCGAAATCGATGTTGACAAGATCTCGAAGATCTTCGGCATGGATATCACGTTCGTTACGACAGCAAAGACGGATCAGGAAGCATACGAGTTGTTGAAGTCATTGGGCTTCCCGTTTGTAAAGCGGCAGGAAGTTCTGGAAACTCAAAAATCCTAACAGGAGAATTGCCGGCATGGCAAAACTAAGCGCAAAAGCACGAGAACTGAAACGACAGAAAATGGTTGCGAAGTACGCAGCCATCAGGCGGGAACTGAAGGAGAAGGGAGACTTTGCGGGGCTGCAGAAGTTGCCACGCAACAGCGCACCGACGCGTCTCCACAACCGGTGCTCCATGTCGGGTAGACCCCGCGGATTTCTCAGAAAATTCGGCCTGTCACGTATTGCATTCCGTGACATGGCACTTGATGGAAAGATTCCCGGCGTCGTGAAATCGAGTTGGTAGATTGATGAGCCGTTACGTTCAGAACACAAGACATTGAAGCAGGAGTTGTACACATGACAATGACAGACCCGGTAGCTGATTATCTCACACGATTGCGTAATGCCCTTCAGGCAAAGCACAAACGTGTCGATATTCCCGCCTCCAACCTAAAGCGAGAGTTGACGAAGGTTTTGCTCGCACAAAATATGATCTCGGGCTTCACGGAGGTGAAAACGGGCCCGCAAGGAACCCTGCGTATTCAGTTGAAATACAACGACGGGAAGCCGGTCATCGGCGGGTTGAAGCGCATCAGTTCTCCGGGGCTCCGCAAATACTCGGACGCGGAAAGCATTCCGAGAGTGTTGGGAGGTCTGGGCATTGCAGTGTTGTCAACGTCCCGAGGATTAATGACGGATCGCCAGGCCCGTGCCGCGAAAATCGGCGGCGAAGTACTCTGTGAGATCTGGTAATTATTGACGTAAGGAGAAAGAAACGTGTCACGAGTTGGCAAAAAACCAATCAACATTTCAAACGGCGTCAAGGTGCAGCGGACGGCTCAGCAGGTGTCCGTGAAAGGGCCGAAGGGGGAACTTTCTGCACAGGTGCATGAAGACATCGGGTTTGAAATCAAGGACAATCAGGTGTTCATAACGCGATCATCGGACGCAAAAGAAATCCGCTCGCTGCACGGTTTGTGGCGTGCGTTGATGCAGAATATGATCACCGGCGTTACCGAAGGCTACTCGCGGAAACTCGAACTGGTCGGTGTCGGGTACAAGGCCGAAATGAAGGGGAAGAAGGTCCAGCTCGCGCTCGGCTACTCTCACCCGATTCTGTTCGGGCCTCCGGAAGCGATCAAAATTGAAACGCCCACCCCCACGAGTATCGTGGTTTCCGGTATCGACAAGCAGTTGGTGGGACAAGTCGCCGCGAAAATCCGCTCGTTCCGTCCGCCCGAGCCGTATAAAGGCAAGGGAGTGAAGTACGAGGGCGAACACATTCGTCGCAAGGCAGGGAAGGCTGCTGCGGCGGGCGCAGGCAAGTAACCGAGTTTTTAAGGATAGAACATGATTACGAAACGTAAATCAGAAAATCGCAGCCGTATTAAAGTGCATATCAGGAAGCGTGTCACCGGAACGCCCGAGCGTCCGCGGCTGACTATCTTTCGAAGCGCGAAACATGTCTATGCACAGATCATCGACGACACGACAAGCAGAACGCTGGTGTCGGTTTCCGATATCTCGAAAGACCTGAAGGGCGATTTCAACGGCATCAAAGGCCAGATGAACATCAGCAAGAAGGTTGGCGAACTGGTTGCGAAAAAGGCCGTCTCGGCAAATATCAAAGAAGTGGTGTTCGACCGGAACGGGTACCTGTACCACGGCGTCGTGAAAGCAATGGCCGATGGCGCACGGGAAGGCGGACTGAAGTTCTGATTCGCCCGGGCGCAGGCTGTCTCCCGCCCGACCGGAAAAAATTCTCGGGTCGTCCAATGGCAGGACAGCGGCCTTTGGAGCCGTTAATCGTGGTTCGAATCCACGCCCGAGAGCAGTGAAGCACAGGAAGTTTTTCACAAGGTCATTAACGAAGGAAAAACGTTGGCACGAATTAAAGCAAGTGATATGGAGCTGAAGGACAGGCTCGTCCACATCAACCGTGTTGCAAAGGTTGTGAAGGGCGGACGCCGGTTCAGCTTCAACGCCATCGTCGCAGTCGGCGACGGCAAGGGACATGTCGGCATCGGCCTCGGTAAGGCAAACGAAGTAGCTGATGCAATAGCCAAAGGCGTGGATGATGCGAAGAAGAATGTCGTCTTCGTTCACATCGTCAAGGGAACAATCCCTCACGAAGTAATCGGGAAGTACGGTGCGGGACGTGTGATGTTGAAGCCCGCGTCGCCAGGTACCGGCTTAATTGCAGGTGGAGGCGTTCGCGCTGTTCTTGAATCTGCCGGTGTGAGAGATGTTCTGACGAAGTCGATGGGTTCCTCCAATCCGCACAATGTGGTGAAGGCAACAATGGCGGCGTTGCAGAGTCTTTCCGATGCGAAATCGGTGGCATCACGACGCGGTGTTACATTGCCGGAGTTGTTCGGCAACCAAGCGACTGCACAGTCTGCACAATAAGGTAGAAGGCAATGGCAAAGAAACTGAAAATCACACAGAAGCGAAGCATCATCGACCAGATTGAGCCGCAGAAGCGCACGATCAAGGCGCTTGGCCTCGGACGGCCGGGTTACTCTGTCGAGAAAAACGATTCACCGCAAATTCGCGGCATGATTCGCAAGGTTGTCCATCTGGTGACGGTCGAAGAAATCAACTGACGCCGTTTTCGCTCAAGCAAGATAAGGATAGAAATGGCAAAGGATATTCTCAGCAATCTCAAACCCGCAGCCGGGTCGCGCAAACGGCGCAAGCGTATCGGAAGAGGGCAGGGCTCAGGTCATGGCGGGACTTCTACCCGCGGACACAAGGGCGCAGGTTCCCGTTCAGGAACACGTTTCGTTGCCGGATTCGAAGGCGGCCAGATGCCGCTGGTCCGGCGCGTTCCCAAACGGGGTTTCACCAGCCCGTTCAGAGTCGAATATCAGATAGTCAATGTCGAGACGCTTGGAAAGCTCTCCCAAGACGGGAAGTTGCAGTCGGGGGTTATTACGCCGCAGGTTCTTTCCAAGCTTGGTGTCGTCAAGAAATCGTCCGCCCCGGTGAAAGTACTTGGTAATGGCGATCTGAATGCGAAGCTCGACGTTACCGCGCATGCATTCAGCAAATCCGCCCAGGAGAAGATCGAAAAGGCAGGCGGCAAAGCGCAAACAATCAGCTCAACTCCGAAAGAATAATGGTTAACTTAGTCGACAGTTTTCGTAACGTTTTCAAGATTCAGGAACTTCGCACGCGACTCCTTTTCACGGCGTTGATTCTCGTTGTGGTTCGGATCGGGGCGCACGTAACATTGCCGGGCGTGGATGCGATTCTGCTCGCACAGGCGGTGAAGAATCAGGAACAGAATACGCTGTTCGGGCTGTACGATTTGTTTGTGGGCGGCGCGTTCCAGAACGCGGCGGTATTCGCATTGGGCATCATGCCCTACATCAGCGCGTCTATTATCTTGCAGTTGCTCGGCGCCGTTGTTCCCTACTTCCAGAAACTCTCGAAGGAAGGAGAGGAAGGACGACGCAAACTGACACAGTTGACCCGTTATGGAACCGTGCTTGTTGCATCGCTTCAGGCGTGGGGTGTCAGCGTTCGATTGCTGAATCTGAATGTTGCCGGTATTCCGATTGTGCCGGAGGCTGTGCAGGGAGTAGCGTTCACTCTTTCGACGGTTATCTTCCTGACGGCGGGGACGATTTTCATGATGTGGCTGGGTGAACAGATAACCGAGCGAGGCATCGGTAACGGTATTTCGCTGATCATCTTTATCGGTATTATTGCCCGTTTCCCGCACTCGATCATCGATCAGTTTGTGGTCAGCCAGAATATCATCATCGGAACCGTTCTGGTTGCCTTCATGGTTGCGGTTGTTGCGGGCGTCGTGCTCGTAACACAGGGAACGCGGAGAATTCCGGTTCAGTACGCGAAGCGTGTTGTCGGTCGGAAAGTCTATGGCGGTGTTACGCAATACATCCCGATGCGCGTTAACACGGCGGGCGTTATGCCGATTATCTTTGCCCAGTCGATTATGTTCATTCCGCAGACGGCGGTGACGTTCTTCCCGACGAGTGAATGGATGCAGGAAGCGGCGAGTTACTTCCAATATACCTCGGTCACGTATTCCGTTGTGTACGCATTGATGATTATCTTCTTCACCTATTTCTACACGGCGATCGCTTTTAATCCGAAAGACGTGGCGGAGAACATGCAGAAGCAAGGCGGGTTTATCCCGGGCATTCGTCCCGGCAAACACACATCAGACTATATCGACAACATTCTGACAAAAATTACACTGCCGGGCTCTGTCTTTCTTGCGATCGTGGCGATCCTCCCGGCATTTGTGTCGCGTTTCAATGTGACACCGAGTTTTGCGCAATTCTTTGGAGGCACCAGCTTGTTGATTATGGTGGGAGTTGCGCTCGATACGTTACAGCAACTTGAGTCGCATCTCCTGATGCGACATTACGATGGGTTTATGAAGTCCGGTAAGCTGAAAGGGCGGATGAGGTAACCGGGCGCAGAGCATTATGGGTAAAGTTCCGATAAAGTCGCCGCGCGAGATCGAGTTGATTCGGGAGAGTAGTCAGATTGTGGCGGAGGTTCTTGCATTAGTAGGAACAAGGATCAAGCCCGGAGTCGATGCGAAAGAACTCGATGAGATTGCTGAACGGTTCATCAGGTCAAGAGGCGGTACACCGGCGTTCAAGGGGTACGGCAGCGACAAGAAGAACTTGTTTCCGTCAAGCCTCTGTATCTCAATAGATGAAGAGGTGGTTCACGGGATTCCGAACGGCAGAAAGTTGGAAGAGGGGCAGATAGTATCGATTGACGTCGGTGTTCGAAAGAACGGCTACTACGGTGACAGCGCTCGAACATTTGCTGTCGGTCGGATTTCGGCGGAAAAGCAGCGGCTGATGCGGGTGACGGAGGAATCCCTCTACAAGGGAATTGAGAAAGCGGTTGCAGGGAATCACATTCATGATGTATCGTTTGCTGTCCAGAAGTATGTAGAAGCAAACGGGTATTCGGTTGTAAGAGACCTTGTGGGACACGGCGTAGGGAAGAGCTTGCATGAAGAGCCGGCGATTCCCAACTACGGCGACCCCGGAACAGGCGTGAAGTTGAAGGAGGGGATGGTGCTTGCTATCGAGCCGATGGTGAACGCCGGAACCTACAAAGTAGAGCACGATCCCGATGGTTGGACGGTGAGAACGGTCGACAGGAAGCCATCGGCGCATTTTGAGCACACAGTTGTTGTACGAAAAGGAGAAGCTGAAATTCTGACACGCTAAGTCCGGAACTTCTGAAGTATGGCAAAACAAGGTCCCATTAAAGTTGACGGTGTTATCACGGATACATTGCCGAATGCAATGTTCAAAGTCAGTCTGGAGAACGGGCACGAAGTTTTAGCCCACATTTCCGGAAAGATGCGCATGAATTTCATCAAGATTCTTGTCGGCGACAAGGTGACCGTCGAGTTGTCGCCGTATGATCTCACCAAAGGAAGAATCACGTACAGATACAAATGACGGTATCGGCCCGTCGCTGGAGAAGCGGCGACGGCACACAAGGAGAAGTAAGGCATGAAAGTACGATCATCAGTCAAGAAAATTTGCATCAACTGCAAGATCATCCGTCGCAACGGTGTTGTGCGCGTGATTTGCAAGAACCCGAAACACAAGCAGCGTCAGGGTTAATTCGTTTTCTAATTGAAGGAGGAGTCAGTTGGCTCGTATAGCTGGCGTCGATTTACCAAAAAAGAAGCGTTCGATTATCGGCCTTCAGTACATTTACGGTGTCGGAAGCGCAACCGCGGCGGAAATTCTCACCAAGGCCGGCATCAGCTTTGACAAGAAAGTTGCCGACCTGAGCGACGATGAGGTTGCCAAGATCCGCGGTGTCATCACCGCAGACTACAAAGTGGAAGGCGCGTTGCGCGGCGAAGTCCAATCCAACATCAAACGGCTGATGGATATCGGCTGCTACCGCGGGTTGCGTCACCGCAAGGGCCTGCCTGTTCGAGGTCAGCGTACGCGCACCAACTCGCGTACACGCAAGGGCAAACGCAAAACTGTTGCCGGCAAGAAGAAGGCGGCAGCGAAGACGTAAGCTGTTCAGTGCATCAGTGAAAGGCCGGAGCGCCGGGAAGAATTCTAAACGAACAAGGAGTACGACGTGGCAAAAACCACTTCAAGCGACGTAGTAAAAAAGAAGAAAAAAATATCGGTTGATATCAGTGGCAAAGTATTCGTAAAGGCCACATTCAACAATGTGATCGTGACGATTACCGATATCTACGGCAACACCATTAGCTGGTCGTCGGCGGGCAAGAACGGCTTCAAGGGCTCACGGAAGAACACGCCGTTTGCGGCTCAAGTCTCGGCAGAGGCCGCAGCGAAGACCGCATTTTCGCTTGGACTCCGAAAGGTTGAGGTGTTTGTGAAGGGCCCCGGTTCCGGCCGTGAAGCGGCAATTCGTGCCCTGCAAGTTGCAGGACTCGAGATCTCCGCCATCCGCGACATCACGCCGATTCCGCACAACGGGTGCCGGCCGCCGAAACGACGCAGAGTGTAAGTGCAAACCCCCTCAACGGGGTATCATTAAAGGAAGGATTCATGGCAAGATACATCGATTCAAACTGCAGGCTCTGCAGACGAGAAAAACAGAAGTTGTTCCTTAAAGGAACAAAATGCTTCACCGAGAAATGTCCGGTTGAGCGGCGGAACTATGCGCCGGGTCAGCACGGGCAGTCGCGGCGTGCAAAGGTTTCGGAGTACGGAACGCAATTGCGCGAGAAGCAGAAGGTTCGCCGCATGTACGGTTTGCAGGAAACCCAGTTCCGCAACTACTTTTCGCAAGCGCTGAAGCAAACCGGGCGAACAGGGGAGACGTTGGTAAAGATGCTTGAACGCCGTCTCGACAATACGCTGTACCGCCTCGGACTGGCGCCGTCGCGGAAAACTGCCCGGCAGTTGATTACGCACGGCCACATTCTCGTGAACAACAAGCCCGTCGATATCCCCTCGTACTTGCTCAGGTCGGGCGACACAATTTCGGTGCGGGAAAAAAGCAGAAAGCTCGATGTGTTTCATGCATCGATGAAAAGAATGAAGGACACAGCCATGCTTCCGTGGCTGAGTCTTGACAAAGCAACTATGACCGGTACATTTCTCAACATCCCGGAGCGGGCGGATATTCCGCTGAATGCCGACGAGCAGTTGATCGTTGAGTTGTATTCGAAGTAATCACAAACAAGGTGTGTAGCCAATGACAGCAGGAACAATCCAAATGCCGGAGCGCATACAGCTCGAGGAATCGAGCCGCACCGGCACCTTCGGACGGTTTATTGTACAGCCACTTGAGAAGGGATTCGGTACCACCATCGGCAATTCGATGCGCCGTATCCTCCTTTCATCTTTGCCCGGATATGCCATCACATCCATCCACGTTGACGGAGTGCAGCACGAGTTCTCGACCATTCCCGGAGTTGTCGAAGACCTGCCGGATATGATTCTGAATCTCAAGCAAGTTCGTCTGAAACTTGTCAACAGGAAAAGCAACCGGGTTATCGTTCCATTGAAGGGTCCCCGCGAGTTTACAGCACGGGATATTCAGGATGTGTCGGGGGATATCGAAGTGTTGAATCCCGATCTCCATATTGCAACTCTGAATGCGGACGCCAGCTTCGAGCTTGATATTCGCATCGGGCGGGGAATCGGATTTGTTGTCGCCGAAGAGAACAAATCCGCAGACCAGGCGGTTGGTGTTATTCCTATTGATTCCATTTTCTCCCCGATCAGGAACGTCCGGTATCTCGTCGAGCCGACCCGTGTGGGTCAACAGACAGATTATGAAAAGCTGATTCTTGAAGTAGAGACGGATGGCTCGATCACCCCCGAAGATGCAATGGCATACTCGGGAAAGATTCTGCGCGACCATATTCAACTCTTTATCAATTTTGATACAGAGCAGGAAGCGGAAAAGGTGGAGAGCGAGATGGATGCGGAGTTTTCCCGCGTGCGCAAAGTGTTGCTCACGCCTGTGGACGAGCTGGAACTTTCCGTTCGATCACACAACTGCCTGCGGGCAGCGAACATCAAAACCATTGCCGACCTCGTTCGCCGTGATGAAGCAGAGCTGTTGAAGTTCCGCAACTTCGGGCGAAAGTCGCTTGCGGAACTCTCCGAAATCATCGAGCGCGAGCAGTTGAAGTTCGGAATGGATGTGACGAAATACATCGGCGACATTCAAACAAACTAAGTCGCTGTTTCACGAGTAGAATTTTCTTTGGATAGCTATTATGCGACATCGCAAATCAGGACGTAAACTCAAACGCACAGCCAGTCACCGCCGTGCTACGCTGGCATCTCTCTCGACTTCGCTTCTGCGCCACAAACGGATCACGACCACCGTGGCAAAGGCAAAGGAGACCCGTATGGTTGTCGAGAAGTTGATCACGCGGGCGAAGAATGCGGCCTCAAAACAGGATGCTCCGGCGGTCGGAGTTCATGCCCGCCGCGAAGTTGGCCGGCTTATCAAAGATCGATCCGTAATCAAGGAATTGTTTACAACGATTGCGGAGAAGGTTGCGGCGCGTCCGGGAGGATATACGCGGATTGTGCGGCTCGGGCAGCGCAAAGGCGACGCCGCCGAGATGGCCGTAATCGAGTTGGTGGATTTCAACACAGGACAGGAAATTTCCGGAAAGCTGGAAACAAAAAAAGAAGCCAAGCCGCAGAAGACGAAGAAAGCCAAATCGGAGGGCGCGAAGGAAAAGAAGGACTCCGAAGAGAAAAAGGCTGAAGCCGGCGCAGGGTCTTGACTATTTTGAAACCGAAAAATGAGAGTCCCGCCCATCGGGACTCTCTGCGTTTCCCTATCGTTTCATGAAGATAACATCAGCAGAATTTACAACCGGTGTTGCCAATATCCGGCAACTGCCCAAGGAACCCTACAAGGAAGTCGCCTTCCTTGGCCGTTCGAATGTCGGCAAATCCTCCCTCATCAATAAGCTCCTCAATCGCAAGGCTCTTGCGCGCTCAAGTTCCGATCCCGGGAAAACACGCGAGCTCAACTACTATCTCGTCAACAAGATGTTCTATTTTGTTGACCTGCCCGGCTACGGGTATGCAAAAGTGCCGGAACAAATCCGGTCGAGTTGGGGCAAGCTCATCGAACAATATCTCAAGGGACGCGAGAACCTTTCCCTTGTTGTTCAGTTAATCGATTCGCGCCACGAACCGACGGAACTGGATTTGATGATGGTGGGATGGCTTGAATACTACGAAATCCCCTTCGTCGTTGTCATGACGAAGTCCGACAAACTTCCCCGCAGCAAGATGCCGATGTATGTGAAAAATGCAAAAGCGGCATACGCGAGATTCTCATTCTGCAGAGATGTTATTCCGTTCTCTTCTATTACAGGGGAAGGGAAGCCGGAGCTTTTCGGGATGATTGCCCGCCACATCACTGCTGCCGACTAACCTGCCTTCGACGGGATTCTCAGCCCGGTTTTTTGTAGATTCATTCCCACTGACAAGGACGACCACCCACCCACATACAGGAGAACTGTTCCATGAAGAAACGACTCTTCACGCCAGGCCCAACGCCGATTCCCGAAACAGTCATGCTCAAAATGGCGGAGCCGATAATCCACCACCGCAACCCCGAGTTCAACGAAATCCTCACGCGGGTCAACAAGAATCTCAAATATCTCTTTCAGACGGAGCAACCGGTTCTTACACTGACCTGTTCGGGGACGGGAGGAGTTGAATCGACATTCGTCAGTCTCTTTTCGCCGGGTGACACCGTTATTTCAGTGAACGGCGGGAAATTCGGCGAGCGATGGGTGAAGATGCCGAAAGCATTCGGTATGAATGCCGTCGAGATAAAAACCGAATGGGGCAAAGCGCCCTCGGCCGAACAAATTCTTTCGGCACTCAAAGCGCATCCCGATGCAAAGGCAGTTTACCTTGTTCACAGCGAGACATCGACGGGAACGGCAACGGATGTGAAAGCGATGGCGAAATTGATCCGGGAAAATTCCCGGGCCCTCGTTTGCGTCGACGGGATTACTGCGGTTGGGGCGCATGAACTCCGCTTTGATGAGTGGGGGATTGATGTGTGCGTGACGGGATCGCAGAAGGGACTGATGATTCCACCCGGACTTGCGTTTGTTGCACTGAGTCAACGGGCAATTGCCACGATGGAATCGTCGAAGATGCCGAAGTTCTATTTCGATTTACGCAAAGCCGTAAAATCGTTTGCCGATAACGACACGCCTTTCACGCCCGCCGTCTCGCTTATCATCGGCGTTGATGCTGCGCTCGAAATGATTCGCGCTGAAGGAATTGAGAATGTGTGGAAGCGGCACGAACGGCTTGCGACCGCGCTGCGTGCAGGAATTGTCGGGCTGGGCCTCAAACTTTTTTCTGATTCGCCTTCGTATGCAGTCACCCCTGTATGGGTCCCCGAGGGGGTTGTATGGAAAGCATTCAACAAAGTATTGAAGGGCGAGAAGGGGATCACCATTGCCGGCGGACAGGACGACTATAAGGACAAGATTTTCCGCGTTTCTCATCTCGGGTATTACGACGAGTTGGATATGATTGCATTCATGGGGGCGTTGGAACAGACTCTTGCAGCAGTAGGATACAAGTTCTCGTTGGGGGCGGGACTCGCGGCAACGCAACAATCGTTCTTGTCAACTAAATAGTCATTTAGCCATTCAATGAATTAGGGGAGTGAAGAAAATCCATATGAAGATACTTGTAAGCGATCAACTTGAGCAAAGCTGCATTGATATTTTGACAGGGGAAGGCTTTGAGGTCGATAACACGCCGGGTATTTCCGCGGATGAATTGAAGAAGACAATCGGTGCATACGATGGACTTGTTGTGCGCAGCGCAACAAAGGTCACAGCGGAGGTCATCAATCATGCTTCACAGATGAAAATCATCGGCAGGGCGGGAACAGGTGTCGACAACATCGACGTACCTGCGGCTACACGCAAAGGCATCCTGGTGATGAACACACCGGGCGGGAACACGATTTCCGCCGCTGAACATACCGTGTCGATGCTGCTCTCACTTGCACGAAACATTCCCCAATCGAATCGCAGTTTGATGCAGGGAAAGTGGGAACGCAAGAGTTTCACGGGTGTCGAAGTATTTGAGAAAACACTCGGCGTTGTAGGCCTTGGGAAGATCGGCCGTGAAGTTGCCATTCGCTGCAAGGCTTTCGGGATGAACATCATCGGCTACGACCCGGTGCTGGCGAATGACGTCGCTATGAAACTGAACATCGAATTGGTAAATCTCGACGAACTATTCCGGCGATCGGATTTCATCACAGTGCATACGCCGCTCTCGAAGGAAACCAAGGCCCTGTTGAACGATACAACGTTCGCCAAGTGCAAGCGCGGTGTCCGGATTATCAACTGTGCCCGCGGCGGTATTGTTGATGAGGCTGCACTGCTTCGCGCTCTCCAATCGGGATACGTAGGCGGGGCGGCTCTCGATGTGTTTGAAGAGGAACCGCCCAATCCCGAAAAAAGCGGAGCCTTGTTAACTCACCCGCGGGTTGTCGCAACGCCTCACCTTGGTGCATCAACCGAGGAGGCGCAAGAAAAAGTAGCGGTACAGATCGCCCATCAAATTGCCGACGCGTTGAAAGGAAGGGGTTACATCGGACTCGTCAACGGGGCCGCTCTTCAACTTACCATGAATGAAGAACTCAAGCCGTATGCAACGCTCGCCGAAAAGCTGGGAAGCCTTGCAGCACAACTTGCCGGCGGAAAGCTCAAGGGTGTGACAGTTGGCGCTTCAGGCGTTCTGGTGTCTTCATCGATGGAACTGATGAAGGCCGGAGTACTGAAGGGAATTCTCTCGCATGTGCTTCCTGAGCCTGTTAATTTTGTGAATGCACCGTTGCACGCTGCTGAAATGGGGTTGACAGTGAACGAACTTCGGGAAGGGCCGTCAGATGGTTTTGCAAATCTCCTTCGCATTCAGGTGCAGATAGAGGGTGGTGAAAGAGAGGTTGCGGGAACTGTCTACAACTCGAATTCCCTTCGTCTTGTGAGAATAGATGGTTTCCGATTTGAGTTGAATCCGGGAGGTCATCTCCTCGTTTACAATAATATGGACCGACCTGGCATGCTCGCGCGTGTCGGTACAATTCTGGCTGCTCACAAAGTGAACATTGCGGGAGTGTCGTTAGGCAGAACGGCAATGGGTGAACGAGCGCTGACAGTCATGAACATTGACAGCGACATTCCTGAGCCGGCTCTTGCCACGCTTCTGAATGAGGAGGGAATAGAAAATGTCAGGGTTGTGAGACTCGACTAAAGCCGATTTGTAGATAAATTAAATAGTATGCAGGTTGTTGGGCTGTAGATGTAGGCGAATTGGGGAAAATTCGCGCAGGTCCTGTACTTTTTGTTGAAAGACTTGACAAAGACTGTCTCGGTGTTTATATTGAGCCATGTTCTCTCGCACAATACTCGATTCCCGTCACACTTAAACAAGGAGGTGAATTATCGATTGATTTTGATACTGCTTTCCAATTAATCTTGCCCAACGATCTCTGCTCTCAAAAATGTTCTCCATGACGCCGTCAGCAGTTGCCGGTTAGCAAACATCTGAAGTGTCGTGGTTTGATGCTCACCATCGGCGGAGGTCGGCATAAGTTCGGGTTATTTTTGTAGACCCCTTGCTTGCAGCAAGGGCATCCTTCGGTAGTAAGCGCACATTTTCCTGTGCGTTTGGTCTGGTCACAAAAACAAAAAGACTTCATCCACTCATCGCACGGAGTAATTGCATGCGAGAGTTTCACGCAGGACAACCTGCACACCTTTTTAGTAAACAGGTCAGAAAAAAGGTGAAACACTTCACACACACAACAACACAACCACTCCACAATAAACAGGAGGTCAAACATGCTTCGTAAGCTCGTATTGGCTCTCTTTACAGTCGCGTTTCTTCCCCTCGCGCTTTATGCACAGGACGGAAAAATACGTGGTACGGTAAAGGACAGAGAGTCTGGAGAGCCCCTCATCGGTGCAAACGTCACGATAGAGGGACAAACGCTCGGTGCTGCGACCGACATCAATGGCGAATACATCATTCTTGGTGTTCAGCCCGGGGTGTATACGCTGAGAGTGTCGCTAGTCGGTTATGCCCCTCTCTCAGTGTCGAATGTGCGCGTCAGCGCAAACCTGACGACGACACAAGATTTGCGCATCTCAAGTTCTGCCGTGCAGTTGCAGGGCGTTGACATTGTTGCAGAGAGACCGTTGGTGCAGCGAAATACCACAAACACCGTACGTCTGGCAACACAAGAAGATATCCAGAACTTGCCGATTCGCGGTGTCCAGAACATTATTGCATTGCAAGCCGGTGTCGTCCAACAGAACGGACAATTGTATGTTCGCGGCGGCCGTCAGGGTGAGGTTGCATACTATATTGATGGCGCAGCAACGACGAACCCCGTTTTCAACAACTCAACCGTTGGCGTTATTCAAGAAGCGATAGAAGAATTCCAGCTTCAGGCCGGCGGGTATACAGCTGAATTCGGCGGATCCAACTCGGGTATCGTGCGGACGTCTGTGCGTACCGGTGGAACGGAATTCAAAGCCAGCCTTGATTACCAAACGGACGATTTTGCAAAGCCGGGCAAGCGATTCCTCGGCACGTCGGCCTTTGGATTCCGAAACATCGTCGGTACCTTTGGTGGCTCCATTGTACCCGAACTCCGGTTCTTTGTGGCAGGTCAGCATAACTATTTGCGCAATCGGCAGATCAGATATGTTACGCCATTCACGTTCGATGGCCTGACAACGGATGGTCTTGATGCATCCCCGGGTCGTTCACTTCCCGGACCAGTTTCCGTGGCGGAAAACTACATCCCCAATAACTGGGCTGAAAGCAACTCCTTCCAGGGAACCCTATTATTTGATGTCTCTCCGGTCAAGCTTCGTCTGACCGGAAGTTATCAAATGGATAAACTGCCCATCGATGGCGGTGCCGCAGGCGGTGCACGCGGCGGCAACATTGGCGGAGCGGTGATTTCAGACGGTGCAGGCGGATGGCCGAACTATTTGCAGGATTATTTCGCTCAGAAACGCAAACGCATTGATCGCGCAAATTCCGGTTTCGGGAGTTTACGCGCCAGCCACGTGCTCGGCTCGAACATCTTCTACGAAGTCTCTGTCTCGTATCAGAAGCGGTCATTCAGCCGTGAAGATCCTGACTTCGGGACGGATTGGAAGATGTACACAGATAGCGTTGCGAATGAAGCCAAGGGATACACCGGGTTCCGGCGCTACTACCGCGGTCCGTTACCCTATAGCGTTATTGATGCGTTCAACTTCACGCATGAAAATGCTCCCAACAACACCTTCAGTCAAAACGAGCAGTCTGCCATAGGCGCAACCGCCGATGTTACCGCCCAAATAGACAAGAATTGGGAATTGAAGGCAGGCGGGCGGTTTGATGCATGGACAACTCGAAGCTACTCTATCGGTAATATCCAGGCAGCCATGATTTTTTTGAACGGTGAAGATGGAAAGACTCCTGCAACGTTTCCAGGTGGCGAAGCCCAGCGTCGGATAGAGCTCTCACAACGTGGCACAATTAACCACTATGGCTACGATGTGGACGGCAATAAAGTGACCGGTGACGGTGTCGATGCGCCACGAAAACCGATTTTTGCGTCCGGGTACATTCAGAACAAATGGGAGTTCCAGGACCTCGTGCTGAACTTCGGCCTTCGTTTCGAGCATTTCAACTCGAAGAACAAGACGTTTGCCGATCCGTTGGCTCCGTATGACAGCTTGTTCAACCAAACCTTCGACGTCATTAGGGAGGATAAACTGGTTGAGCAGGAGGCAGTGTCGTACGTACTGCCGCGTCTCAGTTTCTCATTCCCCGTTACTGCAAACACCGTGTTCTACGCCATGTATGGTCTGTATGCGCAAATGCCATCGTTGAACCAGTTGTATGTGGGTAACACCACGTTGAGCCGAACGGTGAGCGAGGTTACGCGCGGTAACGCCTACCTTACGCCGGTTGGTTTGCTGGTGCGGCCTGAGCGGACAACGCAGTATGAAATTGGTTTCCGGCAGGCGATCTCCGAGAATGTCGCGCTTACACTGACAGGTTTCCACAAAGATCTGAAGGATCAGATCGGCGTCCGGCCATTCTTGAATGCTGCCGGAAATCGGGTATTCTATGCCTATCTGAATGAAGACTTCGGTACAGTGAAGGGCTTTGAATTGACCATGGATCTACGGCGCACGAACCGGTTCTCAGCACGCGTGAATTACACGCTCTCCGATGCACAGGGAACTGCCTCGAATCCGCGTTCCGGCTGGGGTTCGGTAGAACAAAATATCGGACGCCCGTCGAACTTTATCAATGCCCTGGAGCATAATCAGACACATCGCGGCTCGGTTCTTCTCGACTATCGTTTTGAAAAAGATGATGGCGGGCCGGTTCTTTCCGGCCTCGGAATCAACGCATTACTCACCTTCAACAGCGGCCACAACTACACGAAGGTAAAGGCGGCTTTCGAAGGTCAATTCAACCCGTGGAATGTCGGAACAATTACATACACGGATCCCCGTTTCAGCTATCCGACGGAGCCCGTAAATGCGTCCAAGACACCTTGGGTGTTCAATATCGACCTTTCCATCAACAAGCTGATTCCGCTTGGTGGTGTCGATCTCGATATCTACGTCAACATCCTGAACTTGCTTGATACAAAACAGGTGATCAACGTGTTTACAACGACGGGGACGCCCGAAGATGACGGCTGGCTGAATAATCCTGCCGGCGCGAGCAAGGCACAGTCAGTTCCGCTGTATGCCGAGTTCTACAAGGCGATAAATCTTGATAACCGTTGGGCATATACAACGGCGACCGGCAACGACGTGTACGGTGCTCCGCGCCAGATTCGCGTTGGTGCGAGACTCGAATTCTAATGTGCAACCCGGGAGCAACTCCGCTTCGGAGTTGCTCCTGAAAAGTATGTTCAAACTTAATCAACTAATTCTAGGAGTTCCCAATATGATGCGAAGAACGTTCAAGACTATTGTCGGAACGGTCGGCATTGCGAGTCTGATCGTATGGTCGGCACTTGCAGCCGAGGGCCCGGATAAGGCCAACCGTACCCGGACGCCATCGCTTAACCGAACACTCGGAACGCCAACATACCAGATTTTGAATATCAACAATCTCTGGACATGGGCGCGTCGTGATGGTCAGTCGAATCACTCGCCTACAGGCGATGATGGTATGTACTATCCGCGTGGCACAAAGTGGGTGATTTATCAGGATGGTTTCATGTACGGCGGTAAGGCGTATCTTGATCCCAACTTTCAGAATGAGGCTCCGACGCAGGTTATTCGTGTGGGAGGTGCCACATACAATGTCGGTACTCAGGCAGGTCGCATTATTGGAACGGGCGCCACTGCGGTACCCTCCAATCCTGCCGACGCCGATGTGCGTATTTTCAGAATTCGTCGCGACTTCAAGCAAATGAGCGAAACCGAATTGACGCGCGATGCTGCTGAATCGTTCGAAAAGTTGATCGGCGATGTCAGTTCGGCAGACAAAGCGGCAATTCTGCAGCAGTATGAAACAGATTGGAATGAATGGCCGGTGGCATACGGTGCCCCCTACATCGAAAGAAATGGGACGCCAGGCTATCAACCGCCGCCTTCCGGACTTACACCTGAAGAATTGATTTCGGGTAACCACGACGAGCCCGGTGTTGCCGGGTCCGACCCGAGTTCACCGGCCGATCAGGTTGTTTGGACTGTGTTCAACGACCTGAACCGGAATGTTGCATTGGGCCTCTACGGCTCGGAACCTTTGGGCTTGGAAATCCAGATGACATTGTTCGGCTATAAGCGGACAGATGCAATGGGCAACCTCTACTTCAAGCGGTACCGCATTATTAACAAGGGCGGTGTCGATATCGGAGGCGGGGCCAGAGGTTCATTCTATATTGACAGCATGTATGTCTCGCAATGGTCAGACCCCGATCTTGGTTCGGCTGGTGATGACCTTGTCGGCGTTGATTCCGCAGCAAGTCTTGCATACGTTTATAACGGCAACGCTGTCGACCTCGAGTTCAAAAAGTTCAATCTTCCGCCTCCATCCTCCGGATACGACTTCCTCGCCGGTCCCATTGTTGCATCGACGGCACCCGGCGCACGGGCGGTATTTAACTTCCAATACCGCGACGGCTACGAAAATCTTCCGATGACTTCCTTCGTGTACTTCTCGGCCGGAAGCGGCATTTCCGACCCTCCATTTACGCGCGAGGGCGGCCTCAGATGGTGGAAGATGTTGCGCGGATTTGTTCCCAATGCCTCGACGGGCCCGGATATTTACTATCCACATCCACCGGGCGAGCCTCTTTCCTTTTTCCCGCTGAATGGAGATCCGGTGAAGAGACAAGGATTCATCGATGGATTGGGTACTGACTATTCGTTCGGTCCCGGCGACCGCCGCATTGCACTTAACAGCGGTCCGTTCAGGCTTGCTCCCGGTGACACGCAGGAAGTTGTGATTGGTACTGTTGCGGGTTTGGGTTCGGGCCGTCTCTCGAGCGTCTCGGTTATGAAGTTCAACGACCGGTTCGTTCAGAACACATTTGATGCGTTGTTCCAGGTTCCGAAGCCGCCTGTTGCTCCCGCTGTCCAGGTTTCTGAACTCGATGGTCAGGTGATTCTGGAGTGGGGATCAAATCTTGCACGAGTGGCTCAAACAGAAACAACGATCAACCAACCCGGCGAATATAAATTCGAAGGATACAATATTTACCAGTTGCCAAGCCGGAGTGCACGGTTGAGTGAAGGCGTCCGCGTTGCAACTTACGACCTTGCGACGGATCCTGATGTTGTGCTTGATGAGCAGTTCGATCCATCCTCTGGGCAAATCCTCCAGTTGCCTGTTCAATTTGGCAGCAACTCTGGTGTCGTGAGATATTTCAACTTCAATCGGGACTACATTCGTGACATTGACAAGCTGAACAACGGCCAGGAATATTATTTGGCAGTTACTTCATACAGTGTTGCAAATGTGCCAAATTATCTGCCCGCTGCACTTGAGTCTGATGTTCAGGTGCTTACTGTGCGCCCGCAAAGCGCGAGACCGGGAACACGAATTACTTCCGGATTCGGCGATACGATAACCGTAAGAAAGACTGGCGGCTCGGGTGATGCCACTGCTGTGGCAAAAGTGATTGATCCATCACGTCTCCAGACTGCGACCTACGATGTGAATTGGGTCGTTGACACGGTAGCAGGTTTACCTGTCCACTCCTGGACCGTCAACAAGGGATCAACAGTGATGGCAAAGCAGAGAAACACTTCAGGTGATAATGATTACGCCATCTTTGACGGCGTGCAGTTGAGTATGTCGGCTCTTACATACGACCCACCAACCACAATCCTGTCGCACAGGCAAACTGTGCCGGCCACAGGCGGATTATTGAATCTGTGGGGTGACTACACGCTCTTCGGCGGGGCTACGGGGCTTTACAAGGCTTCCATGGCACCTGGCCCAACGGTTCCGCCCGATCCTGCGTTGACGGATTTGCAGGCTGACCTCGAGTTTCGGTTCACCGGCAACGATGCAACCGGGACTTCAAACAATGACGCTCCGATAACAACGGGCGGACAGTGGACGACGCAGTGGGCGCGCGCATCTTTTGGCGTATCAACTGTTACTGCAACGAGCCATTTGAACGTCCAAATGCGGTCTCCATTCGAGTTATGGGATATCGAAAACAACCGGCAACTCAACTATGCGGTGATTAACCGTAACGCTGACGCTGCCTCTCCATACGGAAACGACGTTGGCAATCCTAATGTGCCTGGTCAAGAGCCTCGCTACCGTATGACAGGCCGTGATTATATTGTTGTCATCTATACACCGTACGATCCGGCGACTGCCGAGAACACGAGATTCTTCCCGAACGATCCGAAAATCGGTTGGTTGCTGTTCTTTACACAGACAGGAGCTTCCAGGTGGAAGAACGGCGACGTGTATCAGGTACGGTTTGCAAACCCGATTGTCGCGGGTACAGATAGCTATCAATTCAAGACATCGGCTCCCACGATTGGTGACATGGCTCTTGCGAAGCAGGATGCCGCGAAAATTGGTGTCTTTCCAAATCCGTACTACGCGTTCAATCCGGCTGAGACGAGTCGTTTAGTTCGATTTGTGACGTTCAACTTCTTGCCTGCCAGAGCAACAATTCGCATATTCAACCTGGCAGGGCAAGTGGTTCGGACATTGGAGAAGAATGATAACTCGCAATTCATGAGATGGGATTTGAATAACCAGGACAATTTCCCGGTTGCAAGCGGGATGTACATTGCGTACGTGGAACTTCCTGACCTCGGAACCTCGAAGGTTCTGAAGATTGCGGTCATTCAGGAACAGGAGGTGCTCGATGTATTCTAACAATAAGAACAAAGGAGAAACGACCATGACAAAGAAGATGTTGATCAGCGCCCTCGTGTTCGGCGTGCTGTTCGCGGGCGTGGTCGGTACTGCGGACGCGCAGAACAAGAGAACCGGTACATCGGCGGCCCCCGAGTTGTTAATCCCCGTCGGCGCCCGGTATCTTGCGATGGGAAGTGCATCGTTGGCAAATGCAACAGGTGTCGAGGCAATTCATTTCAACCCTGCAGGGTTGGGATTACTTAAGAACTCGGCCGAAGGTATGTTCTCGTCAATGTCGTATATCGCTGACATTAGCGTGAGCTACGGCGCCATCGGTGCTTCATTCGGTGATTTCGGGATTCTCGGCTTGTCCATCAAGTCGTTGAGCTTCGGGGATATTCCGTTGACAACGAACGACGATCCTGAAAACCGTTCAGGGAGAAATTTCTCGCCAACGTACGTCACCGTAGGGGTTACCTACGCGCGCCCGTTGACAGATGCGATCTCTGTCGGTATCACCACCAAACTGATTACCGAACAGATTGACCGTGTGTCTGCCTCCGGTGTTGCATTCGATTTCGGTGTGCAGTACAGCGGACTCGTTAACGTGAAGGGACTACACCTTGGCGTCGCGGTAAAGAACATCGGGCCCGGAATGAAGTTCGATGGTTCCGGTCTCTACCGTGCAGCCGTTTCCAGCGATGGAAGTCGACCGGAACAACCCTACAAATCGGAAGCAGCAAGCTTTGACCTGCCTTCGCTTGTGGAGTTTGGTCTGGCCTATACCGGAAACTTCAGCGACGAGTTCAGCTATGTGGGCAGCGGTTCGTTCACCAACAACAACCTGTACGTTGACGAATGGCGCTTCGGTGGAGAGCTTCTCTACGGAACTGACCAGGTCAAACTTGCAGGCCGTGTCGGCGGCAACCTCCTCCCCAAAGTCGAGAAGGAAGACCGCATCTTCGGTATCACCGCCGGTGTCGGTATCACCTACGTGACCACCGACCTCGAACTGACATTCGACTATGCATTTCGACAGGTCGATCTCTTCAACAATAACAATGTGTTCTCGTTGAAGGTAGGATTCTAGTTCACAGTCAGGACGAGGCGTACTACGTCTTAGTTCGAAGACTGCCCCGGAGTGCCGGGGCAGTCTTTTTTGTTTCCGTCCACAAAACCATGAGTGTATTGTGATTGGTTGTCGTTTGTTTTTCCTTGTCGTTCTTGTTCTCGGCTTCGCAGCCGGAATTCAAGCAGAACCAGAGTCAAGAGTTTTCCCGGCAGTTGGCGACACAGCGCTTTACCAACTAACGCGTGATTTGTCCGGCGATGTCAATGTTTTGTGCATCGCAATGCAGCCGGGATATGAGGATCTCTCTGCGCTGGCTTATTTCAGATTGGCCAAAGGCGCAAAAATCCTGACGGCCTACATCACTAATGGAGAGTCGGGAGAAAGCGACATACAGTCTGAGTATCCGGCGATGCTTGCGGCGGTCAGACGTGAAGAGGCAGCCATTGCGCTGGCAATGCTCGATGGCGAAGCGCGGTTCATGAATCTGCCTGATATGGCATCCGCTTCCGATTCGGCAGCAGTACGAAACCTCTGGCATGCCGATTCTCTCCAGATGCGATTGCGCCAAATCATCGGGGAGTTCAAGCCCGACCTTATTCTCATTTCGCCCGACTTTGGTTTTTCCGGCTCCCCACTTCGAACAGAAATAGTTGTGCATGATGTACTCGAGGCAGTGCGTCAAGTGTCGAAGCATGGAACCTGGAACGTCGACCGTGTGGCTCTCGAATCTCCGCTTGACAAAGGCTTTTCTCTTCCTATAGATGAAACGCATCAAGAATTGAAGGTGACCTACCGGACGATTGCGGGGGCGGCGGCAGCAACGTACAAGTCGTTGGCGGTACAACGGGCTGCATGGAGAACTGATGTTCCGGTATATCGCATACTCCATCCTTCAACGTTTGTGGGCGTCGCACTCGATACAGGATTGCCCGGTATTTCAGATCGTTTGCGAGTTCTGGATACAGAGCTTCACAAGCTGTCAAGGAGTGTTTTGTCCTCCAAGAACCGGAATACCGACAGGAATCTTCGTTACGTGGTTTCGCTTCTGGATTCAGTTGACTTGAAGATCACGCGTATCCATCAATTCAGCGCAACCGAACGAAGGACGTTGTTGAAGTGGAAAGCAACTCTTGAAGGACTGAGAAATGTTCTGCTTGGAGTAAAGGTTGTCTTTGCGGTCAGTGATTCGATTCTCACGAATGCGCAAGTTACCTTTTTGGATATTTCGAAGGTTCAAGGGGTAAGCGACGGGGGAACGACTGAGTTGTTCATTCCTGCGGTTGATGCAGGATGGATTTTGAACGAGGACGTGAGACGCAGAGTACTTCTGGAACCCGGCGAGAAGTATCGCTTGCTGACACCCTCCACATTAGTGTATGACTATCCCCGCACAGAGTTCGGGAATTTTCATCAGACAATCCGAAAGCCGACATACTTCTTCATTATTCATACTGCTCCGGACAGGTTGAGAAGCTTCATCTATCGCGGCAGCATGTATTTTTCTTTCTCCCCGAAATTGTCGTTTGAAGTGCTGACGCCGGTTGTTCGGGCAATGGATGATGAAATGGTGGCAGTCCGGCTGATGAATCACAGTCGGGACGGTGTGCGCGACACGATTCACATTCGCGATTCGGTGATGTTTGCCCCGGGCCGGCCGTTCAGGTTGAGTCATAAAGGTGCCACGCAAGTGGATACATTGAGGTTGAAACTCCATTCCCCTGTGCCCGAGGGAGATCATATCTCCAGTATCCTGATCGATGAAATGCCGCAGGGAATGTTTGTGGCCCGGATATTTTCCGTTCTTGCCGACACCTTACGGTCGGTTGCCGTGATCGGCGGGGTTGAAAACAGCGCAACATTGGATGCGCTGCGACGCATCGGGCTACGGGCCCGAAAGCTCCGTCCTGATGATTTGTCGGCAAGGACATTGGAGGGAACAGATGTTCTCATTCTCGACAGACGTTCCTTTGCTCTGCATCCCCGCTTGAAGCAATCGACGAGAATTGTAGAAAGATTTGTAGAACGCGGCGGGCATCTGGTTGTGCTTGCCCAAGAAAGCGCTGATGTCTCATCGATACCGTTATTGAAGGGCATTCGCGCGCAACCCTCGCACCGATTCGACGAAACGAGCCCGATTGCATTTGACACCACGCATCCCATGCTCACAAAGCCGAACGCTATTGCCGCGAGTGATTTTGACGAGTGGGTTTTCCGCAAGGCGTACAACACTCTTTCTTTGGGTGGTGATTATGAAATCCCGGTCAGAAGTGCAGGATCGGACGAGCCGCTCGTGGTTTCCCGCAGTGTCGGCAAGGGCAGGGTAACGTATGTTGACCTTGCGTTGCAGCCGCAGTGGATGAATGTTCATGCCGGAAGCCTTCGTTTGCTTGCAAACATCATCTCTGTGCGTTGATTTGACAGGAACCGCCCGCGGGCGGAGTTGAACTGCTCACAGACAGAAGCATTATGAACGATACTGATATAAGTCGAAAACGAAACGGAATTGCCGTTCTCGCAGGCAGGGTACTGCTGACCATGATGTTCTGCAGTTCCCTGTTTGCGGGAACAACGGGATTGCTTGAAGGACGCGTGACGGACAAAGCCACCGGTCAATACATCATCGGTGCAAACGTCACCGTGATGGGAACTCAACTCGGCGCCGCCGCCGATGTAGACGGCATCTTTGTGATTGCCAATATCCGGGCAGGAACGTACAGCGTGAAGTTCAGTTCCGTCGGGTACCGCACCGTAATTCTGCAGAACGTCACCATCCTGCCCGACTTGCGAACGCGTATTGATATGCAATTGGATCCTTCGGCAGTGGAATTGGACGCGGTGGAAGTTCGCGCCGAACGCCCGCTGATCCAAAAAGACCAACCTTCGACTGCATTCTCCATCGGGGAAGTGAAACTCGATAAACTGCCGGTCGTTGCATTCCAGGAAGTGCTGGGCCTTCAGCCGGGAACAACAATCGAAGGAAACGTTCGAGGCGGCAAGACCAACGAGGTTGTGTATCTTGTTGATGGGCTTCCCGTTCAGGATGTTGTTGGCGGAGGGTTGGGAACGGGTCTACCAAAAAGTTCCATCACCGGAATGACAATTCACACCGGCGGATTTGAAGCGCAGTACGGCAATGCCATGTCGGGTATTGTCAACGTTGTGACAAAAACCGGTGCCGACAAACACGAGATTGGCGGGCGGGTTGAAAGTGACGGATTGCTCCCGACACGAGTGAATGAACAGCAGGATAGGCTGACCGAAATGGAAATAACAGCGGGCGGTCCGATTGTGCCTGCCAAGCTGTATTACTTCACCGCGAACACGTACACGAAGAGCGACACTCGATGGTGGCGGGATTTCGACCGGTTTCGGGTTGACGGCGTTATCAGTGAACTCAACGGGTTCAGCAAGCTGGAGTCTATCATCAGTCCGTCGGTGCGGCTTGCCCTTCAGGGCATTTACTCGCTTCGCGACTGGCGCGACTACGAGTTCAGTTGGCGGTTCAATCTTCCGGGATTGCCTGCACGGAACCGCAATTCGTACCGCCTCGCCCTGACGCTTTCTCATACGCTTTCCGATAACGTGTTCTATACCGCCAGCGTCAGTCGATATTTTCAGCGTTCGGAAATAGGAGAACGTATCGGCGCAGATCAGAATCTCCGGCCGTACGAATATGATTTCTTTCTGCGATACATTGTTGGCGGAAAGCGCCATTGGTGGGCAGATACGCGGCAGACGATATATACGTTGAAGGCTGATGTCACGGCACAAATCGATAGGTCGCACATTGTCAAAGCGGGCGTTGAGTTGCACCAGTACAATATCCTTTCCGATCTTGTGAAGTTCGAGCCGCAACTGACCTACTTCGGCAAACCCCTTGAGAACGCCGAACTCTTGAACTACAGCAATTCTTACAATTACTCTCCCCGTTCAGGCAGCGTGTATGTTCAGGACAAAATTGAGTTTGTGAGGGATGGTTCGAGTTTCAGTTTTGGTGTTCGATGGGATTTTCTGGATACAAGAGCTGCCCGTCCAATCGTCGAGTTTATTCCGGTCAGGCAGGATGAATACGAACAGCGCGTTGTCGGCACAACGAATGTGAAATTCAAGCATCAATTCAGTCCGCGTGTAGCCTTTGCGGCTCCCGTCGGCCCGTCATCATTCTTCTATGTAAACTTCGGGCAGTATTTCCAATATCCGTTGTTCGACTACCTCTACTCCGGAATCAATCCCTCCCAGATCCGTTCGGGAACCCGCGGCGTGCTGACGGGGAATCCCGACCTTGAACCCGAGCGAACGATTGCATGGGAGGCCGGATTCAAGCACGGCATCAGTCCCACGGTGGTAGCATCAGCAACGTATTTCCGGAAATCGATCTCCAACCAGATTGATTCGAAGACGCTGATTCCGTTCGACAGCAAGTCTGCGGGTGACTATGGATTTGCGTCGTACGTCAACAATGCTCAGGCAACGGTGAACGGATTGGAATTCGTTATCAGCCAGGAACGGGGGGAGAAATTCTCGGGCACCATTTCGTACTCCTATATGGTGACGGAGGGGGTGAGTGATAATGTCAATCAGTCGATCAATCTTGCACAATGGGGTTTTCCGCTTGTCGCGCGGCCCTATCCGTTGAGCTGGGATCAACGTCATACGATTAAAGCTGATGCTGACTTCAGTCTGTTTTGGGGAATGCAGATGAATATCGTCGTTCTCTACAATTCGCCGAGGCCGTACACATTCTACCCGACGAGGGACGGATATACGCCGCTCGATTCCACCAAGGCATTTCTCCCCAACAATGCGCGGATGGAAGATGTTCTGTTTGTCAATTTGAAAGTGAGAAGGGAGTTTGCGCTCGGTTGCGAACCCAATTTCTACCATCTAACGTTGTATGCCGATGCCCGCAACGTGCTGAATGCGAAAAACATACGTTGGTTTGATTCCAACGGACGTGTTGGCGGAGAGTTGGGCGATCCGGGCGCGTACTACGACCCGCGCCGCATTCGCGTTGGCGCACGGCTTGAGTTCTAATCGTGAGATGATCGTTATGAAGAAAGCAAAACTACTTGCCATTGTTGTTGCGGCAGCCATGGTATCGAATCTCTCCTGCAAGGAGCCGCTTCCCGGTTACCAGGATCCGCGGGATGTATTCGATGCCTATCAGTCGGGAACGTATGCCCTTTCGACGGCGGAAAATGCCGTGAAGGCATATTTCACGGTGTTCAATGCTTATGATGAGACGTTCGATGCCCGGGCTGTTCTAAACGGTACGTTGACAATTATCTTTGAGCGTGATCGTACATTTCGCAAAACCGTACAGCTTGGCCCGTCAACAATTATTGAGGCGCGGGGATACGATCCTGCATCGGGAAATCTGCGTATGGATCCGGGAGACTCCGTCCGGTTTGGCTTTTCGTGGAACATGATTGCCGATGACGGTCGATCGTTGTTCAACACCGATCTCGTGACGTTCTACCCGAATCCTGAGTGTCCGCCGGATCTGATCTCGACACAACCGGTTCGTCTTACAATCGAATCGAACGTGCGGATGTATGACAGAACCGAGATTGTTGTGGCGCCGCAAATCCGGTTGGAATTCATCCTCCACCGCAGATATGTGCCGCCGCGTGATTGCTAAACGCCTGTATGTAAGAGAATGAGAGCTATGAAGTCCGGACTACTGGTCGTGTGTTTGTTCGTCGGAGCGATTACGGACTTATCGTGCAAAGAACCACTGCCGGCGTACAACGATCCGGTTGAGGTGTTTGACGCGTATGCATACGGCCTCTACGCAATAAGTTTGCAGGAGAATGCAGTTAAGGCGTACATGACGATTGTGAATACGTACGATGAGACATTCGACGGAACGGCACTACTGAGCGGACAACTTGTGATTACATGGGCAAAGGATGTCTCGTTCAAGAAAACCGTGCAACTTACGGCTTCGCATCTCATCTATGCGCGAAACTACAATGCGGGAACCGGCGTTCTGCACCTTGATCCCGGTGACTCCATCAGGTTCGGTTTTACGTGGGATATGGTTGCGGATGACGGGAGGAGACTATTCTCGATGATGTCGTTTTTCCCTGATCCGGAGTGCCCGGGACAGTTCATATCTGCTGAGCCGATTCGACTCTCCTTCGAAGGAACCGCGTTGATCTATAGCCGCACGCGAACGGCAGTCGCGCAAGGAAGCCAAACAGAATTCAGGCTCGTCAGGGAATTCGTCCGGTGCCGGCCTGCCTCCCCTGGCCGATCGTGGAACGACTAACGAATGCCTTGTGACTTGACAAAGTACAGGTAGGTGGATACATTATTACAGTTTGTTTGTTAACGCGCTTGATAGTGAAAGATGTGAATACTGACTTCTCAAAATCTACATGGCTGATAAACCCCTTCTTGTTTGTTGCGATGCATTTTGTGCTGTCAGTGGTTTCGTTCGCAGGCGGCGAAAACCGCGTCGGCAACAGCGCCGCAGCCGAACTGCTGATTCCCGTCGGCGCCCGCGATATTGCCATGGCAGGTTCCTCGATTGCGACTTCAACGGGACTCGACGCAATGTACTGGAATCCCGCCGGCCTTGCCCGCGCCGAGTTTGCAACTAATGCCGTGTTCTCTCACATGAATTACATCGCTGATATCGGCATTCAGTACGTTGCAATCAGTACGCGATTTGGCGACTTCGGAAGTCTCGGACTGAGCATCAAGTCGGTGGGCATAGGCGAGATTGCCGTTACGACGGAGGATCAGCCCGACGGAACAGGGCAGATGATCAATCCGACGTTGCTGAATATCGGCTTGACCTACTCACGCATGTTGACGGACAGGATTTCGATCGGCGCGTCGGCGACACTCATCAGCGAACGATTCGGGCTCGTGTCTGCGACCGGCGTTGCATTTTCCGGCGGCGTGCAGTACAGCGGACTCGCCAACGTGACGGGCTTGAGTGTCGGGGTTGCCGTGAAAAATCTTGGCCCGCGCATGTCGTTTGATGGCGACGGGTTGATTCGCGAGGGGATCGTCAGCAATGCCTCGGGTTCGTTCTACAAAGTCGATGCGGAATCATTTGATCTTCCTTCAACAATTGAAATCGGCCTCGCGTACAATTATGTATTGGCAGAAGAGAATATGATTACGGTCAGCGGCGTCTTCCAGAACAACAATTTCTCCGCTGACGAATACAAGGCAGGCCTTGAATACAATTATGCAAACACGTTCTTCCTGCGTGGCGGTTATACATTCTCGGACATTACAAAAAGTGCGGCAATACCATCAAACGATGCCGTGGACCGGAGTGCCCATATTTTCGGGTTCTCCGCGGGTGCAGGTCTTCGATATCCGGTCGGTTCGCTCAATGTGTCGTTCGACTACGCATTTCGTTCTGTCAAGTTCTTGGAGAACAATCACGTGTTCACTGTAGGGTTGGGATTTTAGCATTGTTAGGGAGGTTTGGTCATCTACCCGGCATGAGGGGTTGGAGATGTTCTGGTCACTTCGTTGGCTCTGATGGCCGACGTGTGGTTCCTTTTTTACTTTTCCGGAATGCCCGGTTTGTTACAGTATCCTTCCCTCGGTCTTAGTTTGAGGAGGCTCTATCTTAATCTGAGATTCCGGGAAGTCACAATCACTTGTCTTTTCTTATCATATTATAAGGAGCGCTACCGATGAATTCACGGCTTCCATTGTATTATACGTTGTGTGTTCTGGTTATTTTTTCGATGAGTATCGGATATGCAGGGAATAGTCAGAAGCATCTTGCAAAAGCCCTTCCCAACGAGCGGGTTGAAGTTGACATGGATGTACGCTACACTCCTCCTCCATTCTCACCCCTGACGAGATCGTTGGCTGGAACCTACACCGGGTTGCAGGGCTATTTTGATTATCAAGTCAATGCGGGAGCATGCCAGTATATCCGCCTTGACAAATCGGATGCAACCGGCAACAAGATCCATGTCATTTTCATGACAGCATCCGACTCAGCCGATCCGACCGGATCGACGAGAAGAACAAATTACGCGTACAGCAGCACGGGCGGTCAAACGTGGGATACGTTCAACAATCTCGTTGTACCGGGCCGGCGTTCGGGTTATCCGTCGTTGGATATGCTTCAAGGTACGGTAGAAGGCGTGATTATCGCGAATCACAATGTTGCAGGTACTGACCTCACCTCGGTCGTCTTTGTCGATGCACCTCCCGGCTCGGGGGCATTTGCGGAGTTGAGCCTTCCGCCGATTATCGGGGGCGGCGATGAGCCCATCTGGCCGATGGTTGCCGGAACGGCCAACAGTTCAATTGTCATGAGCGCATCACGCAGCACCGCAAATACCGGGCACCATACAATGACATCGGATTTCACAACCTGGTCGCCGTGGGGCAATCCTCTGCCCGCAGCGAGTGCCGGACTTCCTACGAAAGCAAACGGAAACGGGCGAGTCGCCATTCTGCTCAATACATCGTTTGCCGGTGATAATGGCATCTATTACCTCGAATCCACGGACAACGGTGTGACGTGGCCCGCACAGGGAACACAGATTGTCGGAACAACCAGAATCGCCGGTCCTGATACGTTTACCTATGTTCTCGGGTCGGACCTTGTGTACAATGGCAACAATGTGCTTGTTGCTTTCGCAGAGGCGAATATTGGACTGAATGCTCCGACTGACAGCGCGCAGATTACTTTCTGGAGTCAGGCTACCGGTTTCGTAGTTGCAGCCTCGAAAGTTGACATGCCGAATGTCAGCCCGAATGAGAATCGCGCAACATTGAATACGATCACAGTGGATATGCCTTCTATTGGGATGTCGGGAAACGCAATTGTTATTGCCTACCAAGCCATGATGAAGAACGATACAGCGGCAAATGGCTACAATAACAATGATATTTGGATGGTCTACTCAACGAATGGTGGTGTAAGCTGGTCAACGCCACGCAACCTTTCGAATTCCCCCGGCCTTGATGACCGGTTTGCGTCGGTTTCTTCGTGGAACGAGCCCGGTTTTGCGAACATTGTCTGGCAGGAGGATCCGGAAGCCGGCGGAAACATTATCGGCGATCCGGGAGCAACTGTGCGGATGACGCGGCAGGTATTCATCAAGACAGCGCTTACGGGAAGCAGTGCCGGATCCGGGGAATTTGCCCCGACCGCGTATCGGCTTGAGCAGAACTATCCCAACCCGTTCAATCCGTCAACCAGAATTGTGTACAGTCTGCCTGCGGCTTCGGACGTATCCCTGAACGTCTACAATACGTTGGGCCAGAAAGTGGCAACGTTGGTCAATGGCTACAAAACAGCCGGAAGCTATGAGGTGGATTTTGTGGCAGATAGGCTTTCAAGCGGCGTGTATTACTATACGTTGGAAGCCGGTCAATTCAAGGCCACAAAGAAGATGGCAGTCGTGAAGTAGGGGAGAGACAGGGGGGGAATTCCCATGACTACATCTTCGTTTACGGGTCACGGTATTGGTCACCGGTCCTTCTTTATCAATTACATCACCAAGGAGAGCAACATGAAGAAAACCATTACATCTCTCGTTGTACTCGGCATTGTTGCCGCCTTTGCACCTGAAGAGGCGACAGCCGGCAGCAAAAAACAGGCAGGCGTGCCGGCTCTTCCCGCCAACGTTGTTGACATGCCGGCGGATGTCAATCCGCCCGTGGTTGTTGTTCGCGACACCCGTACAAGCCCGCAGGCTACTGTCGGGGTGTACACCGGGCTTGGCGGATTCTACGACTATCAGTGCAACGGCGGGGCAGCCCAACACATCAGGGTGAATCCGGCAAACGGTAACATTCATGTGATCATGATGACTGCCGACGATTCCATCAATTTCAATACTGGCCGCCGTACATCGTATGCCTTCAGCACGAACAACGGCGTGTCGTGGAATAACTTCAGCAATCTTACCGTTCCGTCTCGTCGTTCCGGTTTCCCGACGCTCGATCTTCTTCAAGGTCCTAACGCCGGTCTTCCCGGAATCGCAAATCACAATGTCGTCGGAGCGGATCTTACATCTGTTGTGTACATCGACTCTCCGGAAGGAGCAGGCGCGTTTTCTGAACTCAACACGCCTCCACCGCTCGGCGGCGGCGACGAACCGATTTGGCCGTATATTGCCGCCGGAGCCGACGGCTCTGTGAATATGCTCTCCTCCCGATCCGTGGTTGCAACGACTGCACACTATACACGAACTACAGATTTCTCCACTTGGGTTCCCTATACTGAATTTCCCGGTGGTGGAGATAATGGCGGTTTTTACTCCGTGGCCTCAAGTTCCACAGGCCGGGTTGGCTATTTGATGAACAAGGTAAATCTTGGAGTTGATTGGCTGGAATCGACGAACAGCGGCGAAACATGGCCCGCAACCCAGACGGTCTTGCATCCGCCGACTCGCATTGCCGGTGTTGATACATTCCAGTCGTGGACCGGCTGCGATGCTGTGTACTCGGGCAACAATGCCTATGTTGTGCTGAACGAGCTCAACGTCGGAGCGAATGAAACGACATTCAACGAGCAAATTACCTTTTGGAGCCAGGCAACCGATTTTGTAAAGGTCGCAAATCGTGCCTCAACACCGGGTGTAACGGCGGAACTGAACAGAGCTCAGACCAATCACTTTGCGATGGGATATCCGGCGATCGGCCTGTCGGGTTCGGCTATTGTTGTTGTGTGGATGGGATTTACGACGGATACATCCGCTGCGGGATTTAATTACGGCGATATTTTCTATTCTGTATCGAACAATAACGGTGTTACATGGGCTCCGCCTGTGAATCTCACCAACACACCGAACCTTGACGAACGCTATCCGAGCATCTCGAAATGGAATCCGGCCGGAATAGTGAATATTACGTGGCAGGAAGACCCGCAGCCGGGTACATTCTCCGTTGCGAACCCGGATAACAACTTAGCTGCCCGGGCACGACAGGTATATCTGCGCCTGACGCTGACAAGCGCGCCCGAGGAAGCTGGTTTGCCAAATGCGTTCCGGCTTGGGCAGAATTTCCCCAATCCGTTCAATCCTTCAACCAAAATAGCATACACGTTGCCTGTCGGCTCAGAAGTGTCGTTGAAAGTGTACAACACGCTTGGCCAGGAAGTGGTCACATTGGTCAACGAATTCAGGACTGCGGGAACGTACGAGGCCGATTTCTCGGCCAATAACCTTGCAAGCGGCGTGTATTACTACAAGCTGCAGGCAGGCCGGTTTACAGAAACCAAGAAGATGATGCTGGTCAGGTAGCCCGAGAGGTGTTCCGGAGCGTGGCGGGAAATACCCCGCCACGCATTTTTGTTTTCAGAAATCATTGAAAGATGCTTGATTTTGAGCGTTTCAATCCATTTCTTTATCAACACCCGATCCTCAGCAAGTCCACTTTCACTAATCATTCACCATTTATCATAGAGGTACACGTATGAAGAAACAACTACTCTTTCTTGTTGCAGTAGTTGGCCTTCTCGCGTCACTGGCATACGCAGGCGACTCGAAGAAGGGAAAGATGTCGTTCCAGGAGCCGCTGAAGGAAGACCGCACGGCGAGTTTTGAAAACACGACTGTCCGTGCGCAAGAGGTTGATTGGTCAGAATTGACGACAACCGTCGGCACGTTTACCACGTTGACCGGGTTCTACGATTACCAGTCAAACGGCGGCGCTATACAACACATTCGCGTGAATCCCGCGAACGGCAACATTCATGTGACGTACATGATGTCGGAAGACTCGACTGCGAGCGGGCTCAACACCGGACGCCGCACGTCGTACGCGTTCAGCAGCAACGGTGGCGCTAATTGGAATAATTTCAACAACGCCCGCATTCCTTCGCGACGTTCGGGCTTTCCTACAATCGACTTGCTGAGGGGACCCAATGCAGGTCTTCCGGCGATTGCCAATCACAGTGTGATCGGGCCCGACATTGCTTCGACAGTGTTTATCGACTCCCCGGAAGGAGCCGGGGCGTTTTCAGAAATCAACTCCCCGACATTGCTGGGAAGTGATGAGCCCATTTGGCCGTATGTTGCCGGACCTGCAGACGGTTCTGTTGTCATGTCCGCTTCCCGAAGTACTGCCGCAACGGTTCACTGGACCCGCACCGCAGATTTTGCCGCCTGGTCACCGATGACGCAAATCATCGGGCCAACGCAGAGTGGAGGTCGATACTCTACGCAAGCTAATGGTACGGGGCGTGTTGGTGTTCTTGCAAATACATCGAATGGTACTGCGGCGCTCGGCAACTGGTGGATGGAGTCCACAAACAACGGGGAAACATGGAGCACGCCAACCAATATGTATGGCCAGCGTTTTGCGGGAGCAGATACGTTCAACTCATACGTCCATAGTGATTTCGTCTATGATGGAAACAACCCGCTGATGGTGTTTTCTGAATACATCTTGAATGTGGGCCGGGAAGATGATAATATTTCATTCTGGAGTCAGGCTACAGGGTTCAAGATTGCCGCACTGCATGATCCGACGAAATACACGTTCGATCCTGTTAACCAGCGCTTCCACGGCCTCAGCCTTGGCTGGCCCTCTATCGGTTTGTCGGGCAGCACCATTGTTGTAGCGTATCAGGCCTTCCAGCCGGATACCGACAGCAGAGGGTATCACTATAGTGACTTGTGGTATGTAGCTTCGTCCAACGGCGGCAACACGTGGGGTGAGCCGCAACGTATTACCAACACACCGAACGTTGATGAACGTTATCCCAGCGTTTCGAAATGGAACGCGCCGGGTGAGTTCAATATCGTGTGGGGACAGAAGAGCAAAAGCGGCTTGTATGCGTTTCCCGGCGCGGCAGACACTGTACGTTCCTCACAAGTGTTCATGCGAATCAATCCGATTGTATTCGGGACGACGAGCGTAGGGGGTTCGGAAACCGTCAACTCATTCAAGTTGAGCCAGAACTACCCGAATCCGTTCAATCCCGCAACGAAGATCGATTACACGGTCGGGCAAGCCGGTCCGGTGAGCATCAAGGTGTACAACATGCTGGGCCAGGAAGTCGCAACGGTTCTGAATGAGAATCTCGCTGCCGGATCGTATCAGGCGACTTTTGACGGGGCCAATCTGCCGAGCGGCGTGTATATCTACAAGATGCAGGCTGGTTCGTATCAAGAGTCGAAGAAGATGGTATTGATGAAGTAAGAACGGCTGTCCTTTATCATTCAGTTTCAGAAGCGTTGTCGTTTTCACCTATCGCGTAGCGGCCCCGGGTCGCTACGTTTTTTTTTTTTGTCAGGTCCGCTCTTGTATTTAGCTGGACTATTTGCTTGATTTCAAATGAGTCAACCATATTTTAACCAAAGTCGGAGGTATGCAATGATGAGAAAGTTCTTATCGCTGAGTCTGCTCAGTGTATTGACGGTTTCGCTTGCATTCGCAGGCGGTGAAAGAAAACGGCCGGTTCCCGAAGCAATCCCGAATGAACGCCAGCCTGTTGATATGAATGTTCCGATCAACCGCGCTCCGGAGCCGGATTGGTCGAGACTGACGCCAACTGTCGGGACATTCACAACCCTGACGGGTTTTTATGATTACCAATCCAACGGCGGAGCGGTGCAGCACATTCGGGTCAATCCTGCCAACGGAAACATTCACGTCGTCTACATGCTTGCCACGGATTCCACGGCAGGCCTGAATGCAAGCAGACGCGTTGGCTATGCGTTCAGCTCCAACGGCGGCGTCTCTTGGAACAACTTCAACAACATTACGGTGCCGCTGTCGCGATCGGGATTTCCGACAATCGACTTGCTGAAGGGCGCAAATGCCGGTCTGCCCGTAATCGCAAGCCATCCGGACGGAACGCCGACTATTGCCAAGCTCTTCGTCGACTCGCCGGAAGGCGCGGGAGCCTTCAGCGAATTGAATTCACCACCCATACTCGGACAGGCACTTGAGCCAATCTGGCCGTTTGTCGGTAGCGCGAGTGACGGTTCCATGATCGTCGCCGCTTCGCAGAATGACCAGAACCTGACAACAGGAGTAGGCCATCACAACCGAATGCAGAATGATTTTACGACCTGGGATCCGACTTGGACGACGTTCCCCGGCGAGGTTCAGAGCGGCGGACGGTACCCGGTTCACGCGAACAATACCGGAAAGGTCGGCATTTTATGGAATACCTCGAACGGCACAGCAGTTCTGGGGAATCGATGGAGAGAATCAACGAACAACGGCGTAACGTGGAGTGCCCCAACCAATGTTCTCAGTCAGCGAATTGTCGGGGCAGATACATTCTTCTCGTATGTTCATGCCGATTTTGTTTATGATGGCGAGAATCCGCTCATGATCTTCAGCGAGTTCAAGGTTGATCAAGGATTTGTGGGCGATGCGGATATTATTTTCTGGAGTCAGGCAACGGGCTTCGTTGTGGCGGTGCCGTTCGATTCGACAAAATACACGGTCGATCCCTTGAACCAAAGGTTCCACCGTGATTCCCATGGTTGGCCCTCGATCGGGCTTTCGGGAAATACTATCGTAGTCGCGTACCAGGCATTCCAACCCGACACGGATCGTCATGGCTGGCACTACGGCGATTTGTGGTATGTTGCGTCATCAAACGGCGGTGCCTCTTGGGGCGCTCCGCAACGCATCACCAATACCCCGACAACCGACGAGAAGTATCCGAGCGTTTCGAAATGGAATGCACCGGGTGAGTTCAATATGGTCTGGTCGCAAAAAACAGGCGGAAGTGGTTTGTACGCATTTCCGGGCAGCGGACAGCCTCCTGCGCCGGACACGATCCGGACGTACCAGATGTTTCTGCGCGTAAACCCGATTCAGTTCACAACATCGGTTGATGAGGGGGGTGCAGGATTGGCGAATTCGTTCAAGCTCAGCCAGAATTATCCTAATCCCTTCAACCCGACTACGAATATCGATTATACCGTCGGACAATCGGGTCCGGTGAGCATCAAGGTGTACAATATGCTCGGACAGGAGGTTGCAACGGTTGTGAATCAGAACGTCTCTCCCGGAACGTACCAGGCAACGTTCGACGGCTCCCGCTTATCGAGCGGTGTCTACATCTACAAAATGACAGCCGGAGCGTATCAACAGTCGAAAAAGATGGTATTGATGAAATAAGGATCGACGTACACGTTTCGCTATTGGCGCAAGGGCGGAAGCTCTTGCGCCTTTTTTTATGAGAATGGAACACAGATGACACTGATGATACGGATCTGCACTGATGTGTGAATCAGGATCAATAACAGTTCCAATCGCCTCATCCGCGTTCTATTCATAATGCCATATCACACACCGAAAATCCAGTGATTCTCTTGCTTTTATTCTGCCCAATACGTTCATTTTATCGGTCAATCCTGATTCTCAATCCCATTCATCCACTAAAGTAAGGAGGTCAACCATGACACGATGGCTACTGCTTGTTTGCCTGATGTGCCTGGTCGTTACGTTCGCTTTTGCAGGCTCCGGCGGCAAAAGCAATCCGTTGCAGAACGCGCATGTTGAAACGGAGCAGCTTTTTGATCGGGTCGATGCAACAACCATCACGCCCGATAATATCAGTCCGTTTTCGCGCCCCGTGGTCGGAACGTACACAACGCTTAGCGGGTACTACGATTACCAATCGAACGGAGGAGCCGTTCAACATATCCAGGTCAATCCGGCAAACGGTAATATCCACGCCATCTACATGTTGTCCGAAGATTCCGCGGCGTTTGCCACCAGCCGCCGGACAGGTTACGCGTTCAGCACGGATAACGGCACAACCTGGAATAACTTCAACAATCTCCGCGTTCCATCACGGCTGTCCGGCTTTCCTACCCTGACGTTGTTGAAGGGCCCGAACGCAGGATTGCCTGCAATTGCAAATCACAGTACCATCTCGGGCACACAGTCAACTACCTTCATTGATTCACCCGAAGGTGCCGGAGCGTTCAGTGAGTTGAATGCGCCGCCAACTGTAGCTCTTTCCGGGACGTTGCAGCCAATCTGGCCGAACGTCGCCGGTCCATCGGATGGTTCAGTTGTCATGACTGCTTCTCTCAACACGGGGGCAATCCCGTATTTCTTCCTTCGCACGCGAACAACAGATTTCGCCTCATGGTCTAACTGGGAACAGTTTCCCGATACCAATCGGCAGGGAGGGCGTAACCCCACGTATGCGAATGACAACGGCCGTGTCGGTACGCTATTGAACGGTGCAACTACTGCGGGCGCTTGGTGGCATGTTTCGACAAACAACGGTGAATCTTGGAGTGTAAATGCCCAGCAAATATATCCCATTTCGCCTCCCGGCAGAGAAACAGCAACAGATACGTTTCGCCTTTGGGTTGGGTCTGATTTTCTTTGGGATGGCAACACGCCGCTCATGGCTCTCGGTGAACAGAACCTGACTTCGCCAAGAAACAATCAGGGACAAATTCTCTTTTGGAGCCAGGCAACAGGATATGTTGTCGTTGGCAATACGACGAATACGCCGAACGTGAAAGTACCTCCAATGACTGGACAATCGAATCACCTGAACATCGGTTGGCCGGTGATTGCCAAATCAGGCAATACACTCGTGATTGTGTATCAGGCGATGACGAACGACACCGCTTCGAACGGGCTGAACTACGGTGATCTCTTCTATTCACGTTCGGAGAATAACGGGGTGACGTGGAGCGCTCCGGTGAATCTTACTAACACGCCGAATCTCGACGAACGGTTCCCCAGCGTGTCGCGTTGGAACCCCGCCGGGTTTGTTAACCTGACATGGCAGGAGGATCCCGAGCCGGGTTCGTATGTGATTGCCACGCCAGACTTAGGAGCCCGTCCTTCACGAACACGACAAGTGTTCTACCGGCTTCCGATACCTCCGGTGAGCGTGGGTGAGGGGGGCACGGTTGCCAACTCGTTCAAGTTGAACCAGAACTACCCGAATCCTTTCAATCCATCAACCAAGATCGATTACACGGTTGCGCAGGCGGGACTTGTCAGCATCAAAGTGTACAATCTGCTCGGTCAGGAAGTGGCGACGTTACTGAACGAGAACCTTTCGCGCGGTTCGTATCAAGTAACATTTGACGGAGCAAAACTTCCGAGCGGAGTGTATGTGTATAAAATGTCAGCAGGCTCGTATCAGGAGTCAAAGAAGATGGTATTGATGAAATAAGTTGGGACATCAACGCCACACATCTATGTAACTGTCCGTACTGTGTGCGGTAACTGTAAAGAGGCTTGAGCAATCAAGCCTCTTTGTATTTCGGGGAGATTTTTCTTGCATCTCTCGCTATGCATTGCTAAGTTAATATCACGCAGTCAGACTCCCGGATCGCATCAAAACTCTTACTCTAACCTCAACCTGTTATTTCGGGAACGACGCAAGGCAATGCAGGGAAGGGCAAATATACTTCACGTTGTATTGGTTTAGGGGGTTCATTCCTCTCAATTACAATCAAGTCGGGTTGTTGTTCCACACTTCATACAGAGGAGTTGTGAAAGATACTATAACCTTCTTGTCTGCACGCTTGCGTGCCCGGTCACAATCCGGGGCACACTCACATATCTCACATCAACACTTACATTCATCTCAGCATATTCATGGAGGAATCATGAAGAAAGCTCACGCATTGTTCATTTTTTCAGTCCTCGTTCTTGTGTTGCTTGCGCCTGTGACAACAGGGTGGGGGCAGTTCACGAACGGGAATATCGTCATACTCAGAGTCGGCGACGGCTCGGGGGCGTTGAGCAGTAACGCCACCGCCGCTTTTCTGGACGAGTACACAACAACGGGTACACTCGTACAAACTGTTACTATTCCGTCAACTGGACCGGGTAGAGTGACTCTTTCAGGCTCGGCGACCAGTGAAGGAGGGATGACCCGATCCACGAACGGGCAATACCTGTTTTTTACAGGCTATGACAGGGATGCTGGAACAGCGGGCGTGACAACCGCCTATGCCGACACGCTGAACCGAGTTGTTGCACGAGTGGATGCGATGGAAGTCATCAACGCAACAACCCGATTGACGGATGCGTTCAACGGAAGTAATATTCGCGGCGCAGTTTCAACGGACGGCACGAATATCTGGGTAACCGGCAACGGCGGTTCGGGCCAGGGTGCCTCGGCGGGTACCCGCTACACGACCCTCGGCTCGACCACAACGACAGGCCTTCATACCACCACAACCAACATGCGGTGGGTGAATGTCTTTAACGGCCAGTTGTATACCTCAAGCGCAACGGGCGCAAATCTGGGTGTGAATACGGTTGGAACGGGCCTGCCGACAACCGATGGCCAAATCGTGACCCTGCTGCCCGGTTTGCCGACAACCGGCACGCACAGCAACTACGGCTTTGCCATCAGCCCTGATGGCAACACACTGTACATGGCGGATGACGGGACAGTAGCAAACGGCGGCGGCATCCAGAAATGGACGCTCAGTGCCGGAACGTGGAGCCTGGCCTACATCCTTTTGAATAACGGAACAACAACAACCTCCGTACGCGGCCTGATAGTGGACTGGAGCGGAGCGAATCCTGTAATCTATGCAAACACAACCACCAGCGTGTTGATTCAGGTAATTGACACGGGAGCGGCGAGCACCGCGACGACGCTTGCAACAGCGGCCGCAAGTACGGCGTTTCGCGGAATCGCCTTTGCACCCGTTGCGGGATCGAGCGCAGTGGTGAAGACCATCAATAACACGATCCCGACAGGCGGCGATAACTACAACTCATTCACAGATGCCATTACTGCCCTCAATGCGGGTCCAGTTCCGGTAGGAGGCATTATATTTAACGTCAGTGCGGGACAGACATTTACCGAGAACCCGCCGGAAATCACAGCAAGCGGCACTTCGGCCGATCAGATCGTCTTCCAGAAGAGCGGGGTCGGGGCAAATCCCAAGATCGTTCCGCTAAACCCCGGAACAGTCGCGTCGTCAACAACGGTTGGCAATCACGGCGACGGTATCGTCATTATTAACGGCGGCGACTACATCACGTTCGACGGAATTGACTTGCAGACTGACCCGACATTTACCGGCGTCGGAATGATGGAATATGGCTACTACTTGAAGAAATTCTCAGGCGACGATGCCTGCAAGAACATAACAATCAAGAACTGCACAATTACGCTGAACAAAGCAGCCATCTATTCGTTCGGTATTGGTGTTACCAATATCTCGGGAACGACTAACGCAACGGTGACCTCCACAGGCGGACGCAGTGAGAACGTCAAGATTTACGGCAATACGTTTTCAAATGCCTATGGCGCTGTTCTGTTGCGCGGATTTGCTCACACCACGGCACCCTACGAGTTCTTTGACAATGGAAATGAAGTCGGTGCGCCATCTAACGGCAACACAATCAGTGACTTTGCAGGCGGCACCTCTATTGCCTATGCCGTGTATGGCATTTATCAGGATTCTGTTTCCGTCAAGAATAATACCATTACGGGCGGTTCCGGAGGCACTGGAACAGTCTATGGCGTATTCTTCGGTGCAGGCATCAATACCGACGTGACAATTGACGGTAATAACATCTCGTTGACCAACGAGGGAACAACGTCACAGGTTGCTTGTATCAGCCTGCAAACAGGCGCAACGACCGGCACGACCAACACTCAAAGCGTGACAAACAACACGCTGAGTGTCAACCGGACGGGTACAACGACCGGAACGATTTACTTCATCTATACAACTTCCAACTATCCCCTGAACCTTCATATTGAAAATAACAACATGGGGAACAGCTCATCGCCGGGTACGGGGGCAGTGTATGGAATCTACCAAATCAGCAACCCCGTTAACTTGCGAATCCGGAACAATATTATCAGAAACATCGCCTCGAACTCCGGCTCTCTCTATGGTATAAACCTCTCGTCGGTAACGACTGCACAGAATACGGAAATCAGCGGAAACCTGATTGACTCGCTGGTCACGGGTGGAGCGTCGGGAACTGCAACCGGCATCAATGTGCAGACCGGCATTGCATACCGGATTTTCAATAACACTATCCGGAATATTGCTACCACCGGCACGACCACAACAGCGAGCGCATTTGGTATTACGCGGCTCGGCACATCCGACAGTACATTTATCTACAACAACTATATTTCCGATATCCGTGCGGAGAACTCGATTGCGAACAATGCTGTCGCGGGTATCAACGTCACGGCTACGACGACCACAAGCTACATTGGTCTCTTCTACAATACTATATTCCTGAATGCTGCAAGTACATCGGCAACAAATTTCGGAACGTCGGGTATTTTCATGAATACCGGCCCGATATCGGATTTGCGGAACAACGTGGTCGTGAATCTCTCCACGCCCGGCCCGACCGGCGGCGGAACGGTTGCGTACCGAAGGTCCAGCGCAACGTTGACGAGCTACGCGGCTGAATCGAATAATAACGACTTCTATGTGAATACAGCGGCAGGCGAACGCCGGTACTTCTATGGAGAAGGAACATTGGCAGGCGTAACGAATGCCGACTCCACACTTGCGGCGTTCAAGGCACGTGTTGCTCCTCGCGATGCCAATTCTATTGGCGAAAACCCGCCGTTCATCAATGCGGCCACAACGCCGTATAACCTCCATATCAATCCTGCAGTGCCGACACAGTTGGAAAGCGGCGGAACACCCGTTACTGCTCCAATCGCGATAACGCAGGACTTTGACGGCAATCTGCGCAACGCAACTTCACCCGACATTGGCGCAGATGAGTTTGCGGGAATTGGTGCAGACTTGACTCCTCCCTCGATCATCTACACTCCGGTGGGTGATGTTTCTGCCGGGACGGTTCAGGTACTTACGGCGGCCATTTCCGATCTTTCGGGCGTACCTACAACCGGAATCGGTCGGCCCGTATTGTACTGGAAGATCAACAGCGGCGGAACGTACACCGGCGCAACAGGTACGTATGTGAGTGGTAACGACTTCACTTTCTCATTCGGTGCCGGTACAGTTAGCGGCGATACGGTGTATTACTACATCGCTGCGCAGGATAGCCTGAACAACGTGGGTGTATTCCCGTCTGTCGGTGCAGGAGGCTTCACGACCAACCCGCCTGCAGCGTCCATTCCACCAACAAATCCGAGCAGCTACAGAGCGCTCGGTACTATTGCAGGTGGCACATACACAGTTGGCACAGCAACAGGCACCTACTCCAGTCTGAAGGCGGCATTTGACGCCATCAATGGTGCCGTGCTTACAGGCAATGTTACTCTTTCCATTCTTAATGAAGGAACAACCGAGCCTGCATCGGCTGAACTGGATCCGGTTCGCTACGGGGCCGGCGGTCCGTTTACCGTGACCATCAAGCCTGCTTCCGGTGCATCGCCCACGGTGTCGGGTGATATTGCAGGCTTCCTGATGAAGTTCAACGGTGCCGACAATATTATGATTGATGGTTCGAATTCCGGTGGGACATCAAAGAATCTCACGCTGGCAAACATTTCGCAGTCCACAAACTCGGGCATTATCTGGTTGGCGAGTCTCGGCACGAATGCCGGCGCCGAGAATATCACGATCAAGAACAGCAAACTTGTGGCCGGACGGAACGATACCACTAATGTTATGGGTGTGTACGCTGCCGGGCAAACCATCACCAGCACCGGAACCGGTGCGCACAACAACAATCTTGTTGTTGAGAACAACACGTTCGAGCGCATGCGCTTCGCTGTGTATACACGCGGTGTCGCCACAACCGGCATTCAGACGGGTCTGATCGTACGCAACAACATCATCGGCTCCGATGTTCCGGGATACGAGGTTAGCTATCGCGGCATTGAAATCGGCAATACCGACTCGGCGATGGTTGCGGGTAACACTATTTTCAACATCATTCAGTCAACGAACCTGGCGGTTACCGGCATTCATCTTGACGTGAACGTGAGTAATGCCACGATTGCCGGCAACACAATCAGGAAACTCCATTCAATGTTTGCCGGTACAGCGGCCGGTGCTGTCGGTATTAATTTCAACACCGCCACAGGCTCGACAAACAATCTGGTTGCCAACAACATGATTTCCGACCTGCGGAGCAACGGAGGCGGAACAAGTACACTGAGCAATCCGTACGGTATCCGCATTGCAGGCGGAACAAACCACAAGATATACTACAACAGTGTCAGTCTCACAGGATCGTTCTTTGGTACAGGAACGACAAACCTGAGTTCGGCATTTATTGTTACCGTTTCCACGGCGACCGGACTTGATATGCGCAACAACATCTTCTCCAATTCACTTACGGGAGAAGGAGCAAGCAAAGCGTATGCAATCTACGCCGTGAGTACGGCAACGACATTTGGTACGATTGACTATAACGACTATTTTGTGTCAGGGCCGAACGGTGTTCTTGCCCGCCAGGGTACGACGGATGTTCCCGACCTTACGGGATGGAGAACCTTTACCGGCCAGGATCTTAACAGCGTCAATGGCGATCCGTTCTTTGTGAATGCTGCATCGGATCTTCATATCGATCCGTCACAGCCGAGTGTTGTGAGCAATGCGGGCACGCCCATTGCAGCCATCACGGTTGACATCGATGGCGACACGCGAAACGCCACAACACCCGACATCGGTGCTGACGAGTATACTCCGGCACTTCCCGGCGTTGTGTTGTTTGAAGATTTCGAGAGCGGCGTCTTCCCGCCGGCAGGTTGGTCGACGTATATTGCAGCAGGCGACAGCGGCTGGCGTTCATCGACGGTGGCGCCGTTCAGCCCCGTGACGCATGCGTTCAACCGGTATCAGCCTG
>CAADGV010000042.1 GCA_900696645.1 uncultured Chlorobiota bacterium | reverse complement strand
CCGATGCGTGTGATACACATGTTTCTCCGATAGATTGTGGTGGCTTGTTTCCGGTTACTCAGACTGTCCATCTTACCAAATAACCGCTCTTTTGTCCACCACCTACCGGAAAGGTTTCCTTATTTCAACAATACGAGTCTTCTGGTCTGTACGCTGTTTCCGGCCTGCAGGCGGTAGAAATAGACGCCCGATGTCAGCCGACCCGCATCAAATGGCGTTTTGTAAACTCCCGCCTGTTGTCTCTCGTTCACAAGCGTTGCGACTTCTCGCCCGAGCAAGTCAACCACCTTCAGCGTTACGTGTGTTGCGGCTGGAAGATGATACTCAATTGTTGTGGCCGGGTTGAAGGGGTTGGGATAGTTCTGCAACAATGTAATCGAAGACGGAATCGGATCCGGCTCATCGATACTCGTCGTAGCAAGATCAACAAGATTGATATACTGCAGGTTCGCAGAAAGCAGAATTGTTCTGACAAGCGTTCCGTTGGTATCCAATTCGTGAAGGCCGGCACCGTTCGTTGTGAGGAAATTCCCGCTGGGAAGTTCATATACTCCTCGGTTTCCTGTCACTCCGGAAAGCAAGCGGAGAAACGCCCCATCAGGAGCATGAATTCGAACGCCTGTCTGGCCGGTGCCTGAGAAGTTTGCAATCGCGTAGTTGCCGTTCGACATCTTGCTCATTTGTTGAGGGAAGTTCGTAATTCCGGCCCAGAGTGAGAGATATGTGCCGTTCGTATCGAACCTGGTTACACCCTGCGGTGCGCTGCTTCCAGTGATGAGAATGTCATTGTCGCGGATGAGAATGTTGAACGGACTGTTGGGGCCGTTACTGCTCGGCGGCCAAGATAGTTTCCCCCCGTATCAAAATGAGCAATCGCGTTCTGATTTCCTCCGCTTGCAACGGTGACAAGCAGATTGCCGTTCGGCCTGTACGCATGCCCGCGGATGTTGTCGAGAATTGCGGTGTTAACTCCGCCAGCCGGAGCGAACGCCCTGAGATACGTGCCGGAGGTATCAAATTCCTGCACAAGATCAGAGATTTGATCAGAAACAGTAATCGTACGGCGCGGACTTAGACGCGCTTCCTTCGGTGAAGCAAGAATGCCCGGACTGGAATGTATGAACGCCGTGTCCACCAAATCGCCGGTTACCGGATCAAATGCCATCACTCTGTCTGCCGTCCAATCCGGCACCAACAGCATACGCCCGTTAAGTAATGAACTTCGCGAGTATTCCCTTCTTGTCCGGTTCTTGTCGAGGATGACCGGGCCGGTCGGATTGATGATTGCCCCGGACAGGTCAATTGTCTTCACAACTTCATCATAGAAGAGAGCCTTTCCGCCTTCAAACGGATGCGCAACGTCGGTTATGACGGCATAGACGGGCTGGCCGTTCTCGATTCCTATGGCATTGATGAGCGTGTTGTTGCGGCAGTGGATTGCTTTCGGAAGGCCGAGACTTTGCGCCAGTTGTTTTGCCTCGATCCCGATGCGCGGGTTCTGCTCGTGGCGAATCAACAGTTCTTCAAAAGGTATTGATGGTTGGGCAAAGACCATCAAAGGGAGAACAATCAGTAAAAGGATACTACTGTACATTTTGATCATGATAGTCCCTTGGGATTGGTGATTGGATGAAAGGAATTGTGCTTTTAACTTAGGCATGATTAGCTACATTGTCAATGTTCGTCACTCCAAGTGATGCCGTCGAACGTTGAATCTCAGGCAGTGCCTGCCTATATTGCATTATTGTCGAATTCCCCTCTACCGTGATGAGCAGAGTCCAGACCAAATACGTTTGTCAATCGTGTGCGTATGAATCCCCCCGTTGGATCGGCAAATGTCCGAACTGCGATGAGTGGAATACATTTGTCGAAGAGATTACCGACCGCAGCAAGCCTTCAAAATCGAAGCAATCTTCCATCATCAAAAATGTGTCAGCCCCCGTCCCGCTTGTTGATGTAAAGGTCGCGGATGAACCGCGAACTTCAACGCGCATCCCGGAGTTTGACCGGGTTCTCGGAGGAGGCATTGTTGCGGGTTCCGTTGTATTGATTGGCGGCGACCCCGGCATCGGGAAGTCAACGTTGATGATGCAGATGGCTGCTGCCTTAACGGATACTGTTGTTCTGTACATTACCGGTGAAGAGTCCGTCAATCAAATCAAACTCCGGTCGGAACGCTTGGAGAAGAAGCCGTCGAACAACCTGTTGTTGCTGGCCGAGACGAGTCTGCATGTTATTGATGCCCTTCTTGAGAAGGCGCAACCCGACTTGATTATTGTAGATTCCATTCAGACGATGTACCGTCCCGAACTTGAAAGCGCGCCCGGAACGGTAAGCCAGGTACGCGAAGCAACGGCTCTCTTCATGCGATACGCAAAGTCGAAAGGGACTCCCGTGTTTCTCGTCGGGCATGTGACGAAAGACGGCCTGATTGCCGGCCCGAAAGTCGTCGAGCATATGGTCGATACGGTGCTGCAATTTGAAGGCGAGCAGCACTACGCGTACCGCATTCTGCGCGCAATCAAGAACCGGTTCGGCTCGACGAATGAAATCGGCATCTTCGAAATGCACAACAACGGGCTCAGGGAAGTAACGAATCCCTCCGAGGTATTCCTCTCGCAACGGAAATCCGGCACATCGGGTTCGGCGGTAGTGGCAAGCATGGAGGGAACGCGTCCGTTGTTGCTTGAGGTGCAGGCGCTGGTTGCCCCGACAAGCTACGGCGTTCCGCAGCGCAGCGCAACCGGATTTGATTCGAAGCGTTTGCAGATGCTTCTTGCCGTGCTCGAAAAGAGGGTCGGGCTTCACGTCGGGCACTACGATGTGTTCGTAAACGTCGCCGGAGGCATAAGAGCCGTCGAGCCGGCCATTGATCTCGGCATGGCGCTTTCGATTGTATCGAGCCTGCGGGATATTCCGGTCGAGCCGCAAACAGTTGCCATCGGTGAAATAGGATTGGGGGGAGAAATTCGTACCATCAGTCAGATCGAAAAGCGGATTGCCGAAGCGAAGAAGCTGGGTTTCAAACGGATCCTGATCCCAAAGAACAATCTCAAAGGTTCAGGCACGAACGGAGAAGTGAAGCTGATCGAAGTGGATACGGTTGATGAAGCTCTGCGTCATGTCATCTCTTGACGGGGACACGTTTCAGACCTTCCGAAAAGTTATTCTAATCAGACATTAATGAAAACCCTCATCAAGTGTTCCCGCGTTATCACGATGGATTCCCGCCGGAGGATTTTCGCTGACGGATCCCTGATTGTCAGCGGCAACACAATCGAGCGTGTACTGACGCAGGCGGAAACGGCACAACTCGGCTCGTTCGAGGGAGATGTTATCGATGCCCGTTCGCTTGTCGCCATCCCCGGTTTCATTCAAACACATATTCATCTTTGTCAGACGCTTTTTCGCGGGCTTGCCGACGATCTCGAGCTGCTCGACTGGCTGAAGCTGCGCATCATGCCGTACGAATATGCGCACAATGCAAAGTCGATGTACGCGTCGGCCATGGCGGGTATAGCAGAACTGCTGCGTTCGGGCACAACAACCATTATGGACATGGGAAGCGTCCATCACGAAGAGGAAGTAATCCGTGCTGTGACGGAAACCGGCCTCCGCGCATTCGTCGGAAAGGCGATGATGGATATGAACACGCTGTATCCGCCGTTGAGGGAATCAACAAAGGATTCGGTTGCATCAACACTGAATCTTGCAAGGTACACTCACGGACTTGCAGATGGGAGAGTGCGGTATGCCGTTGCGCCGCGTTTCGTTTTATCGTGTTCGGATGAACTTCTTGCTGAAGCGTATGCAATGACGAAAGACTTTCCGGGCATGCTATTTCACACGCATGCTGCCGAAAACCGGCACGAACTCGAAGCAGTTCGTGAACGCTGCAAGATGGACAATGTGGAATTCTTTGACGAGTTGAACATCCTGCACGCAAATACATGCCTTGCCCACTGCATCTGGCTGAACGACCGTGAATTCGATCTGATGAAGGAAAGAAATGCGAAGGTGCTGCATTGTCCATCATCGAATCTCAAACTCGGGTCGGGCGTTGCCCGGATTCCGCTGATGCAGACAACGGGAATCACGGTATCGCTCGGCGCCGATGGCGCCCCATGTAACAATACTCTGAATATGTTCGAAGAGATGCGGCTTGCGGCTCTTATGCAAAAGCCTTTGCACGGTCCGACCGCGATGAACGCGAGATCTGTTTTTGAGATGGCCACGATTGGCGGTGCAACAACTCTTAACATATTCAACGACGTGGGGAGCCTTGAGGCGGGAAAGAGGGCCGATGTTGTTCTTCTCAACCTCAATAAATCGTGGAATCCATACGAACCTCAGAATGACGACGATCTGTATTCTTCCATCGTCTATTCATGCTCGTCGGAGAATGTCGAATCCGTCATGGTTGACGGACGTTGGCTCTATCGGAGCGGTCAGTATATGATGATGGATGAGCCGAAGGCGTTGCATGATGCACGGGAAGAACTTCGGCTTCTGTTACAACGCGTTCACGCGTGAAGGATCATGAAACGACTCGTTCTTGCTACACACAACAAACACAAGGCGGAAGAACTTCAGCTACTGTTGGACGGAACCGATATTGAGATTCTTACGCTCGACAGTTTTCCTCAGGTCGGCGACATTGAGGAAGACCACGATACGCTGCAAGGCAACGCCCTGAAAAAAGCGCGGCACGTGTTGCAACTGACCTCACTCCCCTCACTCGCCGACGATACCGGACTGGAAGTCTTCAGCTTAAACGGAGAACCCGGAGTATACTCCGCCCGTTATGCCGGCCCGAATGCAACATACGCGGATAATGTGAAGAAGTTGCTGCTCAAGATGAATGGCATGCCTGCGCATTCACGCGGGGCACAGTTTCGAAGCGTGCTTGCATTCGTTACGCCGGAAGGATTTGAACGGGTGGTTGAGGGAGTCTGCAACGGCGAAATCATCGACCATCCGCGCGGCACCGGCGGATTCGGATACGACCCTGTGTTTCTCCCATCCGGCCACAGGCAAACATTCGCGGAAATGAGCATGGACGTGAAGAACACCCTGAGTCATCGGGCAAAGGCATTGCACGGAATCAAGGGTGTGTTGTTGAGCTATTTCAACCCTTGAAGTTCGCCCGTTTGTGTATTATCTTGGTACATCACTTCACGGCACCGTCCATCAGTATGTTGCTTTCTCTTGTCCACAAACGCGCAAAGCTGCAACCCGCGTGGCGATTTTCGCCGGAAGGCATTATTTGGCGCGTTGTTCTGACGGATTCAGGCCGGATTTTCGGCGAGGCAAGAAATCCGGAGAAGAAAACCGTCAGGTTCTTTGCCCTTGATTCACCGGATGGAAAACCTCTGTGGAGGGGGAAAAACTTCGGCGAGCAATGGTGGATCGGAATAGAAGGCGTATCCGGCGAAACTGTGCTTTTGCACAAATACGCCACGCCGAGCATGCCCGAGCACAAGAGCATCATCGCTGTTGATGCACATCAAGGCAATATCCTGTGGTCGGACGATGACCTGAGATTTGAGTGTATAGCCGGAGATTCCTTAGTAGCGTCACGCTCGACGGTTCTTGGCCCGACCTTCCACGTTGTGAATGTGACGGACGGTTCTGTTGAAAGCACAATCTCCGAATCGGAGGCGTTGCAATTGCGTCGCATTTCACCATCACAACGTGTCGGGAGAATGCCCGTGACGCTCGCTAACTTTGAAGAAGCGAGGGAATCGGCGGATGTAATTCGTCGTCACTGTGATGAGGGGAGACTTGTCGGAAACATTGAATACATGGAACATGGCTCTGCCGTGATCTTCAGCTACCATGAGCGGAATCCTGCGAACGCGAACGAATCACTCCTTGTTGACAGCAAAATGAAAATAGCAGACAAGTCAACCGCAACTCTTTTGTACGAAGGGAGCCTGGCTTCAGGCTCTACTTCGATAGTATCGGATTCGTTTCTCGTCTACGACAATATGCTGGTGTACGTCAGCGAGCGCACAACGTTGACGGCATTGGATTTGAACGGTTTGCATCCGGGTTGAAACATCGGGAACGCTGAACGTATGGCAAAATTTCCTACCACCTCCCCTTCTGCCAAGGAATTCAAGCGCATCAACATCAAGCAGGTTGACGCGTTTACCGACACACCGCTGATGGGAAACCCGGCCGGCGTTGTGTTGAATGCGCAGGGCTTGAGCGACGAGCAAATGCAAGCTATTGCCCGCGAAATGGCAGTACCGGAAACGGCGTTCATCCTGCCCGCAACGATTCCCGGTGCCGACTTGCGGATCAGGTGGTTCTCCGCCGAAACCGAAGTGCCGCTGTGCGGACATGCAACGATTGCAAGTTTTCATGTGATGGCGGAAGAGGGTGTGCATCATATGGCCGATCAAGGATCATATGCATTCAATCTCGAAACGAAATCGGGAATTCTTCCCGTTCGGGTCGAGAAAACCGCATCGCATTCGGAAATCTTCTTCGGCCTTCCGACCCCTGAATTCCTTCGCGCGGGACAGTTCAAGCTCGATCTGATGCGCATACTGAATATCACGCTTGAAGAGTTCGATCCCCGCATGCAAATCGTCATGACGAACTATCTGTTCGTGCCTGTACGCAGACTGCATACAATCTTTGCCATCAAACCCAACTTCTTTGCGCTTGCACAATTTCTCACCAACCGGAAGCTGCTCGGAGTGTGCGTCTTCACAACCGAAACCATCGAACGAAAGTCAACCGTTCACTCGCGCTTCTTTGCACCGACTGTCGGCATCAATGAAGATCCTGTTACCGGATCGGCAAACGGTCCGCTCGGCGCCTATTTGTACGAACAGGGATTGCTCGATGACAAATTGAACGGCAATAGCATTACGATTATCGGCGAGCAAGGCGACGTCATCGGGCGCAAGGGGCGTGTCACGATTCAACTGACGATTCGCAACAAAGCCGTCAGCTCGGTACAGGTAGGGGGAAGGGCGATCACCACGCTTGACGGAGAGATGATCATTCCCTGAGGGAAAGGATTTCGCATCACGGGTTTGAGCCTTCCTTGTGCTTTTCGAGCGTTCATTTTATATTCATACCACGTCTCGCCACTATCACCTCAGAATCAGGAAATCCCGATGATTCATTCAATACTATTTGCCCTCGTCCTTTCCGCTGCGCTCGGCTTTTTTGCCTACAACGTCAAGCGTCTCATCAGCTACCTGCAGCTCGGAAAACCTGAGAACCGATTTGACAACATTGGAACGCGCATCACCAACGTGTTGAAGATTGCCCTCGGGCAAACCAAACTGTTGCGCGAACCGTTTGCCGGATTGCTGCACGCGTTGATATTCTGGGGATTTGTGGTTCTCCTCAGCGCCGTCATCGAATCAATTATCGAAGGGCTCATACCCGGCGGTTCGCTCGCGTTTCTTGGCCCGCTGTATCCTCCGCTCACATGGTTTCAGGATTTGTTCGGGGCGTTTGTTGTTGTTGCTGTTCTTATCTCTCTTGCGCGCAGACTCTTCGCGCCGCCGAAGCGTCTGGAGGTTTCGGGACATTCGAAATGGGATGCGATCTTCGTGCTGGCGATGATTTTAATGGTGATGATTACGATGTTCGGGCAAAACGCTACCCGGCCGTTTCTTCATCCGGACATTCCGAACGAAGCACGATTCATTTCCACACAGCTTACAAGTCTCTTCTCTGAAAACTCTGCGGCAACCTGGTACTATGTGTTTTTCTGGGGGCACATGCTCGCCGTGCTTGGCTTTCTCAACTATCTCCCTTATTCAAAGCATCTTCACGTCATTGCATCAACATTTAATGTTTACTTCTCCAACCTCGGCATTGATCCGAAAGGTGCCCTCAAGCCGATTAATCTTGCCGATGAAACACTCACCAAATACGGCGCAACGGACATTGACGACTTGACGTGGAAGCAACTACTTAACGGCTACACATGTACCGAGTGCGGGCGATGTACATCGGTTTGCCCTGCGAATACTACCGGCAAGCTGTTGAATCCGAAGAAGATAATTGTTGATGTGCGGGCGAGAACGTTAGAGAAAGCTCCCGCAATGATTGCCGCGAAGAATGGAAATGGAGAAGCGGCCAATCAGGATATCCTCTCCCATCAACTTCTTGACAATTTCATTACCGAGCAGGAGTTGTTTGCTTGCACAACATGTATGGCATGCGTGCAGGAATGTCCGGTCATGATCGAGCATGTTGATACGATTATGGATTTGCGACGGGGCCTCGTGCTCAACGAGTCGCGTTTCCCTGCCGAGCTCACGACAACGTTCAACAACCTCGAACGCAACTACACGCCGTGGGCGTTCGGACACTCGACACGTGCCGATTGGGCGGAAGGGTTGGACATTCCGCTGATGTCCAACACACAGAATGCAGAGATATTGTTCTGGGTTGGCTGTGCCGGTTCGTACGATGCGCGGTACAAGAAAGTGTCGCAGAGTTTCGCACAGTTGATGAAGATAGCGGGAGTGAAATTCGCCATTCTCGGCACGGAGGAGAAATGCAACGGCGACGCCGCGCGCCGGATGGGCAACGAGTATCTTGCTCAAACGCTGATGCAGGAAAACATCGCAACGCTGAACAATTACAATGTGAAGAAGATTGTCACGACGTGTCCCCACTGTCTGCAATCACTCGGCAAAGAGTACAAGCAGTTCGGCGGCAATTATGATGTTGTTCATCACACCACATTCTTGATGGATTTGATCGAGAAGAGAAAGCTCAATCTTGCGCCGGCGAAGAAGAACACGATCACGTTCCACGATCCGTGCTATCTTGGCCGTTACAACGATGAATACGATGCGCCGCGTGACATCGTTGACGCAGTGGCCGGTAAGCGGATAGAAATGCAGCGGACGAGAGACAGAAGTTTCTGCTGCGGTGCAGGCGGCGGCCAGATGTGGATGGAAGAACGCGAAGGGAAGCGTGTCAACATCGAACGGACGGAAGAGGCACTCGGAACAGGAGCCGATATGATTGGCACCGGCTGCCCTTTCTGCATGACGATGATGACGGACGGCGTGAAAGCCAAAGACGCCGCAGAAAAGGTTCAGGTGAAGGACGTGGCGGAATTGCTGCTCGAGAGTTTGTAGAGTTGGTAGAGAGTTTGGACTGGCGGCAATGGATTCTTGAATAAAGAAAAGTGCTCAAATGACAGACGAATTCGATGACAAACGACCCAACCCGCGGTTGAAAGCGATATTCATGGAGATACTTGACAACCAATTGCGGGATAGCAACCCGAAGGAGACAAAGGAGACATTCCAACGTTTGGTGATGATGGGTATTGCCGAGCACGAAGTGCGCCGCTTGCTCGCTCTCGTTATCGCCTCAGAAACGTTCGACATTATGAAGCGCGAGGAACATTTTAACCACGCACGATTTGTGGAGCGCCTGAACCTGCTGCCTGAAATGCCGTGGATGGATGAGGAAGAGGAATGATGGAGCGAAGGTGAAAAAGAGCGACATCGAACAATATCTTCGCTTGCTGAACGACGAGTTATGCTCAATCAGCGTCAAGGGAGAAGTGTGCCTCTACGGTGGCGCAGTTATGTGTCTTGCGTTTGATGCCCGACCTGCCACCAAGGATGTTGACGCCGTGTTCCAGCCAACGCGAGAAGTACGAGAAGCGATTGCCCGTGTTGCGGCAAAAAACGGGCTTCCGCACGATTGGATCAATGATGCCGTGAAAGGCTTTCTTGTTCCTCACGAGCAGCACCTCCTGCTTGATCTCCCTTGCTTAAAGGTCTTTGTCCCAACTGCGGATTACCTGCTCGCGATGAAAGCTCTTGCTGCTCGCGTTGACGCCACCGACAAGGTAGATGTCCGTTTTCTCATCAAGAAGCTTGAGCTGGCTTCCCCCGGTGAAGTATTCAGAGTGGTTGAAAAGTATTATCCGCATTCGCGTATCAAACCTGCAACACAGTTCTTTATCGAAGAACTCTTTGAATCATGAACACGCTGCGAGAAACCAAGGAGGCCATCATCCGCGATCCGGAAAACTGGGTAATCCACTTGATGGATTTTGTTGATGACTTCCGGCGCTACAAGAATGTTGAGGCAATATCTGAACCCTTCGAGCTGACGCATGAACGATGGGACGCGCTGCTTGCTTCTACCGCATCGCAATTGTGTTCTGAACTGAGCTTGCCGATCCCCCCATGGCTCTGGGATGTTCCTGCATGCAACGATCCGTGGTTCGTGTCGGGTTTCGAGAACTTGAAGGCGATTGCGCTCGTAGAAAGCCCTTTGCATTTCCGACGACGAAAGATTTTCGTTTTGGAGAATTTTCTCAGCAGAGTCTGACCATTGTAACCAGAGGCCCTTCCATTTGTCGGAAGTGGTTGGCCGGCTTTGCATACACCGAACGGCCATTTATGGGGGGATACATCTCATCTGACTGAAACAGTGCGGAGGTGCTATGACCCCACAATCATCCGAGCTGCTTGCTGTGCTCAAGCAGCATTTCGGTTACTCTTCCTTCCGTCCTCTGCAAGAGCAGATTATTTGTGACTCGCTTGCAGGTAAGGACGTCTTTGCCCTTCTCCCGACGGGAGGCGGCAAGTCGCTCTGCTTTCAGCTGCCGGCGTTGGTTCGTCCGGGCCTCACGCTGGTAATCTCGCCCCTCATTTCTCTGATGAAGGATCAGGTTGATGCACTGCAGGCAAGCGGCATCGCGGCAACATTTCTGAATTCCTCTCTGCATCCGCAGGAAGCGAGCAATCGTGTGTTTGAATTGCACAACGGCAAATACCGGATGCTGTACATTGCCCCCGAGCGCGCAATGCTTTCCGGCTTCCTGAACGATGTCAAGAATTGGAATGTCAATCTGCTTGCAATAGATGAAGCGCATTGCATCAGCGAGTGGGGACACGATTTCCGTCCCGAGTATCGCCAGCTTGTTGAGTTGAGAAAGCTGTTGCCTTCTGTTCCGTTCATGGCGTTGACTGCAACGGCAACGAGACGGGTGCGCGAGGACATCATCAAATACCTTCAACTCCGATCTCCCTCCTGCTACGTTGCAAGTTTCAATCGGCCCAATCTTACATACGAAGTCTTGCCCAAAACAGACGCGTACATCCAGTTGCTAACGTTTCTTCGACCGCGCAAGAACGAGAGCGGCATCGTGTACTGTCAGAGTCGAAAGACCTCGGAGAAGCTTGCCGAAAAGCTCAACGCCGACGGCATTGTTGCGGCGCCGTACCATGCGGGCATGGAAGGGGCGGACAGAACGCGGCATCAGGAATTATTCTTGCGTGACGAAGTGCGTGTCATCTGCGCGACGATTGCTTTCGGGATGGGGATCAACAAACCAAACGTCAGATTCGTCGTCCATTACGACCTGCCGAAGAACATCGAGGGGTACTACCAGGAAACGGGAAGAGCAGGACGGGACGGCCTTCCTTCCGAATGCCTGTTGCTGTTTAGCGGTGGCGATGTGGTAAAGCAACTCCATTTCATTGAAGAGAAACACGATGAACACGAGCGCCGCATCGCCAAGGCACAATTGGAGCAGATGGTGCACTACGCCGAAAGCGCGGAATGCAGGCGTTCGATGCTGTTGGAGTATTTCGGCGAGGAGTATCCCGACCCGTCGTGCGACGCGTGCGACAACTGCCTGAGGCCGCGGGAGATGTACGACGGAACGATTAGCGCGCAAAAATTTCTCTCCTGCGTCTATCGCATTAGAGAAAAGAGCGGCTTCAGCGTCGGGCTTCGCCATGTCGTGGAAGTATTGACCGGCGGTGATACGGAGAAAATCCGCCGTTGGAAGCACCACGAGCTGTCTACCTACGGCATAGGGAAAGAGAAAAGTCGTGATGATTGGATGTTCCTCGGCAGGGAACTGATGCGTTTACGACTGCTCAAGAAGAATGAAGCGAATGGGTTTGCGGTGGTTGAGGTCACGCCGCTCGGCCTCGAAACAGTGAAGCAACGCAAGCAGATCATGCTGACGAAACCAGCCGCGATGGATGACGCCTTGCGCGTTGCGGAAAGCTCGCAGCAATTCGACGAAGTCCTGTTCGAGCAACTGCGCTCGTTGCGCAAGCGTCTCGCGGACGAAAGGAACGTGCCCGCATACGTCATCTTTTCGGATGTCGCGCTCCGGCAGATGGCGCGGCAGTACCCGGTAACGGAAGGCGAATTCACCTGTATTAGCGGCGTCGGTGAAGTAAAGCTGCGGGATTTCGGCACTGCGTTCATTACTGAGATTGACAATTACCTGCGCACGAACGCCCGCCGGGAGTTCACGACGGAAACTGCTGCCCGGCCTCCTCAAAGTAAATGGATGAGTGAAACGGTGCGAGAGACGCTCGGCCTCTTCCGTTCGGGAAAATCCGTTGATGAAATTGTTGCGCAGCGAAACCTGCGTCCCGATACGATCCGAGGACACCTTCTTGCAGCAGTTAACGCGGGCGAAGAGATTGACCTCAACCGTCTGATGACAGCCGTGGAACAGCAGGAGGCAGCCGGAGCATTCGCGAAATTGGGTTTCCAAAACCTGTCCGGCGTGTTTGAAAGGTTGGAAGAACGGATCAGCTACACAACGCTGAGAATCTACCGGAGTATTATGCAAAAAGAACAGCACGTACAGCAGTCGTGACGAAGGTTGTGGATTTCATTACGTCCCTGCTGAACACGCACAACGTCAGCTATTTGCACCCTCATCTCACAAAGAGACAACGGTTGCACATAATCCCCAAGAGTCGTATTCTTAACGCAGAGCAACATGCAGTTTTCATTTCTCACAAAAGAAAAGAAGGAGAAAACGATGGCTCCCTTGAAACGCTTCTCTCTCATGACAAGCATTCTTGTAGTCTTGTCGTTCACGATTATCACATGCACCACCAACCCCGTAACCGGACGGAAGCAGTTAACCCTCATTCCCGCGGGTGAAATGTTAAGCATGAGCTACTCGCAATACGATCAGTTTCTCAAAGAGAACAAGCTCAGCACCGACCAGAAAGCCACCGAAATGGTGAAACGGATCGGCCACAGAATCCAGAACGCTGTTGAACAATATGCACGGCAAAGCGGCTGGGCTGACAGACTGCAAGGGTACAACTGGGAATTCAATCTTGTTGACAACGAGCAGGTGAACGCGTGGTGCATGCCGGGCGGAAAAGTGGTTGTGTACACGGGCATCCTTCCTGTCACAAAAACGGAAACCGGACTGGCTGTTGTTATGGGACATGAAATCGCGCACGCAATTGCCGAGCACGGAAACGAACGCATGAGCCAGGGACTGCTTGCCAATCTCGGAGGCATGGCCCTCTCGGTTGCGTTGAAAGACAAGCCGCAGGAGACGCAGAACCTCTGGATGACGGCATTCGGTGTCGGCGCACAGTTCGGCGTGCTGCTGCCGTTCAGCCGCTCGCAGGAAAGCGAGTCGGATCGGATGGGATTGATTTTCATGGCGATGGCAGGGTACGATCCGCGTGAAGCGGTGACGTTCTGGGAGAGAATGGCTGCTGCGAAGGGAGGCGCCGCGCCGCCGGAGTTCTTGAGCACACACCCTTCGGATGAGACACGCATCGCCGATATCAAGAATCACTTGCCCGAAGCACTGAAATACTACAGTCCGTCGAAATGATGCCGCCGACGGAATACGGCGGTTATTATGACGATGATGGTAATCCGCTGAATCCCGAACTGATACCGAAGCCGGCACTCTGTGTGTCGTGCGTTAAAGACAGTGACCCGCGTGAGGAGATTCTCTGCAACCTCACGCGGCTCGATCAGAAGGACGAGGCGGATTTCGTGTGCTATGCCTATGAGCCAAATTCCGCGCCGAATCAAAATTTCTGACCGTATCAATACCTCATGCCTGATACTGATCTCTATTCCCTCTTTCCCATTCTCGTTGGCGTTCTTCTTCTCTTTGCCGGCAGAAAAGTCCTGTGGCTCTTTGTCGGCGGAGTCGCATTTATGCTGGTGATGAGCATAGCGCCGCGATTCATTCATCATCAGGAATCCACGATCTTCTATGTCGCACTTGGTGTCGGAGTTGCCGCCGCGGCTGCCGGATACTTTCTGCAAAAGGTCGCCGTTCGCATTGCAGGATTCGTAGCCGGTGGTTATGTGTTCTTCAGTGTGATGGAAGAGTTTACGGCCCGCAGCGCCCTCCCTTCGTGGCTGCCGTTTGCTGTCGGGGGAGTTCTTGGCGCGCTTATTCTCTCCTTTCTCGTCGAATGGGCGTTGATTATTCACTCGTCGCTCACCGGCGCTTTTCTCATTACGGAAAGTCTCAACCTCGAACCAAACATGAACATGGCGCTGCTTGCCGTTCTGACACTCATCGGAATTGCCGTACAGGGTACAACAAAGGGAAGCAGAGGGAGAGATAAAGCCTGACGTGCCCGTGCACTTCACCGTTAAAATCCCTTCTCCCTCATCCCAATTTTCCATATCTTAAAGGCCACGATTTCCGGAAAAGCCACAAGGAGATATTCTCATCGTACTGAAGATTTGGAATTGGGTGGGAGACTATGCCGAGTTCCTCAACGAGCGTCTTAAGAACTTCGTTCACACGATGCAGGAGTTCTACTACTTTTCCACACGCACATTCAAGAGTTTCAAAGCAACGCGACGATATTGGAATGAGATTCTCAATCAGATGTCCATCTGCGGCACGGAGTCGATTCCCATCATCTTTGTCAGTTCACTTGCCATCGGATGTTTGCTGACGGTCGAGGTCGGAAACCAGCTTGAAGGCTTCGGCGCAAAGCTGCTCACCGGACGCACAACGGCGCTTTCAGTGATTCGTGAAATGGGCCCGATTGTGACCGGCCTGATGCTTTCGGCGCGTGTGGGCGCACGCAACGGCGCCGAACTTGGCGCGATGCAAATCTCCGAGCAAATCGATGCGCTGCGGGCATTCGGCACCGACCCGATTGCACGACTTGTGATGCCCCGCTTGTTTGCAGCGCTTGTGATGTTTTTTCCCTTAACGGCGTTGAGTGATTTTGTCGGATTGGTCGGTGGGGGCATCGTCGCGCAAATCTATCACCACATCGATCCGGGCTTCTATTGGAATTCAGCATTGAACCAACTCATCGTGAAGGACTTTGTGGTCGGGGCGGTGAAACCGTTTGTGTTTGCGGTGATTATCACGCTGGTAAGTTGCTTCAACGGGTTTTCGGCGCAGGGCGGAACAGCGGGCGTCGGACGTTCTACCATCAAAGGCATTGTCGTTTCATCCGGTTTGGTGCTGGTAGCAAACTTCTACATCTCCAAGTTGGTATTGGAGAATATGAACTTCTGATGAACCCCTGTGTGTAGTTTTGGGATTTGGAATTTGGCAATTGGAATTTCCTGCACATGATTGAATTCAAAGACGTACATCTCTACTACTCGGGCCGTGAAGTCCTCAAGGAAATCTCGATGCATATTCCTGACGGAAAGATCACGGCAATTCTCGGACCCTCCGGCTCGGGGAAAAGCACGATTATCAGATTGATGCTCGGACTGATTCAACCGACGTACGGGGAAATTTTTGTTGACGGGATTGAAATCAGCAAGTTCAGCGAAGAAGAACTGTTCCCGATTCGGAAGAAGATGGGAATCGTCTTTCAGGGGAACGCCTTGTTCGATTCGATGACGGTCAGCGAGAACATGGGATTCTTTCTTCGTGAGAATCTCAATCTGCCCGAACACGAAATCGCCCGCCGCGTGGATGAGCAACTGAAATTTGCCGGACTCGAAACTCACGCGCATCAGTTGCCGGACAGTCTTTCGGGCGGCATGCGCAAGCGTGTTGCCATCGGGCGGGCGCTGATATTTGAACCGGAGATGATATTGTTCGATGAGCCGACTGCAGGACTCGATCCGGTCAGTTCAAACAAGATTCTCGCGTTCATCGGACAGCTCAAGAAAGAAAAAGGCCTCGGTGCCGTCATGGTAACGCACATCATTAACGATGTGTTCAGCATTGCCGACGATGTGCTAATTCTTTATCACGGAGAAATCATTTTTCACGATGAGCCGAACAAGATGCAGGAATGCGATCACCCGTTTGTTCAGTCCTTCTTGCTCGATCCAGAGGAGTTATAGCACAATGCTAACAGACTCGAGACTAAACAGACTTTCAACTTCATAGACTGATTCAATGGCTAAAATCAACACATCACCCACTGGCGGTATCGGCTGGCGGAATTTGCGCACGGGACTTCTTTTCGTTGCTGGATTGATTCTCGCGGGAATCCTCGGCCTCATCATTGGCAAAAACACAAACATCCTCACGCGCCACGATACGGCGCATCTCTTCATCTCCAGCATCAAGGGATTGTCGGAAGGCAACATGGTTGCCGTTTCCGGAAAGAAGATCGGCGTTGTAAAAAGCATGGATTTCTCCACACGCAATGATACAACCGGCGTTCTTGTCACGCTCGACATTACGCGGGACTATTTCCGGTTGATTACGAGTGATTCAAAAGCGACGATCAAAGCGCTCGGGGTTTTGGGTGACAAGTTTGTCGATATCACGCTCGGCCAATCGAAAGAAATGCTGCCGGAAGGCGGGTTCCTCGACGTAGTTGCCGAGCCGGGACTGGAAGACTTGATCGCTTCGGCGATTCAGACGATGGATACGATTCAAGTGATCTCACAAAAAATCAGCAAAGGGGAAGGAACCATCGGCAGGCTGATTACTTCCACCGAACTGAATGACAAGCTTCTCAAAACCGCCGCCAACGTGGAGGCGATGACGAAACAACTAACAAGCGGCGACGGCCTCGCCGCCCGGCTCATCAACGACAAACAAATGGCGGGACATGTCTCTTCGCTTATCACAAACCTCTCTGATGTCACGTCTTCTCTCAAAGAAGGAAAAGGAACTCTCGGCAAACTCATCGTTGATGAGTCGTTCTACAACAATCTCAGCTCGGTCATTCGCCGCTCCGATTCCCTCTTCTCACGCCTCAACGACACGTCGAACAGTCTCGGCAAGCTGACGAACGATGACGATTTGTACCGGCATATTGATCGTAGTATTCTTTCGCTCGATTCCCTGCTGATGGATTTCAAGCAGAATCCGGGGCGATACGTAAGGGTGAGTGTCTTCTAGAGACGAGTCATCAATGTTGAGAGTGTGATCCAGTTACCAAGATGACGACCGACAGAATGTCTGTATGCGCTGATCCAACAGAAGAAACGATGTGAGATGCCGCTGCAAGATCAAAAAGTCATCAAGAACAAACGGGCATTTCTCGATTCACTTGATTCGGCCAAGAACAAATTGCTATAATACGACGAACAACATTGGTTCAATACATTTAGTGGATCTGACACGGCTGCTACCGCAGCGGGTGTTGCTCAATTTATGACTGTCAAATGATATCCTGCCGATTACCCAAGCAAGAATGAAAAAGACAACTGACATACACTACCCGACCGGCGAATTGGAAAAGGCTTTCATAAATTATATTTGGCGACTATCTGAGTTTGATCTGCATAGAAGGAAAGAAATAATACTCCCCAAGGGAACGGCAGAAATCATATTCAACTTTTCCGGTAATGTAGCTTACTTGAATCCTTCACTGCAAGTCCGGACAATTCTTCCTGCAGTTTTTGTAAACGGACTAAATTTCAAACCGTTTTCGCTTGTCAAAGAAGGCCGACAGGAGTTTTTAGGAATACAGATGAAAAGCGTCGGGCTTAGACTGCTTTTCAATACCCCTGCAAAGGAGTTTAACGATGGTGTTTACGAGGGAAACAATGTGTGCTCCGATCTCGACTTTTTAGCAGATGAACTTCATAGCGCGTGTTCCTTCAACCGCCAGGTTGAAATTATCCTGAAGTGGATTGGCAAGAAAATTTCACAAATCAGTGACCGATTTTCGTTCAACAGGGCATGTAGACTGATCCAGTTATCTCAAGGTATTGGTCTAACTGTGAGAAAACTCAGTGAAGAGGTTTGCTTGTCCGACCGCCAACTCAGAAGATTCTCTCAAGACTGGTTAGGTATGACGACAGAGGAATTCATCCTCTACAACAAGTATCTCAGGGCTTTGCACATCCTTCACAATACAAAGCGATCACTAACTGAAGCAGGCTTGGAAGCAGGCTATTACGACCAGTCTCATTTCCTTCGTGAATTTAAGTCCTACGCCGACCTCACTCCCAAGCAGTATAGGAAAGCTAATGCGGAGTTCCTCGGGCATATTTTCCCCTAAAATGTCCGATTTATACAATTCTATTATTGTCTCAATAATAAATTTGGCTGCAAACTATTCTGGAGGGATGCAGTCATGTCAAAACACAGAAATGCTGTTGCGCTGATTACACTTCTATCCGGAGTGATCGGGCTCGTAAGTTATTTTCTGGTAGCCGGGGCGGTACACTTCAACTTTGAGTTCTTCTCAAATCCAGTGTTGATATTTTCGTTGGAAGGCGCGAGCAGCGCCATGCTGAAATGGAGCATGATCACCGATATGTTCGGCTACTATCTGCTCTTGCTTCCTATTTTGTTTTTCATACATGAATGGCTCAAAGGCAAAACGGACTGGAGGCATGTTGTTACCTCGTGCGGCGCCGCCTACATATTTGCCGGGGCTTTAGGTGCAGCCATCCTTGGAGCGTCATGGCCTGTCTTATTGGATGAATTCGCCTCTGCCACTTCGGAGCAACAGGAGACCATCAGAGCAACTTTCGGCAATCTTGCATTGATCGTTGGAAACGGCATCTGGAATCTGTTCGATGCGTTGATGTTCGGTGTATGGTTCATTGCCATAGGCATGTTCATCAGAAGAGATAATGCCATGTGGGGTTGGTTTACCATCACAGTAGGATTGTTATCTGCTCTTGATTTTACAGGCAACGCACTCGGTAGCAAAGTGCTGGCAGATACTGCGCTTAACTTGTACTTGATATTTGCACCCGTCTGGGCTATTGGTTTCGGACTGGCACTGAAGCGGAACAACGTTCTTCAACATTTCGATCACCCTCGCAGTCAGTAATTTACAAATCTGCCCCAATATGATTCACAAGTTTTCTTTGATCGAAAAAATCCTGTTGTCAAATGACATCATTCCGCATCCGTTTGCCGATGCTGCTTCGTCAGTGGGTCTGGGCTTTGCATTGGGGAGTGCCGTTAAGTTGAAAATTGTTGACCAGCTCACGATGGATGTAAAGGAAGTAAAGCAAATAGCCAGCGGCGCCAATGTGAGTGAAATAGGCGCAGAGTTGACCCTTGACTGCTTGGATGCGCTGGGCTATGTTCGGAAGAAAGGGACGCAATACGCGTTTACCAAAAGAGGATTCAAGAATTTGTCACCCCAATCGCCTGACAATTTCAGGTATTTTATTTTGTTCTGTGATTACTTGTATAAGGGATACATCCACCTGGATGAAACCATCCGTTTGGGAAAAAGACCCGAGTCCAATATGCTGGAAGACATGAGTGAATATGAATGGGAGTTGTTTTCGCGGGCGATGATTGACATTTCCAAAACGAATGTGAGAGAAGTGGGCGGGAAAATTCCTGTTTCCAAGAACCACACCAAGCTCCTCGACCTTGGCGGCTCTCATGGATTGTACAGCATAGAACTCTGTAAGCGTCATCCTCACTTAACAGCAACGATCAATGATCTCCCTCCGGTGAAGAAATATGCCGAGGAATGCATTGCACAGCAAAAGATGTCGCAAAAGGTTTCGTTCATGCCAGCTGATTTCATGAAAGATGAACTCCCCAAGAATGTGGACATCATTCTAGCATTTAATATCATACACGGCCACAATATGTCCGAAAATGAAACACTGGCGAAGAAGATATACAACTGTCTCAACAACGGCGGAATGTGTGTAATTCTCGAACAGATAAAAGGCATAGGGGGCAGTTCGCAAATGTCAAGAGCCACCACGGCTTACATGGCTTTGAACCTCTTGCATCAGGCAAGCGCGAAAACCTATACTAAAAATGAGATAGATGACTTTGTGAGCAAGGCGGGCTTCAAAAAAACAGAGTTGAAACAACTGAATGCTCCGGGATTCGGCCTTGTAATCTGTTATAAGTGATCACCATAAGAATTCCAGGACGGCTGTTGCAACGTGTCGCCGAACTCGAAACTATCATATGGTATCTTGGCTACTGCAGTTTTAGAAACAGCCAAACCTCTGAACTCTCATCACTAATTTTTTGCAGCTTCACATTGCAGACTGCAATCCGTCCGTTCGATTCATTTCCCAATCCCTTTCAAGCATTGTACTGTTTTGGGTACAACCCGTCCTGCAAAATGCAATAATCATCTTCTCTCATTGGCTGGATTCGACATGAATTCGCTAATCTCTTCATGGCACCTTCTTTGAATGCTGAGTTGTTGGCGTTACAAACTGTTCTTCCATCAACACACAATGGAGGTAGCCATGACGTCACCAGCATTTGCCGCAGTACACAGACGGCCCGCCTATTCTGTTTCGTTGGTCTATCGTGCAATGGAGGTGGAACGCATCCAGCAACGCAATATTCTTCTCGCGCTTGTTGTTTCCGTTGTGATTCACGCGATGGTGATTGGAGCCTACTATATCCTCCCGTCCATGCAATCGCCGATCGACATGACGAAAGTGGAGTGGAAGAAACCCCGCGGCATCCCTGTAGAACGTCCGATCAACTTGGAAGATTACACACTTCCCTCACCGCGAGGCGGCGCTTCACCGAACGTGCCGGATATTGCGGCAGGCAGGATTGTTGTTGTGCCGGATGCCGTTGCCGACAAAACGAAAACTCTTGCGACGCAGAAGGAAATCTCCGAAGGTGTAAGCATTGGCGGGCAGGAAGGAACCGGCGAAAGTGCGGGCGATGGCGTCGGCCCGGGAACCGGCGATATTCCGGATGTAGCCGCTGAACCTCTGCCGTTTGAAATTGTTGAACACTTTCCGGAAGTGGTCAAGCGCGTAACCCCGCAGTATCCCGATCTCGCGCAGCGGGCTGGTATCGAAGGAAAAGTAACCGTCAGGATTTTGGTGACGAAGGAGGGGAAAGTGCGTGAAGCCCGGATATTCGCAAGCGACAATGAGCTGTTCAACGACGCGGCAATTGCGGCGGCAAAGCAGTTCGTCTTCACGCCCGGCTACATGAGCAGCGGCCCCGTGGATGTGTGGGTGAGCGTTCCCTTCACATTTAAATTGAAGCGCTAAGCGTCAAAAAAACCTTACAGGAGGCCCGGAACGCGGGCCTCCGCTTCTTTCATCTCACCGCCATACTTCGTATCTTGAACTGCCGAAGAATGGCCTCCTTTCAACACTCATACGCTCAAAGACTGATACATCGAACCCTCATCTTCTCTTCATAACAGAGGCATCCGTTCCTCAAATCCAATCTGAATGAAAAAAGTCATCAAGAAAGTTGCTTCATGGTTAAGCGGCAAGATTCGGGGGAAGAAAAAGACCCCGGCCACCGCTGAACCGCCCAAGCAGCGGCAGCAGGCGCCGGCAAAACGTGAGAGCAGCCGACGCGGGTATCAAGGGAAGAACCCTCGTCCGCAGAGTCAGCGGGGTGAGCGACCACGACAACAGCGAAGTGAAAGGCCGCAGAGAACTGACAATCGTATCCGGCCACAACGCCCCCCAACACGACCGCCTCGACAACAATCGCAATCTCGAACCCAAGGTGAACCTGAAGCGCCGCTTATTGACAATTGGCAGATTTCACAGTTTGACGTCCCGCCGATCGAAGGAAAGACCCGCTTTCATGATTTCAACCTTCCGAACCCGATCATGCACGCAATCGCCGACCTGAAGTTTCAGTACTGCACGCCGGTACAGGCGGAAATTTTACCGAAGTCGTTGGAAGGAGTTGACTGCACAGGCCGCGCACAAACAGGAACGGGGAAAAGCGCGGCGTTCCTCATTACAATTCTTGCCCACCTCCATCGGAAGCCTGTTGCCGAAAGACGGAAGGCAAGCCCGCGGTCATTGATTCTTGCTCCGACGCGTGAGCTGGTTCTTCAAATAGAGAAAGATGCAAAGGCGCTTTCGAAATACATGCGATGCAAGATTGTTGCCGTGTTCGGCGGCATGAACTATGAACGGCAAAAACGATGGCTCGACGGGCAGGTGGATATTGTTGTTGCAACACCGGGAAGGTTGATTGATTTCCAAAAGCAACATCATATTCATCTTTCTCACGTTGAGATTTTGGTCATCGATGAAGCGGACAGGATGCTGGATATGGGTTTCATACCCGATATCCGCAAGATCGTGATGAGCACGCCGCACAAGGACAAGCGACAGACGATGTTCTTCACTGCAACGCTGACGGATGATGTGCGGCGGCTCGCGGGAAGCTGGACAAAGGAACCGCATCACGTTGATATCGAACCGGAACAAGTAAGCGTGAAGGCGATTGATCAGCGCGTCTATATCGTAACCACGGAAGACAAGCTGAAGCTGTTGTACAACATGATCGTTCAGGAAAACCTGGAGCGGGTGATTGTTTTCGGAAACAGAAAAGACAGTACGCACCGCCTTGCCGAACAACTTATGTCGCGGGGAGTTTCATGCGGGTTGCTTTCGGGAGATGTGTCACAGCATGAGCGCGTGAAAACGCTGGAAGGATTCCGGGAAGGGAAATTCAGGATTCTTGTCGCAACCGACGTCGCTGCACGGGGCCTGCACATCGAAGGAGTCAGCCATGTTGTGAACTACAATCTGCCGCTTGACGCAGAAGACTACGTTCATCGTATCGGCAGAACGGGCAGGGCGGGCGCAAGCGGAATTGCCGTCAGCTTTGCGTGTGAAGAAGACGGAATGCAGATTCCTCTCATTGAACAGTTCATCGGCAGAAGGCTCGAATCGGTCTATCCTCCCGATGAATGGCTGAAGGAACTTCCTCCTCCTATTGCCGGCTCTCCGAAAATCCAGATTGAGGCGAAGAAAAAATACGACCGCCCCCGGCGATTCGATCGCCCCCGCCGAGGCGGCCCTCGCCGTCCCGGCCACGGAGGCGGAGAGAAAAGGTGATTCTTCCGCTCTTCGACGATTGGTGCGTGCGGAGTTTTGCCGTTACGGATGCGGAAGCAATAGCAAAGTACGCCAACAACAGGCATGTCTCCATCAACCTCCGCGATTCGTTTCCATATCCCTACACAGTGCAGGATGCAAGGCGTTGGTTGCGCGCCGTGAAGAAACATCAGCCCGAAACGGGTTGGGCTATTGCATCGTCCCGGGAAGTAATCGGTGGAATCGGCATTCACATACAGCCCGATGTGTACCGCCACTCGGCGGAACTCGGCTACTGGATCGGGGAGCCCTTATGGAAAAAAGGAATTGCAACTGCGGCAGTTAAGGCCGTCGTAGATTATGCGTTCAGGAATTTCGATATTATCCGGCTCTTTGCCGGTGTATTCGAGTGGAACCCGGCATCAAGCCGCGTCCTCGAGAAGGCCGGATTCATCTACGAATCCCGTATGAGAAAGTCCGTCACAAAAGACGGCAAACATATTGACCAGTTGATGTATGTGATGTTGAGGGAGGAGTGGGAGGCAAAGAGCCGGTAGTTCTTGCCCACGAATCTTCACTAACTCTTAACACGTTGGGTTGGCCGCAATAACAGACAACAAAGGAGCATCTCACCATGAAACGCATCTGCCATACTGTTTCACTTCTTCTACTATCAACACTTGCATTCTCTCAGGGCAAGCAAGACGACAGCAAGCTGAGTTCATCAACTTTTGAAGGATTGAAATTCCGATCCATCGGCCCTGCACTTACGTCAGGGCGCATTGGCGACATTGCGGTCAATTCCAACAATACAAGCGAGTGGTATATTGCCGTTGCATCGGGCGGAGTCTGGAAAACTATCAATGCCGGAACCACGTTCGAGCCGATTTTTGACGGTGAGGGATCGTATTCGATCGGATGCGTCACGATTGATCCGAACAACCCCTTCGTTATTTGGGTCGGAACTGGCGAAAACAACAGCCAACGCAGCGTGTCGTACGGCGATGGCGTGTATCGTTCCGATGACGGCGGCAAGAGTTGGAAGAACATGGGGTTGAAGAAATCCGAACACATCGGCAAGATCATAGTCGATCCGCGTAGCTCCAACATTGTGTATGTCGCGGCACAAGGGCCGCTGTGGGGACCCGGCGGCGATCGCGGATTGTTCAAAACGACAAATGGCGGCACGACGTGGGATTCCATCCTCTATGTCAGCAAACACACAGGAGTAAGCGATATTGTGATGGATCCGCGCAATCCCGACGTTCTCTACGCGGCGGCATACCAACGAAGACGCCACGTCTTCACACTCATCAACGGCGGCCCCGAATCCGCCATCTATAAATCGGAAGATGCCGGAAAGAGCTGGAGAAAATTAGCCGGCGGTTTGCCAACGGGTGACGTCGGGCGGATCGGCCTTGCGATTTCTGCCGTGAATCCCGATGTCTTGTATGCCATCATTGAATTGCCGAACCGCAAAGGAGGCTTCTATCGCTCAACAAACCGCGGAGCTTCGTGGGAAAAACGAAGCGACTACATCAGCGGAAGTCCGCAATACTATAACGAATTGTTCTGCGACCCGAAGGATGTTGACCGCGTCTATTCAATGGATGTATTTCTGAAAGTGACCAACGATGGCGGCAAAACATTCAGCAACCTCGGCGGCAGCAACAGGCACGTTGACGATCACGCATTCTGGATCAACCCTATCAACACAAACCACTACATTGTCGGCGGCGACGGCGGCATATATGAAAGCTTCGATCGTGCAGCGACTTGGAACTTCAAACCCAATCTACCTGTCACACAGTTTTATCGCGTTGAGGTTGACAATTCCAAGCCGTTTTATTTTGTGTACGGCGGAACGCAGGACAACTTCACGCTCGGAGGGCCGTCGCGCACGATCAGTTCCTCCGGCCTCGTCAACTCGGATTGGTTTGTGACAACAAGCGGCGACGGGTTCTTCACACGCATCGATCCCGAAGATCCGAACATCGTGTATTCTGAATCTCAATACGGCGTGCTGGTACGTTTCGACAGAAGAACGGGCGAGCAGGTCGGCATTCAACCCAAAGAGGAAAAAGGCGATCCGGCGTTGCGCTGGAACTGGGACTCTCCGCTTATCATCAGTCCGCACAAACACACGCGGCTCTACTTTGCCGCTCAGCGGGTGTTTCGGAGCGATGATCGGGGGGATTCGTGGACTCCCGTCAGCGGCGACCTGACGCGGCAGCTTGACCGCAACTCGCTTCCTGTGATGGATAGAATCTGGAGTATTGACGCTGTTGCGAAAAATTCTTCCACATCACAATTCGGCAATATCGTTTCTCTTTCTGAATCTCCGAAAAGAGAAGGGTTGATCTATGCCGGTACAGATGACGGCCTGATTCAAGTGACGGAAAACGGCGGCACAACGTGGAGGAAGATCGAGAAATTCCCCGGCGTTGCGGAGATGGCATACGTGAGCCGCATCGAGGCATCGCTGCATGACGCTAATACCGTTTATGCGGCATTCGACAATCACAAGAACGCCGACTTCAAACCGTACATTCTGAAAAGCGTCGATGCAGGCCGGACGTGGGCATCCATCAGCAGCACCCTTCCGGCAAACGGGACGGTGTATGCCGTTGTTGAAGATCATGTGAATCCGAAGGTTCTGTTTGCCGGAACGGAATTCGGCGTCTATGTTACGATTGACGGTGGAGTGAGATGGACCCAGTTGAAGGGCGGCGTGCCGACAATTGCCGTTAGAGATATCGCCATCCAGCGGCGCGAGAATGACTTGGTGCTGGGAACATTCGGACGAGGCTTCTACATTCTCGACGATTACTCTCCTTTGCGTTCTTTGACAACTCAAGACCTGGAAAAGGAAGCACTCCTCTTCTCCCCTAAAGAGGCACTGATGTACATCGAATCACGCCCGCTCGGTATGAAGGGCAAGGCATTTCAGGGTGACTCGTATTATTCTGCCGACAATCCGCCATTCGGCGCGACGTTCACCTACTATTTGAAGGATGCTTACAAAACAAAAAAGAAGGCGCGCCAGGACGAAGAGAAGGAGATCATCAAGAAAGGCGGAACTCCGCGAATACCTTCGTGGGAAGAGTTGCGTGCAGAAGATACAGAAGAAGAGCCTGCCATCATCGTCACCATCACTGATCAAGCAGGAAACGTTGTACGGCGGCTCAACGGCAAGAACTCGAAAGGATTCAACAGAATATCGTGGGATCTTCGCTATGCGGCCACATCACCAACGGAAATTTCCGGCCCGAGCGACAATCCGTTTGATGAAGGTGAGCAGGGGGTCCTTGCTCTTCCCGGCACATACAATGTAAGCATTGGAAAGAGGGTGAATGGTGTAACGACACCGCTTGCCGGTCCGCAGCAGTTTACCTGCATTGTCCTCGGCACTCCGTCGCTGCCTGCTGCAGATCGGGCGGCACTTCTTGCATTTCAAGCAAAGGTCGGAGAACTTGAGCGAGCGTTCACGGGCGCAATACGCGTTGCCGGAGAAATCAGAAACAAACTCCCCTTCTGGAAGAAAGCGCTGCACGATACACCGGGCGCATCGCCGAAACTGCGCGACGACGTGATGGCTATCGACGCGACGAGCAGGGAAATCCTGCTGGCGCTGACAGGCGACAATACAAAGAAGTCCCGCAGTGTTGATGTGCCTCCCGCTATCCGCGACAGAGTGATGGGAATTATCTACGACCAATGGCTGTCAACTTCCGCCCCAACGGCAACACACATCCGCGGGTACGACATTGCTGCCGGGGAATTTGCGCCCGTTCTCGCCAAGCTGAAAACATTAGTAGAGGTGGATGTCAAGAATCTCGAGGCAGCGATGGAAACTTCCGGAGCCCCGTGGACTCCCGGACGCGTTCCCGATTGGAAACCGCGATAGTTCAACGAATTGAAACTCTCAGCCAAAAAACCTATGTTGAATTTGTTCGCGGCGGTATTGTTCGAAAAACCGATCATGTTCTCATGCTGATCAAGGAGGGAATATGCTTTGCCGATTATGGATTTTGTGCTTTTCTCTTGTTGTAAGTACGCAGATGATGTTTGCACAGGACGCGGAAACGTTTGCAAAACTTGAAGCTGAACTCGGTCAAAAATATGCAGAGTCCGAACGGGTTCGCCTGTTGCGCGGGATGAGACAGGTTTCGAGTCTCTGGCGCAAAGAAGACGGCGATAACGCGGCGTTTGAGGCGTTTGTGAAAGCAAATTTTGCCGGCACACAAGCTGAACTCGACACGATGTTCGCCCGCTACCAGTTTTTGATGGAACAATTGGACGGACACATGCTGGAGATTACGCGTGCCTTCCGCAGGCAGTCGGATTTGGATTACGGGCCGATACAACCGTACGACCAGGTGTTTGCAGGGTACGATCCGAGAGCTCATGTTGCCGAGGATTTCTTCGCGAACAAACTTGCCTTTGTTGTCCTGCTGAACTTTCCGCTCACAACTCTTGAACAGCGGCTCAACGAGGGGATGAACTGGAGCCGGAGGCAATGGGCCGAAGCGCGTCTCGCGCAGAAATTCTCCAAACGCATCCCGCCCGATGTGAATCAGTCGATTGCCGAAGCTGCGGGTGAAGCCGATAGGTACATCGCGGAATATAACATCTACATGCACAATGTGTTGAGTGAGAAGGGGGAACGACTCTTCCCTGAGGGCCTGCGTCTGCTCTCCCATTGGAATCTCCGCGATGAAATCAAAGCAAATTATGCTGAAGGCGGCAAGGGGCTTGAGAAGCAGAGGATTATTCAGAAAGTAATGGAGCGGATCGTTACGCAAACCATCCCCGCCGTGGCGGTAAATAATCCCGCTGTTGTCTGGAATCCATTCACAAACGAAGTGACGGGCGCCGCCGCACCGGAGTCCGATGGAACACCTCCTCCGGTTGTGCGAGTGGACAATGCGCCGGAACCCGACCGGCGCTACGAGGTTCTGCTGAAAACATATCATGCGGTCCGCAGAGCCGATCCCTTCTCACCGACGACTCCGACACATATCGCTCGCAAGTTCGACGAGGAGCGGGAGATCCCCGAAGAGAGAGTAAGGAAGATGCTGCTGGATGTTGTGTCATCTCCTCTCGTGCGCGAAATCGCCACGCTTATCGAAAAGCGGCTGCGGCGTCCGCTTGAGCCGTTCGATATCTGGTACAAGGGTTTTCGTCCTCGCGGCACATACAGCGAAGCAGAACTGGATAAGATCGTCTCACGAAGGTACCCGACTGCACAGGCATTCAAACGTGACATGCCGAACATCCTCCAGAAGCTCGGATTCAGAGCCGCTCGCGCAAAGATGCTGGCTGACAACATTGTCGTCGAGCCTGCCCGCGGCTCCGGCCACGCGTGGGGGGCGCAGCTGCGTTCCGCACCGGCTGCGTTACGAACGCGGGTTGAGAAAGGGGGAATGAATTACAAAGGATTCAACATCGCCATTCATGAGCTCGGGCACAACGTCGAACAGACGTTCTCCCTCAACCTGATCGACCATTGGCTGCTGAACGGCGTGCCGAACACGGCATTCACCGAAGCGCTCGCATTCGTCTTTCAGGCAAAGGATATGGAATTGCTCGGCCTTGCCAAGCCGGACGCAAAAAGCAGGGCGCTCAAGACGATCAACGATTTCTGGGCAACGTACGAAATTGCAGGCGTCGCGCTGGTGGATATGGAAGTCTGGCATTGGATGTACGAAAACCCGAATGCAACGCCGGCGCAATTGAAGGAGGCAACTCTCAGCATTGCACAGGATGTCTGGAATTCGTACTACGAGCCGGTGTTCAACAAGAAGGATGTTGTGTTGCTCGGCATTTATTCACACATGATTCACTCATTCCTGTACCTGCCCGACTACCCGCTGGGACATTTGATTGCCCATCAGATTGATGAGAAGATACAGGAGAAGGGAAATCTCGGCGCGGAGTTCGAGCGAATGGCGCGCTTCGGAGCGTTCGCTCCCGATTTGTGGATGAAGCACGCAACGGGCTTGCCCGTCGGGGCCGAGGCAATGATCCTCGCAACGCGAAAGGCGATTGACATCGCCAAATAATCTGAACTTTCATTTTCCTTTTCTGAGATGCTCACACCCTGGGTTCTGAGACTTATTATTGCGAATGTTGTTGTGTATGTGTTGACGGTGTTTCGTCCGCAGATTTTGCAGTACTTCGCATTCGTGCCGTTTGATTTTTTCAACCGGCCGTGGACGATCTTCACGTACATGTTCCTGCACGACATCAGCGGGTTCTGGCATATCGCGTTCAACATGCTGGGGTTGTTCTTCTTCGGCCCGCGGCTTGAAGCCGAACTGGGCAGCAAGCATTTTCTCGGCCTTTATTTCGTAAGCGGATTGATGGGGGCGGTACTCTCGCTCGTGTTCAATCCCTTCTCGCCCATCATCGGGGCGTCCGGGGCATTGTTCGGCGTGCTGATCGCGTACGCAATGTTTTGGCCGCGGGATAAAGTGTTTATTTGGGGGATTCTTCCGGTTGAAGTCCGCATAATGGTTGCAATCATGACGCTGCTCGCGTTGTTCGGAGGGTTTGGAGCCGTGAGCGACGGCATTGCTCATTTTGCCCATCTCGGCGGATTTGTCGGCGGATTCGCCTACATCAAAATTCTGCGGCACACCGAGCAACTCAAACATATACAGCGGCAGATTGTCGAGCCGATCGCTTCGATAGGCGATGTCCAACGCTGGAAGGCAATCCAGCGCGATCGTCTGCATGAGATAAACCGGGAGGAATACGATCGCATCATGGCAAAGCTCGACGCAAAAGGCGTGACAAGTCTGACCGAAGTGGAAAAAGGATTTCTCAACCGCTTCAGCAGCGTTTAGCAACGGATACGCCATGGAATCGGAAACCATCGTCAGCATTCTCGTGGGCGTTGCGCTTGCAGCGGCCTGCGGTTTTCGGGTGTTTGTTCCGCTGCTTGTCATGAGTATCGCATCGTATGCCGGACACCTTTCTCTCGGCTCCGGATTTGAATGGATGGGAACTCTTCCCGCCCTCGTCGCATTCGGCGTTGCAACAGTTGTGGAAATTGCAGGCTACTACATTCCCTGGGTTGATCACATGCTTGATGTCATTGCGACACCCGCCGCGGTTGTTGCGGGCTCCATTGCAATGGCATCGTCCGTTGTCGGGATGAGTCCGTTCTTGCAGTGGACGTTGGCGATTATTGCAGGGGGCGGCATCGCCGGATTGGTGCAGGCATTCACCGGTGTTACGCGCATCACTTCGTCGGTTTCAACCGGCGGATCGGGAAACCCGGTTGTCTCGACGGCGGAGGCGGGCGGGGCGGTAACGCTTTCCGTGCTCGCTATTCTGGTGCCGTTTGTTGCTGCCGCTCTCGTTGCTGTTGTTCTGGTTGTCAGCATCCGGATTTTGTACAAGAAGCTGATTCGAACGCCATAGCATCCGGGTACCGCGTTCATCCATTTTTCACCACATATAAAAAAAGGAGTACATCATGGGTATTCTCTGGACGATTCTCATCGGGTTGATTGTCGGGGCGGTTGCAAAACTTCTCATGCCCGGCAAAGATCCCGGCGGCTGGATTATCACCATTCTGCTCGGCATCGGCGGCTCGCTTGTTGCCACGTACCTCGGCCAGTTCCTGAACCTCTACGCCGAGGGCCAGGCGGCGGGCTTCATCATGTCGGTAGTGGGCGCGATGCTGCTGCTGTTGGTGTACCGCATGTTCAAGAAGAAATCATCATAGCGAAAGGCAATTATGTTAGTCGTAACAACCAACGTGCTTGAAGGAAGGAAAGTCACCCGCTACATCGGCATTGTGAGCGGCGAGGCGATCATGGGCGCAAACCTGTTCAAGGATTTGTTTGCCGGAATCCGCGATATTGTCGGCGGGCGCTCGGCGGCGTACGAAGAAGAACTGCGCAAGGCAAAAGACATTGCCATTGCGGAGATGAGCCAGCAAGCGCAAATGATGGGAGGAAATGCCGTGATCGGTGTCGATCTCGACTACGAGACGATCGGCGCAAACGGCAGCATGCTGATGGTGAGCGCCAGCGGGACTGCCGTGGTGTTGGAGTAGATTACGTTTACTGGACGGGGACGGTGAACCTCAGCGTGTTCCCGTCCGGCTCATCGACACAGAACTCAACGAAAACAGGGCGACCATCCGGTCGCCCTGTTGCATATTAAGAAAGTCAAAAGTTAAATCACTCTCCCACTTGCCATCGCCTCAAGGCGTTTCACCCGTTCCTCCATCGGCGGGTGGGTGCTGAAGAGATTCGCGAGTCCGCCACCCGTCAGCGGGTTGACAATGAACATGTGTGCCGTTGCAGGCGTGGCTTCCATCGGTATCTGCTTCGCGCCTGCATGGAGTCTGCGCAGCGCGTTGGCGAGCGAGCGGGGGTTGCCCGCCATCTCGGCTCCGCCTTTATCCGCCAGAAACTCGCGTGATCGCGAGATCGCCATTTGAATCAGCATTGCGGCAATCGGCGCAACAATCATCATTACAATTCCTGCAATCGGGCTCCCATCCCTGTCGTCGGAATGCCGCCCGCCGCCGAAAATCATCGCCCACTGTGCCATGTTCGCAATCATGCTGATCGCGCCCGCCATCGTCGCCGCAATCGAGCCAATGAGAATGTCGCGGTTCTTCACATGCGCAAGCTCGTGCCCGATCACGCCTTTCAACTCGTCGCGCGGCAGCAATCGCATAATGCCTTCGGTAACGGCAACAGCCGCGTGTTCGGGGTCGCGTCCCGTCGCAAATGCATTCGGCTGCTCGCCGGGAATGAGGTACAGCTTTGGCATCGGCAAGCCGGCTCGGCGTGTCATCTCCTCCGTCATATAAAACAAATCGGGGGCTTGTTCACGTGTGAGTTCCTGCGCTTTGTACATCTTCAGCACAATCTTGTCGCTGAACCAGTACGAGCCGAAGTTCATTGCCGCCGCAATGATAAATGCGATGATCATGCCGCCCTGCCCGCCTAACGCGTTTCCAATGAAAATCAGCAGGACGGTCATAACCGTCATCAGCAGCAGTGTTTTCAGATTGTTCATTCTTTCTCCGTGGATTGCATAGTTATTCGATAAATCGGTTGAAATCTACACCTACAAACAGCGTTTAACAGGGAATTTGTTCCCGTCAGGAATCTGCCGTTAACCGATGATTGGTCACTCTTTAGTATCCTTTTCTTTCTTCGGAAAAAGAAGCGAGAGAATGATCGACAGCGCTATAACACCGGCGATGAATCCCAACGAAATTTCAATCGGGAATTTGCCGCCGTACATCTCGTTAAGCCACACCATCTTCAATCCCACAAAAATCAAAACGATGGCCAGTCCGTATTTAAGCAGATGGAACTTCTCCACCGCCCCTGCGAGCATGAAGTACATTGCGCGCAAACCGAGTATGGCAAAGACGTTGGATGTGAAGACGATCATCGGCTCTTTGGTGATTGCAAAGATTGCCGGAACCGAATCTACCGCAAAAATAATGTCGGTCAGCTCGACAAACAAGAGCGTGACGAACAGCGGCGTCGCGTGAGCAACACCGTTGACGCGGAGAAAGAATTTCTGTCCGTGCAGTTCCTGCGTCACGGGAACGAACTTCTTGAAGAGACGGATCAACGGATTCTTGTTCGGTTCGATGTTCTTCTCCGGCGCAAACATCATCTTGATTCCGGTTCCGATGAGAAACACGCCGAACAGAATCACCACCCATTCGTACTCAATCAGAACGGAACCCATCGCAATGAAGATAGCACGGAAAATCAGCGCACCGATGATGCCGTAGAACAAAATCCGGTGCTGGTACATCGCCGGAATGGAAAAGTACGTGAAGACAACAACGAACACGAAAATATTGTCTACCGAAAGGGACTTCTCTATGATGTATCCTGTTAGAAATTCAAGTCCGACTTGCTCCGCCGCTCGTTGAGGATGGAAGCCGGGAATAGCGAGAAGACGTTCGTCGGTCTCGAATTTCCAGCCTGCATACACGTACAATGCATAGTTGAACGCCAGCGACAACACAACCCACACGACACTCCATGTCACGGCCTCCTTGAACGAAACGGCATGCGCCTTGCGATGAAAAACGCCGAGGTCAATCGCGAGCAGCAAAAGAACAAAACCGGTGAAGGCGGCATAGAACCACCAATACTCTTCAATCGGAAAAAGTGTCACACAGTATCCTGCATTGTGAGAGGGAGAGGTTTCGAGATTACAACAGAAGAGGAGGGGAAGCCGGTTCCGCAGGAAGTGTCATGCACGAACACCTTTGAGTGTGCGCAACAATTCATTCATGATACTGGCGGATTCGACATCACCGGTTGATTCGTATTCTGCAACAAGGTTATGCAGCACTCGGGCGACAATCATGCCGGCTGTGCACTTCAATCGGAGAATGTCGAAGCCGGACAATTTCGCTTTCGCGTTGGCGAGAGTTTCCTTGCTGATCGCTCTTCCGCCATTGTAGCAATCAACAAGTACCTTGTCCTGACGCGTCGAAGCGACTGCCAGAAAATGTCCCGGAAAGTTGCAGCCTTCGATTTTGAGCTCCAGCCTGTCGCCAACGAGAATATAGACGCACGCAAGACTGATGGGAATTCCGCGCTTCTGCTCGATCACGTACACGAGATTGCTGTTCAGCGGATTGTAGAAGTCGTCTTCGTCAACGCCGCGCAGGGCATACCCCTGAAAGAGAAATTCAGAAAGGTCGAGTGCATCGCGACGCGCGTAGCGGGAATCGTACTCATCGGCGAGATTGTCGAGAAGGGTTCGGAGCGAGACGGGATACAGCCTCCCGTATTGAAAACGTGCGAGCAAATCCAATGCCGTTTCGAGTTGCTCGTTGTCGGATTTCTTCAGCAGCCAACTTGTCCAATTGTCTTTCAGCCAGGAAGGATAATGCGCAAACAGCGGCCGAAGCAACAACGCGTTCACCGCACTCAACGGAATTCCCTGCCGCTCGATTTCCTTCTCAAGCGAAGGGCCGAACGACGCAAGTTCGTTCATGACGGTGTCGCGAATGGACACGTCTTCGAGCAGACGAATAAGAGATGAAAGTTGGCTGATGTTCGGCATGTTCATATCCTCTATATGTAAAGATATGAATTTTCCGGCCTGTCTGCCGCAGGAGAGAGTTACTGCAATTCTTTCACAATCTCGAAGATTCCTGCTGTCATTCCGTCGAGAGTGACTGATTTGACGGCACTCAGGTCGAACTCATTTCCCGAAATAATATCCCGCAACCGGACGACGTCGGGAAGTTGATGTTCGAACGGAGTAAGATCGAAGTTCTGTCTGTCACGATTGTGATTGATGACGATCATCAGGCGTTCGTCGTTCAGAATTCTGAAAAACACATACACTTCGTGCGCAGGCTTGAAATGTATCAGCTTTCCGGTTTGCAGTACGGGACTTGCTTTGCGGATGTGCAGCAGACTTTTCGTGAAATTGAAGATGTCACCTGCCTGTCCACTTCTTCCCTCCCCTGAAAATGCATTCAGCGTATCTCCCGGAAATCCGCCCGGAAAATCCGCACGGAGTCTTCCGTGATCGGGGCCGCCTTTCATGCCGAGTTCCGTTCCGTAGAGAAGTTGCGGAATGCCTCGCGTCGTCAAGAGAAGCGTCAGGGCGAGTTTGACTTTCTTCACATCACCATTCACGTTGAACATGATGCGACGGATATCGTGGTTGTCGAGAAACGTTACAAGATTGGCAGGATCGGGGAAGAGAAAATCTTTCGTCAGACAATTGAAGACGTGTTCGATCTTCCCCGCGGAATCAGCAAATGTCTTCATTAACGCATCAAACAATCCGAAGTCGGTTATTGCAGGAAGCTGCGGATCGAATTCCTTGGTGAAAAACGACTTGCGTTGATACGGGGCAAGATACACCGCGTCCTGAATCCAGACTTCTCCAACAATGTTGAACCGCGGGTACTCATCGAGAATCGTTCTGCACCATCTCGCTCGGAATTCGGGATCGATATACGGATATGTATCTTCACGAATGCCGTCAATACCGCTGTACTCAATCCACCAGATTGTGCTTTGGATAAGATACCGCGACACGAACGAGTTTGCCTGGTTGAGATCGGGCATGTATTCCGTAAACCAGCCGTGAGTTGCCTTTTGTTTTGTGAGTGAGTCGCTGTACAAGTCGGTAAGCTCGACTTTCGAGTGATAGGATTTGAGATGATTGCCGGGCGAGCCGTTCAGCCAATCCGGCATTGGCAGATTTTGAAGCCACGGGTGACTGATGCTGATGTGGTTGTTCACGTGATCCATGATCACTTTGAGCTTGCGCTTGTGCGCCTCCTTGACGAATGTTCTGTAAAGATCGTTACTGCCGAAGCGCGGATCTACTCTATACAAATCCGTTGCAGCATAACCGTGATAGCTTGATGCGCGCACGTTGTTCTCCACAACAGGCGTCAGCCACAGGGCCGTGACGCCGAGGTCCTGCAGGTAATCGAGTTTGTTGATGATGCCCTGCAGATCGCCGCCGTGTCTGCCGTACGGTTCGTTTCTGTTGAGTGTGTCGGACATTCCGGCTACAGCGTCGTTCGTTGCATCGCCGTTTGCGAAGCGATCAGGGACGATAAGATAGATGACATCGGATTGATCAAAGCCTTTCTGTTCGTCACTCGACTTGCGCCGCTGCAGAAGCGGAAAGGGAACCGAAGCTTGACCGTGCTCCGAACTGAACGTCAGTACGTAATCGCCCGGGGCCGCTGCCCGACGAACTTCAACATCGACAAAAGAATACGAGGGATTGGTTGATTCATGAATCTTGAGAACTCTGATATCGGACGATGAGCTTGCAACCTTGAGCTCTTTCAAATTCTCGCCATAAACCATGAGTTGGAGAACATTTGTCTTCATGCCGGCCCACCAATTCGGTGGTTCGATCTTTGTGATGGCGGGAGGCTGGGCAAAGCAGAAGTGGAAGGTCGAAAAGAACAAAAGGGACAGCAGTTTTTTCATATGTCAAAGGGGATGAGAGAAAGAAACGTGTGATGATCAGCAAATCGTAGGGGGCGTTGCTTTGATATCCCAAGGTTAAAATGAGGACAGGGGGTGTTTAGCTTGATTTCATATTCCCGCTATTGAACCGAACCAATCTTTCCCAGTCAATGCGTCCATCACTGCAAAAATCACTCGAGAACTCTGCTGTGAATTTGTTGATGACGGCAGCAAGTTCTTCTTCGTAGCGTTGATTGCGTTGTTTGGCGTTGTGACCTAAGGGCTCAATGATGTCGGTGTAGAGATCCTGATTGCCGCTGATGAAGTGCCAGAATTCCTGACCGCAAATGCGAAGGTATTGTCCGTTGTTGACCGTCTTTCTCTTGCCGTAACAAGAAGCTAATACAGGCTGTACTTCCTTTACGGATTTCGACTGCTTCAGAATCTGGACTGCTTTTTTGAACCGATCTCGAAGCGCCGCATATTGCGAACTATTACCCCAGTTCACACCAGATTTAATAGAAACAAGATACACAACACCGTCCTTTGTGAATTCAAGGTCGATTCCTGAACCCGGCGACTTTTTTCCGCCAACTGTCCTGCCCGCAATGAAGCTGGCAAGCTCTTCGAGGAAGTCACCAAAGAGTTCCTCTTCTGACGAGGAGAGGTACGCTTGAAGCAGCGATTCAATCAACCTTTGTGCTGTTAGGATGTTCTTCGCTTTGAAGAGATAGGGATTCTTCTTTTGAAGGATCTCTCGTAGCCGTATTTTCTTGACCCGGTTGATGCGACTTTCGTGAAACGCGCCAATGTGTTGATTTACGAATCCAGTAACTTCGTCTAATGATATGCTCTTCACTCGAATAGGTCCCCATTCTGCGGATGTTCATACTTAAGGCGCCGTTCAGCTTCGGTACAGAACTCCTTCAGAATCTCAATCCCGATGTATTTGCGTCCCAATTGTCTTGCTGCTACTGCAGCAGTACCTGATCCCAAGAACGGATCAAGCACTACATCACCTGGTTTTGTGAATAGTTTTATGAACCACTTCGGAAGAGACAACGGGAATGCAGCACTGTGGTTCTTGTTTCCAGATTCGGTGGCCATATGAAGAACATTGTTTGGGAACGCCATCTTCCTACCTACCCAATTCGAAATGTTTTTGCCGAATCCACTACCGACTTTTGACTCGTCTCTACGCTTATCTGTCTCACTAAGGTTTCTTAGACGAGTCTTTGCCCAATCACCCATGGGCACCATCACACTCTCCTGATACATGGAGAACTTTCGCTGCTTGTTGAACTGGAGACAATGCTCCCAACCATCTCTGAAACGGTTAGGCCATTTGCCGGGATAGCTATTTCTCTTGTGCCAAATATACTCCTCCGTCCAAAGCCACCCCTGCTTTCTCATCTCAAGAATCAGCTCTATCACATATGTCTCGCGCTCTCCATCCGACACGCCCTCTTTGATGTTCAGTACAAAGGTACCTGTCTGTTTCAAAACTCTTTTGAGTTCATGCGCAATGGGCATAAACCAATGAACATATCGATCAGGATGGATACCGCCGTATGAGTTCCTCCGCTTGTCAGCATAAGGAGGCGATGTAACGATGAGGTCAACAAATTCGTCTGGAAAACTACGTAGAACTTGAAGCGCGTCTCCGCAGATTATCGAATCAAGAGGGATCTGCGTGTATGTGGATGATACATTAACAACATAAAGGCCCTCTTGCTCCCGTACCTTGGACCTGACAAAGTTGTATTTCTTTCCTGCTAAGTTGATTCTCTTCATGTTGGCGGGGTTTAATTTGATATGGTTCCGTTCAAAGATAATGAAACCGTAGCGTACATTCCAATAGAAATGAGGCGACGGTTCATTTGCTAACGGCGAACCAATTGATATTCAGGCGCTTTTTGCTAACTTGTGTGGAGCCATTTCAGTTCCTCGCCACTTCACGGAACAGGCAAAGCAATAACAAAGGAGTTTCCTTGGGAATTTCAGACTGGTACAGAAAATTCCATCCCACATTCTGGGTTGCAAACGGGATGGAGTTGTTCGAGCGGCTTGCGTACTACGGCCAGCAGATTGTCTTCATGGTGTATGTCCGCAACAAGCTCGGCTTCAGTGAATCGGAAGCAGGGACACTTTCAGGCATTTTCGGCGGACTGATCTACCTTCTGCCGATCCTTGCCGGCACGCTTGCGGACAAGTGGGGATTCCGGCGGGCGTTCAATGTCGCGTTCACCATTCTTGGACTCGGTTATTTCCTGATCGGGTCGCTCGGCATGGATGCCTTTGCGGGAGTGTACGACGGGCTACCGACGTACTGGTTGTTGCTTTCGTTTCTCCTCCTGACTGCCTTCGGCGGCTCTTTCATCAAGCCGGCAGTGTTGGGCACCGTTGCGGTCACCTCCAACGAAGAGACGAAGTCGCTCGGCTTTGCCATCTACTATTGGCTTGTAAATATCGGTGCAATGCTCGGACCAACGATTGCGTACCTCGTGCGCGACAGTTTCGGCAATGAGTTTGTCTACCTTGTCTCTGCGTTGAGTTGTTTTGCGATGCTTGTTGTGAACATCTTTCTCTATAAAGAGGTTGCAGGAAAGGGTGAAATCGTCCACGAATCGTTGGGTAAGAAAATCTCCAACCTGTTTGTAGTGTTGGGGAATTTCAAGTTCATGATTTTCCTGCTCATTTATTCGTTGTACTGGATAATTTTCTGGCAGGAATTCATCATCGTTCCGTACTACATCACCGACTACATTGACAAAGATGCTCCGTATGAGATTGTACAATCGTGGGCCGGAGCCGGAGCCATCATTCTTTTTCAAATTCCTATCAACAGACTCACAAAGAATGTCCCGACACGTACAGCAATTGTACTGGGATTTGCCATTTCAAGCCTCATCTGGGTTATCATCGGAATTTATCCGAGCATCCCGACCATTGCCGCAGGAATCGTGGCCTTTGCTATCGGTGAGATGATTCAAGCGCCACGCTACTATGAGTACATTTCCGAGATCGCGCCGCCCGGCCAGCAGGGTTTGTATCAGGGATACGCATTCTTGCCGATTGCGATTGCGAGATTTGTCGGCGATCCGTTCGGCGGATGGTTGTATGAGACTTCCAAAGCTGCGGGAACACCCGAGCTTATGTGGTTTGTAATGATCGGTGTCGGAGTAGCCGGTGCAGTATTGATGTGGATTTACAACTTCTTTGTTGAACGTTCGGAGAAGGCCGCTTCGTAATGATGCGGTGTACTGCAATTACTTTTCTTGTTCTGCTTGCCGCGAGTTTCGTGCAGGGGAAGACTCGCCCGCAACTTTCCGGCGAAGCAATACTGAAGTACGTTGAAGCGAACTTTGCCGGTATTCAAGACTACACTGTTTCCCTTGAAGCCAAGGTCGATCTCGAACGCCTCAAAGTCCCGCAGATGAAAGCAACGATGTACTTCAAGCAGCCGGACAAATTCCATTTCGATTCGGAAGGATTTGCATTGCTGCCGAAAGAAGGATTGAGTTTTGCCCCCGGCAGTTTGACCTCGCGCTATGACGTCGAAGAGGTGAAAGAAGAGAATGCGTTGTATGTTCTTACCCTCAAACCCAAAGCGCGTAAGACGAACGCCCGGCCCCTCGTTACTGTAAATCCGGCGAACTGGACGGTGTTGCGAATTGCTTCTTTGCAACCGGGCGGAAGAAACATTCAAACAGACTTCGAGTACGAAAAGCTGGAGGGGTACTGGCTGCCCGTCCGGCTGACTGCAACCCTCGCCGTCGATACCTCTGAAGCATCAGTGTCCGACAATGTTCAGCAGCGTCGACCATCCCTCGTTCCCCGGCAAGGAACGATCCAAATCCGCTACTCAGACTACCGCATCAACAGTGGTTTGCCCGACGAGTTGTTTGAGCAGAAAAAGCAAGCCAAGTAACACTCCATCTCTCCGGAATCCCCCCAAAAAGAACTGTTTCGGGCGCATTTTCCCGCCTTGGGAAAATTTTACTTGACATTCGGTTAGATATATGTAAATTGATATTTAGTTGAACCTAAAATCATTTTGAGATATGTCTACGATAAGTACTGAAGACTACATTAAGGCGATCTACAAGCTTGAGGTGCGGGGCGAGAAAGCAACCACGTCCGCGCTTGCCAGCCAACTGGGTGTCGCCGATGCCTCGATCACCGACATGATCAAGAAGTTGTCGGACAAAGGATTGCTGCACTACGAACGCTATCAGGGAGTTGAGTTGACGCAACAGGGGGTGAAGATGGCGCTGGGCATTTTGCGTCGCCATCGATTGTGGGAGATGTTCCTCGTCGAGTTTCTCGCCTACTCGTGGGACAAAGTGCATGACGAAGCGGAACGGCTTGAACACGTAACGTCGGCCGAACTCGAGCATGCCATTGATACTGCACTTGGCCATCCCACCGGCGATCCACACGGCGATGAGATACCGACTGTTGACGGAAAACTGCCGAACAGATCCTGTACAGCGCTTGCGGCACATGAGGCGGGCGATGTGGTGCGTGTACTGCGTGTAAGCGACGAGGATTCTGCCATTCTGCAACACGCTGCGTCACTTGGCGTTGCACTCAACAGTAGAATCACCGTCAAACAGAAAATGCCGTTTGATGGTTCGCTGACGATCAAGATAGGGAAGAAGGAACATTTCGTCAGCAGGCAGGTTGCTGATTCGATATTTGTGGAGCGGGTGTAAAATGGAATCACACGCATTGATCAATCCTGAAATTGCCCTGCTGTGGGCGGGCATAGCGATTTCAATACTTGCCGTTGTATTTTGGCCCAACCGGGGTCTGTGGGCGCGTTGGCGGCGCACGCTGCAGAATACGCGGCGTGTCCGCATAGAGGACGCCCTCAAGCATGTCTATGATTGCGAGTACAAACAGCTCACAGCAACACACAAAAGCATTGCGGGGGCGCTTTCGATCTCCGGTGATGAAGTCGCACGCCTTTTGGAGCGGCTCGAGGGCCTCAACTTGCTTCGCTCGGAGGGAGAAATGTTGACTCTCACGGAAGACGGAAGGGCGTATGCGTTGCGTGTCATACGCATGCACCGGCTATGGGAACGATATCTCGCCGATGAAACAGGAGTCAGCGAAACGGAATGGCATTATCAGGCGGAGGCGAAGGAACATCTTCTTACAATTGAACAAGCCGATGCACTTGCGGTGCACATGGGAAATCCCTCATTTGATCCGCATGGTGACCCGATTCCAACGGCTGCGGGTGAACTGCCCGAGCGACGCGGTATTGCCTTGACACAGTTGCGGCCCCATCAGTATGCGGAGGTTGTACACATAGAGGATGAACCGACTGCTGTCTATGCCCAGCTTGTGGCCCAGGGTATTCACCCAGGGGCTCACGTTCGCATGATCAGCAGCGACAAGAACAAGATCGAAGTTGAGGTCGAAGGGGTTGAGAATATCCTCGCCCCAATTGTCGCGGCAAACGTTGCCGTGGTTCCTGTCGGGCGAGTGACGAGAACCGAGAAAGCCGGGGCAACACTCGCCGACCTCGCAGTGGGAGAGAGTGCACGGGTTGCGGGTATTTCCCGAGCATGCCGCGGGCCGCAACGACGACGGTTGATGGATCTCGGGATTCTTCCCGGCACATTGGTTACAGCCGAAATGCGCAATGCCGCCGGCGATCCGACGGCATACAGCGTGCGCGGCGCGTTGATCGCCCTGCGTAAGAATCAGGCACGCATGATACACATCGAACGAAACGGAGCGAACGGAGTATGAACACAGCCCAAACAACACGTGCTTGCGAAACCTGTCCGGCGCACAATGTGGCCAACCTTGTGAAGCTCGGAATCAATCTTGAAGGGACAGATTATGTTGTCGCACTTGCAGGAAATCCGAATACCGGCAAGAGTACCGTCTTCAACGCGCTTACGGGCCTCAGGCAACACACCGGCAATTGGCCCGGTAAAACGGTTACGAGGGCCGAGGGAGCATTCTCGTATTCCGATAAGAGATACAAACTTGTCGATCTTCCGGGAACTTACTCGCTTCTCTCTACAAGCACAGATGAAGAAGTGGCCCGGAATTTCATTCTCTTCGGGCAGCCCGATGTTACAGTTATTGTTGTTGACGCCACGCGGCTTGAGCGGAATCTCAATCTGGCTTTGCAAGTTCTCGAAATTACCGACCGGGCAATTGTTTGCCTTAATCTGATTGATGAAGCGCAACGGCTCGGTATTGCGGTTGCGGAACGGACTCTTGCAAAGGATCTCGGGGTTCCTGTTGTTCCCACGGCTGCACGACGCGGAATCGGCATTCAAGATCTTCTGCATACTATTCATGATGTTGCGACGGGCGCTGTGATTCCCAAACCCAAGCGCATCGTCAAACACGCCCCTCAACTTGAAAAGGCAATTGGCAGTCTGGCAGAATCTTTACAGTCAAAATTTCCCGGCCTGACCAATGCCCGCTGGGTCGCGCTCCGGTTGCTCGAGGGAGATGATCGCATAATTAGTGCCGTGAGAACAGGTGAGATCACAAGCATTCTCAGCTTAACAGAACTTCCACGGGAGACTGTCGGGGAAGGAGTATTGGAATGAATGCAATTTCGAATGATGATATCCTGCTGAAGGCGGGAAACCTTCGTTGGGAAGTGGGTGAAAATTTACATGATTCCCTCATGGAGTCCTTGTACACGGAAGCTTCGCGGATAGCCGATCGTGTGGTGACACGATCTGGCGCGCCCGGGAGATTCAACTGGGACAGAGCACTCGACAAGCTGCTTACGGGCCGCTGGACGGGTTTTCCTATCATGATACTTTTGTTGATGGTTGTGTTCTGGCTGACGATCGCAGGTTCGAATGTTCCCTCGTCGTTGCTCGCCTCGTTGCTGCTTGACACGGTCCATCCCGTCTTGCGTTCCCTCGGCGAAAGTCTGAGCATGCCGTGGTGGCTATCCGGCTTCTTGTTCGATGGTGTGTATCTTGCAACGGCGTGGGTCGTGAGTGTCATGCTGCCGCCGATGGCGATTTTCTTTCCGCTGTTTACCTTACTTGAGGATTTCGGATACTTGCCGCGTGTTGCGTTCAATCTTGACCATTTGTTCCGAAAGGCCGGGGCACACGGCAAGCAGGCGCTTTCCATGAGCATGGGCTACGGATGCAACGCGGCCGGCATCATTTCAACGCGCATTATTGACAGTCCACGCGAACGGCTCATTGCCATCATCACCAATAATTTCTCGTTGTGTAACGGACGCTGGCCGACGCAAATACTGGTTGCAACGTTGTTCATCGGCGCCCTTGCGCCTCCGGCTCTCAGCGGATTTCTTTCCGCCTCGGCTGTAGTGGCGGTTGCGCTCTTCGGCATTGCCTTGACATTTCTGACGTCGTGGTTCCTTTCGCGAACAGTGCTGAAAGGCGAGGCATCAACGTTCAGTCTTGAACTCCCGCCGTACCGGCCGCCGCAGGTCCTCAAGACGCTTTATACGTCGCTGATTGACAGGACGATTCTTGTATTGTGGCGCGCTGTAATGTTTGCCGTTCCTGCGGGCGCCGTTATCTGGCTTATCTCAAACATTCATGTCGGAGAATTGAGCATTGCAGAGTACGCAATCAACTGGCTGAATCCGTTCGGGCTACTGATTGGATTGAACGGCGTCATTCTTCTTGCGTACATTATTGCAATTCCCGCAAATGAAATCGTCATCCCGACAATACTGATGCTCACCGTTGCAAGCACGGGCGTTTCGGGCTACGGCGAGGGTGCCGGTGTGTTGTTTGAGCTTGAAGATAATCTTCAATATCTGTCAGTATTTCAGGCGGGGGGATGGACGCTTCTCACTGCCGTAAACCTGATGCTGTTCAGTCTGATCCACAATCCCTGTTCAACAACTATCTACACCATCTACAAAGAAACAGGAAGCGTGAAGTGGACACTGGTCTCGTCGCTGATGCCAATTGCTATGGGCCTGAGCCTCTGCTTTCTCGTTGCTCAAGTATGGAGATTGGCGACGGCGGGCGGTTGACGCGGTTTTTAATGGTGCGAGTAACCGGCCAATGAGGGAAAGTTCACGCCCCTGATACCAAGTAGAATCTGTTCATTGTCATACATTGTGAAAGGTGGATGCCATGCGGATTGCATTCTGCACCGGATTGTACATTGCATTGTTTGTAACTCTTCGGCTGTGTCTCTTCGCCCAGGAAAACGGGAATATATACCTGAACAGTGCAAGCAGATTTGATCCGGCGATTGAAGATAACTCGTTCTTCATTGAAGAAGCATACAACCAGGAACAGGGCGTCGTTCAGCATATTTCGACCTTGTCGCTTTTCAGAAAACCTGTGCGTAATGCAAGCTACAGTCTTTCCCAGGAATGGCCGGTTGGCGGACAGACCCACCAACTTGGTTTCACGATTTCGTATTCGTGGATTGATGGAAGCTCGATAGTTGGCGTGGGAGATGTGTTGCTGAACTACCGCTACCAGATGTTTGATGGAGATGATTGGGCGGCAGTTTCACCGCGCATTTCGTTGGTGATTCCTGCAGGCAACAAACACAAGGGGCTCGGTGCAGGGGTGTTCGGGGTACAGGCGAATCTTCCTGTAAGCAAGCGCTTGAGCAATTCGTTTGTTGTTCACGCAAATGCCGGAGCCACTATTCTTCCCAATGTGGCAACACCTTCAGTTTCAGGTGGCGAAACGAAAGAGACACTCACAGACTACAACTTGGGGGGTAGTATTATTGCGCTTGTCACGCCGAAACTGAATCTGGTCTTTGAAGCGAGTACAACCTTCTTCAGTGATTTTGATATGAATGGGAGTGTTGTTCGAGACACGGAGACAATTTTCAGTCCGGGTATCCGTGCCGCAATTGATATCGGAGAATTGCAGATTGTTCCCGGATTTGCCGTCCCGGTAAGTTTCAGGAATGGGGAGACGACTACGGGGGTGTTCTTCTATTTATCGTTTGAACATCCGTTCTGAACGAATCATAGAAGGAGGAAGATTACTTCACTCCCAACTCTTTCCCTTCCATCAACAGCTTTTCGTACTCTACTTTGTATCGCTTGATCGCGTTGAATAGCGCGTTGGCGATTTTTTCCTGGCCCGATTCGCTGCGAAGGAGTTTTTCGTCTTCTCTATTCGAAAGATATGCCGTCTCGACGAGGACGTTCGGCATTGCGGAGCCGACGAGCACCAGAAACCCCGCCTGCTTTACGCCATGGTTCGGTATGTCGAGATGCTTGTTCATCTCCTGCGTTGCAAGCTCGGCAAACCTTTCGCTTGCGCGCATGTGTGCAGATTGCGCCATCGTGACAAGGATAAAGTTGTCGTCTGTCAGATGCTTGTACCGTTCTTCGTAACCCTCTTCCAACTTGATAACGGAGTTCTCACGCTCGGCAATGGCGATTGCCTCATCTGTTCTGCCCGGCCGCAAGAGATAGACTTCAAATCCGCGGTTCGCATGCGGCTTGCGCGGCATTGAGTTGGCGTGTACGCTGATGAACAACTTTCCGCCCCGCTCGTTAGCGATGCGTCCGCGTTTATCAAGTTCGACAAACGTGTCGTCGTCCCTCGTCAACTCGACTCTGACACCCTTCAAGTTACGCTTGATGAGTTTCTCCAACTTCAGGACGATGCCGAGCGTAACATCCTTCTCTTTCGTTCCCGTCACACCGATTGCCCCCGGGTCTCGTCCGCCGTGCCCGGCATCGAGTACAATCACATCCAATTCGTACTTTTTGCGAAAACGTTCAAGCTCATTGTTCGCCGACTGTCTCTTCCTCTCTTCAAGTGCCGTAAGTGTCTCTTCGGAGAGTGATCGCAGAGTAATCAACAAGTCGTTCGACAATCCGTCCTTTTCAACTTTCGAGGACGAGAACTCCCCCTCCAGTTGGAATGCAATCTGGGCGGATGTTTGAAATTGCTGTGCGACAATTTTCTTGATTGCCCCGGCCGGTTTTGTTCTGTTTAATGCGGCGACATCAGCCCGTGCATTGGGGACGGTCAGGTAATACCAGCCTTCTTTGTTGAGAAGGCCTTCAAATACGGGAAGAGGTTTTGTCGAGGAAACGCGAATAATTATCCCGTTCGCTTTGACATCAATTGCGAGTGATGCGATATCGAACGGTGACGGCGGGCGAAGCGGCTTTTCGAGACGGATCGAACCGGACGAGACATCAAACCGTGCGGGCGTTCCGAATAGTTGCGCAAAGAAGGGGGCGCTCGAGGCAATCGGAATGAAGAATTCGTTTTGTACAACCCGAACGCCTGCCGCAAGTTGGATTGCCGTTTTTCGCCCCGCTTGATTCATCGTGGCCACAAACGGGTTGTCGTCGAAGAATACTACCGGCGGTGTTGTTGCAACAGAAAGCGACTGCTCCTCCCGATTGACGACAGAACGGATGGAAAGCGCCTGGGCAATGTCGTTCACTGATGCGTACGTAAGCCCGTTGTGGACTAAACCGGTTATCCGCAATTTACGCGAGGGGTTGCTTTCATGAACAAGCGAAAGGCTATGATCCTGGGCGGATACGGTGGAGGAAACGACCACTGACAGGACAAGAATGCAAAGCAGTATGTTTCTCGATACAGCAAGTCGATACGTTGCGCGATCCCCCGAACTCATCGGCTCCTTCATCCGCCCTATCGATAGTTGGTAAATTGCGTGGCGAACTTCAGTTCGGCCTCCCGGATCATCTTCATCACGGCCTGCAAGTCATCCTTGTTCTTGCCGCTTACACGTACCTGGTCATCCATGATCTGCGCCTGGACTTTGAGCTTGGTATCCTTGATCATCTTGACGATCAACTTTGCATCTTCCTTGTTGATCCCGACGCGGAGTTTGATAATCTGCCGGACCGTGCTGCCTGCCGCCGGCTCAACAGTTCCATAGTCGAGCGCTTTCACCGGCACGCTGCGTTTGATGAGTTTGTTCTGAAGAATGTCGATAACGCTTTTCAGCTTGAAATCGTCGTCAGAGATAACCGTGAGATACTTGTCCTTTTGATTCAACTCGATGGAGCTTTTTGAATCTTTGAAGTCGTACCGTTGAATGATCTCCTTGCGCGCCTGATTCAGGGCGTTGTCCACTTCCTGCATGTTCACTTCTGAAACGATGTCGAATGAAAACGTGTCTGCCATACAATGATTCCCGGTTGTCGAAATGGTTTATCGGAACTTCAGACTGAACAGTGCCCGGACAAATATCTTGAACAATTCCCAGCGCGGCCTGTTTGTTTGAAGCACATAGCTCTGTTGTACCTCACGCTGCGCAACCGAGTCGCGCGTAGTTATCTGAACCGAGAGAGGGTACATCATCAGTTCCACACCTCCGTGACCTTCTTTGTGATTTTGATGTTCCGTTTGCCAAGCTCATCGATCATGATTTTGCCCGGCACGCATACTTCCGGCACGCGTACACCGCGCTCGGTGATGATTCCGTGCGCAAGCATTTGCGCGACGATGGATGTCGGGAACGCCGTCGTCCGCATCATCGCGGTCATCTTTCCTGCATCATCATAATAATCCACGAACTCATACACAAGCGTTTTCGCCGCCGTGGCCGTCCGGCCTGAGATCGTTGCACGGGCCAGCACGACGTCCTTGTCGCCGTAGTCAAGTTTCTTGCGCAAGAGATCGGCGAAGAACTCCCTGTTTGTTTTGACGCTTCCGCCCACCATCATCGGCTCCGACGTTGCAAAGCCGAGGTCGAGCAACGTCTTGAATTTCTCGCAATGCCCTTTGTATCGGATTGTCTTATAGTCGAGATTGTTGACTTTTCCGTCAAGCAGTTGCGTCAGCGTCGAAAGTCCGCCGGAGGTGTTGAAGGCTTCCAGCGTGCCGAACGGTTCGGGGAACTCAATATCTTCCAAGCCGGACATCGGATCGATGAGTTCTGTTTTTCCATCCCTGATGACAGTCGCTTTTTCAGCATATTCGTTGATGAGACCCTCGACCGAAAAGACGATTTGGTAATAAAGGGGGGGGCGGGGATGTTGCGGGAGCCCGCCTACACGGAGGTGAATGGAATCGAGTTGTTCAAATTCCTTCGTCCCTTCCATTGCAAGAATGTTGATCAGCCCGGGCGCGAGCCCGCAGTTGGGGACAATGGTAATGCCCTTCTCTTTTGCCGCCTCATCAAGACTCAGTTGCCGCTCGACAACGTCGTTGTTGCCTCCGAGGTCACACATCGGAACCCCCGCCTCGATTGCGGCCTTTGTCATCTGGTAGTTGACGGAGTAGGTAACGGCGCTGATAACGGCTCCGCTTCCCTCAATTAGTTTAATGACCTCGCGTGTGTTGTTCACGTCAATCCGAACAGGGGTTACATTGCCGCCGATTGCCGTTGCGGCCGAGCGCGTCTGTTGGATGTTGATATCGGCCAGAACGATTTCATCGCCGGGATTTCTTTTTGCAAGATCGTATGCTGCGGCGCTTCCCATCATGCCGGCGCCGATTACGGTGTATTTCATGAACATTCCTCAAGTTGTGCCACGAAACAGAAACTCGTTACTTCAACATTTGTCCCGTTTCATTGCTCCAAAACAACAAGTCCAACTCATCCATCGATATGTTTATAGTATCGGCGAATGCCTTGAACTTTCTTTCTATATCAAGATAACGTTTTGCGGTGAGAGTTGCGGGCACCGAACGGATGACATGGTGTTTCGTAAGGTTCTTCAGAATATGCCTGTCGAGAATTGCCAGATTGCGGTGACCGATGTTGCGCAAAAAGTGGGAAGCCTCCTTCCAGCCGAGTCCCTTGACCTTTTTTGTCAACCATTTCCGAAGTTCGACGGCGGGCATGCCGTTCGAGAGAGTTACGAGAACTTCCTCCCGCATTGAGTGCAGTTCCTTCAAGCGCCTCGCTTTCGTGTTATGAAAGCGGATGTAATGTTGCTTGCGAAACAGAATTGCAGCAACATCGATGTCCTTTTCCGGAAAGCCACCTGCTCTCAAAGCTTCGACAGCCTTTCCGGCATTTACTGCGCTCGATTGCGGCGTGAGCAGACAGTACACCAGTTCATAGAAATACTCGTTGGGCTTGACGGATGCAAAGTCATTCAGCCGTTGACGGATTGCCTCTCTGTGTTGCGCGTACTGCATTCTGAGATTGTGAATGCCGGTGTACGATTTCGGTTTTCTATGCAAGAGAAACTCTACGTGAAGTGAGAGTGCCGTTTCCTCTCAATTGAATCAAGCCATCTTTCTCCAACCCGAGCAGAAGGGCGGCAAACCTCTTCTCGTTTCGTTGTGAGAAATTGCGGAGGATTCTCTTTCCGAGAATATCGGCGCGGATGGTTCGACTGCTTTTCAGGTTTCGCAAATGCCGGACAACGTTGCCCCGATGCAGGCGGTTCGGTATTCCGTCAATCTTCTTCTCGGATTTGCGTTTGAGGACAATTGTTCTGCTCATGAACTTCTTTGACGTACATGCTTGCGCGACAGGACACTTGTTACAGTCCGGCTTTCGCGACGTACACACAGTTGCGCCAAAATCCATCAACGCTTGATTCCAATCATAGACATTGTTGCGAGGGAGAAGTCTTTCGGCGAGCTGCCAGATTTCTTTGGCGGCCCGCATCTCACGCGGTGAGTCCAATTTCCAAAACATTCTCGAAAGAACCCGTTGCACATTCACGTCAACAATTGCGCAACGTTGACCGAAAGCAGAAGAGAGGATTGCATTTGCGGTGTACCGTCCGATACCGGGCAAGGCAATCAGCGAATCGTAGTCTGCCGGAATCCTTCCCCCGTACTTGCTCAAGACTATCCGGGCAAGTCGGTGCAGCCGCACAGCGCGGTTGTTATATCCCATGCCTTTCCATGCGATGACGACATCACGCTGTGTGGCAGTTGCAAGCGAACGGAGCGAGGGAAAACGTTTGAGGAATACCGGGTACTTATCCAGAACACGGCTTGCCTGAGTTTGTTGCAGCATGATTTCAGAGACGAGAATGCGGTACGGGTTGGAGATGCCGCGCCAAGGGAAGGTTCTGCCGTGACGTTTGTACCACGCGAGAAGGGATTTGACAATGCTACGCTGTTTGTTGTTCTTCCGCATACTTCACAAGACGTTCGACGGCCTCGCGGTTTCCCTCCAGAATGTCCATTGTCAGCAATTCGTGCGGATGTTTCCAGGCAATTTGTTCAAAGGCTTTGTTCTCAGGCTCGCCGGAAAATGTTCGAATCAAAAAATAGAACACCCGAAAGGATCCGTCGCGCTGCGGGTTGTCTGTGCCTTCGGTGTAGATCCATTCCTGTCTGTGAAATTCCGCATCAATTGAAACATCAATAGCAAGCTCCTCAAGCAGTTCCCGTTTGAGGGCATGTTCAGGGGTCTCGCCGGGCTCGAGTTTTCCTCCGGGGAATTCCCACTTCAGGCCGTACTTCGCATTCTGCTTGCGCTGACATGCGAGCACGAACCCGTTCTTCATAATAATTCCAACAGCGACTTCTTTCATTGGGAAGAAGGTACGAAAAAGTGCAGAGAACGCCAAAAGAAAGGTCTTATACTACCCTGAAACACGAATTTCCGGTTGTCTTGACTTCAACCTTGAAATCAGGTAAATTGTACTTGAATTCGTCGCAAAGCCTGCCTATCCGAGTTTTTCCCGGCGCAGAAACTAGAGACTTCAGTTTCGTTTTCAGTACGATTGAGGAGGCACCATGGCACGGGGAAAGAGCATTTCCCATTTCTGTGCTCATTGCGAGCGCGTCACAAAAATGGAGCTTGTCGGAGCAGTCGAGGATCAACCCGACAGAACGTGGTACAGGTGTGTCCGTTGCCGGCACGCCATGCTGGTTGATCTGAATGAGCTTAAAAAGGGCGAGGAAGCCGCTAAAAAGAAGCCGGAAAGGGCTGATTGCTCGGACTACAACCCCAGCAATACCTATACCGTGGGACAGGCAATTTTCCACACGGAGTGGGATGATTTCGGAAAGGTGATTTCCAAGGAAAAAACATCGGGTGGCGGTTCGGCTATCGTTGTCTCGTTCCAGCGATTGGGCGAGCGGAGGTTACTCGAAAACCTCACAAATGGATTTGACAGTCAGGATTAAGTTACAAGTACATAACAAACTTCGAAGGAGGTGATTGATTTGGTCGGCATTGCAGTAACTGAGAATGAACCGATTGACCGCGCATTAAAGCGCTTCAAGAAGAAGTACGAACGCTCGGGCGTGCTCAAGGAGTTCAAGAAAAGAGCCTACTTTACCAAACCCTCCGTTAAGAAGAGAATGAAGAAGGTAAAAGCCATACGACGTGCACAGCGTACGATCGCTGAGCAAGTGTAAACAACAAAACCCGCTTATCGGCGGGTTTTGTGTTAACGAACAGAGAACTCCCCTCTTTTCGACTATCCCACCTCGGTCTAAAAAGCGTCGGTTCTCCGGTACTTTCGCAGTGGCGTCAGGATGCGGGGCTTGTTTCTTCCGTCTTAGCCTGCGCCTTGATATCCTGCACCTCTTTGCGGATTTCCTGCGCCTTTTTCTTCAATTCGTTCATTTGCTTCCGGACCCTCGTTCCGGCCGATTTGTTACCTTTGTCGTAGAACTTGACAAAGTCCTTCTCGAAACTGTCCACGAGGTCCCGCAATTCCTGCAGTCTGCTCATCTATGCCTCCTGTTTGTTGGTTATGAATCGCGAAGCCTATGTGCTTCGCAGTTGGTTTATTTCTTTGTTCTTCGCAACATCTTGAAATACTCTTTGCGCAAGCTGTCCACCAATTCCGTCCGTCTTTCATAGAGACGTCGTAACTTGCGGGGCTTTCGCTTTGCAAGGGCATACGATGTCATAATTGGCATCGCAATCGTGGAATCGACGTATGCAACAACAGTATCAGGCAATCTATCGGGGTCGACTTTTCCCCAGCTTACGGCTTCCGATGGTGTTGCCCCCGAAAGGCCGCCGGTATCAGGCCGCGCATCGGTAACTTGCAGGAAGAAATCGTGCCCTTTTTCGTTGATTTTCAGAACTTCCTGAATCTGTGGCTCGGTTTGTAGAATGAAATTCTTTGGCGATCCTCCCCCGAAAATCAGTACGCCGCTTTTGCCACCCTTTCGTTTTGCATCGAGAACAATGGCTGCTGTTTCGTTCACGTCAAGAAGAGGATCGATGCGCGTTGCTTTGCCGGACAATTCAATTTCGGCAATATTCATCCCGATTGAGCTATCGCCGGGAGATGATGTGTACACCGGAACTCCGCACCGATACGCCGTTGCCAATACGCTCGCGTGCTTGATCCCCAGGATCTTCTCACGTTCTGCAATGTACCGACCGAGCCTGTAGTGAAGTTCTGCCGTGCCCATTTCCTTTTGAAATTCCTGATACCTGATGATTTTCCTGAAGAACTCATCCGTGCTCAGCAAAACGTCATAATCAAAAAGAATATCGTAAATCCGGACAACGCCTTCTTTTCTCAATATTCTATCATCAATGAACGGATTGCCGCGATGCAGGCTCTTTCCTATTGCAAAATGCGTGTCATGGTAGAGGTTTGCCCCAGTGCTCACAATCCAATCAACAAATCCCGCCCTGATAAGGGGAACAATACAGGAACCGCCTAAACCTGCCGGGGTCAGCGCGCCGGTCAAGCTCATTCCAATTGTAACGTCGGGTTCGAGCATTTTTTTGGTGAAGAGATTGCACGCTTCCCGAAGCCTGCCTGCATTGTACGCTTGAAAATAGGTATCGACAAGTTCATCCACCCGAACGTTTTTCGGAATGGGAGCGGGAACGATTTTCTTTCCACTCAGGAACTTGCTCTTACCAGATTTCATTAAAATAAAATGTTTAGATGATCTACCTAACTTTCAATGGGAGAAATATACGAATTCAGCAAAAGAATGCAAGGAATTTTTGCAAATTTCGAAGATTCTCACATTCGCAAAACCAATGCCGATATGTGCTTCCAAACCTATAGTTCCAATTATTGTAACCGACCAAAAGACTTCAGAAATTTGTGCCATTTAGCGTAGACGGGGCCAAGAGAACCCATTCTGCATCCCCTGAAGGCGCAGTCCTATCTTCGTGAACGAGTCGTCCAGCGCATTGACTTTCGGGGCGGTTTCCGCTACATTGGTAACAGAAACGCCGACATTCTTCAGACTGGTATTGACGGCATCCAATGTCTGCTGTACGTTGGGCGGGTCAACGTTGAATTTGATGGTGAATGTCAGTGTCTGTGCCATGAAACTTTCAAACTATATTCTTGCTTGGGCTGTGGTGCTCGCAATGTGCAGCGCCGCTGCGGCTGCCTTCTCATTCATTGTTGCGACATTCTTCCTCGCTCTCGCTATGGTGCTCGGCATTGTGTGCATGGTTGTTCGCTTCATCGAAATATGGAACATTACGTCACCATCGCCCACTCCTCATTCAACCGATCCACACGCCTGAGATACAGCGCCATCTGCACATCTTCTTCCGGCATTTCCCAGATCGCTGCTTGTTTGCACATATCGCCGTCACTCAGCCGGTGCACAAGGAGTATGTACGGATCACAGTCTGGAATGAGCATCTCATCGTCACCGGTCAGTTTCTTGGAGGCTCTAACGTTGCGGATACATTCTTGCCGTTCGTCGAGGCTTCGATAGAGACTTGAGAAACGACCGGCGATTTCGTCGCCCTGGAAAAAAAATCCGCTATCACTTGACCCTCGGTTACTTCGTCAATGTCCCACATGGTTTCTTTGTGCAGTTCCACCATCTCCGGTATCCAGCGCGCCGCATCAGGTGGCACAAGGATGGTTGCAAGGAAGCGATTGAATTGCTCGCGCTCGTTGAGAATCAGCTCCTCAACTTGGATTGTTACCTCGAAGGACTTACGTAATGATTCCGCCCATTTGGGATTGTTTGAAGGCTCGCCCGCATACGGAAGAGCAGCGGCCATCTCAATTATTTGTTGACGGAGTTTCTGGGAAAACTCCTTGGTCAAGAATCGTTGTCGGAGTGTGAGTGGCCTCAGTTCAAAGACCTTGCCAGCGATTGTGTATTGAGTCATCTGTACCTCATATTGCCCTTATGAGTGCAATTTAATCTCGTGTCCCTCCGGCCACCGGGGCAATCGGCGGGCCGAAGGGTGCACGAGTCTCGGAGGTGTGAACCTTACGAGAGTGTGACGTTCTTAAAAACGTCCGCGCCGTCATCGGCGATGCAGCTCGCTTCCAATTTCCAACTCATCGGATTTTTGCCGTCCGGTTGCGCCGCAGGAAGCGGCCCGCTCGGCGTGAAGCCGGGCAGGTGGATCACCGTGGCAAGCGTTGCATTGCGCGGCTTGAAACAAAAATCGCAGACTGCGTTCTTGTTGGCTTTCATCGCGGCGAGTTTTGCATCGTCGGTTTCAACACCTTCGATTTCGAGCTTGGCTTTGATGCCGGTTTGCATTTCGCCGCCCTGCCATTCGTACCCGAATTTCTCCGTACTGAGTTTTGCGCTACCGGCTTTGAACGCGCCGATGTGTGTGTACCCGGTCATAGCCGTTGTCGGCGCGATCGGCGTTGTCGGCACTGTGCGCTTTGCCACCCACACGTCGCACGTGTAAGGGAATACTTTGGTGAGATCTTCAGCCATGGTTCACTCCTTGAGGTTAGTTTGTGGATTCAGTTTGTTTCAAATTTCGATCTCTGCAATCACGCCGGAACCGCTATTATAGCCCCAGGCCTCGGAATATGAATTATCAGATGTGCCACTCTTGTAATTGAAGGTAGCATTTATCCGATCCCAAGAGTCTCCCGTCGTTATGTGCGACAGTTGTGTCCAACCATCCTCGGCTGTCGCCTCATCACTGTTGCCGTGTGTACATGCCGCCACGACGAGGTTGGCAGAACTACTGAGAGCCGCAGGTAACGTAACCGTGAATGTTGTCGTACCGTCCGAGTAGTTGTCAGCACTCTGAAGCACTGCCGCCGCTCCGTTGTCGCCCGATGTCGCCCATCAGTTCCGTGTCGATTATCAGTTCCCCGGTTAGCCTCATATTTTCCTCGCTCCTTTTCTTGTGCTTATGATTTGTTGGTGCAAACTGCGTGCTTGCCCGATAATGTGTTGCCTCACTCCTCCATATGCCACCACCAGAATTTCGGGGGACGTGAAGCACCGAGGTTCCGATATTCTTCTATCAGATGATGCGTCTGCAATACGGAAATAAGCCTCTCACGCACAAACCTATCCACATGTTCGACCGCTGCACGTTGCGCATCTGTTAGAGTGCGCTCGGAGGTCTCGAACGACTCGCGCATATCGAGATCGGTCATGTAATCGCGCTCAATCAGGCCGCGTCGTAACCCGTCGGCAAACTCTTCCCATTCATGCACTGCTTCATCGTTTGTAAAGTGAGCCATGTATCTCATCGGAAGTCTCCCAAGAATTCGCGTAGTGTCCCAAGTAACCGTTTGCCCTTGAATTGATCAGGCCATTTCTCTCTATCCCAACGATATGCCGATTCCAACAAGCCGTCGCCTTTGCGGAGTATCAGCAGCGTGTTGTTGCCCGCATCGTGCACCAAGTACGATATTGCATCTTCGTACACTTTCGCGTCCCGATTGCGTAACGCATTCGCCATCGCGTTGCGATAGTCATACTCTGTCCCAAATTCAGCGCTATGCTTCCGGGCATGTTCTGTATAGCCCTTATTGGCCTTCGGCACCCACACGCCCTCACTCGGTTGTCCAGTGATGTACTCGTTGAACCCATCGTGCGCACGCGCGAGTGGCTTTGCCGTGAGAAACCACGACGCCGGTTTCCCTGCCGTCGCCTCCGCCGTTTGAATCCAGAGTGAACGCTCGCGGGTGAAGAGGGTTTGCTTCTGCTCCTCGTCCATCAGATATGTTTGCTTGCCGATCCGTACGGTTGATCGTTGATCGTTGACGGTTGATCGTTGATCGTTCGCCGGTATCCAATAGTGACGGCAATTGTAACCTCCGAGACTTTCCCGCACACTCAGCCCTTGTCCGTTATCCATCCGCTCGATCTCTTGAAGCGTGAACACCTGCCCCGCATGCGCCCGGCAAAAGGGACGGGTGATTGCCGAGACGGGACCGAAGTATTTGAATGTTTGCGTGCCGGTGGCGGCGGCGTTTTCAAATGTAAGCAAATTGTTGAACCTGCTCACGGCGGTGTACGCCTCGGTTTTGGCGTTACCGAACGCACGATCCTCCAGCCGTTTCCGCAACACATCGGGACCATAGCCTGCAACAAGCGCACGGCGAACCTCGCGCTGGAGGTCGGCTTGCATCTGGTGCTGGATATTCCCGATGCTGATTTGGCGGGCGGCAATGAGAGCGTCGATGTGTTCGCCCGGCAGATCGAGCGCACGGGCTTTGGCAATTTCTTCCATCCTTGCACGCACAGCGCGTTCCAACTTCTGCCGTTCCCCGGGCGGCAGGGGTCAACATCAATTGGCTTCTGACAGGTGAGGGGGAAATGTACGTAGGCAGTGAGCAGCGCTCGGTGTTCGCGGAGCTGCAACTCTATATGAAGGAAATAGGTAAGGAGATCACCCTCGACGATATGAAGGACATGATAGATGACCTCCGGGCACTGAGCGAGTTCAAAGAAGCCACCGGCATGAGCGATGAGCAGGTCCGTATGGCGTTGCGGGTCTACATGATGAGCCGAACATCCAAGTTGGAATCCACGCCGGCGAAGCCCGAACGGGGCTCAAAACGAGGAAAAAAGTAAGCCCTTACCTGCGTGACATTGTGTCGCTTTTAACCTTTAGACAACCCACGACTGCAAGACTGACACCCAGCCGCGCGCGACCTGCTACTATTTCCGCGCGCGACCTGCATATCGATTCGTGCTCAAAATTGCGTTTTCACGCGCGACCTGCTACTATTTCCGCGCGACCTGCCTTTGAGCGGGTCGCACGCACCCATTGAAATCCGCCTACAATCGCCAAAAACCCGTCTACGCATGTGGTACAAATCGGCTTTTTGAGGTAGTCTCGTCTACGCTTCGTGGCACGTTTTTGCTGTAAGTTGTTGTAAAATATGGCAAGTACTTGTTTTACTCGTTTTTTGCTGGCGTGTCTGTAAGTTGTTGTAAATCAATGGAGCTGGTCGGCAGTCCGTCTCATTAGTTTGGTCGTTTGTATTGGTCGTTTGTAGCAATTGGTATCGCTCAAACAAAATCAAGAATTTGTCAGAATATCTCTTGACAACAGGCCAATCCGTTCTTATTTTTATTTAGACTAATTCTAAATAAGGCGAGACGAATGGACACACAAGCCGCTCACGAAATTCTCACCAAACATCTCAAATCGAACGGAAAGCAACGAGCTACGCCGGAGCGGTTTGCTATTCTTGATGCTGTTCTTCAGAGCCAGGGTCACTTTGATGTGGAAGCGTTGTACTACCGGCTTATTTCAAACGGCGTGAAAGTGTCGAAGGCGACTGTGTACAACACACTCGAGGTACTACAGGAGTGCGGTCTCGTATCGAAGTACAGATTTGCGGAGAACACGTCGCGGTACGAAAAGGCGTTTGGCCGGCCTCATCATCACCACATGATCTGCCTGAATTGCGGTGATATCATCGAGTTCACAAGCGACCGGCTTGAACGGATTCAGGAAGAAATGGCAAACAGCAAGGGCTTTGAAATTCAGAGTACGACAATTCAGATTTTTGGCACATGCTCCAAATGCAGGAAAAAGGTTTGAGAATACCATGCACCACAACAGTCATCTTTCACTGACAGATGTTCCCATGGGACAGAGAGTACGGATTCGTCAACTGAATTCGCAACCGGATTTCTGTATGCGGCTTCGCGAGATGGGCTTCTGCGAAAATGCCGTCGTCCGGTGCGTCAGCAAAGGCAGCGGTACTATTATATGCGAAGTCTGCAACACACGTATCGGCCTCAATCAGCTTGTTGCAAGCTCGATTGTGGTTTCATCATTCGAATAACATGAACGAAGTAACGCTTAGCACGTTAACTCCCGGAGAACGCGGCACGATTGCCCGGATAACCACCAAGACTTCAAGCGTTCGCCAGCGACTCATGGAAATGGGGCTGACAAAAGGAACAGCCATCGAGTTAATCCGCTATGCCCCGATGGGCGATCCGATAGAGGTTCGGGTAAAGGGATACCGCCTTTCACTCCGCAAACTTGAAGCCGAGACAGTACTCGTACACAAGGAACCGTCATGACATTTGAAACAGTCAAACAGGTTCGTGTGCGATACGTTGCCCTCATCGGTAATCCGAATTGCGGGAAGACGACTCTCTTCAATGCGCTTACGGGTTTGCGGCAAAAGGTCGGCAACTATCCCGGCGTGACGGTCGAGAAAAAAGAAGGCCGTCTCACATTAGCGGGCAATTCGGAGGCAACGCTTCTCGATTTGCCGGGCACCTACAGCCTGAATGCCACTTCCCCCGATGAGAAAATTGCAACCGACATCCTTCTCGGTCGCGCCGAACATACGCAGAGGCCCGATGTGGTCGTGTGCGTTGTGGATGCGAGCAACATCGAACGAAACCTGTACCTTGTGAGCCAGATTCTCGACAGGCAAATTCCGGTAGTTGTCGCATTGAATATGATTGATGTTGCAGAAGAGGCAGGTATTGAAGTAGATGTCAAGATGCTCGAGCGTGAACTCGGCGTGCCGGTTGTTGCTACAATCGCAAACAAGGGAATCGGCATCAACGAACTGAAAGAGAGCATTGCCAATGCACAATCCCGAACCGCACAAAAGCGGCCGTGGAGTATGCCGGCTCTTGTTGAAGAGGAGTGCGGGGAACTGGTCGGTCTGCTGCAACAGTACCACAAGCTCAATGAAAACTCGGCATTTGACGAAGCTCTGACGCTTCTTACATCGCCGGAAGCTCTTGAAGAACACCGCGACCGGTTTGCACCGGAGCTTCTTGCCCACGTGCAGAAAGATCATGAACGCCTCGATTTCATGGGAATCGACCGGCAGTCGGTTGTAGTCGAGGCGCGCTATGAATGGATAAAGAGTGTGTGCGGGAAAGCAGTAACGCAAGCTCAGACTTCCGCGCTCAGCACAAGTGACAAACTTGACCGCGTGTTTACTCACAGGATATGGGGCTTCGTCATTTTTGTCGGGCTTATGGCGCTGATTTTCCAGACGATCTTTACCTGGGCAACAGTTCCGATGGATCTTATCGGCGAGGGTTTTGACTCGATTGGCAATCACATTCACGAAGTAATGCCCGCCGGTGATTTGCGCGATCTTCTGATCAATGGCGGCCTTGCCGGAGTCGCGGCGGTTGTTACCTTTCTCCCGCAAATCCTGTTTCTCTTTCTCTTCCTTGGCCTGCTTGAAGATACCGGATATATGGCGCGTGCAGCGTTCATTATGGACAGGCTCATGAGCAAAGTCGGGCTGCACGGCAAGTCATTCATTCCCATGCTCAGTTCATTCGCCTGCGCAATTCCGGGAATCATGGCAACCCGTACTATTGAAAGCCCGAAAGATCGTCTCGTAACGATGCTTGTGTCGCCGCTTGTCAGTTGCAGCGCACGGCTTCCGGTGTATGCGTTGCTGATTGCCGCATTCATTCCTCACGATCACGTTCTGGGTTTTCTCTCGCTCCCGGCTCTGACGTTGCTGTCGATGTACTTGCTGGGACTCGTGATGGCGCTCAGTATGGCTTGGCTCTTCAAGAAGACATTGCTTCGCGGAGCGGCGCCGCTCTTTATAATGGAGCTTCCGCCGTACAAGCTGCCTTCGCTAAAGTCCGTTCTGTTGCAAATGTGGGAGAGATCGAAGCTGTTTCTGAAAAACGCCGGCACAATCATCCTCGGAGTGTCAATCATTCTCTGGTTCCTCGCGACATATCCGAGAGTTGAAGGAGTAACGCCCGCAGAACAATTGCAGCACAGTTTTGTGGGCAAGGCGGGACAACTGATTGAGCCGGTTATCAAGCCGCTGGGATTTGATTGGAAGATTGGAATTGGAATTATCGCCTCGCTGTTGCAGCGTGAAGTGTTCGTCAGTACGATGGGAACTATCTATAACATCCAGAACTCTGACGATGAGTCGGGCTCCCTCTCACTTCAGCAACAGATGAGGAACGACATCGATCCCGAAACGGGGCTTCCCGTATGGACCGCCCTGACGGCAATTTGCGTGATGGTGTACTACGTTCTTGCCATGCAGTGCATGTCGACGCTCGCCGTATTGAAGCGGGAAACAAACTCATGGAAATGGCCTTTGTTCCAGCTCGGCTATATGACAGCGCTTGCGTACGTGGTGACGTTTGTGGTGTACAGGGTCGGTTTGCTTTGGGGATTTGGAGTGTAGAATGGATTGGCAACAAATTACATCGCTGATGATTGTGGCTGTGACAGCATTTCTTCTCGTCCGTCATGAGATACGGAAACGGCAACGTGCGAAACGGAGAGCGTGCGGACAGAGTTGCGCCTGTTCGTCCGATGTTCTCGAAAGAATCAGGACCGGAATTGCCACGACGCAGCAGCGGGGCTCTTAGCGTTTTGTTCATCAACAAAAAAGCGTGCTCATCATACCTTTGGCGAGGAAATGAGCACGCTCTACAGAAAAGGTCATCACATCCGCGGATGTGCATTCCCTTTCGTCTTCAATATAAAGAAGGTGTTCGGGGATGTCAAGAAAGCGGATGTGAGGAGCCGTAGTATCAGTTCATCATATTCCCTGGAAGGAAACATCTATGAAACGTCTTCTTCTCTCTCTCTTTCTCATAGCGCTGTTGATAATCTCTACACAAGCGCAAACGACTGAGGCTTCCGACACTGCGACCACGTCGTACGAGTTACCTCAAGTTGACGTCATTGGACGAAAACAGGGCATGCTTGATCGCGTTCCGGGCTCTGCCAACATCATCACCCCCGCAAATCTGCGGCGGCTTGCCCCCATTAGCGGAAACGAAATCCTGCGCACGATCACCGGACTTCATGCCGTTGATGAGGAAGGTGTCGGACTCCGGCTGAATCTCGGCGTGCGCGGATTGAACCCCGACCGCAGCCGCAACTTGTTGATGCTCGAAGATGGTGTGCCCATCGCGCTCGCTCCGTACGGCGAACCTGAAATGTACTACACCCCTTCTATCGACCGGATGGCGCGACTTGAAGTCTTGAAGGGCAGCGGCTCGATACTCTTCGGCCCCCAGACAATCGGGGGCGTTATCAACTACATTACCGCCGACCCGCCTGCTGAACCTTCCGGCAGCCTGAATGCGCACATCGGCAACGACGGATTTTTTACTACTCTTCTGAAGTACGGTACAACATCCGGAAACGTCGGAGCACAAGTGAATCTCCTGCGGCGTCAGGCGGATAACCTCGTGACGACGCGCTTTCGCATCAGCGATCTCTCAACAAAACTCAAGTTCATTCTCGGCGAGCAGTCGGTATTGGGCGTCAAACTCTCCGCGTACGACGAGAACTCGAACTCCACCTACGTCGGGCTGACACAGACGATGTATGACAACGGGGATTACTTCACGAACGTTGCCCCGGACGACGAACTGAACATCCGCCGGTACTCGGCCAACGCAACGTATGATTACGTGTTTGCTCAGGGCGTAAGTCTCCGCACAACAGTGTTCGGCTACACCACAACACGCAACTGGCGCCGGCAGGAATTCGGACGCGCAAGCACAACAACGAACCGCACAGGTGTTGTTCATGGAGACACTACAGTTCCGGGCGGCGCCCTCTACATGCGGAATCAGACGGGGAATCGCAACCGCCAGTTTGAAGTGGCCGGCATTGAACCCCGCTTCTCGATGACTCACCAACTCGCGGGTGTCAGGAATGAACTCGATCTCGGATTCAGATTTTTGTATGAACGAGCTTTTGAGCAACTCATCTTGGGCACGACTTTCAATTCATCCTCGGGAAATATGCGTGATGATGAAATCAGAACAGGCTACGCCCGGAGCGCTTTTGTTCAAAACAGAACCTACATCACAGACAGGCTTGTCGTCAGTCCGGGCATCCGTCTCGAATCATTCTCATACAACCGTAATATCATGCGGGGGCAGTTTAACGGAGTTGTGAGAGATACGAATCTTGTCGCCGGAAGCAACTTGTTGCAGTTGATCCCCGGTCTCGGCATCAGCTACCAGTTGAGCGAAGGCTCGTCGGTGTTTGCAGGCGTTCATCGTGGTTTTGCCCCGCCGCGTGTCAAGGATGCTATCACGAGCGCGGGCGAGGCGCTCAATCTTGATGCAGAGTTGAGCTGGAATTACGAGCTCGGCATGCGCCTTTCACCGGTAGATGGTATCGCTGTTGAAGTAACGGGATTCTTCCTTGACTTCTCGAATCAGATTATTCCTGTATCGCAATCGTCGGGCGGGACGGGAACCGGATTGGTCAACGGAGGCAGAAGCCGCCACATCGGAGCCGAAGCAGGCTTTACAATCGACCTCGGTCAGATGCTCGAGTCGGAATATTCTGTTATTCTCAATACTAACGCAACGTACGTCCGTGCGACATTCAGTGCCGATAGATTTCTCACACAATCCGGCAATCGGATTAATGTAAAAGGCAATTCACTACCCTACGCACCAAAATGGTTCGTCTCCTCGTCCGTCGCGCTCCTTGCGCCGTTCGGCGGATCCGTGCAGGCGACGGCAAATTACATCGACAAACAGTTCTCCGATGAGTTCAATACCGTACAGGCAACAACCAACGGACTGACGGGCCTCATTCCCGCACATGTTGTGTTCGATCTTTCCGCACGCTACGGCATCGAGCCGCTGAATGCGGCATGCTCACTTTCTATCAAGAATCTCTTCGACAAGAGATACATTGCTTCGCGCAGGCCGGAAGGAATCAAAGTCGGTTTGCCGAGATTTGTTACTGCGGGTATCGAAATCGGGTTGTAAGCCGGCGCATATTTCTTGCATCTTCATGCAAAATTGATTACCAAATGAAGGGAGCAGAGTAATTGCTGCTCCCTTATTTATCCCCGTTACACCACAAGCCGATCATCAAACCGGAGTGTACTATGTCAGCAGCACGAATCGTTTTCATCGCGGCCTTCGTTCTTTGCTTTCCCGTTTCCGGATGGGGAGGCGAAATAGAACCGCCCTTGCAGGCAAAGCTTGCAAGCATATCGGATAACGAGCTTGTTTCTGTTGTTGTTCGCCTTCGTGACCGTGTCGATATTCAAGCGCTGGACGCATCTCTCAAACAGCGAAACGCAACACGTCAACAGCGCAATTTTGAAGTGACTACCGCCTTGCAACAGAAGGCGTCTGAAACCCAGGGGCCCCTACTTGCATTCCTCTCAGAAGAAGTAGCGAGCCGGCGTGTTGCATTCTACGAGGGTTTCTGGATCGACAATCTCATTCACGTCACAGCATTGCGGCCTGCCATCGAAGCCATTGCCGGCCGGCCTGATGTAGAGATAGTATTTCTGGAACCGGAAGTGATGTTCGACGGATTGATGGAGTTCAGGGAAACAGGCAATCGCGTTGCTTCAACCGAACCGGGACTGCGTGTTGTGAATGCGCCGGCGCTTTGGCGGGCAGGTATCACCGGAAAAGGGCGATTAGTGATGAACATTGATACCGGCGTGAATGGCAATCACGTGGCGCTTTCAACACGCTGGCGCGGAACACTGCCCGGTGTTCAACCGCAGCACGCGTGGTACGGCAGTGGATCATTTCCGACCGATTCCGACAGTCCGGGACACGGCACACATACAATGGGTATCATGACGGGCTACAATCCCGCGACCGCCGACACTGTTGGCGTTGCGCCGGGCGCATATTGGATTGCGGGGTCGAGTTCGTACACAGGGGCGTTTCAATGGGCGGTGAATCCTGACGGCAATCCGAATACAGTTGAAGATGTTCCGGATGTTATCAATTGCTCGTGGTATACGAACGCAACCGATTTGTGCACGGGCGGACAAAATTACTGGAGTTTGATGGATAACGTCGAGGCTGCAGGCGCCGTTGTGATTTGGTCGGCAGGAAATTGCGGCCCGAGCGGATCTGCCGGAAATTGCACAGGCGGCGCATTGCCCGGACCGTACATGACGATCACCCCGCCGAAAAATCGCGTGACGACCCCTGTCAACGCGTTCGCAGTCGGTTCGGTGGATGGGAACAGTGCCCAGCTTACAATTGCAGGTTCGAGCAGCCGCGGGCCCTCGGCGTGCGACACAACGCAAATCAAGCCCGAAGTTGTTGCGCCCGGAGTCAGCGTCCGCTCGACAATTGCAAACGGCGGCTACGGGAATTCCAGCGGCACGTCAATGGCGGCACCGCATGTGTCGGGAACGGTTGCATTGCTCAGGCAAGTGAATCCTAACGCCGACGCCGACCAGATCAAGTACGCGATCATGAACAACGCCCGCGATCTCGGTACGCCCGGCGAAGACAACACCTATGGAAATGGAATCATCAACGCCCTTGCCGCCGCCGAAGCAATATCGCCGTACAGGATTTCCGGCATTGTTCGCAGCGCGGGAACGAATCAACCGATTGAATACGCAAGCGTCGAGATCATCCAGACATTTCAGAACAGGCAAACGGACGCTTCGGGTTCGTACAACTTCGGTGTGTTGAAGGACACGGTGCAGATCCGGTTTTCCGCTTTCGCGCATTACGACACGACACTGCAACGTATTCTGATTGCCAATACTCCTGAAGTCCTGAACGTCAGCCTGACTCCGCTTCCGGTCGCATCAATTTCCGGCACCGTTACTGACTCAACTTCGGCGGCAGGAATTATTGCTCGCGTCAACGCCTACGCACAGGGCGATCCATCAGCAAATCCGACTTCAAGCACCACGAGCCAGTCAAACGGATCATATACAATGAACGGCCCGATCGGTACATACAGGGTTGAGGTGTTGCCCGCAGCGCCTTACGTTGACAACGTCACGACGCAGGGTGTTGTGCTTAATGCCGGCGGGGCGACCGTTAACTACCGGCTGCTTCCGGCTGAAGTACTTCTCGTGGACGACGACGGTTCGGCAACATTTGAGACTGCATATCAATCGTCGCTCGGACGACTCGGCAAACGCTACAGAACTTTCGGTTTGGCCGATAGCGGCGGGGCGTTGGGCGGCGTGCTTGCCTCGTTTACGCAACGTCCCGTTCTCGTGTGGTTCACCGGTGCCGACTCCGCAAACGCTCTAACCCATCCCGAAAAACTTGTCATTCTCAATCATCTGAATGGCGGGGGACAGGCGGTTGTAACAGGGCAGAACATCGCACAGTTTTCTGCAACTGACGATACGCTGCTTGAGAAATATCTCGGCATCCGGTTTAACGGCAACTCCACCGCCATTTCGTTGCGCGGATTTGCGGGTGACATAATCGGCAACGGCGTGAACTATCTGATTACCGGCGGACCCGGCCCGCAAACCTCAAAAGATATCATCAGCCTCGTGCCGGGAAGCATCGGAACGCCGACCCCAACACTGTACTACGCTGTCGGAACCGACAGTTCCAACTATGCGGGTGTTCGTGTTGCCGGGCCGGGCAACAGTTGGGCGGTTGCCTACTTTGCCATTGGCATAGAAGGGTTTCCCGAAGCGCGGCAGGATACGTTCCTGTTAAGAAGTATGCGATACTTCAACCAGCTTGTTTCCGGCGTGCAACCGATTACCAACTCCGGAGTGCCGGGCGAGTTCCGGCTGGCACAGAATTATCCCAACCCGTTCAATCCGACGACGACGATTGAGTTCGATTTGCCATCAGGGTTGGATGCTGAAATTACTTCTCTCAAGATTTTTGATCTTCTCGGCCGGGAGGTCAACACCCTTGTGAGCGAGAAACTCCCGCCGGGAACATACAAAACCCGATTTGAGACAGCAGGCCTCTCCAGCGGTATCTATTTCTACCGGCTCCAATCAGGAAGGTTCGTCGAGACGCGCAAGATGATGCTGTTGCAATAAACAACATACGCTATAACACGCAAGCCCCGGCAGCAACGGGGGCTTGCGTGTGTTTTTCCTTGCTTCTGCGCGTATTTATTCTTATAAAAGGAAGAGAATCTCGGAGTCTCGCGTAGTTTTTCTCACCGATTATCTCAGGATCACATTCCCCTCGGGAGCTACATCAATCAACAAAACGGAGGATACTCCATGCGTATGCACTACCTTTTCTTATTGTGCGGATTGGTATTGGTGTCACACACCGTACTGGCACAAGACAACCCCATGCTGGATACACCGGTGCCCCTCTCCGGCCAGATGGGACCATCGGTGGGGACCACAAGCATCAATGTCATCACCTCCCCGGAGGGGTTTGACAATTTCGATCTCGGGACAACGAACGCCGAACCACACGCGGTAACCAACCCTGTCAACCCTCTTTGGTTTTTTACCGCGTTCAATCCGACCGGAAGCTTCCAATCATGGCACACGGAAGACGGCATCAATTGGGCAATCAACAATCCGCCCTGGCCAAACAACGCAGGCGACCCCGTTGCGGCGTATGACAGTCTTGGAAACCTCTACTATGAGGTGATGAAGAGCCCGATCACCGGCTGTTGGGTTTCCAGATCAACCAACAACGGCCAGACGTGGGGTACGCCGGTTACAGCTATTGCGGGCAACGACAAGAATTGGATTGCCGCCGACCAGACAATGGGGCCGTTCGCCAACTACGTATACACCACAATGACCAACAGCGGAACGGGCAATTTCATGCGCTCGACAGATCTGGGCGCTACATGGGGTGCCCAGCGGGCGTTCAGCCCGCACGCGTTGCCGGGAATGATGGTGGCCGTGGGGCCGAACGTGTTGAGCCCGATTGATACATCAGGCGGATGCGTGTATGTTGTGACACACTCGGGAACCAACGCCGCAGGAGTATATACGTTTTTTGTTTCGCGAGATGGCGGAGCGAATTTTGTCCAGAAATCCCAGCATCAATTCTCAAACCTGATCGGCACGGAACTCAGCGGCCGCTCAACTGTGCAGGGTATGCGCTGTCGCCCCTATCCGATGATTGCAGCAGATAATAGCTTTGGCCCTTATCGCGGACGGTTGTATCTCGTGTACGCGTCGAACAATCCCGCCGGCAACGGCAACAAATCTGATATATTCCTTCGCTACTCTACTGACCAAGGAGGCACGTGGTCGACGCCGCGCATCGCGAACGATGACCCCAATTCGCAAAACAACTTCCAGTTCCACCCGGCTATCTGGTGCGATAAGGAAACTGGCCGCCTCTACATCAAGTTCTACGATACCCGCCTCATTCCTACAAGCGACAGTATGGACGTGTATGCAACGTATACTGACGACGGCGGCGAGACTTTTGCACCGAACCAGCGACTGACGACACGCTCTTTTAGAATAAATATCTCCGGCGCAACCGGACCGACATACCGCGGCGACTACGATGCTATTACGTCAAACCGCTATGCGTCAATGGCAGTGTGGACGGATTTTCGCAATGCCCCAAGCCCGAACTACACCGGCATGACAGCCTACTTCCCTGATTTCGCAATGCTCGTTAGAGCTAACCGTGATACACTGAAGTTTGTGGATAGCACAACCGCTGTGCTGAAGGTGCCTGCCGTTAAGTTGTACACGTATGGCGTCAAGTTCACGGCAACTGTTTCTCCAGCGGCGCCGTTTGAGCTCACCTTCCCGAACGGCGATTCGCTTGCCAGCGTGCCCGATTCTCTCATTCTCAAAATTAAAGCCAATAACGTCACCACCGGCAACTACACTATTACCGTGACCGGCCGCGGGCCGAACGGGACTCCGGCGCATCGGCGCACGATACCTATTCGAGTTCAGTTCATTCCGAACACGGTAGCCGTTGTGCAACCGAACGGCGGCGAAATCTGGATTCAGGGACAGACAAAACAAATCCGGTGGACAAAGGCAGGCGAAGTCTCCAACGTGCGTGTTGAGTATTCGACGAATACCGGCTCTTCATGGATGCTGATCAATGCCAATGCCCCCGGTACGTTATTGGATTGGGCTGTTCCCGCAACGCCGTCAACCCAGTCGCTTGTGCGAGTTGCATGGGTCGACAGTACAACGACCGTCTTTGATCAAAGCAATGCCACGTTCACCATTTCGGCGCCGGCGGCCTTGATTTCAACCGCCCCAGAATCGTTGCGGGCAGTTGTGCAGGGAGGCAACAACTTCGGATTTGACACGCTGCGCATCAGTAATCAGGGAACATTGGCTCTCAACTGGACAACAACCGGAACAAGCTGGGTGAACGGATTCCCCGCCAGCGGCTCTGTTCCCGCTGGCGCAACGAACGCCGCTCCGGTACGCTTCAGCGCCGCAGGATTGTTAGGCGGAACGTATTGGGGCAACCTCACGGTGTCCAGCAACGATCCGTTCAATCCGTCGGTTCAAGTACCTGTGCGGCTCACTGTTGTCGGGACGGCGCAGATTTCCGTGACGCCGAGCGATACGTTGAACTTCGGCAGTGTGTTGATCGGCAGAACCGACACGATGAGTGTCCGTGTTCGCAACGTCGGCACCGACACGTTGCGCGGAACATCCAACGTCATCCCGATAGGGCGGTTTGCCTCCATTACGCCGAGCTACAAAGTCGCGCCGAACGACTCGACGCTGATCCGCGTCATCTTCATTCCGCTCGATTCGACAACCAACTATCAGGCAACGCTTCGCGTGATCAGCAACGATCCCGACCCGTCACGCGATACGGTGTTTGTGGTGTTGCGGGGCAAGGGCACAAGCACAACCTCCGTGCGCATCACCTCGCACGATCTTGTGCCGGAGAAGTTCCTGCTCGAGCAGAACTACCCGAACCCCTTCAATCCCTCGACCACCATCCGGTTCGGTATTCCGGCAGGACTTTCGGGAGCCGAGCCGCCAATGCTGACGGTGTTTGATGTGGTGGGACGCGAAGTGGCGACGCTGGTGAACGAGAAACTCTCGCCCGGCACCTATAGCGTGCAGTTTGAAACGCACGGACTCTCCAGCGGCATTTACTTCTACCGCCTCACTGCCGGAAAGTTCATCGACACGAAGAAGATGATACTGACGAAATAATTTTCGCAGGACAACAACAAAGCCCCGCCCCGTGCGGGGCTTTGTGTTTCCCCACTTGCCGACTGCTGATTACCGACAGCAAACTCCATTTGACTTTTCCAACGTTTTGGTATACCTTGCCCCACCGCTTTTGTACGGAGATATGTTGAACACACTGGCCGATTTGTTAGCATCGAAGATGAACCTTGTTTTCACACCGATTCTTGGTGGAAAGACGAATGCTATGGTTGCGGCAGTCAGCCGCAATTGTCCGCTACAATACTATAATGAAAGGAGTTACGCCATGTGTTCTCCAGCCTCTTGTGTTCTTCGGCAGCCGGTTTTGCTTCGTATGAAGCGCTTCATGTGCTTTCTTCTTGCGGGGGGCCTTGTTTCTTCCGTGTCATTCAGTCAAATCCCGAACGCGGGGTTTGAACTCTGGGAGATGGATCTCGACAGCAACTACAATCCTGTGGGATGGCAGACAACGAACAGCTATCCTCTTGTGAATGTCGAGCCGTATTCGCCGGGTTGCCAGGGGAGTTTTGCCATGAAAGTGAAGACGGTGAATTTCGGATTCCCTGTCCCGGGTGTAGCCCTTCTTGAGACCGGATATACCTTCACGCAGTTGCCGACAAGCATCTCGGTCTGTTACAGGTCTACCGTCATGCCCGGCGACCGGGCGTATATTATCGTGGGATTGATGCGCGGCGACAGTGTCGTTGCGTTGCAGGACAGTTGTACATTCAAAATAGATTCAACAACCAGCCAATTTATCAATCGGACCTTCCCGCTCGTCATATCGGCCAACCTTGTGCCGGATTCGCTGATCATCATCGTGGCGTCGGGTCTTGGGTTTGGACAGGTGGGGACAGAGTTGATCGTTGATGCGTTCGCCTTCGGGTTCGGTTCCGCAAGCGTCCCCGGAGAAGGGTCCGTCCCCGCTTCCTTCGCACTGTTTCAAAACCACCCGAACCCGTTCAATCCCTCGACCACGATTGACTATGAGATTCCGAAAGCGGGAAAGGTCGAGCTGCATATTTATGATGTTCTCGGCCAACACGTCGCCGAACTTCTGAGCGGCGAACAGACTGCGGGAACGCATTCTGTTGTCTGGAACGGTCAGAACGACGAAGGTTCTCCGGTTTCGGGTGGAGTCTACTTCTACCGTTTGTCCGTACGGACCCCATCGGGGCAGGTCGGTTCATACACCGGAACGAAGAAGCTGACGCTACTGAGGTAATTTTCACAGGACAACAACATAGCCCCGTCCAATGCGGGGCCTTTTGTTTAGTGACGACTAGAACATTCGAATTGAGAAGTGTTGAAAAATCATTATTCTCATAATCTCCGGGTCTTCGCATGGGCAAAAAAACCACCAGGTATTCCGATGTGATTCAAAGCGAGAGTGTAGAGCTGTTTTTTTGCAGACAAACTTGATAAGAAGCTTCAATAAGCCGAACTGGATGAGCTTGCTGAATTTGTTCTTGGGGGTCTGAAGCAGGCAGTCAAAGTACTCATGAAAGAAACAGAAGACTGGGGTCCATGCCATCTGCCGGAATGTTCGGATCTTCGTCTGCCACGTCTTACCAAATCCCCACTTCCATTGTCAAGCCGGAAACCCGCCCCAACCTTGCTTTTCCGGCCATGTTTGGGTAATCTTTCACACGTACTTTTCGTACCACGAAACACTTGTCACACATTCTCACACTCAGGAGTACTCATGAAACGTCTTCTTCTTGCCGCACTTATCTGCTCGGCATTTCTCTCCGCCGCCGCGCAGGATGTGCGGATTCGCGTGCCGTACACGCGCTTCGTGCTGCCCAACGGGTTGAACGTGATTCTGCATCAGGATCGCTCGACGCCGACGGTGGCCGTGAACATCTACTATCTCGTCGGTTCGGGGCGGGAGAAACCCGGACGCACGGGCTTCGCACATTTGTTCGAGCATATCATGTTCGAAGGCTCGAAGAATGTGCCGGAAGGAATGTTCGACCGCTGGCTGGAAGCGGCGGGGGGCAACAACAACGGCTCCACCAACACCGACCGGACGAACTACTACGAAACAGTCCCAAGCAACGCCCTTGAACTCGCCCTCTTTCTCGAATCCGACCGGATGGGATTTTTGCTGGATGCAATGTCCCCCGCGAAAGTGGACGGGCAGCGTGACGTCGTGAAGAACGAACGTCGCCAGTCGTACGAGAACAGGCCTTACGGCATGGCATATCTCACACTCTTCGAGCAACTCTACCCGAAAGCCCATCCCTACTCGTGGCCGACTATCGGCTCGATGGCGGATTTGACGGCAGCGAGTTATGAGGATGTGGTGAACTTCTTCAAGGATTGGTACGTGCCGAACAATGCCGTGCTTGCCATTGCGGGCGACATCGATATCGAACAGACGAAGAAGTCAGTGGAGAAATGGTTCGCCGGAATTCCCCGCGGAAGAAACATCCCCCCAATCGATCCTGTTGCGGCATATCTCGAAAGCGAGAAGCGGCTTGTGATGGAAGATAACGTCCAGCTTCCGCGTTTGTACATGACGTGGCATGCGCCGGGCGTTTTTACCGGAATGGATGCAACGAACGACATCATGGCAAGCGTTCTTGCGGGAGGAAAAAACTCCCGGCTTTACAAACGTCTTGTGTATGATCTGCAGGTTGCTCAGGATGTTTCGGCGTACAACTATTCGATGAGATTGGGCTCCATCTTTATTATTGAAGTCACTGCACGCAGCGGACATACGCTGCAGGAAATTGAGAAGCTTGTGCAGGAGGAAATTGACCGCATCAAACGCGAGAACCCGGCGGAACGCGAAGTGCAAAGGGCGGTGAACCAGTACGAGGCAAGCTTCCTTGCGCGACTCGAATCGGTGGAGAACAAGGCCGATCAGTTCAACAATTATTTCCAGTTTACCGGCAATCCGGATTTCTTCAACGAGGATTTGTACCGCTACAAAGCCGTCGACGCGGATGACATCACCGCAGCCGCAAAAACATTCTTGCATAACGACAAGCGTGTCGTGCTCAGCATCGTTCCGAAAGGAAAGAAAGACCTTGCGGCGACATACACGCAGGAGGTGATAAAGCAATGAAGAGATTTCAAAGTACAGTCGTTTTAATCTGTTTAGTCTATTTAGTCAGTAGTCATTGGTCATTGGGGGTTGCGCAGCAGCCTGATCGCAGCAAGCCGCCGGAACTCGGTCCGCCGCCGTCACTGACGCTTCCCGCAATCCAGCACCTAAAGCTTTCGAACGGTTTGAAGGTTGTGTTGATGGAGAAGCATCAGGTTCCGCTTGTGCAGGTGAATTTGCTGGTGAACGCAGGAACAGCTATGGATCCCGCTGGGCAGCGGGGACTCGCGAGCATGACGGCCGCAATGATGCAGGAAGGTGCAGGCAACCGCGATGCACTCGCGTTTGCTGATGCCGTGGATTTTCTCGGAGCAAACATTTCAGTGAATGCCGGAATGCACACAACAACCGTCTCGCTGTTCACCCCGCTCAGCAAGCTCGATTCGGCGTTGGCATTGTTTGCAGATGCCGCATTGCGCCCCAAATTTCCCGCCGAAGAGCTTGAGCGAAATCGGATTGAGCGGCTGACTACACTCCTTCAATGGCACGATGAGCCGCGTGTCGTCGGCTCGACGTTGTTCAACAACGTTCTGTTCGGGAAGGATCATCCCTACGGCCCGCCGACGATGGGCAATGAAACGGCGATCCGTGCATTCAGCATTGCGGATTTGAAGAAGTTCCATTCCACCTATTTTCATCCCAACAATGCCACGCTCATTGTGGTGGGAGATGTGACGGCAAAGACTATTCTGCCGAAACTGAATGCGTTGTTCGGGAAATGGAAAGCCGGCAAAGTCGAAAGCAAAACCTGGCCGACGGCCAAGCAAGTCGAAGCGAGAAAGCTGTATCTCGTTGACAAGCCGGGAGCCGCGCAATCCGTGATTCGTATCGGACGCATCGGTGTTGCGCGAACAACGGAGGATTACTATCCGATAGTCGTAATGAATACAATCCTCGGCGGCTCGTTCACGTCACGCCTGAACAACAACTTGCGCGAGGAACACGGCTACGCATACGGGGCAGGCTCCCGGTTCAACTTCCTGCCGCTGCCGGGGTCATTCCTTGCATCATCGGATGTACAAACGGATGTAACGGACAAGGCGCTGACGGAGTTCATGAAGGAACTGACGAACATTTCGAACATCTCCGATGATGAGTTGACGCGGGCGAAGAACTATGTTGCCCTCAGCTATCCCAGCGACTTCCAATCCGTTGGTGAGATTGCCGGACGGTTGGGCGATCTCGTCATCTACAATCTTCCCGACACGTACTTCAACAACTACACGAACAATATCCTCGCCGTGACAAAAGATGATGTTGTTCGAGTTGCAAAGAAGTACGTCGATCCCGAGAAGATTGCAATTGTGGTTGTGGGAGATATGTCGAAAGTCGAGTCAGGTATCAGGGCACTGAACTTGGGCCCGATTGAGAAGCTAACGATTGAAGAAGTGTTGGGAAGCAAGCCGGTGTTGGGGAAGATGTAATCTTGTTGCAGGCCGCTGTTTCCGAAAGGCAAAGGGCAGAACGCTGTTCTGCCCTTTTTTGTTGTCACCCCACAACCTTCCCCGCCACCAGCGTCAAGTCATCGGCGTATTTGCCGGAGCCGGTGAAGTCGCGGAGAGAAGTCCGCAAACCGTCAACGAGTGGCTTTGCATCCAGATGAGAGTTGGAAATCAGCCATGAGGTGAGCCGTTGCTCGCCAAACTCTTCCGACTTCGCGTTGCGTGCTTCGGTCAGGCCGTCAGTGTACAGCAGCAGTGAATCCCCCTTCTTTAATTCTACTTTTGCATTTTCATACACCATCGCTTCCGTCAATCCAATTGCAGCGCCTGTCGGCATCAGCTTGCTTGCCGCGAGTCCGTTGGATGTGTGCACATGAACCGGCGGATTGTGTCCTGCGTTGCAGTACTCCAGCACATGCGTCTCGGGATTGTAACGTCCGAGAAAAATCGTGATGAACTTGATGAGATGAATGTTGTGGCAAAAGAGATGATTCAGCCGCTTCATCACATCGGCGGGCGAGTCGTTGTCGGGGACAAGAATGCGCAACGACGCCTGCATGCTGGCGACGAGCATACTTGCAGGCAATCCTTTTCCCATCACATCAGCAATGGCAAAACCGTGCGAGCCATCCTTGAATCTGAAGAAATCAAAATAATCTCCCCCCACAATCTCAGCCGGTTGAATGAACGCGGCAACGCGCAGACCCGGAATTGCAGGCGCTTCTTTCGGCAGCAACGCCTTCTGCACTTTGTGTGAGAGTTCGAGATCCTGTTCGAGACGCCGCCGCTGGTCGTCCGAGAAATGATCGAGGCAGACGCACGACGTGAAATCCATCTCCAACAGTTCGGCATTCACATCTTCGTGGCAGACTGTACACAGACCGAACGTCTGTTGTTCAGTTTGCGAAATGGCTTCATCCAGCTTCTCCAGTCGTGTTTCAATTTCCTGTTCAGAAACGGGGCCGAGGTGAATGTGCTTTTGTTCGGCGGGTGTGCCTTTCAGCCAATCGAGCAGATTTTGCCGCTGGCGTTCAAGGTTTTGGCGAAAACGCTGATATGTTCCGGTATCCATGGCAGGCCTCCTGACTGTGAGTAATACGACAGTGAGTTCGGCTTGTTTCGGGAAGCCTCAACCCGGCGGATTTGCCTCGTAATAGGCGCTCATAATCACGCCGAGGGCGATGGAGAGCATTTTGGCCTCGCTCTTGTCTGCTCGTGAAGGTATCAGAACCGGCACTTTGCCTCCCACAATCACGTGTGCAAGCCGGAGTCCGGCAAAGTACGTTGTGCTTTTGGCAAGACTGTTGGCCGATTCGATGTTTGCCGCAATCAGGATTTCGGCGTGTCCGGCAACCGGCGAGCCGATTGCTTTTTCGGCTGCGGCTTCCGCGGAGATAGCATTATCAAGGGCGAACGGGCCGTCAACAATACAGCCTTTGATTTGTCCCCGCTCGTTCATTTTGGAAAGCGCGGCCGCATCGAGTGTTGATTGAAGAGTAGGAACCACAAATTCCGTTGCAGAAAGAACAGCGACTTTCGGGTTGAGATTGCCGAGGGCGTGTGCAACTTCAACGGCGTTGTTGATGAGCTCGACTTTGTTTTTGAGATCGGGGGCGAGCGTCATTCCGCCGTCGGTGATCATCACGAACTTGTTGTCGACTCGTTGAGGAAACTCGAGAATGAAAATATCACTCAGCAACCGTCCGGTCCGGATGCCGGAATCCTCGTGCAGAACAGCCTTCATCATCGTCGAGGTATCAACGCCGCCTTTCATCAACACATCGCATTTGCCGTCACGCACATAGTAGATTGCTGTATTGAGCGCCTCGTGCATAGTGGCACGATGCACAATCTCAAACGGCTTTCGGGTCTCGCCCATCTCCGCAATTTTGCGTTCGATAACCTCCTGATCCCCGATTAGAATGAAGCGGGCAAGAGTCCGTTCGCATGCATCGTACACAGCCTGCAGCGTTTCCGTATTATTCGGATACACAACAACAACGCGCTTGCCTTTGTACTTCAGCGCCTCGCTGAGCAGTTGGTCAAAGTTGTTGATCATCATTCATCCTTCCGAGTAGATTCCAAACATCATCTCCGTTGGAACTTGGCTATTGGTATTTGGAATTTGAGATTTGTGATTTCATTCCTCAATATCTTTTCGCTTCTTCCTCTCCCCGGAGTACGCGTAGCGCCCCTTGTGCAAGCGCCGCCATTTCATCTTCACCTGCATAGACCTTTACGGGGGCGATGAAGCGTACGCGATCCTCAATCCATGATGTCAGCATCGTGGAATTTGCCGCTCCTCCCGTCAAAACAATGGCATCGACCTTCCCTTTCAACACAGTTGCCATCGCGCCGATTTCCTTGGCAATCTGGTACGCCATTGCTTCATACACTTGCCCGGCCTCGGTGTCTCCGCCTGCGATGCGACGTTCAACTTCTGTCAAGTCGTTGGTGCCAATGTAGGCTGCCAACCCGCCATGACGGCGAACGAAATTACGGATTTCCATCTCGCTGTAAGTTCCGGAGAAGCAGAGGGTTATGAATTGTTGAAGCGGAAGCCCTCCCGATCGTTCGGAGGAGAATGGCCCATCACTCGACGCGTCGTTCACATCAATGATCTTCCCACCCCGCAGCGGCGCAACGGAGATGCCACTTCCAAGATGCGCAACAACCAGACTCGATTCCTCAAATCTCAAGCGGAATTCTTGAGCGGCGCGGCGCGCTGCCGCGTGAATATTCAGGGCGTGTGACAGACTCTTGCGTTCAATGAACGGAAGTCCCGAATATTTCGCCAGCGGCTCGAATTCGTTCACCGAAACCGGATCGACAACGAAAGCGGGACAGTTATACTCCGACGCAAGCTCATGGGCAAGGGCACTGCCGAGATTGGAGGCGTGTTCACCCTGCAGGTTTCTTCGTGCATCATCGAGCATATCCACAGTCACGCGATAAGTTCCGCCGGGAACGGGCCGCAACAATCCGCCGCGCGCAACAACAGCCGAGCACGCTCTGAGCCTTGATGCCGACCAATGACGGCAGAGCATGAGGCGATAGTTGAATTGATCCCAGATTGTTCCGTATTGGGCAAGTTCTCCGCTTTCATGGCGCAGCGTTTCTGACGCAACGATCTTCTCATCCTCCGAGATCGCAATTTTGGTTGACGTGGAACCCGGATTGATGACGAGAACGGTGAAGTGTCGGGAATCGCTCATGAATGGTTCTTTCCGTTTGCGCGGTTTGATACGTTGCGAAGAATCGCTTCACTGTGTTCGGGATAGAGTTCTGTTACGCATTCCTGGCAAAGGCTGTGAGTTACCTCGGCATTGAATTCGGCCTTGATATATGCTTCGACGGATTGCCAAAACTGCTCGTCATTCCTTACCCGGCGGCATTTTGAACACATCGGCACAAGGGTACGCAACCGCACGATTTCCGTGATATCCTCCAGAATCAACAGCGCGAGTTTTCGATTGCCAATCCAAACCGGTGATGCGGTTACCATCAGTTCGATCTCCTTCACCTCATCCCCCTGAACAAGCTCCGCTTTAGTCCGCTGGCGGTGCACCGGTTTGCCGGACAGTGATGCCGTCACCGAATTGCGGATGATGCAATCGCCGCAATGCGGGCCCCGGCCGCATCCGCCGGGCGAGTCGTTGGTGTGAATGCAGTTGAGCATCTCTCCGCCGCGAATGTACAACACCTCGAGCCGGGATTTGTTGACCAACTCCAACGCCGCCCTGTTCAGATCAATAACATTCACATCGTCATCCACGAGCAAAACGGGCTGTGGAATCGCGTCGAGAATTGTTCTGTAAAGGGTCTCGTTATCTACCATATCACGCTACACTTGATGAGTGAGTGAGAGGGATGTTTTCGGACGCCGCACGATGGTTTGATTGCAGGTAGTTGTGAATTTCCATCGCGGCGATCTTTCCGTCCTTCATTGCAAGAATAACTGTCGCGCCGCCGCGTGACAGATCGCCACCTGCGAAAATTCCCCGGCGTGTTGTTGTTTGCTTCTCGTCCACTTCAACCACGCCTCGCTTTCCTGTTTTCAAGCCGGGCGTTGTTGACTGAATGATCGGGTTCGGCTTCTGCCCGATTGCCTCGATCACGGTCTGCACATCAAGCACAAACTCCGATCCTTTCACGGCAACGGGTTTGCGTCTGCCCGATTCGTCCGGCTCGCCCAACTCCATTCGCTGGCATTCGAGTCCGCATACCCAATTCGTCTCCGTGCCGAGTATTCTTGTCGGATTAGTGAGAAGGAGAAACTCAATCCCCTCTTGTTCCGCATGATGAATCTCTTCTTCCCGGGCAGGCATTTCATTGCGAGAGCGGCGGTAGACAAGATACGCCTTCTCCGCGCCGAGACGTTTTGCCGTACGCACGGCATCCATTGCCGTGTTGCCGCCGCCGATCACCGCAACCTGTTTGCCGATCTTCACGGGCGTATCGTTCTCCGGAAACTTGAACGCTCCCATCAAGTTGACACGTGTGAGAAATTCATTTGCCGAATAGACTCCGCTGAAGTTTTCGCCCGGAATTCCCATAAACGTCGGCGTGCCTGCGCCGGTACCAAGAAATATCGCGCTGAAGCCCCATTCATCGAACAATTCATCGATCGTTGCCGTTCTGCCCACGAGGAAGTTGGTGTAGATTTCCACGCCGAGGGCTTTGATGCGCTCCATCTCAACATCAAGAATTTCCTTCGGAAGACGAAATTCCGGAATGCCGTATCGCAACACGCCGCCCAAGGCATGCAACGCTTCAAAAATCGTTACATGGTAACCGAGCTTCGCAAGCTCGGCGGCACATGTGAGTCCCGCCGGGCCCGACCCTACGATTGCCACTTTCTCCTTGCGGCGCTCGCCGATATGCGGCGCGTTGAACGTGTCGTGCAACATTTCATAGTCGGCAACAAATCTCTCAAGCTTTCCAATGGCAACCGGATCGTGTTTCTTGCCGAGCGTGCATTCTGCTTCGCATTGACTTTCCTGCGGACACACTCTGCCACAGATTGCCGGAAGATAGTTCGCCTCGCGTATTTTGTTCACCGCGCCGCTGTAATCCTTCTTCAACATCAACTGAATGAAGCCGCGAATGTCGATGTTCACCGGACACGCATCCTGGCACACGGGATTCTTACATTCAAGACATCGCTGCGCTTCAATAACGGCGCGTTGTTCATCTAAACCAAATGATACTTCCTGAAAATTCCGGCTTCGTCTATCCGCCTCCTGTTCAATGGAATCCTGACGGGGAATTCTCATTCGTGCGGATGGTTTCAGAGGGTTGACGGTTTCCATCAGGCAACTCCCTCCATTGCATCCGCCTGCTTGTACACATTACAGCGGTGATCAGATTCCTTTTCCAAATCAATATACGTCCGGTTGCGCATAATCATCTCATCAAAATCCACAAGATGGGCATCGAACTCCGGCCCGTCAACGCAGGCAAACTTCATCTCTCCGCCTACCGACACGCGGCATCCGCCGCACATTCCGGTTCCGTCAACCATAATGGCATTCAGACTGACGAGTGTATGGACATTGTATTGTCTGGTAAGATTTGCGACCGCCTTCATCATCGGCAGCGGCCCGATGGCATACACGGCTTTGATTCCGAAATCTCCGTCAAGCAAATCTTTCAACTGATCGGTAACGAGTCCCTTGCGACCGTACGAACCGTCATCCGTTGTGACATAGACTTCTTGAGAACAACTCTTCATCTCTTCTTCAAGAATCGCCAACTCTCTCGTTCTGCCGCCGATAATAGAATAGATAGTGTTGCCCGCAACGTACAATGCCTTGGCAATGGGCAGCAGTTCGGCGGTACCTACTCCGCCTCCAACGCATGCAACTGTTCCGTGATTGTTGATGGGCGTCGGATTGCCGAGAGGGCCGAGCACGTCCTTGATGAACTCGCCTTCCCGCTTTGTCGCCAGAAGCTTCGTCGTTTTGCCGATTGCCTGGACGATGAGCGTGATGGTCCCCGCCGCGGGATCGCTGTCCACAATCGTCAGCGGAATCCGCTCGCCCCCCTCCATCACTCGGATAATGACAAAATTGCCCGCTTTACGTTTGCGGGCAATAAATGGTGCTTCAATGATGTATTTGGTTATCGTTGGTGCGAGCTGCTGCTTGGCAACAATCCGAAACACGCTTTTCCCCTTTGCGATTGTGACTAACCAGTTGTTGAGAATGCCTACAGCAGGCAAACAGGTCAACCATTGTGCCACGGAATTCTGCAGAAAACAGCCAAAATCTCCATTTTTGAGTATTAGTTTTTGGGCGGAATGGCTCTTCTGACCAAATGTGGGAAGTGAATTCTTATTCTTGGGAGGGCGTAGAACAGCGGAAATGCCTCCGTTTGGGCAAATCAAGGAGTAGATATTCTCTGAAAGCGAGCTAAATTTCCTCGTGAAGTTCGTCCCTCACGATCATGAGGATCGCCGTCTGCGGAACGACAAGGTATTTCTTCTCTTGAAACTCAACCTCGATTGCCTGCTCGCGCAGGAACAAGACTTGGTCGAGTTCTTTCACTTGAAGCGGAATGTAACGTGCCGGGTCTTTGGGTTTTGACCAAGGCTCGTCATCCGTGTAGTTCGGGTTCGGCACGGCGTATCCGGGCCCGACTTTAACGACGCGTCCCGTTGCAACCTTGTCTTTCTCACGAACAGTTTCGGGTAGATAGAGTCCGGCTTTCGTCTTGTCCTGGCCGGTGTCGAGTTCAATGAGAACGCGATCACCGACAACTATCATTTGCTTTTTGAGTTGAATGGGCATGACTTCTCTGATGTCTGTTGCATCACTACAACACAACATACAAAATTCGGCTCGGATGGGCAAACAGGCTTGAATCTCAGGCCGTGCTGTTGTATACTTTCAGGAATTCAATTCAGCCCAATTCCTCTGCTCGACTCATGTCTTTGATTTCCTCAAAAGATTGCGCCATCTATTATGAAGAACACGGCTCCGGGGAGCCGCTGATTCTGTTGCCCGGACTTCTCGGCACGATAGAAAGTCAGTGGCGGCGGTTCATCCCCGACTTCGCCCGCCAGTTTCATGTGATTGCTGTTGACTTGCGCGGACACGGAAGAACGAACAATCCCTCCGGCCGGATTCGTCTCCATCAACTCCTCGCCGATCTGTTTTCGTTGTACGAAACATTGCAGATCGATTCGGCGCGCATCTGCGGCTACAGTCTCGGAGGATACGTGGGGCTTGCGTTCGGCATTCAACATCCGGGCAGAGTTCAATCGCTGTTGATGCACGCTACGAAATTCTATTGGACGCCGGAAGCTGTTGCTTCGACTGTCAAAGATTTCAATCTGGAAAAGATGCTTGAGAAAGTCCCGAGATGGGCGGCCCAACTTCAGCAAGATCATGCGCCCGCAAATGGTGATGACGGGTGGAAGGCCCTGCTTGCCTCAGCGAAGGAATTCATCGAAACCATGCCGGACGAGGGCCTCACCGAAAATGCCGTCAATCTTGCGGACTTTCCTGTACTTGTTTCCGTGGGAGATTCGGATGAGATGATTCCGCATGATGAAGCAGAGCGACTTGCAGCAGAGCTTCCGAACGGAAGACTGAATGTTTTTGCCGATACGCGTCACCCCATGCAGTTCGTACAGAAGATTGCGTTTCTGGATATTGCACTCCCATTCTTCCAAAGCAGCAACGGGAACATCGTCTCGGAACACATAAAGACACAAGCCTAAATACACTCTCTTCGCGCCTTTGTGTCGCCTGGTTTTCATTTTGGAGGAGCCTTTATGAATAGACTTTCCCGCCGTTCATTCGGCAAGAAATTGCTTGCAGCCGGCGCTTTTTCGTTGATCGAGCATCCGCCAATTCTCTCGCAAACCTCGAACCCCGAACCCGTCATTGATCTCCCGGACAGTATTGCGGGCTACACGCTGTCGGTTGAAGATAAGCAGCTTGCAAGCAAGTTCCTCATGAATCACGAAAAGAATATGAAAGCGTTACGGGAAACAGATCTGCCCAACAACCTCCCGCCCGATTTCATTTTTTCGAGTCCGAAAGCAAAAGGGGAGAACGGAGCTGTGAAGAGATGATTGCCGAAGAAGTGCTGTATTTGCCCATCTCCGAGTTGGCGAAACTCATCAAACGCAAGAAACTCTCTCCCGTCAAACTCACAGAAGAGTATCTGAAGAGAATTGAAAAGCTCTCGCCGAAGCTGAACGCGTTCGTAATAGTAACAACAGATCTTGCATTGCAGCAGGCGCGTCAGGCAGAGCGTGAAATCAACTCAGGTTTGTATCGCGGCCCATTGCACGGCATTCCCTACGCGACGAAGGATCTGTTTGCGGTAAAAGGATATCTGACGACATGGGGAGCGAGGCCGTATGCCGAGCAGGTTATAGATGAAGACGCGGCAGTTGTCAAGAAGCTGCGCGAGGCCGGGGCAATTCTCCTCGGCAAAGCAGCGATGAGCGAACTTGCAGGGGGCCCACCGACGGCAACCGCAACCGGCGCGTGCCGGACGCCGTGGGATCTTACACGATGGTCGGGCGGTTCGTCAAGCGGCTCCGGGGCGGCCGTTGCGGCGGGACTCTGCGTCTTCGCGCTCGGTACCGAAACCTGGGGCAGCATCATGACGCCCTCCTCATTCTGCGGGATAACAGGATTACGTCCGACATTCGGACGCATCAGCCGTGCAGGAGCAATGGCGCTCTCGTGGACGATGGACAAAGTCGGCCCGTTGTGCCGCAATGCCGCAGATGCTGCAACGGTGTTTTCAATTCTTCACGGACGTGATGATGGCGACGCAACGACGGTGCAGGCGCCGTTTAGATTTGTTGCCAACAGATCACGCGAAAACATTGCAAAATTCCGCGTGGGATTTGTGAAGGAGGATTATGAAACTTGGGGTGAGCCGGATGTTGCGGCTGCGTTCAGGCAAGCCCTGGATATTTTCAAACAACTCGGACTTGACCCGAACGAAATTCAGCTTCCCGGTCACCCTTACGAAACAGTTGCGGGAACGATCATCTCGGCCGAAGAAGCCTCGGCGTTCGAGCCGCTTGTGAAGGCGGGAAAAGTATCGGGCATCATCGATCCCGATCGACGGGGCGAGTTGTTGGGAGCCCAGCTTATCACTGCCGTGGATTATCTGCGCTGTCAACGCATTCGGACAAGAATTTCTCACGACATTGCGCAACTGTTCACACAATACGACATCATCCTCGGCTCGAGCACGCTGCAATGCGCCCCGCCGATTGAAGCCGACATGCAATCCATCTTCGGTGGCGGCAACACGATTGAAGCGGTTGAAAATCTCGTCGGGTTGCCCGCCGTTTCTGTTCCCTGCGGTTTCAGCAAAAAGAAGCTGCCGATCGGGCTGAAAATCATCGGGCGGCCGTTTGCCGAAGCCGATGTGCTGGCGATGGCGCATGTGTACCAGTCTGTAACGGAATGGCATAAAAAGCGACCCAGAGTGTAGCAGATTAATCTCAATGGAAAATAAATTGGGATTCATCTCCCTTTTTTGTATTCTGTTATGAACAAGGGATTGTCTATTCCGGTTTTCGTCACAAGTTCAACCTGCTGCCTTCCGGCTCATTTTCGTGCCGAACGACATGCACACAGTTGGAATATCACTTATCACTCAAACAAGGAGTCCGGTATGAAACTATTCGTGGGCAATCTATCGCGTGAAGCAGGCGATAGCGATCTGCAGCAGCTCTTCGAACCATTCGGCAAGATCATGTCTGTCAACGTCATCAAGGACAAGTTCAGCGGCGAGTCCAAGGGATTCGGATTCGTGGAAATGTCTAAGAAATCAGAGGCCGAAGCCGCAATCGAAGCATTGAACGGAAAAGAATTGATGGGGCGCGCATTGACCGTGAACGAAGCCCGGCCGAAATCCGAGAGCGGAGGACGCGGTGGCAGAGGGGGCGGGTTCGGCGGTGGTAACAGAGGAGGATATGGTGGTGGCGGGAACAGGGGTGGCGGCGGCGGGCGACGACCATACTGAGCCGGCGCTCGGACTCAGGAGAGTTTTCGACAGACATCTGCGTGGCGCGGTAAGTTTACCCGGTGTCCGACTTGCGCGCCCTACTCCCCCATCCAGCGGGCGGAAAGAAATCGCAACATTCTCAAATGGCGCACGAACAGTTCATCCGTATGGTCGCCGCGAAAAATGAAATGCGTGTGCCCGATGCCGTAGCGGACAAGCTCGCGCAGAAAATCCTCCGTTCCGAGCGTTGTTTCATCCTCCCCGTGATCGATATAGATTTGATCGAGAGAAGAGAGTTCGTCCCGATAACGGCCAACAAGCGAAAGCGGGTCTTCATCCATCCACTTCTTCCAAACGGGGTCCCGATCATCCGAACCTGATTGGAATGGAAGGTCGAGAAACAACTGGGGTTTCCGCGGGTTGGGAGATAACGCCGCCGCTTTCGCATACGCGGCTGCAAGCGACCAGTTTTTCTCGAACGGAATCTTTTCTCTGAGTTCCAGAATATGTGCCGGTCGACTGTGCCCGGCAAGAGCTTTGCGATAGATGGATTTCCGGTAGCGGATTGACAACGGGCTTCCGCTCAAACTCCCCACCTGCCCGAACACGTCGCTGTGCTTCATGCCGAACTTGATCGCCCCGTATCCGCCCATGGAGAAACCCGCGATGGCACGCCACTGCCGCCCCGGATTCGTTCTGAAGGAGCTATCCACCAACGCGACTATCTCACGCGCAACATAGTCTTCAAAATTTCCGATCGTCGGAGAGTTGACGTAGTAACTGCCACCGAACGACGTTGTGCCGTCAATGGCAACCAATATCATTTCAGGAAGCTTGCGATCCCTCATTAGCTGAAACAATTGCTGAAACCTCCCGACACTCTCACGATGCCCGTCCTCACGCATTCCCAATCCGTGCAGATAATAGACGACGGGATAGCGGTTTCTTGTTGATTGAAAATAGGATGGCGGAAGGAGGACACACATCTCACGTACATGCGGATCGCCAATCAGGTTTTCTTCCAGCGCCTTGCTTGTAATCTTCGGAAATTGAAGATGCCGGTCGGAAAACTGAGGGATATCCTGCGCACACGCCGGCAATATCGAAAGAGAACAAAGCAGCAACAACGTTGTCAACATTTGCATACTTATTTTCATGAAAGACATCCCGTTCTATTTCTATTCACACCAAAGTACGGAATCTTCAGAGAATATCCATGACGATGCCGGGGCAGGAAGTATCACGCAGCCCATCCGATTTCTCTTGATTTTTTTTCCTTGCGTGTTTAGATTTTCTACGCTTTGAGATTCCGGCTGGCGGGCGGGGCTCATCCGAGAGCAATACTTCGAAGTACGACTATCCGCAGTTCAATTTCGCTTACAAAAACTCTTGTGCTATGTCAATTGCAGTCCGCAATCTTACCAAATTGTACGGCGATCAGAAAGCCGTCGATTCAATCTCGTTTGATGTGAAGTCAGGCGAGATTCTGGGCTTCCTCGGCCCAAATGGGGCCGGCAAAACAACAACAATGAAGATTATTACCTGCTATATGCCGCAAACCTCCGGCACTGTGGAGGTCGACGGTTTGAGCACGGTGGAACGCTCCCTCGATGTCCGAAAGAAAATCGGCTACTTGCCGGAGAACAACCCGCTGTACCACGAGATGAATGTGTTGGAATACCTCGAGTATGCGGCCCAGCTTCATGGCATGCAAGAGAAGCAGATTTCCCACCGCATCAAGGAAATGGTGCATGTGTGCGGACTTGAAAGCGTGCGGCACAAGGATATCGGCGAGCTCTCGAAAGGCTACCGCCAACGCGTCGGGCTTGCGCAAGCGATGATTCATGAACCGGAGGTGCTGATTCTCGACGAGCCCACCAGCGGACTCGACCCAAATCAGATTGTTGAAATCCGCAATCTCATCAAACAGCTTGGCCGCGCAAAAACGGTAATTCTCTCTACACATATTCTTTCGGAAGTGCAGGCAACGTGCGACCGCGTGTTGATTATTAATGAGGGAAAGATCGTTGCCGACGGCACACCGGAAAAACTTCAACAGGATTTCCGCGGCTCCGAGTCATTGACTCTTGAATTGCGTTCCGGCATTTCCGATCCGATGCAGCAGATATCGCCGAAGCTGCGAAGCATTCCCGGCGTCGGCAGCGTCGAGCTTCTCGGACAAACCAACGGCACGTCGCGCTTCATGCTTCATGTGGAGAAGGGTGCCGACGTTCGTGAATCCGCGTTCCGGATGGCAGTGGCCGAAGGCTGGGTGATTTTGGAAATGCACCGCAAAGCAACAACGCTGGAAGAAGTGTTTCATAAGTTGACAACTTCTTAGGTGTGAGAGATAAGGGATAAGAGTTTAGGTCGATAACAAATCACAAACACGTATTGCATCCGGTAGACGATGAAAGACCTGTCGGAACTTCGAATCTACAAACTTGGCTTGGAGATTGGAGAACTGGTTTGGGAGGAAGTATCAAGGTGGGAAAGTTTCCCGAAATGGACTGTTGGTAAGCAAGTTTGCGACTCTGCAGATGGCATTGCAGCAACGATGAACGAGGGCTATTATCGCTATTCGTACGCCGAACAGAGAAAATTCTTCCAGTATGCTCTTGCATCAGCGAAAGAAACTGCAATGTGGTGGTGGAAAGCAAAACAAAGAACCTCATTTCCACGGACGGACGTTACAAGGATGTTCAGGTAAAGCTTGATGACCTGATTCCACAGACTGTTAACTACATTCTCGCGATGAAATCGAAAGCGGAATCCTAAACTCTGACAACTAAACACTCATTACAACAAGGTTATTTCACTACATAGCATCATGAACTCCTATCCCAACATTCTTCCCATATTCAAGCGCGAGGTAAAATCGTATTTCAATTCGCCGGTGGCGTACGTTGTTATCGTTGTCTTTCTTGCAATCCTCGGCTGGTTTTTTTCGACCAATCTGTTTCTGAACAACGTCGCTTCATTATACATCATCTTCGATTCGCCGCTTGTCAAGATTCTCTTTCTTGTAATTGCTCCGGCCATCACAATGCGCCTGCTGGCAGAGGAACGGAAATCCGGCACAATCGAGTTGCTGACAACAAAACCGATCAAAGACGTTGAAATTATCCTCGGCAAATTCCTTGCGGCGTGGGTCGTACTCGGTGCGGCCTTGCTTCCGACGTTCCTCTACGTCATCACGATGGCGATTCTCGGCTCGATTGATTTCGGGCAGGTGGTAACGGGCTACATCGGATTGATGCTGATGGGTGGTGTATTCATTGCGCTCGGACTTCTCGCGTCCAGCCTGACGGACAATCAAATCGTTGCATTTATCATGGGATTCATCTTCGCTTTTGCGGTGTTTATGGTCGATAAAGTGCTTCCATACCTTCCCTCATTTCTCGCATCGACGCTCGAGTTTCTCGGCGTGGATTTTCATTATTCCGGCATTGCCCGCGGCGTCATCGATTCGCGCAACATCATTTACTTCATCTCCATGCTCGGTTTCTTGCTGATGATGTCAACAGTTTCCCTCGAACGAAGAAAGTGGTAGGATGGTCATGTCAAACAAGAGTCTCAAATCGCAAACGTTGATGAGGGTCGGCATCGTTGCCGTCATTCTCATTCTGGTGAACGTTATTTCAATCAGAATGTTCGGAAGATTGGATTTCACGAAGAACAACCTCTACACACTCTCCGACGCAAGTAAGAACCTCGTCAAATCACTCGACGACAGGCTGACGGTGAAGGCGTACTTCACAGAGGACCTGCCGCCGCCATACAACAACGTTCGACGGACGGTTCTCGATCAATTGAATGAATATAAAGCATACTCGCAGGGCAATCTGCAGTTCGAGTTTATTGATCCCTCGGGCGAAAAAGGGGAACAAGAAGCCCAACAGCAGGGCATTCAGCCTGTACAAGTCCAGGTGATCAATGACGACAAGCTGGAAGTGAAGCGCGGATACATGGGAATGGTGTTGCTGTTTGAGGATAAGAAAGAAGTCATTCCGGTTATCCAGAACACTTCGACACTTGAGTACGACTTGAGCAGCACGATCAAACGACTCACATCGAAATCACAGAAGAAGATCGCCTTTCTGACGGGACAAGGCGAACCGTCGTTGCAGGAATTATCGCGCGCACAGCAACTGCTCTCCCGCCAATACACCGTCGAAACTGCGGATGTCGGTAAAGGGCCGGTCGGCCACGATGTGGCAGCGCTGATTGTGATGGCTCCGCAGAATGCGTTTTCGGAACAGACGAAATATCAGATTGATCAGTACATCATGCGCGGGGGAAAGGTTGCCTTCCTCCTGAACAAAGTGGACGCAAATCTCCAGCAGCAATTCGGCCGGACGCTTGACTTGAAATTGGAAGATATGCTGGAGCATTACGGGTTGCGCATCAATCCCGATCTTGTGCGTGATGTACAATGTGCCCCCATCAATATCGTGCAACAGCAAGGCGGGTTCTCGATTCAAAGTCAGGTACAGTTTCCCTACATCCCCATCGCAAGCGACGTGAGCAAAGACAATACGATCGTCAAGAATCTGCAGAGCATTGTGTTGTTCTTCGTTAGTTCAATCGACACTACCAATCTTGCCTCACGGGGATTGAAGGGGGAAATTCTGATCCGTTCCTCGAAGCAAAGCGGACGGCAGACTCAAGTCTTCTACTTCGATCCGATGGCGCGATACACGCAGGATATGTTCACCGAGTCCGGCATTCCCCTTGCCGCCGTTGTGAGCGGACAATTCACAAGTTTCTATTCCGGCAAACCGATCCCGCACGACACAAGCGACGAGGTGATTCCGCAACCGGGGAACAAACTTGACCGGAGTTCCGACACGCGCATCATTCTTGTTGGTGATGGTGATTTTGCGAAGGATCAGTTTCTCGGCGGGCGCGATAATCTGAATTTCTTTGCCAATATGATCGACTATCTCGTTGATGATGCCGGGCTTATCACAATCCGTTCAAAGGATGTTTCCCTGCCGCCGCTTGAACAAGTCTCGGACGGCTCGAAGAAGATGTACAAATTCGGTAACATGATTCTTCCGCCGCTTCTTGTTCTGGGCTACGGCTTGTTGCGGTGGCAGATGAGGAAAGCAAAGAAGAAGGCATTGGAAACATCAACATTCTGAACTCCGAAGCGGGAAAGGAACATGAAACGTAACTCAACAATTTTGCTTGGCATTCTGGTTCTGCTTGCAATCGGTACGTATCTCGTTCTTCAACAGGAAGGCGAGCAAAGCCGGGCGTCGTCTGTCGGCGACCCGCTGGTAAAATACGACTCGGCCTCTGTTGACAAGCTGGAGATTTTCGCCAACGGCAACACCATCGTGCTTGAAAAACAGGCGGGCAAATGGATGTTGACTTCGCCCTCCACCTATCCCGCCGATGAAACCGCCGTGACCGCAGCAGTCGGAAAAGGGAAAGAGCTGAGTGTCACCGGCCTCATCTCAACAAATCCCGAAAAGCAAAGTCTGTATGCTGTGGATTCTGCGGGCACTCTTGTGAAAATCTTCGCGAACAACAATGCCGTTGCCTCGCTGAGAATCGGAAAGCCGTCCAGCAACTGGACGGAAACCTACGCCCGCAAGGAAGGCTCGAACGAAGTGTACACGGTAAGCGGCACACTCGGCCCGATATTCATCAGGGAAACCGACAACTGGCGCGACAAGACGATTTTCAAAGCCGATCAGAACACGATCAACGAAGTGAAGTTCCTTTATCCTGCGAAGCGCGGCCCGGCTGATACGACATTTGCTCTTGTGAGAAAAGACACCGTGAACTGGGCAATCGGCAAAGATTCCGTCGGTTCAGCTGTAACAAACTTTCTGAACTATCTTTCCAACTTCCAAACCGACGAGTTCATTTCAACGCCGCAAACAACAGCGAAGGATCTTGCGGGTATGATTGAGGTGAATGGCACACAGCTTCGCTTCTACAAGCGACCCGACAACAAGTACGACGTACAGACTTCCGCTGCACCGTATTGGTTTTCGGTATCGGAGTGGAAGGCGGGACAGCTGTTGAAAAGGAAGAGTGATTTTGTGTCATCCAAGTGAACAATCCGGCCCGATGTGAGCCTTAATAAAGGCTAAAACTTAGATGTCAGCCTCCTTCGACAAACTTTGATAATCTGTTAGCCGACGCTCTTTCGAAACACTCAGCCCGGGGTGTTGAGAATCTTTCTTATGAGAATCTCATCAAGTGTTTTTCTCTGAATATCCGGCACCAATGTTCCCTGCTTCGGATAGCCAACCGGGATGAGGAGATAGGGAACTTCATTTGCAGGCCGCTGCAAAATGTCGCGCAGAAAATTCATCGGGCTTGGTGTGTGCGTAAGCGAGGCTAATCCGGCGTTGTGAATAGCCGCCAACAGAAACCCGCACGCAATTCCGACAGACTCATCAACGTAATAGTTCTTCTTCTGCTTGCCGTCTTCAAGACGGTATTTCTCCCGGAAAACGACAATCAGATACGGAGCCGCTTCAAGAAACTCCTTGTGCCAATCCGTGCCGAGCGGTTCAAGGTCGTCGAGCCAATCCTGCGGCATCCGGTGTTCGTAGCTTTCTTTTTCTTCCTTCTCCGCCGCAATGCGAATCTCGCGTTTGAGTTTCGGATCGTCCACCAACACAAACTTCCACGGCTGCTTGTTGGCGCCGGAAGGAGCCGTGCCCGCAGTAGCAATAATGGTCTCAATCAGTTCGCGGGAGACAGCCGTGTCTGAAAACTCCCGCACGGATCTACGGCGCCGGCAAAGATCGAGAAACTCTTTTGCACGGAGGAGTTGCTCTTCTTCCGGCAGGTTCTGAAAATCGAGAGGGATAACATTGAACCGCTGCATGTCGCTATTTCTTCGATGAGTTAGCGAATCTGGTAGTCGTGAATCCCCTGAAGGTGGCTCTCCGCGGTGGCAGTCCAATGAATCGTCATTGCGGGAGTTTGAATTTGGCACGGACTTCTTCAACCCGGGAGGTTCGGCCTGCAAGGCTGTCGGCGAGGGCCGGCTTCAACAGTCTGTCGAACATAGATTTCATACATCAGATCATCCCAGGTTGTGTTCTCGGAAAGGTTGTCAATAAGGCGTTTCGCTTCCTCCTTTACGCTTGCAGATTCCATACGTGACCCTTTGCTGCGTTCATTGTTATGACACTATTCCTTCTTTGCAGAAGCAACCCTGGCTTTTGATTTCTGATTTATCCCCCGATCTGACTCATCGTTCGTTCGGGGCGGATGAATTCCGGACGGTTGATAAGATGTCCTTCCTCCTTTTTCGAGACGGCATTCACCAACGCTTCGGCGATCTCCTCATCGCTTGTTCCTCCGCGAAGCATCGCCCGCAAATCGGTTTCCGTAAGAGAGAAGAGGCACGTACGGAATTTCCCGTCGCTCGTTACGCGAACACGGTCGCAATCGCCGCAAAACGGCTGACTGACCGAACTGATGAATCCGATTTCTCCTTTGCCATCTGCGAACATGTATCTGTCCGCCGGAGCCTTTCCATTGACGTGAGGAAGAGGAACGAGAGGGCGATATGAGTTGATTGTTTGAAGAATTTCACGTGTTGATACAACTTTGTCCAATACCCAGCCATCGTCCTTGCCGATCGGCATGAATTCGATAAAACGGATAACATACGGGCGTTTTCGTGCAAGTTCGGCAAAGTTCAGAATCTCGCCGTCGTTCACGCCTCGAACCAACACGACGTTGAGTTTTATGGGATGGATGCCGGCCTTTTCGGCTGCTTCAATTCCTTCCCATGTTCTTCTAAAATAATCACGTCGAGTGAGATCGGCAAACAGCAAAGGATCAAGTGAATCGAGGCTTATGTTGATACGATCAAGGCCTGAGTCTGCAAGGCGCTGCGCCTGTTCTGCAAGGAAATATCCGTTGGTTGTCAGCGCAATGTCGCGAATGCCGTCGATCTTTTTCAGCATCGCAACAAGCTGCCACAACTCTTTACGCATCAACGGCTCGCCGCCCGTGAGGCGGATTTTGTAAATGCTGAGGGAGGCGAAGATGCGGGCGAGACGCGTTATTTCTTCGTAGGTCAGAAGTTGGTTCCGCTTCAGCCACTCCATCCCCTCTTCGGGCATGCAATACGAACAGCGGAAATTGCATCTATCTGTAACGGAGATGCGGAGATTCGTGACAACGCGGCCGAGGGTGTCAACAAGACGGCGGCTCACTCTTTTCCTCCCCCCATATAATCGACGTCATGCTGGCCGACTACCCACGTTTGTCCCTCTTCATAGATTTCCTTTTTCCAGATCGGCACAATCTCCTTGATGCGGTCAATTGCATAGCGGCAGGCTTCAAATGCTTCAGCGCGGTGAGAGGCGGAAACTGCCGTGATAACAGCGACATCTCCGACATGCAGACTGCCGATGCGATGCACAAGCGTAACATTGTGAAGAGTCCATGTGTTTCTGAGCTCTCGTTCAATCTCCGCCATCATCTTCTCCGCCATCGGCACATACGCCGTGTATTCCAGTCCCTTCACCCGTTTGCCGTGGGCATGATTGCGCACCGTGCCGATGAAGCAATCGATACCGCCAGCCTGAGGAGATTGAATAGCAGCAAGAATTGCAGAAACATCAATGGGATTTGACGTAACAGAAACCATTCATCCTCCGCTTACAGGTGGAATGAAGCTGATTTCATCATTCTCTTTCACAACGTGCTCGAATGATACGTATTCGAGATTGACCGCAAGTCGAACGCTTTTGCGCCACTGTTGCAACGCAGGCAACTGCCCCGCAAGGAGATCAAACGCGGCATCTCCCGTATGCGGCGGCGGCACGTCGAGCAGCATTTCATCCTTCTGAACAATATCCTTCAGCGGACCGAACATCTTTACTGTGACTCGTACCATCCGATTACTCATTCATTGTCAATGCATAGTGTGCGGCGCCGTAGAGGGCGATTGTATCGTTCAGTATAACGTGAACAGGCATATTCTTCAGAACGCCGGACAAACGTCCCTTCGATGTGAACGAATCAATGAAGGTCGATTGCTGAAGCAACGGCAGTATCTTGGGGGCGATGCCGCCTCCGATGAACAATCCTCCGGTCGAGAGAAGTTTGAGCCCGAGGTTTGCTGCCTCGGCGGCGTAGAGTGAGACGAATAAGTCCATTGCTTTCGCGCAAGCTTCATCCTTCCCGGCAATTCCTGCCGAAGAAATCGCCGCCGCAGAATCGCCGGAAGCAATGTCATTTGCAAGCCACGCCGGTTCGGTATAGCCAACTTGTGTTTGGAAGAAGCGGTAGAGATTCTCGATGCCCATTCCCGAAATCACACGCTCGTAGCTAACACGTTTGTACTTTTTGAGAAGGAATCGAAGAAGCTCTATCTCCATCTCGTTGCGCGGAGCAAAGTCCGTATGCCCGCCTTCCGAGGGAAGCGCCTGATAGCGTGAGCCCGTCCAGACAAGTCCGCCTTCGCCCAAACCTGTTCCAGCCGCGATCACGGCAATTGCTCCGCGCGGTTGTTGCATTCCCGCGTTCAGCATCAGCTTGTCGCTTTCCTGCAAACGAAGCGTGCCGTATGCCGTTGCTTCAAGATCGTTGATCAATTCGGCCCGCTTCAACCCGAAGGCCGAAGCAATGTCTTTTGCATCCACAACCCACGGAAGATTGGTTGCGTTGCACCGGCCGTTGACGACAGGCCCTGCGATTCCGAACGCCGCCATATCAATCTCGGCCGACATCTCTTGCTGGAAACTTTTAAGGATCAACGTCAGCGAAGAGTATTGTTTGCTCGCGTAGCTCTTGACGGGCCCGCGGTTCAGTTTGCCGTTTTCGACAGAGAAACATGCGAGATTGGTTTTCGTTCCCCCTATATCACCGGTCAGAATCATGGTTTTCTCTTTCGATGTGTGTGTGACATTCGATTGCAACACCTACAGACTGCGAAGTTTCGATCCGGCATCCCTGTCAATATACCAAAACAGATTTCCATTTCGCGGTTGAATTTTCCCTGCCGGATAGCGGTCCGCATCTCCTTCCCGTACATCACGCAGTACTGTTGCCTTGCCCGCGCCCGTAACAATGAACATCAGCGTTGCGGAGTTGTTGATCACGGGATAGGTCACGCTGATGCGATGAGCATCAAGCTTTGGAACAAATACGTCCGCGACGAGCCGTGATGTTTCGTTCAAGATCGTCGTTTTAGGAAACAATGACGCCGTGTGTCCGTCCTCTCCCAATCCCAACAACGTAACATCGAACCGCGGGACCCCATCATTCTTTAGAGAAAAGAATTCTCTCATGTGCTGCTCGTATGTTTCTGCGGCAATCTTTGGTGAGAGTTCACCCTGAATGCGATGAATATTTCGACCGGGAATGGGAACGTGCTGCAACAACGCCTCGTACGCCATCCGAAAATTACTTTCCTTTTCTGCCGGGTGAACACATCGCTCATCCCCCCAGAACACATGCACAGAGGCCCAGTCAAGCTGTGACCGGAAGTTTTCCGCGGCAAGCTGCCGATACACCGCCTCGGGAGTCGATCCTCCGCTCAGCATCAATGTTCCTTTGCCTGATTCGCGAATCGCTTCATTCAGAAACTGAATGATAGCGCCCGCCGACGCGTGATGAAGTTCCTCTGCACTTTCGAAGCGCAATACACGGGTAGTCATGCCGGTGGCGTGCAGCTTTGAGTGAACATATGCAACGCTGCTTCATATCCCGAATCGCGAAAGTTTACTTCGAGTTCTTCGGCAACCAACAGTGTCTCGCTTCTCTTTCTCAACACAGTCAGCATTTCATCGGGTGATGATGCGGCAGAGTGTTTCGTGAATCGGACACACCCCGCCTGCCCGGTTGCTCCGAACCTCAGCGTCAGGTTGCTCCGCGTTTGAATAACTACAGCTTCCATGCCGCCTCGGGAATCACTGGCGGCTGTTGATGGACTGACAACTACATCGATCTCGCGTCCTGAGTTGCTGAATTTCCCGAAGTATTGACCGGGGTTACTCTCACGAAGCCGCGAAACGGGAGTCCAATTCAGTTTTTGGGCAAGCCAACTCACAAACAACAACGCCTGACTCAAGCCAGAGTGACGCGGCGTGGTGGTGGATGAATAATCAATCTTCACTAAGCTAATGGCGGAAAGCTCGGCGCGCATCTGCTGCGGATTGAATGCGCCCGCAACGATTGAGCGCCATTCCGTGAGATGTGTCCATGCAAGGTCGCTGAACGTCGCGTATTGGCCATGCGAGGTGACGAACTTTTCCCACTCAAACAAACTTGCATCAGGGGTGAGATTCTCCGAGGAATCAATGATAACCTTGTTGACAACACGAAGAAGTGAATGCAGTACAGCGTCTTTCGAGTCCACCGCAGGCTTCCAGAGTAACACGCTGGGTACGTCGGCAACCAACAACGATGTGACAATGCTGGGAATTTTGTGAACATCAGTGCCAGCGGCAGTCAGCGTGATCTGCTCGCAGCAAACCTGCTTCCCACCGGGAACCGGTATCGTGCATCGGGCGGAAATCCAGGAATCAAGCCCCGGTTTGTCGGCTTGCCGGTCGATGCGGACAAGAAAGATGCGCGCAGGGTGTTCGACCGTGACCTCGCCGACCATGGCCGCAAGGTTTTCCACCTCGCCCTCATCCTCCGTTACCACAATGAAGTTGAGGGCGCATGCACGGATCACCGGTGCCGAGCCGGCATCATCGCCCCCTTCGGCGGCGCTTTTCCAGAGTGTAGCCAGCTCGCGTTCAATAGCCACCACGTCCACCTCTCGCGGCTCAATTAATTCCTGTGTTTGTTGACCGGATATCACGATTCCCTTCGGGATTGGTTTCGAAAAATATAGTGAACTCGCTGCAAAATTGCTCACACTGTCCTTTCCATTCTACAATGTACAATCCCCCCTATTACCCATCTCATGTCGATCACGCAGAAACGGATGTTGATTCTTTTGGCTCGATTTTTATACTTAGTGGTGTTGACAGGTTCTTTGAAATGATTTGTTTCATATTTTCAGGGAGTCGATATGCACAGGCTGAGTCTCGACACGTTCTTGGCGGGTTCGAGCGATATCGAGGTACGACAATATCATGTGCTTCAAGGGCTGAAGCAGTGTTACGGCGAGTTCAGTCACAACAGGCTGTATCCGACACTTGCAGAGTTGGTGGATCTACATGCGGCGCTTGTCCGGATTCTCAACGGTATGAGCGATATTCAGGGACACATGTCGCATGATCTGAAGGAAGTGGATTTGGAGCAGGGAAAGCTCGTATACGAGCATGCGATGAGTGACAGCGATCTTGAGCGTGCAGCCGAGCTTATTGCGTGGGGACTTCCGTTGCTGCAACAGGCCATTGAAGAGGGTGCCGGCATCTACAACTTCGTCGAAGAACACATGCACATTGAACAGGTCGGCATCATGCCGATGTATCGTGGGGAGGGCTACTGGTTTGTTCCCGATCCGAAAGCGGCGCTTCTGCATTTGTTGCGCTACGAAGTGTCGTTGTTCACTTCGGCCAACGAGCGCTATCGCAGATTGAAGACGACAAATCTGGGTGAAGTTGAGCAGGGACTCATTCTTCAATCTCCCGAATCAATAAAACTTGATCTGATTGAAAAGTATCGTGATCTCCCCAATCCGGCCACGTTTATGTGTGAAACAGACTTGGATTTTCCTTACTCAGAAACTATCCTCCCGATTGCCAAGCGCAAGCTGATGGCAGAAGTATTCTCTTGAGCGTCGTATGAACTCCCCTAAATGTCCCATATGTAAACAGTATGTTGAACGGCTTCTTCACGACTTCGCCGGCAAGGGTGAAGAAGCGGTTGTGAAGAAGATGGAAGCGCGCCATCCTTCCTGGTCCATCTTTCAGGGAATGTGTGAGCGCTGTCTTTACCTGAATGAGTTTGAATCCGCCGACGATCACTTTCTTCCTGACCCCGGTTTCATCAACAACGGGACACCTTCCGGTGAAACTGCTGTTCGCAGTACGCTGTTTCGTAAACGGGTCGGGAACGAGTTTGCCTTGCTTCCTACTCCGCTCCGGCTGAACGCCGACCCGCGCTTCCGGGGCAAAGGAATAACCATTGCGTTCATCGACTCCGGCTTCTACCCGCATCCCGATCTCGTCAAGCAGCGCAACCGCATCAAAGCAACTGTGGATGTTACAAATGAGAGACGAAGACGAAGCTATTTCAACAAGCCCCACACGGAAAGCTGGCATGGCACAATGACATCCGTTGCCGCGGCAGGTGACGGCTGGCTCTCGAAAGGAATGTACCGGGGCATCGCTTCGGAGGCTGATGTTGTGCTGATCAAAGTGATGGATACGAAATCGGGATGGATTAATACAGAAAATATCACCCGCGGCATTCGCTGGGCGATTGATCACGCGGAAGAATTTGGTATCCGCATCATCAGCCTTTCTGTTGCAGATGATGAGCCGATTTCCTCAAAAGATAGTCCGGTCGATCAGGCTGTTGAGGAAGCCGTATCAAAAGGAATTGTTGTCGTGACTGCCGTCGGGAACAATCCCTCCAAGCCGATTATCCCGCCGGCAAGTTCTCCCTCTGCAATTACCGTCGGCGGACTGAACGATCAGAACGAAATCTGGAAGAACTTCAGGACAATGTTCCACTCAACGTACGGCACAACGGTCGATGGCTACTCGAAACCGGAATTGATTGCTCCTGCGATTTGGGTAGCTGGGCCTATCCTTCCGGGGACGGATCAGTTCAAGGAAGCACCGCTACTTTTCAAGCTTCTTGGCTTCTCTCCTCGAATGGCGGAAACGTTGCTTGCTCGCAACCGGAAGAACATCCCTTCGGCTCCCCGGGAATTGAAAAGGGAGAATATTCACAAATGGTTGAAGAAGAGAATAGAGGAGATGAAGTATATTGCCCCTCACTATAAACACGTCGACGGCACATCATTCGCATCGCCGATTGTAAGCTCGGTTGTTGCGCAGATGCTTGAAGCAAACCCCGACATCACACCCGCAGTAGTCAAGCATATCTTGATGGAAACGGCCGAGCCACTCAAAAATGCGCCGGAAGTGCAACAAGGCCGCGGCGTTCTCAATCCACGCGCGGCAGTTGAGCGGGCATTGAGAATGCGGCACGCGTCATTGCAGGCAGGCGTACATGCAATTGATGGGCGACTTCTTTTTGTGTATCACAATCGTGTTCCGCGAACTGTTGCAGTAGCAGGAAGTTTCAATAATTGGAACATTCAGTCACTGCGCCTGCAGGAATCGGTTGACGGATGGTGGAGCGCCTGGCTTCCGAAACCCCGTCCCGGAAAGCATCAGTACAAGTACGTGATTGACAGCGCTGTGTGGCTGGAAGATCCTGCCAACAAGAAAAAAGAGCCTGACGGTTTGGGCGGGTGGAACAGCGTACTGGAGACATGACGCAAATGGAACTCGTTTCTCGTGCAGCTTGCGAAACTCTGATTTTTGGACTATATTCTGGTAGCCTCAAGCTTGAACTTCATGTGATCCCCTTTAATCGAAGATGAATTCCTACGACCTATGATAGTCCACAGGCACTTCCGAAAGGCACCGATCACCGAAGCCATAATTGATATCAAGGTCCAGCCGCCAGCTAATTTTGACGTTGCGAGATTCGAGAATGTCAGAGAAGTCATAGCAGACAAATACCCTGAACGTATTGAGATATTCGAGTTCAAGGGACAGCTCGCTATGAAAAAGGGTGAAACGGTTGCAAACACAACGAAGACGATCGTTGGCTATGGCTTCAAGTCGAAGGATAAAGTTAACATTGTCCAGTTTCGGCGCGATGGCTTTGCCCACAATCGATTGAAGCCTTATACCTCATGGGGTGAAGTTTTGACTGAGGCCCTTAGAGTATGGTCAATTTACAAGCAAGTAGCCACCCCCGTGGTGGTTACAAGAATTGCAGCCCGATACATCAATCACATTAACGTTCCGCTGGTGGACGATTTGTCAACCTACCTGGTCGAACTGCCGAGTCTTCCCGATGACACGCAAACTGAGTTGAACGGTTTTCTCACGCGCTTTGTTGTAAGGGATAGGAACTCAGATGTTAAGGCCAACATCATACAGGCGCTGGAAGGAGGACTTACTCAGAAATCGGCTAACGTAATCCTGGACATCGATGCTTACAAGCAAAAACAATATGATCCGGAGTCAGATTTTGAGAAGATGAGTTCAGATTTTGAGCAAATCAGAGAATTCAAGGACCGAATTTTCTTTAGCTACATAACAGAAAAAACCGCGAGGCTTTTCGAATGAGCACACTTGCAATGCACTACAATCCTTTTGTCATCCCGGATAATGTAGGTATGAGTGATGATGCTGAACATCTAACGGAACAGTTCGAGGCTATTCATAAACATATGCGGAAGACTGTGACTGTTGGAGAGCCTCTGAGAAATGTTTATCTTGCTCTTCAGGAGACTTATGAAGAGGGTTTAGCTGAAAACTGGGATGCTTACGGTGCAAAAGCCATAAGCCCGCGTGTTTACAGTCAGGCTGTTAAATTTCTTGCATTATTACCACCAGTTGTTCCAATGCCCGACATTTCTCTAGACCCTGACGGGGAAATCGCCTTCGATTGGCTTAGAGAGCCAAGGAGGGGTTTTTCAATAAGCGTGGGTGAGAAAGGGGAATTATCATATGCAGGAATCTTTGGCAGGAATAGGACACATGGCACAGAGATATTTCAGAATGATATCCCTAAAATCATTATGGAGAATCTTTCGCGCCTCTACACGGAAGACTAGCAAGTCCCAGTTCTCAGACTTCAGCCCTTTTGATCCCTTTGCGAGGTTCATTTGCAGTAGGAATCATTTTGCTCCCGAAAGGAATATCGTAAAGCCAGCTGCGTTTCTTCCGAGTGACTCCAACATGCAACTTTCAGTTTTTCACACGAAGATGCTGTCGGATCAAGAAATTTGGGAACTGGGCAAGCGATATGTGGCACTCCCCAACAGGACTGTACATGCTCGTGCTGACTTCAAAGCCGAATCTGCAGAAAAGGCACAGTTGCAATTAACTCTCGACAACCAACCTCCACGGCATGCTAACATTATAGGGTGGCCCCCAGAGAAATCTGAGCGCAAACTCAGAGCAATGGAGTTAGCGAGCATGGCTGCCCTCAGCCAACCGGTCTCTCCAATCCGCCCCCATACGTAAGCAATTCCTAATCAGATGAAGAAGTTTGTTATCCTGTCCACAGGGCTTCTCCTCGTTTCAATCGCCATGTATGTATTCCTTGTCAAAATCCCGACAGATCTTGCAACCAATGTGGCGAGCGGCATCAAGGAAGCATTCAACTTCACACCGAAAGTTCACATCAACGAGACCGTTGTCATCGAACAGAACACACCCATTCTGGAAATTGCAATCGTATCGCGGGAGTTGATGGTGGAATACTCATGGTCACATCAATGGCTGGGAAGCACGAAGACGATTGCGCTGCGCGGGACGTTCACCGCAAAAGCCGGATTTGATTTGCATGAGCCATTCACTATTACTATCCGGAAGTTTCCGTTGAGAGTCGATGCGATCATGCCGGCACCGAAGCTTCTGTCGGTTCAAATGAATTCCTACAAAATCATCCTTGATGAGAATGGTTGGTGGAACAGGATTTCTGACGCCGATAGGGAAACAGCCGTGCAGGAGCTTCAGCGAATCGCCCGTGAAAAGGCGCAAAACTCCGGCATGCTCACTGACGCCCGCTCGACCATTGAGCAGCGCATCAAGGAAATTGTCGAACGGAACGGCGCAATGGTGGAATTCAAATACCCGTGGCAGGAATGATGGGTCCGTTGATGGAAATGCTCGGAAGGCGAACGCCGCTGATACTGAGCGGAGCAATGGGAACAGAGCTGGAAAGGCGCGGCGTCGATATCGGGCTTCCGCTGTGGTCGGCAAACGCGCTTGTTCATCAGCCCGATGTGGTTCTGCAAATCCACAAGGATTACATTGCGGCGGGCGCCGACATTATCGTCACGAATACGTTCCGCACCAACAGGCGCGTGTTCAAGAACGCCAATCTTCCCGACCGCTCACGTGAGTTGACGACAAAGGCGGTACAACTTGCCCGGCAAGTGCGAGAAACCTTCCCCGATCGTGGAATCTTGATTGCAGGGTGTATTGCGCCTGTTGAGGATTGCTATCACCCGGAGCTTGTCCCGAGCGAAAATGTACTGCAAGCAGAACATAGCGAACTGACCGAACGGCTTGCGGAGTTAGGCGTTGACTTTTTTCTCGTCGAAACGATGACGACAATCCGCGAAGCCTATGCGGCATGCGCAGCCGCGAAAGCAACCGGCATGGAAGTCATCGTAAGCTTCACGTGCAAGAAGGATGGCACACTCTACGGTGGCGAGCAGCTTACTAATGCGGTCACAACAGTTGCCACTCTTCAACCGACGATGTTCTCCCTCAATTGCATTTCGCCCCGCTATCTTACGCCGCTCATCCATCAGTTGAAATCCGTAATCCGTAATCTCCAATCCCCAATCCCTTTTGCAGTCTACGGCAACATCGGCAAGCCTGAAGTTCGTGAGGGAAAAATGATTCGGGATGTTGATGAGACGGAATATGCACGATTTGCCCTCGAATGGAAAAATCTCGGCGCGTCCATCATCGGTGGATGCTGCGGAACAACGCCGGAATATATCAGGCGGCTTGCAGACTCTTTTGCCCGAGTTTCTTGATAATTACTCTAACATTTGGTAAGCTACGATTGGCTTTTTTGTTGCCGGCCGCACCATCCTACCGGCGGGACTGTGCGGTCTGCGGGCACATGGTGCTACTTTTCATCCTTGTCTCAATGAACAACTCTTCAATCAACACAATGAAACTTCTGATCATCGGCGCTACGGGCGGAACAGGACGCGAGCTGGTCGAGCAAGCGCTTGCTCAAGGACATGACGTTACAGCGTTTGTTCGCAATCCGTCAAAGATCGAAATCAAGAATGAACGGCTTACGATTGCTCGGGGAGATGTTCTGGATTATCAGTCTGTGGAGAAGGCCGTTCAGGGGAAGGATGCGGTTCTTTCGGCGCTCGGCCACAATCGCTGGTTCGTTAAGACAACCATTCTGTCAGAAGGAACGAAGAACATCATCACTGCAATGGAGAAACACGGGGTGAAGCGGTTCGTTTGTGAGACGACACTCGGCATCGGCGATACACGTGGAAAACTCGGTTTGTATTACACGCTCTTCGTTATTCCCGTGATTGTGTTTTTCTATTTCAGAGATAAAGAAACACAGGAACGGCACATCAAAGAGAGCAGGTTGGATTGGATTATCGTTCGTCCGGGACAACTGACAAACGGAAAGAGATTGGGGAAATACCGTCACGGAATGAACATTGGAAGCTGGCTTCGAACAGTCTCCATCTCACGCGCTGATGTTGCGGACTTCATGCTCAGACAACTCACAGACGATACCTATCTTCACAAAACTCCCGCCATTGCACACTAAAATCACCGAGCACCCGATGACTTCAGTCGTCAGAACAGATTCGCGACACCCAGCGTGAATCTGAAATTCCGCGGCGAGCTCAACCGCCACGTGAAGTCGGCGCGAATCAGTTCAAAGATGCGGCTGAAACCGAATCCCACCTCGCTGTACCAACCGGACGTTGTGTTGATTTCATACGGAACGGGTGGGAGTAGCGCAGGAAGGGCGACCATGATAATGTCTTTTCCCGACGTCCGCGCTGCGCCACCATGAACGATGAACTCAATGCCATTCTCATACAGAAATGGAATGCCAAGCGCAAGAAACGGCACGCTGCGGAAGTTGTGTTCGAGGTTCAATGCAACGAAGTGTACGCCGGTAAACTCCTTCACATTCATCGCTTTGAAGACGCCGAAAGGTGCAAAACCGCTTGAAGCGGATTCCAGATCGAAATAGCGTTGCGGCGGCAGCGTCCCCGACGAAGTTCCGGCAGCAAGCTGAATTGTGAGAGAAGGATAGAACAACAAGCTGCGCCCGAACGTCGGAATCGTCACTATTCCCCGAAGACGGAGACGGGAGAAATTGAATTCGCTGTTCGCGAACGTCGGACTCGAGTACTCTGCAGAAATCTCGAATATATTCGAGCGAACAATACCCAACGGTGCAGGCTTCGAGCCGACCCGAATATCCAGACCCAGGCCTCTGAGTCTTCGATCTTCAACAAGCGGATTGTCCCTGTATAAACGTGATCGTGCAAAAATACTGAAATCGGAATTCTGCACAACACTCCGGTGCTGTTCGGCTGCGAACGACAACCGGGTTGAAAATGTTGGAATCGGGTCGAACGCCATGAACACCCGCCAACCTTCCGCTTCGTAGTAATCGCGGTAGTCGTTCTTCACGAGAATCGAAGTCAACGAGTTGAATACGTCTCCGTAGTGTCCCGCATCGGGCCGATACTGCATTGCGCGATACACATCTCCCCCAAAACCAAGTTCCCTCTTTGAAGATGTGAACACTGTAGCGCCTACGTTGTACTTTCCGCGCTTGTCTGAAAATCCGTAGGCAAGCCCGCTGCGAAGATCGAGAAAGCCGAATAGCGAATCCAGCTCGATGTGTGCCCCGAGATGAAGTCCCTCGACTCTGTTGAACGAGAGATCGAGATGTCGTAGCGCCGATGTCGCTTTGCCGTCACCGGCGCCGATCTGAAATGCAATCCCTTGCGGACGAAACTGAACGTCTAGCGTTTGCGTGCTGTCGAGTGTTGCGTACGCCTTTTCTTCTTCCGCAGTCAGCGGGAGAACATTGTTCTCGATCCAATAAGCTGAATCAACCGTTGCAGCAGCGATTGTATCAACGATGAGTCGCGGCTTCCGGAACATCGTGTCGGGAATTTCGATGTTGATATTGTAGTCGGAAATCACGGATGTTTGCGAGAAGTCGATTGTCGGGATGTGTATGAGTGGCACGTTGATTTCTGCCGCCGCCTCGATACGGATATCGGCGGGCATCCAGTACGAGTGGTCGTACAAGCCGAACTGCTGGCGATAACGGAGATACTTCATTCTGACAAACGGAATATTGAACGATTCGTTCGGCTGCACGTTAACTCCCATCAGCGCGTACGAATCGCCTGCGATGTTGATAATACCGTCGAAGAGGGGCCTCGTGCGCGTCCGCGGAATCATCTTGATCTCATAAATCTCCTTACCGTAACTTACCTGCGTCCGCAGCAACTTGTAGTCGTAGTAGTCGAGCGCATCGTCCGCCGTCGGCCCGACGAATGTGTACCCGATGAATCGGATTTCGTCGTCGTTAAAGTTGATGATCCGGCCCACCGAGGCGAAGTTGAATTCAGCCTTGATGTTCTCGGTCTGCCGCTTCTGCTTCACGATCTCGCGCAGCGTATCGCCCTTCTGCCAATATCCTTTTGTAAACGATTCGGTAATGCTGGCGATCTCGCCGTCACGCTTCAACACCTGTCGCGTGAATGCATCCATCTCAAAGGCATTCAGCCTCTCCCTCCATTTCTTCTTGTTGGCAATTGCGCGACGAATGATCTCAATAGCGGGATCTTCGCCGCGGACGAGTATTTCAGGAAGAACAATATCGGAGGGCGTGAGCGAGAAGTTGCGTACGTCGTTTTCCGTCAGCATCAGGTGCAGCGTATCCGGTTTGTAGCCGAGACAACTTGCCACGACAACGCGCTTGCCGGGCCACAGCAACAGACGGTATTTGCCGTCGGCATTTGCGACAGTTCCGCGTGCCGTTCCGGGTTCACGAAGATTCGCCGACGGTAATGGCTCGCCGGTGACGGCATCCTGCACGACTCCGGTGACAACGAAAAATTCCTGTGACGCTGCTGTTGAACAGAGAAGAAGAACTGCCAAAAGGAGTTTCATATCGGATAGGGGATGAAGATTGACAGGAGAAGATACGAAAAGCGGAAATCAAAGTTTCCCCGTCTCACACCATAAAAACGGCTGACTTGAATCAGCCGAGCAGTTTCCCCGCCCGAAGCCGTTCGAACAATGTGCCGCGGGATTGCCGCGTGTTGGGCGCTCCGCTGCGGATGCGCCATTCCGCGTGAGGTTTCGGGGTGGATGTTCCGTGCAGTTTCTGCCATACGGGAAGGACCCGACGTTCGCATTCGAGTACTTCCGGTGAGAGGGGATCGAGCAGGTAGGCGCGCATCAGGGACTCGAACGCATTGTCAACCGCCCCGCGTGAAAGAAAATGTTCTGCAGTCACAATCAGATTCCTGACACGCTTCTGAATCGTGCGCTCCTGTTCTTCCCGGCTGCCGGGGGGCTCTTCCGGCTCGCGTGCCTGTGTTGTAAACGTGAAAAGCCTCTTCAGCGCGGAGGGCTTCTCGTTTTCGGGTTGCAGACTCCGCACAAGCTCGCGGATGAGATGAATCGACTTATTGTCCGGTTCGATCAGTTCGGCATCGGCAAGCAGGTCGAGCGCATCGCCGTACATGCGCGATTCGATGAACTGTTCAGCTTCGGTAATCAGACGGGTGACGCGGGTATCCATGATCCGGTACATGCAAACGGTGGCACATCGGTATTCTGCTTCAGCCGGCGAACCCTGTGTGAACAGAGGCCGGTGACACATCATACCGAGAGGAATGATGAGCGGAGATGATGCCAAGCACATCTGCTACTGATAAGGCGGGCGGTCAGTCAGAGCGGCTACATCCCACGCGGTTGACTGTTCGTGCTGTGCCGAACGTTCGGGGCATGACGGAACGCTGCACATGCGGCAACATGACGGGAGGCACGGGTCGAGGTGAATCAACACCTGCGCATGATTCTCCAGCCCTTCTGTCAGAGTTTTCTGTATCGCATGCTGGAACGTTTCCGACTTTGCAACAGTCCAGTAGAAAGGAACGGTAAGATGGAAATCGACGTGGTGCATTTGTCCCGAGCGCATCACACGCAGTAGATGCACAGTAATCCACTCCGGTGTACGGTTCTTGTTGATAATTTCGACAACCCGGTCCAGCGTTTCGGCGTCGGATTCATCCATCAATCCTCCCACCGAAACCCGCATCAGTTTGTAGCCCGAGACGAGAATGTTGACGGCGACGGCGATTGCGACGAGAGGATCAAGCAACTCAATGCCTGTAAACCGAACCAGCAACAATCCCGCCACAACGCCGAAGCTTGTCCACGAATCGGTCAGCACATGCTTGCCGTCGGCAACAAGCGTGATCGATTTGGTTTTTCTTCCCCGCCGGATAAGAAACCAGCCGAGCACGAGATTGATAACAGCGGCGCCGAGAGTCAGCAGCATGCCGGTATCAAGCTGCACAAGCTCGCGCCCGAAAATGATGCCGCGTACGGCCTCATAGATGATGGCAAACGCAGCAACAACAATCAACCCGCCTTCGATGCCGGCGGAGAAGAACTCCACTTTTCCGTGTCCGTACGGGTGGGACTTATCTGCGGGGCGCGAACTGAGGATGATGCTGTAGAACGCCATCGACGTTGCGGCAATGTGCACAATAGATTCCAGCGCGTCGGAGAGAATTGCAGCCGAGTTTGTGATGAAGTACGCCGCGGTTTTCATGACGAGCATCAGCCCGCCGACGCTTAGCGAGATTATTGCGGCCTGCTTCTTAAGCTGATAGTCGTTGTTAACCGTTTGCATCCGAATATGATCCTTGAATCTAAGATAGTGAGAAAAGAGGAAAGAAGATTGTCCCTCGCATCTCCGCAGTTCTATTTCTTGGACTTTTCGTTTCGCTTCCGTAATTTGTCGCATGTCTCAACACCATCCTATCATCGTTATTGGCGGCGGCGCGGCGGGAATCATTGCAGCGTGGAAAGCCGCATCGCACGGCGCCCGCGTTCTTCTTCTTGAACGGAACAACAAGTTAGGCATCAAGCTTCTTATTTCCGGCGGCGGCAAATGCAATATCACGCACGCCGGCCCGATGGAGGAGGTCAGGGCGGCGTTCGTTCCGCACGAGGCGCGCTTTCTCAAACCTTCCTTCTATAAATTCTCCAACGACGATATTGTAAGAATGATGGAGGATGCAGGAGTTACAACGTACATTCGTCCCAACGGCAGAGTCTTTCCCGTCAGCGGCAACGCGGATGATGTGGTGAACGCGCTCGCGGGATACCTGAAGAAAGCAGGAGTTGAGGTGAGGGTGAAGGCAAGAGCCTCCGAAGTTCTTCGGAGAGAAGATTCGGTTCGAGGGTTGAGGATTGGGAACGAAACGATGGATTCAGAGCATATCATTATTGCGACAGGAGGCTCATCATATCCTAAAACCGGAACAACAGGCGACGGCTTTGAATGGGCGCGGGCACTCGGACACACGATCGTACCCGTTCGTCCTGCCCTTGCGCCAATCGGAGTTGAGCCGAAACTTCTGTCGGATTGGCGCGGCGTTGCTTTGCGCGGCGGTTGCCTGATGGTGTTCGCCGACGGCAGAAAGCTGACGGAATGGCGCGACGACATTCTCTTTTCTCATGAAGGGATAACGGGTCCGGCGGCTCTCGAAGTCAGCCGCGTTGCGGCAGAGGCTATGCAATCGCACGATGTGGAGTTGCGGTTTGATTTCTTCCCCCAAAAGAATTTTAATCAAGTCGATGATGAGTTGAACAGGCTCGTTCTCTCGAAGCGTGATCGAATGATCTCCTCCCTGCTCGAATCGTGGTTGCCCAACAGACTTGTCCCTGCGGTGCTGCAATCTGTCGGGGTTGATGCTGCAAAGCGGGGGCACGTGCTGACAAGAGAGGAACGCCGAAAAATCGTACAGCTTCTGAAGGATTGGAAACTCGGCAACGTCTCGGCCATCAACATCGAACGCGGCGAGGTTACGGCAGGGGGCGTAGCGCTGGATGAAGTCGACCCGAAATCGATGCGGTCGAGAAAGGTGAAAGGACTGTACCTTTGCGGCGAAGTTCTCGATATTGCAGGCCCGGTTGGCGGCTACAATTTGCAGGCGGCGTTTTCAACCGGTTTCGTCGCTGGGGAAACGGCGGCAACGGATTGGCTTGCTTCGCAGAGTGATTAAGTCGCATCCCGGCGGAATCATCCCGCCCCCGAATGTGTTAGAATGAAAGAGCTTGTCGAATAAGAAGGACTTGTCTTTGTCATCCCGTAGATCATTTGTCAAATCGTTAGGATTGAGTCTGCTTGCCGCTCCGGCAATGTTTGCCAACGACGAGCCGATTGCGTTTCCGCACTTCAAGCCGGAGCCGCATTCGTGGAGCAACGATACTATCACGGCGGCGTGGATCGGGCATGCAACCGTCCTCATCAATTTCTACGGCACGAACATCATCACCGACCCGGTGTTTTCGGATCGCGTTGGACTTAATGTTGCCAATCTTTTCACTATCGGCCCGAAGAGACTCGTCTATCCTGCGCTCAGTATGGACGAACTTCCCCCCATCGATCTGATTCTGCTGTCGCATGCACACATGGATCATCTTGATACTCCGACCATCAGAAAGTTCAGCCGCAACATCCCGATGGTAATTGCGCAGAATACATACGACGTTGTGGAGGATTTTGAATTCGAGAAAGTATATCAGTTGGATTGGGGTCAGTGGGCGCAGATTGGCGATGTTCGTGTCGAGGCACTCGAAGTGAAACATTTCGGCTGGCGGTTTCCGTGGGAAGAGGATCGTTCGCGGGGCTATCATGACGGCAGAAGCTACAATGCGTATCTCCTTTCAAAGAACGGAAAACATATCATCTTCGGCGGAGACACGTCGTATCATGAGTTCTTCAAGCGGGTGGGGGATAGGAACATCCCGATCGAAGTTGCCATGATGCCGATCGGCGCTTACGATCCGTGGATTCGCAATCACTGCACACCCGAGCAGGCGCTTGAAATGGCGGGACACATGAATGCGCGCTATGTTCTGCCGATTCATTGGAACACATTCATTCAAAGTGAAGAACCAACAGCCGAGCCGATGCAGCGTTTGAAGGAAGCAGCATCACAGGATCCCGAACGAATTGTACTGGAAAGCGTCGGGCAAACGTGGACGCTTCCGCGGACGGCCGTTCCTGCAACGTCTTCAGCAACCACAATTTCATCAGAATAGAGTATATGCTAACCGACAAAGTCGCGATTGTCACCGGAGCCTCATCGGGCATCGGTGCGGCGCTTGCGCAGGTTCTTGCCCGCGAAGGGGCGACTGTAGTTCTTGCCGCCCGTCGCATTGACAAACTGTACGAGCTTGCGCAAATCATCATATCGGCGGGAGGAAAAGCCGTTGTTCATCCAACCGACGTTACAGTCAAAGCCGAAGCCGAATATCTTGTCCATCAAACAGTCGAAGATCTCAAGCGTATCGACATTCTCGTCAACAACGCCGGCCGCGGCCACTTCGCAAACGTCGAGGATACAACCGACGAGATGATTCAAAGCATGTTCAAGCTGAATGTCTACTCTCTCTGGTACACTGTCCGTCCGGCGCTGAAGCAGATGAAGCAGCAGGGGAGCGGGCACATCATCAACATTGCGAGCATGGCGGGAAAGTTGGGCTATCCTTACAACAGTGCCTACGTCGCGGCGAAACATGCTGTCGTCGGTTTCACGATGGCGTTGAGGCAGGAACTTCTTGAAACCGGAATTCATGCAACAGTTGTGTGTCCCGCGGGCGTGAAAACAGATTGGGCAAACGTCACCGAAGGCGGCTCAATGCTGCCGATGTTCTCGGAATCGGGCCCGATAATAAAGAAGATTGCCGCAGAGCGCGACATTCCTCTCCCTCAAATCGAAGGAGTAATCTCTTCTGAGACTGTTGCAGAGAGAATTCTCGAATGTATCAGGAATCCCGTTGCTGAAGTCTACACACAAAAGGGAGCGAAGGAATTTGTCGAGCTGGCAACGCGGAGTCGGGAAGAAGCCGAGCGGCATATGATTCCTGTAGTGTTGGGCGAGCGGGAGGTGTACGAACGGTTGAAGAAGTCAGGGTGATGGATGAGAAAGAAATCCGCCAGCGAGATAGATGTAGCATTGCTTTCAGAGCCCGCGCTTTCCACCGAAGACTGGCGCGAGTACGAAGAAGGTTGGCGGTTGTTCAACGAGCGGCAATTCTGGCATGCGCATGAAGCGTGGGAGAATGTCTGGAGGCGACGGCCGGAGGAAAGCCGGATTTTCTTTCAGGGCATCATTCAGCTTGCGGCGGCATACCATCTTCTCGTCGTGAAGAAACGGTACGGCGGCATGATGAGAAACTTCGAGAAGGCGGAAGAAAAGCTGAGACTCTTTCCTTCTTTCTTTCTTGGAGTGAAAGTGAGCGATTTGCTTCAGGCAATCGACCGTGCGCGGGCTGAAGTCCGGCGTGTCGGTGCCGACAATCTCTCTGACTGTGATCCCTCCGTTCTTCCGATAGTGGCTTTTCGCCGTTCTAATACATGAACGGAATCAATCTGTACGTCCGCTTTGCGTAATCGGCATACCGGGAAAAGGCCGCCTGCAGCAGTTGTTCCTCGTAGTGAAGCTTCGCAAGAAGTACAGCGGCCAGAGCAATCCACAAACCACATCTCAACCAACTGAAGTCATCCGCAACAAGCGCGCCCGCGCCGACAATCAGTGATGTGTACATCGGGTGCCGAATGAGTCTGTATGGGCCCCGCTCGATCATCTCCGCGTGAGCGGGAACATCCGGCGTAATGTTGAATTTGCCCAATCTCAGTGTGGCAATTGCCCACACTCCCAATCCCAAAGCTCCCGCCTCCATGATAAGAAAGAAGGGATTGCGCGCCACGACATGTCCCGACACAGCAAACAACGCAATGCACAGCAGTTGCAGCGCGACGAGCAAATATGAACGGGATTTTGGATGCACAGGCATGGAAGAAGATAAAGAAAATTTCATCCTGACGGGGAAAATCGTTGCTGAATTTCGCCCTTCTGCCGCCGGCTGGTGTTGTGAATCACCGCATGAACAAATATATTTCATCACCTACCATACCGGGGGGAAGGAAGCGGGGGTGTGGGGCATGCTTCATTGTTTCCGGGGAGGCTTTCGGGCAACCCTTCTTGCATTGTAGCACAAGAGAAAAGGGGCGCTATGAAAAAAATGCTTTTGGTACTTCTGCTTGTTGCCGTCTCGGATGCCGGCATAGCTCAGTTGAAGAGAATTCTTCCGCAACAAACATTCAATCGTGATGGCCGCTTCTCGTTCGGTATGCGCGGCGGCTCGAATCTGTGGATTAATGATTTCGAAAGACGGCAGGTTTCCGGCGGCGGCGATGTGTTTGTGAGATATTCGTTCACCAATGTGTTCTCTCTCGGTATGATGGGAGGATACGACGTACTGCAGGCCCGGCAACGCAGCCTCGACCTTACGGGCAACACGCCTTTGCAATACGACTACGTGGAGGCCAAAGGATTTTCGGCGGATCTTGTCGCATGGTTTCATTTCATATCGGGAAGCTTTGTCACGCCGTACGCCTATATCGGCGGGGGCGTGTACCGGTACAAGCGCAAGGTCTCCGGCGACATCTTCTATCCTGACGACAAGAACTACACAACGTATCATATTCCCGCCGGCTTCGGGCTCGACGCGATGTTTTCGAAATATGTCGGCTTCACACTCGATCTCGGCGTCCGAATCATGGACGACCTCACCGATGCTTTGAAGCGGGATGTGGCGGACAAAACAGTGATTGCTCTTGATTGGTATCCGACAGCGAAAGCGGGGCTGATGTTCTTTTTCGGCAGCAGCAACTACGACGATGATGATGCCGACGGTTTGACACTTGCTGAAGAGAGGAAGTTCGGCACCGACCCCGACAATCCCGACACGGACGGCGATGGCCTGCTCGACGGCGAGGAACTGAAGCTGTATACGACCGATCCCCGTAAAGCGGACAGCGACGGTGACGGGATTCGTGACGGCGACGAAATTCTGATCTACAAAACCAATCCCAACAAAGCCGATACCGACGGCGACGGGCTTAGCGATGGAGACGAGATCTTCCGTTACAACACCGATCCGTTCAAAGCCGATACCGACGGCGACGGACTCACCGACGGAGATGAAGTTCTCAAATACAAAACAAATCCGCTGAAAGCCGATACCGACGGTGACGGACTTACTGATGCCGATGAGATTGCTCGCGGCACCAATCCGCTGAATCCCGACACTGACGGCGGCGGAGTTGAAGACGGACTGGAAGTTGCCCGCGGCACCAATCCGCTTGATAGGCATGATGACATACCGAAGCCGCCGCCACCGCTCGAAGTCGGCAAGGCGATTATTTTAGAGGGCATCACATTCCGAACAGGCAAATCGGCCATCGAACCCGAATCGGAGCCGACGTTGATGCGCGCATTCGCGACAATGAAAGACAATCCAGAAATCTCGGTCGAGATCCGCGGCTATACCGACAATACCGGATCGGAGTCGTTGAACTACACGCTTTCGCAACGCCGCGCCGAGGCAGTTCGTTCGTGGCTGATTTTCAAAGGCATCGAGTCATGGCGCATCACGGCACGCGGCTTCGGGCCGAGCTTCCCGATCGGCGACAACAGAACCGCAGAGGGAAGATCCCAGAACAGGCGCATCGAGTTCTTCCGGACAAAGTAGCTCGAGAGCAGAGGTATTAAAGGTGCCTTCACGTGCAGTGAGGGCACCTTTCATTTTGAATCTGAAGTCCGCTCTTCCTATCTTCCATCAAACATCTCTTCACCTCACCACATCAGAAAAGGCGATTCCATGGCAGACCCGATGCTTATCGCGAAAAGCGACAGCGACTTGTTTCTTCTTCCCAAAATGGCAAACCGGCACGGACTTGTTGCAGGCGCGACGGGCACGGGCAAAACCGTGACGTTGCAAGTGATGGCCGAGCGCTTCAGCCGTATCGGTGTTCCCGTCTTCATGGCCGATGTGAAGGGAGATCTTTCCGGCATCAGCCAGAAAGGCGGCGGGAATGCGAAAGTCGATGCGCGCATTCAACAATTAGGATTGGGAGAATTTGAATTCGAAGGCTCGCCGGTCACGTTCTGGGATGTGTTCGGCGAACAGGGACATCCGGTGCGGGCGACGGTTTCGGAGATGGGGCCGCTGCTCTTCAGCCGCCTCCTGAACCTGAACGAAACACAAGCGGGCGTGCTGAACATGGTGTTCAAGATTGCCGATGACGAGGGGCTGCTTCTCCTCGATCTGAAAGACCTGCGCTCGATGCTGCAATACGTGGGCGATAACGCATCGCAATTCAAAACCCGGTACGGCAACGTTTCGGCGGCAAGTATCGGCACGGTTCAACGAGGCTTGCTGCAACTTGAACAGCAGGGTGGCGAAAAATTCTTTGGCGAGCCGGCGCTTGATCTCGACGACCTGATGCAAACGGACAGCAAAGGACGCGGCATGGTGAATATCCTTGCCGCCGACAAGTTGTTGCAATCGCCGATGATCTACGCGACGTTTCTTCTGTGGCTGCTTTCGGAATTGTTCGAACGCTTGCCCGAAGTGGGAGATTTGGAAAAGCCGAAGCTCGTTTTCTTCTTCGACGAAGCCCACCTACTGTTCGCTGACGCGCAACCGACGCTCTTACAAAAAATCGAGCAAGTCGTCCGTCTTGTTCGCTCAAAAGGCGTGGGGGTGTATTTCATTTCACAAAATCCGCTTGATGTACCCGACGTTGTTCTCGGCCAGCTCGGCAACCGCGTGCAGCATGCGTTGCGCGCATTCACGCCCCGCGATCAAAAAGCGGTGAAATCGGCGGCACAGACGTTCCGCACAAATCCCGAACTTGATGTCGAGAAGGCGATTACCGAGCTTGGCGTCGGAGAGGCGTTAGTTTCCTTTTTAGATGAGAAGGGAACGCCCGGCATTGTGCAGCGTGCATTCGTCTGCCCGCCGTACAGCCGGATCGGGCCCATTGATGCGGGTCAGCGGCAAAGCCTCATCGCCGGGTCCATCGTTGCAGGACATTATGAGAAAACAGTTGATCGTGAATCCGCATACGAATTGCTCACATCTCGCTTCGAGCAAGAGAAAGTACAGGCAGAGGCGCAACGGCAGGCCGCAGTAAAAGAGAAACCGCGCGGTCGCCAACCCGACAGCATGTTTGAATCCGTGGCAAAAAGTACGCTACGCGCCATGGGAAGCTCGGCAGGGCGACAGTTGATGCGGGGAATTCTCGGCGGATTGATGGGGGGATCGAAGCGGCGCTGATGTCTTGAAACGCCGCAGAATAACCGAGGATTCGCTACACTCAAACGAGACTCCGTGTCTCGGTGTCTCCGTGGCATTTCGGATGGCTATTCGCTTTCCAACATTTCCTTCGCCCTCAGCAACTCCGCCTTGTGCGCCTCGCTGACTTCCGGAAACTTCATGTCAAGCGACTCGAGTTTTGAGACGATGATATCGGCGACGGCGGCTCGCGTGAACCACTTCTTGTCAGCGGGAATGATGTGCCAGGGCGCCCACTTCGTGCTGGTGTTGTTGAGCATCTCTTCGTAGGCGTGCATGTAGTCATCCCAGCGGGCACGCTCCGTCACATCTCCGAACGAGAACTTCCAGTTCTTCTCAGGCCTCTCAATCCGCTCGAGGAAGCGTTCTTTCTGTTCCTTCTTCGACACATTCAAGAAGAACTTCAGAATCACCGTGCCGTTGCGGGAGAGATAGCGTTCGAAGTTGTTGATATCTTCGAAGCGATGCTGCCAGAGCATTTCGTTGCGTTCTTCGTCGGGAATGTTCTGTCCGTTGAGAATCTCCGGGTGCACACGCACGATCAACACTTCTTCATAGTATGATCGATTGAAGATGCCGATGCGCCCCCGCTCGGGCAGCGCCTTTGTTGTCCGCCACATAAAGTCATGGTCCAATTCCTCCTGCGACGGCGCCTTGAAGCTGAACACCTGGCATCCCTGCGGATTCACGCCGCTCATCACGTGCTTGATCACGCCATCCTTTCCTGCCGCATCCATCGCCTGGAAAATCAGGAGCAGCGAGTAGCGGTTGTGTGCGTAAAGGACTTCCTGCAGTGCGGCAAGTCGTTCGATATCTTTCTCGTGTTTGTCTTTCGCTTCACTTTTTGAAGTGAAGTCGTCGGTGTAGCCGGGATCGTAATCCTTGATGGCGATCTTCTTCCCCGGCGGGATGATGAGGTTGTTGTGGTTCATATTCTATCCGTGGTGATGAATGTTGTGGGTGAAAGATCACTGTAGTCACAATCCATACGCAATACCCAATTGCACAACCGGGGTGACGTAGAATCGCATCCGCCAACTCCCTTCAAGTGAAATCTCGATTGATTTTGAGATGCGTACCTCGGAACCTATTCCCAAGATACCCCCCACATCTACAGCGCGTCTGCCCGGTGTTATGTATTGTGAGTTAGGGGGAACGATGTCATCCTTATGATGGTAAGAAATTGAAACGCCGCCGAGAAATACAAAGTGTACAATGTCAACAAGGCGGAAGGATAAACGCCCCATTGTGGTGAATTCAAGGATGCGGTTTCTCGGGTCGTTTATCGGGGGGATTTCCCACTCATACTTGACCGCGTAGCGATGTGTCGAGTATTCAAATAAACCTTCGATAGCAAACGCATCACTCGTTCGAATTCGGGCACCGAGTCCGATGATCGGGCCCAATTTCCAGCTTTGGTCTCCGCCTCCACCACCAACTGCAAATCCCTGAACGGCACCGTAGGAGGAGATTCCCCCTTTACCAACAATGAACACCTCTTGGGCGAACGCCAATTGCTGACAGAGTATGGTGACAAATAATGCTGCCCGGCATGTTTTCATGATGCATCCCGCTTGTGCCCTGACATATAATTATTCTGCGCTCCGCGACTTTCATGTACCTGTGCCGGATGGAATATACACTACCCCCGCGTTGACCCTCGCCCCTGCTCACTTTTTGCCGGGTCCCGTCTTCTTTTTCTCTCCGAACAAGTTGCCCAACGGCGCAATCCTGAATCCCTGCGGCTCATATCCTTTCGGCAAATGGTCTTCCGGTATCGTCGTCCGGTTGCCGTCGCGCATCGCTCCGTAATGCGGCGACATGATTTCCACTCCCGCCTCATTGAACTTGTCCTGAATACGCGCATGCAAGTCGGAATAAATCTGTTCCATCAAATTGGGACTGCTCGTAAAGACGTTTAGCTGGTAGCTCACGTAGAAGTCGCCGAGACTCGTCTGCACCACAAACGGTTTGGGCACCTTCAGGATGTATTCCGAGTCCTTTGCGGCGCTGATCAACAGTTCATGCACTTTCTTCCACGGTGCATCATAGCCAATCGTAACAGTCGTGTGAAGAATCAACCCCATCTCCCTCGCCGATGAACTGTAGTTGATGATGTGACTTCCCAGTACCATGGAATTGGGGATGGTAATATCCACGTTCTTCGTCGTCCGTATCCGCGTCACAAGCAACGTCTTCTCGACAATATCTCCCATCGTGTCGGCAATCTTTACCCGATCACCGATTTTGAACGGGCGCATGTACGTGATGACAACCCCTGCAACGACATTCGCAATTGCCGATGATGAGCCGAGAGAAAATAATACGCCAACAAATATCGAGATTCCCTGAAAGAACGGGGAGTCGGAACCCGGCAGATAGGGGAAAATCACGATGGTGGCAAAGATCAGCACGAGGAACCGGACAATCTTGTATGTCGGTCCGGCCCACTCGGGATAGAAGCCCGGGAAGGAGACGGTGCCGCGGCCGATTTCCGTGAAGAGCAAACGGATGAGTTTCAGCAGGTTGAATGTGACAAAGGCAATGATGCCGATGGTGAAGATGTTCGGCAGAAAGTCGACAAATGCCATCAATGCCGTCCAGAGCGGTGTTGTCACGTAATCGAAAAGCGTTGCAGACCACGTGCGGGTGAACTCGAACGAACGGAACGCAATGGTGACATACAAATAGGCAAGCACAAGCAGCGCGACGAACTGTACTCCGCGTGAAACGCCGTTGGTAATCTCTGCAATCCGATCCACCGAGACAATCTCAGCTGATTTCAATCTCACTGGCTTGATCAGCGTTCCTTTCCATGCCGGGATCCGGTTCCGCAGCGTGCGGAACGTGGCGTTGATGCCTTTGAACAGCGAGATGGCTGCCACCGTCACGAGTACCCATACGAGCACGCCGCCGAGTATGGGCGAAATGTCCCATGTTCGTGTCCATGGAAACAGTTCCAGCACGTAGGTCAGGAATGCATAGATGAGCGCAAGACTGATTGCAAGCCTGATTCCTTTTGCGAGAATAATGGCCGCGCTCGTGATAGAGTCCGCACTGATCAGTTCGATAGAGCGAAAACGGATTGGGGGAATGATACGTTTTTCCCACTTCTCCAGCACGGCATACAGACGCGGGAAAATCATTGTTAATGCCCAGAAGGCAAGCGCAAGCAACACCAACAGGCCGAGGGCTATTCCCCCGTTTACAATCAGAGAACGGGTGCTGTAGCGTTCGAGGCTGGTGTACAGTTGTCGGGTGAGAAGAGTTGCATACTCGGCGGCAAGTTCCTGGCGGGTTCTCCCCGCGAGCAACGCATCGTCTCGTGTTAACGCCATGACTACAACCGAGTCGATGACAATATTCGACGAGGAGAGAGTCTCCACGACGCGCGCCGTATCGAACGTTTCGACGCTTTTTGCCCTGACTATTCCGCGTAGTTTCTCGTTCGTCGCTGCCGCCCGCTGTTGCGGACTGAACGGGCCGAGGTGGGCGTAAATGAACAACAGGGTGTCGCCATCGAGAACTATAGGGGAGCCGACGATCTGCTGCGGCACCTGCTCGACAATTGCAACTGTGTCTTGTTGTGCATGGGATAAGCCCGATAACAGGACGATGCTCAGCGACGCAACAAAAATCCGGTAAATGCTTTTCATAGGACTACTAATGACTTGAGTAGGTATTCGATAGAATTCGCGTCTCTTCGCGTTCAATAGCTGCTAAAGCTCCGAAGACCTAAACGCCGACATACGCCGGTTCATTCCCCGGCTTCCATTTAATGTTGCACCCGATGCTCGGTATTTGATCGGGATTCACCGGCTTGCCGGCCAGAACGGCATCAAGAGCTGCACGGACATCCTTTCCTGTAACGGGAATTTCGTTGCTCCGACGGCTGTCATCCAATTGTCCGCGGTACACGAGTTTGCGCGCTGAATCAAAAACATAGAATTCCGGCGTGCACGCGGCGTTGTACGCTTTGGCGACTTCCTGATTTTCGTCGTAACAGAAAGGAAACGTGAATCCTAACTCTTTCGCCATCTCGGCGGAACTTTCGGGAGAGTCTTCAGGATAATTCTCCGCATCATTCGATGTGATTGCCACAATGCCGACATTCTTTGCGTAGTCTCTTCCGATGCGGGCGATCTCGTTCTGGACGTGTTTCACATACGGACAATGTCTGCAGATGAACATGACAAGCAGGGCTTTCTTGCCCTTGAATGTGTCGAGAGAGATTCTCTTTCCGCTCACGACATCGGGCAGACTGAACGCCGGCGCTTGTGTGCCGAGCGGAAGCATTGTGGAAAGTGTGCGGGACATCCGATTATCTCCTATTCGATCGGCAAATCCGATTGGACCATTTCACAAGTATTTTGTTCGAAGGACATTCATATGATGCAACTCGTGCCCCGCAATAATATACGCAAGTGCACGGACGGAAACCTCCGCGTTACTTGCAACGCCTCTCCTGAGCCACGCCTCTTCGGTAAGGTGCGTGAACAGCAGTATCGTTGCTTGCCGAACAACAGAGAACTCCTCAGCAAGTCCGGCCAGCGGGTGCGCATCATAGTTGCCGAACTGAATGTACGGTTCTTGCTCAAAACCGGGAAGCGGAGTCTTGTCGTTGCGTGACATGCGCAACGCCCTATATGAGAACACCCGTTCGGCATCAATCACATGACCTACGAGTTCTCTTATACTCCATTTGCCCGGCGCATAGCGAAACTGCTCGCGCGACTCCGGAATGCTGCGCAACAAGCGGAGTGTTTCATCCTTCTGTTGGTTGAGTGTTGCGAGAATATCTTCCTTCGGAACGAGGGAGACGTACGTCCGGTAGTACGGGGCATATTCTGTCGGTTCGGGATAGTGAGTTGCATCTGCGGCCATTATTTTCCTAAACATGTTTGTGAAAGAATCTCTGCGTCTTTGTGCCTCCGTGGCTTAAACATTCACCTCAACAATCGCGGGCAACGAGCAACCTTCGCACAACGGGGTAACGTAGCGCGTCACATTGATGGTTCGGAGTGTCGGGGAGTTGGGAACGGAACTCCTTCTGATTCGGTCGAGAGCGAATATCGTCATGGCATCTCCGATCAGGAGGAAGTGTCTTCGGAGACTACTTCAACAGGTTTTAGTCCTTCCTGCTTCGCGGTCTTGAGAAGCCGTTCGTACAGCTTCGAAAACGACGTCTTTTCAAGCAAGAAGATAAGAATCGACGTTGCAATGATACTGAAGAGGATAATCGAATAGGTGACGTTTTGAATAAGCTCGCCATCTTCAACTCCCTGCTGCAACGGAATTGACGCCAGCACGGCTGCCGCCAATCCCTTCGGCACAATAGTCGCCATGAAGGATGCATCCTGCGGCGGAATGCGCTTCGACATCGAAAAGCGGACAACCGGAATTCTCGCGACAAAAATCAGCGCTGTCAGCACCAGCCCGGCCGTCAGCCAGAGCGGATCTTTCAGTTGGATGGAAAGTCCGATATAAATGAAGAAGAATGTTTTGAGAAGGAAGACGATCTCCGAGAAGAATGTCTTTTCGATTTCGTTCGGTGCGATAGGTTCGTGAGGCATGTACTGTTTCAAACGCGGCACCTTGAACGCCTCGACATTCCCCAGCGCGATGCCGAACGCAAGCGACGTGATGGCGCCGCTGAACTCGAACATCTCGGCAACGGCAAAAATCACGAACACGAATGCCGGCGTCGTGAAAAGCGAGTTACGCAGCGTTCGCACCCGGCTCAGCAACACCGACCAGAGAAATGCCGCCGCAACGCCGATAATGGCGGCAATAAAGAACGATGCCACGATGTGACCCGCCATTGCGCCTACACGGACTTCGCCCAACCGGTATGCTTCAAGAAATGCAATCGCAAACACGATACACAACACGTCGCTCACAGCGGATTCGACAATCAGAACCGCCTTCGTTCCTTTCTCCATCTTCAACTGAGCAACGAGCGGGATAACAACCGCCGACGAAGTGCCGCCGACAATTGCTCCGAGCATGAATGCCCGCGTAGGTCCGAGAAACGACCAAGTAGCGGCGCCGACAAGCAGCATTGTTGCGAAGAAACTCGCAACGGTTAGTGTGAGAGCGGGGCGCATGGTACTGCGCAACTCGTCGAGATGCAGTCCCATTCCTCCTTCAAACAGAATAATCACAAGCGTGATGGTCGTGAAGACGGGACCGACATTCCCGAAATGTTCAGGCGAGACGAGTTTGAAAACAGGCCCGATAAGAAAGCCGAGAAGAAACAACGAGAGTACATCCGGCACCTTCGTCCGGCTGAAAATCTCAGCCAGAAGATGCGCGAGGAACACAACCATCCCGACAAATGCAATCACAAGGGCGATGTTCACGACATTTGTTTCCTGTTGTGGTGTAGGATTGTACGTTGAAAGGCGTTCATTGGGGAAACGAATACAGCTAAATGTCGCAGAACTCCGACAAACAAACAAGAGGGAAATTGATACTCACAGGGCAATTGAGTAGAATACGGCATGCCTCATCCGAAACTTCTCGGTATTCCGAATCAGTTCTATACGCGGCCTCTTACAGAGGCCCTTCGCACGCATGCATCACTTCAACTCAAGGAGGATGCGCGTCCGAATCTCGCACGACAACTGCTTGACCATGATCTTGCAGCCGCCCTTCTTTCCCCTCTCGATTATGCAAAGGAGAGTTCCGACTATTGTCTCATCCCCGGCGCGGCTGTCGCGTCTTACGGAGAGATGACATCGCTTGTGATACGCTTCCATGAGGGCGTGCAACAGATCAAGACGCTTGCAGTGGATCCCAGTTTTGCGTCGGAGATTGTTCTGGCAAAGATTATCCTTGCCGAGTCGTTTGATATCGAGCCGGCAATCCGCCCTGTGATGGGTTCGGTTGATACGATGCTGCAGGGTGCCGATGCCGTTCTTCTTGCAGGCGATCAGGCGTTGCGTTACGGGAGGGCCTCTTCCAATGCCATTGATCTTGTTGAGGAATGGAACGAAATGACCGGTCTCCCATTCGTTCATGCAATCTGGTGTACTCGGGATCAATCGCTGACGGACGACGAGGTGGATTTCGTTCAACAGGCAGCGGTGAAAGGAGTTGCCGGCATCGACGATATTGTTCTTCACATTCAGAAGGAGGAACGGGAAACGGCAAAGAGTTATCTGGAATCATTCTCGTACGATTTCGACGGCACGGCGCGGGAGGGGCTGGGTGAGTTCATGAAATACCTCTACTATCACGGCATTCAGCCTGATGTTGCCGAGCTGAATTTCCTGAAAACGAGAGACGAAAAGAAGGACGACGATCCGCTTCAGAACATTTCCCCTAATTAGAAGTCTCCCGCAAAGTATCATCGCATCACTCCATCTTCCACAAATTGAATGTTACTCCCTGCTTCCGTAGATTGACCACGGTGTCAATCCACATTCGGCCATGCTGAAAACCCTCTTCATCAAGAATTACGCACTGATTGACGAACTGACGGTCCGGTTCTCGGCTTTTCCGCGCGATCACGCGAATACGCCCGATGGTCAGGGGCTTGTGATCATCACCGGCGAAACCGGAGCCGGCAAGTCGATCATTATCGATGCGCTCGGGCTCATTATCGGCGAGCGCGCAAGCACGGAAGTGGTGCGAACAGGCGCGGAAAAGGCCGTCGTTGAAGGGGTATTTGAAATTTCCGGCAACAAGAAGTTGCACGCTTTTCTTAAGGAGAACGATATTGAGTTCACCGACGAATTCCTCGTTCGACGGGAGGTTTCCATCAAGGGAACAACCCGCTGCCTCGCCAACGACTCCGCTATCACGCTGGGAATGATGAAGAAGATCGGCGAATTGCTCGTTGATCTGCACGGCCAGCACGAGCATCAATCGCTGCTGCGTACCGGCACGCATATCGACATGCTTGATGAGTTCGGTGGACTGGACAAGCAGGTTGACGAGTTTCGTGCTGTGTTCAAACGGATGCGCGACACGGCTGCACAACTCCGCGAGCTGAAAGAGCGTGAAGCGCAGTTGAAGGAGAAACTCGAACTTTACAATTTTCAAATCAAAGAGATTGATGCCGTTGCGCCGCACATTGGTGAAGAAGAGAAGATCGAAGAAGAATTGAAGATTCTGGAAAATGCCGAGAGACTCGCGACCTCAACGGCGGGATTGTACGAGTTACTGTATGAAGGAGAGAATTCCGTTCACGACCTGCTCAGCAAGGCCGGCAAACAACTGAACGAACTCGCCCTCATCGACAAGCAGTTCGCCGAGGCATCAAGCGAATGTTCATCTGCGGAAGCGATCGTCAACGAGCTGGCGAAATTCCTGCAGCGGTACAGCGGCAACGTGGAATTCAATGCCGAACGGCTTGAGGAATTGCGCCAACGCATCGCAAGCCTCATAGCACTCAAGAAGAAGTACGGCGGCACGCTTGAAGCAACGCTTGCACACCGCGAACGCATCGGCAAAGAAGCCGAGCTCGGCGAGAATTTTGATACCAACATCCGCAAACTTACTGCCCAGCTTGACGGCCAACGGAGAGTCTGTGGCGAGCTGGCGGAGAAACTTACGGCCAAGCGACGCGAAGCGGCAAAGCGGCTGGACAAGGATATCCTTGCCGAACTTGCAAAGCTGGGAATTCAAAACGCGAAGTTTGTTACGCAAATCCGCCAGCATGTATTGCCGAGTCACAGCGAATTGGACGGAGAGTTTGTGCAAGCGGGCAAACAGTTGGTACGCGTGTTTCCGTATGGGGCCGACGAAGTTGAGTTTCTCATCTCAACAAATCTCGGCGAGGAAGCGAAGCCGCTTGCAAAAGTTGCATCCGGTGGCGAAGTATCGCGCATCATGCTTGCGCTCAAAAGTATCCTTGCAAAATCGGACAAGCTTCCCGTTCTTATCTTTGATGAAATCGACACGGGCGTCAGCGGACGGATTGCGCAGGCGGTCGGACTCAGTTTGAAGAACTTATCGAAGTTCCATCAGATCATCGCCATTACACATCTGCCGCAGATTGCCGGACTGGCGGATATTCATTTTGTTGTTGAGAAGTCCGAAGATGCCAAGCGGGCAAAGACCTCGATGCGCATGCTGACAACAGACGAACGTGTGAAAGAAGTGGCAAAGCTGATGAGTGGCGAGGAAATAACCGACGCGGGATTGAAAAGTGCGCGGGAATTGATGGGGATGAAGTGATTCATGCCGAATCTCTACCTCATCGGAGGCCCGAACGGTGCCGGAAAGTCAACTATCTCACAGCGCTTGTTCCCTGACATTCTTGCCACCAGAGAATTCGTCAATGCAGACGCCATTGCGAAGGGACTATCCGCTTTCAATCCGGAGTCGGTTGCGATTGCAGCAGACCGGTTGTTGATAAAGCGATTGCACCAACTTCATGCGCTAAGGAAGGATTTTGCTTTCGAGTCAACACTTGCATCGCGCTCGCTCATTCCTTTCTTGAAACAATGCAAGACTAATCAATATACCATCACGTTGGTATATGTTTGGATTGAGAGTGCCGAACTCGCGCAGAAGAGAGTCCAAGAGCGAGTGAAACAAGGAGGGCATTCGGTGCCCGATGAGGTAATCACGCGACGGTATCAGAGGAGTATTTCCAATCTTATCAGTCTCTATCTTCCGCTTGCCGATTGTTGGAGAATATACGATAATACATATGCTGAACCCCAAACCGTCGCGTTCAAGGACGCGGGAAACATCATTACAACGATGCTACCAGAAAGGATGAAAATGATCATGCCCGACAGGTTTCACGAACCGGAAGCGAAGTACACAGCCAACAAGATCGACCTCGCTGTCAAAGCGGCGGTTGCTGAGGAATTGGATCGCAAGCGCAAGCTGGGCTTGCCGATGGTGTTTGGCAGGGACGGGAAAGTAGTTATTATGGTTGGTGATACGATTGTCTCGGAAAGGGCGTACGAACGGCAGACGCTTCCCGAACCAACCCAGATGTAGGATGTCAAACATGCCCCTCCACCTCTACAACACCCTCACACGTCAAAAAGAAGAATTCAAACCTCTGCACGAGAAGTACGTCGGCATGTACGTATGCGGGCCGACGGTGTACGGGCACTCGCATCTCGGACACGGCAAGAGTTACGTCGCGTTTGACGTGATCGTCCGCTACCTGCGCTACCTCGGCTACAAAGTCACCTACGTGCAGAACATTACTGATGTCGGGCATTTGTTAGGCGATACGAACGAAGGCGAAGATCGTCTCCTGAAAGCGAGCCGCCTCGAACAGAAGCATCCGATGGAGATTGCCGAACACTACACGCGCAGCTACTTTGAAGATATGGATGCACTGAACGTTCTCCGGCCGGATATTTCGCCGCGGGCTACGGGGCACATCGTCGAACAAATTGAAATGGTCAAAGAGCTCATCGCAAAAGGATTTGCGTACGAAGCGAACGGCTCCGTGTATTTCGACGTGCACAAATTCCACGACTACGGCAAACTCTCCGGGCGAACGGTGGGCGAGCTTGAGGCAGGTGCTCGCGTCGAAGTGAAATCCGAGAAGCGGCATCCGGCGGATTTCGCCCTCTGGAAAAAAGCCGACCCCGAACACATCATGCGCTGGCCGAGTCCGTGGGCCGAGGGATTCCCCGGCTGGCACATCGAATGCTCGGCAATGTCGATGAAGTATTTGGGCGAGAGTTTCGATATTCACGGCGGAGGGTTGGAGAATCAATTTCCGCATCATGAATGTGAGATTGCGCAAAGCGAAGGCGCGACGGGCAAGCCGTTCGTGAAATACTGGCTGCACAACAACATGGTTACCGTTGACGGGCAGAAGATGGGGAAGTCTCTCAACAACTTCACCACGCTCAAGGATGCATTCAAGAAGTGGAAGCCCGAAACCATCCGCTTCTTCATTCTGCAAAGTCACTATAGAAGCACGCTCGATTTCAGCGACGAAGCAGTTGATGCGGCAGGCAAAGGGCTCGACAAACTCGGCAATACAGTCAGGACTGTTCGTGAGAGAATGAAGTCTGCAACAGATCCCGGAACAACGGCCCCGATCGACCTTGCCCGTCACAAAGCGGCGTTTCTTGCGGCAATGGATGATGATTTCAACACGCCGCAGGCACTTGCCGTGCTGTTTGATCTCAGCCGGGAAGTGAATCAATTTCTGGCAGCCGAGGCTTCACCTTCTCTTTCTTCCCTCCAACACATCGACGCGTTGTACAGGGAATTAGCGGAAACAATTCTTGGTCTGACGTTCGACGATACACGCGGCGATTCATCCGATGCGCTGATTCTTGATGGTTTGATGGGATTGATTCTTGATCTGCGTAAGGACATTCGCGCACAAAAGATGTACGCCCTTTCCGACAAGATTCGGGACACCCTGAAAGCAATGGGTATCGTTGTGGAAGACAAAAAGGACGGCACAACAACCTGGCGTAAAGGACAGTAGCATTTCGTCATGGCACATGCAACGATCATAGCCAACGGCACTGTTCTCACCTGTGATGCGGGCAACCGTTGCGGCAGGCTGCACATCGTTGTCAGCAACGGAAGATTCCTGAATATCTCCGATAATCTCGACAGGTTGCGCGACGAACATCCCCAAGCTGTGTTGTTCGACGCAACGGGGATGCTGGTTGTGCCGGGATTCGTCAATGCGCATTACCACGGCGAGAGTTTTCTCTTGCGTGCTGCAACAGAAGGACTTCATTTCAGTTTGTGGAAGGATGAAAAACCGCTTCAACAGGCTGCAACACGACTTCTGCACAGATCAAGTTACGAAGATGTGCATAGCATATACCGCGCTGCATACATTGCGCATTCTGCATCGGGCACAACATGCGTCGGTGAGTTTCCTCCCCACCTCGACGAGGACGCGTTCGGGTACATGTTGAATGGTATTGCGTCAAACGGAGTCGTCCCGGTAGTCACGCTGCAGAATTGGGATCATATCGGGGCTATCCGCTCGCTGCACGAGAAGAAGCCGCGTGTCGCCGTCAATATGGGAAAAGAGAACGACTTCACAGTGTACAGCATCGAGAAGCTCTCGCAGGCGGCAAAAGAGTTGCGTGCCCCGCTTCTTGCACATATCGCGGAACAGCGTGAAGATGTCGAGGTTGTGAGGAAGAATTTTCAGAAGGATATTCTTACGCTTCTCAACTCCTTCAATGCCATCCGGCAGAACACCATCCTGATTCACGCAAACCATTGCTCCGACGCCGAGGCGGCAACCGTGAAGGAAGCGAACGGCACGGTAATCGTGTGCGCCCGTTCAACAGCCGTCAAGCAAACCGGGTACCCCGCGCTTCGGCATCTTGCCAAACGGCACGTACGATTGGCTCTTGGAACAGACTGGGGAGATGTGGATATGCTGGCAGAGATGCGCTTTATCAGCCACCTGCCTCTTGTTGTGCCGGGACTTCGTTTGTTTTCCCCGCTCGAAATTCTCAGGATGGCAACAATCAACGGCGCGTACGCGCTCGGACTTTCTGCGGAAACAGGTTCGATCGAGCTGGGCAAGCGTGCCGATGCGGTTTTGTTCAATGCGGAAGACATCCGCCTGCCGCTGACACTCGCGACATCCTCGGCCGAATCATTAGCAAACATCGTTGTCAATCATCTTTCCGCGGGCGATATTCATGCTGTGATGATGAACGGAATCTTCACAGAGAGATCAACATCGAACCGTGAACACTTCGCCGCATTCTCTGCAACAGCACGGAAATTCTTCTCCGAAGAAGTACTTTCCCGCCCGCAGACTCATGAGCACGCAACCGAACAATCGCGAAATGTACTTCCATTCTCTTCAGAAACACGGTCTCAACAGGAAGAGAATGAGGGATTTGAAGCCGGATTTCCCGCAACATTACGGCCGAGCCGTGTTGTCGGGATGGCTGAGCCGGCAAATCCTCTGGTAAATCGGCCGAAACCGCAACGCGAGCCCCAAAAGCCCGAACTCCCCAAAGACACCCGCCGCGTATTTGGCGAAGATGATGATGTGTAGCGATTGAACAACCTGCTGCGGGACGCCTCTCTGAATCAAATCATCCTGAAATGTGTTGTTATTAGTGAACGTGATATGTTCATCAATTAGAACAATGACACCGAAACGCCGGACTATAGGCGTGCAGCAAGCGGATTTTCTTCGTAAATTCTACTAATCAACAAACCAACGGGTGACGGCGGGTGTCCGAGTATTGGCATTGATGTTGTCATTCGATAAGGTATTCAAGGAAAAGGAGAAAGTGAGGGTTCGCATGAAGAATCTTCTACTCAGTATCGGAGTAGTGGTCGGTTTCGGGCTTGTGACTTCCGGCTGCTATACTCAATTCGGATCGGTTCGGGAGGAATCCACGAGTGAGTCCGATTATGCCTATCAAGAAGAGGACACCCTCGACAGCGATGCGTATTACGACGATTACGAATCTCGTCGAAGCCGTTTATACTTCGACTACTACTACCCGTCTGTAACAATCGGCTTCGGTGTCGGGTACGACCCGTGGTATTGGAACAATCCGTGGCGATACCATTACTGGTCGGGTTACTATCCTTGGTGGTGCGGAACCTCCTATCCGACAATCTACGTCGGCTGGTGGTCGCCCTTTTATGATCCCTGGTATTGGTGGTATCCGCGACATGGTTGGGGCGGCGGCGGAACGTTTGCCGGCGGCACCTACGGACACGGTACAACAAGAACAGTGGGTGTAACAAGAACGGGCGGAGAGACGCGCGGCAGCGGGGGCGGCAGGAGTTCGTATGGAAATGACAACTCGTTACCGACCGGCTACAGAGGCAGCGGCACAGTGACACGTACAGGCTCGGCATCGCCGACGCGTGATGAGGAACCCGGCACAAGAGTATCAACGGGACGGAGCGGAAGCAGCAGTCAGGGCCGCAGCGGCTCGCGGGAAGGAACGGTGACGCGGGGGGGGGCAACAAGATCAAGCGGAGGACGTGAAGGCACGCGAGGCGGTGAAGTCCGAACTCCATCACGCCCGCCGGCACAATCAACGCCACCTGCAAATCCGGGCGGCTCGTCTGGAAGCGGAAGCCGTAGCGGCGGTCGCTCTGAGGGCGGCAGATCATCGGGCGGGGGCGGACAGTCAATTTCGCCGCCGGCACAATCAACACCTCCGCCGAGTCCGGCACCAAGCTCTCCACCACCTTCAAATGAAGGCGGCAGTAGAAACTCAGGCGGACGCGGCGGCGGGCGGTAGAACACTCATTACTGAGGGCAGATAGCAGATGAAGAAGGAACGACGATACAGTACATTCAAGAGATATGTTTTGGCGGTTGCAGTTCTCGGAATTGTTTCGGGTCAGGGTTTTGCACAGTTCCCTGAAGATGCGCTCAGGTTCGCAACGCCGGGATTGGGCGTTGGCGGCCGTGCGGTGGGGATGGGCGGCGCCTATACCGGTGTTGCAAGTGATTACAGCGCGCTGTTCTGGAATCCGGCCGGACTCGTTCAACTTGAGCACGGCGAGTTCTCGCTCGGGTTATCACATCTCAACTTTCAGAACAAGAGTACCTTTCTCGGTGCATCCGAATCATTCACCAACAACGCCACTCAGTTGAACGCGCTCGGACTTGTCTTCCCCGTTCAAGTCAAAAGGGGGAGCCTCGTCTTTGCGTTCGGTTATAACCGGCAAAGCAATTTTACGACGGGGCTGTCGTTCGAAGCGTTCAATCCCAACAGCAGCATAGTTCAGACTTTCAACCGTGACGGGGCGGCTGTCAGCGGAAGCCCGGGCGGCATCGCGTGGGAGTTGTATCTCGCCGACACGACAACTGACGGGCAAGGAAGACGGATTTACTACAGCCCCATCGTTGACCGCGTCACCCAACTCGGGAAAGTGTTGGAGGGTGGCGGATTGAACAACTACTCGGTCGGCGGGGCTGTTGATATCGCCAAAAATGTTTCCGTCGGCGCCACGCTCAGCTACGTGAGCGGCACGTACAAATATGATCGTACCTACAAAGAGCAGGACAACCGGAACATCTATCAAAGCAACATCAACGGAAGCCCGCTGCAGTTCGACCAATTTGTTCAGGACGATTTTGTAGAAAGCGACGTAACAGGATTCAACGCAAAACTCGGATTGTTCTATCGCGTCCCGGATCGGTTTCGTTTCGGACTCACCGCAAAATCACCGACCGTGTTTCGCGTGCAGGAGAGTTTCGGAACCACGTACAGCGCCGACTTTGATAACGGCGACAAGGTGAAACTCGATCCTGAAAACAGCAAGGGCGAATACGATGTGGCAACGCCGTGGGTGTTCAGCGCCGGAGCTTCCGTTATCATTCGTGACCTTGTTCTTTCGGGAGATGTGGAGTACACGGATTGGACACAGTTGGAATTCCGGAATGCGAATCCCGATCTTATTGCGTACAACAAAGAGATGAAGGATCTTTTCCGGGCAACGGCGAATTTGCGAGCCGGTGCCGAATACGACGTGAAGCAAGCGGGCGTGCGTATTCGGGGCGGGTTCATCTACAACACATCGCCCTATCGCAACGACCCGAGTTCTTTTGATCAGAAGTATGTCACGGGAGGACTCGGTATCCTGCTGAGCGAGGACACGATGCTCGACTTGACCTACGCCCGAGGCTGGTGGAAAACGTTCCGCTACAACTATACCGGCAGCCCGAAAGTCGAAGAGGATGTTACCACCAACAACTTCAATCTCACATTCTCGTACCGCTTCTGAAATTGCAACAGGTTGCGTGATTGAATATATTAAGTCCGTCGCAAGACGGACTTTTTATTTTCTACCCAAGAATCTCTCGACGGAGTTTCCGTTGTCCACAAAACGCAAAATCATTGTCGGCCTCGCAATTGTTCTTATCGTCACGTTGGTCAGCGGTTTTCTCTTCCTGCGTTACGAAATCCGAAAATCCTTCCCCGAAACGTCCGGTACCCTTGCCCTTGCAGGGCTGCAGCAACCCGTCGTCATCGTCCGCGATGATTTTGGCGTACCGCATATCGATGCACAAAACGAGCATGACCTCATGTTCTCGCTTGGTTACGTGCATGCGCAGGATCGTCTCTGGCAAATGGATATGGCGCGCCGCATCGGTCAGGGCAGGTTGTCTGAACTGTTCGGAGATGTGACCCTTCCGTTCGACAGGATGTTCCGGATCATCGGCATCAGAAGGATTTCGGAAGAAGTTGAGCGAAGCATTACGGCCGAGTCACGTGCACGCATTGAGGCGTATGCAGTTGGAGTCAACGCGTTCATCGACTCACACAAGGGAAAGTATCCCGTTGAATTCGATTTACTCCGTTACGACCCCGAGCCGTGGACGCCTCTGCACAGCATCATGATCGGACGGCTGATGGCATGGGAGTTAAATCTCTCATGGTGGGTTGATTTGACTCTCGGCGCAATTGTCGATAAACTTGGCTACGAAAAGGCGAGCGAGATTTTCCCGACATATCCTGCGGATGTGCCGCCGATAGTTCCGTCGAACGAATGGAAGAAGACCGTCGGCGCGGCGCTCGCATTTCTTCACACGGCACAGGAGTACTGCACGTTTCGCGGAATCGGCGGCGTACTCGGAGGCAGCAACGCGTGGATTGTCGGCTCGAAGAAATCCGCATCGGGCAGCGCAATTCTTGCCAACGACACGCATCTTCAACTCACGAATCCGTCGAAGTGGTATGAAGTAAGCTTTAAAGCTCCCGGCTATGATGTGATGGGATTTTCGATTCCCGGCGTTCCGGGTGTCGTAGCCGGACGCAACGCCGACATTGCGTGGGGATTGACAAACGTGATGGCCGATGATGCCGACTTCTATACCGAGATGATCGATTCCACCGATCCGGCGCGGTACATCTACGACGGACAATCTCTTCCAATCTCAGTCCGTGAAGAAGAGATTCAGGTTCGCAACGACACAACGCACTATGTTGCCATCCGCTCGACACATCACGGCCCGATCGTTACCGACATCTCAACATCACTGAAGAAGTCCACACCCCCCTTTGTCGCAAGCATGCGCTGGACGGGCTCTGAGATTAGTGATCAGATAGAGGCATTCAACAAGATCAATCGGGCAACGAATTGGAATGAATTTCTTGCCGGCGTGAAGGAATTCTCCGGGCCGGGGCAGAATTTCGTATACGGCGATGCGAAAGGAAACATCGGCTACTGGTGTGGTGTGAAGCTTCCCATACGATCAAGGCACAATAGTTCAACGCTTCCGCTTGCCGGCTGGGAGAAATCAACCGAATGGCAGGGGTTTGTGCCGTTCGAGAAGCTTCCGCATTTGTTCAATCCGCCGGAGGGTTTTATCGCGACGGCAAACAACAAAATTGTTGATGACTCCTATCCATATCACATTTCAGATTTGTGGGAGCCGCCTTCGCGCAGTCAGCGGCTGCGCGAGCTTCTTGACAGGGACGGAACATTCTCGTCGAGAGATTTTGAGTTGATACAGAACGACCAATTCTCCCGCTACGCAAAGGAACTCAAGCCGTACATCATTGAAGCATGCAGGGGCTCACTCGAATCTCCGATCGGTGATCGTGTGCTCGAGTACTTCGACACATGGAATTTCATCTTCTCGAAAGAAGATGTCGCAACGGCCATCTACCAGCAATTTCTTACGCGGCTTGTGAAGAACATCTACGAAGACGAGTTGGGAGAGAATCTTTTTCACGACTATCTCATTCTCGTCAACATCCCCTTGCGCGTTACGCTGCGACTTGTGCAGGAAGGGGCATCAGTCTGGTTCGATAATATACGTACAGACACGGTCGAGACCCGGGACGACATCATCCGCCAAAGCATGAAGGAAGCGATTGATGCTTTGCGCAAAAAGCTCGGCGAGGAACCACAACACTGGCAGTGGGGCAGCCTGCATACCGTAACGTTACAGCATCCGTTCGGATTGCAGAAGCCGCTGGATAAAATCTTCAGCATCGGGCCGTTTCCCTACGGTGGAGCGTCAACGGCGCTGACGAGCGGAGAATACAGCTTTAATGATGTGCTGTATCCGGGTGAGATGGTGAAGCCGTTCGGCGTCACGGTTGGCGCTTCGTTCAGACATATCGTTGATATGGCGAACCCGCATGTCGCGCGGACGGTTCTGCCGTCGGGGCAGTCGGGACAAGTATTCAGCAAACACTTTGACGATCAAACAGCGCTGTGGCTGAACGGCGCTTACAAAGAATCACGGTGGGATAGCGTATCTGTTTCCAAACTCAAAGAACGGCTCACGTTAGCGCCAATCAAATGAACTTCTCAGATACACTTCTCGCAAAGCTTGCGAGCGCCTGCGACGTCGTCGCCTTCACCGGCGCAGGCATTTCTGCTGAAAGTGGCGTGCCGACGTTTCGCGGCAACGACGGCATCTGGACGAAATTCAAACCTGAAGAACTCGCCAACCTCAATGCGTTCATGCGTAATCCGGAGTTGGTATGGGAATGGTACTCCGCCCGCAAGAAAGTAATTGCCGAAGTTCAGCCGAATGCCGGACACTACGCGTTGGCTGAAATGGAGAGGATCTTTTCATCATTTGCAGTTATCACGCAGAACATCGACAATCTTCACCGGCGGGCGGGAAGCAAGAACGTATTCGAGTTGCACGGCAACATTGAGCGCAACTACTGCATGCGATGCGGCAGGCAGTTCACTGACGAACAAGTGCTCAACGGAACTGCAGTTCCGACATGCCCGTGCGGCGGTGTGATTCGTCCCGACGTTGTCTGGTTTGGAGAACTGCTTCCGGAGGATGAATGGCGGGGCGCCGAGAAAGCATGTCAGCGGGCGGATGTTCTGCTTTCGATTGGAACGTCCGGTGTCGTGTATCCTGCCGCAGGGCTTCCACTTGAAGCAAAACGCAGCGGCGCATTCATCGTCGAAATCAACCCGGAGCCGACACCGCTCACAGAGTATGCGGATGAGTTCTTGCAGGGGAAGGCGGGGGAAATTCTGCCTCGCATTCTCGATCATCTGAAAACGAAGTCTCAACGGAACTCTCATTCTCAGGTTTAGCCATGCCACCATCAACACACGGCAACACGAAAATCGTCTGCACGCTCGGGCCGTCGTCCAACTCGGTTGACATGCTGATGCAACTGATACGCTCGGGCGTCGATGTGGTGCGTCTCAACTTCTCACACGGCTCGCATGAAGAACATCTCGGTACGCTGCGCAACGTTCAGGAAGCAGTGAAGCGAACCGGAGAGTTTATCACGGTGCTGCAGGATTTGCAGGGCCCGAAGATTCGTATCGGCGGCTTCAAGACGCCGTTCGTCGAGTTGCGTGCCGGGGCTTCCTTCACCATCACCACAGATCAGATTGCGGGCGATGAGACGAGAGTCAGTACATCGTACACCAATCTCACAAACGACGTTCAACCCGGCGATATGATTCTGCTTGATGATGGAAAGCTGCATGTGCAGGTACAGGAGGTGAAGGGAACAAACGTCCGTTGCGAAGTGAAAGTCGGAGGAATTCTTTCCGCGCATAAAGGAATTAACTTGCCGAACGTCGCTGTCAATACGCCGTCACTAACGGAGAAAGATATTCGGGATTTGGATTTCGGCATCAAAAACGATGTTGACTATATTGCCCTCTCCTTCGTCCGCACGGCGGAGGATATACGGCAACTGCGCAAAGCAATCATTGAGCGGATAGAAAAGAACCGCTTTCTGCCTATTGTCGCAAAGATCGAGAAGCCGCAGGCAGTAGCAAACATTGATGAGATTATTGCTGAAGCGGACGCCATCATGATTGCCCGCGGCGACCTCGGCGTTGAGCTGCCGCCGGAAGATGTGCCGATGCTCCAGAAGAAAATTATCAGAAAATGCAGCGCGGCGGGCAAGCCCGTCATTATCGCAACACAGATGCTCGAGTCGATGATCAACAGCCCGACGCCGACCCGTGCCGAAGCCAACGACGTTGCCAACGGCGTGGTCGATGGCGCGGACGCGGTGATGCTCAGCGGCGAAACATCCGTCGGCAAGTACCCGCTTGAAGCCGTGCAGATGATGCACAGGATCATCACAAAAGTGGAATCCGAGCAGCTCAACACGCAGCGCATTTCCGATCACATACCGTACGGCGTTGCCAACCGCCACGACGCACTCGCCAGGGCTGCATGTGTTCTTGCCGAACAGATGAATGCCTCGGCGATTGTGTGCGTGACGCATTCGGGCAAGACGGCGCGGGTTGTATCACGCTACCGTCCGCGGACGCGCATTCTTGCCGTCACCGACCGGGGTAAAATTTTGCGCCGGCTGAACCTGATGTGGGGAGTTCATGGCATTGTACTCGAAAGTCTCGTCCAGGATTCCGATAAAGCATTGAAGCAAATTCAGGAGCGGTTATTGAATCTTGGCCTGATTCAGCGAGGTGAATATATTGTACTTCTTGCAGGACAACCCTTCTTCGCCCGCGGCTCGACGAATTTTATCGAGGTGGAGAAGGTGGTGTGAGGTAAAAAAGCAACGGGGAACCGATGATACGATTCCCCGTTTGTTGATTTCTACTTCGTCAACAACAGTTTCGTGACTTTGTTCAACTTGATATTCCCGCCCGTCCCGCTTTGCGGGATTGCCGTGAAGCGTGCGAAATAGACACCGCTGGCTACGTCACTCGCGCTCCACGTTGCCGAGTGATACCCGGCCTCACGAGTTCCATTCACCAGCTCCGCTACTTTCCTGCCGAGCACATCGTAGACAACCAACGTGACGTTGCTGTTCTCCGGCAAGTCGAACTTGATGGTCGTTGAGGGGTTGAACGGGTTGGGGTAGTTCTGGTGCAGCGCGAATTCCGTTGGCAATTGAGAATTGCCCGACGCATTGCTTGTCACTTGCGCTACCCGGCCCTGCGAAGTCTCGTCAACGAGGAACCAACGATCCAGTGTAAACCGCTTTGGCTGCCCTATGCTAACAGGTTGGATTGCAAGTTTCACCTGACGAGTGCCGTATTCCATGGCACTCTCCACTGTCAGGAGCGTGTCTTGTCCGACGTTAAACGTTCGCGGGTTCTGCAACACCTGACCCGTAGCAGCATCACGAAGGACGAGACGGAAGTTGGAACCTTGGGGACGTTCTCCTTTGCCGGTAAACAATACCTTCATTTTCAATGTGCCGTTGCCTGCGAACGGTTCGGTGGTCAGAGCGTTTTCCAGTTGCGGCAAAGTATGGATTCTCGTTGTATCACTAATCGAAGAAAAACTCAGCGGCGTAGCGTCAACCGACGCGCTGAGCACACTGATATGTACTGTTCCGTTTTTGAAATAGAGAGTTCCGCCCCGGCCTTCCCCGGCGTTGCTCGCATTCCCTCGCAACACTCCACGCGCCTGGTAGGGTGCCGAGATATTGTCTCTCTGAAGAGCATACGGTGAAGTTGTGCCGCGTGAGAGAAGAATCTCCGAGGTGTTGTCGGTAAGACCAATACTTACATTGGGATGAACACCGGTCGCAATGCTCGACGGAGAATCCCAACTATCTACCTCACCTTGTACGTAGAAAACTCCAGTACCTTCGTTTTGCCATCCGATGGTTACCTCCGGGTGATTGTTGCTCGCTGTCAAACTTGATTTGCGATACCATCCAAAGTACGGCCACCAACCAACCGGCGAGGTCCATTTATCCTCTTGCAACCGTTGCGAGTATCGAACCGATCCGGACGCGAATTCCCACGCATTCAAATCCCAACTGATTCCCACGGTTCCGTCAACGCTTGCAATGGATGGGTTTTCTACATTCGAGCTCAAATCTCCGGCTGATATGAACTCGGTCGAGACACGTTCCGGAAAGCCTGACTGATTGACGACAACAGGAGAATAGTACAGCGTATTGTCTGAAACGTATGCAATATCCCAGGTAGCATTGGTGTACGAAAATGGCGCTATGGTATAGTTCGTTACCCCGGATAAAAGATTGGATGTCCCTGACCAGGTGTAGAACGAATATTTTTTTACTTTTGCCCGCACGGAACCGTAGTAGGGGTCGTACCACAACACCATCGGGTAATAATACACAGACACTCCGGGACCGATGTCTTCGCCCGATTCTTCTTCGGGACCGGTAAGTGGATTATCAAAACGGGTAACACCTACAACCGGTGCATGCGCGCTTTCCTGATAATCATACCAATATGCTTCAGGCACATAGTCAAGCGGAGTGATGATCTGTCCGTTAACATCCAGTTCGCAATACCAAACCGAGTGCTCCGGTGCATAATAAGCCTCAAATACTACAATGATGCGTTCGGATACAACGGAAGAACCCGGAATATACGCGATTGAAGGATTGCTCCAGACACCCTCATCATACGGAATCAGCGATTGTTCGGGAGACCAGGTAGAGCCTCCGTTTGTCGAACGCGTGTACCAAATCTTGTTTGCAGATTCATACACTATGTGGTAACGCCCGCCGCCATCGCGGATGATTTTGCGCTGGGTGTTGGGGGCGGTGGCATTCGGTGAGGAGGACGCAAGGTGATACGCCTCTGCATCAACTGTATTTGAGGACAGGCCTTCAAACTGACCGGCAAGGCCAACGACATAATAGTACCATACTTGAGGCGCATTTGGTACCTGTTCCAAGTGGAGTGTATTCGTAGTACTCGCTACCTCAACGAAAGTGCCCGTAGCAGAAACCCCGCGATATATGCGATAGGCTGTGGCACCTGCAACAGGATCCCAACTGAGTCGAACATGATATGGAAGACCTTCCGCAATCACAGAAGATGGCGACTGTAATTCCATCGCATGCCCGTTTACAGAATTACTGGGAGGACCTTCCATGCCACCCACAACTGCTCTCACAACATACGTATGAGAGCCGATAATGTGGTCAATAAAAGTGGGAACAGCCGAAGAACCAATCGGATTGTCCCCGTCGCGATATACAACATAGCTGGTTGCATTCGGAACCTGATCCCAAGTAAGGGTGACATTGCCGGGCAGGTCGATTGTTGCGTGTAGATTCTCTGGCCCTTGGAGAATGCTGTTGCCATAATAGGTCAACCCTTCACTGAGATAGTTTCCAACAACATTGCTGTACTTCTGTTCTTCATGACTCACCAAAGTTGCAAAAAATTGCCGATTGTAGTTCGGGTATATCTGGCTGGTCTTAGAGACGATCCCATCAGACTCCCGACTCTCAAGAACATATGTGCGCCAAATCCAGTCAATGTGCTTGAAATACACGTAGGTTGCCACGTTTGCCGCGAGGGTTGGCAGGTTTTCAGGAGTCTGGGACTCGACAAAATCGATCATTGCCCATATCAGATAGAACCATTTCTGGGATGTGACATCTTGTTCGAAGAGCAGCACCTCATTCTCAGTCAACCCAAGAAATGGAGCGACAAGTCGATAGGAAACCGGATTGATCTCTGTACCCGCGATCCCAACCTTGATCAGGTTTTGCTCATATGAAACATCTTCGTTGATGTAGTTTACCGCGGGTGATCCTACCTCAAGATCGTGCAGTGCCGGCCCTCCAACGACTTCAATAATGCTGCGCAGAATAGGGTCCTCCAGCAGGGCGTAAGCAATCATTGCCGCTTCAAAAGAATAATAATGCAGGTTAAATATGCCCGGTATGTCCTCGGAAATCCATCCAGGGTAGAGCGTTGCGGCCGCGCTGATTATGAGGTGTCTGCCAGCAGTAACGACATTGTTCGCCGCACGAGTCCCCAAGTGGGGAGTCCCAATTGTGTAGAGTTGCGAGAGCCTTTGCTGTTGCGCAAGCTCATGTCGGACCCTGAGATAATAACGTGCATTGATGCCGCCCATACTATACGCAATGCCAACACCATTTGACACATTGTTGGAAGTAAGGTAGCTGTGCATATTGGCGGCTTGAATCGCCGAGGCCGAGTATCCATCAAGTGATGGTTGCAGAACGCGGTTGAAACTGAACGGCCATGATGTGATCACTTGCTTTGGTACTGTTCCATCCCAGATGGCCCCGTTGCCGAGCCAACCGTGAATCAAAACTGCATCTTGGGAAAATGCTACAAGAGAATTTAGAATAAGAAATGCGACAAGTTTTTTCATTTCTCGGACCCTTTCAAAATTGATAAACCATGAAAACTGGCTTCTGTGTGGCCTCTTCATACCCAGTGCAAAACAACTTTCCGTCGGAATCGAATATGGCGGTTACAAAACTGAATTTCGTATTACGCGGGCTATATTCTACGTACTTGCTACCCGTCACTTGATCGAGAACAATTAGACTCCCACCAGATGCGAAACTGACGCGGCTTCCATGGAAACTTGGAGGTATGCGCTTTATGGAGGCTTCACTAACATATGCCCACAAAGCACTTCCAGTCTGAGTATCGACACCAAAGCATGTCCGATTGAGAGTCCCGATGAATGCTATGCCGTTCTTTACTCGCACAGGTGTTTCCATCGGCGCGTCGGCCAAGAACTGCCAAACAAAGGCACCTTCGCTCTTTTCAAAACAGTACAAGTACCAGTTGTCACCGGGAACAAGAACAAAGTCCTCCCAAATCGTTACTCCGGCGGCACTCCCACCCCATTGGCTGCGCGACTCCATATAGGGCAACGTGTCTTGAAAAACAATGGCGCCATCATTCTTGTTGATGCAGTAGAGATACCCATCCTGCCTGTGAAGAGCGCCCGTGGCAAAATAGATGCGTTCACCCTCAAGAACGGGATTGTAGGCGTTTTTGCCGATGATAGTTTTTTCCCAACGCGTTGTGCCGTCGGCAAGGCTCAAAGCCCGGATCGATCCCGGCTCTGTTACATAGACTGTTGCTTCATCGGCAGTGGCAAGCACGAGCAAGTCCCGAGCGAGCCTGGACCACCTGAGTTGCCCGGTTGATTTTTCGAACACTCGAATCCCGCCGGTGGTGGAGGTCGTCACGATGGAATTACTCAATATCGTGGGAACACCAAAACTCTGCCCTCCAGAGGCAAAGATCGTAGTCTCTTGGCCGTCTTTCGAGATTCTGTAAAGCTTGCCAATGTTTGGACCATCATTGGTTTGAAAATAGACGTAGTTGCCTTCAAGAATGATTCCAGCAGAAGCGCCGAAATCAAGCTCTTTGACAAACAGGGGTTCTGAAGAACCGGCCCCAGGACCAGAACTTGAATCACGACATCCATGTGCAAGGGCGAGACAAACGAGAATCGCAATCATTTTTTCCCAAGAGACTATCATTACCAATCAACCGATCCGTTAACAGTCTCCTGCATGCTGCGCACTGTTGAAATGATGTGCGTCCAATTCCACAGGGATGAAGGTCCGTTTCCCTTTTGAGAATCAATTTGAGCAAGAATCCTTCTCATCCGTGCTTCATCTTCCATGATGGATTTGAGTTTCTCAACAGCCTGGAACATCTTGTTTTCCATGCTTTGGTTGTTACTAAGCTTCGAGATCGACCCTTTCCTCGAGTTCATTCTCGCTTGAATTCTCAATCTCAAACTGTCCAACGATTTCGGGCTTATCATGGCGAGCAGTTTCCCATTCTCATCACTGATCTTAAAGAATCCATAGCGTTTCTGACTCGGGCCATCGGAAGTAATCCCGCCACCCACCACAATAGAGCCAGATAGATTGTATGACGGAATACTCCAAGTTAAAGTTTGACTGGCAGAAACCGAGGAACCTAACAGAAAGACTAATGGTAAGGCAAACACCGAAAAAAAGGGCTTGAAGCCAAATGAGTAACGATTCATTGATTCCTCCAAGAATGTGTTAAAAGCTGTGTAAACTTTCATTAACAATACATGAATGAGGCTCGAAGCTTGAGCTGACCCGAAAGGGAAACGAATTCCTTTTGTAAGACTTGAGACCCCTCGAATCTCTCGCCCTCATCTAAGCAAAGAACTATTGTGTCCCGATGCTCCAGCGGGCAGACATATGTCGATGGGAGCTGAATGCCTTGAAGGGAGAAGGCGTGAGATCCTTCCCCTCCGAGGTATCCGACACCATACGTAAGCTTCAATATCCGACTGTGTTCTGTGTCCGCAACGTACACAGCATTGTTGGGGCTGATGTCAACTGTTAGCGCCCTTGCACCTGCAAGATGATATTTCGTAACGAGGAGGGCCGTTCCGTTCACCATAGGACTTTATCCAATCCTGAGACTTATTTGCATAGATGACTCTGTTCCATTCAGGGTCCACAAAAAGAGCGACAGCCTGCTCGGGGTTCGGTGAGTTGAAATAGAGCGCGTTGAACGCCAACACAGCGTCGTCACTGAAAAGCCTGCGTTGGAGCTGATTCACCGTGACATTGGCATTTATGACAGGCGTGCTTGTCCAAGGATGATTAATGTTGATCAGCGCTACGTCAGTCACTCGAATCGATGCAGGAGACATCTGAGGCAACGTGCCACCACTTTTGAGCCTTCCTTGTTTCTGGGTTCTGTACCGCTCGGCAAGCTTCTGCAGTTGGTAGGTGTAGGTGTGGTTGGGGAAAAGTCCTTCGTCAAAAAGCAGAGAGTCAGAGGTCAGAAGTCGGAGGTCCGAGATGCGTTGGTTGTCGCGCAGCAGTCGTACGGTTGCATGTGTTTCGGTGGTCGTTACTTTGAGCCAGGCTTCGGTGCAGCTTGCGTCTTCTGCCTTGAGCGTAATGGTAGGCTCAGAGGGCGGTTCAACCGGCGGCTCCTTTTTGCAACTGAACCCAAGAATAAGGCAAAACGGGACAAGCACATACTTTTTCATAGTCTCCTCCACTTGAGAAAACACTCTCTAATGAGATGAGATTGTAATGCTTCAACGGAAAATGGACTTTTGGGGTAGCGTGATTTGTGAACGATGTTCATGACGTTGTAGTTCCAGACTGCCGCCGTCGCCTGCAAAGCGGCGACGTTGGCCCCTCGTGGTTCCCGCT
>CAADGV010000041.1 GCA_900696645.1 uncultured Chlorobiota bacterium | reverse complement strand
TAAACACCGCTTGCAACGTTCGAAGCGTCCCATATTGCAGAGTGATACCCTTCGGACTTCCCGCCACTAACGAGTTCGGTGACCTTCCGGCCCAAGAGATCGTAAACCACCAACGATACGTGCGATGGCTCGGGGAGATCGTACTTGATGGTGGTTGTAGGATTGAACGGATTAGGATAATTCGGATGCAAAGCAAACACCTCAGGCAATCCACTTGATGCTGTTGCATTTGCCAACGGCTTTGCCAATGATGCTGCGTCATCCAACACATACCAGCGCTCAAGATCGATGCGGCTTAACTGTGACACGCCGACCGGCTGAAGCACAAGCTTGAGCTGACGGTTGCCGTGGTTGAGCGGGGTCTGGAATGTCACAAGCGTGTCGTCGCCCACGTGGAACGTCCGGAGATTCTGTACAACATTCCCCGTTGCGGCATCGCGCAACGTCATGCGGATGTTGATGCCGTTCGGCAATTGACCTTTTGCCGTAAACAGCGTCCTGAGTTTCAACGTCCCCGTTCCGGCAAATGGCTCGGTGACAAACACATTCTCGAACTGTGATAGATTGATGCGAGTTGTGTCGTTCATCTCCGCAAAGCCGAGCCGCATATCATTTGTTTGAGCATCCTGCACTGCAATATGGAGTGAGCCGTTGCGAAACATCAGCCTTCCGCCACGCCCTTCCGAGGTGAACGGCATACTGTCCCCCTCCTCGTTTTCATCTGTTGTCGAAATACCCTGCCGCTGGATTGCATACGGGGCGGAGGTTCCGCGTGAGACGAGATACTCAAACGAGTTCGCCAAATAGCCCGCACTCAATGTCGGGTCCACGCCGCCTCCCATCGCGGCAACCGAACCCCAGGCGCCGGGACGGCCGCGCACGGTGTACATCAACGGTGTTTCCGTTGTTTGCCATGCTATCGTCGCCTTCGGTGTCCCGATGCTTCCCGTAACGCTCGGTTTTACATAGCTTGCCGTCGTGTAGTACGGGACCCACGTCGCCGGATAGCTCCACGTTTGCGTATTGCGCTCCGAGTATTGTATCACGCCGGTAACAAACTCCCAGTAGTAAGCCTGCCACGTGATGCCGATGGGATCGCCAAAGGCGTTGGCATTCACGGACGAAATACTCGGCGCATTCAGATATACCGATTCATCACCTTCACAAACTGTTTGCGGTGTTCCCGGTTGTGGCCAGTAGGCTGCCGTAATCGGCACATACATCACATTGTTGTTTTCGATATAAGCAAGATGCCACTTGATATCTGTGTTGGAATACGGTGAAAGAGAGAATTCCGTGATGCCGTTGCCGAGATCTGTTATCCCAGACGCCGAATTGTCTGGCAGCCACATGCTGCACCGAAGTTCGTCCATGCCCGACTGAAACCAGGTAACAAGCGTGAAAAACGATGTGGGAGGATACTTCGGGTCTCCTTCGCGTGCAACGCCGAGAACAGGCCGCGCACGTTGACCTTGCCCTTCCCAGTTGTGGAGTGTAGCCGGCCCGTAGAGAATTCCACCAGTAACCGGATTAATCTCGCACACGGTGATCTCATGATTGCTTGCATCCGATGTGTACGTCTCCCACACAACACGTACACGGGCCGGTTGAAAGGTCGCCTCGGTTGCCTCGCTTCCCTGTTCTTGCCCCGGGGATATTGCACTGGGCACAAAGATGACCGACGGATCACGATGGAGCCAATCAGGCGGAAGAAGACTTGAACTTAACAGAACCTCCGGTGCCCACGATGTATCACTTGTGTTCCGCGAGCGTGTGTACCAGATGAGATCCGCCGATTGATACACCTTGTGCCAGTAGCCGAGACTGTCGCGCGTGATTTTTCGCTGCGTGTTGAATGCCATGGCTTCGGGCGAGGAGGAAGCATGGTGGAGTTTGTAGTTCGCTGTTGCGGTCGCGCCGGAACTCGTAAAGACGACACCGGTTTGGGCAGCATCGGCGTTTTGATACTGTACGCTCGAACCCTCCCAGTTTCGGAAGTACGCCTGATAGTTGTTCCCGCCGATGGTGAACGTGTTCGGGTTCGGGGCTCCCACGGAGTAGTAGGGAGGATTCCAAAATGGGGGACCACTTTCGTTCAAGAACACGCCTTTGTATGTCGCGTTTGTGTCGATTGAGAACGGCGACGACCTATTCCACCACCTTGCAGCGTTGCCACGGTTTTTGAGGCCCTTTTCGTCGGTTGTGTCAACCAGCCACGGGTCTTTGAAGTTGATCGTGCCGCCAGTCATTTCCGCATCAATCAGAAAAGCCCGAACGGTCGCTGGCTTGGATGGTTTGAAAACTGCCTTCCACGAAGAAGTGTTCGCATCAACAGGAAGATCGCTGTGGTTTCGAAGAGAGTCAATGACGTCATTCTTCCGCCACAAATTGTATTTCTGGGTTGTCGCCGGTTTGTAGTTTGTATCAGCCCGCAACGTGAATGCCGTGGCGCTTGTCGGCCGGATAAGCGTTGTATCGGGGTAGTATTTCCATTGATCTGTTTCCCACCGCGCCCATTGGCCGAAAGAAACTCCCGCGCTATCCGTTTGGGCTATTCTTACTATCGGCTTCGTGTATCTGATCGTAAGGTTCGCGTAATACACCTGCATCCATCGGTTGCTTTGCGATTCACTTTGTGAGACAATCCCAATCTGCAATGAACGGTCGAGGTTCAGCCCAGCCTTGAGTTGATTGACGAACGCACTGCCGCGATAGTACGTTTTCGCGAAACGGCCCGTTGAGCCAAACGAGATATTGTTTTCCACGAGGCCGCCCGGATTAGGAGAGTTCCATAGATTGGAATCGTCTTGCATGCTCCCGATTGTCCGATAAAGTGACACCGATGGCGCGACAGACCAATTGTAGGCCTGAATCTCGATTGAGGCACTCGTAATACTGTCCGGTATTATTTCGACGGGCAAATTCCACCATTGAAGAAAAGTGCGTGCAATTTGTGATTGTACACCGCCGATAAAAAACGTCCCCGTCCCTACATACGGTTGATGATGGGGTCCGCTATTCGCGTAATACGGTCCTTGACCGTTACTGTAATAACGTACGACATCCTTCATCTGGCTTGTCTCTCGAGGACCAATCACGACTCCAGCAGTTGGGTCTATTGTGTACTCCTCCGTCTGGGGCTCGCTCGGGGTGAGTGGGGGTTTGAAAGCCTTTGCCGTGATCGTCGCTGAAGAGAGAACATCCAGTCCACCGGTCGGACAAACCGGAGAGCTTTCTGTCGGGACTGTGCCGTCAGTTGTAAATCGAATAGTCGCTCCCTGTGTTGAACAACTCATCGAAACGTTTGTTGGGCCATGGTATGTGTTGCCTGGTGGATAGAGAACAACTCGTTCAACCTGACTGCTGCTTGTCACGAGAAAATCGAACGTGGCTCCATAGCCTTGACCGGACGTCTCTGTGATGAAGCGTATCTTGTACATGCCACTATCTACTGTTGCTGGAATGAGAAGTTTCTTTGCCGGATTGGAACCGCGGGTGCTTGCTACCGCTCCCAAGAATGCAGCCAGACTGTATGTCCCGCTCACCTCCCGCTTCATCAAATCAGCAAATACGGTGCCGGTTTGATTGTCTGTCCATACGAGTTGGATCGAATCGCCGCGCACCACGGATTGATTTGAAGCGGGAGACGTGAATGTAATAAGCCTGTTCACCGTCCATCCCAGGTCCTGAAGAATCGAAAGGCCGAACTCACCGGGTGAGTGAACGGCCTCGGCCCATGCTCGGCCCGGGACCATAAGTGAATTTGAATTTCCGAAGCGGTACGTGAGGCTATCGAGATGTGAAATGCTGCTTCCCTCTCTGAATACGGAAGGTGCAAATAGTTTCGGGACGTTGCTCTGATTCCCCATCAAATAACTATTGTATCCTCCAAAGTATATGTTGTCCGATTTCAATCTTTGACCTAAAAGTGCGTTCGAATCCGGCAATCTCCACAAGAGACTGTCTGGCCTGTGAAGCTCATAGTGGTTTCCGTATATACAGTATCGATCATATTTATCCGAGTAACCAAAAGCGCGACCCTTTCTGCCCATTTGATTACTATCAACTTTGAAAGATGTCTCAAATCCCAGCCCATGGGCGAGTTCATGAAGCACGATAGTCAGAAAGTCGACTTTGAACTGTGGTGTGTTGCCATCAATCCCGTAGTAAAAGCTGTCGCCATACAAGTAATGCGAATTGACCGTGAGGACTATGTCAGAGTCAACCTCTGCCGTGTTCGCCCACCCCATCGCCTTTGCCAGCGCTCTCGGGTACCATATAGAGTCCATGACATTGAGGGCCGGTTCTGCCGTGGTCCTTGCAATCACCCTGTCGTCAGAGAAGATCGCCCCTCTTACCCAAACCTTGATTGGTTGAGGATGGCTGCAATTGAGAATGTATCCCCAAATCTTTGTCGCTTCTTCAACAGCAGTTCTGGCGTCACCTTGTGGAAAGTTCTCATACTGAGTTATTTGGAATTGAGTTGTTTGTATCGTACCCAGCAACTCCCTATCCCGATACAGAGTGGGAGGATCAACTTTCGTGAAAGCGTTTGTTCGTTCGAGTATCGAGCCCGGTGCTTGAGCCATGCAAATATGAGAGTGCAGAATCAGTGCCGCTAACATTATGAAGTGATATCTTTTCATGGTGATGGCCTCCTAATAGAATTCATTGCATTGAACGTGAATAGTCCGTATCATTAGGCAGCAAACGCAAGAAGCACCGCCGTTAGCCGACCAAGGCTGCGGACAACACGGGATTCCTCACCGTCCGGCATATTCGGTGTCAAGGACGGTAGGAAATGCGATTTGTGTTTGCATCTTTGCCCCGCTTAGGTGGTACGCCTGGGCGGGGCTGTATGTTGTTGGTCAGTTCCTCCTGCCGATAATGATAAGCCCCCGTGCGTTCATCCCTCCCACTGCTATGAAGAGATTCTCCCTGGCTGCAACATTGTAGTAATCACCACCTGTGTTCCGAAAAAACGGATTCCATGTCGCGCCATTGAAGTGTGCAAGAAGTCCAAAATCACCGACGGCAATAATATTGTTAAGGGATGAACCTCGAATTGCATTCGTGTAAATGCTCGCCCCAATGTTCACCTCACGGCATTCACCGCTCGAGTTCTCAAACACACCATCACCGGAAGTGAAAAGGGGAAATCCTTGGTGTGTCCAAATGCCGTCGAGAGTTCTGCTTCCCACCCACCATACTGAGTCAATCCGAGTTCCATTCCGAACTTTCAAAAGCCTGTTCCCTGCTGCACAATACACTTCCGTTGCGCTTGTCACCGCATTCGTAACTCCCCACGCATCAAGTATGCTCGTCGTCGTCCCGCTCTCCAATCGACGCCATGTGCCGGAAACATTTCGATGCGCGATACTGCCCCCCTCGCCGACAATCCAAATCTCTCCGGCATCGCCCCAAATTCGGTTAATGGGGTAAGGACCCCAAACTGAAGAAACATCCACAGGTATATACTGTTGTCCGTTCCAATGAACAAGTCCATTCCCAGCAAACCAGATATCGTCATGCGAAAATGCAAAAACAGTCTGAATCGGATTATAAAACGGCTGGCCCTGATAATGATAGGGAATTCTTTGGATAGTCCATGAATCTCCGTTCCAGATTGCTGCATTATAGCGAGTGGGATCACCGCTCAAGTAAATCTCACCCACCGCATACGCCAGCGTATCGTTTATCAGAGCCACATCATACAAAGCGCTGCCATTGCCGTCGCCCAAAAGAACAGTTTCCCACGTAAAGCCATGGCTCGTTGGTGCGAGCGTTTGGGCAGTAATCGTGTTGCTTTTGCCAGTGAGTGTGTTTGTCTGCACTGTTGCGGTGTACACGTAGGTTGTTGTCTGGGCGAGCGCAGTATCAGCAATGCTCGTGTCGGCAACGGCGGCAAACGTCATTACCGTTGTGCCATTTCTCTGCAATGAGAGAGTCTCGTTGGCTGCGGGGCTGCTCACGGTAATATGCAGGTACGCCTCTTTCACGGCAACGTCAATGAGCGTGAGCTTCACGCGCTCGGATATTTCCGGCTTAACAGGCGGCTCTTTCTTGCACCCTTCGGCAGCAAGTAAGCCTAACACTATGGGAAAGAAACAGAGAACGAATGCACGTAGATTCTTCATCTTCACCTCCACTGAGTAAGAAAATCCTCGATCCAATGGGCGAATGGGCGAATGGGCGAATGGGCGAATGGGCGAATGGGCGAATGGGCGAATGGGCGAATGGGCGAATGGCAGGTACTTGCTCAACACCTTGGCTCAGGAGCCACATCACCCCACGTCAAAGAACGAAGTGTTAAGAATATTGAAGGCAACTCTGAAGTTGTCTTTGACTGCGAGCAATATACATCTGTCTCAAAGAAGAGTCAAGAACAATCGTAAGAATGGGCGAAAGAGAATTGCTATTTTGTGTTTGGCACTACGTCGTATCGCGTGTTGCGGTGTTCAACAATTGCTCACGCTCTCAGCTTAATCCTGAACGTCGTCCCTGCGCCCGGCGCGCTTTGCTTCACGAACAGCTTCCCTTTGTGGTAATCTTCAATGATGCGCTTCGAGAGGGAAAGTCCCAATCCCCACCCGCGTTTCTTCGTGCTGTAGCCGGGGCGGAACACATCCTTGTGATGCTTCGGGTCGATGCCTTTGCCGGTGTCGCTCACGTCGATGGTCGTCGTCCTCCCCGATTGTTCGATGCGGAAGGAAATTCTCCCCGCCGGCCCTTCCATCGCATCAAGCGCATTCTTCATCAGGTTTTCAATCACCCACTCGAACAATTCCCTGTTGATCTTCGCGTAAAACTCTCCCGGCGTGGCAATCGCCAGATTGATACTCTTGCCCGTCTTCGGGATGCGGCGGGAAATATAGTTGATGACGCCTTGAATCACTTCGGCGAGATTCTCCTCCTTGAGATCGGGACTTGAGCCGATTTTGGAAAACCGTGCGGCGACTTTGTTGAGCCGCTCGACATCGTTGGACATCTCGCTCACCGTCTCGCGCAACTCCGGATTTCCGCCTGCATGTTCCTTCGCAAGTTCAATCCACCCCATCATGCTGGAAAGCGGCGTGCCGAGCTGATGCGCCGTTTCTTTCGCCATCCCCACCCAAATATTGCTTTGCTCGCTACGTTTGATATAGCTGAAGCCGACGTATGCGAGAAGAATGAACAATCCCGCCAAACCAATCTGTACATACGGCAGCCAGCGCAACTGCCGTATCAAATCCGACTCGCCGTAATGGACAATGCTCAGCACCGTCGAATCCCCCAACATTGCTTTGATGGGAGTATTTTGCTGGTCGAGTTGCGTGATGATCGTCCTGAGAAACTCCTCCTGGCTTTCCGGCGAGAGCATAGTGTCGATTTCGACGTTGCGGACACTCGCACGAAGAGGTTGGATGGGATTGTTCTCGGCGTCGGTCAGCCCCATCGGAAAGTCAATCGTGCGGATGATTTCATCAAACACAAAACTGATGTCGCCGACGTTGGACTTGTCGCTGGCAACGTACTCGATGGACTTTACATAGAGATCGACGATTTCACGTTCCTTCGCCAGCAGCCTGTCCAACATGCCTCGTGTGTAAAACAGCATGCCGACAACAATCGCGATGGCGGTAACGAGAAGGAATATTTTGAAGTTGAGCGTGCCTTTCACGACATTGTCCGCTGGTTATCGGGCGTAAAGCGTTTGATCGCGCCGCGGCCCGACGGAGATAATGTGAATGCGTGTTCCCGTAAGTTCAGCCATGGCATTGAGATACCGGCGTGTTGCCAGCGGCAGGTCGGCAAACTCCCTCACGCCTGAAATCGGAGTCTTCCAACCCTCAAACCTTTCGTACACCGGCGTCACGCTTTCGAGTGTCTTGACATCGGTGGGGAATGATTTCAGCTTCTTGCCGCCAACCTCGTACCCCACACAAATTCTCATCTCGTCAAACTCATCAAGAACATCAAGCTTTGTAATGACGATCTGCTGAATGCCGTTGACTGTTGCCGAATACCGCAACGCGACAGCATCGAACCATCCGCAGCGGCGCGGGCGCCCCGTCGTTGCCCCGAATTCGTGTCCGATGCGGCGGAGTTTTTCGCCGGTGTCATTGAGAAGCTCGGTCGGGAACGGCCCGTTGCCGACTCGCGTCGAGTATGCCTTGACAATTCCCGTGATCGAATCAACGTACGTCGGCGGAATGCCGAGTCCGGTACATGCGCCACCCGATGTCGGGTTGGAGGATGTAACGAACGGGTATGTTCCGTGATCAACGTCGAGCAGCGCGCCTTGCGCACCTTCGGCGATGATTCTCTTTCCTTCTTTCAAAGCAGAATTGAGATAGAGGGATGTATCGGTGATGTACTCGTCGATCGACTTGTCGAATTCCTGATATTCGGCAATGATGGCATCGACATCCATTTTTGTTTCGCCGTAGACTTTGGTAAGAATCTGGTTCTTCTCTTCGATGTTGGCTTTCAGTTTTTGGGCGAGAATGTCGCGATCGAGCAAATCAACAATTCTGATTCCGACACGCATGAACTTGTCGATGTACGCCGGCCCGATGCCGCGTCCGGTTGTGCCGATGCTGTTGGCGGATTTTTCCCGAATCGTATCAAGCATCTTGTGGTACGGCATGATGAGATGCGCGTTGTGGCTGATCAACAGCCGCCCTTTGATGTCGATACCGGCCTTCTGCAACTGATCAATCTCGCTCATCAACGCGACCGGGTCGATAACAACACCGTTGCCGATGACGCAGGTGATGTGTTGATGAAAGATGCCGGAGGGTATGAGGTGGAGAACGTAAGTCTTGTCGCCGATGCACACCGTATGTCCGGCGTTTGCGCCACCCTGATAGCGGGCAACAATGTCGGCATGCTCGGAGAGCATATCAACGACTTTTCCTTTCCCTTCATCGCCCCACTGGGCGCCGACGATAATGTGAACCGGCATTTCGCAGTCCTCTGATATGAAATTTTCGACACGAAGGCACAAAGACACACACAGTCTCACAAAGGCTTTGGAAATGACTTCGTACAACTTTGTGTTCTTGTGTCGAGAATGGATGTCTCTTCACAGCAAAAAAAATCCGACCTCTCTGTGAGAAAGGTCGGACTTTACGCTTTCAGAATCAATCATTTTTTGAAGCTTGCTGCGGCATCGGCAACGGTATTGTATGTCTGAAGAACGCCGGTGAGTTTCGTTATTCTGATGAGATCAAGAATCTTGTCCGACGCGTTGGCAATGGCGAGTCCGCCTCCGGCTCCCTTCATCGTTGATGCGCCTTTGATCAGCATCCCGAGTCCCGAGCTGTTGATGACGTTGACGCCGCCGAGGTCGATCACAACGTGCTTCTTTTTCGCATCAATCAGTTCAACCAGCTTGTCGTTCAACGTGGAAGCATCCGGGCCGCCCATGAGGTTCCCCTCAATCGCAATTACGGTGGTGCCCCCCTGCTGTGATGTTTTGAATTTCATGACGTTCTCTTTCCGGGAGCTTCTGCTACCCGATAAGTCGTGCTTGCTTCTTTGTCCGTTTCGACCACTCCAATACCGTAGCGCTGGCAATATAGATGGAGGAATACGTACCTGTAATAATGCCGATAGTGAGGGCAAATGCAAATCCGCGATTCACTTCTCCACCGAAAATCAGCAGCACAAGCAGTACGACGAAAATAGTACCCGAGGTAATGATCGTGCGACTGAGGGTTTCGTTCAGGCTTTTGTTGATCAACTCATAGGTTCCCATTGATTTGAAGATCTTCGAGTTCTCCCTGATACGGTCAAAGATAACAACGGAGTCGTTGACGGAAAGACCGACAAGTGTCAGGAATGCGGCAATCATATTTTGATCGATTTCCAGATAGAATCCCGGCGTGATGCCGTCGAAGATGGAGATGACGCCGAGCGTAACAAGTACGTCGTGGAACAACGCCACAACCGCGCCGACACCGAAAATCCACTTGAAACGAAATGCCACGTAAATGGTAATCGCAATCAACGAGGCGATAACGGCATACAATGCGTCACGACGAAGCTCGGCACCGATTTTCGGCCCGATCTTGTCTTCCTTCGTCACTTCCTGGGCATTGTCGGGAAACGCCGTGAGAAGCCCGTTTCTGATCTTGTCGCCGATTGTCGTGCCGAATCCCTGTTCCGTCGTCCGGACGAGAATGTCGCGATCGCTGCCGAATGTTTTGATCTCCGGCTTTTCAAGTCCGGCTTGCAGCATTGCCGTTCGAACATCACCAACATCCACCGGTTTGTCGAACCGGACTACCAGTTCCGTTCCGCCGAGGAAGTCGATGCCGTAATCCAACCCTTTCATGAACAAGGAAACCATTCCGGTGAGAATCACAACTCCTGAAACTACAAACCAGAGGTTGCGCTTTGCCATGAAATCAATATTTGTTTTTCCAAAAATCCGCATGTTACGAAGTCTCCTGAAGAATGCTTAGCCGAAGCTGACCGCCGTGCTCGACTTTTCCGTAAGAATGTTAAAGATGACGCGAGTGACAAAGATGGCGCTGAACATACTCGCCACAATTCCGATCATGAGTGTGAGGGCAAAGCCCTGCACCGGCCCTGTTCCAAATTGAAACAGAATAACACCGGTGATGAACGTTGTCAGGTTCGAGTCGAAGATGGCCGTAAATGCCTTCTGGTACCCTGCATCAATCGCTGCGCGAAGCGTTTTGCCTGTTGCCTGTTCTTCGCGAATGCGTTCATAGATAAGCACGTTGGCATCAACGGCAACGGCGAGCGTCAGAATAATGCCCGCAATGCCGGGCAACGTGAGTGTACCCTGAAACGCAGCCAGCACACCAAGAAGCAAAATCAAGCAAAACAGAACGGCGAAGTCTGCAACGGCCCCACCGGTCCGATAGTACAGAACCATGAAGATTATGGTAAGCAATGTGGCAAGTCCGGAAGACAAAAGGCCGCGACGGATCGAATCTTCGCCGAGCGATGGCCCGACGGAGCGCTGCTCGACAATCTCGACGGGCGCAGGAAGGGCGCCGGCCTTCAAGACAATTTCAAGAAGCCGTGCTTCTTCGAGGTTTTCCATCCCTTCAATTTGTGAGTTGCCGCCAATGATCTTGTTGCGGACGTTCGGTGCGGAGAACACGCCGTTATCCAGCACAATGGCAATCCGCTTGTTAATGTTGGCCCCTGTAATACGTGCCCAATCCCGGGACCCCTCGCTATTCATCTCCATCGTCACAATGGGGGCGTTGTTGTTCGGATCGAGATTGGCGCGGGCGTTAGTGATAACGCCTCCGGTCAGTTCGGGCGTTGCCTTCACTGCATAGAGGGTGAAGTACTTCTTTCCTTCACTCACAAAGCGCGGCTTCGCGCTGAAAAGGAATTGCATGTCGGCTGGGATCAAGCGTTTCACGTCGTCACGTTCGAGCATGCGACGCACTTTGTCTTTGTTTTCCTCCTGCACAATTGCTTCACCGGGCGCCCGGTTGTCAACGAGGGCGACTGAGAACCACGGATGTTGTCGCCTGAATTGCTCGGGTGTCAGTTCGTTTTCAGGTGTCAGCTTTTCTGCGTCGGACTTCAGGAGTTCGTTTTCCTGCGTCGTATCGACGGGGGCCAACAAGGTATCGGCCGCCAGCGCTTTGTCAATTGCCTGCATAACGGATACAACCTGCTCCGGTTCTTTCAGCAGCTTGAATTCCAGCAGGGCTGTTCCTTGAAGCAGTTGGCGGACTTCGCTTTCCTTGGTTACGCCGGGAAGTTCGACGATAATCCGCGAAGCGCCCAATTTCTGGATTGAGGGTTCGGAAACGCCGTATTGATCGACACGGTTGCGCACAATTTCCATTGCACGGTCAATCGCCTTCTTCGTTTCATCTTCAAGGAAATCAGCAATATCATCATTACTGTCGCGCAAGCTCCTGTAGTACCGGCTCATGCGAATTTGCCGCTCTTCCATTTTCCTGCGGAGAATGGAAACGGGCGATTCGTCGGAGCGCCGGACTTCATCGGCTACATCCTTGATGATTTGCGTGAAGACGTCGTCTTTATTCTTCGCGAGATCTTCAATCAGCTTGAGAACGTTCACTTCGAGTACAACGCGCATGCCGCCTTGCAGATCGAGACCAAGCTTGATGCGTTTAGACCGGGCATTGCGAATCGCCTCTTCGTTCTTCTCGGCAAATTCAAGACTGTCAGCGCCGCTCAAACTGCTGAGCTTCTTGTGGAACGAATAATCCGTATAGGTCGGCCACAGATGGTAGATGCCAAGGGCGGCCACGGCAAGTATGACAATAATTCTGAAACGATACTTTCGCACTACAAACCTCCGGGATTCAAAAACAGGAACTGAAGTGTGGAAGGAAACGCATATCTCCAAAATAAAGCCTTCAAATGTAAACCAATCGGCGGAGAAAGTCAATAATTTGCGTTGCATTTACAGGCCCTTTCGGTTATATTTGTTGCACTTTCTGTTTGTATCCGTCCACATTTAGATCAAGGGTTTCTTACTGTTATGCCTATCATGACCCGCATGCGGGAAAGCATGCCAGTTATTCTGTTCGGCCTTCTTATTGCGTTTGTGATCACTATTGTGTTTGAGTGGGGGATGGACTATCTCGGACTGAGTTCGGGAGGGCGCCCTGCAGTAGTTGGTTCAATCGACGGGAAGGACATCTCCCTGGATGAATTCTCCGAACTTGTGCGAAACGTCACCGAGAATCAGCGGCAGCAAACCAACATCGACCCCGACGAAAACCAGATGAAGCAAGCCCGCGACCAGGTGTGGCAGCAGCTTGTCAACCAGCATCTCATCGAAAGTCAAATCAAAAAGCTCGGCATTACAGTAAGCGATCAGGAGATTGTTGACTGGGTGCGGGGCGACAATCCGCCCGAGGATCTCAGGCGGAACTTTGTGGATTCACTCGGTCAGTTCCGGCGCGATGTGTACGATCAGTTTCTCCGCGATCCCAACCAATTCATTCAAGACCCGCAGGGCGTCAACAAAGCATATGGAACCAGGTGGCTTGCCGACTACGAGAAGAATCTCCGCGTACGCCGCCAGCAGGAGAAACTCCAGAGCCTCATCACAGCCGCCGTGCGTGTGAGCGAAAGTGAAGTCCGGAAACGATTCGACGAACAGAGTATCCGGTACGATGCGTCCTTTGCATTCTTCGATCCGAATGTATTTGCCACGGATGATGAAATCACCGTCACCGATTCGGATTTGAAGGCATATTACGACGAGACGATTGAGACATACAAATTCCCGGCAAAGCGCAAGCTGAAGTATGTAACATTTCTTGACCATCCGACCGCCGCCGATACTGCCGCAAGAGTGGCCGACCTTGAGGATGCCCGGCAAAAAGCAGCCAGCGGCGTAGATTTCCTCCAGCTTGTCAATACCTATTCCGACCGACCTGACAGCGGAACCTGGTTCAAGCACGGCGAGTTGAGTCCGAATCTTGAGAATGCAATTTTCTCTGCAAAGGTCGGCGAACTCGTCGGGCCAATACTCGAGCTTGACACCTACCATCTCGTCAAGATATTGGAAGAACGAAAAGGGTCGGGCGAGTTTGTCCGCGCAAGCCATATTCTCTTCCAACTTACGGATGCCGATTCAAACGCGCTGAAAGCAAGAGCCCGGGAAGTTGCCCGTGAGGCACGAGCCGGAGCCGACTTCGCGGCGTTGGCGGCGAAACATTCCGGCGACCCGAGCAATGCCCAGAAAGGGGGCGACCTCGGCTGGTTTGGCAAGGGACGCATGGTGAAAGAGTTTGAGGATGCATCGTTCAAGGCCCGGGTTGGCGAAATCGTCGGCCCGATTCGGACGGCGTTCGGGCTGCATATTATCAAGGTGACAGGCCGTGATGCGCGCGAAGTGAAAACCGCGAGCATCGTTTCAAAGATCACGGCAAGCATGCAAACCAAGAACGACGTAACGGACCGCGCCCGCGATTTTGCCGTCCTTGCCCGCGAATCCGAGTTTGTAAAGGAAGCAACGGCACTCGGCCTCGAGCCGAAGGAAGCCGAAATTCAGGAGAAAAGCGGAATCATTCCCGGCCTCGGCGTGAATGAGGCTGCAACGAAGTGGGCGTTTGCCAACAAGGTCGGCACGGTCAGCGATCCGTTTACGGTGCCGAACGGTTGGGGCGTGTTTGTTATTGCAGAGGCAAAGGATGCCGGAGTCCAGCCTTTTGCTGATGTCAAAGAATCGCTGAAGCCGCAAGTTCTGAGGAAGAAAAAGATGGAGAAGGTGAAGGAGATTGCCGCCGGCCTGAAGACGAAACTTTCGCCATCCGACAGCTTGACGAAACTTTCATCGCTCGATTCACGCGTCCAGGTTCAACAGACATCGCCGTTTTTGCCGATCAGCGGGGTTCCCGGTGTAGGCCGCGATATTACATTTATCGGAGTTGTTGAAGCGTTGCCGGTTGGCCAGATGTCGTCTCCGTTCGCCGGGGCGCGAGGCGTGTACATTGTCCAGCTTATCTCAAAAACTCCGTTTGATGAAACTGCTTACGAAGCCCAGCGGGAAACCATTCGCAACCAATTGCTTCAGGACAAGCGAAGCCGCTATGTTGCTGAATGGCTTGCAAAATTGAAGGAAACTGCTAACATAGAAGATAACAGGGATCAGTTCTACAGGTGATTTCCAGAGAGGTGGGTTATGAACATTGTTCGCCCGCCTGCTCACCGTGTCGCATATGCGACTTCGCGGGCAGGCCTCTTGGTTGTAGCAGTTATTGTGTGCGCGTTTCTCTCGCAAGCCCGGGCATCAGACTTCAAGCTCTTTTCGATTACGCTTAAGGGGAGCCTGACAACAGGTTCCCAGATCTTTCTCGATCCAAACTCATCGGACGAGTTCCGCCGTGCACAGTTTTTCTCCATCGACAAAACGTGGGGCTACGGGGTGGAAGTACGCTATCGTTTCCCCGAATCCGACATTGCTGTTGCCCTTTCCGCGGATTATCTCCGTACAACACAAACCTCGTTTATCCGGCTTTCCAACCGGCAAATTCCCGTTGATGACGGCTATCGGGTGATACCCGTTGAAATGACGGGATATTTTATTATTCCGTTTTCAGGTGAAGTCATCGGCGTGTACATCGGAGGCGGAGGCGGAGCCTATTTCGGCCGGAGGATATACAGAATCGGGAACACGGAAGCTCCATCAATTGATCAGGGGGTCGGATACGGCATTCACGTACTCAGCGGCGTCACGTACCGCTTGAATGCATTTGTGCAATTGAGCGCCGAGATGAAGTTCCGGGATCTCCAGTTCAACTCTGTCAATCAATTCTCTTCACCGCAGGCCGAGTACGGCTCGACGTTTGTTCAAGTCAGCACGCAGCCGTTCGAATCACGTGTTCACACCGACGGAATGATCTTTCAGGTTGGTATTGTGCTCGAGTTGTAGGTGTTTGTGAATCCGTCATCTCCACGTCATCCCTCGTTGCATGAGGAATCTCACCCCGCATCTTCGTTGCCCTCGTCAGAAGTTCTTCGGCACAAACTGTCTGCTAAATACGATGTCGTTGAGAAGGAGTTCTTCATTGCGGGAAGATCTGTCACGCTTCTGAAAGTCCGCGACACCAATGTTCTTGTCGACGCAATTGATCCTGAGACGTTCTCCGACGATGAGCGGCTTCCCTACTGGGCAGATGTATGGACTTCGTCGCTTGAGTTGGCCCGGTGGTGCATGCAGGACGCTGAGATTCGGGGGAAGCGTGTTCTTGAGTTAGGTTGCGGATTGGGGCTTGCAGGAATCGCCGCTGCGCAATCGGGTGCAACCGTTACATTTTCCGATTATGAGGCGGACGCGTTGGATTTCGTACGGTACAATGTGCGGCGCAATCTCCCTGCTCACGTTGTAGAATCAGGCATCGACGTGATCCAATTCGATTGGCGCCGCCCTCCCCTTCTTGAACCATTTGATGTAGTGATCGCAGCCGACGTTGTGTACGAGCAGAGAATGTTCACGCCGATTAAACACGTGTTGTCAACGCTTGTTGCGCCAAGTGGTATTGCCGTGATGACGGAACCCGGCCGCTCTGTCGGGCAGATGTTCTTTGCTTCTTTGAAGGATAGTGATTTCAGTGTCTCGACCGAGATAACCTCAGTCGAGAGTGACGAAAAAATAACCCCTGTCGTCCGTGCAATGATTCAGAGAAGACAACCGGTGTAGCAATGTCCGAATCCCTGCAACGGAAAACACTCATCTATCTGACCGGCTTCATGGGAAGCGGCAAAAGTACCATCGGGCCGATTCTTGCCAATACGCTCGGCTACGAGTTTATCGATATTGACAAAGCGATTGAGCAGCGGCTCGGCAAAAGTGTGAAGGAGATCTTCCGGAGCGAGGGAGCGGAGTTCTTTCGCACAACGGAACGTGATGTCATCGAAGAGATCAGCAAACGCGATCACATCGTTGTTTCGTTGGGTGGAGGATCGCTTGTTGAACCTGCAAATTTTCTTCGGGTAAAAACTTCAGGCCTTCTCATTTATCTGGAATCCTCTCCGGAGCATCTTCTCAAACGGCTGCAACACAAATCCGACAGGCCGGTTCTTGCCGACAGTGAAGGGGATCGCCTTGAGTACGGGGCGCTTCGCGAACGTGTGATGAACCTCTATCGCGAGCGCGAGCCGATCTATGCGCAGGCCGATCTCACAATTCATACCGACCAAAAAAAGGTCGGCCTGACGGTTGACGAGATCGTAAAAAGACTCACGCGCCACGGCAGGTAGGTTCGTGCGCGTCCCCACAAGCCGTTGCATTTCAATGAGTTAATTCCTATATATAGCCATGAAATCTTACACTTTTCAGGGGGAGTACCGTGGTATCGTTCTCTGAAGCGAGGCTTCACGAACTGTTGCACAATTTCAAGGGGAAACGCGTTGCTGTTGTCGGCGACCTGATGGTTGACAGATATTACTGGGGCACGGTGGGACGGATATCGCCCGAGGCGCCTGTACCGGTTGTTGAAGTTATTGACGAACAGGTCCGGCTGGGGGGCGCTGCCAATGTGGCGAACAACATTCAGACTCTCGGCGGCGAGCCGATACTTGTCGGATTGATCGGCAAAGACCATCCGGGCGATATGTTCATTCAGATTTTGAACGAGAGGAATCTCTCCTCGAAAGGGGTGGTTGTTGATGCCGGCCGGCCGACAACAATCAAGACGCGGGTCATTGCTCACGCACAGCATGTTGTTCGCATCGATAACGAATCAAAAGCGGAATGTCCCGAACATATCCGTCATTTGATTGTGGATGCCGTGAAGTACAACATTCACGAACTTGATGCCATCATTATTGAAGACTACAACAAGGGCGTGGTTACGAAGGAAGTCATTCACGAACTTGTTGCCGTCGCGAAAAAGTACAACAAGATTATCACGGTTGATCCGAAGTTGAACAACTTTTTTGAATACAAAGGTGTTACAGTATTCAAACCCAACAGGCGCGAAGTGGAAGAGGCTATAGGCGGCAGGCTGAAAACGCAGAATGATGTCGAGAATGCCGGCAAGCACTTGCTGGCTTCGCTTGAAGCCGAGAACATCCTCATCACCCGCGGCGAAGAGGGTATGTCGCTGTTCGAGTCGGGCGGCGGGATAGAACACGTGCCGACACAGGCAACGAACGTGCAGGATGTGTCGGGGGCGGGGGATACGGTTGTCTCGACCCTGACGATGGCGCTCGCGAGCGGAGCCGGAATCCGTGAAGCATCGGTTCTGGCAAACTGCGCTGCAGGTGTTGTTGTTGCGTCGGTGGGCATCGTGCCGATATTGCCCAGCCAATTGCTCGAAGCGGCGATGCGTTTTTCACGAAACGGGCAAGATTGATGAGCAAAGTTCTTGCGCTGAAGTCGCTCGTTGCCTTGCGCAAGAGTCTTCGCAGAAACAAAAAGAGAGTGGTGTTCACCAACGGCACATTCGATATTCTGCACCGCGGGCACGTGGAGTATCTTTCAAAAGCAAAGAAGCTGGGTGATGTGCTGATTGTCGGCCTCAATTCTGATGCATCGATCAGGCGAATCAAAGGGCCGAAGCGTCCCATCAATTCCAATGCAGACAGGGCTGCTGTTCTGAGCGCTCTCGCTTCGGTTGATTACATTTGCTTCTTCGGCGAGGATACACCACATCGACTGATCTCGAAACTCGTCCCCGATGTTCTCGTCAAAGGTGCCGATTGGAGTATCGACACTATTGTGGGGAGGGATGTTGTTGAGCAACACGGCGGTGTGGTAAAAACCATCCGTCTTACTCCGGGGCGCTCGACAACAAACGTCATTCAGAAAGTATTGGATGCTTACGGGGGAAAACAGCAGTGAGGCGGCATGTTGCCGCGAATTCACCAACGACGTTCGTGTGGAAGTGAGTTGTGAAGAAGTTCCTTAAATGGCTTGCGTACTGTGCAGCAGCGTTCATCATTGTGATCAGCATCCTGGCCGGGATTACGCAGACCCAGTTCTTTCGAAATACTCTCCGCTCTTTTGCTCAAGCCCGGCTCGACTCTCTTCTGGATGCCGACATTCATCTCGGCAACATCCAGGGCAATCTCATCTCCGGATTTTCCATCGATTCTGTTTCGATCGCTGTTCAGGGAGAAAGTGTCATTTCGATGGAGCGGCTTGACATCCGGTACGATTTACTTGAGATTCCTTCCCGCAAAATAAACGTCAGCACGCTCACCCTCATTCATCCGCGCATTCAATTGCTCTGTGGTACCGATAGTATCTGGAATTTTTCGCGCATGATACGTCCCGCGCCGGATGATACCGCATCCGGCCCGTTTGATTGGCCGATAGCCGTGAACAGGTTCGAAATCAAGAACGGTTCTGTCAGGCTTGTTGATTCAGCAAGTCTTGCGGAATTCGATCATGAAACCACCGGGCCCTACTTTGTGGAATATCATGATTTCGCGGCCGACAACCTCAACATGGTACTGAACTCCGTACTTGTGGCAACCGATGTCAAGCGGGCAAACATCAAATCAATGTCGTTCACATCAACAACCCCCGATGTTACGGTAAAGCAGTTTTCGGGTGAGTTCCGTGTGACGAATCGTGAAGCGGTTGTGAAGAACATGAAAATCCAAACTTCCCGCTCACAACTCACGCTGGATGTGTCAATGAAGGATATTGACCTGCTCGGCGGAATTGAGTTGTCAGATCTCAAAGCAAAGCCCGTCGAGCTTTCGTTGCGAACCAACAAACTCGACCTCGCCGAGCTTCGCCGCTTCATCCATCAACTCGATTTTCTCGATGGGGAGCTAACAAGCGAAATCGTTGCAACGGGACGGTTCGGCCGGTTGGAAGTCAAGCAAATTCACCTGAACATGCGGAACACGAACCTCTATTTTGCGGGCTATGTCTCAAATCTGCACGACCCTGATGGTCTGCTGCTCGACGTGAAATGTCGCGAAAGCGTTATTGACTATAACGATGTTCTTGCCCTGATGCCGTCGCTCGAGCTTCCCGACTATACTTCCATCGGCCCGGCATCTGTGGAGTTTGATTTCAACGGAGAGCCGCTTGATTTCATTACCAATCTCACATTCGAATCGCAAGCCGGGGCTCTATCAACAAAAGGAGCCAAACTCAGGATCGGGGGCCCGGAAACACTCGCGTATCAGGCGGAAATAGTGACACGCGGTTTGCAGATCTCTCATCTCCTGCAGGATGAGAAGGTCAATGGAGAATTGAACAGCGTGTTGCGCATCGAAGGACACGGAACATCTCTCGACGATCTAACAGGAACAATTCAACTCGTGACTGATTCATCGAGGTTCGCAGGGAAAGTTATCGGCCCGTCGGAAATTTTCTTCACATCAGCAAACAGAAAGCTTGAGGGGAATGTCAATCTCGCATTCGGCTCGATGCGCACGCAGTTGCGGGGAGAGCTTGACAGATCTGATGTAAACGTGCCGGAATTCCGTGTTGAGGGAAAAGTATCATCCCTCAATCTTGCCGAGTTGTTGAACGACGATTCGCAAGACAGCGACTTGACAATGACGCTTGAGGCTCAGGGTACGGGGTTACGTTGGGAGAGCATCAGCGGCAATTCGAGAATCGCCCTTTCCTCTTCACGGTACAGGGAATACCGGATCGATTCGAGCTATGTGTCGCTTGCGGTTGATCAACGCGATCCGATGAACAGTTCTATCAAAATGACTTCCGATGTCGCGGACTTTTCCATCTACGGGAAGTTTGATCTCGACTATATGGTCGGATTGACCCGCTACGAAATCGACAACCTGCGGCTGGCAATTGGCAGACGGTTCAGCGCACTCGACTCGACGCTTGTCACTTCGTTCGACGAGGCGGCATTGACGGCAATGGGCGACAGGCTCCGCTCAGAACAGAAGGAACTGGATGCCGCTTATACGCTTACAGTGAAAACCCTTGAGCCTGTTTCCATTCTTACAGGCAACAGGATGTTCGATGCAACCGGAACAATCAGCGGGTCGTTGCAAGGCAATTTCGACGACCTTCAGGGCGAGGCCGAAATTGCGGTGGAGGAATTCTTTTACGGCAACGCTGACTCCGGTATGCTCGTGCAAAACGGCATCGCATCGTTGCGAGTCAATGATCTGAAGCCCGTCAATCCTCTGTCCGAACTCACGCTGCGTGTTCGCGTTGATGCGGGAAAGATGCACATCAACCGCACGAAGCTCGATACGTTGAAGTTCGGTATTTTTTATGATAAGGAGTATGCCGGTTTTGTAGTGCAAGCCGATTACGACAGGGATACCCGTCTGAGAACCAGCGGACAAATCGGCGTGACCGATGAGGACGTCAGGTTCGTTCTGAGCAACCTGTTCGCCGGATACAGGGATTTCATGTGGAAAGCTGATGACGGGGCTTCGGTTGCGGTGAGCAGCGGAGGCATGCGCATTCAAAACGTGACCTTCCGGCGCGACTCGCAGAATATTTCCCTCAACGGCGCGATTGAATCGGAGGGAAGGTTGAACGCTGTTCTTCGCTGCAACAATTTGAATCTTGAACAGCTCAGGTATGTTCTTCCGGAAAAAGAGCAGGGGAACAACAAGCGGCAATTCGAAGGGCTCGCAGATCTCGACGCGAACCTGAAAGGCACGCTGTCGTCACCCGTCTATGAGGCAAAACTGAATGCCCGCAATGTCTATTACAGAGGGTTTCCGTTCGGTGAAATCCAAGGCATACTCGACTACAAAGATCAGCAGCTTGCCACAACATTGCTGATAGACAACAGGCCGGATAAAACAAGCGGCCAGCCCGATTTGTCGGTCACCGGGGTTCTGCCGATCAATCTCGCGTTGACAGATGTTGACGAACGTTTGCCTGCCAGGCCAATGGAGTTCACGGTGTATTCCGACGGCCTGCAGATGAGTTTGCTCGATCCTCTTCTTCCGACATTCAATGAACTGAAGGGAACTCTCAAGGCGAATTTCAAGGTCGGTGGTACGCCCCAACGACCGAACTTCACCGGCTCGATGAGTATCGAGGAGTGTTCATTCCTGTTTATGCCGAACAATATGTTCTACAGGCTGAGCGGAACATTCAAGCCGGAGGGCGAACGCATCAAAATTCTCTCCGCAACAATCCGCAACGTCGAGAGCGACAACCGGCCCGGCCGTGAAGGAGTCCTTACCGTTACGGGCGATTTTGCGTTGAGCGAGCTTGTGCCATCCGATTTTAATTTCGATATCAGCGGGCAACTGCTTGTTGTCAACAGGAATACACGAACCTCCTCGCTGGCTGTCTACGGTGAGTTACCGGTGGAGATTGCACAGCGGGGCCTGCACTTTTCGGGAGATGTGCAGAACTCACTGCTCAGGGGACAGGTTCTTGTACGCAACTCGACACTTGCATTTCCTCCCACCGCTTCGTCTGCGCGCGAAGATACATTCTACATTCCCCTCAGGGTTGTGGATGATACAACGAAAGTTGTCGAGTCCGAAGTTGCCGCCAGGGCCGCCCGGTACTTCACAACAGGACAGCGCAGCGGATCGGGCGAGCAGAACGGAGAAGCCCGTTCACGCTCGTTCATCGACGGACTTCGCTACGATTTGAGTGTGGAATTCGCCGGAAGCAACAATGAAGTGCGCATGATCTTCAACCCGACAACGAACGAAGAACTGGTCGCGAACATCACGGGCAACGCGGCAATAACCGAAGATGGAAAGTCGTGGAACGGTGTCATGGATGTCCGGCGTGCATCGTACAACTTCTACGGCAAACGCTTCGATGCTGAAGGAACGATGACGTACACAGGCGACTTCCTGAACCCCGAACTGAATATAACGGCAACATACCAGGGCTCACGCAAATACTCCGAATCATCAAACGAAGAAAACGTCATTGTGACATACAAGATTCTCGGTACGCGGTTTGCGCCGCGACCCGAAATTTCAATGACAATCGACGGCGTTGACTACTACGCGTACAAGGAAAGTCCGACTTCGAACGACGTACAATCAGATGCCCTTACGTTCGTTATCACGAACAATTTTCCGCTGACACGGGGCGAGCGGAATAACATTGCCGAACAAGTCGGGCCGACAGTCGGTGCCGGACTTCTCGGCGGAGCGACATCGTTGCTGACGAGCACGCTTGCCGAATTTCTCCGCAACAGAACGGGCTTCATCCATTCCTTTGAGTTTCGCTACGACAGAAGCGGCTCATTCGGCCAGAGCGCAGATGTACGGCTTGGCGGCACGGCATTCAAGGGCTACTGGCGGTACGGCGGCAAAATTCTTGAAGATCCGTTCAGCAACGCGAATTTCAGCATTCTCTACTCGTTCGGCGATATTTTCGACAGGCCATCCTTACGCAATTTCATGGTGGAACTGGAACGAAAGGTGGATACCATGACGTTGTTCGGATCAGTAGAGGCAAGAAAGGAAATGACCTCAGCGCGGTTCTTCTACCGCATTTCATTCTAAAACAATCCGAACGTCGATTAGATGTTCTCTACGGAGTAATTATCAAACACATTAAAAAGAAGTTGCTCGGTTTTCTTTCCGAGAATCCCTCGCAGGCATTCACCCTCAAAGAGCTTGTCACGCATCTCAAGATCAAAACAAAGGATGAATACAGCCATTTGCGCTCGATCGTGGATGAACTTGACCGCAAGGGCATCATCCAATCCGATGAACAGGGACGGATAGGTTACGTCAAGCAGAAGAAAACGAAATCCGGTAAACCGAAAAGCCCGACCAACCGACTGGTCGGTACGCTCAGTGTCACACGTCGCGGGTTCGGCTTTGTCAAACTTGAAGGAACAGATACTGAAGTTTTCATTTCCGAAAAATTCATGGGCACCGCATTGCATGGCGATAAAGTGGTGATCGCCCTTCTTGCACAGCCGATGAGAAGACGGGGGCGGAATGATCAAGATAAGGCCGAAGGAGAAATTGTTGAAATTGTCGAGCGGCGTACAAGCACAATTGTCGGCACCTTGCAACGAAGCCGGAATTTCTTCTTCGTCAAGCCCGATGATGAGCGCATCTCGCGTGATGTGTATGTTTCGGCGGAAGATGCGAAGCAGTCGCAGCACGGCGACAAGGTTGTTGTGAAGTTGTTTCCCTGGGATGATCCGGCACAGAACCCGGAAGGAACAATCATTGAAACGCTCGGGCGTTCGGGCGATGCGCGGGTGGAAGTGTTGAGCGTGGCGCGCAGTTTCGGTTTGCCGATGAGTTTTCCGCCTGCTGTTGAACACGAGTCAAATGCTTTGAGTGATGTTGTTTCTGCAAGCGACATTGCGACGCGGCTCGATCTCCGCCCGGTTGTGTGCGTGACAATCGATCCGGAAGACGCCAAGGATTTCGACGATGCCGTTTCGTTCGAGCCGCTGAAGAACGGAAACTACCGGCTCGGTGTTCACATCGCCGATGTGAGCCACTATGTGAAGGAAGGCTCGGTGCTCGATGCCGAGGCGTTGCTGCGCGGAACAAGCGTGTATATGGTCAACGAAGTGATTCCGATGCTGCCGGAACGTCTCTCCAATAACATTTGCAGCCTTCGTCCGAACGTCGATCGCCTTACCTACAGCGTGTTGATGGAAGTAACGAAGAGCGGGAAGATCGAGCAGTATCAGATTGCGAAGACGGTCATTCATAGCGCTCAGCGTTTCACGTACGAGGAGGTTCAAGCTATTATCGAACGCGGGAAGGGCGAGCTTTCCGACATGTTGCTGCCGCTGCACGCATTCACACAACTACTTACCGCTCAACGCCGTAAGAAGGGAAGCATCGACTTCGATACGGGCGAAGCCAAATTCAAGTTCGACGCACAAGGGTTTCCTTCCGATATCATCAAAAAGACACGGCTTGACGCTCACCGCCTTGTTGAAGAATGCATGTTGCTTGCCAACAAAATCGTTGCCGAGCATATCGGCAAAGTCAGGAAGGAGGAACACGAAAAGCCGTTCATCTATCGGGTGCATGATGTTCCCGACCCGTCACGGCTTGAAGATCTCGGAAACTTCGTGAAGCAGTTCGGCTATTCACTCGACACAAAGCACGGCGTAAGCGCTTTGCAGTTGCAGAAGCTGCTCGACAAGGTGAAAGGTTCGGAGGTCGAAACCGTCATCAACGAAGTCGCGTTGCGCTCAATGGCCAAGGCCGTTTACTCTGAAAAAAACATCGGGCATTTCGGTTTGGCGTTCAAATACTATACACACTTCACTTCCCCCATCCGGCGGTATCCCGATCTCGTCGTCCATCGCTTGTTGTATGAATACGAGCAAGGAATGGGCGCCGGGCGCCGCGCCGGAATGGCAAAGCAACTTTCCGCAATCTGCAAGCAATCCTCAGACCGTGAACGGGTCGCGGCCGAAGCCGAGCGCGAATCGGTCAAAGTCATGCAGGCGGAATATATGAAACGCCACCTCGGCGACGAGTTCGAGGGGGTTATTTCGGGCGTCACGACGTTTGGCATGTTTGTGGAGATTAATGATCTGTTGGTGCAGGGATTGATTCGCGTTCGTGATTTGGAGGACGATTACTACCTGTTTGACGAAAAACGGTACCAACTGAAGGGACGTTCGCGCGGCAAAGTGTACAGACTTGGCGACACTGTGCGCGTTCGAGTAGTCTCTGTCAACCCGGAAACTCGCGAGATAGATTTTGCTGTTGTACGATAAACCAGCGGCAGGCATCACGTGTCATACGGCCCGGAGGAAACGCCTCCGGTCGCCATTCTTTCGTTGCATTTTCCGCCTGACTTTGTTAGTATTTTATTGATGTTCTTTCAATCAGTTTGTGAGGATTATATGAAAGTGCGTGGGAGTGTGATGAGGGGGCTGCTGCTGCTGGCAATGCTGATGATGTCCGCAACGGGCTACGCGCAGGATGGTTTGTTCGGCAAGAACAAAGTACAGTACACGAAGTTCAACTGGTACTTCATCCAAACTGATCACTTCGATATCTACTTCTCCGACGGCGGCGAGAAGATAGCCGAATTCGCCGCTTCGGCTGCCGAATCTGCCTACGCATCCATCAGAAAAACATTCCGTTACCAGCTCACGAACCGCGTTCCCATTATTGTCGCGAATTCACACAACGACTTTCAACAAAACAACGTTGTCAGTGTGTACCTTGAAGAGGGTGTCGGCGGCGTAACGGAATTGTTCAAGAACCGCGTGCTTGTTCCGTTCGAAGGGAATTACAAGCAGTTCCGTCACGTTATCCACCACGAGCTTGTTCACGCCGTCATCAACGATATGTTCTACGGCGGCTCCATCCAATCCATTATCGCCAACAACATCACGCTTCAACTTCCGCTCTGGCTCAATGAAGGGATCTCAGAATATGAGGCGCAACGATGGGAGACGGACTCCGACATGTTTCTGCGTGATGCAACAGTCCACAACTATCTCCCCCCGATTAACAGGCTGAGCGGATATTTCGCCTATCGCGGCGGGCAAGCACTTTGGTGGTACATTTCAAACAAATACGGCGAGCAGAAAATCGGCGACATCCTCAATCGAATAAAAAGCACGCGCAATGTCGAGGCAGGCTTCCGCGGGGCGTTGGGATTGAGTCTTGAAGAATTGAACGAACGCTGGCAGAAAGAAATGAAAGTTCTTTACTGGCCCGACATTGCCAAGCGCGAGGAACCCACCGACTACGCCCGCAGGCTGACCGACCATAAAAAGGACGGTAACTTCTACAACACAAGCCCCGCCCTCTCACCGCAGGGTGACAGGCTCGCATTCATTTCCGACCGAAAGGATTACTTCGACGTGTTTGTGATGAACACGATCGACGGGAAGGATATCGACAAAGTAGTGAGCGGGCAGACGACGAACGATTTTGAAGAACTGAAGCTTCTTACGCCGAGGCTCACCTGGTCTCCGGATGGGAAGTTGATTGCGCTGGCGGCAAAAGCCGGCGCGCAAGATGCTATCTTGATGATCGATGTTGAAAGCGGCAGCAGCGAGAAACTGACATTCGATCTGAACGCCATCTACTCGGTCGATTGGTCCCCGCAGGGAAACAAGCTGGCGTTTGTGGGAAACAAGTTCGAACGCTCGGATATTTACTCTTATGATATTGATTCGAAGAAATTGACTGCGCTGACCAGGGATGTTTTCTCCGATTCCGATCCAACCTGGTCTCACGACGGAAAGTTTGTGTATTTCTCGTCCGACCGTCAGGACTACGTACGTGGAGAATCGGTGGATATGGCGACCTTTGATTACTCGCATCGCAATCTCTATCGCGTCAATACGGAGACGCTGGAAATCGAGCAACTGACGGATTGGCCGAACAGTAACGAATCTTCCGTTGTGGTGTCTGCGGACGGAAAGAAGATCCTGTTCGTATCCGACAAGAACGGCATCAGCAACATCTACGAGATGGTTCTCGAAACGAGGGCAACACGCCCCATTACCAACTCGCTGACCGGCGTGTACCAGTTGTCGCTTTCGCGTGACGGTTCAAAGCTTGCGTTTGCTTCACTGCATCATGCCGGGTTCGACCTGTTCCTGATGCGTAATCCGTTCGAGCGCGAGTTGAAGGTGGGTGAGTTGGAGCTGACGGAGTTCTTCAAGGCGAAACTCGCCGCGCCTGCTGCACCGGAGATGAAGGACACGGTTGCCGTTACCGCCGCGCCTGCCGATTCCGTCGGTCTGTACGGCAAGGATATTGAAATAGATTTCAGCGGTTTTGCAGGCGATATTCTGCCCGACAATGTCCCTTCGGATTCAACTATTGTATCGCGCCTACCGAGAATTGCCGGCAATATCGACAGTGAGGGACGATACAAAGTCAACAAGTACAAGCTCAATTTCTCGCCTGATATCATCTACGGCAACGCAGGGTACAATACGTTCTACGGTGTTACCGGCTCGACAGTAATGGCGTTCAGCGATTTGCTGGGAAACCACCAGATCGTGTTTGTCACGAACCTGCTGCTCGATCTCAAGAACAGCGACTATGCGCTGCAGTATCTCTATCTTCCTGAACGAATCGATTACGGATTCACCGCATTTCACAGCGCCCGTTTCGTCATCATCAATGATGTGTTTGGCGGGAGCCTGTACCGGTTCCGTACATACGGCGTTTCGCTTAACGCCCAATATCCGATCGACAGGTTCAGACGGTTTGATGCGGGATTGAGTTGGTTCAACATTTCACGCGAGAATCTCGATCAGATTGCTGATCCAACGCAGAAGCGGACAACTCTCGTTCCCTCCATCGGCTATACGCATGACAATTCGTTGTGGGGATTTACGGGCCCGATTAACGGTACACGCTATTCGTTCAATGTGTTCGGCACTCCGAAACTCGGCTCGGCCGGACTCAGTTTTGTGAACGTGACAGGCGACTACAGAACGTACTTGCGTCTCGGCCGGCAGTACAACATAGCTCTGCGACTTGCAGGTGGCGGAAGCTTCGGTCGCAATCCGCAGAAGTTCATTATTGGCGGCGTTGATAATTGGATCAACCGGACGTTTGAAGGAGGCTACATTCCTCTGGAGAATGCCGAGGATTACATCTTCTTGCAAACCGGACTTCCGCTTCGCGGGTATAACTTCAATGCCGGCATTGGTTCGAAGTACGGCTTGTTCAACTTCGAGTTCCGTTATCCGCTGTTTGCATTCTTGCAGGCGGGCCCGCTTCCTATCGGGCTGCAGAGCATCAATGGCGCTATCTTCTTCGATATGGGCGCCGCGTGGAACCGGGAGAACGAGTTCAAGGCATTCACGAAAGATGCACGCGGATATACCGTCACCCGCGATCTGCTTATGGGCATGGGAACAGGCACGCGCATCTACTTCCTCGGCTTCCTCGTGAAGCTCGATGTGGCGTGGGCATGGTACTGGAGCGGGTTCAGCGAGCCGAAGTATTACCTCTCACTCGGTGCAGATTTTTGATTTTGAGGATGGAAGAGAGACTTAAAAGCCCCACCGAACGATGGGGCCTTTTTTGTTTTCCGGCGGGCTAAACAAAAAAGGGACATCGCATGATGACCCTGAAACTGCACCGGGACAAACCGGGTCAGCTATTTCACTTCCTTCTTTGCTTCGTCCTTTTTATCCGTTGCCTTCTTGAGCATTTTCTTTTGTTCAACAGCCTTCTTCTCAACAGCAGGCTTTGCCGCTGATTCCTTGACGGCCTGGTCAGCGTCGGGCTTGCTCTGTTTCTTCTGAATCATTTCGTCGGTTGCATGCTTGGCTTCTCCCGCCTTTCCGGTTACAGTCTTTACGGCTCCCGCTGCTTTCTTCTCGACTGCCGGCGTTGCGGGTGCATCCTTCACCGGAGGGTCAACATCCGTGGTTCCTTCTTCTTTCTTGATCATCTCCTCAGTTGCCTGCTTCACCGGCTCTTTCTTGCCGGTCACAGTCTTGACGGCTTCCGGCCCCTTTTTCTCAGCCCCGATCTTTGCTTCAGCGGCTTTCTTCTCTCCCTGCGTTTTCACTTCCGCCGCCTTCTCCTGCACCTGCGTTTTTGCCGCATCGGCAGGCTTGGGGGCATCTTGTGCTACTGCGCTCGCTGCAAACAGCACTGCAACTGCAACAACCAGACTCTTCATAATACATCCTCTTGGATATTGGTTGAACAAAAATGAAGAATGAGGCTTGCTCACTCGTCATGCTAATATACCGGCTGAACGTTAAGCTCTTGTTACGCTCCCGTTAAAGATGCTTAATCGGAGCCGCGTCAGTTGATCGGAATGGTTACCGAGAATTTGCTTCCCTTGTCAACCTCGCTTTCCACGGTAATGGTTCCCCTGTGAATTTCCGCAATCCATTTGGCGATGGAAAGGCCGAGTCCCGTACCGCCCATCTCCCGCGAGCGTGCTTTGTCAACACGATAGAAGCGATCGAAGATCTTGTCAATATCCTGTTCAGGAATGCCGATACCGTCATCCTCCACTTCAACCAACGCCGAGCCGTTCTGCCGCTGAACGGAAATCGCCACGTGTCCGCCCTGCGGAGTGTATTTGATTGCGTTGTCAACGATATTGAGGAACAGTTGGTGCAGCCGTCCTTTGTCTCCCACAATCGTCACGGGTTCAGCGTTCTTCAACTCGACGTGAATCCGCTTGGATTCGGCGAGCATTTCGCTGTCGTCAAACAGATCTTTGATAAGAGAATCAAGATGTACTTCTTCAAGCTTCAGGTCAAGCACACCATGATCGGCCTTGCCGAGTGTGAGAAGGTTGTCGATAATTGACTTAAGGCGTAGGATTTCCTCGAGTGTGCTGGAAAGGATTTCGCGATATTCCGTCGGCGTTTTTTCATTACGCAATGCAAGTTCAATCTCCCCCCGCATAATGGTGAGTGGCGTACGCAGTTCATGTGATGCATCGGACGAGAACTGCCGGGTTTGCGCAAACGAGCCGTGCAAGCGGCGGATCATCTCGTTCATTGTGCTGATAAGCCGCCCGATTTCATCATCAACGTCGCGGGGAGGGATGGATTGGTCGAGACTTTCCGCGGTAATCTTTCTTGCACGACGCGTCACGTCATCCACCGGAGCAAGGGCCTTGTTAGCGAGATACAATCCGCCGAGAACCGAAAGCGCAACGGCAATCGGAATGAGATACAGAAAGATTGCAAAAAGATTCTCCAGCACGTCTCCCAACTCGCTCAACGAGTATGCGACAAGTATCGTGAAGTTCTGATCCTTATACATTGCGGCACGCAACTGCTCGCCACCCAACAGCGTCGTTACGACGATCGTCGTGTCGAGCGGAAGGTCGTCGGGGGCGGCGAGACTGTCCGAGCCGAGACTGTAGTTGCGGTAGATGACATCACCTTTCTTGTCCTCCACCTGTATGAACGTCTTCTTCTGGCTGACGAGTGAGTGCTTGAAGATATGATTCCAGATTTCATCGGCCTCTTCCGTTTCGGGAGATTCGGGCAACATGGGCCCGATGAAGCGCTGCGGAAATGTCGTTGACTTTTTGCGCAGCAACGCATCAATGGATTGCTTGCTCGGCTTTACCTTGCTTGCCTGGGGGGAGATGAAATCCTTCACCCAACGGACTTCGCTTTTGAGGGAGATGTCGAGATTGTTGGAGAGCTGGTTGCGTGTGTAGTAATAGGCGGCAAGCCCGAACGCAACAAGCGTAACGAGCACAAGCAATGTGTACCAGACGGTAAGTCTTGTGCGGATGGATTGATACCAAAACGCCACGGTTTATCCTTCCTTCATCACATACCCGACACCGCGTACAGTATGTATCAGCTTCGGGTCGAATCCTTCATCAATTTTGTTGCGGAGATGATTGACGTACACGTCAATGATGTTCGTGCCTGTATCGAAGTTGTAATCCCAGATATGCTCGGAAATGATCGTGCGGCTGAGTACGCGATCACGGTTGCGCATGAAGTACTCCAGCAGCGAGTATTCCTTTGCCGTCAACTCGATTGTTTTGCCTGCCCGCTTGGCTTTGTGCGTCACGGTGTCGAGCTCGAGGTCGGCAACTTTTAGGATCGTGGATTTTTCCTGCGCACCGCGGCGCAGCAGTGAACGGACGCGGGCAACCAGTTCTTCAAACGCAAACGGCTTCGTCAGATAATCATCCGCACCGCTGTCAAGACCAGCAACCTTGTCCTCGGTTGTTGCCTTTGCTGTGAGCATGAGGGTGGGCGTTGTCTTCTGCTTTGCGCGTACCGCCTTGATGAGTTCCAATCCGCTCATCTTCGGCAACATCACATCGAGAATCATGACATCGTAGTTCTCGTTCAACGCCATCTGCAAACCCTTTTCACCGTCGTGGGCCACGTCAACGGCGTAATGTTCCTCCTCCAGTCCCTGCTGGATGAACTTGGCCACTTTTTTTTCATCTTCCACAACCAGTATGCGCATGGACGTGTGTACGTTGAGTGTGGGTTGATTGTCTTCCGGCACGTTGCCTCCGCTCTTGAGTTCATGCGAAAAGTAAATCAATTTTTGAAGAGTTGCAAAGGCCTGCCTTGGAATCTTTCCCCGTTTCTCTCTATATTTTGTGAGCACATTCTGAAAGACTGATGAAACCACTCCAGCTACTCCTGTTTATCCCGCTTCTACTCTTCACCGGATGCATTCAAACCATTGCCGTCCGCTCCGTCGGTGGCATCGTGGAAGAGGGGTACGACGCGCTCACCGAAGAATCCGATCTGCAGTTTGCCGAGCAGGCGCTTCCCGCCAACATCAAGCTACTTGAAGTGATGCTGAAGAACGATCCCGACAACGAACGCCTGCTGAGACTCTGCGCCGAGGGCTACGCAAGTTACGCATTGGGATTTGTGGAGGACGTTGATGTTGAACGCGCACGCGTGTTCTACCTGCGGGGGCGTGATTACGGATTGCGGATTTTGGAACAGGACAAAAACGTGAAGAAGGCGCTCGAACGGTCGGCTGATGATCTGAAGGCGGCACTCGCCAAAAAATCAAAGGACTTTGTTCCGGCGGTGTTCTGGACTGCTTTTCCGTGGGGCGGATATCTCAACATCACGCTCACGGATCCTGAAGCAATTGCCGCAATCCCGAAGCTTGAAGTGATGATGAATTTCGTTGCCGAAAAAGATTCCGCATTTTATTACGGCGGCGCGCATCTTTTTCTCGGTACGCTCTACGGAAGCCGCTCACGCTTCCTCGGCGGCAATCCCGACAAATCGAAGGAACATTTCGAAACAGCCCTGCGTTTGAATCAAGGCAAGTTCCTGATGTCGCATGTGTACTATGCAAAATCGTATGCGTTTCAGACCCAGAACGAGGAACTGTTCGACGAATTGCTGAAACATGTTGAAAGCGCATCGCTCGACATTCTGCCGAACTTCCGTCTCGGCAACGCGATAGCGAAAAAGAAGGCGAAGATGTTGATGCAAATGAAGGAAGAGTTGTTTTAGTCGTCTAACATAGACAAAAAGGTATCTGATGAAAAAGAGAATTCTTGCCGTTGGCTTTTCCCTATTCGTATTGGCATCAGCAGCACAGAGCCAACAACACATTATCAAGTTCGCCTCGCTTGCGCCCGACGGCAGTACGTGGACGAATGTTCTGCGCGAATACGACGCGGCGATCCGGAAAGAAAGCGGCGGCAAGTTGGGCTTCAGGATTTACGCGGGAGGCGTGCAGGGCGAGGACAAGGATGTCATCCGCAAGATGCGGCTCGGCCAATTGCACAGCGCCGGATTGACGGGCTTCGGGCTCGGTGATATTGCGCCGAAAGTCCGCATTCTCGACTCGCCGTTTCTGTTCAACAACTACGATGAAGTCGATCACATCTACACAATGTTTGACGACGAATTCGACAAGGCGTTCCGCGACAACGGCTACGTGCTGCTCGGCTGGGCCGAGGTCGGTTGGGTGTACGTGCTGACCAATACACCGGTCCGGACGCTTGCCGATATGAACGGCGTTAAGATGTGGATGTGGGAAGGGGACAAGGTTGCCGAGGCGACGTTCAGGGCGCTCGGCATCAGTCCGATTCCGCTTTCGGTTATTGACGTGCTGACATCTCTGCAAACGGGACTCATCAACGGAGCTTACACGTCACCGCTTGCGGCACTGGTACTGCAGTGGCATACGCGTGTGAAATACATGATGAACCTGCCGCTCGCCGATGCATCCGGTGCCGTGGTGATGACGAAGAAGAAATTCGACGAGTTGCCTTCGGATTTGCAGGAGATTCTTCTGCGCAACGGCAAGAAATTCATGCGCGAGCTTACCCTGAAATCACGCCAGGAAAACGATGCCGCAATCGCAGTAATGAAGAAAAGCGGCATTCAGCTTGTCGATGTGCCCTCCCAAAAAATGATCGACGAATATGTCGCGGCCGGCAAGAAAGCGCGTCAGACTCTCGTCGGCACATTCTACGATCAGGATTTCCTGAACAGAATCGAAAAATCCCTCGCCGTATTCCGCGGCAAGAACGCCGGGACGAAATGACCCTTCTCCGTTCCCTGGACCGCTTGCTGGTAAAGATAGAAACGGGCTTGCTCGTTCTCTTTCTCTCTTCCATGATTCTTCTTGCGTTCACCCAGGTTGTGTTGAGAAATGTCTTTGGCATTGGATTTCTCTGGGCAGATCCGCTGGTACGCCATCTCGTTATTTGGGTGGGATTCATCGGCGCGGCGATTGCCGCCCATGAGGAACGGCACATCGGCATCGATGCATTCTCCCGCTTCTTGTCTGCGCGCTGGCAGGATGGTGTGCGTATCGTTACGTCGTTGTTCGCCATCATCGTCTGCTACTATCTTGCCGACGCTTCGTGGACATTTTTGGTTGATGAGAAAGCGTCGGGCAGTGACTTCATGCTCAACGTGCCAACCTGGATTGCCTTGATTGTTATTCCCGCAGGCTACGCGTTGATGGCGTTTCATTTCGCTGTGAAGATTGCGGAACACGCAATGAAACTGACGGGGAAAGGGGGGCCTGCCGTCCAATGAGTACGTTCGTCATTGGCCTGTTGCTTCTTCTGCTTGCGTTGCTGGGGGCGCCGCTGTTTGCCATTATCGGCGCCGTTGCGATGCTGAGTTTCGCCGCGGAGGGAATCGAGTCGTCTGCTGTCATTGTGGAACTGTATCGCATTTGCAGTAATCCGACTCTCGTGGCAATTCCGTTGTTTACGTTTGCCGGCTACGTTCTTGCCGAAAGCAAGACTCCTGTTCGTCTCGTCAATCTCGCCCGTGCATTCTTCGGATCGCTCAGCGGAGGTCTTTCCGTTGTTGCTCTCGTTACCTGTGCGCTGTTTACTGCCTTCACCGGTGCGTCGGGCGTTACGATTGTTGCGCTCGGCGGGCTCCTTCTCCCCATCCTTCTCAAGGAACAATACCCGGAAAAATTTTCGCTCGGACTGATCACTACTTCGGGAAGTCTCGGATTGCTGTTCCCTCCCAGTCTTCCGCTGATTCTCTATTCTGTCACGGCAAAACTGAGCATCGATCAGTTGTTTGCTGCGGGCCTGATTCCGGGAATTCTCCTTGTGGCAATTCTCTCCGTGTATGGTGTCCGGCAGGGGAAAAAGGCAAAAGTCCCGACGGTGCCCTTCACGTGGTCAAATGTCAAGAGTGCCGTGCGTGAAGCGGCGTGGGAAATACCGTTGCCCTTCATCGTGATTGGCGGAATTTACAGCGGCACGTTCACGGCAACAGAGGCGGCGGCAGTAACGGCGTTTTATGTGTTGATCGTCGAAGTGTTCATCTACAAGGATCTGCATTTCTTCCGCGACATTCCCCGCGTCATGCGGCAGAGTATGGTTCTGGTTGGCGCCATTCTCATGATTATCGGAACGGCAATGGGGCTGACGAACTATCTTGTTGATAACGAAGTGCCGATGAAGCTGTTCGAGTTTACGCAGTCGTTCATCACTAATCCGATCATGTTTCTGATTGTGTTGAATATCTTTCTGATTCTGGTCGGAATGATGATGGATATTTTTTCCGCGATTATCGTTGTTGTTCCGCTTATTCTGCCGATTGCTGTTGCCTATGGCGTTCATCCGGTTCATCTTGGAATTATCTTTCTTACCAACCTTGAAATCGGTTATCTCACACCGCCCGTGGGCTTGAATCTGTTCATCTCAAGCATCCGGTTTCAGAAGCCCGTCTTCACAATCGTGCGCGCAACGCTGCCCTATATCGGCATGTTGCTCATTGCACTTCTCATTATTACCTACGTTCCGTGGTTGAGTTTGTGGCTGGTGGAGTTGTTGGGTGTGAAGTAAGGCCCCTGCTACTGCGAACGGTTTTTCTTCCACGGCATCTGCGGAACCTGCACGCGTCCGGTGTAGGAACTTTCGAACCGGTTCATCTCCTTTACATTCTCGTACCTGAAGAAGACTTGCCCGTGAGCGCCCAACATGCGGCTTGCCGTAATTTGATCGGAAAGTTGATTGAGAATTTCCGGCTTGTATGCGCCGATGCTGACATAGATATGTCGCCCCTCGGCCTCTTTCAACCAAGTCCGGGTAATGTGGGCAAAGTCGGGCCCTTGAGTTTCGAATTCAAGCGGCCAATAGATTTGCGGTGCAAGATAATCGAGCCAGCCATTCTTCAGCCATGTACGTGAATCCTGATAGAAATCTCCAACCCCGCCCCGGGCGCTTCGTGAATCCGGTTGCGCGCTCAATGAGCCGCCGAAGTTGCCGAGCGGCGCGGCGCCGAGTTTTATCTCCGGCTTCTGCCGCGAAACGGCGTCATGTGCATCGCGAACGAACTTGTTGATGTTCTCACGCCTCCAGCTTTCGAGCGGGATTCCGTTGCCGTACTTGTTGTACGTTGCCCGGTCGGGAAAATCGCCAAGCGGGTAACGTATGAAATCGAAGCACACACCGTCAATGTCGTATTTCCCGGTCAGATCACTCAGAACACGAATGAGATAGTCATTCACTTCAGGACGTCCCGGATCGAACCAGTATTCGTTGTCAAAGAAGACAACCGAATTGGACAACGCTCTCACGGGATGTTGCGGCGAGCTGGGTTGCGGCGGCACAGGCCCGCGAATCTTGTACACATTGAACCACGCATGTACTTCCATCCCGCCAGCATGCGCTTCATCCAAAAGAAACTGCAGCGGGTCCCACCCGGGATCTTTGCCGAGCGTGCCTGCCAGATTTTCGGCCCACGGCTCGAAGGCGGATTTGTAATACGCATCGCCGCGAGCCCGGACTTGAAAGAAGATGGCATTAAAGTGTGCATGCTTGAGGTCGCGGACAATCTGCTTGAGAGAAGATCGCTGCTCCTCCCTGTTCAGACTCTTCGGCCAGTCAAGACTGTTGGTTGTTGTAAGATAGACGGCGCGGAGTTCGTGAGTTGGAAAGGTTTGGGAGTAAATCTGGAGAGGAAATATCAACAGGGAGAATAAAACGAAAAAGCTGCGATAACTGGTCACGCCAACGTCATGTTGTAGATTGTAAAACAAGCTTGTTTACTTGCGCGTATGCCAATATCCCGGACGACGGCGCTGGTGTGCAACCGCAATTACATATATTGTCTCAGAGCGCGTTCTGTAAAGAACTGTGTACGGAAACCGCTGGAGGACTTTGCGACGGATGCCGCCTTCGCTTTCGGGCCAGCGCTCCGGGGCATCTGCAATACTCCGGATAGCATTATCTACTTCAAGCGCGAATGCTTGCGACGCCATTTCGCTTCGCAGCCGATACCATTCTTTTGCCTTTATGAGTTCCTGAACCGCCTCAAGATGGAACTCTATATGTTTCATGCGCGATCAAAGAGTTTCTTGCGAACTTCTTCCCATGGAATGGTTCGCAATTGACCGCTCTCGATTTCGGCCCAGCGACGCCCGGCTTCGCGTTCCCACGCCTCCGCAATGTCCGGATCTGGGGCTGGTTCAAGGCTTTCGATAAGCAGTCCTGCGAGTGTCGCTCGATCACCTTCCGGCAGGTCGAACGCCGCACGAAACAACTGCTTCAAATCTTGGCTCATGGAGTCACCTCATCAGGTTTTCGTTTGTCGCAAGATACGAGTTGCGGCGGAATTTCCCAACTAATCCCGCCGCTTCTGTGACTATTGCACCTATTTCGTTTTGATAAACGTCCCGTCCCTCAACTCTTCCCACGCCTGCGCCAGTTCTTCATGCGTGTTCATCACGATGGGTCCGCGCCACGCAACCGGCTCTTTCAACGGCTGACCGGAAACCAGCAAGAACCTAATTCCTGCATCACCGGCTTGCACGGTTACTTCATCGCCCGAATCGAAGAGAACAAGCGAGCGGTTGCCGGTGAACTCGTACACCTCTTCGCCGCCCGACCCGACACGATCGGTTTTTACCGGCAGAGGTTGCGAGGCATCGCGGAACGAGCCCGAGCCTTCGAACACATAAGCAAATCCGTGACGGTTGTTCTCGACTGGCAACACTTTGCGTTTACCCGGAGGAACCCACACGTCAAGGTAACGGGGATTTGCTGCAACTCCTTCCACCGGACCGGACTTTCCCCAAAAATCTCCGCACACCACACGGACAGTCGTCCCATCATCATCTACAACTTCGGGAATTTCTCCTGACTTTACATCCTGATAGCGCGGCGTTGTCATCTTCATGGTCGAGGGAAGATTGGCCCAGAGTTGAAAGCCATGCATGCGGCCGTTCTTGTCGCCCTGCGGCATTTCCTGGTGCAGAATGCCGCTGCCTGCTGTCATCCATTGAACATCGCCCGCGCCCAAGTTGCCGCGGTTGCCCAGACTGTCGCCGTGTGCGACTTCTCCGGCAAGAACGTATGTTATCGTTTCAATTCCCCTGTGCGGATGCCACGGAAAGCCCGCGAGATATGCTTCGGGATCCTCATTCCGAAAATCATCAAACAACAGAAACGGATCGAAGTCGCTTGTGTTCCCGAAGCCGAATGCGCGGCGCAGATGAACACCAGCCCCTTCAAGGGTCGGTTGTGCTTGCGTTATTCTCTTTACTGGTCGAATAGACATTTCTTACTCCTCAAAGTTGTCAAAGAACTACCGGATATAACGCGAATCAAGTGCAAAGAGTTCAACACCCAAAAGTGCCATCTCTCGTTATTTACGATTAGGAAATCCTTCCGGTAGGTTGGGCGAACAGGTAATACCATGTAAGGAATACACTGTCATCGTCAACCCCGAGATTGTCCTTGTTTGCTGTTGGGCTTCACCTTGGCTCGTTTG
>CAADGV010000040.1 GCA_900696645.1 uncultured Chlorobiota bacterium | reverse complement strand
GTGGCGCTTGCTTGGGGTCGTTGCCTCGCATGGTGCTCTTTTCCTTGATGGTGGAGTATGCGCCACCAAGATAAACACTCGATTGATCAATCGCGAACTTTTTATGAGTTTTTCAGCAACCTGCTAGTAATAACTGGTTTCGTGGGAGTGAAACTCCGCAATGGAAAGCTTATCCAGCAATAGTGGTGGGGTATCGTTACCATCCAAATTCAGGGGGCTCTGTGTTTCGTGTAGGTTTGGGGTTCACGTACGCTTTCGTCGCCCCACTGTACGTCAGTTTTGGCTTGACTGTTTGAGACCAGAGAGTCCACGAATCTAAGGCAACGCCACATAACAGCTGTTGTATAATCCTGGGTGTCGTCATGGTGCCATGCTATACAGGGAAACCGTGACGACCGGTGGTGGCCATATAGGGACTGTGTACGCCCTCACAATCGTCTGCCAAAAAACGGCGTTGACTTGTGTTCTTCATTCAGATTCTTTACCTTGGCACATCCTAAACCTCAACCAATAACAAAAAGGGGAGAATCATGAAGCTACTGCGCGTTGTTTTGCTGGCCGCTGTTGTCACGGCAATCTCGTTTGCTCAGGACCTGCAGCCCGTCCGTTCGCCGATTGTGGCTACGGAGATGGCATCCGTTGCGCCGGAACATCAGACCGTTGTGCGGGGAGTGCTGCGCGACATGAACACATTCATTCCACCTCCGGCATCAACCGGACGCCCGGCAACAGCCACATTCATTGTAACCTACAACGGCTTCACGCCGCAGGCGCAAGCGGCATTTCAATATGCCGTGAATATCTGGGCGTCGCTGCTTACCTCGGCTGTCCCGATCAGAGTGACGGCGAACTGGACTGCGTTACCTCCGAACGTTCTCGGATCGGCGGGTGCCTCCGCGTTGTATCGTGATTTTCCGAACGCGCCGCAAGCGGGAACATGGTATGCGGTTGCCGTTGCCGAGAAACTGGCAGGAGCCGACCTCAACCCGACAACATCCGCCGACATCAACGCAAACTTCAGCAGCGCAATCCCCAACTGGTATTTCGGAACGGATGGCAATACCCCTTCCGGTCAGTTTGATTTTGTGACGATCGTGCTGCACGAGTTGGGGCACGGACTTTCGTTCTTCGGTTCGATGACGGTTTCATCAGGGCAGGGAAGTTGGGGAGGAGGGACGGCGTTCCCCTACATTTATGATCGCTACGCGGAAAACAATTCAGCGCAGGCGCTGCTCAATACCACTCTCTTCCCGAATCCGTCTGTTGCACTGGCAACACAGTTGCAGAGCAACAACATCTTCTTCAACGGACCGCAAGCCGTTGCAGCGAACGGAGGCATTCGTCCCCGACTGTACGCCCCTGGTTCCTGGATTCAAGGCTCAAGCTATTCCCATTTGGATGAGGCAACGTATCCTGCAGGCAACCAGCATTCTCTCATGACTCCCGAAATCGGAACGGCGGAAGCCATTCACACTCCGGGCCCGATCACGCTCGGCATGTTCCGCGATATGGGATGGACAACAGGTGGTGGCGGCGGAAGCACAGTCAAGTTCGAGGAACGGTTCCTGTCAACGACGGTTCCGGCCGGATGGCGTGTGGTTGACAACGACGGTGGCGGCACGCCCCTCGCGTTTCGCCAACAAATAGTGTTTCAGAGCGGCGACACAATTCGTCCGCAAATCGGCACAAGTTTCTGGTTCGGCAGTTACAACGGTGCCAATGCGAGCGGACGCATTGACGAATGGCTGATCGGGCCGAGAATCAACAATATTGCTGTCGGTGATACACTCAGCTTCTGGGCCGGAGCAATCGATGGCCAGTTTAAAGACTCGCTGCGTGTATGGATTTCGACAACCGACAGCAATCGTACAAGCTTCACCAATCTTATCGGCTACTTCAAGGTGGATGGCCCGATCCGATCATGGCACGAATACAAGTTCCCCCTCTCGCAATTTGCCGGCTCGAACATCTTCTTTGCGGTGAACTACTACATCGTCAATGGCGGACCGAGCGGCACGCATTCGGATAATGTGTGGATTGATCACTTCACCGTCACGTCGGTGGGTTCGTCTTCTGTACCGGAACGCCGCCCGGGTGAAATTCCCGTTGCGATGGGACTCGAACAGAATTATCCCAATCCGTTTAACCCTTCTACGAGAATTCGATTCGATCTTCTGGCACCAGAACATGCAACACTGAAAGTGTTTGACATGTTGGGAAGAGAAGTGACAACGCTGGTTGACGGGCAATTGACGGCAGGAAGTTATGAATCGACATTCAATGCCGAGCGGCTGTCGAGCGGCATGTATTTCTACCGGCTTCAGGCGGGGACATTTTCTGAGACGAAGCGGATGATGTTGCTGAAGTAACTTTGAGCAGGCTTGATCTAACAAGAAAAGGATTCACAAAGATAATTTTTCCTTTGTGCATCCTTTGTTTTTTGTGTCTTTGTGGCAATTTCCATTTCTTGGATTAGTATCCTACTTCTATTCCTTTTCGGAGATGAATCGTGAAACTCCCCAAGCCGTGCAACCTTGCCTTCTCTCTGTTGTTTGTATTTCTACCCAATACCCTCTTATCACAGAATACGCCGCTTCGGTTCTCGCTTTCATTCCCGCAGGAACGCAGCAGAGAGGCTCTCGACGGTCGGATGTTGCTTCTCATTTCCTCCGACAGCACGAAGGAGCCTCGATTTCAAATCGGAGAAGGGGCAGAGACGCAACTCGTCTTCGGTGTTGATGTTGACGGGTTGAAGCCCGGCAGTCAGGTTATGATTGATGCGAACACGTTCGGCTTTCCGAAAAAGAGTATCTCCGAAATTCCCGCCGGATGGTATTGGGTGCAGGGACTTCTGCACAGATACGAAACATTCCGTCGCGCGGACGGGCATACGGTGAAGCTGCCGATGGATAGGGGAGAGGGGCAGCATTGGAATCTTGCGCCGGGGAACCTTCTCAGTGCACCGAAGAAAATGTGGATTGATCCGAAGAAGAGAGAGACGATACCGATTGTTCTCGACAAGGAAATCCCCCCGATCGAACCCCCGAAGGATACGAAATACATCAAGCATGTGAAAATCAAAAGCGAAAAGCTCTCGCATTTCTGGGGGCGGCCGATGTACCTCGGCGCTAACGTACTTTTGCCCGAAGGATTCGGCGAACATCCCGACGCGCGCTACCCGCTGATGGTGTATCACGGACACTTTCCATATACGTTCGGCGGATTCAGTGAAACGCTTCCCGATACAGCTTCCATGAAGGGTGAATACAGCAAGCGGTTCAATCTGCCCGACTACAATAAGATTGAAGCGATGGCGGCGTATGAATTCTACAAAGAATGGACGGCGCCCGGCTTTCCTCGCGTCGTTGCAATCGAAATTCAACATCCCAATCCCTACTACGATGATTCCTACGCTGTGAACTCCGCCAATCTCGGCCCGTACGGCGATGCCATCATGTACGAGTTGATTCCGTTTGTTGAGAAGAAGTTCCGCTGCATCGGCGAGGGCTGGTCGCGCTTCATGTACGGCGGCTCAACCGGGGGATGGGAGGCACTTGCTGTTCAAATCTTCTATCCTGATGAATTCAACGGCTGCTTCGCGGCGTGTCCCGACCCGGTTGATTTCCGTGCCTATGGTATAGTGAACGTGTACGAGCACGGGAATGCGTACTACTATGACAGTCAGTGGAAAACGACACCCCGTCCCGCAACACGCAACTATCTCGGCGAAACGCTTGCGACATTGGAAGAGGCAAACCATCTCGAAATTGTGTTGGGAACGAACAGCCGTTCCGGCGAGCAGTGGGATATCTGGCAGGCGGTGTTTTCACCCGTCGGCTCCAATGGTTACCCGAAGCCGATTTGGGACAAGATGACGGGAAAGATTGATCACGCGGTTGCGCAACACTGGCGTGAGAATTACGACCTCTGCTACATTCTCCGACGTGATTGGGACACGGGCTTAGGCAAAAAGTTGGAGGGGAAGATTCACATCTATTGCGGCGAAGCGGATAACTACTTTCTCAACAACGCCGTCTATCTTATTGAGGAATTCCTCAAATCAACCAACAATCCATTTTACGGAGGCGAAGTGGATTATGAGCCCCGCGCTGAACATTGCTGGAACGGCGACCACACTCGTCCGAACGCGTTTTCCCGTCTCCGCTACCATCAAATGTTCATTCCGCGGAGTGTCGAGCGGATTCTCAAGACTGCCCCTCGAGGAGCCGATCTAACGAGTTGGAGGTACTGAGCCCGATTCACCGTTGAGCAACCCGTTTCTCTTTTGAGTGCCTGTTCAGCAGGTCATCTAATACCGCCGTCCAGACGAATTGTTCAGATGACTAATATTGGCCATCACATTTTATAATCTTTACAATCCCTTCTCATTTTCCCCTTGTTTTCCGCAGTTTCTCTGAGCGTTCCGTGGCATGTGAATTGACATAGTGCCACGCATGGCAAACACATCTACCCCCAACTTATCCGAGGAGATAGTAATGCAGAGATATTTCAACGTGATTCAGGCGCTGGTGTATGCGGGAGCGGGTTTTCTTGTTGTGATCGTCGGCCTTCGGGGACTCGGCGACTTGAGCCAGCTTCAGTTTGTTCCCGGCTGGCTGCTTGAGGAGAGCACGGGGAGGATTTCCGTTAACATCGTCATCTTCGGACTGGTTGCAGAATTTATTATGCTGATGGCGCTTGCGTACGTGTTCTATAAGGGGCCGAGATTTACGGGTGACGTTGCAGTTGAAGGGAAACATGCCGTGCAAGCTGTTGCTGCGTCTCCGGATATTGCGGGGCTTCTCAAAGCAGAGCGGGAAATGATAGAAGCTCTGGGCAAGAAAATTGAAACGCTTGTCGAGGCCGAACGTCGTGTTATTGAGCAAATCGGGAACAAGTATAACACGATTGCCGAATCACAGCGGAGTATTCTCGAACTGCTTGCCCGGCGACTCGACGAACATCACGCAGCGGATGAGAATATTCTTGAACGCATTGAGGCGAATGTTGATTTCCTGAAGAGCGCGCATCTCGTTCGTCGGAGACCTCAAGTAGAAAACAGTTCAACGCTTTCGTGAGAGAGGTATCCCGATGCCGAAAGCCTCATTTTATTTTGTGTTGTATCTGATTGGAATTGTCAATCTTCTCTCCATTATCACGGAACGGGATTATGCTCTCGACAGTCTTGTCAGGGACTACGAGCAGCCGCTCAAGCTTTCCGCTCCGTCGGTGTCGCAGTTTGTCGTTTCCCGTTCGGATACAGTTGAAGTACTGGTTTCGAACGTCAAATCTTCTCTCGAAAGGTCAACCATTCAGTACTTTGTCACGTCCCAGTCGGAGACCGGCGAGGTTCTGATATCACCTATTATTGACAGTGAAACCGGTAATGCAAAGTTTGCCGGAGTGTTCGACAAACCAGGTGAATATCGTTTCAGCGTGTGGGCGAATGTGATGCGACAATTGCCTAAAGGTGCAGGCGGGCAGCGTGTGCGTACCGGCTCCGATACTGCAACGCTGTTGATTGTCGTTTCGAATGAGAAAAGCGAAATCCCGGGAACAAAATTCTCGATGGGGGTTGACAAGAAAGCAGAGCAGTGGGTTTCAGGAATTCCCTACATCAAGACAGTGTTCGTGAACACCGATCCGCGCAAAGTCAGTCTTGCGGGTTTGCCCGCCGGTTTTCGTCGTGGAGTCGTTGGCGACAACAGTATTCAGCTTATTTGGGACAAGCCGATGCCGGGAACGCTGCAAATTGCGTTGAGCGGAAATGCCGGCAGAAATCTCTCTACCGCGCTTGATGCCGCTTCGCTCGCGTTCGCTGTCAACGTTGAGCCGCCGACGTGGAATCCGTTACCACAGAAGACGGCATACTGGAACATTCCATACACGTTTCAGAGTCGGGTCGGTGAGCTTGACGTAAACGACTATACAGTGAGCGTGTTTGCCAACGGCTCTACTCCTGTTTCGTCACTGGCGACGAAACAGTTTCCCATTGTCGTCATGCCGCAACCAACATGGTCGAGCATGACCTTTGTAGCCACATCGATTAATGGCCATGAGATAATCAGGACGGAAATTCCCGTAAAAGCTCCGCCGCCGCCGCAGATCAAATGGACAAGCTCGCGGTTGATCGGAGACGATTACGTCATCAGTTTCACGGCCGAAGATGTCGGTGGAAAGGATGTGAACGTGAATTGCACACTCGTTCAGCCGTCGGGCTTGACTGCCGTGTTGAGCGCACGCCACGGCAAGGCGTTCACGTTTACCGTCAAGAATGTCACAGCGACCCGTCCGCAGGCACTGGTCATTCGGACATCGATTCACGGCATTGGCGGCGTGTCGGCTCCATTGGACAGAACATTCCCCATTCTTTATTAGAGATTGTTGAGGATACCATGAGACATCACGAATGGAAACAAGATCTGATTCACGGTCTGGAGGTTGTGCTGTTTATTGCCCTCGTGTACGCAATTCTCATCGCAACAGCGTACGGTCAGTATGCATCAACGTCGGGAATGGATATCGGGCGTGACACATCACGGATTACGATTGCGCCCGCGACACTGCTGGCGGAAAGGGCGATTACGACGCGGTTGCAGGATTCGCTGCAGATTGTACGCGAGCGTGTCGAGCAGTTGTATGCCTTGCTCGACGGTCTCGAACGCTCGTCATTCAACTTCTCGGGTTTGCGGTCGTGGCGCATCAACGATTTCGAATTCCAGGATGTATTGCGCAACGCCGTGTTCAGAGTAACGCAGGATTCAAACATCATTCTTGAGAAATCGGATATTCAGGTGATCGCAACTCCCCATCCGCATAACGATCTCGTAGCCATCTATTTTGGCGAGAACGAGCTTCAGGGGAAACGGTTGCGGGAGGTGCTTACGAATCCGGAGAACAGGCCGCTTCGTCTCAAACAGAAACTGGTCGCCAGCGGTCAGTTCGGGCAGGATCGCGAACTCGTTGACCGGAATTTCAGGATCGAAAACATCCTTCCGCCGATGCTCGTTACAGAAAGCGACAGTATTCTCGGCAGCTTCAATCGCTACAATCTGAGCTATGATCCTCAGACAGAACCGACAGTGTTGAATCTACGCCTGTTCGACAATGCAAACATCCGCTTCGGCAATGATTGGGGAGCAGAAGTGAAACTCGGCAACGACGAATTGGGCTATCCGATGTGGACGAGCGGTAACCTTGCGGTCATGGCGTTGTACAAGCGTATCAAGCTTGGGATGCAACTTCCTTTTGCAGGCGGGACTGGTACGTCATCGTTCCTCGGCTCATCATTGAAGCCGCGACGTCTTGACGGAACATACGGAGTAGCAGGTGAGTTCGATTTCGCATTCGTCGGCGGTTCATTCACATTCGGAGGCAGGCGTCGCGATACGGACGGAACATTCGCCGATCCCAACCACATCTACTCCATCCGGACATCGGCATTGTTGTGGTATTCGTACACGTTGAACATCCATAATAAGGCGAACCTCATGCGCGTGAAATTCGGCGCCGGTATGCATTCGATTTCACAGGATGCACTGATGCCGGCAATGGGGACTGAAGAGGCACGGATTCTGACAACAGACCATACGAGATTTTTCTGGAGCCCGTACTTAAAAGTCGAATTCATGAATCAGCAATTCTCCAACAGGTTCGGTGCAAGTCTGCAATACTACAAAGAGTGGGGGCTTGCCACCGCCTGGTTGGAGATCATCAATAATACACTGCGTGTGGAACTGAAGGGCGCGCTGCCGCTTCTCCGCTCGAGTGCGGACTGGGAGCCGTCGCATTTCGTGATCGTGACAATACCGTACACAGTTACTTTGTGAAAGGTAATAGAATGAAACACAACATCCTGTTCTTCGTCGTGTTGCTGCTGCTGTGCGGAATGAGTCGGACAACGGCACAGATCGAGCAACTGCGCGGGGAACTGCAATTTGAAAACGAAGAACTGAAATCGCTCGAACGCATTCTTGCAACGCTCAACAGCGGCGATACGACGTATGCATTGTATTTCCCGATGTGGGCCGTTGTTGACAGAAACATGAGGCTTAGCATCTATTCGGCATTCCGCAATCGCGGAAAGGAATTCTCGGAAGAGGACCAGGTCATTGTCATCGCTAATCCCAATATGAAAGGAATAGCAGATATCCGCATCGGCAATACTTCATACGGGAGGCTGTATACGTCAAAGTCACTCGACCCGGAATTGCAGAAGAGGCTTCTGAAAAAAGAGTATGTGCTTGTTGAAGAGACACCGTTCGGATACCGGAACGCCGCACGGCAGAACCGTTTGCCGGTTGAGAATCCGAATTGGGTTTCGATGAACATCTCACTCTTCGGCGGAGAGATGCGATTCGGCAATGATTGGAGAATTACCGGAAGAATCGGCACAGATGAATTGGGCTACGCATTCTGGTCGTCGGGACAAATCAGAATGTTGGCGGGATACAAGTCGATTGAACTCGGCGCCTATTTGCCGCTGCACGGCGGTCTCATTGAGACGAATCATGCTGAACGGCCGCTCTCCTTGAAGCCGAGGTTGCTGAACGGAAGCACGGGAGTTGCGGGGAGATTCGAGTTTGAGTGGGATGAGGTGAAGATCAGTTCCTCCCGCTTCACGTACGGTGGAATCGGCGGTTCGTTCGCGGTTGGCAGTCTCGACCGCCGAAGACCGGAATATCTCACAAACAATCTCGAGAGACTCTACTCGATCAGCGCCCTGTTGCAGCTCCACTACGCCTTCAACTACAGTTTCGACGAAGAGAAGTGTGTCTCAGCGCGGGCAGGCATGACATGGCATCGCGTAACGCTGAACAGATTTCTCGCAAACGAAATATATAAATACGATCACGAGAATTTCGTCACGCCCGTCGTTGCGTTTGAATACAAGAACAACGGGGCGGATTGGTTCCGGCTCAACATGCAGTACTCGCGCTTGCTGAGCTTCGGTGCGTGGGCTGAGATTGTACCGCGGTACGTGAACGCCGAAGTGAAGTATTCAGCGGTGTTGTGGCGTGAGGCGAGGGAATGGGAACACCCGTACTACTTGTACGCAACCCTTGGCTTCAACTTTGATTTTTGATGTGATAAGATTCGGTGAACCTGCGATGCCGAACAGCGGGCAGTTCATGCAGGTGTGTGTTGGCTGGATGATCTGCCCGTCAGTATTTTTTAATTGAGTGATCGATCTTGTCGGACCAGGCGAGAATACCTCCGGCAAGATTGTAGAGGTTGGAGAATCCGTACCGCCGCTGCAATTCGGCAATAATCCGGCCGCTTCTGTTTCCGCTCCTGCAGTAGACGATGACTTTCTTATCCTTGCTGATCTTATCGGCATGAAGAAGAACCACTCCCATCGGAATCAGCTCGCCGCCGATATCGGCAAAATCCTTCTCCAGTTTCTCACGAACATCAATCAGTTGAAAATCTTCATTCGTATCCATCATGTGTTTGAGTTCATCGACGGTGACGGATTTGATTTCCTGCAACATGACTTGATTCCTAAGCGGCGTGAATAGTTGGAAAGACGCTTCGGATGTAGTATAACAATTTTCGATTTTGGAACAAATCGTCGCGACCGGCGGCTTGATAATCTCAGAGAGGTTGAATACTTTGCATACAGTTCATCCTTACCATTCTTGTTCACACTGAGCTATGCTAATTGTTGTGGATGCCAAACTTCCCCACGCATCAACGGCCTTCGGTCGGTTTGGCGACGTCAGAATTCTTCCTACAAAACAAATATCCCGTCAGACGATTGCAGACGCCGACGCCGTGCTCGTACGATCTGAGACGAAGGTAAACGGAGACCTGCTTGACGGAACGAAGGTTCGTTTTGTTGGCACTGCAACAATCGGCACCGACCATGTGGATCTTGATTATCTCCGCAAGCACAATATCGCATTTGCAAGCTGTCCGGGCAGCAACGCAAACTCGGTCGCCGAATACGTACTCGCCGCGTTGCTCGAGACAAGCTTCAAGCTGGGGTTCGCCCTGACGGGCAAAACGCTTGGCGTGGTCGGGCATGGAAACACAGGAAGCAGAGTTGCAAAGAAAGCTGAAGCGATCGGCATGCGGGTGTTGCTGAACGACCCGCCGCTTGCGCGGGCGACAGGTGATGCACGCTACCTTCCACTTGACGCGTTGATGGGCGCTGATTTCGTTTCACTTCACGTTCCGCTCACAACGTCGGGCGACGATCCAACGTATCATCTTTTTGATGAACAACGACTTTCGGCGATGAAGGTGGGAAGTATCCTCATCAACTCTTCGAGAGGTGCCGTTGTTGACACTCCGTCACTCAAGAAGAAGATCCGGGATCAGCATGTGAGGGCCTGTGTTCTTGACGTGTGGGAGAATGAACCGGACATTGATGTTGAGATGCTTCAGTCGGCGTTGATCGGAACGCCGCACATTGCAGGCTACTCGCATGACGGAAAAGTGAACGCGACCCGAATGTTGCAACAAGCGCTGGGAGAGTTCTTGCATCAACAGGTTGCTGACGGCCGTGTCGAAGATACACGAGACTTGAAAGAGATCCTTTTGTCGCAAACGGATCTACCATATGAAGCAATGCTGCGCTATGCAGTGAGAGAATGCTACAATATCGAAGAAGACGACAAACGCCTCCGGCAACTTGCGTCATTTGCGCCTGAACTGCGCGCAGACTACTTCCGACAGTTGCGTGCGAACTATCCGATCAGAAAAGAATTCCACAATTACGCTGTCAACCCTCGAAGCCTCCCTGCGGAAACATCTGACATCCTCTGTGCGGTAGGTTTCTCACTTCATTCAAAGAGAAAGAACCATGACTAAAGAAATCACCCTGACTACCTGGCCTCTTCCCGCTCCGGAGAAACTTGAGGGCAAGCATGTACTTATTTCGCGCCTCAACCCTGATGAAGATATCGACGATCTGTACGAAGTCTCCCACGCAAAGCCGGAGTACAATGTCTTGTGGAAGTACATGCACTACGGTCCGTTTCGCGACAAGAAGGAAATGTATGAGTGGATGGTTGGCTTGAAGGATAGTAGCGATCCGCTGTTCTATACAGTCTTCAGCAAGCAACTCAACAAGAGAGTTGGTATGTACGCAATCATGAACGTTGAGCCGAATGACGGCCGGGTGGAGCTGGGAAGCATCTGGTACAGTCCGCTCGTGCAGAAAACGATTGTGAATTCGGAAGCGACGTTTCTCTTTCTTTCCTATCTTTTCGACGAACTGAAATATCGCAGAGTTGAATGGAAATGTGACGACGAGAATGAAGCAAGCAAGTATGCTGCGGTCCGGCTTGGCTTTTCGTATGAGGGTCTGTTCCGGCAACACATGGTGGTGAAGGGCAAGAATCGCGATACGGCATGGTTTGCCATGCTCGACAGTGAATGGCCTGAACGCAAAGGTGATTTCGAGCGGTACTTTGCCAACCCCGGACTTTCGCTCACCAAACTTCATGGGAAGCAGGAACATTCATTGCCGAAGGATCAGTTATAGAATCTCAGGTCTGTATTGAGAATATCTGAAAGTCCTCTGTCTTGAAAGCCCCCGATCTTCGACTGAAGAACCGCGACATCAGTTGGCTCGCATTCAATCACCGCGTGCTGCAGGAAGCAGCGGACCCGGCAGTTCCACTGTACGAACGCATCAAGTTTCTCGCCATCTGGTCGTCGAATCTTGACGAGTTCTTCCGTGTTCGCGTTGCGTCATTGCGGGCGCTGGCCCGTTTGAAGAAGAAGACGAAGAAGAAACTTGACATCGAGCCGGAACAACTTCTCAAGAGACTCCTCAAAGGTGTCTGGTTACAGCAGGAGGAATTTGGAGAGATATTCAGGAAACGCATCAAGAAGGATTTGGCGAAGGAAGGGATATTCCTTGTTCGGGACAATGAGCTAAGCAAGAAGCAGAAGGAGTCTGTGATCTCTCATTTTCGATCCACAGTTTTCCCAAAACTCTCGCCTGTGTTTTTGAGTGGAGAGAAAGCGCCTCCGTTTCTTCACAATCGTGCGCTGTATCTGATTGTCCGTCTGCGACGCAAGTCTGACGTACTTATGAAACAGCCGGAACAGTATGCTCTCATTGAAATTCCGACTGCACGTACGCACCGATTCTCTTCAATCCCCGCCGACAGTGGTCAACACTACATTCTTTTTCTTGACGATGTCATTCGTTTAGGGTTGGATGATCTGTTTCCCCAACACGATGTGGCCGGCGCGTATGCAATAAAGCTGACCCGCGATGCCGAGTTAGAGTTGGGTGACGAGTACAGCGATGATCTTCTCGAAAAAGTGAAGAAGGCGCTCGGCAAACGGAGCCAAGGCGTCCCTGCGCGATTTCTATACGATACGGAGATGCCGAAGAAGCTTCTTCTTTTTCTGCAGAAGCTTTTTGGTCTTACCGACGACGATCTGATCCCCGGAAGCCGGTTTCACAATTTCAGTGATTTTTTCTCGTTCCCGAATCCAAAATCGCCATCGCTGATGTATGAGCCGGTACCGCCGTTGTCGCTTTTTGAAGATGAAGGTTCGATATTTGATGCAATAAAAGAAAAAGACAGGCTTGCTCATTTCCCGTATCACTCGTACGACAGTGTCTTGCGATTCATCAACGATGCCGCACATGACGAAGCGGTTCATTCCATCACCATCACGTTGTATAGAGTTGCGAGAGACTCAAGAGTTGTCGGGCAACTTCTGCGGGCGGCGAACAATGGGAAAGATGTAACGGTGTTTGTCGAAGTGAAAGCGCGTTTTGACGAAGAATCGAACATCTTCTGGGCCGAAGAATTAGAGAAGGCAGGCGCCAGAGTGTTGTACAGCATTCCCAATCTGAAAGTACATGCAAAGCTCTGCCTTGTCGCACGGAAGGAAAGCGACGGCATACGGCTGTATGCCTATTTCAGCACGGGAAATTTCAACGAGTCCGTCGCAACACAGTACACTGATTTCGGTTTCTTCACATCGGACAAACGTCTTACGAACGAGAGCAAGCGAATCTTTCAAGTGTTGCGAAGGGAAAAGAAAAAAGTAGAATGCAAGCATCTCCTCGTCTCACCGTTTTCGATGCGAGCGGGTTTTGAGGAGCTGATCGACAGGGAAATCAAGCACGCCAAGAAGGGTCGTGAGGGATTGATAGTTGCGAAGATGAACTCGCTTGAAGATCCCGGTATGATCGAAAAACTGTACGAGGCGAGCAACGCCGGTGTGAAAGTGAAACTTATCGTGCGGGGCATTTGCTGCCTGATCCCCGGTATCAAGGGGATGAGTGAGAATATTGAAGTTATCAGCATTGTTGACCGGTTTCTTGAGCACGCCCGCGTGTTTCTGTTTCACAATAACGGCAACCAGCGCCTGTACCTTTCGTCTGCTGATTGGATGAAGCGCAATCTTGACAGACGCATTGAAGTTGCATTCCCGATCTATGACAAGCAGATTCAGCAGCGAGTCAAGGAAATCCTCGACCTGCAGCTTCGTGACAACGTGAAAGCCCGTCTTATCGATAAAAAGCTAAGCAATCGACTACGTTCCACAAAAGATGAGATCAAAGTGCGGTCGCAATTTGATTCTTATGAACTGTGGAGCGATATGCGTCCTCGCCCTGAGTTCTCTTCTTTCCCTTGAATCTCTTCAGTTTTTGAAGTATTCTTCAATAGTTCTTTCCAATCGGCTCTCCAATCACCAACATCAAGATTCTTACAATGACAACAACATGGTCCGGCATTTTCAGCGCCGTCACAACCAAATTCGACAAGGATGGACGGCTCGATTTTTCAGCGATGGAACGACACTTCAACTTTCAATTCGAATCGGGCGTGCACGGACTCATCGTTCTCGGCTCGCTCGGTGAAAATGTAACACTTGCGCCGATTGAGAAGCAGGACGTTCTGAAGCTTGCGTTGCAGGTGAGTGGAGGGAGAGTCCCGGTGCTTTCCGGCGTCGCCGAAACATCAACCGCAATGGCGTGTAACTACATCAAGCAGGCGCAGGCAAACGGCGCAAACGGATTCATGGTGATGCCTGCAATGGTGTACCCCGCCGACCGGCGAGAGACGCTTCAGTACTTTCGGACCGTCGCCGCTGCAAGTGATGTTCCGATTATGCTGTACAACAATCCCGTGTCGTACAAGGTCGATCTCACTCCTGAAATGTTTGCCGAACTTGCAGATGAACCGAAGTTCGTTGCTCTCAAGGAATCCTCGGACAATGTTCGACGCATCACGGACATCATCAACGCCGTTGGCGACCGGTACCAGATATTCACCGGTGTAGATGATCTTGCAATGGAAAGCGTCATGCTGGGCGCTGTGGGTTGGGTTGCCGGACTCGTTTGCGCCTTTCCAAAGGAGACAGTTGTATTGTACAAACTCGTGAAAGCTGGACGGATGGATGAAGCCCTTCAACTCTACCGTTGGTTCATGCCGCTGCTGCATCTCGACGTTTCGACGAAGTTTGTGCAGAACATTAAGCTTGCTGAGACAATGGCGGGCGTTGGTACCGAGCACGTTCGTCCGCCGCGGCTACCGCTGACCGGCGAAGAACGCAAGAGGGTTGAATCGATTGTCAAGAAAGCGCTGGAGGCGAGGCCTGATTTACCGAAAATATAGAGCGAACAACTAAGGCACGAAGATGCGAGGCTTTCTCTTGACTGCAACTTTGTGCCTTGGGTCTTCGTGGTTTTCTTTTCTTTCTCAAAACACACTATGAACACTTTTGACAACTACATCAACGGCGAGTGGGTTGCATCCGCTCACACGTCCAAGAACATCAATCCCTCGGACATCACCGACGTTGTCGGCGAGTACGCTCAGGCCGACGCCGAACAAGTGAACAATGCAGTCGCGGCAGCAAAGGCTGCGCAACCTGCGTGGGGGGCAAGCACACCGCAACAACGTTTCGACGTTCTTGACTTCATCGGATCGGAGATACTTGCACGCAAAGACGAGCTTGGCAGACTGCTTTCCCGTGAAGAAGGGAAAACGCTGCCCGAGGGAATCGGCGAAGTTGTCCGGGCAGGAAACATTTTCAAGTTCTTTGCCGCTGAAGCGTTGCGTGTCGGGGGCGAGCACATTCCGTCCGTCCGTCCGGGCATCGAGATCGACACGATGCGCGAGTCGCTTGGCGTTGTCGGATTGATCACGCCGTGGAATTTCCCGATGGCTATTCCTTCATGGAAAGTCGCTCCGGCCCTCGCATTCGGCAATGCTGTCTTGCTGAAGCCTGCCGAACTTGCCCCGGCATGTTCATGGAATCTTGCCGAAATCATCTCGCGTTCCGGTCTGCCGAAAGGCGTGTTCAATCTGGTGATGGGGAAAGGGAGCGCTGTCGGCAACACAATTGTGAATCATCCTGACGTTGCGGGAGTGAGCTTTACCGGATCTGTTGAGGTGGGACGGACGCTTGCCGCAAATCTGGCAAAACGTCTTGCACGCGTGCAACTTGAAATGGGAGGAAAGAACCCGCTTGTTGTGTTAGACGACGCCGATTTGAATGTTGCGGTGAATGCCGCAATCAACGGGGCGTTCTTTTCAACCGGACAACGTTGCACAGCGTCAAGCCGGTTGGTTGTGACGGAGGGGATTCATGATCGCTTCGTACAGGCGATGGTGGAGAGAATGAAGGCATTAAAGGTCGATGATGCACTTGCGCCCGGCACGGATATCGGCCCCGTCATCGACGGCGCCCAGTTTATGAAAGACGAGAGTTATATCGAGCTTGCGAGAAGAGAAGGAGGAAAACTCGCGTTCGGCGGCGAACGCCTGAAACGCGAGAAAAACGGCTGGTATCTTGCTCCGGCACTTTTCACTGAGACCACGAACACAATGCGATTCAATTGCGAAGAAGCCTTCGGTCCCCTCGCCGGAGTGATTCGCGTGAAGAACTACGATGAAGCCCTCGCCGTTGCCAACGACACGGAGTTCGGGCTTTGTGCCGGAATCTGCACGACTTCGCTGAAGCATGCAACGCATTTCAAACGCAACGCGCAAGCCGGAATGGTGATGGTGAATCTGCCGACAGCAGGAGTTGATTACCACGTGCCGTTCGGCGGACGGAAAGGATCAAGCTACGGCACACGCGAACAGGGTTCGTATGCGAAGGAATTTTATACGGTGGTGAAGACGTGTTATGTGGCGGCGGGATAGGATAAATCACGGTCATGCACGCAAAGAAAGGAGAGAACAATCATGAAGCACACAAGCAGGCTATTTGCGCTGTTCATGCTGCTATGCTCAGGAGCGTTTGCCCAAAATCCAGGCTCCTCATTCCAAATCACGCCGTACTTCAACCTGCACGGTTATACGTGGAAGGAGTTTGACGACAACGGCTCTGAAGCATTAAAGGAGAGCGGGCCGAAATTCGCGTTTGGTGTTGTGCCGCGGTATTCATTCCTGCACAAGAAGAACCTCTATATCGAGGTGGATTTGCAATACACATTCGGCTCCGTAGACTACCAGGGGCATAAGTTTGACCTGCAAACAGGACAACGGACGCCGTTTACATCGCAAACAGGCTATACGCACTTTGAAGTGGCGGCGAACACGGGCTACATCATCACACTTTCGAGAACATTTCAACTCACTCCTGTTGCGGGATTTGGGTATGAGGTGTGGAATCGCGAGCTTGCACGCGGTGATCCAAGTGGTTACGATGAGTTGTACTCCGTGTTCCTTGGCAGTATTGGAGGGAACGGAACGTACGTTGCGAGCAACAATTTTCAATTGTTTTTTGGTTTCAAAGTGAAAATGCCGTTTTCGATTTCAGAAACGATCGACAAGTTCCCGCGGGGTCAACCGCAATATGCCAATCTTTCGATAAGTCCCGGAATCAACCCAAAACTTGCATTCCATATAGGTGGCAGCGTGTACCGCGTGTTAGCGGTATTCGATTACGAGACGTGGACACTCTCGCGGTCGCCCAATGTACAAGGTGGATTGCATCAACCCGAATCGTCGCGGACGCATTTTGGTATCAGGCTTGGCTATACCATCGGTGTGATGTGACCGTAACGGGAAGCGTCTCATTGTCAATCTAAACACTCATGTCAACTAAGATTTTTTTCTGCATCGACGCCCACACCTGCGGCAACCCGGTCAGGGTTGTAACCGCCGGCGGGCCGCAACTGAACGGCGCAAACATGAGCGAGCGTCGACAGCATTTTCTCCGGGAATACGATTGGATTCGTACCGGATTGATGTTCGAGCCTCGCGGCCATGATATGATGAGCGGCAGCATCCTGTATCCACCGACGCGGGAGGATACGGATATCGGCATTTTGTTTATCGAAACCAGCGGGTGCCTCCCCATGTGCGGTCACGGAACGATCGGCACAGTTACCGTGATGATTGAGCACGGACTTGTCACGCCAAAAACTCCGGGCAAGCTGCGGCTGGAGGTTCCGGCGGGAATCGTTGAGGCGTATTATGAGATGGAAGGCAGGAAAGTCAAGAGTGTACGCATCGTGAACGTCCCGGCATTCCTCCATTCCACGAATCTTGAAGTCGAATGTCCCGACATCGGCATGCTGAGGGTTGATGCTTCCTACGGCGGTAATTTTTATGCGATTGTTGACCCGCAGGAAAATTTCAAGGGACTTGAGCACATTGGTGCATCTGATGTGTTGCGCTGGAGTCCCGTCGTTCGACGACGCATCAACGAGAGGTACACATTTGTCCATCCGGAAAATCCCACAATCAAAGGATGTAGTCACGTAATGTGGACGGGCAAGCCGAATCATCCGGAAGCCACGGCGCGCAACGCCGTCTTTTACGGAGAGAAAGCGATTGACCGGTCGCCATGCGGCACAGGAACGTCGGCTCGTGTTGCCCAATGGGCCGCCAAAGGAAAACTGAAAGAAGGAGATGTGTTCGTGCATGAGAGCATCATCGGCAGTCTCTTCAAAGCCCGTATCGAAGGACGGGCAAAGGTTGGTCAGTACGATGCGGTCATTCCAAGCATCGAAGGCTGGGCGAAGATATATGGGTTCAATACGATTTCGATTGATGATGAGGATGATCCGTTCGCGCGTGGGTTTCAGGTGCTGTGATTGAAGAAAACCGCGAAGGCGCGAAGACACGAAGGTATTTGAAATGAGTTTGGACTTGGATCAGGAAACTGAACGGATAGCGACCGAAATTGTAGATTCCGTCGTCAAAGTGCATAAATCCCTGGGACCCGTATTGTTGGAATCAGTTTACGAAATCTGCCTTTTCCATGAACTTCGACTGAGAGGTTAAGGTCGAAACTCAGCTCGCCGTTCCAATCGAGTACGAAGGGATGCAGATTGATGCTGCTCTTCGATTGGATTTGCTGGTGAATAGTTTGGTTATAGTCGAACTCAAAGCTGTTGAAAAAACGATTCCTCTCTATGAAGCCCAGGTTTTGTCATATCTACGGTTGATGAAGAAGCTTCTTGGCTTCATCATCAACTTCAATGTCCCTTTGATCAAGGATGGCATCAAACGTATAATTCTCTCATGAAACTTCGCGACTTCGCGTCTTCGTGGTTCTCTTTAAGAAAGCAAAACCGATGAAATCTAACGTTGTCATCATCGGCGGCGGGGCAATCGGGCTCTGTTCCGCTTATTATCTTAATAAAGCAGGCGCAAGCGTCACAGTCATCGACAAAGGCGAATTCGGGCACGGCTCGTCGTTGCACAATGCGGGCTACGTTTGCCCGAGTCATTTCATTCCTCTTGCGTCTCCCGGAACTATCTCACAGGGATTGAAGTGGATGCTGAGTCCGGTCAGCCCGTTCTATGTCAAGCCGCGGCTTGAGCGGGACTTCATTTCGTGGGTATGGAATTTCAAAAAGTCATGTACAGATGAGAATGTAAGAAGGGCGATGCCCCTGCTGCGCGATCTCGGCAATGCAAGTCTTGATTTGTACGAAGAATTTGCTGCAATGAAGGCGTTTGACTTCGAGTGGACTCCGAAAGGGTTGCTAATCTTATATCGTACCGAAAGGGGACGCCACGATTGTGAGGAGGAAGCCGGACTTGCGAAAGAGATCGGGATCAACGCGAGACTGCTTGACAGACCATCCCTCCAACGACTTGAACCGAACGTCGAAATGCGGGCAGAAGGCGGCCTGTATTTTCCGGACGATTGTCACATGACTCCGGCGAAATTTGTCGAAGGGTTGGCAAAGCATCTTGAAGCGGGCGGAGTGAGGTTATTGAAGAACACGGAGGTTTCAGGGTTCAAGATTGAGGGCAAACGTGTTGTCGGAGTGGCAACTTCGGCAGGAGATTTGTCGGCGGATGAGTTTGTTCTTGCGGGCGGTTCATGGTCGCCGAACATCGTGAAAAAACTCGGAATCAGATTGCTTGTTCAGGCAGGCAAAGGTTACAGCGTCACCATTCCCCGAAAAGAAAACAAACCCGCTATTCCACTCATCTTCGCTGAAGCGCGTGTCGCTGTAACGCCGATGGGTGACACAATCCGTTTTGCAGGCACGATGGAGATTGCCGGACTTGATCTCAGCATCACGCGCCGCCGCGTTGATGCAATTCTCAATTCCATCCCAAACTACATCGGGGGATTTGAGAAATCGGATTTCGCGGGCGCGGAACCGTGGGCAGGCTTGCGGCCTGTAAGTCCCGACGGCGTTCCGTACATCGGAAGATTTTCTTCTTACTCAAATCTGATTGCAGCAACCGGACATGCGATGATCGGAATTTCTCTGGCACCCATCACGGGCAAGCTTGTTTCAGAAATTGCCACCAACGCGAAGCCATCATTCGACTTGTCACTCACAAGCCCGGACAGGTTTTCCTAAACGCTGTTTGGCATATTCGCAGTCTTCAACTGAATTCTCTTAATAATTCCGTAACTTCATATAAATCAGTTGACAATTTGATGTGAATACTGTATCGTTAGGTGGGAACCGGATACCACGTAGCAATCGGAGATTTGAACCCTGTCGCACAGTTTTCACATGTCGTACTACATAGCAGCGTCAACCATCAACATTGACTGAACCAAGGCGTCAACGCGGCGCCTTTTTTTATTTGCGCGTTCCGTTCATTGCACAATTCACAGAAGAGGAGGATTCACCGTATTGGCCCGTTCTCAGAAGAAGACTTTCGTGCTCGACACCAACGTTATTCTGCATGACAGTTCATGCATCACACACTTTGCAGAACACAATGTCGTTGTTCCCGTGACCGTGCTGGAGGAACTGGACCAGTTCAAGAAGGGGAATGAAGTGCTGAATTTTCACGCTCGCGAGTTTGTGCGGACGCTCGACGAGTTGAGTCAGGACAAGCTGTTCAACGGCGGTGTGAAGATCGGGCCGAAGCTCGGCAAGATTTCAGTGAAACTTGAACGGGAGTTTCACGCCGACCTTCAATTGAACTTCTCCCCTGACAAACCCGACCATCATATTTTAAACATCGCATATCACATCGCGAAAGAGAAACCCGAAGTCCCCGTGACGCTCGTGACGAAGGATGTGAATCTGCGCATGAAAGCAAAGGCGCTCGGGTTGATGTCGCAGGATTATAAATCCGATCAGGTGAAAGATATTGATGCGCTGTACACAGGTCATAGGGTTGAAGAGAATCTCCCCGGTGAAATCATTCAGCGGTTGTACGAGAAGCCGTATCATATTGATGAAGATGAAATTGCATTCAGGAAGAAGTTGCTGGCGAACGAATTCCTCGTCATGCGCAACGGCAAGCACTCGGCATTGGCAATGTACTACGCCGCCGATCATTTTATCAGGAAAGTTGATAAACTAAGCGCCTATGGCATTTCGCCGCGCAACGCAGAACAGACATTCGTACTGCAGGCGCTTCTCAATCCTGATATTCAGTTGGTGAGCATTTCCGGAAAAGCAGGAACGGGAAAAACACTCTTGGCTCTTGCCGCCTCACTTGAGTGCAGGAGGTTTTATCGCCAGATTCTTGTTGCGCGTCCGGTTATTCCGTTAAGCAACCGTGATATCGGCTATCTTCCCGGCGATATCGAGCAGAAACTCGACCCGTACATGAAGCCGCTGTTTGATAATCTTGCCGTGATTCAACATCAGTTTTCGGAATCGGATGAAAGGTATAAGAAGATCACACAGTTGGTTCAGGAACGAAAGCTTGTCATTGAGCCGTTGGCGTACATCAGGGGAAGAAGCCTCGCAAAGGCGTTCTTCATTATCGACGAGGCGCAAAACCTGACACCGCATGAAGTCAAGACGATTATCACGCGGGCAGGAGAGGGGACAAAGCTGGTGTTTACGGGCGATATCTATCAAATAGATCATCCTTATCTCGACAGCCGTTCCAACGGACTCAGCTATTTGATCGAGAAGATGAAGGGGCAGCCGCTCTACGCTCACATCAATCTGGAAAAGGGTGAACGCTCGGAACTTGCAGAACTTGCGAGTAATGTACTGTAGAGGGAGTTCAACACGAAGGCACAAAGAAAATACTTCAAAACACTTCGTGAACCTTTGTGTCACTTCGTGTCTTTGTGTTGAAAAAAACAAGGATTCAATATGCTGATTCAAGAAAAAGTCAATCAAGCCAAAGCAATTCTCACAGAATTCGACGTAGATTGTTGGATCACGTTTGTCCGCGAGAGTTCGCTCAACGGCGATCCGACATTGCCATTTCTGATAGATGGTGTTGTTACGTGGCATTCCGCATTCATTCTTACGCAATCCAATGCGTATGCAATTGTCGGGCAGTATGACAAACAGGGAGTTGAGGACACAAACGCGTACGACGAGGTAGTCGGCTATGTGCAGGGAATCAAGGAACATTTCCTCGGATTCATGAAGCGTATCAATCCGAAGAAGATTGCCGTCAACTACTCGACCGGAAGTGAAATCTGCGACGGACTGACGCACGGCATGTACCTGACGCTGAGGGATTTTCTGTATGAGATTGATTTTCAGGACAGACTCATCTCCGCCGAAAAAATCATCTCCGCACTCCGTCAACGTAAGACGAAGGCCGAAATCGAGAACATCAAAGAAGCAATTCGCATTACAGAGAGAATCTATTCAGAAGTTACTCAATTCGTCAAGCCGGGGAAGACGGAGAAGGAGGTCGCAGAGTTCATGAGGCAAAAAGTGAAGGAAGCCGGCGTGACGTATGCCTGGGATCCGAAATCATGTCCGGCCGTTTTCACCGGCCCCGACACAGCCGAGGCACATTACGGCCCAACGGACCGGGTCATTGAACGCGGGCATATTCTCAACATGGATTTTGGCCTGAAGTACAATGAGTATTGCTCCGACTTACAGCGGACGTTCTATGTCTTGAAAGAAGGGGAGGACAAAGCCCCGCCGGAAGTTCAACGAGGGTTCGATACGATTGTGACATCAATCGAGTTGGCAAGAAAGCAAATGCGACCGGGGATTGAGGGAATTGAAATAGATAAGACAGCGCGCGGATACATCACTCAGTCCGGCTACCCCGAATATCCGCACGGCTTGGGACATCAGGTCGGGAGATTTGCGCATGACGGCACCGCGTTGCTGGGCCCGGCTTGGGAGAAATACGCACAGAAACCATTTCAGAAGCTTGAGGCGGGGATGGTGTTCACGATTGAGCCAAGATTACCCGTTCCGGGTCGCGGCATTGCAACGGTGGAGGAGATGGTTGTTGTGAAGGAAAACGGTGCCGAGTTCCTCTCGACTCCTCAGAGGGAACTGCTGCTGGTCAAATAAGCAGCTACGGACCTGAAATGTTTTTCCGGCTTGAAGGCGTAAAGGGAAGTCTTGCCGGCAATCTGTAGTGAGTTGATTTCAGTACCTTCGCAAGCCTGCCGTTATCTTTTCTCAATCCCTCATACGAGTAGAACACCTCACCGTTGTATCCAAGGTAGCGGTTGAAGCGGACACCTTCCGTCAGGAAATCATCAGTCATGCTGAAGCTTTTGTCTTGCAATAGTATGCCGGGATACATGTACCGCTTCTCGCTATGAATGCGAATCGAATCGCGATGCTGCGACGCAAGCGTTCGCTTGTAGCTTTCGATGTCGTAGCGGAAGATTCTCGGATGCATGATGTCTGCCGAGTATTCACCGTCGGGACTTTTGCTGATCCAGATACGCCAGTCCTGCAAGTACTCGTCAAGTGACCACGGATACGCGAAGGGAGACCATGAAACCACCGCCCCCGGTTTGGTCGCTTTCACTTTCCAATAGACTTGCCGTGCGAATGTGTTGAGGCGTACTGCGCGCCAGAATTTCCAGTGCTTCTCATTTATGTCGAGCGGTGGGGGCGTTCCCGCGTGCAATTCGGTGTACTCCGCGGCAAACACAGAATCGTAACCTGCTTCAATAGGCTGGGCGGGCAAACGTGTTCCCCCCTGCACGCCGTCGATATCGTATTTCTGTACCACTTCACCGATGATTGCAAACATGAAGTTTTGGACTTCGGGGAGAAATGCGTTTAGCCACGCAACGCCGTCTTTGACGGCAATCTTATTTGCGCGGTCACGCGCAGCCCAATGTGGTTTCGAGCGGATGATAACGCTTTCCGAATCGCCGGCCGAAAATCCTCCCTCGAAACAGGGAATGACGGCGATGTTGCGCTTGTGCGCTTCTTCGATTACTTCCGCAAGCGGGTCACGGCCTTTGTACGCCGCAAGCGTGTCTATCTCAATGCCGAACAACACGTTCATTGTTGTGCTGGGAAACAGCGTCATGCCGTTGGTCCACACAACCGGAAAGACGACGTTGAAATTGTGATCAGCAAGAAATTGCATGGCGTTCGCGATGCTTTCCCTGGTTTCCAGAACACGATCGTGTTGTGTGATCCATACGCCGCGAAGCTCAACAGGGGCAGGCCTCTGCTGTTGTTGTTCGCCGCTGCCGGCACAGCCGGAATGAAACAAGGAGAATCCTGAAAGAATACAGATACCAATAAAAACGAATGCCTTCTTGAACATGAGCAGATAGATTTCGTTATTGAATCGAAATGGGTTGCGATAAGGATCGGCAATAATGTAAGAAATCAACGCTGTTCCAACAAGTCTCTTTCAATCTTCACTAAACTACTGTACACGCACGCAGATGGCTCTCTCATTCCCGACACGACCTCTAACGGTCGATTGCGTTGTTCTTGACAACGATGCAGTGGTACTCATCAAGAGGGGACATGAGCCATTCGAGGATCACTATGCCTTGCCCGGCGGCTTCGTCGATGTGAATGAGACTGTTGAGGAAGCATGCAAACGGGAGATGCTGGAGGAGACCGGCCTTGTCGTTCACAATCTCAAAATGATCGGAGTATATTCCGATCCGAAGCGTGACGAGGAACGACACACTGTGGCTGTGGCATTTCTCGCCGATGCCGATCTCTCAACGCTGAAAGCGGGAGATGATGCATCACATGTTGAGGTGGTAGAAGATTGGATGAACATTCCGCTTGCATTTGATCATAAGAAGATCATCGCTGATGCTTGGGAATTGGTGAACAGCAGAGTAGCCCGAGGGCTCTGAACTACCTCAAAGCATCGAAGGCTACGGTCGGGCTGTTGATCAATTTCAACGTTCCCGTTCTCAAATCAGGAATCAAACGGTTTATCAACAAGGAGACTTTTTGACTTTTCTCAGTTATCTCTGTGAACACTGGGATCTCTGTGGTTGAACTATGTCCCGTTTTAAACTCTATATCGAATACGAAGGAACCCGCTACAGCGGCTGGCAGGTGCAGAAGAATGCGCGCACAGTTCAGGGGGATCTGATCGGGGCAATGAAGACGGTGTTCAAGACGGGTGACTTCGAATTTCACGGCGCAGGACGCACGGATGCGGGCGTGCATGCGCTGATGCAGGTTGCTCACCTCGATGTAAAAACGATGCTCGGTCCGGAAATCATCCGGATGAAGGTGAATGACGAACTTCCGGCGGATATCAACATTGTTGAGGTGGAGAAGGCCCGCCCCGATTTTCACGCACGGCACGACGCGGTTGCGCGAAGCTATCTCTACCAGATTTCCCGGCGCCGCACGGCGTTCGGCAAGCGGTATGTCTGGTGGATTAAAGACAAGCTTGATATCAGAAGGATGGAAGAAACGCTCCGGCTATTCGTCGGCATGAAGAATATGCAATCGTTTACCGACGACGACCCGCAGGAGAAGTCGACAAAGGTATTGATCGAGTCTGTTGAGATTGCAGAAGCAGGCGATCTGATTCTCCTGCGCATCGTCGGTTCCCATTTTGTATGGAAGCTTGTTCGCAGAATAGTTGGCGTTACCACCGAAGTGGGCCGCGGCAAGCTTTCGGTGGAAGATGTACAGCGTTTTCTGATTACTCCTTCCAATGAGCCTGCCCGGCTCACAGCCCCTCCCTCGGGATTGTTTCTCGAGCGCATCTATTACAAAGGTGACAAGAAAGCGATACCACTGCAACCGACAATCCATCTGGCCGGTTTCAGGCGGTAAATCACCGTTTCGCAAGAATTCCCTTTCTTGCAATTCCAGCACCGATTATCTATATTTTTCATGAGTTCTGGGATGAACGACAAGTGAGATTTGCATGACGGCGACTGAAATCCAACCACAAACAACCCGTGCACATGAAGTGTTCGGCGATTTCTGGTTCAACTCGGAACCGGTGATCATTTCCGCTTTGAGGGGCCGGGTGGTGCTGATCCAGTTCTGGGATTACACATGCGGCAGTTGCTTGCGAGCGTTGCCGTATGTCAATGAATGGTACAAGCGCTACCGGGAACACGGCCTGGTTGTGATTGGCGTGCACACACCGAAATTCCCCTTCGGCAAGAATCCGGAATACGTGCAAAAGGCAATCGAGCGGTCGGGAATTTCGTATCCGGTTGTGATGGATAATGAGGCGGTTATTGCCGCACGATATGACAACCGCGATTGGCCGACGACGTATCTTATTGACAAGCACGGCTTCATACGCTACAAGAGTACGGGTGAAGGGCAATACGCAACCACGGAGCGTGTGTTACAGACCCTGTTGTATGATGCGGGAGTGTTCGATGAAATGCCGATGTTGATGGACCCGTTGCGGGAAGAAGACAGGGCGGGCTCTGTCCTATACCGATCAACGCCCGAACTGTTTGCCGGCTATCTCAAGGGAAGCATCGGAAACGTGGAAGGTTACGCGCCGGAGTCGGCTGTGAACTATGATGACCCTGATTTTTATCTCGGTGACAGAATTTATGCGGTAGGTGTTTGGATGAATGACCGCAACAGCTTGCGTCATTATGAACATGAGACAGGAAAGATCATTCTCCGTTATCATGCTCTTGGGGTAAATGTTGTGGCAAAGCCGGAAGGTGACAGCACGATTGAAGTTGTTGTGACTCAGGATGGTGAGTTTCTTACCGGTGAAAACAGGGGCAACGATATCGAGATTGACACTGAAGGAAAAAGTGTTATCGCCATTACCGAGCCGCGGATGTACAATTTGGTGAAGAATCCCGCCTACGGCGAGCATGTTCTGCGGCTTGTGACGGAGAGCGACGCATTTTCCCTGTATTCGTTTACATTTGTGTCAAGTGCTATTCCTGAATTGATATCGAATAACTGACACATCTCCTGCACGAACAACGAAGTGAAACGGCGGGTAATGTGCCCGCCGTTGTTTGTTTTCTGAATTCCGAATGCAGCGATCACAATGAAATCCTTTCTTCATCTTCTAAACGAAAAGATCATCGTCTTCGATGGCGCCACAGGCACGCATTTGCAGGGACAAAATTTGACCGCTGACGATTTCGGCGGCGAGCATCTGAACGGATGCAACGAATATCTCGTTGTCTCGAAACCGTCCGCGGTGGAGCGTGTTCACAGCGATTACCTTGAAGCCGGGGCCGATGTTATTGAAACGAACACATTCGGATCAATGTCCATCGTGCTTGCTGAATACAATCTTGCGAACCGTGCGTATGAGTTGAGTTTTAAGGCCGCGCAGATTGCGAAGCGTGTCGCCAACGATTTCTCAACTTCCGACAGGCCTCGCTTCGTCGCCGGTTCCATGGGGCCCACAACAAAGCTGCCATCGCTCGGTCATATCAAGTTCAAGGAGATGGCCCTGTCATATAAGGAGGAAGCAAAAGGATTGGTTGAGGGCGGAGCGGATCTTCTGTGCGTCGAAACCTGTCAGGATATTTTGCAGACCAAAGCGGCGCTCTATGGCATCTTCGGGTATTTTGAGGAGGCACGCAAGCAGGTTCCCGTCATCACATCCGTTACTGTGGAAACAATGGGCACATTGTTGTTGGGAACGGAAATCTCGGCTGCTCTTACTTCGCTTGAGCCGTACGATATTGATGTGATTGGGATGAACTGCGCAACCGGCCCGGCGGAAATGTCGGAGCATATCCGCGTTCTCTGTTCAAGCAGTCCGAAGCCGGTGTTCGTGATGCCCAATGCAGGAATTCCGGAGAACGTGGGCGGGCATGCACACTACAAGCTCTCGCCCGAGGAACTTTCCCGGTTCATGTTACACTTCGTGAAGGACTTGGGTGTGAGTGTTGTCGGCGGCTGCTGCGGAACGACCAAGGAACACATCCGCCAGCTTGCGCATGCAGTCGGCGGACTTGCTCCGAAGAAGCGTGAGATTGACTTTGTTCCGAGCGCTTCGAGTCTGTATCAATCTGCACCACTGAGTATCAATCCACCACCTGTATTGATTGGCGAAAGGACAAATGCCAACGGCAGCAAACTCTTTCGTGATCTGCTTGCAAAGGAAGATTGGGAAGGCATAGTTGCAATGGGACGTGAGGCGGTGAAAGAGGGCGCCCACATGGTGGATGTTTGCGCGGCGTACGTCGGGCGCAACGAGGTGAACGATATGCGTGAAATTATCTTCCGCTTCAACACGCAAGTGCAGTTGCCGATTGTAATTGATTCAACAGAGGCAAATGTTATCGAAGAGTCGCTGCAACTCATCGGAGGAAAAGCCATCGTGAACTCGATCAATCTGGAAGACGGCGAGAAGCGGATTGATGATGTCGTTCCTCTCTGCAAAAAATACGGTGCCGCCGTCATTGCCCTCACGATTGATGAAGAGGGAATGGCAAAAACGGCCGAAAAGAAACTCGCCATTGCCAGGCGCATCTATGATCTTGTCGTCAACAAATACAGGATGAGGCCTCACGATCTCATATTCGATACTCTCACGTTCACGCTCGGTTCGGGGGACGAGGAATTCCGCCGAGCCGGAATGGAAACCATCGAAGCAATCCGTCTCATTAAGAAGGAACTCCCGGGGGTGAAGACACTTCTCGGCGTCAGCAATATTTCGTTCGGACTTTCGCCGCATATGCGACACGTTCTGAACTCCGTCTTCCTTCACTACGCCATTGAAGCAGGTCTCGACATGGCAATCGTGCACGCGTCGAAGATTATGCCGCTCTACAAGATTGATGAACGGGGAAGAGAATTATGCCGCCAGTTGATTTTTGATGAACGGAAGTTCGAAGAGGTGGCGGCGTGAGTGAATCAGCAAAAATTCGGAAGGTCGTTTACGACCCCCTCACCGAACTCATGGCGTACTACGCCGACAAGAAGGGTGAGAAGAAGGAGAAGGCCGCCCGCGCCGGAACGGTTGAAGAACGTCTGAAAAACCGCATCATTGACGGCGACAAAGTGGAAATGCAGGCCGATCTTGATGAAGCGCTGAAGAAGTATTCTGCTCTCGACATCATCAACAACGTTTTATTGGATGGAATGAGGGTCGTTGGGGAGTTGTTCGGCAGCGGACAGATGCAGTTGCCGTTCGTACTTCAATCTGCCGAGACGATGAAGGCCGCCGTTGCCTATCTCGAGAAGTTCATGAACAAGGCAGACTCGGCGAGCAAAGGAACGTTCGTCATCGCAACGGTGAAAGGCGATGTTCATGACATCGGCAAAAATCTTGTCGATATCATTCTCACAAACAACGGGTACAAGGTTGTCAATCTCGGCATCAAATGCGCGGTTGAAACCATGTTGCATGCAGCGGAAGAACATCACGCTCACGCCATCGGTATGAGCGGCCTGCTCGTGAAATCCACACTCATCATGAAAGAGAATCTTGAAGTGATGAACGAGCGCAACGTGACGATTCCCGTTGTTCTCGGAGGCGCCGCGCTAACACGACGATATGTTGAGCAAGACATGCGCGCCATTTACAAAGGCAAAGTGTTCTATGCCAACGACGCCTTTGACGGACTTCACTTTATGGAGAAGGTGACGATTGGCAGTCTCGACTACCCGCCGTCGGCTCATACCGATGAAGATGAAGAGGAGAAGCTGACCGGCACAGAAGCAAAAATTGCGCTTGCGCATAAAGAGAACCGGTTGTACGCGCAATCGGAAAACGGGAGGCGGAGGGTAGGCGTTTCACGCGTCTCAAGAGATGTGTCTATTCCGAAGCCGCCCTTCTGGGGGGCAAAAGTCGTTGATGATGTTCCGCTCGATGACGTGTTTCAGTATGTCAATGAGGTCGCGCTGATTCGCGGCCAGTGGCAGGTTCGCAAGGGTAAAATGAATGAGGACGAGTACCGCAAGCTGTTGGAAGAGAAAGTCTATCCTGACTATGAACATCTGAAATCAAAAATCAAATCCGAAAACCTACTGCAGCCGAAAGTTGTGTACGGTTATTTCCCATGCCAGTCCGTTGGTAACGATCTCATCATCTATCACGATGATATGAAAAGCGAGCGGATGCGGTTCACATTCCCCCGTCAATCGGATGACCGGTTTCTCTGTCTTTCCGACTATTTCGCCTCTGTCGAATCGGGCCGGATGGATGTTGTTGCATTTCATCTTGTAACGATGGGAAGTGTTGCCTCGGAATATTCAGCAAAACTGTTTGCAGCAAACAACTACAAGGATTATCTCTATTTCCACGGGCTCAGTGTCGAATCGGCCGAAGCGCTTGCGGAGTTGTGGCACAAAAAGGTTCGTGAGGAACTGGGTATTGCCGGAAAGGATGCGAAGGAGATCAAACGCCTCTTCTCGCAAGGATATCAAGGGTCGCGCTACAGCTTTGGTTACCCGGCGTGCCCGAATTTAGAAGATCAAACAAAACTTTTTGAATTACTCAATGGTGAACGTATCGGCGTTTGCCTGACGGATGAATGTTCGCTTGAACCGGAGCAAAGCACGAACGCGATTATCGTCCATCATCCCGAAGCACGTTACTTCAACGTGAAGTAACGACGGCTTTTCTGTAACCGTACTTTCCACACTTGTCTGTGCGTGATTCATGGACTCCACGATTCAGCACGAACATCGTGTTCTCGCCGATATTTCCGGCTACACGCCCTTCATGGCTGAAAGCGAATTTGATCACGCTTATGCGCCCCATACCCGCTCTTCCGCACAAACTAATGCAATACCAGAATTGCCGAACAGTTGTAGTTTTCTCAAGGGAAACTTGACGCAAAAACATGCTCTGTACGTCCGGAATGTGCTATTCTCCCCCATTTTCCGTAACTTTTCGAAGTTTGTAATCGCCTCCGGCAGGCTCGCGTTCATTCACTTTCCACCACTTCATGAATACTCTCGTCTTTGGTGCAGATGGCGGGGGAACAAAAACCCTCGGATTCATCGCGGATGGGAATGGTACTCTTTGCGCGCAGAAGAGTGTCGGCGGAACAAATGTGAACGTAGTCGGTTTTGATATTGCTGCTGCGCGACTTTACGGCCTGATTGCCGATTGTTGCGTAGAGGCGGGCTGTGTAGTTACAGACCTGAATGCGATCGTTCTCGGACTCGCAGGCGCGGGAAGGGAAGAGAATCGTCAGCGACTTCGTCTGGAGATTGTGAAGCTTGCAGGACGTGAGATTCCACTCGTGATTGAAACGGATGCGAGGGTAGGACTTGAAGGCGCGTTCAACGGAGGGCCGGGAATTCTCGTCATTGCAGGCACCGGCTCAGTTGTGATTGGTAAGAACAGTTCGGGCAAGATTGTTACCGCCGGTGGTTGGGGCAGAGTGCTGGGGGATGAAGGAAGCGGGTTTTGGTTAGGGGCCGAATCCCTGAAATCCGTGGCACGATGGTACGATGGCCGCGGAGGCTCGCATCTTCTTGCCGGATTGATAAGGCAAGAATTCGGATTCGACAGTCGTGATAGATTGATTGCGGCCGTCTATCGCGAAGGGTTCGAGTTGTCACAATTGGCGGCGCTTGTAATCAAAGCCGCGGCGGGAGGCGATGATGTTGCGCAGGAGATTCTTGCTCGCGGAGCAACAGAATTAGCCCTGCAAACACAAGCGGTTGCTGCACAGCTTGATATTGCAGGCAAGGTCGCGGTTGCGTTTTCGGGCGGACTGCTTGAGCGGGAATCCGATTACACCAACATTCTCCGCTCGATGATTGTGAGCCGCATTCTTAATGTGAATATTCAAACGGCCCTGCATCCTCCGGCATACGGTGCCGTGTTGTTGGCGATCGAATCCGCAAAGACGTGAATGTAGTTCAACGAATGACATCCATTTTCATTACATCATAAACTGAAGGTATAGTATGCCAATCTCAAAATTCAGAAACGAACCGCTCGCAGATTTTTCGAAGGCCAAAAACCGTAAAGCGCAGGAAGCAGCCATTGCAAAGGTACGATCGCAGATCGGAAAAGAATACCCGATTGTGATCGGGGGCGAGAAGATCTACACACAGGAGAAATTCAATTCTTACAATCCTTCGAAGTCGTCGGAGATTGTCGGCGTGTTCCAGAAAGGAACCGCAGAGCTTGCCAACAAGGCAATGGATGTTGCGTTGGCGAAGTTTGAGGACTGGAAGAATGTTCCGTACAAGAAGCGGGCTGACTATCTGTTCAAAGCTGCAAAGCTAATGCGCAAGCGCCGGTTCGAGTTGAACGCAACAATGATTCTCGAAGTCGGAAAAACCTGGCCGGAAGCGGATGCCGATACTGCCGAAGCGATTGACTTCCTCGAATTCTATGCACGTGAAATGCTGCGATACGGCGGCCCGCAACCCGTCGTTCCGAACAAGGGAGAGAAAGGGAAGCTTCTTTATATTCCTCTCGGTGTTGGCGTTGTGGTTCCGCCGTGGAACTTTGCGCTCGCCATTCTCACCGGAATGACTTCGGCGGCGATTGTCACAGGCAACACGGTCATTCTCAAACCTTCCAGCGACTCGCCGCTAACCGGATGGAAATATTATGAGATTATGGAAGAAGTCGGACTACCGGCTGGCGTGCTGAACTTCGTCAGCGGCCCCGGCGGCGCAGTCGGCGACACGCTCGTGAAGCATCCGAAGACGCGGTTCATTTCGTTCACCGGCTCGAAGGAAGTCGGCATTCACGTCAATGAGGAAGCGGCAAAGGTTCGTCCAGGACAAATCTGGCTGAAGCGCGTTGTTGCCGAGATGGGCGGCAAGGATTCGATTGTTGTTGATGAGGGCGTTGATCTTGATGAAGCTGCTGCCGGTGTCACCGTTTCAGCGTTCGGTTTCCAGGGGCAGAAATGCTCGGCCTGCTCTCGCGTGATTGTTCACGAGAAGATCTATGACAAATTCGTTGACCTTCTTGCAAAGAAGGCCGAAGCTATTACTGTTGGGGATTCCGCCATTCAATCCAACTATATGGGACCCGTCATCAACAAAAAATCGGAAGAGAACATCCTCGCCTATATCGAAAAAGGAATTGCCGAAGGCGGACGGCTGGTTGCAGGAGGCAAAAAAGCAGGCGACGAAGGCTATTTCATACGCCCGACGGTGATTGCCGATGTTGATCCGAAAGCGACAATTGCGCAAGAGGAAATCTTCGGTCCCGTTCTTGCCGTCATCAAGGCTAAGGATTTCGATGAGGCGTTGCAGATTGCCAACAATACCGAATTCGGTTTGACGGGCGCTGTCTACACGAAGAGCAAAAGACGTCTTGAAAAAGCTGAACGGGATTTCTTTGTCGGAAATCTCTATCTGAACCGGAAATGTACCGGGGCTCTCGTCGGCGTGCATCCGTTCGGTGGATTCAATATGAGCGGCACGGACTCCAAAGCAGGCGGGCGTGATTACCTGTTGCTGTTCATGCAGGCAAAATCGATTGCGGAGAAAGTCAGGAAGTAGATCAGAAAAATTGAAAGATTCGGGGGCAAGGAGATTCGTTCTATTAGTTGAGACATCTGTTCAGGAGGGCTGATGCCAGAGTTTGAGATTCTTGGGGAGATTGACCACATTGAATTGATAGCCGCCGGCAAATCAATCCGGGATCTCAAACGCTTGGAGCGAATGTATGGGAAGGGGCGCTGGAGAAAACACAAAGGCTCGGCGCTCGTTCGACTGGCTGACAACACTATTCACTATGTCGAGGTGCATTGGTATGAAGCGCACGGTATCGGGAAAAAGGAAATCAAGATTAAGCGACCGCTCTAAAGGTCGCACCTCTAAGGCGGGCTTTGCAATTTGCGTCGACAACCGGGAGTATCCCGCCTCCTTGGAACGCGGGAAAGTGTACAAGGTCCTTGCCGATTCGTTCGCTCACAGTCATGGTCTCATTCGTGTCGTCGATGAATCTGGTGAAGACTATATCTTCTCACAGAAGTTCTTTCGCCCGATCATCTTACCGAAGCCGATCATTAAGGCCTTGACAAGCGGAACGTAAGCCGGGACACGACATGCCCCAATTCATTACATGCTCGAATTGTGAAGGGGAAGTAACAGCGGATAGCGAGTTCTGTCCTCGCTGCGGCTATTTGCTGACTGACCAAACCCTCTGGTGCGAAACTCACGGAAACAACGAGGCGGGGGGTGTCTGCATCATTTGTCAGAAGCTTGTCTGCGAGCAATGCAGTGAAGAAAGCGACCGCAGGGTATTTTGTCTCGATCACCTTGACGTTCGTGTTGATGGCGATTGGGCGGAAGTGTTCCGCTCTACCGATGTGCATGACGCAGAGTTGGCGCGGTCGCTTCTTCTGGATGCAAAGCTTCACGTTGAAGTGCAGAACTTCAGCTCCATCGGCTACGCGTGGGATGGCGGCGGCGACAGTCCGCTGTCGCGCAGCAATCTGAACAATCCGGCAAAGATCTTCGTCCCGCTTGATGAGTACATCAAAGGGAAGGAAGTGCTGGATGAGTGGCAGAAGGGCCAACCTGATTTCGATTCGCTAAACTAATTCTCATTTCAAGGAGATGTACATGAAAGTTCACGAGTACCAAGGGAAAGAAATCCTCAGAAAATTCGGCGTTGCAACTCCGGCCGGGAAGCCGGCTTTTTCCGTTGATGAGGCCGTTGCCATTGCTCAAGAGCTTGGCGGCAGCGTGTGGGTGGTCAAGGCGCAAATTCATGCCGGCGGACGAGGCAAGGGCGGCGGCGTCAAAGTTGCCAGAAGTCTGCAGGAAGTCCGCGATTACGCATCGCAGATTCTCGGGATGACGCTCGTGACTCATCAGACCGGTCCTGAGGGAAGGCTCGTCAAGCGATTGCTGATCGAGCAGGGTGTCAACATCGCCCGTGAGTTGTACGTAGGTATTACGCTCGACCGATCTACGTCGCGTAACGTGGTGATGGCATCAACGGAAGGGGGCGTGGAAATCGAGAAAGTAGCGGAGGAAACTCCTGAGAAGATCTTAAAGGAGTTTGTCGATCCGGCGGTCGGGTTCCAGGATTTTCAGGCCCGGAATATTGCTTTCGGTTTGGCCTTGACGGGTGATGCGTTCAAGAACGGCGTGAAATTCCTGAAGGCGTTGTACCGGGCGTATGATGAAATGGATTGCTCGCTTGCGGAGATCAACCCGCTGGTTGTAACGGGCGAAGGTGCGATTCTCGCTCTCGATGCGAAAATCAACTTTGATGACAATGCTCTCTACCGTCATTCCGAACTGGAATCGTTGAGGGATTTGGATGAAGAAGATCCTCTCGAAATAGAAGCATCAAGATCCAATCTCAACTACATCAAGCTCGATGGCAACGTCGGATGCATGGTGAATGGCGCCGGACTTGCAATGGGCACGATGGATATCATCAAGCTTGCAGGTGGCGAGCCTGCCAACTTTTTGGATGTTGGCGGAACGGCAAGCGCGCAAACGGTTGAGAACGGGTTCAAGATCATCCTTTCAGACAAGCACGTGAAGGCTGTTCTCATCAATATCTTCGGCGGAATTGTTCGCTGCGACCGTGTTGCAACCGGCGTTGTTGAAGCGGTGAAGAAGGTGCATGTCAACATTCCTGTGGTTGTTCGTCTTGCAGGCACCAATGCCGATCTTGCAGCGGATATTCTTGCGAATTCGGGAATGAACTTTCTCGTTGCGAAGACGCTGAAGGAGGCTGCTGAGAAGGTGACTGAAGCCATCAAGAACTGAAGAACATTCCAACCTGTTTGCTTATGGATGCACAGGCGTATGAAGCCGTTATCGGGCTGGAAGTTCATGCACAACTGCTGACGCAGTCGAAGGCATTCTGCGGTTGCCCGACGACATTCGGCAATGCGCCGAATACCAACGTCTGTCCGGTATGTCTCGGCATGCCCGGAACCCTTCCTGTTCTCAATAGAAATCTTGTCGAGTTCATCCTTCGGATGGGAATGGCAACAAATTCTACGATCACAGGAAGCTCGATATTCGCCCGCAAGAACTACTTCTATCCCGACCTTCCCAAAGGATATCAGATTTCGCAATATGAAGAACCAATGTGCTCGAACGGCTCAATCGAAATCGAAGCAGAGGATGGAAGCCGGAAGAACATCGGCATCACCCGCATTCATATGGAAGAAGATGCAGGCAAATTGATTCACGATGCGGGAAGCGGAACCCTCGTCGATCTGAACCGTTGCGGCGTTCCCTTGATAGAAATCGTGAGCGAGCCGGATATCCGTTCACCGCGTGAAGCATACTTGTACCTCTGGAAAATCCGGCAACTTGTGACCTATCTCGAAATTTGTGATGGAAATATGGAAGAGGGAAGTTTGCGCTGCGACGCAAATGTCTCAGTTCGGAAGAAGGGAGTAAGCGAATTCGGTACGAAGACTGAAGTGAAGAACATGAACTCGCTGCGCAATGTCGAGAGGGCGTTGGAATTCGAAATCAACCGGCAGATAGCCCTGCTTGCGGACGGCAAAGAGGTAGAGCAGGAGACACTGCTGTGGGATGCCGACGCAAACACCACGCACTCGATGCGAAGCAAGGAAGAGGCTCACGACTACCGCTACTTTCCCGATCCTGATTTGGTGCCGGTATGTGTTGACGAGGGTTGGAAGAATACAGTCCGCGCTCAGTTGCCCGAATTGCCGTCGCACCGCCGAAGCCGTTATCTTGAATCACTCGGCTTGCCCCGCTATGATGCGGATGTGTTGACGGCGGAAAAGGAAATCGCCGACTATTTTGAATCTGCTACTGCTGCCTTGTCTCATCTCAACGGCAAGCAGCGGAACGAGAACGCAAAGGTGGTCAGCAATTGGGTTATGACGGAGGTTCTCCGCGTTGTCGGCGAAAAGAGGATTTCGATAAGGAACTTTGCGATCCAACCAAGCCGGCTTGCGGGGATGATTAGTCTCATTCAATCAGGAATGATCAGCGGAACGATTGCCAAGCAAGTATTTGAGGAAATGCTGACGGATTCCGATGAAGCAAAAGCGATTGTCGGGAAGAAAGGCTGGGTTCAAGTATCTGACACATCTGCAATTGAGCAGGCGGTCGTCGAAGTTCTTTCCGCCAATCAATCTCAAGTGGAGACCTTCTTGAGCGGAAACGAAAAAGTCTTCGGATGGTTTGTCGGCGAGACAATGAAGAAACTACGGGGCAAAGGAAATCCGAAACTGGTGAACGAGATTCTGAGAGAAAAACTCAACGCCAAGCACATCTCATAAATTCTACCATTCATCAAAACGAGAACTCATATGCGAAGAACAGTTATTGCCGGAAACTGGAAAATGTACAAAACCATTGAGGAATCTATTGAACTGATCAACGGACTCAAACCTCTCACCTCAAATCTCAAACCGAATGTCGATGTTATTGTCTGTCCGCCTTTCACATCGCTGGCAATTGCTTCAAGCCTTCTGAAGGATTCAAGCATCAAGCTTGGTGCACAGAACATGAGCGAGCATGACGAGGGGGCGTACACCGGCGAGGTGTCGTGGAAGATGTTGAAGTCAGCCGGATGTGAATATGTCATCCTCGGCCATTCCGAACGCCGGCAGTATTTTGGCGAAACGAATGAGCTTATCAACCTGAAGGCCAAAAAAGGTTTGGCAAACGGGCTGAAGCCAATCATCTGTGTTGGCGAGAAGTTGGAGGAACGCGAGGCCGGGGTGACGGAACAGATTGTTTCGGCCCAAATCAAGGGAGTGCTTTCCGGTATTTCGTCGGATGATATGAAGAAAGTGATAATCGCCTACGAGCCTGTATGGGCGATTGGCACGGGGAAGACGGCAACCCCGCTGCAGGCGCAGCAGGTTCATATGCACATCCGCAAACTTGTCGGGCAACTTTACTCATGGAATGTTGCTGAAGGGCTTGTTATTCAGTACGGTGGAAGTGTGAAGCCTGACAATGCGGCTGAATTGCTGGCACAGGATGACATAGACGGGGCCTTGGTGGGGGGGGCGTGTCTCAAAGCCGACTCGTTCTCTTCAATAATTGGTTCAGCCCCTGCCCGCTGAGCCTTGTTTTTCATTGCTTTCCCATGCGTTATTGATTATATTTTGTCAAATTCAGCCAAATTACTGTCTTCGGTCATACTAATTGTTTTTGCACGCCCCGAAATTGCGTAAGATTCTCGCCGCTGCTTGTTTTGGCCTTCTTATCCAGTTCCTTCAGCCTAACGTAACATTCTCCCAGTATCGATTCCTTGAAAACGGCTCTGTTATGGCAAGTGGCCTCGAGACGGGCTATTTGTTGGACACGCCGACCAGAATGAAGATTGACCTGTCGGGTTTGTGGTCGTACAGCGTAACAAATGGGCCCCAAGGGAGTGTCAGAATTCCATCAGCGTACGACTTTGCGGGCGAAGTGGTGTTCGAGAGGAAGGTTGAACTGAAGGAGGAGGATCTGGACAAGTACCAGTTCCATCTCGTTATGCTGGGATCGAACTACAATACCGCGGTATCCATCAACAGGGATTTCATTGTAAATCATATAGGCGGATACACAAGTTTTATGGCGCCAATTCCATCCTCAACTCTGCAAATCGGCGCCGAGAATATTATCAGGATCACGACGAACAACACGCTGGATGCCACTAAAACATTGCCGCTTCGCTCACAGGTATGGGGTTGGCGGAATTACGGTGGCATTCTGCGCGACGTGTACATTCTCGGAACCCCGAAAGTGTTCATTTCGGATGTTTCTGCTTCCTCGGAACCAAAGAGTGATTTCTCGTCTGTCCGGATAAGAGTCGTCACAACCTTCGAAAGCGAGGGCCGCGGTGCAGCAGATACATTGCTGCCGCAGTTGCAACTTTTTGCCGAGTTGCATGACAGACAGTCGAACACATTGGTAGCAACGAGCCCGTCGATTCCCGTAACGCGGCTGGGTAAGGATTGGAACCCGGCTACTGTGGAATTCACTGTTGCCAATCCCCGGCCCTGGAGCCCGCAAACCCCCGACCGCTATCTTCTCAAAACGTATCTTGCCGAAGCAAAAACCGGAGTGAAATTGGATGAATACTATATGCATATCGGCATACGGAAGATTGAGCTGTTGAACGGAAGGCTATTCCTCAACGGAAAGAAGCAGGATCTCAAGGGGTTTGTTTGGGTCGAGGATCATCCCTCCTACAGTAGCGCAATGACTCGTGAGGAAATGGAGAAGGATGTAGCGTTGATCCGAAGTGCTGGCGCGAATGCAATTCGCTTCGCGTTTCATCCTCCTCATCCGTATATGCTGAACCTGTGCGATCGGTACGGTCTGTTTGCATTTGTCGAGCTTCCGGTCAGAAATGTTCCGGCGGCGATCCTCTCCGGCGACTACTACATCGAGTTGGCAAGTAACGCTATGCGCGAAATGATTGTACGCGATAGAAATCACCCTTCAGTGGTGGCATGGGGCTTGGGCGATGATTTCGAGTCGCCTTCACCGGTTGCCCGAAAATTCATCGAGCAGTTGGGAAATCTCGCCCGCCGCCTTGATGCAAGACCCGTGTATTATGGAACCCGCAAGAATTTCCCCGACGCGGGCAGCGATCTCGTTGATATTATCATGCCTGCCGTCATGACGCGTGACGCAAAGGAGTTTCGAAGCGAATTGGACAGTCTTCGGGAGGCAAATCCCGAAAAGCCTGTTATTGTTACGATGGGAAGTGAAGTTCAGCCGAAGAACAGTAACGGTTACAGCGATCCCCTCTCATACGAGGCGCAGGCACGTTACATGTTCCAGCACATCGATGCCGTGTTTAAGTCCGATGTTGCCGGAACGTTCATTTTGTCGTTCAATGATTGGAAAGGCGATCGGCCGGCGCTTACCGTGAATTCCGGCGATCCGTGGATGCACACACTGGGGGTGGTGAATCACGCGAGAGACAAGCGGCTCGCATACGAGGCTGTGCGTGCAGCGTTTAATAACGAGAAATTTTCCGCCCTGCCGATTGGCCATAATCCTTCGTCATCTCCTATTGTTTATGTACTGGCCGGACTTGTCATTCTTGTCGGAACGGCATATTGGTACAACTCCAGCCGCCGTTTTCGCGAGTCGCTCAACCGCTCAATAGTGAACTCGTATAATTTCTTCTCCGATATCCGCGACCAGCGCATTGTAACCGTTTTGCACAGTACGCTTCTCGGGCTTGTTGTGTCCGCGGGTACGGCGATTGTTCTGTCGAGTCTGTTGTTCTATTTCCGCCACAGTCTGGTGTTGGATAATCTGTTGTCATTCATCCTTATTTCGGATAGAGTGAAGCACGAGGTAATCGAGTTGGTCCGGCAGCCGAACAAGTTCATTGTTGTGTTTACCGGCGTATTCTTTCTGCATCTTCTCGTTATCAGTATGCTTCTGTGGATGGTGGCCCCCCTGTTCAAGGCTCGCATCTACCCGTATCATGCGTATGCGGTCACCATGTGGTCAACGCCGCCGTTGCTCATTCTCGTTCCGTTCGGCATGATTTTGTTCAGATTGATGGATAGCCCGGTGTACGTGCTGCCGTCCATTCTATTGGCGGTGTTGCTGATGTTCTGGGTTGCGCTGCGCTTTCTGAAGGGCATCTCGATCATCCTTGATGTCTACCCTCTCAAGATGTACATCGCCGCGCTCTTGATGGTTGCCGTGCTGGGTGCCGGTTTGTACTTCTATTTCGATCGCACCGAATCAGCGTCTGCGTACGCAAAATACTTGTACAACAGTGTGGCAAGCAAGCAGCGCTAAATGTACCTATCCAAGCTCGAAATAATCGGCTTCAAATCATTTGCGCAGAAGGTGAATCTCTCGTTCGATTCGGGCATTTCGGCAATTGTCGGCCCGAACGGTTGCGGTAAAACAAATATCGTTGATGCAATCCGGTGGGTGTTGGGTGAGCAGCGGTACAGTGCCCTCCGGTCCGAGAAGATGGAAGATGTGATTTTTAACGGAACGAAAAGCCGTAAACCGCTTGGCATGGCCGAGGCATCTCTTGTTATCGAAAACAACAAGGGAATTCTTCCCTCTGAATACACGCAAGTTACTGTGGGCCGGCGTGTGTATCGTTCGGGCGAGAGCGAGTATCTGTTGAACAAAGTTCCGTGCAGGCTCAAGGATATTCTCGACCTGTTCATGGATACGGGAATGGGTGCCGATGCGTATTCGGTAATTGAATTGAAGATGGTGGAAACGATTCTGAGCGACAGAACCGAGGAACGCCGCCGTCTGTTTGAAGAAGCCGCGGGTGTCACAAAGTACAAGCACCGCCGAAAAGCCGCCTATCGCAAACTTGAAGCCGTTCAGGCCGATCTTGTTCGCGTGAACGACATTGTGCTGGAAGTTCAAAAAGCAGTCAACTCACTCGAACGTCAGGCACGGAAAGCCGAGCAATACAACGAGCTTAGAACGAGGCTTCGTGCATTTGAGATTGATTTGATGGAACGCGAGTATGCCCAGCTTCTCGGACGCGTCGAACCGCTGCAGGTTCGATTTGCTGAAATGACTTCCAGCAGGGCACAGATTGACGTTGATCTCTCCCGTGAAGAAACAAGGCTCGAAGAACTCCGCCAGTCGATGAACGAAGCCGAGAAGCGTCTGATTGAAGCACAGCGCGATGTCAGCCAACACATGGAGAAGGTCAATCGCATCGAGCAGAAGAACCTTGTTGCCGCTGAACGCTCGAAAGCGCTTCACGACAACATACTCCGGTACGAACGTGAACGGGAAGAACAGCGCGGCGAGAAGGCCCGCCTTGAATCGCTTGTGGTGTCGCTCGAGCAATCCATTGTTGAGCTGACGGCGCAGCAACAACAATTGAAAGAGGATCTCACGCTTCACCGTCAGCAAGCATCCGAAGCCGGCCGGAGACTCGACGAAAAGGAAGCCGACTTGGCATCCCTGAACGAACGGACGCTTGAGTTGGTTCAATCAATATCCGAGCGACAACGCGCTCAGGATAAGCAGAAGGGTCGCGTGGAAAACCTCAATGGCCGGATGGCGCGGGCGGAGGAGGAAAACCGGGAGTACGAAGACGAACTCGTCCGGCTCGCAGCCGAAGTGGAAGAACACACGACGCAAGACAAGCAGCTTCGCAGGCAATTCAGTGAAGCGGAAGTCAAATACTATGAAGCAGAAAGAACCAAAAGGGAATTCGAAGAGAAGCTCGATGCGCTTCAGCGCGAGGAAATGGATGTTGTTGCCGAGTCGAACCGGATCGCGGCCCGCATTGATTTCCTGAAAGGATTGATCGAAAGTAAGGAGGGATTTTCCGAGGGAGTTCGTTTTCTCTCTACCACGGAAAAATGGAAGCGGCCTGCCCGCCAGTTGACTGTTGCTGATTCCGTACATGCAGAGGATAGGTTTGCAGTTGCAATCGAGGCTGCACTCGGCGAGCATGCAGGGTTGATTGTGGTTGATTCGGTGGAAGAAGTTGAGCTGGGTGTTTCGTTGCTGAAGGAAGAACAGAAAGGGAAAGCAACGTTTGTTGCGCTTGATCGGCTTCCGCTCCTGACAAGTCGCCATTCATTGCCCGACGAGCCGGGTGTGTGCGGTTGGGCCATTGACCATGCCCGATTTGATCCTGTGTACGATTCATTATTTCGTCTCCTGCTCGACCGGATCCTGATCGTCGAGGACGCCGCGACTGCGAAGACAATCAGCACAAAATACAGCGGCATCCGATGCGTCACTCTTGAGGGCGAATCAACATCCGGCATCGGATTGACCCGGGGCGGCGGCAAGCGGCTCGACGAGGGTGGCGTGATCGGCAAGCAGAACCAGATCGAATTGCTGCAGCAGGAATTACAGATGACGAATGCAAAACTTGCCGCCATCAAACAGATGTCTGAACGTGTCGCGGCCCAGCATGACGCAATCGATCTGAAATCCTTCTCGGGAACAGTAAAAGACATCGAGAAAGAAATGAATGCCGTGGAGATGCGCATTGCCCAGCTTGAATTCGAGCGCAAGCGTGCTCGGGATGTGATGGAGAAGAACAAGGAAGAAATCGAAGCGCTGAAGCACGAAGCCGATGAGCTTCTTGCGGTGATTGCGAGTGAGGCTCCCGAACTCGACAAGTTGCGGGAAGAGAAAACGGCTGTCGAACAGAATGTCGGCGCCGCAACCAGTGAACGGGAAGCCCTCGAAACGGATTTCGAGCGGCGATCCAAAGAGGTAAACGAACTTGAAATCAAAGCTGTGCAGTTGGAGGGGACGCTGCAGAATACCGAAAATGAGTTGACAAGAAGCAGGGAAAGCATTGCCGCAATTGCCCTCACGCTGGAGAAGAGGGAGACGGATATCGCCGCTGCACAGCATGAAATCTCACACATTAATTCTTCAGTTCAGGAAGATGCGGTCGTGCTCGAGGGATTGATGGCTGAACTCTCCGGTCTGGAATCGCGAAAATCGGATGTTGAACGCGAGAATCTCCACCTCCGCGAGGAAATGCATCGCATTCAACTGAAGATACGCGATGAACGCCGCTCGCATGACGATACGATACAGGCCGTGCACGATCTTGAACTCAAGATTGCCGACCTCAAGGCGAAGATCGAACATTTGAAAGAGCGGGCATTCACGGAATTCGAACTTCAACTTGAGTTGAAGGAATATCCTGAAGACGAGTTCGTGGATTTCGCCGCCCTGCGTGATGAAATTCAGCGCTTCCGCGACAAAATCAAATCGCTGGGCAACATCAACTTTGCAGCATTTGAAGAGTACACGGAAGAGAAGCAGCGATTTGAATTTCTTTCAACACAGCGTGACGACTTGATCGAGGCCGAAAAGACATTGTTGGCAACTATTGAAGAAATCAATGCAACGGCACAAGCAAAGTTTCTGGAGACGTTCGAAAAGATTCGTCAGAATTTCATCGAAACGTTCAAGAGCCTGTTCGATTCCGGCGATGAATGTGATCTGAAGCTTGAAGAGAATGTTGATCCCCTCGAAGCAGGCATTGATATTATTGCGAAGCCGCGAGGCAAACGCCCGACATCAATTCATCTCCTTTCCGGAGGAGAGAAAACGTTGACGGCGACCGCTTTACTGTTTGCCATTTACCTCGTGAAACCCAGCCCGTTCTGCATACTTGATGAAGTTGATGCACCGCTGGATGATGCGAACATCGACAGGTTTACCCGCATCATCCGGAAATTTGCCGACAATACACAGTTCATTGTCGTTACGCACAACAAACGAACGATGGAAGCGGCCAACGCGCTGTATGGCGTTACGATGGAAGAGGAGGGAGTGTCAAAGCTCGTCACAGTTCGTTTCAATCAAGGCTCGCAAGTTCAATCTGCCGCTGTGGTGTCGGGATAGCGGGCACCATGGCGCTGAAGATCTTTGTTGATTTTGACGGGACGATCACCCGGCAGGATGTCGGGAATGCATTCTTCAGAGAGTTTGGCGGGGAGAGATGCAGCGGGTATGTCGCGGAATACAAGGCAGAGAAAATCTCAGCGAAAGAACTTTTTCGACAGGAGGTTGCCGCGATAGGGGTGCTGGATGAAGGAAGAGCGGAAGATTTTCTTTTCAGCCAGCCGATTGATGATAGCTTCAAGAGTTTTGTGGAATTCTGCCGCGCACGCGCAATCGCGTTTCACGTTGTGAGTGACGGACTCGATTATTATATCCGGAAAATTCTGTCGCACAACGGCATTGACGGAGTTTCATTCTTTGCAAACAAGCTGGAGGCTGTCCGGGAGAACGGCATTGCACGGCTTGATATCAGTTTCCCGTTTGATCACGCCGAGTGTACGCGATGCGCTTGCTGCAAGCGGAACATCATGCTGACGCATGCCGGGGAAGAGGACATCATCGTATATATCGGCGAGGGATATTCGGACAGATGCCCTGCACAGTATGCCGATGTCGTATTTGCAAAGGACGAGTTGCAGAAGTTTTGTCAGGAGAAGAACATTTCCTACTTTCTCTACAGCTCATTTGATGACGTAGTGGAAAGAATGGAAGATATTCTCTCGCGAAAAAGGCCGAAGAAGCGGCGCGAAGCGGAAATGAAACGCAGAGAAGCATTCAGTTGCGAGTAATTGCGGAAAGATATGTCATCACAAGACGACGATTTCAGAAAGCTTGTCTTCAAGTATCGGAGCTACACGCCGATTCCGTTCTTGATTGTGATGGTTGTTTTTGCACAACCGACGCTTGTCAGTCTGATTGCCGGATTTGCGGTAGTTGTTGTTGGCGAGGCGATCCGTTTTTGGGGTGTTGCAATTGCCGGAAGTGAAACCCGCACAACAGGCACCGTCGGCGGAACATATCTTATTACGAACGGGCCGTTTGCCCGCGTTCGCAATCCGTTGTACGTGGGCAACATGTTGCTGTACGCCGGAGTCGGCGTGATGTCGATGGCGTTGTTCCCGTGGCTCCTCATTGCGGCGTGTGTGTGGTTCTACATTCAATACACACTTATTGTGTCGAAGGAGGAAGAATATCTGGCGGAACAATTCGGGGATGATTATGCTCACTACAAGAGTCACGTGCGCAGATTCCTTCCGCGATTGACCGCATACGTTGCGCCGAATCCTCCGCCGAAACGCGTAACGGCCAGCGAGGGATTTGCATCGGAACGAAGAACGTTGCAAGCGATTGGGATTGTCACACTTATCCTCGTCGTCATCTTTGCAGTCCGGAGTTGAGCGTTATGCTTGGGCGCGTGATGATGATTGCGGGTGAGGCATCAGGCGACCTGCACGGCTCGGGCGTTGTGCGAGAATTGAAAAGTCGTCTCCCTGCCGTTGATGTGTTCGGAGTCGGAGGAGATCGAATGAAGGCTGAAGGGATGGAACTTGTTCATCACATCTCCGGCCTGTCATTCATGGGATTTATGGAGGTTCTCAAGAATCTCTCGACAATCAACGAATTGGGACGAAAGCTTGAAGCGCTTCTCGATGCCCGCAGGCCGGATGTTGTAGTGTTGATTGATTATCCGGGCTTCAACCTTCGGTTTGCGAAGAAAGCAAAACAACGGAACATCAAGGTTCTGTATTACATCAGTCCGCAGGTGTGGGCGTGGCATAAGGGACGTGTGAAGAAGATGCGCTCGCTCGTTGACCGGATGAAGGTTGTGTTTCCGTTTGAAGTTGAAATCTACAAGAACGAAGGAATAGATGTAGAGTTTGTCGGGCATCCTCTTGCAGAGAGCATAGGATCGCAGATATCGCGGGACGAATTCTTTTCCGTAAACGGATTTGATCGGGAGAAGAAACTGCTCGCGCTTTTGCCCGGTAGCCGTAAGCAAGAAATCGAAAATATCTTCCCGACAATGCTCGAGACAGCGGCACGTTTGAAACAGGAACTTGGCATTCAGGTTGCCGTGGGTGTGGCGCCGAATTTGGGAAGTGAATTCTTGAGAGGATTCGTATCTGAACCGGCTGGGGTGACGCTTGTTGAACACGCAACATACGATGTCATGGCACACGCTGACGCAGCGATAGTCACCTCGGGAACGGCAACGCTGGAAACCGGCTGGTTCGGAACACCGATGGCAGTGGTGTACAAAACGTCGCCGGTAACGTACAGCATCGGGCGGATGTTGGTTGGCGTTCCGTATATCGGCCTCGTAAATATAGTCGCGGGCGAGAAGATCGTTCCGGAGTTTGTGCAGAAAGACATGAATGTGCAGAACATAACACACGAAATGAAGAAGCAACTTGCGGATGCCGCGTATGCCGGCAATCTCCGGTCAAGGCTCTCGGTACTCAAAGCCCGACTCGGCACAAGCGGCGCGTCGGCAAAGGTTGCCGAAGGAATTATTGAGCTTGGGAGAGCAGGATGAATCGACCCAAGAATCGAATCAATCCAGCACACCTCGCGTTCCCTGTGTTGCTGGGTTCGACGTTGTTGCTGTTCGGCTGCGGTTCCTCATCCGAGTCGGAGAAAATGGAATCTGTTGTGCCTCCCGTTGCGACGAAGGAGATGTTATACAAACACGGCCATCAACTGTATCTCCTTCAACAATTTGACAGCGCCAGAATTGTTCTTCAGCAGGCTCTCACGTTGGATGCCAACGACACCGATGTGCTGGCCGATTTGGCCTCGCTCCACTATGATCTTGGGATGGCACCGGATGCCGGAAGCAAGAAAAGAGAGTTGCTGCGGCAATCACGCGACTACTACGTTACGCTTGAAGCGCTGGGTGTGACGGATTCTGACACATACGAACGGATTTGTGAAGTCTCTAATGCCGTCAGCGACAACAAGACTCTTCTGAAGTATGCACGCAAGAATGCCGACAAATTTCCGTACGACCGGCAATTCTACAATCTGAGCTATGCATACTTCAGTGCTGAAGATTTCAACAACGTCATCAAAGTGTGCAAAGATGCAGTTGAGAAATTCAAGTCGTCTCCGTTCATCGGATCATTCTACCGCCAAATGGGGAGAGCATACATGAAAGTGGACCGCGACCAGACGGCGGAACGAACATTCTATGCCGGACTGAAGGCGATTGATGCCAAAACGGCGGATTTGAGAAAGAATCCCGACAGCGGCAACAGCGCCGATTTCTCGCGGCTCAAAGACGACAAGATTGGAATTCTGACATCACTTAAGCTTCTTCACACGACATACAAGGCAACCGACAAACTTGCCGATGTGGAGAAGAAGCTGAAGGAATTGGGGAAGTAAGTTCCCCCTTGATTATGAAATTGTTACTTCCGCTTTCGTGGCTGTATGCGTTCGTTGTGATTGTTCGCAACAAGCTGTTTGATTGGGGCGTATTGAAATCGGAAGATGCGGGTGTCCCGGTTATTTCAGTCGGGAACCTCACTGTCGGTGGAACAGGCAAAACACCGCTGGTTGAATACATCGTTGAATACTTGCTTCGTGACGGAAGAAGGGTTGGCGTTGTCAGCCGGGGATACAAGCGGAATTCGACCGGTGTTGCTGTTGTATCAGACGGAGAGAAGATAGTCGCTACAGCGGAACAGGGTGGCGACGAGCCCGTTCAGATTGCGCACAAATTTCCCGCTTCAATTGTGGTTGTATCCGAAAAGCGGGCCGATGCTGCACGGAAAGCTGTTCAATTCGGGGCGGATGTGTTGGTGATGGATGATGGTTTTCAGCATCGCTATTTGAAACGAAACTTGGATATCGTCGTCGTAGATGCGACGACGAATGTTTTGCATGATGCTGTTGTTCCGGCTGGAAGATTGCGAGAACCGCTCTCGGGATTGCGGCGAGCAAAAATCGTTGCGCTATCGAGGTTCAACGAAAACAATCCTGACCATGCTGGACTTGAAAAGAAACTCAGTTCATTTACAACTGCGCCATTTGTCCGTTTTCATTACACTCTTCATGAAATTCGGCGTGTGCATGACGACGGCCTTGCATCGCCGGACGTTGTGAAGCGGATGAGTGTGATTGCGTTCAGCGGGATCGGGAATCATGAAGCATTCACGATTCAACTGCGGGAGACGGGGTTCAATCCTCTGAGCGACATGCGGTTTCCCGATCACCATCGCTACTCGGAAGCCGATATGCTCACGCTTGCTTCGTTCGCAAAAGCGATGAATGTCGATGCGTGTATCACCACGGAAAAGGATGCAGTCAGGATTCGTTCAGACAGGAATACAGCTCAAAAACTGATTGGCGAGGTTCCGGTTTTCTATGCAACAATACGGGTGGAGATTGTCGGGGGACAAGAAACACTTCACTCGAGTATTAACAACTCCATCAGGGGAAAGATCATATCATGATTATTGGAATTACGGACACATTCAACAAGAAGTACGACAACTATGTTCACTGGTTAAGGAAAGTTGCAAAGCAGGTCGAAGTCATCAAGCTGTCACATGAAGCGAATAACCTGAAGGAGATCAAAAAGTGCGACGGGTTGATTCTCACCGGGGGAAGTGATGTGCACCCGAAATTTTACGGCCGCGACGATCATGCAAAGGATCTCGACGATATCAACGAAAAGCGTGATGCCTTTGAAATCAAACTTGTGAAGGAAGCGGTAAAGAAAGGGACCCCAATTCTCGGTATTTGCCGGGGAATGCAAGTGTGCAACGTGGCACTTGGCGGCTCCCTCATTTCCGATCTTGAACGCGAAGGACATAAGAATCACGGGAAAACGAAGGAAGGCAAAGATCGCCGTCACAAAGTCGAGATTGAGCGGGGCACGACGTTGCACTGGATTGTCGAGGCGGCAAAAGGCGAAGTCAACACCGCACACCATCAGGCGGTTGATGTGGTGGCGAAGGGTTTGCGCGTTACTGCAAGATCTTCTGACGGCGTAGTGGAAGGACTGGAATGGGAAGAGAGTGAAGCCAGGCCCTTCCTGCAACTTGTGCAGTGGCATCCCGAGCGGATGGAAGATCACGCAAACCCGTGCTCAAAGAACCTGCTCGAACACTTCGTTCTTGCGGTTGTGTCAAAAGCAGAGGACTGAAAAACTGTACCATCATTAACGATGCACTTTACATTCACCAAAGGAAAATAGACGATGAAGAAATATGTTTACGTGTTCGGCAGTGGCAAAGCCGAAGGAAAAGCTGAAATGAAAGGCCTCCTGGGAGGCAAAGGTGCCAATCTGGCCGAGATGACAAATATCGGACTGCCTGTACCGGCAGGATTTACGATATCGACGGAAGTCTGCACCTATTACTATGCGAACAAAAAAACATATCCCAAAACACTGAAAGCTGAAGTTGCAAAGTCTCTGAAGAAAGTTGAGAAAATGATGGGTGCGGAGCTCGGCAATGTAAAGAACCCGCTGCTGCTTTCTGTCCGGTCGGGTGCCCGTGCATCAATGCCCGGCATGATGGATACCATTCTCAACCTGGGTATGAACGATGCCGTTGCCGAAGGATTGGTGAAGAAGACAAACAACCCTCGCTTTGTTTACGACTCCTACCGACGTTTCGTGCAGATGTACGGCGACGTTGTCCTCGGGTTGAAACCTGTTCACAAGGATGAAATTGATCCGTTCGAACTCATCATTGAAGAGAAAAAGAAATCCAAAGGCGTTCACCTTGATACCGACCTTAATGCCGACGACATGAAAGAACTTGTCGGATTGTTCAAGACGGCAATCAAGGATAAAACGGGGCATGACTTCCCGCAAGACCCGATGTCGCAATTGTGGGGAGCTATCGGTGCTGTGTTCGGGTCATGGAACAACGAACGGGCTATTGCCTACCGCAAAATGTACGACATCCCTGAATCGTGGGGAACCGCCGTCAATATTCAGTCGATGGTGTTCGGCAACATGGGAGAGGATTCGGGAACGGGTGTGGCATTTACGAGAGATGCGGCAACGGGCGAAAATGTATTCTACGGTGAGTACCTCATGAATGCGCAGGGTGAGGATGTCGTTGCGGGCACGCGAACCCCGCTTCCGATTTCCGAACTCGCAAAAGCAAATCCGACAATCTACAAACAACTCGATGTCATCCGGAAGAGGCTGGAGAAGCACTATCGTGACATGATGGATATTGAATTCACCATTCAACAAGGCAAGCTGTACATGCTTCAATGCCGGGTCGGGAAACGCACGGCGTTTGCGGCTATCAAGATTGCGGTGGACATGGTGAATGAACGGCTGATTTCGGATCGGGAGGCATTGCAACGGATTGAGCCTGATCAGCTGAATCAGTTGCTCCGCCCCGTGTTCGACCTGCACGAGAAAAATGCCGCAATCACCAACGGGCGACTGCTTGCAAGGGGGCTGAACGCCGGTCCCGGCGCAGCAACCGGACGCGTCGTATTCAATGCCCCCGATGCCGAAGAATGGAAGAAGCGCGGTGAGTCGGTAATCCTGACGCGCATTGAAACCTCTCCTGAAGATATCAAGGGAATGGACGCTGCGGAAGGTATCCTCACAGCTCGCGGCGGTATGACATCGCATGCCGCCCTCGTTGCGCGCCAAATGGGCAAAGTGTGTGTCGCCGGATGCTCGGCCTTGAACATTGACTACGGCACACACACAATGTCAGTGAACGGGAAGGTTGTGAAAGAGGGTGATTGGATTTCGCTTGACGGTACTACCGGAGAAGTCATGGAAGGCAAGGTTGCCACAAAGCCTTCCGAGGTTCTACAAGTATTGATCGACAAGACTCTTGATCCGAAGGATGCCCCTATCTATCAAGAGTACAAGAAGATCATGACGTGGGCCGACAAGTATCGCCGTTTGAAAGTGCGCACCAATGCCGACCAGCCCGATCAATCACGCAATGCTGTTGCATTCGGTGCTGAAGGAATCGGATTGTGCCGCACCGAGCACATGTTCTTCGGTGAGGGAAAGATCGGCCCGATGCGTGAGATGATTCTCGCAGATAGTGTCGAGCAACGTAAGGTTGCGCTTGCGAAACTTCTCCCTCTGCAGCGTGAAGATTTCGAGGGGATTTTTGAGGCGATGAACGGCCGTCCCGTCACGATTCGTACCATTGATCCGCCGTTGCATGAATTCGTTCCGCACGAAGAACCGGCACAGCGGGCCCTCGCAAGTCAGATGGGCATCAGTTACGAAAAAGTGCATCAGCGCGTTGCAAGTTTGCACGAGTTCAACCCGATGCTCGGCTTCCGTGGTTGCCGTCTGGGATTGATTTTTCCCGAAATTACGGAAATGCAATCCCGCGCTATTTTCGAGGCGGCGGCGAATGTCCAGCTTCGGGGAATCAAAGTCGAACCTGAAGTTATGATCCCTCTGGTTGGCAACGTGAAAGAGCTTGCTCACCAAGAGAAAATTGTGCGGCAGGTAGCCGGAGAAGTGATGAAGGAGAAGGGTGTGAAGCTGAACTACCTTGTCGGTACTATGATCGAAATTCCCCGCGGCGCCATTACAGCCGATGAGGTTGCGACCGTTGCCGAATTCTTCAGCTTCGGTACGAATGATCTCACACAAACTACTCTGGGCGTCAGCCGGGATGATGCCGGACGTTTCCTCATACCGTATGTTGAAATGGAAGTGTACGAGAAGGATCCGTTCGAGGTTATCGACCGCAAAGGCGTCGGATCACTGATGAAGATGGCTGTGGAGAAAGGTCGCGGCGTTCGCCCGGCATTGAAAATCGGAATCTGCGGTGAACACGGTGGCGATCCGTCAAGCGTAGAATTCTGTCACATGATCGGGCTGAACTATGTGAGCTGTTCGCCGTTCCGTGTGCCGATTGCCCGGTTGGCGGCTGCACGTGCTGCGTTGGCAGACAAGAAAGTCGTAACAGCGAGAACGCTTCCGTCGCGGAAAAAAGCCGCAAAACGCAAGAAGAAGCGCTAAGGACTATTCACACTCTCCTCTGTCTTGATAGCGGAGGAGAGTATTTATGTACAAGAGGAAAGAACTACAGAGATGAAACTTTCGGATTTTCGTTATCCGCTTCCCAGAAATCTCATTGCCAAGTACCCTGCGAACCCGAGGGATGAATCACGCTTGATGGTGCTGAACCGTGCCGATGAATCGATTCAGATACATGACAAGTTTTACAAGATCACACAGTACTTTAAGAAGGGTGACTGCCTGATTGTCAATGAAACAAGGGTATTCCCTGCCCGCCTGTTTGGCCGCAAGGAGAAAACAAACGCCAGAATCGAGGTGTTTCTACTGCGCGAGTTGAACAAGAATGAAAACATCTGGGATGTGATCGTTGACCCTGCGCGCAAAGTTCGTATCGGCAACAAGATCTTCTTCGATGAAGGCAATCTCTACTGCGAAGTTATTGATAACACTACTTCTCGCGGCCGAACAGTACGGTTCAATGCGGAGGGCGATCTGTTCAAAATCATCGAGCGGATCGGGCGCATGCCGTTGCCGTACTACATCAAGCGCGACCCGACGGAAAAAGACAAGGAGATGTACCAGACGATCTTTGCGCGGGTTACCGGAGCTGTTGCCGCGCCAACGGCGGGCCTTCACTTCTCGAAACGGGTTATCGCAGCTCTGAAAAAGAAAGGCGTTCACGTTGTGCCTGTTGTGCTTCATGTCGGGTTGGGGTCGTTTCGCCCCGTTGAAGTGGAGGATCTGACGAAACACAAAATGGATTCAGAGTATTATGAGATTTCTGAAGAGACTGCCCAGATTGTCAACAAATGCATTGACAGCAGAGGAAATGTATTTGTTGCGGGCACAAGCACATGCAGGGCGATTGAATCCAGCGTTACAACCGACGGACATTTGAAGAGTAATCGCGGCTGGACGGACAAGTTCATATTTCCCCCGTATGAATTGAAAGTGACCGACCACCTGATTACGAATTTTCATATGCCCGAATCGACGTTGCTGATGCTGGTGTCCGCGTTCGCCGGGCGTGACTTCATTATGAAGGCGTACAAGCGCGCCATCAAAGATGGCATGCGCTTCTACAGCTACGGCGACGCAATGCTAATTCTCTGATGTATCACACGGGCTTGCTTTGAATGAAGATCCTGCTGCTTGTTCTTCTGAACGTTGCAGTAATCGGGACGTTTGTTTATCTCTCCCGTAAGAAGGGGCTCCTTTCCTACTTCAGCAATGGCCGCTGGTGGCTGACGTGGCTTTCCATCGCCGTCATCACGTTGATGGACGAGTTGACGTCCATCTTCTACGCCCCCAGCGAAGCATTCCGGTTTATCGGAACGTACGCCATTGCATTTCTCGCAATCACATCCATACTTATGCGGTTTCTTTCTACACGCATGGTGGAGATTGCGGAGATTCTCGAACATCACAACATCCGCGGCGGCGGGGTGTATTCGTTTTCCTATCTCGTCCTCGGGCCCACACTTTCCTTCATTGCGGTTGCATCGATTCTCGTTGTGTACGTTCTCACCGCAAGTATTTCCACCGTTAGCGCGGTGGAGAACGGCCTTACGTTCATGCAGTTCTCCCATACGCAAAAACTCATGTTCCAGTTTGGGATTGTGTGGGGGATAGCGGGACTGAACATTCTTGGCATTAGGGAGAATGCGCGGTTCACGTTCGGGCTGTTTTCCGTTGTGGCGGTTGTGTTGCTCAGCCTGCTTGCCTCAGGATTGTACGAATCAACACCCGAATCCTGGCAGAGTATCGGGCAGAGTTACTCGACTTCTTTTTTTGAGATTGGCGAAGCAGGCATTATTGGGGGATTTGCGTTTATCATTATCAGCATTTCGGGTTGTATCCTTGCGTATTCCGGTATAGAGTCCGTTGTGCAGATTGCCGGACTCGTCAAAAGCTGGAAGGAGATCGGAAAGGCATATATCTTTCTTGCCGTAACCACGGGTATTTTTACTCCGCTGCTTTCGTCTTTAGTTTTGACTTCCGGACTCGATCCGGCCGTTCATGAAACGGACCTGATTACCCAATACGCTGCCGCTATCAACGGCATACCGTTCGGTGTACTCGTCGGCGTTATTGCCAGCATTGCCCTCGTCATGGCTGTGAACACGGCATTTGTCGCGTCAAGCGAATTGATGGAGCGTGTTGCGCATCGCTACGATTTTCATTGGATTATCAAGACGAACCGGCGGCAATCGCTCTACCGGATTCACGTTCTCAGCGCCATTTTCTTCACCTGCATAATCTTGATAACTGAGGGTGAACAAAAGACGCTGGCGGAAATGTATGCACTCTCTCTTGTTGCGAGCTTCGTCATCAACATGGGTAGCCTGCTCTTCTACCGCTATTTCAAAGGAACGAAGGAGATTCGTGAATACAATACGTCCCGGTTCGGTACGCTCGTGCTGTTTGTTATTCTGGCGAGTTGTTTTGCATACCTTGCGTTCACAAGACCCTACGGTGTTGGGTTGTGGGCAGGAGCGACAGTCTTCTTTTTAGTAGTCGGATTGTTTGTTGCAAAGAAGCGGCCTCCCGAGAAGAAAGTCATCGAGGAAACCGATACTCCCATGGAAATGATTCTTCATCTCGCAGAGGCACCGGGCGACAAGATCGACGTGTATTTCAAAAGGCCGCTTGAAGAAGGCGGGACGCCGGATCCCTCGGTGGCGTATATCAGCTTTTACTCACCGCGGGCAGGAGTTCCCCCCCGCGTTGCTCCGAACCATTTCCGGTTTGTGCAAAGCGGACAAACCCTGTACGATAGTATTGAGGAATTGTTGTATGTGTTCAAGTACGAGCTGCCGCACAAACAGATCACATTCCATTTTGGATGGCCGCTATCATCCTGGATCGACCGCATCTCCATCGGCGTGATGGTATTCAGTATTATGAAACTGCCGAAAGAGTTTCCGGAGTTCAATTTCTCGATCGACTATTATGGCAAAAAGAAAGACTCATAGAGTCGGCGTTGTGATTCCCGCCGGAGGCCGCGGGCGCCGTATGGGAAGTGATGTTCCCAAACAGTTCATGCTTCTCGCGGGAAAGCCAGTTCTGTATCATTCCATCCGGGTGTTTGACATCCATCCTCTCGTCGATGAGATAGTTGTAGTTGTTCCGGATAATCAGGTCATGGTCGCCGAGAGGCTCGTGGCGAATGCCCGGTTCAAGAAGGTTTCTCATGTTGTCGTAGGGGGAACTGAGCGACAGTTTTCGGTTCGCAACGGATTGCTTGCGTTCGATGAAGCACCGGATATTGTTCTTGTTCACGATGCCGTCAGGCCCCTCGTATCGCGTGACGTGATCACCACTATTATTGACGCAAGTCGGAAATACAAAGCGGCGGTTGTTGGCGTACCGGTAAAAGATACCATCAAACTTGAGTCTGACGGATTCTACAGAAAAACTCTTGACCGAAGCAGGCTCCGGGCCGTCCAAACGCCGCAAGGATTCCGGTACGAAATTCTGATGCGGGCACATCTTGCCGCTCAACGGTCGGCATTCTTGGGCACCGATGAGTCTTCGTTAGTGGAACGCTTGAGGATTCCCGTGAAGGTTGTTCCGGGTGATCCCAAGAACATCAAAATCACCACGAAGGATGATCTGAAATTTGCTGAATTCCTTCTGTAATGATGAATTTTTCATCGGTTAGTCTCCTGTTGCAACTGGGCACGGCATTCTCTATATTATAACACCTTTTTTACAACTCCAAGGTCTGAATGATTCCCATTACAATAATTGCAATCTTGAGTTACCTCGTCGGCTCAATTCCGACGGCAATTATCGTTGCAAAATCACGAAAGGGTATTGACATTCGTCAGCACGGCAGCGGAAACGCCGGAGGAACGAACGTTATCCGCGTGCTGGGTTGGAAAACAGGTGCATTTGTGATCGTCTGTGATATGGCCAAAGGCTTGTTCGCCACGATGGTCATTTCGCAACTTCTCTTCGTGCTTCCCTTCGCAAGCAATCCGCCGTTCAACGATTTCACGGTTGTTCAGATTATTGCCGGTTGTGTTGCAATGCTCGGTCACATCTGGACATTGTTTGCAGGGTTCAAAGGCGGGAAAGGTATTGCGACGGCCGGCGGCATGCTGATCGGGATTGCCCCCGTTGAGGTTTCCGTATCGCTTGGTGTGTTCATGATTGTTTTTCTGATTTCTCATTATGTGTCGCTGGGTTCGTTAACCGCTGCAACGACGTTTCCCGTTACAATGTTCTTGCGGGAGAACGTATTCATGGTTGACATTCAGGGGTATCATACACTCATATGGTTCAGCATAGGTGTTTCCCTGCTCATTATCTACACGCATCGCTCGAACGTGCAGCGCTTGCTGAGAGGTACGGAAAACAGAATCGTTCGGATACCGCTTTTCAACCGGCGCTGAGAGTTGTCACTTCTTCCGGGGGACGCCTGAGTTCCCCATTTTCTTTTTTCACAAGTTCAGTAGTCCCGCGTCATGCGTATTACCGTCCTCGGAGCCGGTAGTTGGGGAACAGCCCTCTCCATCATCCTTGCCAGCAACAACCATCATGTTGCGCTCTGGTCGCACAATGAAGAATACACAAACGACATTCTTTCGAAGCGGGAGAACCCCTCATTTCTTCCCGGAATCCCCATCCCTCAAGGTATTGAAGCGACAAGCGATCTTGATCGTGCAGTAGAAGGCTGTGAGATGATTGTGACGGCTGTACCGTCGCAGTTTATTAGGAGTGTTGTGCAGCGGCTGCATCATTTGCCGTTCGACAGGCTAACGTTCGTCAATGTTGCTAAAGGAATAGAAGTCGGCACGCTGATGACGATGTCGCGTGTGTTACAAGACGTATTACCCGGAGTTCAGCCAGCCAATATCTCCACGCTTTCCGGTCCGAGCCATGCCGAAGAAGTAAGCAGGCAGATTCCAACAACCGTCGTCGCCGCATCCGAGAGTGTGGAAACGGCGAAGCTCGTACAAAGGACGTTCATGACGCCTACGTTCAGAGTCTATGCAAGCACCGACCTCAAGGGTGTCGAGCTTGGCGGCTCGCTCAAGAACGTAATTGCCATCGCGGCAGGAATCGTTGACGGCGCCAATCTGGGAGACAACACAAAAGCAGCTCTGATGACTCGCGGAATCGCCGAGATTACCCGCATTGGCGTTGCATTAGGGGCACACGTGCAGACATTTGCCGGGCTCTCCGGTATCGGCGACCTGATGGTGACGTGCATGAGCCGCCACAGCCGCAACCGCCACGTCGGGGTTGAGATCGGGAAGGGTAGGAAGCTTGATGATGTTCTGAAGGAGATGGTGATGGTGGCAGAAGGCGTGGAAACGACGAAGTCAGCAAACGCCTTGGCAGAAAAAGTCGGCGTCGAGGTTCCCATTTGTGCGGAAGTCCGTAAAATGCTGTTTGAAGGGAAGGATCCCAGACAGTCAACTTACGACTTGATGACGAGGGGGGCGAAGGGGGAAGTGTATTAGAGATTTCGGATTGCAACTGCGGATGGAGTGTCAACAAGCAAAAAATCCCGCCCGGAAGAACAACGGGCGGGATTTTCTGTTATCCTGAAAGCTGAGTTGCTACACGAGCAACGGGGCAATAACAAGAGACACGACTGACATCAACTTGATCAAGATGTTCATTGCCGGGCCGGATGTGTCTTTGAACGGATCACCGACTGTATCGCCGACAACGGCGGCTTTGTGAGCATCTGTCCCTTTTTTCTCTCCTTCAACTTCTCCCTTCTCAATAGCTTTTTTGGCGTTATCCCATGCACCGCCCGCGTTTGCCATCATAAGGGCAAGCAGCACGCCTGCGACTGTTGCACCGGCCAGCATTCCACCGAGTGCAGCAGGTCCCAGCAGGAATCCAACGATAACCGGGGCGAGAACGGCCGTAATACCGGGTAGTACCATTTCCCGTAAAGCAGCCGTGGTTGAAATATCGACACAACGGGCCGCATCAGGCTTTACGCCCGGCTTTCCTTCGAGCAAGCCCGGGATTTCCCTGAACTGACGACGGATTTCGTCAACCATTTTTCCCGCAGCGCGCCCAACTGACGTCATGGTGAGGGCTCCGATGAAGAACGGCAAAACACCGCCGATGAAAAGACCAATTACCACTGCTGGATTGGTGACGATAATCTGAAGAGGTGTTTCGCCCTCGCCGATTAACGTTGCGTAACGTTTCCATTCACCTACCGGTTCGATACCAGCTGCCACCATTGCTGCCAGCTTTGTTCCAATCGAGGCTGATACGGCCTGCGAGTATGCTGCAAACAATGCGAGTGCCGTCAAGGCTGCGGAGCCGATGGCAAACCCTTTCCCAATTGCTGCGGTGGTATTGCCGAGAGCATCAAGTCCATCGGTAATTTTGCGAACATCCGGGCCCAACCCTGACATCTCCGAAATACCCCCGGCGTTATCGGCTATCGGGCCGTAGGCGTCAACAGACATCGTGATACCGACTGTAGCGAGCATGCCAACTGCCGCAATGCCGATACCGTAAAGGCCTGCGACATCATTTGAAATAAAGATCGCAAGACATATTGTGAGCACAGGCAATGCTGTTGACTCTAAACCCACAGCAAGGCCGCTGATGATGTTTGTTGCCGAGCCTGTTTTGCTTGCCAGCGTAATACGTTTGACTGGGCCCATCGATGTGTAGTACTCGGTGATGAGTCCGATGGCGATACCTGCAAATGTTCCGAAGAACACAGCCCAGAAGACGTTGTTGCTTACATCATATGTGCTGACAAGTCCGTACGCTCCGGCCAGAAACAATCCTGCTGCAATAAATGTGGAGTAGCGCAGGGCTGCTGCAGGGGAGAACTGCTTCAGAATCTTCATCGATCCAATACCGATGAATGAAGCGATCAAGCCGATAACTGCAAGCACAATTGGTAATGCCATGAGGATGCCCTTGATGCTTGTATCCGCAACGTCGGCATGGGCCTTCAGTTGGGCAAGTCCCTCGGGAAGAAGCGTTGCTCCGATAGCAACGGTTGCAACCATCGATCCCACATACGACTCGAAAATATCGGCTCCCATGCCGGCAACGTCGCCCACATTGTCGCCCACGTTGTCTGCAATAACGCCGGGGTTACGCGGATCGTCTTCGGGGATGTTGGCTTCAACCTTGCCGACAAGGTCGGCGCCGACATCTGCAGCTTTCGTGTAGATACCGCCGCCCACACGGGCAAACAACGCAATCGAGCTGGCGCCCATTGCAAATCCGTTGATAATGTTGGCTGTTTCGGGACTTCCGTACAACATGAAGAAAGTCCCGACGCCGATAAGTCCGAGACTTGCGACGCTTACGCCCATGACGGCACCGCCATTGAACGCCGTCAGCAAAGCCTTGCCCTGCCCGTGTTCCTTTGCTGCCTGTGCAGTCCGCACATTCGCCTTGGTTGCAGCCTGCATTCCAAAAAAGCCGGCCAGAATCGAACAGAGCGCCCCGCTGATAAACGCAACGGCTGTTGCAGGTTGGAGAAAGAACCCGAGCAGCAACGCAACAACGGTGACAAAGAATGCGAGAACGACGTACTCACGTTTGAGGAAGGCCATTGCGCCGACATGAATCTGGTCGGCGATGTCTTGCATGAGTTCGCTTCCGGCAGATTGTCGCTTCAGCGAGAAATAGATGCCGAATGCGACGAGCAACCCGACCGCGCCCACAACGGGTGATAGCTGGGTAAACATTTCCATAGAGTAGGTACTCCTTCAGTGTAACGGTTATTGATGTTTTTTATTGACGTACAGAATCAATCTTAGCAATAGCTACAGTTCTTCTTTTGACTCGGAGAAAACTGACTTCTTGATAGGGGATTGAAGCCGACCGGAGCGGGCCTGACTGACCAGAAATTCGAACCAATATAGCCAATTTCCCCTATTCTTTCTACAAAAATGTGATATTCAGTTCCTGTCGGAAAACACAAGCCCTTCTCCCGCAACAGGCGGAAGAAGGGCCTCAGGTTTGTTTCCGTAATATTTTAGATTAACAGCATCTTCAGAACAAGCAATAATACCGTCAATCCAATAAGAAACCCGACGATGCCGACTCCGATTTTCCAGCCAGGCTGGGTTTTCTCCTGTTCAATCTGTTGCTGGTGCATACTACTACCTTTCATGTTCGTTGAGAAATGGATACACGAATCGTTTCATCGCAGAATAGTTCTGCGACACGAGAGCGTGCAGTGAACGAATTTGCAGGTAGAATCAGCTACAGATGCGAGCTGGTTGTTTGGGTATATACGAGATGGGAAGAGAGAGGGTTGACGTTCGGAGAGAATACGGGCGGATGAAAACCTCTCAGTATCGAAAGGGAATCGTCCGCTTCCTGACAAATAGAGACTCCCCGGTCGGTTTGCGAATCAACAGGAAGCTTGGTCGGCTGCCAGGCAGTTGTGAGGAGGTACTCTTGGAGGTCCAGGTATTGGAGTTCCGGACGTTCGCCGACGTTACCTCCCGAAAGGAATGCCGGAGAGACCCCGTGCAGAAGAACCAAGAAGATGATAGCGAAAGAAGCGGTTACCCGCGACATGCAAATCCTATTTGGCGATTATTGTGCCGCGTAATCTAAGTAGAAAAGGCGAAATGTAGATGAAACCAACATTAAAAGAATTAGAAAATGTACTTGATGGTAAGAATGCCGAGAATGAACAAGATTCCGAGAGCCAGGGTCAGGCGTTCGAGATACTTGTCGAGATACTCTTTCATTTTCGGGCCGAAGGCATACAACAATGCGCCTACGAGCATAAAGCGGGATGCCCGTCCCACCAACGATGCAAGTGCAAGCGTCGCAAGGTCAATCGTCTCGTTGAACCCGGCCGCTATTGTAAACACTTTGTAGGGAATAGGGGTGAATCCTGCAACGAGAATTGTTGTCCATGCATTCTCGCGATACTTATCCAACACAAACTGAAACTTGTCATGGAAGCCGTAGAAATCAACAATACGCGAGCCGATTGTCTCGAAGAAGGCATAGCCGATGTAGTAGCCGAGAAATGCGCCCGCAACCGAGCCGAGCGTACACACAAGCGCATACCAGAAAGCCCGCTTCGGTCGCGCTACGCCAAGCGCAATCAACAGAACATCGGGAGGAATGGGGAAGAATGACGATTCGACGAATGCAATAATGAACAAAGCCCAAGTAGCATAGGGTTTCGCCGCAAAACTCTCGACCCACGCTTTGAGCTTGTACAGCAGTTCAGAAATCTTCTTCAAAAAGTCCCCTTGGATGATGTGAAAATCGGCGAATGAAGATAAACAAAACGTGGCGGTGATTCAAGGCTTGCGACTGACGCAAAAAGCCTCTATCTTGCGACGACTTTTCCCCTTCATCCATCACTCTTCTCCAGGGAGCGTGCTTGATCAGAGTTCTCTCGTCATTGGCTATCGTCATCTTCTCCGGGGCATTACTTTGTGCCCAACCCGTTTCCTCGTCTGTAACATTCGAAATCAAAACGCCGTCTGTTATTCTTGCTGACGTCGGTTTCACGCTTGAGGTTATTGCCAAGGACACTGCAGGGAATGTGATTGCCGGGTTCAATGAGGTGGCCCGACTGCAAGGTGTCACCCGATCTTCTGAAAAAGAGGCCTCACCCCTTTCTTTCACCAACGGCAAACTCGTCGTCGATGATGTGACGATTAACGCCTCGGGACGGCACACGATCTCTGTTTCGACGCAAAGCGGAAGTGAGGCTGTAACGACAAGAGCTATCCCCGGCTTCCTGAGCATTCTACCCCCCCTCATTGCCATTGTGCTCGCGCTGACCTTACGCCAGGTTGTTATTTCTCTTTTCACGGGGATTTATGTGGGAGCCGTATTCATTTTTGATTTTGATGTCATCGGCGGAATATTCAGAGTTGTAGATCACTTTGTCGTCAAGGCACTGTCGGAGCCCAGCCACGTGCAAATCATCGTCTTCAGTATGTTGTTTGGAGGGATGGTGGGGGTGATTTCCAGAAACGGCGGAACGGTAGGAATTGCCAATGTAATTACCCGCTATGCCCGGACTGCCCGGGGCGGGCAACTGTCAACATTGTTCATGGCATTTGTGATTTTCTTCGATGACTACGCAAACTGCCTTATCCGCGGCAACCTGATGCGGCCGATTACCGATAAACTCAGAATCTCGCGCGAAAAGCTGTCGTTCATCGTTGATGCCGGAGCGGCGACGGTTGCAAGCATCATGATTATCTCGACCTGGATCGGATACGAAGTTGGCCTTATCGAGCAGGGGTTGAAGATGATCAACTCGTCGGAAGATGCGTATGCAGTTTTTCTGCAAACGATACCGTACAGATTCTATCCCATCTTCACGCTTATATTGGTGTTTCTTGTCGGTTTCATGGGAAGGGATTTCGGGCCAATGCTTGCGGCCGAACGCAGAGCCCGCACAACCGGAAAAGTCATGCGAGATGGCGCCCAACCTGCAACCGATCTCACCGAATCCGCCACCTACATTGCCACCGGTGACAAACCTGCACGGTGGTACAACGGTTTCCTGCCAATCCTGACAGTCTTGGTTGTGGGGCTGTACGGATTGTACACAACAGGCACGGCTGCACTGGCAGCGGACGGAAAGACATCGTACGGCATCGGGGAGATTATCAGCAAGTCGGATTCGTACTCTTCACTTCTGTGGGCGTCACTCTCCGGCTGTTTTGTGGCAATTCTGCTGACGGTTTCCCAGCGAATCATGAAATTGACCGAAGCGATCGACGCCTGGTCCAACGGAATAAAGTCCATGCTTCTTGCCATGCTGATTCTTATTCTGGCATGGTCCATCGGCGCCGTTACCGAAGAACTCCAAACTGCGGGGTACCTCGTGCAGGTTTTGCGGGGAACTATAGCGCCGCATTGGCTTCCCGTGCTGGTATTTCTGATTGCAGCGCTTATCAGCTTTTCCACAGGCACAAGCTGGGGAACCATGGCCATCATGATGCCACTGGTGATTCCGCTCGGCAGCACATTAAGCATTGATGCCGGACTATCGAGTACAGATCAGATCATCATTCTGCACGGAGTCATCAGTTCCGTGCTGGCGGGCGCTGTGTTCGGCGATCATTGTTCGCCCATTTCCGACACGACAATACTCAGTTCGATGGCCTCAGCCTGCGATCATATCGATCATGTTCGTACGCAACTTCCTTATGCCGTGCTTGCCGCAGTTGTTGGCATGCTGGTTGGTGATATCCCGACGGCGTACGGAGTGTCGCCGTGGATTTCCATTGCAGTCGGAACCGTCATTCTCATTCTCGTTATGAGATTTGTGGGGAAGAAGGTTGAGGGTGTGAGAGTGTGATGCAGAATTCTATCCTTGGTGTAGTATGATTAAAGCAGAGAATTCAATGATGGGCTGCCGTGCGGTCTTTTAGAGACATCATGACAATATGGTTCGCCTGACCGATGAGCGCCTCAGTCATGCCGTGCAATTTCATCCTGAACTTCGAAACCAAATGAAAAAGGTTCGTGAGACGGTGGGCAGGCCGGATAGAATTGTCGAATCCCGCTCTGATATTGCAGTCTCCTTGTATTATCGATTCTATAAGAAGACCCCTGTCGGAGCCAAATTCCTTTGTGTTGTTGTCAAGACTGTTGAACTGGACAAGTTTATTCTTACCTTTTATTTCACTGACACTATCAAGCGAGGCAAAGTATTATGGATCATGGGAAGAAGATAGTCGTGTGGTACGACAAAGAGGCTGATTTTCTGGAGGTTATGTTCCAGAAGAAATCGGGTTACTTCCGCGAAACAAAGAACGATGCGGTAATGGAAAAAGTGGACAAGCATGGCAACGTGATTGGATTTTCGATTCTCAAGGTAAGCTCGCTTTCAATGCGAAAACCGATTTCGGTGACCCTGAAGAGTTCAGTTGCATAACCGCAATTCTTGCCGCCGACCAGATCCTGAGTTATGCAACAACCTCCCCAACTCCTCCGCGCCCTCGGTCTCCGCGAGGGAATAGCTATTCATGTTGGCTGTATTATCGGCTCGGGCATTTTTCTCAAGCCTGCCGTCATTGCCGGATACCTTGAAGCCACCGGCCCGATTCTTCTCGTATGGATAGTTGCTGGGCTTCTCTCTCTTTTTGGGGCGTTGTCGATTGCAGAACTCAGTGCCGTTCTTCCGCAAACCGGCGGGCCGTACGTGTATTTGCGGGAGAGCTTCGGGAAGGTATGGGGATTTCTGTTTAGCTGGAATGACTTCTTCATCAACAAGGCGGGCTCGGTTGCCGCCATTTCGATTGCGTTTACAACGTATGCGGGACATTTCGTTCCTGCGCTGAGTCCTGAACACGCCTTCTTCAAAACACAGTGGTTGTTGTTCGATCAGCCGATGCAGTTTGTTGTCGGCTGGAATCAGATTATCGCTCTTTGTCTCATTGCTCTCGTCACCATCGTCAACATTCGGGGCGTACAGTTCGGCGGCTGGGTCATGAACATCTTCACTGCTGCGAAAGTTCTGGCTCTTGTCGGGTTGACCTTTGCCGTTGCGTTTTCAGGAAAGGGAAGTTCGTCGAACTTCATGCCTTGGTGGCCGGAAGAAATATCGTGGAGCTACGTCTCGGCATTCGGCCTTGCCCTTACCTCGGCGCTGTGGGCGTACGACGGCTGGCTGACCGTCACGCTCAACTCCGGCGAGTTCCGCAATCCCAAACGTGATCTTCCCATCTCTCTCATTGCCGGTACGCTGATCGTGATTGCTGTGTATCTTGCAGCGAATCTTGCCTTCGCATACATTGTTCCCGTGTCGCAAATGTCCGGCTCACCGCGCATCGCTGCAGATGTCGCCGCAATCGTTCTCGGCCCGATTGGTGCATCGTTGATTATCCTCGGCATCATGGCGTCGACGTTCGGGGCGACGAACGGGCAGTTGCTTGCCGGGCCGCGCACGCTCTACGCCGGCGGCAAGGACGGAGTGTTTCCGCGTGTCTTCGGCAAAGTCCATTCCCGTTATCATAGTCCCTACATCGCCATCTTGACGCTCGGTATATGGGGGATGATACTCACATTCAGCGGCACGTTCGATCAAATCACCAACTACGTCGTTTTCACGTCGTGGGGATTCTATGGACTCTCAGCCCTTGCAGTGATTGTGTTGAGAAGGAAGATGCCCGACGCCGACCGGCCGTACAAAGCATGGGGCTATCCGTACGCAACTCTTGCGTTCGTTGCGGTAACGCTCTGGTTCTTGTGGAATGTTGCAGTGAACGAGACGCGTGATGCGGTCGTAGGAATTGCCTTGCTTCTTATTTCGCTTCCGTTGTACAAGTATTGGACGAGGAAGCGGTAAACCTGCGTCGGTTGCAATAATTTGCCCTTCCTCATACCTTTTGTATCATGAATCCACCTTCGATACTTGCCCAGCCCGTCCAATATCTCAAAGGCATCGGCGAACGCCGGGCCAATATTCTGAAGAAGTTCGGCATCTCTACCGTTCACGATTTACTGTTCTACGTCCCGCGTCGATACCTCGATCGGACTTCCGTCGTTACTATTGCGCAACTCCGCCAGGCATACTTCAGGCCGGCATCTCTTGAAGAGGAGTCGCTCAACGTCAAGAAGGACTATACGGTTGTCGGCGACATACGTTCCTTTCGTGTGATGGGGATGGGCAAGAAGGCGCGGCTTGTCCTGATTCTTGGTGACGCAACAGGCACAATGCAGTGTGTCTGGTTTGGTGGCGTCAACTATTGGAAAACGAGGTTCGCCATTGGTGAAGTGCTTGCAGTTTCCGGCCAGCCGACTGCGTTCGGAGGCAATCTGCAATTTGTTCATCCCGACATTGATAAGATTGCCGAAAAGTCGCTACTCGAAGAAAAAGACGAGCCGATCGATTGGACCAAGACTCTCAACACAGGCGGACTTGTGCCGCTGTATCCTTCGGGCAAGGAGCTTGAGCGAGTCGGGTTAGACAGTAGCGGTTTTCGCCGCGTAATTGGTAGCGCCATTCGCCAGTATGTTAATAGGATTGATGAAAGTTTGCCGGGCTCTCTTCTTGAGCAACAACACCTGATTCCCCTTCGGGCCGCGCTGCAAAGTGTTCACTTCCCGCAAGCAGAATCTGATTTGTCGGAAAGCCTGCGTCGCCTGAAGTATGACGAATTCTTCTACTTTCAAATCAAGCTGGCTCTCAAACGGCACGGCGTTAAGACAGATACTCACGGGATATCCTTCAACATCCAGAGCAAGTTAGCGCGGCAACTCGTCGATTCTCTTCCATTCAAACTTACGCAAGCACAAATCCGCGTTATCAAGGAAATCACATCGGACATGGAGTCGCCCAAGCCGATGAATCGCTTGCTGCAAGGGGACGTTGGCAGCGGGAAGACGATAGTTGCACTGATCTCCATGTTGATTGCGGTGGAGAACGGCTATCAGGCTGTGTTTATGGCGCCGACGGAAATTCTGGCCGAGCAGCATTACAAGACTATCGCGTCATTGTTGCAGGGGATCGATGTCAACGTCCGCCTGCTGGTTGGCGCACAACGCTCGAAACTTCGGCGGGATATTCTTGATGATGTCGGACGCGGTACCGCGCAGATTGTTGTCGGCACTCATGCGCTGTTTGAGAAGGGAGTTGAATTTGCAAATCTCGGCTATGTCGTGATAGACGAACAACATCGGTTCGGGGTGTTGCAGCGTCAATCCCTGCAGAAAAAAGGTAGAAACCCGGATGTGCTGGTGATGACGGCGACTCCCATTCCTCGCACGCTTTCGTTGACTCTGTACGGCGACCTTGACGTTTCAATCATAAACGAATTGCCGAAAGGGCGTAAACCGATTAAAACAATTCTCCATTATGAGGAAGAAAAACAATCCGTCTTCACGTTTGTACGTGAGCAGATTCGCCAGCGCAGACAGGCCTATTTCGTTTACCCGCTGATTGAGGAGTCGGAGAAAGTTGACCTTAAAGCGGCTACTGTCCATTTTGAAGAATTGCAGACGAACGTGTTTCCCGATCTTCGTCTCGGTTTGTTACACGGCAGACTTTCGAGCGAAGAGAAGGATGGCGTGATGCGTCGGTTCAAGAATCGTGAACTCGATATCCTCGTTGCAACAACAGTGATTGAAGTCGGTATTGACGTGCCGAATGCATCGATTATGGTGATTGAGAATGCGGAACGCTTCGGACTTTCGCAACTTCACCAGTTGCGCGGAAGGGTAGGGCGGGGAAGCGAACAATCGTACTGTATTCTTCTTTCCAAGAAGTGGATCGCTGTGAAGGCAAACCGGCTCAAAGGCGATCCGGTTCAATGGCAGGAATCTCTTGACGAGCAGCGTCTCGCCGAACGCCGACTTGCAACAATGGTGCAAACGAATGACGGGTTCAAAATCGCTGAAGTAGATCTGCAGTTGCGCGGCCCCGGTGATTTCTTCGGGACGCGGCAGAGTGGGATGCCCGAGCTCAAGGTCGCCGACATTCTTGCTGATGCTCAGCTTCTCGATGAAGCGCGCCGTGACGCGTTTGCGATCATCGAGCACGATCCCCAACTCAAACTCTCTGAACACCAACCAATCAAGGAACATCTGCTCTCTCTTCATCGCGATGCGTTTGCGCTTATGCGCGTCGCGTAATGTATCACAAACCCTCCATCCAACTTTTTTCAAATCGTGTCAAGGGAAATCTTTCGCGCTTGAAGTTTTTTTTGCGAATCAATGTCAAGACGCATCTTGTCAGTTGGCATGAGAATTTTTTCAGAAAACGCAGTTTTTGCTTGACAACGTTGCAGATTTGTTTATATTACTCACAAGTAATTGTTGTTCAACTTCTTAAGGAGAGTTTCTGGAACCTGCACATGAAAAGCTTTCGCGCAGCCCGATGACAGTGGCACTCATCTACAATTTGAAAGCGGAAGCACTCTCTCATCTCTCGCACGGTGACGACGGCCAGCAACTCTCTTCTCCAAACGCATCAACATCTCCTTCCGATTCGACTCTCGATCTTCGCAAGCGTCATAAAGAAAAGGACATGTACGCAGAATGGGACACCGAAGAAACCGTGAACGCAGTCCGTGATGCCATTGCCGAGCGATACAACATTGTGATGATCGAGGCGAACGAGCAAGCGTACCCTAAACTGGTTACGGTCCGGCCCGATTTTGTGTTCAATATTGCCGAGGGTCTGCACGGAGTTTCCCGCGAAGCGCAGATACCGGCAATGCTTGAGATGTTACGGATACCGTATCTCGGTTCAGATCCTTTGACGTTGGGGATTTGTCTCGACAAAGCGCGGGCGAAAGAGATTCTTTCATATCACAAAATCCCGACAGCAGGCTTCACGGTCATCAGTTCCATGGGCCAGTTTGAGGATGTACGGCTGAAGTTTCCGGCTATCGTCAAGCCGCTGCACGAGGGATCGAGCAAAGGCATTTACAACTCATGCGTCGTTCGAAATCCCGACGAACTTGCCAACGAAGTCAAGATCATTCTCGACACGTATAATGAACCGGCACTTGTCGAGGATTTCCTCCCCGGCCGTGAATTCACGGTTGCAATGCTCGGAAACGGTGACGATGTTCAGGTGCTTCCGATAGTTGAAATCAAATTCGATGCGTTGCCCGACGGCGTCAATCCCATCTATTCCTACGAGGCAAAGTGGATTTGGGACCAGCGTGATACTCCGCTTGATGTGTTCGAGTGTCCGGCCAGAATCGATGATTCTCTAACTGATGAAATATCAATGGTTTGCAGGGATGCCTACCGCGTGTTGAATTGCAGGGATTGGTCACGCATCGATGTCCGATTGGATTCTCACGGCCGGCCCAACATTCTCGAAATCAATCCGCTGCCCGGCATACTTCCGAACCCGGAAGATAATTCATGCTTCCCGAAGGCTGCGCGTGCAGTGGGGGTGTCGTACAACCAGCTTATCAACGCCGTTCTCGACATTGCAATGAAGCGAAACGGAATAACTCCGATAACCAAGACAAGCGAAGTCGCAATTCTCACTCAATAACATCAACACCATCAGTGGAGAAAGTATGAGGAAGAAAACCCGCATAGCGATCTTGTACAATGAGCCTGTTGTCGGAACAGATGAAGGCCGCAAGTACATTTCGGAGAACGGGCAACTGAAAGAGGGCCTCGCCATCTCCGGCATCGGCGGCAAGGCTTCCGGCATTCCCGCGGGTGTCGACCTTTCCGAGATTGGTGTTGTCGAGGAGATGGATGACATCAAGGACGCGCTGACGACGCTCGGCTTCAAATGCATGGTTTTCAACGTCGACAGTAAAGTCGAGCGCCTCATTGATTTCCTTCGGGAAGAAAAGCCTGACCTCATTTTCAACCTTGTCGAGTGTATCGAGAACGAAGCCATCCTAGAAATGAATGTTGCCGGGCTCTATGAGTTGTTCAAGATTCCATACACAGGTGCCGGCCCGCTGGCTTTGGGAACGGCGCTCAACAAACCCCGCGTGAAGGAGATTCTCTACGCGAATGGTATCAGAACTCCCGGTCATCAGGTCTTCAAAGTGGCCGAGAAGATTGTATTGAAAGATGGCATGGACTATCCTCTGATTGTGAAACCGTCGCGCGAAGATGCAAGCGTCGGCATTTCGGACAAGTCGGTTGTGTATTCGTTGCCTGAACTCCGAAAATTGGTACGGTACATCTGGGCTGAGTTTGACCAACCGGCACTCGTCGAGCAGTACATTGAGGGGCGGGAGTTCAATGTTGCAATTCTCGGGAACAAGCGGCCGATTGTTCTTCCCATCTCGGAGATAGATTTCTCGGGCCTGACTCCCGGTATGCATAAGATCGTCAGCTATGCCGCAAAGTGGATGAACGGAACAGTCGAGTATGAAGGAACGAAGGGTGTTTGTCCTGCACAGTTACCCGCAGCAATCGAAACGGAGTTGCGCGAGACGGCGCTGAAATGTTACCAGCTTATCGGCTGTCGCGACTATGCCCGCGTGGACTTCCGCCTTACGACGGATGGCGTCCCCTATGTTCTGGAGGTGAATCCGAACCCCGACATTTCGGACGACGCGGGTTTTGCCCGGTCAGCGAGGGTGTACGGCCTCTCCTTCCACCAGATTGTCGGCAAGATTGTCGAGACAGCACTTGAACGCGCCCAGTAACAATCCGACAGCAACAGTCAAGTCTGTGCATCGGCTCGCCGAAGCGGCAATCCGCCCGTTGCAACCGACTGACATCCAACCTCTTCGCCAACTTCTGATTGAAACAGAAGTGTTCAATGGGGATGAGATTGACATTGCCCTCGAACTCATGCACGCCGTGTTGAATAATCCCGATCAGAAAGACTACATCATTCGCGTGTACGATGACGGTGAAGTGCTCGGTTACTACTGCATCGGGCCGACGCCCGCAACAGCATCATCATTTGATTTGTACTGGATTGCAACGAAGCCTTCAGTGCACGGGAAAGGAATTGGCAGAGCACTGAACGCCCATGCCGAAGAACTGATCCGTTCGAAAGGCGGCACGTTGGTGATAGCGGAGACTTCTTCGACTTCGCGGTACGACAAGACAAGGAATTTCTACATCAAGGCCGGTTACGAAGAACTTGCCCGAATCCGTGACTATTACCGGGCGGGCGACAGTCTGGTCGTGTACGGCAAATATCTATAACAACTCGGAGGAAAACAGGTACGCATGGAACTCTGGCAGGAGATGTTGAGACAGAGTGTTGACAGCGGGAAGGATCTGGTAGAACGATTCGGCTTTGACGGCGATTTGGCCGAAAGACTGAACAAGCTGTTCCACATTCGCATCAATCCCTACTACTTGAGCTTGATTCGCTATCCGGGAGATCCGATCTGGCTCCAGTGCATTCCGGATGCAGTTGAGTTGGAAGATGACGGCATGCCTGAAGACCCGCTGGGCGAAGACGCACACAGTCCCGTTCCCAGCATCGTACACCGGTATCCTGATCGTGTTCTGTTTCTGACGACGAGTCAGTGTTCGATGTACTGCCGCTTCTGTACGCGCAAGCGGAAGGTTGGCGATTCCACCAAAATCAACATGAAGTACATTCAGGATGGAATCGATTATATAGCTTCTCGACCTGAAGTTCGGGATGTTATTCTATCGGGCGGCGATCCTCTGATGTTGACTGATCAGAATTTGGAGCGTGTGATTTCGGGCCTGAGGGCAATTCCGCATATCGAGATTATCCGTCTCGGCACGAAAATGCCTTGCGTGCTGCCGCAGCGCGTTACGCCAAAACTGGTCAACATGTTGAAGAAGTATCATCCCATTTACGTCAATACACATTTCAACCACCCGTGGGAATGCACGCCCGAGGCAAAGAAGGCATGTGAAATGCTTGCTGATGCCGGTGTCCCTGTCGGCAACCAGGCAGTCTTGATGAAAGGCGTGAACGACAATCCCGACGTGATGCTTGAGCTGATGCGCAAGCTTCTGTTCATGCGCGTTCGTCCGTACTATTTGTACCAGGCGGACATTACAAAGGGCGCAAACCATTTCCGTACACCGGTGAGCGTCGGGCTGGAAATCATGGACAAGCTACGCGGACATACGTCAGGTTTGGCAATCCCGTACTACGTTATTGATGCTCCGGGTGGCGGAGGAAAAATCCCGTTGCTTCCGCAATACGTTCTTGGCCGCAACGGCAATCAGATTATCCTGCGCAACTACAAATACGACATCTATACGTATCCCGATGTTGAAGACCCCGCCGATTCTTCGCAGTCGGTCGAGAGAAAACACATGCGCAAGAAGCGTCAGGTCAAGAAGCAAACAGTGTACGAACCTGACAAAGTGCAGGTTTAGAAGAGAAGCTCTGGAAATGCAGAAGCCCGTCGAGTTCTTCGACGGGCTTTTTTTCTACTGCAGAAAGAATGATCACCCTACGTTGGTTCTGTCTTCAGGATTTCCTCAATGACCTTTAGTGTTTCTGAGGCAAGAATCGTATCGCCGCACAACCCGCAGACTTTTGCCGGTACGTTGTCAATGTAGGCAACTCCGTCCGGTTGCTCAATTTTGTGTGTGATGAACTTGTCTTCGTACTCGCCGGGGCAACCGGGGAAAGTGCATTTCATTTCATCTGTCCCGAAAACATCTCCAATAACTTATCCACCGGAAACGGTTTCTGAAGCAGCAGGTCACAATCGGCTTTGCAAGCTTCCTTGACGGAATCCAGTTCCTTTACGCCTGTCAAGAAAATAAACGGCGTGTTGGCGTACTCTTTCATGGCCCGTACGCGCCTGTGAAATTCGACGCCGTCCATGTTCGGCATTTTCACATCGGAAACGATCACATCGATCTTTTCTTGCTTAAGCCTTTCGAGTGCTTCAAATCCGTCGGTTGCAATGGTAATTGTATGCCCGACTGCATTCATAACTTCTTCTAACATTTCCAGATATTCAGGTTGATCTTCAACCGCAAGAATGCGCATCCTGTTCACCAAATGTATTGTGGTTTCTTGATTTACCCCTGCAAAAGATACGGCAATAGGCGGGGCTTGTCAAGAGCCGGAAAATTGCTTCAAACAGTCTCGTTCAGTAGATTGACACCATGCGAATTCCAGAATCAAAAATCGAAGAAGTACGCCGCGCTTCCGATATTGTCGACGTGATTTCCGGCTACGTCAGGCTCAAGAAGCGAGGGAAGAACTTCCTCGGCCTCTGCCCCTTTCATACGGAGAAAACTCCGTCGTTCAATGTGAGCCCTGAGCGGCAAATGTACCATTGTTTCGGCTGCGGTGTAGGAGGGAATGTTCTTACCTTCGTGATGGAGCATGAGAAGGTATCGTTTGTTGAAGCGGTAAGGACGTTGGCCGAACGCGCCGGAATTCTGCTGCCCGAAGAAGGAGTGGAGGACAAGGAGAAAATCACCGAAAGCGAGGCACTCTACAACGCATGCCGCTCCGCCGCACGCTTCTTCCATGAGAACATGATGAATACTGTTGAGGGGCAGCTCGCGTTGGAGTACTTCCGGCACCGTGGTTTCAAGGAAGAGACGATCCGTTCATTCGGGCTGGGCTACTCAATGAACGGTTGGGATTCGCTGCTGAAGTTTGCGCAACGCGAAAATATTCCAGTTGATGTGATGGAAAAAGCCGGGCTCCTCATCAAGCGTGAAGACGGATCGGGCCATTACGACAGGTTTCGCGGAAGGGCGATGTTCCCGATATTCTCCGTTACAGGGAGAGTGATCGGATTCGGTGCCCGTAAATTGCGGGAAGATGATCCTCTTCCGGGCAAGTACATCAACTCCCCCGAGACACCAATCTACTCGAAGAGCCGAAGTCTGTACGGAATCTTCCAGGCAAAAGAAGCAATTCGCGAGCACGAGTATGCGATTCTCGTCGAAGGTTACGCGGATTTGATTTCTGTGTACCAGGAAGGCATGAAGAACATTGTCGCCTCAAGCGGCACAGCTCTGACAGAAGAACAGATCGATCTCATAGGACGTTATGCAAGGAAGATCACGCTCGTCTATGATGCCGATTCCGCAGGCTCAAAAGCGACAATGCGGGGAGTTGATCTGATTATCGAGCAGGGGCTTGATGTTCGTGTTGCCGCGCTGCCCGAAGGTGACGACCCGGATTCATTTGTGAAGAAGAACGGGGGCGAGGCGTTCGGCAAATTGCTGGATACAGCCGCATCATTTCTCGACTTCAAAGCAACCTTGCTGAAGTCGCAGGGATTGTTTGACACGCCGGAGGGACAAGCCGAAGCGGTTCGCTCATTCGTTGAAACAATTGCGAAGATGAAGGATGAACTGAAGCGGAGTTTCTACATCAAGAATCTCTCGGAGCGGTACGGCATTTACGAATCAGCGTTGTACCGTGAGTTGGAGAAGATCATCGGCAAGGAACGAACCCGTGAGAAGTTCGAACGGCAACGCGAGGCACAACTCCAGAACTCAAACTCCGAGCCTCAAGCCGAGCCCCGACCTGTTCAAACGTTGCAATCCGTTCCCCCGCCCGAGCGTGACCTTCTTCGTCTTATGCTTGAACATGGCGACGAGATGGTCGAGTTTATTTTCACGCACGTTACACCGCGCCACTTTTTGCATCCTCAGTCTCATCGCGTTCTCGACATGATTTTCTCACATCGTGAGAAGAGGGAAATATGGAATGCCAACGTGCTTGTCGACGAGACTGATGATACCGAATTGCGACGTTTTCTTGCGGATATCACCTTCAGCAAGTATGAGCTGAGCAAAGGATGGGAAGAACTTGACGGTGTGCCGGAGGAAGCCGATCCCGCGAAAGTTGCAGAACAATGCATGATTATCCTTCGACGTCAGGAACTCGAAAAGCTTCTTGCCGAGAACCAGCGTCTGATGAAAGATGCTGCATCGCGACAGGAAGATGTACGGCCATTCATTGACCATCATCAACTGCTGATGCGTGAGAAAAAGGATTTGGAGATGTTCGGTCTGACCGGTGAGCGGACAATCTCGTAGCGGAGCCGTAAACACAGTGATCATCTTGTAGGGGACAAGCACCTGAAATCCGATGTAGAAAGCAGAACACAGATAGACACAGATGCGACAGATCGTCGCAGATTGAGAGGTACAATCTCAGTGTGCCCTCGGCTCACCTGCACATGGTCATCACCATCGGGTGAAATCGAAGTACAAACGTTGGACTTTCATCCATATCCACCATTACGCTCTTCTTCATAATGTCTGTAAGAATCTGTAGTTACTGTGTCGTCCCTGCCTGCAGCAGGCGGGAGTGTTCTATCTCAATGTCGGAATTAAGGAAGCAGTGCTTGGTTGCAATTCACCCCTGCAAGGCCTATCTTTTCCTTTAGATTTTGACAACTCGGAGTACAGTTCTGCTTTTTTCAATCACAAAGGAGGCGTCGAAAACGTTACGACGTATACTCTTGGTTCGTACCGACCGCCTCGGCGATGTAATTCTCACTCTTCCGATGTTGCCTGCCCTCCGTTCGTGTTTTCCCGATGCGCATATTGCCATGTTGCTGCGACGCTATACAGGCGAAGTGCTTGAAGGAAATCCGTACGTCGACGAATTGATCTGGTATGATCGCAACAGCAATCCTGCGCAACCTTCGCATGGATTGATACCGTTCAATGAAATGTGTACAGTGTTGCGAGAGCGCAAGTTCGATGCAGCCGTAGTTGTGTATCCGCGGTTCCGGCTTGCGTGGTTGATGTTTCGGGCGGGTATTCCGCTGCGAATCGGAACAGGTTATCGTCTGTATTCCTTTCTCTTTAACAGAAGGGTGTACGAACATCGCAAAGATGCGAAGCGTCATGAGGTTGAGTACAATCTAAATTTGCTGCGGGAACTCAACTGTACGCTCCCGAACGATTTCCGGCCAGAGTTTGTTGTTGATGTTCCCGCACACGCAGAGGAAAAAGTCCGGCAGGTGCTTCAAGCTGCTGGAGTTGCCGATGCTCCTTTTGCGGTAATTCATCCCGGCAGTGGCGGTTCTGCACGGGAATGGCCCACGGGAAACTTCGGCGTTCTCGCATCCAGGCTCAATTCCGAACTGGGCCTACGAGTGATTGTGACGGGAACCAAAGGAGAAGCGGGGAAAATTGCGGAGGTTGTTCAAGCGTCGGAAGGGCAAGCGATTGCTTTAGAAGAATCTCTTTCAATAAAGGAGTTTGCAGCGCTGATTCGATCTGCCAAAATATTCCTATCGAATTCCACAGGTCCGCTTCATCTTGCTGTGGCAATGGGGACTCCGGTTATCGGATTGTTCCCCCAGCATACCGCCATGAGCGCGAGACGATGGGGGCCGTACACGGAGAAGAAAATCGTTTTCGTCCCCGACAGGCCGCTTGACTGCAATGTCTGCATCGAAAACCAAACTGCGTGTGAATGTATGGCAACCATTACGGTCGATCAGGTCTTTGCCTCCGCAATGTCGTTGTTGAATCGGACGAGACAGGGAGGAGCCGTTCATGCAGATTAGGACCGGACTTGTTGTTTTTTTTGTTTTGTTGTTCGCCACTGTTGCTGTTCATTCTCAAACTACGACGAAGAAGAAAACTACGGCTACGAAGGTAGCAGCCGCTGCAAAAGCGCGAGCCGACAGTATTGCCGCCGCAGCAAAGGCCGATTCGTTGAAGCGCATTGCTCAACAGAAGGCGCTGGCCGATTCCATCAGTAGGGCAGATTCGCTTGCGAAGGCAATCGAGGATTCACTCAAGATGTTCAAGTGGCGAACGGTCGAGAATACTGCATTTGCCGTGGGCGAGCGGCTTGTGTTTGATGTGAGCTACGGGCCCATTACCGCCGGTGAAGCAGTAATGGCAATTCCCAGATATGAAACGATCGCCGGACGAACATGCTATCGCGTCGAGTTTACCGTCAAATCTCTCAAGAGTTTTGATTGGATCTATGAAGTACGCGACCAGTATCTGACGTTTGTCGATTCGCAGGCGATAGCTCCGCTGCGGTTTGAGCAGCATATCCGTGAAGGAACGTACCGCCGCGACTTTACGGCTGATTTCGATCAGGTGAGGAATATAGCGCGGACGTCGGAAGGCGACCATCCCATCCCCGAATACGTTCACGATATTATGTCGGCGTTCTACTATGCGCGTACGTTGGAGTATTCCGGTATGAAACCGGGAGACTACGTAACATTGTACAACTTCTACAAGGATACCAGCCACGAACTGCGTGTGAAATTCCTTGGCAGGCAGGAGTTGGAAGTAGCTGCGGGAACATTCAAGACAATTGTCGTTGAGCCGCTTGTGAAAGAAGGAGGCCTCTTCAAATCCGAAGGCCGCATTGTGATTTGGCTGTCGGATGATGAGCGCAAAATTCCTGTCCGCGTGAATACGAAGGTCGTCATCGGTTCGATTGATGTCGAGTTGAAACAATATTCGGGGCTGGCCGGGCCTCTGAGATCACGAATCAAATAATGTAGCGGCAGCAGTCCGCACCGTACCTTACAGGGCATAAATGGCAAAACACAAACGAGCCGATTTATCCAACATCAGAACGATATCCATCAAAGACCGGTACAGCAAGGTTTCTCCGAAGGACTTTGCCAAACCGTTTGACGGCGCTCACGGTTCATTTGCGACGTTTGTTGACAGCCTGCCAACCATCCTGATGGCTGCCGAGCTCAAAACTCTCGTTGACGATATTCTCAGATCACGAAAGAACGACAAGCCCGTAATTCTGATGATGGGCGCTCACGTGATCAAGGTGGGCCTTACGCCGGTGTTGATTGATCTGATAAAGCACAACATTATCACATCAGTTGCCATGAACAGCGCTGCTGCAATTCACGACGTTGAAACCGCAATGTGGGGACAAACGAGTGAAGACGTTGCAGCGAGCATGATGGACGGACGCTTCGGCATGGCGAAGGAAACCGGCGAGTTGATGAACAACACACTCAGCGATGCCTTCAAAAACTCTGACATGGGCTACGGTGAAGCGCTTGGCAGAAAACTCCTCGACCTTGCGGCTCCGAACAAAGATGTAAGCCTGCTTGCAACATGTTACTCGCTCGACATTCCGATAACGGTACACGCTGCAATCGGCACGGATATCATTCACCAACAACCGACGATGGACGGCGCCGCGACGGGCGAGTTAACATTCAGGGATTTCACAACTCTCTGCGAACTATGCAAGGGGTTGGTGGGGGGTGGCGTTGTTCTGAATATTGGCTCGGCTGTGATTATGCCGGAGGTGTTCTTGAAGGCACTCACGGTCGCCCGGAATCTCGGCGCACCGGCCCGCGGCTTTACCACCGCTGTCTTCGACATGAACACGCATTACCGTCCTACAATGAATGTGAAACTCCGCCCAACACAGGATGGCGGTAGAGGACTATACTTCACCGGACATCACGAGATCATGGTTCCGCTGTTGGCCGCAATGATCAAAGCGAAGCAAGGATAGATGCGTACTTCCAACCAGAACACACCGGCAGCCATTGAACGACATCACTAATACTCCCGGGAACAGCCCGTTCCATTCTCCGCCACCGACATTGTTTGAATCCGTTTCATCGGTTTTCCAACGGATGCCGGCTTGGGCTTTCGTGTCGGTTTCGCTGATCGGAATCTTCTTTCTGTATCAGATTGTCGGTGGCACCATTACATTTCTTCTGTTCGGGATGGATATGGCCGACTCCAACGTCACAATAGTAAGATTGGCGACAATGGTCGGACAAGTTCTTTTCATTCTTATTCCAACAGTAATCCTTGCAAAACTTCGTTTTCCCGGCCGCACGAATGTGTTCCGATTCGGCGACTTTCATCCCGGGCAGCTTCTTCTTGTGCTTGTTGCCGTGTTTGCGCTTCAGCAATTGCTGCAGGGATATCTCATGCTGCAGGAGGCGGTACCGCTTGAACTTCCTCCGGTTGTCCAACAGTTTGTGGATCAAATCAAGAAGTTGATGGAACAGATGTATCGTATGCTCACGTCCGCAGATTCGTTTCCGGAGTTTCTGTTTGTGGTTCTTGTTATTGCAGTCACTCCCGCCATTTGTGAGGAGATCCTGTTCCGAGGGTTGATTCAGACAACGTTGGAGGAATCCGGAACACATGATGGCGGCGGGTCACGGCCACAGCGGGGATTAACTGCCGCAGTTATCGCTGGCATAGTATTCGGAGTATATCACCTCAATCCGTTCACCCTGATCCCGCTGATCGTGCTTGGCGTATATTTTGGATTTGTCGTGTATCGAACGCAGAATATTGTCACTTCTATTGCGGCGCATTTCTTCAACAACTTCCTGGCCTGTGTTGTTGTCTATCTTCAATTGGATGAGAACTTCATTGCAATTTCGCCGGACAAATTTCCCGATTCTGAAACTCTTCTTCTGAACTTTGCTCTCAGCTCTGTGGTTTTTGTTGCTGCAACTTACTACCTTGTACGCATCACGCGGCGACCTGCCTGACGGGCTGCTTCTGTCGGGCATTCCACCTTCAAAGAATATCGATAGACTTCCATTGAACAACCTCACCCAACGCATTCTCGTCGCTCTTGTTACGATTCCCATTATTGTGCTGTTTTCCTGGTGGGGAGGTTTGTGGTTCTTCAGCATGGTGATGCTCATTTCGCTGCTTGGGCTTCATGAGTTCTACAAGTTGGCGGCGCGAAAAGGTGCCTCTCCGCAAGTTGTTACAGGACTTGTTTTCGGTGGGCTTATTCTGTGCGTGTTTATCTGGCAGAAAGTGAAATTCGGCATTCTCTCATTTGCCGATCAGTTCGGAGTGGCTCTGCCCATGCCAACAATGGCTCAAGTGTACCTCATTCTCTTCCTCATCTTTGTCCCGATGATTATGTTGTTGGAATTATTCCGCAACCGAGGCTCGGCATTGCTCAATGTAGCGACAACGTTGTTCGGTGTTTGCTACGTCTCATTGTTTCTCGGTTCATTGATCGGTGTGCGTGAGTTGTTCATTCCTGACGACTTTCCGGTATGGCTGCACTTCGAAGGCCATGGTATCGATTATCCGGCGGAGGTTGTTCAGCGGGTGTACGGTTGGGGAGGGGCAACGGTGATTTCAATTTTTGTTTCCATTTGGATGTGTGACACTCTTGCCTATTCTGCAGGCAGGTTGTTGGGTAAACACAAACTGTTCGAGCGTGTCAGTCCGAACAAAACATGGGAGGGGGGGATTGCCGGATATGTTGGCGCCGTGGCGGCCTTTCTTGTTGCCCAGAGTTTCTTTCTTCCCTACATGACGGTCGGAAGTGCATTGATTTGCGGCAGCATTGTGGGAATATTCGGCCAAGCGGGTGACCTTGCCGAGTCGCTGCTCAAACGCGATGCGGGTGTGAAGGATTCATCGGCTCTCATTCCCGGGCACGGTGGTGTGTTGGACAGATTTGACAGCCTTCTGTTTGTCTCGCCTCTGATTTTCTTCTACCTGGACTTCATTGTGTTTTGAGTCTCCGCTTGAAGCCGTTGATTTTCCTTCCCAAAACTTCTACTTTGATGATACATTTAACCCTCTCATGGTGGCAGCACGTTGGCAATTCATATCAGATTTCTTCTTTGCTTCATCGGAATTCTATGGTTTGTTCCCTCCGTTCTGTCTTCCCAGACGAAGATAACGTACCGCCCGCAGTTTGATTCGGCAGCGAATCACCGGAATCATCTTTATTCGTTCAAGACCCAGAAGCGTCCGCGCATCGGCTTGGTGTTGAGCGGAGGCGGCGCACGCGGCGCGGCGCAGATTGGTGTGCTAAAAGCCCTCGAACGCAATAACATTCCTGTCGATTTCATTTCCGCCACAAGCATGGGCGCAATTGTCGGCGGCCTGTACGCTTCGGGTTATACGAGCGCCGATATCGAGAGTCTCGCGCTGTCAACAAATTGGGACGAGGTTCTTTCTTTTTCCGATGAAACGAAGCGGACGGATCTCCCGATTGACAGAAAAATTGCAGGAGACTGGAGTTTCCTGGCTGTCCGGTTCCAGGGATTACGGCCTGTAATTCCGCACGCCGTTTCATCGGGGCAACGGCTTACGAACTTTCTGAGCGAGCAGACACTGCAAGCATTGTATCATCCCAATCCGACGTTTGACAATCTGAAGATTCCCTTCCGTGCAGTAACAACGGATCTGATTTCGGGAAGCAGAATCATTCTCGATAGGGGCTCGTTTGCGGAAGCATTGCGGGCGAGTTCCACTGTGCCGCTGCTCTTCAGTCCGGTGGATAAGGATTCCATGCAGCTTGTTGACGGCGGATTGGTTACGAACATTCCTGTTGACGTTGCACGAGAGGCGGGTTGCGATGTTGTCGTGGCCGTCAATTCAACGAGCGGCCTTCGAAATGCCATTGAGTTGAAAGCCCCCTGGCAAACTGCAGATCAGATAATGGGAATCATGATGCAGTTGGCAAACCAGGAACAAATCAAACAAGCAGATGTTGCGATTACGCCGTCAGTCGGACGTCATTTGTCGTCGGACTTTACAGGTCTTGAGGCGTTGATTGACGAAGGATATCGATCGGCTGAGCAACAAATCGACTCAATCAAGGCGCTGTACCAACGGGCTGTCGACAAAATGGACAGTGCAGAGACTGATGGTGAGAACAGGATTTTTGAGGATGTTCAACTTGAGATTGTCGGAGAAGGTGCCCCCGATTCGCTTTTGTTCAAGCTCAGGCATGACGCTTTCAAGGGAACACTTTCATCAATCCAAATCCGAAAGCATATCAGGGCGCTGTTTGCCACCGGAAATTTTCAGGATATTGTTGTTGAAGTGTTCCCCGAATCTCGCCCGACACAGATTGTATTTACACTTTACCCTAATCCTCTGCTGAGCAGCGTCCGGTTCACGGGTAACACGCTGGTTTCATCCGATTCTCTTGAAGATGAATTTCGTTCCGTGCTTGGCAAGATTCTGAACCAACGTCGGTGCAGTGAAGCATTAGAGAGCCTCCTGAAGCTGTATCGCAATCGAGGTTACTCTCTTGCACGAGTTGTACATTCTTCCTTCGATGAGACAACCGGAACGATGCACATTGAGTTGAACGAGGGCGTGATTGAGTATATTCATGTCCGGGGAGGAGTCCGGACGGAAGAGTCATTCGTGTTCCGAGAGTTTCCTCTCGCTCCGGGCGACGTGTTCGAGATTGACAAGGCGAAACAAGGTCTGACTAATCTTATCGGTACGCGCGTATTCGAGCATGTATATCTTGAAATTTCTTACGAGGACAAAACGCCGGGATTGACTATCCGACTTGCAGAGTTGCCGTCGCAACTGATTCGGTTCGGCATACGGTCGGACGATGAACGAAAATTGCAAGGGACTATTGACATTCGTGACGAGAATTTTCGAGGGATCGGCACCGATCTTGGTTTTACGCTTTCAGGCGGCGACCGCAACGGGAGGGCCAATCTGGAGTTCAAGTCAAACAGCCTACTTAGCCGCTCCTTCACGTTTAATCTTGGCCTGTTCGTCGGTTTCCACAACAGTTATGTGTATGCCGACGATCCGAAATTTTCAGGTACAAGCCGCTGGGAACGGGATCGAACCGGCGAATACTCTGATATTCGACTTGGCGGACGGCTTGTGGTTGGCGCCCAATTGCAGAGGCTGGGAAGTGTAACTGCGGAATGGTCGTTGCAGCGTGCCCGAATCCGTAATCTGGACAATGCTCCCGAGCTTGAATCGAGGTACACGCTATCCCTCTTCAAAATCGGTACAATGGTTGACGGACGGGATGACTACCCGTTTCCCACATCAGGCCAGCAGTTGGTGCTCTCCTATGAATTTGCATCAACGAATCTGTTGAGTGATGTCGGCTACAATGCAATCAGGTTCATGTATGCGAGCTACCGGTCGTGGGGCGAGCGAAGCGTGTTCTGCCCTCGCATCACTGTCGGTATTGCCGATCTTACGATGCCGCTCGGTCAGCAATTTTTTCTTGGAGGACGTGAATCCATGTTTGGCACGCGGGAAGATGACAGGCGCGGCCGCCAACTCGTTGCGCTCAACCTTGAGTACCGGTACAAGCTGCCCATCGATTTTGTATTTGATTCGTACCTCCGGGTGCGATACGATCTTGCGTCGATCTCCGCTACACCCCAGCAAATCAAACTGAGTTCGTTTCGTCATGGCGTCGGTTTGGAGTTTGCGTTGGATACGCCTCTCGGACAAGCGGCGTTGGGTGCAGGGAAGAGTTTCTTCTTTGACGGCGAAGTTCCTGCCCGTCCGTTCCGTCACGGTCCGTTGCTCTTCTACTTTGTTCTCGGATATGAATTATAATTAAGTGAATTGTGGTTAATACATCTTGCGAAGAGTTGTACCCCGATGTATATTCTGCATGTAACGTGATATGGCCGTCACCACCGATGGTCGTAGCGAAGGGAAGTTCTTGGGTTTCATTTTGTGCGGAGGATATCGTGGGACGAGCTACCTTTCTGTCTCTGTTGCTCACCTGTTTCTTTTTTCAATTCCATTCCACCACCAGCCAGACAAGATCCGTGGTGTATACCGCCTCGTCGGAGATTATTCAGAATCCCGAACGAGGCATTTTTCAACTTGAACAAACGGGCATGACGCCCGGTCAAATTACGCCGTATCGTAAGCTTGATCCCAACCGTCTTCGGACAATCAGGCAATCCCAGTCATTGGTGTTCCGCTATTTCGGGTTGAAGCAGTGGCGTACTGTTGATTTGCCCGACAGTATTTTGCAAAACATCAGCGCTGACTTCACCGCCATCCGGAATGCAGGTTTGAAGATCATTCCCCGATTCTGCTATTCCGCGGAGATGAACGAGCCCGATGCCTCAATGGCCGTGATTCTTCGTCATCTCGATCAACTGAGGCCGATTCTGCAAGCGAACAAGGATGTGATCGCGTTCTTGCAGGCCGGATTCATCGGAGCGTGGGGTGAGTGGCACTCATCTACCAACGGGAATGAGAGTGTTCAGAATATGAGAACGATTCTGAATAAAATTATCTCCGTCATGCCCACCGAGAGAATGACTCAACTACGCTATCCGCGGCATAAACAGGCAATCTTCTCACTCCCGTACGACTCGACCGCAGCAGTAACACCGGCTCAGGCCTTTACCGACGCTTCCGTCGCAAGAGTTGGTCACCACAACGATTGCTTCCTCGCAAGCGCCGACGATTACGGCACGTATTGGCGCGATAACAGGCTTGATACAGCACTCGCAAAGCCGTATCTCCGTCTCGACAACCGGTTTGTTCCGCTGGGGGGAGAGACATGCGCTCCGAGCGCATTCTCAAATTGCACAAATGCAGTTCGGGAAATGGCCCGATTGCGCTGGTCGTATCTTAATGGCGGCTACCATGCCACCGTAATCAACGGCTTCATTTCGGGGGGATGTTATGAGGAAATACAGAGGCGTCTCGGATACAGGCTCTCGTTGTTGAATTCGACCTTTACGTCAGTCGGAAGGCGGATGGGAAAATTTACGTTTACTGCCCGGCTGACAAACAGCGGATGGGCATCTCTCTACAATCCCCGAACAGTTGAGTTGTGCCTGAGAAATAGAAGCAACGGCACTGTGTATTCGGCGAGGCTCCCCGTCGATCCTCGATTCTGGGGGGCCGGCGATACGGTTCTCTTCAGCACTACCGTCGGTATTCCCTCAAACATGCCGGCAGGCTCGTACACAGTGCTTCTCAATCTTCCCGACCCGATGAACAGCCTTCGCAACCGGCCCGACTACTCCATCCGGCTTGCAAATCAAGGTACTTGGGAAACGGCAACAGGATACAACAATCTGCTCGATTCCATCTCGATTGAAGCCACAACAAGCGGCGATCCGTACACCGGCACACTCTGGTTCCAAACCGGGGGAACAACACAAGTTGAAGATATGACACCAACACAATTTGCCTTGGAACAGAACTACCCAAATCCGTTCAACTCCTCAACAACGTTCCGGTTCTCGCTGCCGTCAACAAGTCTTGTTGATTTCTCAGTATATGATCTCCTGGGAAGAAGGGTGGCAACGCTTGTAGATCAGGTGATGGAAGCCTCATCGTACACAATTCACTTCGATGCCGGCAATCTTGCAACCGGCGTGTATGTAGCGCGCTTGATTGCAAACAGCGTGAATGGAGATTCTCCCGGCAGGCTGTATTCTTCGCGTAAGATGACGCTTTTGAAGTAAAAATGTCTGCGGCGCCGCGAGAAGTGGCGCCGTATCTCTGTTCATCAGTTCTTATGCCGACTCACAGTGTGCGTCAAACCTCTTGCGTCACCCTTCACCTGACGTACAAGTGTGACACCTCTAACTTTATGCCCCCCATTTTTTTTGCATCTTGATGCTGCGCTAAGCGCACAAGCATCTCAACACATCCTGACTGTGTCTACCCATTTCCATGAAAACTGAACACGAACAGAGAACGCGTCTTGTTCCGCCGCCGCAGCCGGTAATTCGCGATTATCCCGCAGTTCTTCTCCGGGGAAAGTGGATTATTATATCTGCTGTTGCAGTGATGGCCGTTGCTGCTTTCCTGTTTACAAAACTCAAGGATCCTGTGTACCAGGCAAGTTCTGCGGTACTGATTCAAACACAAACACCCGAATCGGGCGGGTTGTTTATTCCCTCCATCGGCAGTGCCATTGTAACAAACATCCGCCAGAATGAGCTTGAGATTCTACGCTCGCAAACGCTGGCCGAATCCGTTGCGCGACGGCTGATTTCACAAATGTACATTGACGCGGGTGCACGCGAGCCCATCAACATCATCAAGCCCGCAAAAGAGGACGCAGGAAAACGTACCGTTGCAACAGTTGAGCAGGTGACGAAGCGGCTCAGATTGGCTGTCGATTTTGTAACCGTGCGTGAGTCGGACGTTATTAAGATTATTGCGAAGAGCAAGAGCCCGCGCGAGGCAGCGCTGCTTGCAAATGTGTTTACATCCGAGTATTACAACCGGAATGTTCATAAAAGCCGTCAGAAATCACGCGCATTGCGTGAGTTTCTGGAGACGCAAGTTGCCGACCAACGTGCCCATCTGGAAATGCTGGAGGGCTCCCTTCAATCGTACATGGAAAATAAGGGAATCGTTTCGCTGGATAATGAGTCGAGAAAGTTGATTGACCAGCTTTCCCAACTTGAGGCAACCCGCGATGCGACGGACATTGCCCTGCAATCGCTGGAGCGGACAGTCACATCATACCGTCAGGAGATCCCACAACAAGAGCAGATGCTTGCCCGTTCGATGGGCAGTTCGAGCGATCCGTACATAAAAAATCTGCAAGAACAAATAGCAGCGCTGGAAGTCCAGCGTGATCTTGCCGTGTCGAAAAACCCCGCTCTTGCCGGGAGGGAAGTGTTTGGAGACAAAGTCCGCGAGGTGAATGCACAAATCAAGGAGTTGGAAGAGAAACTCAAAACACGGACGAAGGATTATATTCAGACCCTCGTTCCCGCGGGCAGCGGACCCGATTTTGCAAGCCTCACACCTTCTGCATACGTCCGGCAAGTAAAGCAGAAGTTGCTTGAGGGGGAGATAGAAATTCAGACGTTGCGCGCCAAGAAGGATGCGCTAAACCGCGTGATTTCTGAGTACGAGAAACAGTTTTTGCGAATTCCCGGGAAAAGCATACAATATGCCCGCTTGGAGCGGGGAAAGCTCAGCGCCGAAAAACTCTTTGTTGTGCTCAATGATAAACTGAATGAGGCAACCATTTCGGAACAATCACAAATAGGGTACATCGATATTATCGACCAGGCGACTGTACCGATTGATCCTTCGAGTCCCGTTATGATGCTAAACCTTCTCATAGGGGTCGTATCGGGGTTGTTCTTGGGAATCCTCACTGTCATCGGGCGTGAATTCAGGGACGTGCGCATTCACACGCCTGAGGACCTCCGGTTGAAAGGGTACACACCTTCAGCAGTCGTCATGACGATGGATCAGGAAATAAAGCGTCTTGCGGGCAGAAGAGTGTTGTCCCGATACGGCCGACCGATTGATCCGCACCTGTTGACATTAGCTGACGTATTCTCTCCTGTTGCCGAGGCGTACAAGAAACTCCGTACCGCCATTCAATATGTGCCGACTCTCGACCGTCGTCCTCAGAGCATTCTGGTGTCCGGAGCAAACCACAGTGAAGGCAAGTCAACAACAGCGGCTAATCTTGCGATCGCTTATGCACAGAACGGCAAGATGGTGTTGCTGGTGGATGCAAACATGCGGCGTCCGGTTCAACATGGTATGTTTGATATTTTCGGACAGCCGGGCCTTGCGGATTTGTTGCAGGACAAAGTCGGCTATGATGGCGTTGTGCAACTATCGACAATTAGAAATCTGCACATACTCAGTTCGGGCACATTGCCATCACAGCCTGCAGACTTGCTTGCTTCAGATAAAATGCGGGACCTTCTGCAACAAGCAGAACTTGAGTATGATGTCATCATTCTTGATTCTCCGCCGATCTTGACTGTTGCGGATGCAAGCATACTTTCCACGCTTGTGGATATGGTGCTGATTGTTGTCGCAGCCGGCTCCACACGCTTGGAAGAATTGGAGCGGTCGGTAGAGATCATCGAGACAGTAGGAGGGAAAACGCCGAAATATGTCTTGAACCGATTCGATCATCGCAGGGCGTATGGCATCTCGTATCTGCGATCCGGATACGGTTTCTACACCGAGAATAACAAGAAACGCGGCTCAGCAGAAACTGCGCCCGGATATCGTTCATGATTCAACAACACGAGAAAAGGATTTCTACGATGATGAAAAGGTCAGGCCTTGCACGTTTCTTGGGGCTCGCTGCGTTCGTTATACTGGCTTCTTCTCAACTTCATGCACAAGCGGGCAATAGCGGATTCTCCTCAGGATTGCCCAACGCGCAAGCGGGATCGTACTATAACGTTGCCAAGCCCGGTGAAATGACAATGCAAGTAAATGTCTGGGGCTTTGTGCAGCATCCCGGACGGTATGAAGTTGGCAACACAATTGATCTGGTGCAATTGCTTTCGTTTGCCGGCGGCCCGACACAGGATGCCGATATGGAAGATGTCCGCATTACGCGGATCAGCCGGCGCGATGGGCTGATCTCGACAAGGGAAATTCGCATCAACTTGAAACGTCTCGACCGGCTTGACGAAGCGAAGATCCTGTTGCAGCCCGGCGATACAATCTTTATTGACCATACATCGTGGGTAACGTGGCGTGATGTTGTGAGTGTTGTGACCACGGCTGCTATTGTCACGGCGGCGGTTGCGCAGGTGTTGAATTTTACCAGCAAGTAAACCAAGCAAGTGTTCCGGTGAGATCGTTTTCCTTTTGACAGCGGAGCTTACATGCCGCTGTTCCCCCCGAGTCGGATCTCGCCTCCAGATCGTTTTTCCTGATAATTCCCGACTGGCCTTGTGGTCATAGCAGACGAATTTTGTAGAGTATGCGGGTTTGTTACTCATGTGTGATTACACGGCAGGCAAAATTTTCATAATTCCTCGTCCAACGGTACTTGTAAGTTGTTTCCGAATTGCAATAGCGATTACGAAGATGTACCTTCTATCCGGTGGTTGTTTTCATGGGTTGTTTGTCGTGCCCTGTCGCAATTCGATACACACCGCGAGGCCCGCAACACTTCAGGGGAAACCATGAAACAGAATCACCGTCTACCATTTTAATGCGGGCCGAATGATTTCCGGTTCTACAACAACTTCATCGTCGCAACGCGAAGAAATCCTTGCGCGCACGTTCAGTGGCGCAAAGTGGATGCTGTATCTCTCCGCATCAGCACTGGTTGCCGGCTTCTTCACCAACGTTATTCTCGGACGGATGGGAGTGGAGGTTCTCGGCTTCTATAGCCTATTGATGTTGATAGTGAGTATGGTGCAGACCTTTTTCGTCTTCGGTGCGTCGAACGTTTTTGTCAACTATCTCCCCACTCTTGCAACCGGGCAGAGACCTAAGTTTGTGCTGACATACACACTCATCGTGTATGCTGTCGGGATGAGCCTTCTCGCAATCTGCCTGCTGTTTCCTTCCGTTTTGCAATTGGTTTTTCGAAGTGAATTGGACATTTCGGCTGGCATGTATCTGGCGGTACTTGTGCCGATTCTGCTTGCTCAAGTATTGATTTGGGCGATTCTGCAATCGGAGATGGAAGTTACGGTCCTCGCCTTTTCCCAGAATGCTGTATCATGGTTCTATCTCGTGAATATCGGGTTGATGGCGGGTCTTGGATTTGTCGGGGCAACATCGGGGGCCGGTTCATACGACTACATCTTTACTGCAGTAGTATTATCAAACGTTCTGTCGCTTGTCATTGCCGTCCGCTATCTGCGGAAAGAGAACATCAAGGTTCCTGGCGTTTCACACAGTTGGTTTCTGCCCGCGGGGTTCTGGAAGTTCACGTTGTCCGTCTACGTAGGCACGTTATTCAATTTCATCATTCTGAACGCGGCGCCCGTCTTCATTCTTCGTGAGTTAGGGTTAAGGGAACTCGGATATTTCCGTGCCGCTGCCGTGTTTGCAGCATTTGTTGCCTGGGTTCCTTCGGTATTCGACAAATCATTCTACCCTTCGTTCTGCAATCTCGTGAGTAGAAGGCTTCCCACAGATGAAGCATATGTACGTTTCTCGCGTCTGAATGCAATAAGCAGCGGATTTGTTGCGCTCGTGATTATTCTGTTCACGAGGGAACTGCTGGGTCTTTTCGGCAAAGAGTTCAGCGACGGCGCGTATTTCTTGTTGATCATGCTGTCGGCAGGATATGTCGTTTCCACGCCATTCATTATGGTGAACTTTGCGCTGGTAACAGCACACCTGAAGACACCGTACACGATGGCTGCATATGCCTTCGGTGCAGCGTGTGGGGTCGCCCTCTTCAGCACACTCGTTCCGCGCTTCGGGTTGGAGGGTATTGCACTCTCGTTTATCGCGTTGCAGGTGATTCTCTTCGCGTCAAGCTGGGTGTTGACGAAGTACTTCACACATTCACCATTTCCGGGCCGTGCATATCTGATTGTTCTTTGCGTCGTCTGCGTCGGGTTCGTCGGGGCGTATTTTTTCGGAACCGTCTCTTTCACCAACGCGCTGACCAAGCTCGGGTTGGTTGTACTTCTGTGCGCCGGATTCGTTGCGGCACGAATTGTCACCAAGAGCGAGATTAAGGAAGTACTTGCAGTAGTTGTCCCACGAAAACCGTGGGCAGGATAGTCAAGAATATGCAATCATACCGGACACATATCATCATTCTTGTTATCACGCTGCTGAGTACGGGGCTGTACTTCTACCGGCTTTTAGATTTGAATATGGACGTACTCGCAGCGGTATGTATGGCATGTGTCTCCGTTGCCGCGATGAAAGATATCCGGCTTCTCTTTGTTGGCTGGTTTCTTTTTGCCCCGTACTTCGTTCCATTGGCCTCGGCGGATTCTGCAAACATTGCCAGCAATGTTTCCCACAACTACTTCATCCCTGTGATGACGGCAGTAATGCTGTTGTACTACTTCAAAAAGGGAAAGCAATTGATATGGGGGAAGGAAGACGTTGTCATCCTGATATTCATCGGATATGCAGTTGCCTCCTCGCTGGTTGCCACAGAGGGTCGGTACGATGATCTACGGAACATCTATATCATCTACCTGCTGCCCTATTGTTTGTATCTGATAGCGAAGAACATTGACATCGACTCCAATGTGTTCAAGATGCTCGCATTTGCATCATTGTTTCATCTGGTGCAGGCTGTTTTGCTTAGTGTCTATGAATTTCAAAGCGGCACCACCTTGTACCAGCCGGACCCCAAGGTCGATTGGGTGGACGTGGGCTCGATGCGAAGAATCAGTGGATCTCTCGGTACACCGATCGTCCTCGGAGTGTTTCTCCAGGTACTGTTCGGCTTCATCTATCTTGCCTATCGGTACGGCCTTGTTTCGAAACTTGTCTTTCGCTCGAGTATACCATTTCTGATTCTGTTGAATCTCTTGACATTTACACGTTCAGTCTGGCTCGGCGCGATTGTGATGTTCATCTACCTCATGTACAAAACGAGTGAGGATGTTGGTGCAAAGCTGATGAGGGTTGCGGGGTTTGTGGCATTGTCAGTTGTGATTGTGGGCGTTGTTGTGGCGGTATCTCCCGACGTTCAGAAACGGATTTCAGGAGAAGAAAACGCAAACTTCCGCATTGTGATGGCACAGGCAAGCCTGAACATGATTGCCGACAGCCCGATTGTCGGGTGGGGAATGGGAACGTTCGATGATTTTTCCGATCGCTACTTGTTCGATGCACGGGGAGTGTACATCGTCAAAGATACCTCGCATGTTACCGTGTTGACGATTCTCGCGGAACTCGGCATACTAGGAACAATTCCGTTTCTGCTGTTTATGTATTTCAACATAAGACCTAAGGGTATCCGCTTCAAGGAATTACCCGCTGAAGACCGCTTGATTGTTGCCGTCATCGTCGGAACGCTGATTTCGTTCGGTGTGAACGCCTTTCTGATTGACATGAGATTCTACTCTCTAGCCTATTCGTGGCTTTTTGTCAGTCTGGGGTTCATTTGCAACATCTACCATGAAAATCGTCAGTTGAAGGAACAGCAAGTATGAAGCCGCTGCGCGTACTGCTTGTTTCAGACTTCCCTTATAAGGGGACTGTACGCGGCGGCGTGGAATCTGCTGTGCAGATTCTTGCATCAGCACTGTCTGAGTCGGAGGATGTTGAGGCGGTACGCGTGGTCAACTTTCGAATGGACAGGAAGAACGATGAGATTGTGAAGGTGAACGACAAGTTGGTTGTTCACTACCTTGCCGGGCAACGCCATCTCGCCCTGCCAACACGATCACTGTTTGATGTTATGAAAGCAAAAAGGATTGCAGACGTATTTCGACCTGACATTGTTCATGGACAAGGAACGGACACTCACGGCGATGTCGCGACCCGTCTCGGCTACCCGAGCGCCGTCACCATTCACGGTGTTGGAAGCTTTGAAGCGGAGCTTCGGGAAAAGGGCAAACGGGTTGTCGGGCCGTTGCGCGTCCGGCTTACGAAACAACTGATCGATCGTGTAATTCGGAACGCCGGCGTGGTGATTTCCATATCGTCGTTCGACCGTGAGTTTTGTTCCGGAAAAAGGGAAGGGCCGGTGGTAACCATACCCAATGCAATTCGATCTGAGTTTTTTGATGTGCCTTCGTCGCTCACCGATTCAAAACGCATTCTGTTTTCCGGTTTGATTATTGAACGCAAGAATGTTGCGGGGATTGTTCGGGCGTTCCGCCTCGTGAAACAGCGTGTACCCGATGCCATTCTCGACATAGCCGGTCCGGCGCCCGACAAAGGATACTACGAACAAGTCATGCGCAACATCGATCCGGCATTGCGAAACGACATTGTCTTTCACGGTGGTCTGACAGCCTCGGAACTCTCCGGGTTGATGAGCAGAGCCGCGCTGTTAGTTCTTTTCTCTGTATATGAAAATCTGCCCGTAGCAATTGCAGAGGCGTTTGCCGCGGCGAAGCCTGTTGTTTCCTCTCGTGTCGGTTCTATTGGTGAGATGGTGGAAGACGGGATCAGCGGATTTCTAGTAGAATCGGAAGACGAACAGGAATTTGCCAATCGCATCGTCATGCTTTTGAACAATCCGCAACTCCAGATGAATATGGGATTGCATGCACGGGACGTAGCAATGAAAAAATGGAATGCACAACATGTTGCCGAGAAAACTATCGGGGCTTACAGACTTGTTCTGTCCACGAAGCACGCCGTTGTTGAGCCCGTAGCGGAACCAAGTTCCAGCCCGGGGTGACACGTGATTAAGGTTCTCGAAAATTCACATATCAAGACGATGAAGCCGGATCCGGGTCGGCGGCCAACCGTTGCCATTCTCACCAACTTTCCCTACGACGGAAGAACATTCACAGGGGGCGTTGAAACAGCAACAGCCGGCTTGTTCGAAGGATTGCAATCGTATGTTGAGGAATTCGATTTTCACATTTTCACACTGTGCCGCGAGATTTCAGACCATACGGTTGAGATGCGTGACGGAATGACGTATCACTTCATCGCAATTCCAAACGGATGGTTTACGCGTCCGCACGTAATTCCCAATATCCTGAATGCCCGTTCCGAATTGAAGAAACTACAAGCGGACATTGTCCATTGCCAGGACAATATGGCTCTTGCAGTAGCTTCGATTACCGCACATCAGGGCCGAAATGTGTTTACGGTTCATGGCATCAAATCTGTAGAATCGCGTGTCTGGGAAGGACCCGAATACTGGAGCCATCAGATGGATGCGCTTCTCGAACGATGGATACGGAGGCGATTCGACGAGATTATTACGATTTCGCCGTATGTGGATCGGTTCCTGCCTGTCGGTGTGAAGAAGCATCACATCACGAATCCTGTAAGAGGGATGTTCTTCGAATCGCCCCAGAGCGGTACCGAATCACAACGTATTTTGTTTGTCGGGGCACTGACTCGTCTCAAGCGGCCGCTTGATGCAATAAAGGCTCACGAGATTGTCATCCGGGACTTTCCCGGCGCCACACTCTCTCTCGTCGGTGAAGACCAGGACAAAGAGTATGAGCGCGAGATGCGGCAATACGTTCGTGATGCGCACCTCACGGGCGTGGAGTTTCTTGGCGTGCGTACACAAGAAGAGGTTGCTGTATTGATGCGCAAGTCTGCAATGCTTGTCTTAACGTCTATACAGGAGAACACGCCCATGGTCGTTGCGGAATCAATGGCAAGCGGGCTTCCCGTTGTTGCGTCGAATGTGGGCGGAATTCCCGCAATGATCAACGACGGGACGGACGGCCTTCTTTTCAGATGCGGAGATGTGCAAGATTTGGCAAGATCGATGGCTGACGTTTTGCGATCCGGGGATCTGCGGAACTCACTGTCACGACAGGGAAGGGCAAAAGCCCTTGCCACCTATTCAGCTGAAGCAGTCGCCGCCGCGACTGTAACTGTTTACCGATCAATGATGGAGAAATAGCACATGGACGGCTCGGGACAGCCGGTGGTTATTCACGGCATCCGCGGATACCTTGCGCCGACGGAAACATTCGTCGGCAATCAGATAACTACTCTCAAAAGATACCGTCCGGTGGTTCTGTGCCATCACCGCAGCGACAACAGGGAATTCGACATCACTCCCATGTATGTGATTGATGAGAACGAGAAAGGGATTCGAAGAGCCGTCGGCGAAATCGCCTATTGGCGGTTGCGCAGACTTACGCATCACGAAGTAGTGGCGGCGGCGGAATGGGTTGACGGTTTCAATCCGGCTCTCTTTCATTTCCACTTCGGGGTGGATGCAGCGTTCTTTACGCGAATCCACATGAGAGCCGGTATTCCTGCCGTTGTATCCCTGTACGGATACGATGTTTCGGCATTTCCGAAAATGTACGGCGGCATCGGTCGACGGTATCTGAAGCGAACATTCAATGCGATGGATTGCTTCCTTGCAATGTCGGAGGATATGAAGCATGATGCCGTTGCCCTCGGAATTCCCGAAGAAAAAATCGTCATACACTACCACGGCATTAACGTAACACGATTTCTGTTTGAGCAACGAACATACAATCGCAAACAAATATTCAACATCCTCTGTGTTGGAACTCTTGAGGCGAAGAAGGGGCAGCATCATCTGATTCGTTCGTTTGCGGAATTGAGAAGGCAGCGGCCGGATATTGATGCACGCCTTACGCTCGTTGGCAGGGGCCCGATGCTGGATGAATGTATGCGTCTGGCACAAGAATCAAACGTGCAGGACCGGGTGAATTTTGCTGGCTATGTTCCGCACCTCGACCCGAAATTGTTGGAATACTACAGAAATGCCGATGTCTTTGTGCACTTCAGCACGAAGCAGTCCTGCGGCGACAAGGAGGGAATCCCCGGAACTATTGTCGAGGCAATGGCGTCCGGACTCCCGGTTGTGACAACACGACATGCGGGTATTCCCGAAATCATTTATGACGGCATACAGGGAATCCTACTCGATGAAAAGGATGTGGCGGGAATAACTCGTTCACTTCTTGCATTATACGACGATGAAGATATGTGCAAGAGGCTCGGCCAGGAAGCATCATATCGTGCGTTGCGTGAGCTTGATGTGCAGGCAAAGACTCGTAACCTCGAAAGAATCTATGAGAAAGTCGTCGAAACTGCCCGGTCGCGCAATGGCGGGAAACAGTTGTCACGAAACACATTCCCAACGAAACCACGTGTTAAACGTTAATGTGCGGTATTGCCGGCATATTCTCTTTCAAATCCCGTGAGCCCGTAAATCGCGGCCTGGTTGAGAGGATGACAGCGAGTCTGAACCATCGGGGTCCAGACGGTGAGGGGTTCTATTTCTCCAATGATCAAACACTTGGCTTCGGGCATCGCCGTCTCGCCATTATCGACCTTGCCACCGGTGACCAGCCGATGTGCAACGAAGACGGCACTGTGTGGATCACGTTCAACGGCGAAATCTACAACTACCGGGAATTGCGCGGGCAGCTGAAGGCCCGCGGCCACAGGTTCAAAACAGCGAGTGATACCGAAGTCATTATTCACGCGTACGAAGAATGGGGGAATACCTGCGCGACGAAATTCAACGGCATTTTTGCCTTTGCGATTTGGGATGAGAAAGAACGTTCACTCTATCTGGCGCGTGACCACTACGGAGTGAAGCCGTTGTACTACTGTGAGAATGGAAGAACGCTCAGCTTTGCCTCCGAGATGAAAGCAATTCTGTGCGACAGGAACATCCCGCGTACGTTGGATTATGATGCGCTCCACTTTTGTCTAACATTCCGGCACACGCCTTCGCCGTGGACGTTGTTCAAAAGCATCAGAAAACTTCCTCCTTCATCCTATATGGTGGTTGATGCTGATGGAGTTCATGTGTCATGCTATTGGAACCAGGCCCCGGTGATTGACCGGCACAAAAAGGAAGAAGAATGGGTCGAGGAGCTTGTTGAAGCGTACCCGGAAGCTGTTCACAGGCAAATGGTCAGCGATACGCCCATCGGCCTTTCCCTGAGCGGCGGCGTTGACTCCAACACACTGTTGGCATTGATGAGTCAGCATCAGAATCATGTACACACGTTCACTATCGGTTTTGAGGGATCGGCAGATCGTGATGATGAGGTTAGTGTTGCCGGTGAAGCAGCCCGCGAGTACGATGCAGACTTCACAAGCCGTCGCGTGAGCGAGACAGATTACGTGGCATTTATGAATTCATATCTGTGGCACCTTGAGGAACCGGTCGGTAATGAATCGGCCGCCGCGTACTATTTTGTTGCCAAACTTGCCCGCGAAAAGGTGAAGGTATTACTCAGCGGTCAGGGTGCCGATGAACCTTTTGCCGGCTACGGTCGGCACCTTGCGGCCCAGTATCTTCCTTACCTGGGTTGGCTTCCATCAGGATTCGTACGGGCGATTGGCGGACTGATCAGGCCGTTCTTCCGGCACGAATCTCCGGGACGGTTGATTGATCGTCTCTCGCAAGCGGATGAGATTCATCAGTTCCTGAGTACGTACAGCATCACAACACGAGATATGAGGATTCGACTGTTCAACCCCGACTTCGTTGTGCAAAGCAGTCCGTACGTCCTGTCGGATTACGTCCGCTCACAACTTGCCCGTGCACCGTTGGGATCGCCGTTGGAGAAAATGGCGTACATCGATGCCCGAACTTCACTGAGCGACAATCTTCTTTTGTGCGGCGATAAAATGGCGATGGCTGCCGGTGTGGAAATGCGCGTTCCTTTTCTGGACCTCGAAGTGATGCGAGTGGCCGAACGAATCCCCGGCGATTTCAAAGTTCGTGATTTCCAGAACAAGGTCGTTCACAAAAAGGCATGTGAACGATGGCTGCCGCAACATATTGTCCACCGCCGAAAAATCGGGTTTAACGAGGCAATGGGAGTATGGATGGGACAAAACCTCGATAGGCTGCTGACGGACCTGACTTCAAGTCCCGACTCAGTGACGCGGACAATGCTCAATCCGGAATATGTGAAGCAACTGCAGCAGGAACACAACAGCGGAAAGCATGATCATCAACGGATTCTGTTTCTACTGCTGTCGATTGAGACATGGCGGAAGGTGTTTGCATGAAGCGCCCGCTTCGCATAGCCATGGTGGCATACGCTCATTACTTTACTGATGCGCGCATCAAGAACTACGTCGATGCACTGCTTGACGACGGAGCAACGGTTGATGTATTTGCCCTCGGCAGAAATGTCGGAACGGAAAAAATGGGCAGGCTGACAGTGTACAGTCTTGCAACCAAGTATCAAGGTTCAAGTCCGGTAAGGTACCTTGTTCAGCAGATGCTCTTTCTTTTTCTGGCGGGATGGAAATTGTTGATACATTCGCTGCGCGGACGGTATGACGTGATTCATGTTCACAACATGCCCGATATTCTCTCGTTGGCGGCGTTGCCGTTCAAGATTGCCGGCACCAAGGTCATCCTCGACGTTCATGACACCATGCCGGAAGCGTACGCCACAAAATTTGATTATTCGCTGGATAGTCTGCCCGTGAAAATCCTTATCGGCGAAGAACTGCTTTCTGCCGCCTGTTCCGACAAAGTGATCACGACAAACAGAATGCACAAGGAGGTGCTTGAGGGTCACGGCATCCCTGAAAAGAAAATCGATCTGATTTATAATGTTGGAAACAGGAAGCTCTTCAGGCGGCGCCTGCAATCGCCGAACGGGGCACATCTCTGGCTTGGGTATCACGGAACAATTGCGAAGCGGCTCGGTATTTTCCTGATTGTCGATGCTCTCGACAAAGTAAAAGATGACTGCCCCAATGTACGATTTCTGTGCGTGGGAGAGGGCGACGACTTGCAGGAAATGCAAGAACGGGCAGCCGGGAAGGGCGTCACCGGCATGATAGAATGGCAACCGTTTGTCGATGTCGAGAGGTTGCCCGCGATGCTCCAGCGGGTTCATGTCGGAATCATCGGAAACCGTCGCGATACCGAGGACAAGAGGAACTATATGCTGCCCGTGAAAATGCTTGAGTATGCGGCCATGGAAATCCCGACGATCGTCCCCCGTCTCAAGATATTGGAACGCTATTTTGATGAGTCATCGGCATTCTTCTATGAGCCGGATGATGCGGATGCGCTGGCACACGTCATCCAATCCATCTACCAAAACAGAAATCTCATTGCTGCACGCATTGATGGATTGCGAACCTTCAACGCAGCATATAACTGGGATATCATGGCCCGGCGATATTTGAACATCGTTCGTGAGTTGGTCGGACGATGAGCAGCGATATGTACATCCTCGATCCCTGCACATCAGATGAGTGGCTGACATTCATCAACACGCATCCTGATGCCGGAATCTTCCATCATCCCGCCTGGATGAATATGCTGCGCGATATCTACGGTTACCGGATTTTTGCAGTGTGCTTGAAAGACGGGCTGACCATTTCCGCGGGAATACCTTTTGCCGATGTCCGTAGCGTCATAACCGGGAGGCGTTGGGTTTCTCTCCCGTTTTCTGATCATTGTCAGCCCTTGCTACCACCGGGAAATCCGGAAGCGCTCGATACATTGCTCGGGTATTTGAAGCGACAACAAGGCACGGAGGCGCCAAGAATTGAAATCCGTTGGGGATCCGGGCATCAGGACTCGGTGTATCAACAAGAGGGCTTTGTGGTTCATTCTCTTGAGCTTCTCGACAGAGATGAGGAGTCTTTGTTCAAATCATTCAATCAGCAAGCGCAGCGATCAATCCGTAAAGCCGAGAAAGCAGGAGTAACGGTCAGAGAATGCTCGACCTTCGGAGAATTCGAATCGTTCTATCGGTTGCTTGTTTTGACGCGCAAGCGCCTCGGCGTACCTGCGCAACCTATAAGCTTTTTCAAAGGCGTGTGGGACCATATCATCGGCGGGGGATTGGGTTTTGCCTTGATTGCATATGACAATGCAACGCCCATCGGCGGCGGCGTATTCTTCACATTCAACCGGACGATGTTCTACAAGTACGGGGCCTCTGACTTGACCCATAAGGCACTCCAGCCCAATTACGCGTTCATGTGGAGCGCGATCAAGAGGGCCGTGTCTGAAGGGTACATGAGTTTCGATTTTGGAAGATCCGACAAAGCGAACGAAGGGCTGCGAAGGTTCAAGTCGGGTTGGTCTTCTGAAGAGACAAATCTTGCCTACACGATTATTGCCGACAAGCCGCCGCGAGACGGGCCATCGACGATTGATGTAATTGCAGGAGCCGTTATTCGCAATTCGCCCGCATTCGTGTGCAGAGTAGCAGGTGAACTACTGTACAAGCACTTTGCGTAGATAATGACAAAACCTATACACAAAGAACTGCATACTCCAGATATCTCTCAGGGAGGGAATGGATTTGCCGCTGAGTACTATTTGGAGGAACGCTACAAACAGCCTCGGAACAACGGAGGAATACTCAAGCTCTACTACGCGCTCCGTCGGTTCATTCCCCGATCGCTGCAGCTTGCATTACGGCGTCAGTATGCAAAAAAGCAGATGCAGGTTGCATTTCCGCGTTGGCCTATCGAACCGATTCTTGTGGAGAGAACCGAGCAGGACATGAAATCCAACATCGAAGGAAGTTCCGAAGGGAGAATTCCGGTTATCAATTTCTGGCCGGCTACGTTTCGATCTGCTGTGATTCTTACGCATGATGTTGAGTGGGATGTCGGTGTACGCAACATCCCGCGTGTACGCGAACTTGAGCGGAAATACGGGGTTGTCTCGTCATGGAACTTCGTTGCTGAACGTTATCCGTTCGACAAAAGCATATTCGCCGATCTCGAAGCGGAAGGATGTGAAATCGGCTTGCACGGATTGTATCATGACGGAAAGAAATTCTCTTCCCGCGCAATTTTTGAGGAACGTCTGCCGAAGATCAATGCGTACCTGAAAGAGTGGGGCGCGGTCGGTTTCCGTTCACCCGCTACACATCGCAATGCGGATTGGATGCCGGAAATTGCGGCCGAGTACGACTCGTCATTTCCCGACACTGATCCGTTTGAGCCGCAATCGGGGGGATGCTGCTCCATTTTCCCGTTTTTTCTTGGCAATTTGGTCGAATTGCCTATTACGCTTATTCAGGATCATACGCTAATTGAGATACTTCAAGAACCTGACATCACCTTGTGGAAAAACAAGTCTGATTGGATTATCCGCAACCACGGCCTGGTGAACATTATCATCCATCCCGATTACATGCTTTCAGAAGAAAACCTCCGTTACTACGAGGACTTTCTCCGGTTCATCACTGCAAAGGAGAATTTGTGGTTCGCATTACCCAAAGATGTTGCACAATGGTGGCGGAATCGAGCGAAGTCAACTGTCGTTCTCACGAATGAGGGTCAGCCTGTAGTTGATGGTCCTGCGAAGGATCGAGGTGTCGTTGCATGGGCTTCATTGGGTCAAAAGGGAGTGGAATACGCAATCAATCAATGAAGAATCAACATATCAATAATATCATCCATCAGAACATCCTATGAAAGTACCATTTGTCGATTTACACGCACAGTATCAATCGTTGAAACACGAAATGCTTCCGGCAGTTGAAAAGATCATGGAAACCTCGCAATTCATTCTCGGCAAGGCAGTGGAGGATTTCGAAAAACAATTCGCTGCATCCCATGGTATGAAACATTGCATCGGGGTCGGCACTGGGACCGATGCTCTCCACATTGTGCTTTGGGCGTTGAACATCGGTTCGGGTGACGAAGTGATCACCGTCTCTCACACGTTCATTGCTACGGCTGAGGCAATCTCGCTTACAGGGGCAAAGCCGGTTTTCGTCGACATCGATCCCGAAACATACACCATGAATCCCGCTTTGCTTGAAAAGGCAATCACACCGAAAACGAAGGCTATTATTCCCGTGCATCTGTACGGTCAGCCTGCTGCGATGGCCGACATTATAGCGATTGCCAATCGTCACGGGATACCGGTTGTTGAGGATGCATGTCAGGCGCATCTCGCGCAATATGACGGGAGGTTTGTCGGGCAATTCGGTGTTGCTGCCGCATTTTCCTTCTACCCCGGAAAAAATCTCGGGGCGTACGGCGAGGGTGGCGGCGTTACCACAAATGACGATGCACTTGCAAAAAAAATCAGAATGTTGCGTGATCACGGTTCGGAAAAGAAATATCATCACGCTGTGTGGGGACACAATTACAGACTCGACGGAATTCAGGGGGCAGTGTTGGGAGTGAAGCTACCCCGCTTGAATGAATGGACTGAGGCGCGCCGAAGGCATGCTGCACAGTACACCCGCCTGCTCAACGGGTTGGGCGACATGGTATTGCCGCAAGAAAGCAATCGGGCAAGGCACGTCTATCATTTGTTTGTTGTCCAAACGCAGCACCGGGAGGCACTTCAAGCGCATCTCGCGTCACGCGAAGTCTTTACCGGATTGCATTATCCTCTTCCGCTCCACTTGCAGGATGCTTACAAAGACCTCGGGTACACGCGTGGCGACTTTCCCGTCACAGAACGATTGGCGGAAAGAGGACTTTCCCTGCCAATGTTTTCAGAATTGACGGATGAACAGATTGCATACGTTGTCTCGTCGATAGGAGAATTTTTTGACTAAACAAACATTTGAAAGAATGAATGCACCGGGGTTACAGGAGAAGAATGGTACGTATTCGTAACCCTTCTCTGTATTATTGTGAGATGATACTGGCGCGAGAGTAGACTCACTCACAGCGTTGTGTGGGTTCTCACAGGAATGGCAAGTAAAAAGGAGTATCATGCAGCAGCCTGAGTTAGTTGTAGTGTCTGTAAGTGCAGGCCGGCACAGTCTCCTGACCAAACCCCCTCAGAATTCCCCCGGACAATTCATCTACCTGTTCAATCCGTCTCATATTGTCGTTTCACCGGAGAAGTATACGTAGCTGCTCCGGACACCATAACAAGGAGGCCCCACAAAAGCATGGCTAGCGCAAAAAAATATCCCCTGTATAAATATGTTCTCGCGGCTATTGACACATCAACTATTGCCGCGGCATATATTATAGCGCTGGTTTTGGAACAACGCTGGTTGAATGATCATAACCATCTGCACTTTCTGAACGTTCTCTATATGGCCGAGGCAGCCTACATTGTTGCGATAGCTGCGTTGTGTGTGTTCATCTTTCACTATCTCGGCTTATATCAGATTCATGTGTTTGTGACATTGGCGGGCCATCTGTCGCAGATTGTGAAGGGCTTGGCTGTGCTGGTGGGGAGCATTGCTGTAATTTCCTTCTTCACCAAAGCGGAGTTTATTGCCGATAGCCGACTGCTCATTTTGTACTTCGCGTGTACTGCACTCGTATTGTTCATCGTCGTGCGTATTGTTGCGTTCCGGCAAATCTACTTGTACCTCTCGCGAAACAAAGTCCTTCAGCGGAAGGTTTTGATAGTCGGTGCAGGCGAAAACGGACGAAACGTAGCCGTGAACCTCTTTGTGCACGATTATGTCGGACTTCAGGTCGTTGGATTTCTCGATGACCACGTTGATGTCGGGACTCCCATTTTTAATGCAGCAAGGGTCGTTGGCCGCACGGGCGATTTAGCCGAATGTGTAAAGCGACTTGAAGCGGAGGAGATACTGATATGCCTTGAGCAGATTGAGCATGGGCAGTTGATTGATTTGATGGAAAAGACGCTGCCCCTGAAGGTTTTTGTGAAGGTTTCTTCGCCCCTGTATGACATCGTTCCGTTGCGGCGTGCGATTGAGCATTATGGCAACATTCCTGTTCTTGGCGTGTTCCAGTTCGGAATGTCGGAGAGGAAGGAACTGTACAAACGCGGATTCGACATGTTCGTTTCAATACTCACATTGATTCTGTTGTCTCCAATGTTTGCGGTTGTCGCCTTGCTGATCAAGCTCAACTCCAAGGGCTCTGTTTTTTATCGTCAAGTACGGGTTGGCAAGAACGGCAAGCTCTTTAACCTCTACAAATTTCGCTCGATGACCGTGGGCTCGGGCGACGATGAAGAGCGTAAGAAACAAATGGCTGCCTTTATCAGAACGAAGCGGAACGGGCAACCGATCCAACAATCATCTGCAAAGATTGTCAATGAGGCACGGGTAACAGTCGTCGGCAAGTGGCTCCGCAAGCTGAGCATTGATGAATTTCCCCAATTGATCAATGTGCTCAAAGGGGAAATGAGTATCGTCGGCCCCCGGCCGTGCCTGCCATACGAACTGGAGCAGTTTGAAGAATGGCACAAACGCCGGTTGAGTGTTTTGCCGGGCCTCACGGGAATGTGGCAAGTTGTGGGGCGCAGTGTTGTCAGCTTTGACGATATGGTTGTTCTTGATTTGCACTATATCCAGAATGCTTCATTTGTCCTTGATCTGAGAGTCATGCTGAAGACGATTCCTGTCATGCTCTTCGGAATGGGGGCAAAATAATATTCAAGGGACAGTAAATGAAAATAGCGGTCGTCGGTTTAGGCTACTGGGGCCCGAATTTGGTCAGAAACTTCCTCAGTATTGACGGGGTCGAAGGTGTTGTTGCATGCGATACGTTGCCAAGACGTTTGGAAAACATACGCAAGAAGTTCCCGACTGTCGAAACGACATCATCGTTTGATGATATTGTGTGGCGCGATGACATTGAGGGGGTTGTCGTCTCAACGCCCGTTTCCACACACTACCCGCTCGGCATGAGAGTGCTGAAGGCAGGCAAGCATCTTCTCCTGGAAAAACCAATGGCGTCGACAACAACAGAGGCGGAAGAACTGCTGGATCTGGCCTACTCCAAAATGCTAACACTTATGGTTGACCACACATTCGTGTACACGAGTGCCGTCCAGAAAATGAAAGAACTTATCACGAAAGGGGATATCGGAGACGTTCTCTATTTCGACTCGGTGCGTGTGAACCTCGGACTCTTCCAACATGATACGAACGTTATCTGGGACCTTGCTCCGCACGACATCTCTATTATGGACTACCTCATAGACGGCAAACCGGTAGCTGTTTCCTGCGTAGGCGTCAATCATTTCAGCGAGTATGAAGATGTTGCCTATGTTACCGTACATTTTGCTGAAAAGCTCATAGCGCAGTTCCACGTTAACTGGCTCTCACCGGTCAAGGTTCGCAAAATCCTTCTTGGCGGGACAAAGCTCATGGTGGTGTACGACGACATGGAAGCAAGCGAGAAAATCAAGGTGTACGACAGGGGCGTCGATGTCAAAGGTGAAGACGCGGTGTACAAGAAACTTGTGCAGTACCGCACCGGTGACATGTATTCTCCCAACATTGATACGGGCGAGGCGCTTGCACGAATGGCTACTGAATTCGTCGATTGCATCAATACGGGCAAGCCTTCCATTTCCGATGGCCAGGCCGGCGTGAACGTGGTGAAAGTTCTTGAAGCAGCGAACATTTCCATCAAAGCGGGGGGGCGTCGCGTTGACCTCTCCTACCTTTCGAAATCGAATAGTCGTTCTCTTATCTCAATACCAACATTCTCAAATTGAACAGCAATGGCCACGCTCTTTCAGAGTATTGCCCCCGATGTAAAACTTGGTAAAGGAGTCCGCATCTTCAATTTCGTCAACATGTACGGATGTGAAGTTGACGACAACACGAAGGTAGGCGCTTTTGTTGAAATCCAGAAAGGCGTCAAGATCGGGAAGAACTGCAAAATTTCCTCGCATACATTCATATGTGAAGGGGTGACGATCGAGGACAATGTGTTTGTCGGGCACAACGTTTCCTTCATCAACGATAAAATGCCCCGTTCGACGACCGCCGATGGCTCGATGCAGACAGAAGCAGATTGGCATGTGGTCCCGACCGTTGTGAAGAGGGGGGCCTCCATCGGAACGAGTACGACAATCTTATGCGGGGTGACGATTGGCGAGAATGCCATTGTTGGCGCGGGCAGCGTTGTTACGAAAGATGTTCCGCCTGATACGATCGTTACCGGCGTTCCGGCACGGGTTCGCCGACGGGTCTGATACTTTTCACTACCCACATCAACAGGGGGTCGGGTTGCCTGTATTTTGGCAATCGCGGCTCCCTGTTTTTTTTGTATGGAATGAGTATATTAGCTAGGAAACCATCTCTCAAACAGCAAAGTCAACTATGACAACAAAAGCTCCTTCAACTGTCAAGCCCGCACCGGGCGATGCACTCGAGAGGATTGCGTACGCGGCAGTGTCTTCCATTCCCACGGTCGAGCCGCACGATCAGGATCGTCTCGGCTACAGCGTGTGGCGTTTTCTGAAAGAGCGGCAAGACTCGCTTGAGCAATCCGTTCATAATGCGGGAGCACGCCTGCTGATACCCGAAAAGGAAGCATTACAAAAGATCCAGGCCAGCCTCAGTCGCAATGGCATTGATGTGTAGTTGGCTGCTCGAGTCCAGGTGCGTTCTGTGAAAATCAAGGTGGATGATGTCAGAAGATGTAGTGAGTTTGATCGATTCCGAACCCCCCGATCGTTACCGGTTTGACTATAAAGGCATGCACCGGTACCTGATTACCTTGCCGGTGTATTCATCCAAGAAAATCTTTACGGAACAGCATATCGTCGTCAGCGTCCTGAATTGCCTTCGCGATTCGGCGATGAAAAACCACTTCGACGTGTATGCATACTGCCTTCTGCCCGATCAATTGGTCATGATAGTGAGAGGAAAAGACGAGCATGCAGATATGAAGGCGTTCTTGGCGGAGTTTAGGTCCTTGTCAACTGATGCGCTCAAAACAGAGCTTGGTCATCCTGTATGGAAAAAGAAATACCTCGAACGTGTACTGCGAAAAAAGGAAGACACAAAGCTCATTGCAGGAACCCTCTTTCGTATGCCCGTCAAGGCGGGGTTGTCGAAAACTGCTGAGGAGTATCCGTTTCAGGGCTCTTTTGTTGTAATTCCGGCCCGGCGGCAGTAATAGTTCCGTTGCCTTTCTGGGCTGGAATGCTTACCTTTTGTTCACAATTTGTCGTGTTTTTTGCCTCGAAAGGAAGTCAACTCACCGCATTTGCTACCGGAGAAGTCTTAGTTGTGTTGTTGTCCCTCCTGCATTTCTTGAGAATGCCGAGAGCTTCTTGAAGTTGTTCGTGCTCGCGCAAGCATGACAGTTCTTCGTCAAATCATGTAGAGATGTATGTTCAAAACCGGAAAAATCGAAGGCGTTATTGTTAAGAACCTCATCAAGTTCATCGATGAACGCGGGTGGCTTGTCGAAACATTCCGACAGGATGAACTTGAGGAACAGTTCTTTCCCGTTATGGGGTACATTTCAATGACGAATGCAGGAGTTGCCCGCGGCCCGCACGAGCATGTTGATCAGGCCGACAATTTTGCGTTTCTCGGCCCATCGAACTTCAAAGTATATTTGTGGGATAATAGAAAATCCTCGCCAACATACATGGTCCGGCAGATTGTATATGCGGGCGAAGACGCACCAAAGTCTGTTGTCATTCCCGCGGGAGTTGTTCATGCCTACAAGAATGTCGGCGGGAAGCAGGGCATGGTTGTGAATTCTCCGAACCGATTGTTTGCGGGAACCGGAAAAAAAGACCCTGTCGATGAAGTCCGGCATGAAGACGATCCTAACTCAATTTTCAAACTCGATTGATGAAGAGTGTTTTAGTTACAGGCGGTGCCGGGTTCATCGGGAGTAATTTCATCCGTCACTTCCTTGTGAGGAATCCTGACGTTGACGTCATCAATTTTGATAAACTGACGTACGCCGGCAATCTTGAGAACCTTTCTGATGTTGAAGGGAATCAGCGATATCATTTCATCAAAGGTGATATTTGCGAGCGCGGCGATGTTGAGTTAGCGTTCAGAAAATTCAAGATCGACACCGTTGTCCACTTTGCCGCTGAGTCGCATGTCGACCGGAGTATTCTCGGTTCATCCGTCTTTGTGCAGACAAACGTTGTGGGAACAAATATCTTGCTCGATGTTGCGAAAGAGTCCGGCATTCAGCGGTTCCTTCATATTTCCACAGACGAAGTGTACGGATCGCTGGGCTCAACGGGAAAATTCACCGAAGAAACGCCCCTCCATCCCAACAGTCCCTACTCGGCAAGCAAGGCGGGCTCGGATTTGCTGGCCCTTGCCTATCAACATACATTCGGACTCCCCGTCATCATCACGCGATGTTCAAACAACTACGGGCCGTATCAGTTTCCCGAAAAACTCATTCCCCTCATGATTATTAACGCCCTGAATGACAAACCTCTGCCTGTGTATGGAGACGGTTTGAATGTGAGAGATTGGCTGCACGTTGTTGACCATTGTGTCGCGATCGATGCAGTATTGCAGGCAGGAAAGCCCGGCGAAGTCTACAACATCGGCGGCAACAATGAATGGAAGAACATTGATATTGTGAAGTTGATATTGCAGAAAGTCGGAAAGCCGGAGTCGCTTATCAGGTTCGTAAAGGACCGTCCCGGACACGACCGGCGGTATGCTATTGATGCCGCAAAAATCAAAAACGAAATCGGATGGACTCCGTCGTACACATTTGAACGGGGGATTGAGGAGACGGTTCAGTGGTATCTGAATAATCGGGGTTGGTGGAGCAGGGTAATGTCAGGAGAATATCAGGAATACTATCAGAAGCAGTACGATGAGGTGGTAAGATCATGAAAGTTGCGTGTACAAAGTTCCTTATAATTGCTGTGATGTTTGTGCTAAGCTGTCCGGTTCAAGCTCAGGTCTCGTCGGGCATTTCTTTGCCGGATTTGTTGAAGATACGCCCTGACATGGCATCGGAAGCAAAGGATGCCGGCGGCAAACAGGTTCCGATGGATGCGCCGGTCGATCCTGCCGAGTACTTTGTCGGGCCCGGAGATCTGCTGGCGCTGAATATCTGGTCGAGCATGCCCGTTGCTCATCAACTAACAGTCACCCCCGAAGGAACCCTCCTGATTCCGAACGTTGGCGTGGTTGACGTGAAGGAACAAACACTTGAAGCTCTGAAGAAGAGCGTGTCTGCACTTGTAGTACGAAAATATCCGTCGGCAGAAGTAACCGTGTCGCTTGTGTCGGCGCGCAGAATAGTTGTACAGGTTACCGGTGATGTGTTCTTCGAGGGGAAGCACGAAATCAGTTCATTGCAACGAGTCGACAATCTCATTGATATTGCAAACGAACCCCCCCGAACCGCTGCTGACCCCGGCGTTTTTCGCGAGGCCATGTATATCCGCAGAAGTTCCTCTTTGCGCAACATCATCATTCAACGAAAGAATGGAAGACGGTTGCGCGCCGATCTTATCAAGTACAGGGCAACAGGCGACAACACACACAATCCGTATCTGCGAGAAGGCGATCAGGTGTTTGTGCCTGCGCGCAGAGATATTGCGATAGGTGTTACGGGAGGGGTTCGTCAGTCGGGCAATTTCGAATTTGTACCCGGCGACAGTCTTTCCGATCTCATTTTGATGGGATTCGGATTCCGCCGCGAGGCTGACTCGACGAACGGCATCCTGACTCGTCTCTCACCCGATGCAAACACAATGGAAAAAGTTGTGGTAAATCCTGCAGCGATTGTGTCCGGCCGGGAAGCGAATATTGCACTCCGACCTGGCGACAGGCTTGTTATCAAAAATATTCCCGACCCGCGGAAAGCTAATATCGTCGATATTCAAGGTGAAGTTGCACAGCCGGGCCAGTACCCGCTAACGGAGAACTCGACAAAGCTCTCGGAGGTGATACGGGCGGCCGGTGGTTTTTCGCCGGAAGCCAACATCAAGGGGGCGACGTTGACCCGATCCCGCATTTCCCCGCAAAGTTCAGGAGAGGAGATTGCCATGGAGCAGCTTCTCAGTTCCCGCAGCAATCTCGGCGTCCAGGATACATCGTACTATCTTACTGAGACTGCGCTTCGTCTCAAGGGTGAACTGGTGTCGGTGGATTTCCACAAGTTGTTTGTGTTAGGCGATTCAACGCAGGATGTAACGCTGAGAAACTACGACAAGATTTTCGTTCCTAAAAGAACTAAGACTGTCTATGTGTTCGGGCAAGTGCTTTCTCCCGGTCACGCCGAATACATCGAAGGAAAGGACTATCGTTACTACATTCAAAAAGCAGAAGGCTATGCAAAGGATGCGCGGGAAGGGGACGTGAAAATCATCAAAAGCAGCACGCGAGTCTGGCTCGATCCCGGTGAAACCGAGATAGAAGACGGCGACTACATTTGGGTGCCGAAAGAACGGACACACCCGTTTGCCTATCATCTGAACGTATGGGCACAGGTGGCAGGGATTGTCGCCGCTGCAGCGACGGTGGCACTTCTCATCAACAATCTTACGAAGTAACATGACGATGGAAGATATTACTCCCTTGAAAACTGAAACGCCTGCGTCGACAATCATCGAGTTTCTCTCGATCGTTACAAAATATCGAAAGTTCATTTCGCGTTTTGTCCTTTCGGTAACGGTAGTTGTCACCGTTGCTGCACTATTATCGCCGAAGTGGTACAAGTCGACGGCATCGGTGTTCCCTGCTGAAAAGGCGGATTTGTTTGGGCTGGAGGGTATTTCCTCGCTTGCAAAGAACCTTTCGCCGGCTCGCGCGCTTCTCGGCTCTAACCCTGAAGCCGACCGGTACATGGCCATACTCAAAAGCGGAACTGTGTTGAGTGCCGTAATAGAGAAATTCAAGCTCGACAGCGTGTACGATATCACCAACTACAGAATGGAGAAAACGACGAAAGAGTTGCTTGGCAACACGGAATTTATGGTCGAGTCCGAAGGTAACATTACTGTTACCGTCTATGACAAGGATGCCCAGCGTGCCGCCGATATGGCCAACTATTTTGTGGAACTGCTGAACAAGACGAACACCGTGCTGCAATCCGAGAATGCGCGAGGCAACCGCCAATTTATTGAGGAGCGCTACAAGAAGAACATGGTTGATCTTGCCGCGGCCGAAGACTCGTTGCGCCTCTTTCAGAAACGGTACGGCATCATTGCAATGCCCGAGCAGACCGAGGCATCCATCAAAGCGGCAGCCGAAATTACAGCACAGCTTGCACTAAAAGAAGTACAAGTAGCCGTTCTTGGCCGTACTCAATCCAAAGACAACCCGGCCGTTTTAGCCGGGCAAATTGAAATTGATGAGTTGAGGAGCAAGCTTTCTCAAATGGGCTCAACGGGAGCCGGCGGCAAAGACATGAATGTGTTTGTGCCTTTCAGTAAAGTCCCTGACTTGGGAATGGAGTACCTTCGCCGGTACCGTGACGTCGAAATTCAGTACAAGATTCTTCAATTTATCACGCCATTGTATGAGCAGGCCAAGGTTGAAGAGCGACGTCAGACGCCGTCGGTGATTGTGTTGGACAAAGCGGGGCCTGCGGAGAGGAAGTCGAAGCCGAAGGCGAGTCTGTGGGGATTGATTGCGCTTGTTGGCTCATCACTATTTTCGGTGCTGGCAGTTTTTGTAATGGAGTTTAGGGACAGAATGAAGACGAATCATGCGGTCGCCTATGAGCGTCTGACCTCCGAGATCTGGGATGATTGGTTCGGGTTGCAATTCTGGAAGAGTCGACGAAAAGCTTAGATTCCTGGGGTACTGAATGAATTCGGTTTCCATAGTGTGTTTTGGAATTTGTGTTGCTGTACTCCTCTCCTATGTTTGGCGCAAGACGGATATTCTCTCTCCAGCCCGTTTTTTTGGATTTGTCTGGTGCCTTTCCATTGGTTTGACAGAATTAAAGTTTAGTGCTCTTCAGCATTCATGGACCATTGAGAGCTGGTTCCTATTGTTGCTGGGTGTCGGAGCATTCCTCCTCGGTACGTTCATTGCGTACATTGTAAACGTTGGGACGCCCCTTCTTTCTATCAAAGAAATCCGTGAACGGCTAAAGGGCCAACAAGTCCGGGAGAAGCGTCTCTTCTGGCTTATTCTGATCTGCGTAATTGTATACTCTGTAGCCTATACGGCAAACTACCTTGTGCGGGGCTGGCTACCTGTTGACGTGATCGGTACAGCGATTTCTCGCGTGGATTTCAACGTTTCCGGTTTGACATTGTTTTTATACATAGCAAGTATCATCATGCTGTTCACCCTCCTCTATTTTGTTCTGGTGAACGGGCACAAGAAGAAGAAGTCAATTCTTGCTGTTCTTCTTGTCCTTACGGGGGGATCCTTCTTCCTGCTACTCATGCGATTTCCCATCATCATGGTGGCAGTCGTTGGTTTCACTTTGCTCTACTACGCGACTTCTTTTGTCCGATTGCGTACGGCCGTGCCATTGTTTGTTGCAGTTGCTGCATTCTTTTACTGGATATCGTCTCTTCGTTTCACGACGGTCGTTTCCACCTACCTGTATTCGGTTTCGAAAATGCGTTTTTCCAAAGAATACGCGTTCCTAACAGAGCCGTATATGTATGTCGTCACCAACCTCGAGAATTTTGCACGTTCCGTCGACAAGGGAGAGTATCATACCTACGGATATTTCACACTCGATTTTGTAACCGCAATCTCGGGTTTGAAATACTGGGTGCTTGACTATTTCAACTTTGAGAGGACCCCGTACTTAACCAGCAATTACAATACATACACCGCTTTCTATTGGTTCTATAGCGATTTCGGAGTGGTCGGGCTGGGACTGATTCCTTTTGTGCTTGGTGCAGCGACAGGCCTTCTGTATTACCGCGTTCGAACGGCTCCTACAATAACCAACGTTATGATGTATGGCTTTGCCGTGTTTTGTATGTTTATTTCCTATTTCAATTTCCCCCTTGCATTTCTTTGGTTTGAACTCAATCTCTTGGGTGTCTTCTTGTTCCTTCGATGGACATTGCTGCCTCGAGTGGATTACGTTCACGGTGGTCCAAGGGCAGCATGAAGACTTGCGGCAAACATGAGGAAGGCCGAGTGGCACTTGAGTAGCGTCAGACTGCTTGCGCGCAATTTTATCATATTGTTTTCCGGCAATGTTGCTGGTCAGTTGTTATATTTTGTTGGAACACTCTATCTCGCCAGGGTGCTCGGTCCGGCGGCGTTTGGCATTTGGAGTTTTGCACAAGCCTGGCAGTTGTATCTTCTTCGTTTTGGGGAATTCGGCTTTGAGGTGACAGCTATCCGGGAAGTTGCGCGCAGGCCCGAAGACACAGCTTCATGGATTGGCAGTGTCGTTTGTCTGCGTTTCTTCTTTTCTTTTTTTTTGATTGCAGGTACGGCTTTCGCAGTGACGGGGAACCTCGTACCGCATGGAACAGGCAATGCGGTGGTTCTATTCTCTCTTGCTGTTGTTCCCGTCTCGTTTGTGCTGGAGTGGGTTTACGAGGCAAGACAGAATGTCGTGACGACGAGTGTAGCTCGCATTGCGAAAGGAGTGTTGTTCGGTCTTGGAGTAGTGTGGTTTGTTCGTGGAAGTGCCGATTTCACGAATTCTGTACTGGCGTATTTGCTCAGTGTGGCAATTCCTGTTGGAGTGGTCTTTGTCATTGCTGTCAGATCGTTTGGTTTTGATCTTGTTTCCTTTTCTTGGGCAAGGGCGCGTGCGTTGATTCGGAATGCATCCGAAGTCGGCATAGCGAACATACTCTCTCACTATAGCCTGTTCATAGGCACCATGATAGTGGGCTATGTCTTGACTGAAATAGATCTCGGACTTTTCTCAGCAGCACATCGCGTTGTAGTGCTGCCATGGGCTTATGTTATAGTTAGTTTTCAACGCGTCCTCCTGCCGACGTTGGCAAGATGGTATGTGGGATCGCGCACCCAATTTGAGAATTTTGTTGAGAAATTCTTCCGTTTTACAGTCATCGGGTCGTTTGGAATCGGGCTTGCAGGCACCTTTTTCGGACCAACGCTCATGTCGTTGCTGTATCCATCGGCTTATGCTGGGGCAACGGAGGTTTTTGTCGTGCTTTTGTGGGCCCTTGCGTTCGCCGGGATGCGTTTCATTTTCGAGATTGCGCTTGTTGCATCTGACAATCAGAGGCAATACTTAAAAGGGATGGTGTTGCTGGCTGCTTTGTATACAATAGCTACGCCTCTGTTGTCATCGAAATACGGTATCGTGGGAGCGGCTTGGGCGGGAGTGGCTGCCGAATTTGGGTATTTTCTCTATCTGGCAATCACTTTCCCACACATGCAAGTGGCAACCCTGGTACGACAAATCTGGAGGCCGGTGATAGCCTGCTTGCTTGCAGCGGTGACTGGCGCCTCGTTCGGCTCGGTGCCTTTTGCCGTCCAAGGGATTACGAGTCTCTGTGTCTTCCTGGGATTTCTGGTATTCTCCAAGGCCCTTTCAAGTGAAGATGCTCAAACACTCCTGCAACTTGCGGGAGCGCGACAAGCCATCAACAGAGGTGGATCAAATGACAGCAGGTCGGGTGAATGAGAGTAGAGTTTGTTGAATCAGTTGTACGCCAACTTCTTAACCATGGCGTACTCGAAAAATCGGATTCCATTCTAGCGGTATGCGCAGGCAAGGAGGAGAGGGCGTTTTTCACGTCCATGACATTTTCCGATGTGACAATCTCAAATCTCGATGAACGGGTCAAGCCGTCGGAGTTCTTACCTCTTAAGTGGAGTTGTCAGGACGCACAGAATCTCTCATTTGCCAATGATCAATTTGATTTTGCCTTTGTTTCGGACGGGCTGCATCATTGCACATCACCTCATCGGGCTTTGCTCGAAATGTACCGCGTGGCCCGTAAAGGTATCATCATGTTCGAGGGTCGGGATAGTCTGCCCATGAGGTTGGCAAATCGTGTGAAGCTCGTTTCTGAGTTTGAACTGGAAGCTGTTGTTGATAACGAGTATCGGTTTGGTGGGGTTAACAATACGGAGATTCCAAACTACATCTACCGATGGACGGAAAGGGAACTGATGAAGACCATTCATTCCTGCAACCCTACAGGGAAGCACGACATTCGTTTCTTCTATGGAATGGGTCTGCCTTACCAAACAAGCGAAATGAGAAAAAGCAGTCTCAAGTTGAACATTGTCAGATCGATCGGCCCAGTCCTGATTGTTTCGGCTCGCTTCTTCAAACGCCTGAATAACCTCTTTGCTATGGTTGTATTGAAGCCACGAATTCCGGAGGACTTGTGGCCTTGGATTCAACAGCAGGATGGGGCGATTGCCTTCAATCGGGAGTACGCCGATAAATTCTACAAGCCTTCGAAGCAGAGTCAGCGGTGAGAATAGGAATCAACTTACTCTATCTTCTTCCCGGTGTCGTTGGTGGGACTGAAACGGTTGCAACGGGGCTTCTGAATGGACTACAGGCAATCAATGCAAGCAGTGACTTTATTCTTTTCGTGAACCAGGAGTCCGCAGAGTGGGCATCGACAAAGTTTCCCAAATACGAGACAGTTGTTTGTCCAATATCCGGTTCCAATCGCCCTAAACGTTACTACTATGAACAGGTGAAGTTTCCGAAGCTTGTTCAGGATTATCGACTCGATTTGCTCCATTCTCTGGGGTATGTGTCACCATTGTTTGTGTCGTGCCCAACAGTGGTTACCGTTCTCGACATGAATTTCAAGGCATTCGGAAAACTGATGACATGGCAGCGGCGTCTTGCCCTCAACTTTTTTGTAGGAAAGGCTGTACGCAGGTCGGAAAGAATAGTTACAATCTCAGAATTCTCAAAGCAGGAAATCGTCAAGCACTACGACATCTCTCCGGACAAGATTGTGGTAACACATCTCGCTGCAAAAGCCAACGGCGAATCGTGTGATGAGATGGAAAAGGCTGTGAATGTTCCCGCTATCGAGACTCCTTATTGCGTCGCTTTCAGCAGTCCATCGCCAAACAAGAATATTCCGAGGCTCATACAAGCCTATCAGCTTTTGAGACGGGAGGGGCGAATCAAACAACAGCTTGTTCTTGTGGGACACAAGTTTTCAGAAGTTGGTTTTCACGAGAGTTCTACAAATGATATGACTGGTGTTCTGCAAACAGGCTATTTGTCGTCCGCTAATATGGCTGGTGTGCTGAAGGGGGCGGATTTTCTGGCCTTCCCATCTTTCTATGAAGGATTTGGATTGCCTGTGATTGACGCAATGGAGGCTGGCGTGCCTGTTGTTTGCTCCAATGCAGGCTCATTGCCCGAGGTTGCCGGAAATGCAGCGCTGTTTTTTGATCCCTTCTCTGTTGATGATATTGCTGCAAAGTTACGACAGATTTCTTCATCCATCATCTTGCGCGATGAGTTGAAAAGAAAAGGGTACGAGAATGTAAAACGATTCTCTTGGGAAAAGACAGCTCGGCGGACTTTGGAAGTGTATGAAAGTGTCCTGTCACAAAAATCAACTAAGTATTAATCTGTACCAACCAATATCGAACGAAAACGAAAAGGAAGATCATGAACATCTTAGTAACCGGCAGTAGCGGCTTAATCGGCTCGGAAGCAGTTGAGTATTATGATTCACAAGGTCATACCGTGCATGGAATCGACAACAATATGCGAATGGAATTCTTCGGGCCACAGGGTGACACCACATGGAATCTGAACCGCTTGAAATCAGCAACAAAGAATTTCATCCATCACAACCTTGATATCCGTGATCGTCAACATATTCTGAATTTCTTCAAAGAAAACCGCTTTGATCAAATCGTTCATTGTGCCGCTCAACCTTCGCATGACAGGGCGGCCGCCATTCCGTTTGATGACTTTGATGTGAATGCCGTCGGCACGCTGAACCTGCTCGAGGCGGCCCGGCAACATAGTCCCGAAGCGGTGTTCATTCACGTCAGCACGAATAAAGTGTATGGAGACGCTCCCAATGAGATTCCACTTGTTGAAAACGAAAAACGCTATGACTACGCTCGTCCCGAAAACTATCACGGCATTGATGAGCATTGCAGAATAGATCGGTGTCTGCATTCCTTGTTCGGAGCGTCGAAGACGGCCGGCGATGTTATCGCTCAAGAATATGGAAAATACTTCGGCATGAAGGTCGGCGTTTTCAGAGGAGGATGTTTAACAGGGCCATCGCATTCGGGTGTTGAACTGCACGGATTTCTGTCGTATCTCGTTCATGTTGCCGTTGCAGGAAAACCGTATACAATTTTCGGGTACAAGGGTAAACAAGTCCGCGATCAAATTCATAGCCACGATGTCATTATGGCGTTCGAGGCTTTTGCGAACAATCCGAGGCCCGGAGAAGTATACAATCTTGGCGGCGGCCGTGAAAACGCTGCGTCAGTACTTGAGTGTATTGACTTGATTGATGAAATTGCCGGATATAGGGTGCAATGGACGTACCAAGAGCGCAATAGGATAGGAGACCATATCTGTTATATGTCAGACTTGCGCAAACTGAAAACCCATTTTCCCGGGTGGGGAATAACCCGCAGCCTGCGCGAAATTGTTGCTGAAATGGTTCGGGCTGAAGAGAAACGTCTCAGCGATTACATCTCAGCGGACTAGACTAATCGTCTCTACCTGCAACGCACAAGTCCGGATAAGATTTCTTCCAACATGCCAAAAATACTGTTTCATTCACTCGTTTTTTCGCCTGATTCTGTGTCGACATCATATCTGATGACCGATCTTGCAAAACAGCTGAAAAGCATTGGTCATGACGTTACAGTCCTTACAACCTCTCCTCACTACAACATTGATCGGGAGGCTGTGAAGCGGCAGAATATGAAGTCGCGTTGGTTTGGTTTGCTCGGCCGCAGTGATCTCGACGGGATAGATGTGTGGCACGTACGGATTCCGATGAAGGGGCAACGGGTCTATTCTCGGGTGTTCGACTACCTCTACTTTCACAAGATGTCATTATTCATCGGCTTCTTCTTTCTCAAGAAGCACGATCTTGTTCTGACTCCATCTCCTCCTTTGACAATGGGGCTTGTCGGTTGGCTTCTCGGCTGGAAGATGAATGCTCCGTACGTGTACAACATACAGGAAATCTACCCAGATTTTGCAATCAATCAAGGGCTCATTCGTAATCCTCTTCTCATTAAATTTCTCCGGTGGATTGAGTCAGTGGTGTATGCAAAGAGTGCAAAGATCGTGTCCATTTCACAATGGTTCAACGATATTGTTGTGCGACGCAATGTTCCGAAAGAAAAACTTGAAGTAATACCGAATTTCGTTGACACGGAACTCTATCACCCGCTGCCTCGTGACAATTGGTTTGCCAGGGAGCATAATTTGCTCGACAAGTTCGTGGTTCTCTACGGTGGCAACATTGGTTTAAGCCAGGATTGGGAAGCTCTCTTGCATACAGCCGCGGAACTGTCGGTACTTCCGATCGAATTTGTTCTCGTTGGAGATGGGGCGGTATCGAAGTGGTTGAGGGCGGAAGTCGAAACACGTCAACTGAGAAATATCAGATTTCTCGGCTACCAACCGAGGCAGATGATGGCAATGGCTAATGCGAGCAGCGATGTTTGCATGATCCCCATGAAATCAAACACTACGATTGACACATTCCCTTCGAAGATATATACTATCCTTGCCTGCGGCAAGGCTGTGATTGTGCAGGCGGACCCGAATTCCGAACTTGAATGGTTAATGAAGAAAGTTGATTGCGGATACGTTGCCGTGCCGGACGACGCCCGATCCTTCACCGACGCAGTTCGCGCAGCATACGAGAACAGAGGCTCTTTGCAGGAAAAAGGAAGGCGGGGTCTTGAGCTGGTTCGTGCCCAATACTCGAAGGAAGTTGTGGGGATGCAATACGACAGGCTTGTTCGCGAACTCACTGAAAAGATATCGAGGGGATGATACAGATTAGCACATGCTTGCAATCTTTCTGATATCGAGCCTTGCTGCATTCATCGTCCTCTTGACGACGCCGCGTGTGAGACAACTTGCATTGCGATTTGCCATTGGCGACCACCCCGGGGAACGCAAAATCCACGCAGGCTTCATTCCACGCCTTGGTGGTGTTAGTATTATTGCAGGGTTCGCAGTCGCGCTTGCTGCTGTAGCGCTGTTGAACCCGGAGATGTTTGCAGCCCCTTCACTCTCATTGCCCGTGCTTGCGATCGCCACACTGTTTATCGTCATGCTCGGCGTGTTTGATGACATCTACGGCATCGGATCGCTCGGCAAGCTTATCGTGCAGACTGCGGCAAGCGGGCTTGTTGTGTATAGCGGACTTCAACTTGAATACCTTTCGCTTCCGTTCGTCGGGTCATTGCAATTGGGTATGTGGAGCATTCCGATTACGTTCCTCTGGCTTATCGGGGTGACGAACGCGGTGAATCTTCTCGACGGCCTGGATGGCCTCGCTTGCGGCGTGGCAGCTATTGTCTCGGCAACGTTCTTTGCCATTGGCGCGTTTGAGCAGGATCCGCTCACGATGGTTGTGACTGCAAGCCTGTTCTTCTCGTGTCTTGGATTTCTTCGGTACAACTTCCATCCCGCATCAATATTCATGGGTGATACCGGAAGTCTGTTTCTCGGTTTTGTGCTTGCCTGCATCTCATTGCGGATCTTACAGCATCCCTCACCGGGGATGACCCCGCTTTCGCTGTTGATTGTTGTTGTCACGCTTGCCGTTCCTATTGTTGATACGTCGGTCGCATTTTTCCGCAGGCTCCGCAAGGGGATGCATCCGCTCAAGCCGGACAAGGAACACATCCATCACCGGCTTATGGATCTGGGACTCACACATCGGCAAACCGTCGTAACAATCTACGCTCTCTCGATTTTCAACGGTATCGTCGCGTTCCTGCTTGTTCAGATGGAGAGCTTCTATTCGACAATTCTTCTTGTCGTGGTTTTTGGTTCGATCTTTTTCGGCGTCCGTCGGTTGGGTTATGTTGAAGAAATGCGACGTCGCTTGCATGAGACGAGGCTGCCCATTCAACCACTAAGTGTTGCCCGATTGATTGACAAGGCCGTGCTTGTCTTCGGCGATATCGCGGCACTTTTTGCGGCGTTCGTGTTTTCCTATTGGTTCAGATTCCATTCCGGGTTTATGCCGGTGACAGTGTACGTTCCGCTGGAGGCGTATCTTATCAATCCCGTGATGCTTCTGTTTGCCCTTTTTTGGCTTGTCTTGTTTGTGCTGGCAGGGTTGTATGAGATTCCATGGGATGTATCGCGGGTTGATTACGGGTTGCTTATTTTCAAGACAGTTGCAATCGGCACTCTGTTTCTGTTCATCGTCACGCTTGACTTCAGCAGCGTCACTGTCGAAGGACGCATCACAACTTTGATGTACGGCGCTGCAATTGCATTCTTTGTTGTGCTTGTCCGGATGTTCATTGTCGGTTTTGAGAGAAGGCACGAGATTCTTGGATTCAGAAAACGCAATACCCTTCTTGTCGGCACTTCTTCCGTTGCAGCTGAACTTGTTGAAGAGATCACGGACAGACCGGGGTTGAGGTACAAGCTCATTGGAGTTGTTGACAAGGAACCGAAGCAGGAGAAGTTCAAACAGTATCCTGTTCTTGGCGATCCTGATGCAATTCCCGAACTGGTTAAGAAGTATAACATCGAAGAAGTGTTGATTGCCACCGGATATGATTCACGCGAGGAAATTCTCAACATTATCGCGCGCTGTAACGGAATGGTTCCCGTTGTGAAACTTGCTCCCGAGAGCATGCAGGTTTTGAGCGGCTTCAAGACCGAAGAGGTGATCGGGCATCCGCTCATCCGTTTGTATCCGACGAACCTGAATACCTGGCAACGCATCGCGAAGAGGTGGATCGACTTCATTGTTGCCATTTCCGTGCTTGTCCCGTTCCTTCCACTCTGGATTCTGATCGGCATTGCCATTAAGCTCGACTCCCGCGGTCCGATTTTCTTCACGCAGGAACGGGTTGGAAAACAGGGAAGGTTGTTCAATCTCTACAAATTCCGGTCGATGATTCACGACGCCGAGCGGGATACCGGCCCCGTGTGGGCAGCGGCGGATGACAAACGGGTGACGCGAGTCGGCAGAATTCTCCGCAAGTTGCGCCTCGACGAGATCCCCCAATTCATCAATGTTCTGAAGGGAGAAATGAGTCTCGTCGGGCCTCGCCCCGAAAGGCCATTCTTTGTGGAACAATTGAAGGCGGAGGTGTCATTCTACACACGCCGATTACTTGTGCGCCCCGGTATTACCGGCTGGGCCCAGGTGAAACATCGCTACGACGCGTCGCTTGACGACGTGAAGCAGAAAATTAAATACGATTTGTATTATCTTGAAAACATGTCTCTCACGCTTGATCTCAAAATCATTCTCAGAACGATTATCGTTGCGCTGAGCGGAAGAGGGACTCATTAGTTCAGAAAAGGAACGTACGTGAAACTTCACATGGTAGATGTTGTCGGCCAATATCATAAAATCAAGCCCGATGTTGATGCGGCTATTCATAAGATTCTGGACTCAGGCCAGTTCATTCTCGGAAAAGAGGTAGGAGAGTTCGAATGCCAGATCGCCGGATACCTCGGCGTCACATACGCCGTCGGGTGTGCGTCGGGCACTGATGCGCTTCAGGTGGCGATGATGGCGTTGGATATCGGACCCGGTGATGAAGTCATCACCACACCCTTTACGTTTGTTGCGACTACCGAAACGATCGTGCTGCTTGGCGCAAAGCCTGTGTATGTTGATATCGACCCGAAGACGTTCAATATCGATCCTACACAAATCGAATCCGTTATCACCTCGAAAACAAAAGCGATCATCCCTGTTCATCTGTACGGGCAAGCCGCCGATATGGATCCGATTTTAGAGATTGCGCGTAAGCATAACCTCAAGGTGATCGAAGATTCTGCCCAGGCTCTCGGAGCTTCGTACAAGGGAAGAAAAGTCTGTACATTCGGCGACCTGTCGTGTATCAGCTATTTCCCAAGCAAGAACCTCGGCGCGTTCGGCGATGCCGGAATGGTTGTCACGAACGACGTAGCACTTGGCGAGAAAGTGAGAATGATTTGTGCGCATGGCTCGAAAGTTCGCTACTATCACGAAACCCTCGGTGTGAACAGCCGGCTCGACACATTGCAGGCGGTTATCCTTTCCGTCAAGTTGAAATATCTCGACAGTTGGAATGCTGCACGACGGGCCGCGGCAAAACGGTACAACGAGCTTTTGAAGGGAACGCCCGCCACAATTCCTTTTGTTGCGCCGGAGTGCGACCATATCTTTCATCAATACACACTCCGGGCTCCGAAGAGAAATGAACTTGCTGAACATTTGAAGCAGAAAGGAATCCCTCACGCCATCTACTATCCTGTTCCGTTGCATCTGCAGAAGGCCTTTGCCGTTGCCGGAAAACAGAAGGGCGCTTTCCCCGTTACCGAGCAGGCAGCCGATGAGGTTCTTTCACTTCCGATTCACACTGAACTCACTGAAGAACAACTGGTCTATATTACGGATGCAATCAAGGAATTCTACCGAACCCTCTGAGACATTGGAAACACACACGGGGAAGGTTCTCGTTATCATTCCGACATATAACGAGGCCGAGAACATCCCGCGGTTGATTCCTGCCGTTCTTCGTCAAGCGCCGAATATCGACATTTTAGTTGTTGACGACGGTTCTCCCGACGGGACGGGCAAGCTCGTCAAAGAGATCATGGCCACAGACTCGCGTGTGAACATCATGGAACGGGCGGGCAAGCAGGGATTGGGTACGGCCTACGTTGCGGGGTTCAAGTACGCAATCCAGAACGGGTACGACTTCGTATTTGAAATGGATGCCGATTTCTCGCACGATCCGAATGATCTTCCCAGATTCCTGGAGAAGATCAAAGACTACGATCTGGTGATCGGTTCACGATACATCAACGGCGTTCGAGTGCTCAACTGGCCCATGAACCGCCTGTTGTTGAGCTACTCGGCAAATGTGTACACGAACATCATCACCGGCCTTCCCGTCCGGGACGCAACCGGCGGATTCAAATGCTACCGCGTCGAAGCGCTCAAATCCATCGATCTGGATAAGATCAAATCGAACGGCTATGCGTTCCAGATTGAAATAAGTTTCAAAGTCTGGAAGAAAGGCTATCGCCTTGTCGAGATTCCCATCATCTTTTTAGACCGGCGCTCCGGCGTTTCGAAAATGTCGAGAAGCATCATCTACGAAGCCATGTTCATGCTGTGGAAGTTGAGACTTCGCAGCATCCTCAATCGCTTGTAATGTTCTTTCCTGAAATGGACCTTTCGGTCATTATCGTCAACTATAACGTCCGGCAGTTTCTCGAGAACGCGCTTGCCTCCGTGTATCGCGCCATGGAAGGTGTGCAAGGGGAGGTGTTTGTTGTTGACAACGCATCCGATGACGGAAGTGTGGAGATGGTGAGGGAGAAGTTCCCTGCCGTTCAACTTATCGAAAACAAGGCAAATGTCGGTTTTGCGAAAGCAAACAATGCTGCATTAAAGAAAGCAACAGGGCGCTATCTTCTGCTTCTGAATCCCGACACGATTGTGCAGGAAGATACATTCTCCGTGATGATGAAGTTCTTTGACGAGAATCCCGATGCCGGACTTGCCGGATGTAAAATCCTGAACTCCGACGGGTCGTTTCAGCTCCCGTGCCGACGGAGTTTTCCGACACCGTGGGTTGCATTCAGTAAAATATTCGGCCTGAGCGCACTTTTTCCAAAATCCAAACTCTTTGGCAAGTACAATCTTACCTATCTCAATGAAGATGAAACGTACGAAGTTGACGCGGTGAGCGGTTCGTTCATGTTCTTGCGCCGTGAGGTATATGAAAAAGTCGGCGGGTTGGACGAGACGTTTTTCATGTACGGAGAGGATCTGGACTGGTGCTACCGTATATCGCAGTCGGGCTACAAAGTGTATTATGTTCACTCGACAAAGATCATCCATTTCAAGGGCGAGAGCACAAGACGAAGCGAAATTGACGAAATCCGGACGTTCTATCAGGCGATGCAGTTGTTTGTTGAGAAACATTTCAGCAGTTCCGTATTCGTCGAAGTTTTTCTGACTATTGGCATTGTACTTCGCGCCTCCCTTGCCATGCTCTCAAAAGCGAGCCGACCCTTGCTGATCGCGCTGATGGATTTCGTTCTCATCGATACCGCGCTGATTACAAGCGAGTATCTGTACTTCGGCTACCTGCTGAAATTCCCGGATTACGCATACCCGATTGTGTGGACAATACCGGCGCTTATTGTTATTGGGTCAATGTATTTTCTGGGGGTGTACACAACACGGCGTCATTCCGTGTCGCGTGCAGCGTTAGCGGTAGTCATAGGCTATACAATCGTTTCGGCGACTGTCTTCTTCTTCAAAGACTTTGCCTTTAGTCGTGCCGTTGTTCTTATCTCCGGGCTTATCAATTTGATTCTCTTACCCGGGTGGAGATTGTTATTCGAAATGTTGACAGGCAGGCGAAGCAGCCCACGAAAGAGTCTGTTCGGCCGTCCGACCGTGATTGTCGGGACAGGGCCCTCGGCACAGGAACTGCTCAGAAGACTTCGTGCCCGTGTCGTCGAGGGTTACGACGTTGTCGGCTTCATCGCGCTCGATCGGAAGAATTTGGGCGAGAAGATGTCGGGAGTTGAGATTATCGGAAGCATCGACAATGTCGGCAAGGTGATTGCAGAGCGGAGAGTAAGCGAGGTGATTTTCTCAACCGACGGTATAGCGTACACCGATATTCTCTCGGTTATTGCGCGCAGCAATGACCGTAGCGTGAACTTTCGTCTCGTTCCCAACAGCCTCGAATCCATCATCGGAAAGACGCAAATCGATGACCTCGGAAATCTCCCGTTCGTCGAAATCGAATACAATATTCACAGGCCTGGCAACAGACTGTCAAAGCGCATCTTTGATGGTGTCGTGTCAGGTGTCGGACTTCTGCTACTCTATCCGCTGGTCAAGGTTTTTCGCGGCAAACGCGGCAGTTTTGTGCAAACCGTTTGCTTGCTTCCGGATGTGTTTTTGGGTAGAATAAGTCTGGTCGGAAGGCCACTTTCCGATGCGGACGAACCACTTCCTGCAGGCGGCCATCCATTGCTGGGGCCGAAGGGCATCACAGGACTTGTGCAGATCAATCAGCGCGAAGACCTTGGAGCCGACGAAATCGAGCGCTACAAATTGTACTATGCGAAGAACCAATCATTGATCTTGGATCTGGAAATCATGGCAAAGTCATTCCTCCTTCGGTTGCGGAAATAAGGAGAACACATGGCAAAGGTTACTCTCGAATTTGAAAAACCGATCTTTGAGCTCGAACAGAAAGTCGAGGAGATGCGCAAGTATGCCGACAATCCCGACATTGCGCAGGAAATCGAAAAGATTGAGAAACGTGTCAATCAACTGCAGCGAAGCATTTTCAGCGGCCTGACTCGTTGGCAAAAAGTACAGCTTGCCCGACACCCTGAACGACCTTACACGCTCGACTACATCAATCTCATGACGACGGATTTTCTCGAACTCCATGGAGACCGGACGTTCAAAGATGACAAAGCCATTGTCGCGGGGTTCGCCAAGCTTGACGGACACCGTGTGATGATGATCGGGCATCAGAAGGGAAGGGACACGAAATCAAATCTGTACCGCAACTTCGGTATGCCGAATCCGGAAGGGTATCGGAAAGCATTGCGGCTGATGAAGCTTGCGGAAAAATTCAAGAAACCCGTCATCACATTGCTCGATACACCGGGTGCCTTTCCGGGACTTGAGGCTGAAGAGAGGGGGCAGGCTGAGGCTATTGCCCGCAATCTCTACGAGATGTCACATCTCAAAGTGCCGATCATTGTAGTCATCATCGGTGAAGGCGCCTCCGGCGGTGCGTTGGGCATTGGCGTTGGCGACAGAATTCTGATGCTGGAATACTCCTGGTACTCCGTCATTTCACCCGAGTCGTGCTCGAGCATTTTATGGCGAAGTTGGGATTATAAGGAACAGGCCGCTGAAGCGTTGCAACTGACGGCGCCGGATTTGAAGAAGCAGGGCATTATTGATGAGATTGTCCCTGAACCGCTCGGCGGCGCGCAACGTGATCATGCAAAAGCGGCGGCAATTTTGAAGGGACAGTTACTTGCCGAATTGAAGCATCTTTCAAAAATCAAGATCGACAAACTCATCGAGAAGCGGATCGAGAAATTCTCGAAGATGGGGGAGTTTTCGGGATAGAACCGGATTTACGTATTACTTCGTTACCTCACCTGCCGGTACAAAGCACAACGTTCGGCTATCAACGTGTTTAACAACCTTGTCAACCTCCATGATTTCGTCGTTCTGTTTGAGAAGCTTCGTGAACGGGGAAATGCGGGCGTGCTCCGGAAGGTATTCCGTTCGGAGAAGAACCGTATCCGGCACTCGTGGAGCCACACGAACAACGTGCCTGCGCATTGGTGGGATATTCCGGCGGTAGAGAAGCGCTGGAATGTTCTCATCACAGGAGATAGTGACACCGAGCCGTATGCGTATGTTGCGGAGAAGTTCTTTGCGGGTGGAGGCGAACGCAACGCGCTGTCGCTCGGTTGTGGAGGAGGGGGAAGAGAATTGAAGTGGCTGGCAACCGGTTCAATCAGCAGGCTTGATGCGTATGACATTTCGGAGGAGAGAATTGCCCACGCCCGCGCTGCAGCAGAAAAGGCGGGATGTGTTGGTCGTGCACACTTTCATGTTGCAGACATCTTTGACCTGAACATTGCGCCGGAATCATACGACGTCGTGCTGCTGGAGAGTTCGTTGCACCACTTCAAACCCGTGCGCCGGATTCTCGAATCGGTGAATCGGTGGCTGAAACCGGGTGGCAATGTTGTTGTGAACGAATTTGTCGGCCCGTCACGGTTTCAATGGTCGGATCGTCAGTTGGAGATCGTGAACGGCATTCTGGCAATGATTCCTGAACAGTATCGAACAACCTGGCCTCACGGAAATATCAAACAGAAAGCCCACAGGCCCGGACGGCTCAGCATGTATCTCAACGATCCCTCGGAAGCAGCCGAATCTGCGTTGATTCAACCGCTGCTGCGGGAGATGTTCGAGATTGTAGAATTAAAACCATACGGCGGAACTCTTCTTCCTCTTGTTTTTAGAAACATTGCCCATCATTTCGTTGAGCAGGATGAGGAAACAATTCGCATTGTGAAGCTCATTTTTGACATAGAAGATGAGTTGTTGCGTCGCAACGAAATCGAAAGTGACTACATTTATGCCGTTTGCCGGAAACGCCAATCTCAAGAATGATATGCGAAGAGCCAGTAGAGTATGATCAAACACGTTACTGATATTCGTGTTCGTTATGCAGACACGGATCAGATGAAGTTCGTGTATTACGGAAAATACTTTGAGTACTTCGAACAGGGCCGCTCAGATCTGCTGCGTGAAATCGGGCTATCGTATCCGAGCATCGAAGCCATGGGGTTGTTCCTTCCTGTTATTGAAGCCCACGCGAAATACAAGCGTGCAGCACGCTATGACGATCTTTTGCATGTTGTGACATATTTCCGTGAAATACCTGTTGCACGAATCAGAATCGAATACGAAGTCTACAAAGACGGGGACGCCGACCTGCTTGCCGAAGGTTATACTATTCATACGTTCATGAATGCCAATACAGGCAAACCGACTCGTGCTCCCGGTCAGTTTCTTGAGGCGCTGGAAAAGAGAATGAAGGGGTGAGCATGAGCAAAACGGAGAGACGATGACGCACAGCGTTCTGCATGACAGCCGGGTCAGCAGGCTCATTGAACTTGCGCTGATGGAAGATATCGGCATGGGGGATTTGACAAGCGATGCGATAATTCCCGAGTCACAATTGGGCCGTGCGGATTTGCTGTGCAAGGAGGATGGCATTGTAGCCGGACTTGAGGTTGCAGCACTCGTGTTTCAGTACTGTGACCACAGTATTACTTTGCAGCAACTCATCCCGGACGGGGAGATTGCACGAAAAGGGGAGTCCATTGCGGCAATCGACGGCAGTACAAGAAGTATCCTGAAGGGCGAGCGGACGGCACTTAATTTCCTGCAACGTATGAGCGGGATTGCAACCACCACGCACAAATATGTGCATGCTGTTGCGGGAACCCGGGCAAGAATCATCGATACAAGAAAGACTGCACCCGGCCTGCGCGTGCTCGACAAATGGGCAGTGCGTCTGGGCGGAGGATTCAATCATCGGTTCGGACTTGATGACATGGTTCTGATCAAAGACAATCATATTGTTGCCGCCGGCGGACTTACGAAGGCTGTTCAGATGTGCAGAACATTTCTTGAGGCCCAGGAAATAGATGTTGCGATCGAAGTAGAGACGAAGAACCTCGATGAAGTGCGGGAGGCTCTTTATTGCCGGGACATTCAGCGTATCATGCTCGACAACTTCTCTCTCGACGAGATGCGAAAGGCGGTTGAACTTATCGCTCGCAAAGTGGAAGTAGAAGCCAGCGGTGGCGTAACGCTGCAAACGGTACGATCCATCGCGGAAACAGGCGTTGACTTCATTTCCGTAGGGGCACTGACACATTCCGTGAAGGGCCTCGACATTTCGCTTGAACTTCATCATGTGTTATGAACATGTCCGGTAGACATGTTTAACAAAATCAAAAGTCTCGGCACCGACACGGCCATCTACGGTGTCAGCACGGTTGTCGGGCGTTTACTTACCTTCCTTCTCACGCCGTTTTACACGAACATTCTGCCGCCGGCTGATCTCGGTATCGTTGCAACCGTCTACGCCTACATCGCTTTCTTGAATATCCTGTACGGCTATGGCATGGAGACGGCCTTCATGCGGTATGTTGCTTCGTTGGAAATCGGGACGAAGAAACAGGTGTTCAGCGTTCCGTTCTTCTCTGTGGCAGCAACGTCGCTTGTATTTTCGCTTTGTATTGTTTGGGGAGGAGGATCGATTGCAGCGTTGATCAGTGTGCCGGTTGATTACGCTTCCATCATTACCTACAGCGCGTGGATTCTGCTTCTCGACGCGTTGGCGATCATTCCCTTTGCATCGCTTCGGATGGAACGAAAAGCGAAACTGTTTGCGTCGCTGAAGTTGTTAAACATCATCATTACCGTTGTCTGCAACTTGGTGTTCCTGCTGGCCTTCAGATGGGGAGTCGAAGGAATCTTCCTGAGCAACCTGATTGCATCGGCAATGACATTGCTGTTCCTTCTTCCCACAATTCTTCGCAACATTTCCGCCGGATGGAACCCGGTTCTGTATAAGGCGTTGGTACGATTCGGTCTTCCGATTGTGCCGGCATATCTGTCAACAATGATGGTCCAGGTAATCGACCGCCCGATTCTTGAATCGTTGACGGATATGGCAACGGTCGGCATCTATCAGGCGAATTACCGGCTCGGCATCTTCATGATGCTGATTGTTTCGATGTTTGATTTTGCCTGGCGTCCGTTCTTCATGTCGAATGCGAATGAACCCGACGCAAAGCAAATCTTCTCCCGGGTGTTGACATATTTCTTTCTCGTGATGATGGGGAGTTTTCTTTTTATGAGTTTCTTCATCAGTGATGTCGTAACAGTGCCTGTTTACCATGACAAGTCGATTATAGACCCGCGGTATTGGGGAGGGCTCAGCATCGTTCCGATAGTGCTGCTTGCGTATGTGTTTCTGGGAATCTCAAACACTATCGGGGCAGGAATCTACATTGAGAAGCAGACGAAGAAGCTCACGATCGTTTCCTCAACGGGTGCGGCAGTAAACGTGATTGTGAACTATCTTCTCATTCCACCGCTGGGAATCACGGGCGCAGCCCTGGCGACGCTGGCAAGTTATGTTACAATGTCTGCGGTGCTGTATGTAATAGTTCAAAAAGTCTACCCGATGCGATACGAATACTCGCGGCTGCTCAAGATTGCCGTCGCATCTTTGGCTGTATATCTTCTTGCCCATTTTGTCAGGTTTGATTCGCTCGCAATACTATGGAAATCTGCGTTGCTGATTCTGTTCGTTGTTCTCATCTACCTCATGAAATTCTTCGATCCTTCCGAGCTTGCGCGTATTACAAGACTGCTATCCCGCCAATCATCCGGGCGTGTTGCCGGGAAATTGTAGCGCCTTTCATCATCTTGCTTGTTCAAAACCCGCATGGAATGTTACCGCGTTTTTTTCTATTTTAAGACGAATCTATGAAAGGAAAGTAGTGAAGAAGTTCGATGCAGCAAAGCCAATGGCTGTCGGCGGACAAGCAGTATTGGAGGGCGTGATGATGCGTGCTCCCGGTATGGTTGCCACCGCAGTACGTAGGGCGAACGGCGAGATTACCGTCAAGAAGGAGCCGCAAATGCCGTTGTCGGACAAGTACCCGTTGCTTAAGCTGCCTATTCTGAGGGGAGCAGTTGGCCTTGTCGAAATGATGGTGATTGGAATACGGACGCTCAACTTCTCGGCGGAGGTTGCGATGGAGGATGCGGAGAAGGCGAGCAATGCCAACGGGAATGGCAAAGTCAAGAAACCGCACTCATCATCAAAAGAGAGTCTAATGCTCGGGCTAACGGTTGCGTTTTCGCTGGCGGTGGGGGTTGCCGTGTTCTTCATAACCCCGCTTGCAGTCACGACGTTCTTGTTTGACGTCGAGCAGGATCCGTTCTGGTTCAATGTTATCGCGGGAGGCGTGCGCATCGCGCTATTAGTAGCCTATCTCGGCGTGATTTCGCTGCTAAGAGATGTTAAGCGATTGTTCCAATATCATGGTGCGGAGCACAAAGCTGTATTTGCTTTTGAAAAGGGAGAAGATCTTACTGCCGAGGCGGCTGCAAAACAATCCCGGTTTCATCCGCGATGCGGCACGAGTTTTCTGCTCATCGTCATGTGCACGGCCATCGTGTTATTCAGTGTTCTTGATGTTTTTCTGATGCAGTGGCTGGGAGAACTGAACGTTCTTATCAGAATCGCCACCCACCTTCCTCTGATTCCTGTTGTTGGCGGAATATCGTATGAGTTCATCCGCTGGTCGGCCAAACGAAGTGAGACCCCGTTCGGCAAGTTTGTTGTTGCGCCGGGTCTCTGGTTGCAGGAGATCACGACTAAAGAGCCTGACGAGAGCCAACTGGAAGTTGCAGTTATTGCGTTGCGTTGTGCGTTGGGTGAAGAATACGAGCCTGCCAGCCCGCAGCGTGTCGATGTTATTGGAGTGAATTAAGATGTTAGATAGATTGGAAAAAGTCCGGCAACGCTACGAGGAAATCGGCCGGTTGTTGAGCGATCCGGTTGTAATTTCCAACTCGGACAAGTTACGTGATCTGAGCAAAGAGCATAGCGATCTCACGCCCCTCATCAAATCATACGAAAGATATTGCAAGCTGAAATCCGATCTTGCCGGATTGAAGGAGATTACCGAGACCTCTTCAGATCCTGAAATGAAGCAGCTTGCATACGAAGAGCTGAATGAGGGGAAGGAGAAGCTTGCACAGTTGGAAGAGGAACTGAAAGTCCTTCTGATTCCGAAAGATCCAAACGACAGCAAGAATGTTATTGTTGAGATTCGTGCCGGTACAGGTGGCGAAGAAGCCGCGTTGTTCGCCGGTGATCTGCTGCGAATGTATACGCGCTATGCTGAGAAACAAGAGTGGAAAGTGGACTTGCTTGACGTAAACGATACAGGATTGGGCGGCATTAAGGAAGTGTCCTTTGGCTTGACCGGCGAGGATGTGTATGGTACGATGAAATTTGAAAGCGGTGTTCATCGTGTGCAACGTGTGCCGGAGACCGAGGCGCAGGGGAGAGTACACACATCGGCGGCGACAGTTGCCGTTTTGCCTGAAGTCGAGCAGGTTGACATCCAGATAAATCCGGCCGACATTGAAATGGATACGTTTCGATCCGGCGGAAAAGGGGGGCAGAATGTGAACAAAGTGGAAACGGCCGTTCGCATCACGCATAAACCATCCGGCATTGTTGTTGTGTGCAGACAGGAGCGTTCACAGCTTCAGAATCGAGAGCGTGCAATGAAGATGTTGCGGGCGAAACTCTACGAGAACTCCGTTCTTGCCCAAACAGGGGATGTCGCAGCGACCCGTAAGGCGCAGGTGAAGAGCGGCGATCGGAGTGATAAGATTCGAACCTATAACTTCCCGCAAAATCGGGTTACCGACCATCGCATTGGCCTCACACTCTACAACCTGTCCGAGATAATTGATGGAAAGCTCGATGACCTGGTTGAAGCCTTGAAGATTGCCGACAGGGCAGAGAAGCTCAAGTCTGAATCAGCAACCTAATTGGGTTTTGGCTTCTTCATTTCGTTTGATCGTACTTTCCCGAAAAAGTCCTTCAGGATTCCGCTGCATTTCGGTTCCAAAACCCCGCGAATCAACTGAACTCTGTGGTTAAGGCGTTCATCTTGCACGATGTTGTAGAGTGTTCCGCACGCACCCGACTTCGGATCCGCCGCACCGTAGACCAGTTGTGGAATGCGGGCAAGCACAATTGCCCCGGCACACATAGCGCAAGGCTCGAGCGTCACATACATCGTGCAGTTTTCCAAACGATGATTATCCAGCTGGCTTGCTGCTGCAGTAATGGCAATGATCTCGGCATGAGCGGTGGGGTCACGAAGGGTCTCCATCTGATTGTACCCGCGCCCGACAATCCGATTGTCAAGGATGATGACAGCGCCGATTGGAACTTCCTTCCTTTTGTAAGCCTGCTCGGCTTCCTTGAAAGCAAACTCCATCCATTTTTCGTGTTCTGTCATAGAGGTCTCTGAGACGGTATTGCGTGGGAGAGATTGGTTTTGTATTGGCAGGCCTTTGAATGTAAGCGGCTATTGAGGCGCTTAGTGCACCCGGAGGGAGTCTCCGCCCAAAGCGGATCAGCCTCCGGCTGAGAACCCCCAACTCCTGGGTTTACAAATGTCAATGGCTCTGTGCACCCGGAGGGAGTCGAACCCCCAACCCTCAGATCCGAAGTCTGATGCTCTATCCAGTTGAGCTACGGGTGCGTGAAAATCATATCATTTTGGGCACTCTTGCTTGTCATCAAAGGTCGTTCAGACCTAATTTCGATTCAAGATGGTAATGTTTTGGTAAGATTTGTTCACGGACTCTACCTGCTTGTACCATCCTACAGTAAGGAAATCTCATTTTATTTGCAATCGCTCCATTTTAAGGTTTGACGATGCTTCAATGTACACTTTGGAAGGAAACCTGAAAATGAACCTCGATGATATGACAAGAATTCCAACCGAAGTCCCCGCTGGTTGACGCGGAGTGAGAGAAGAACCATCCGCCTGTGCAGAACTGGAGCCTCGATCCGGATGGAATCTGCAAGATACTCTGAATTCCGTACAATGCCCTTCTCACTCAAAAGGACCAGTCCCTTTTTCCATCCTTTGGGCTATTCTACTTTGCATCAGAAATGGGTATGCTGCAAGTGGACAAATCTTCTCAAGAAAGTGTTATGCACAGAATTCCTTTGGTAGATCAAGCATTTGGCGGCGAAACGGCTCTTGCGTGTGGCGTGCAAGAACTGGACATAACCCTTATTCGACCGACGAACTACACGGATGACGGATATCCGATCCGGATGCGAGTCGGCGTTATTCGGAGCAACACGCTGACGCAAATGGGCACGCTGGCCCGTGATCTTGTAAGCTACCCGTTTTTCAAAGATGTCGCGCTTACCGTCCGGTTGGTTGATGAGGCAATTCAAAGAGTTCCGGCGAAGGAGATCATGAAACGATCGCGGCTGCCCGGCGTGAAGACAATCGTCATGCTCGTCGGCGTACAGTCGAATCAGTTTCCCCGGGCTCAGGATATTGCATCATGGTTCATACCGCAGAATATTCCGGTCATGATTGGCGGTTTTCACGTGAGCGGCATGCTTGCGATGGTTGGTCTTACTGCAGATCTCAGAGATGCTTTGTTCAAAGGATTAATACTCGTTGCCGGCGAGGTGGAAGGGGAGCGCCTCCCCGGCATCGTTGAGGATGTGATCAGAGGGAGGCAGGAGCCGCTATACAATTTTCTGAGTTCTGCTCCCGATCTTTCCGACATCCCCACACCCAGACTTACAAAGGATGACCTCAAGGGATTCGCGTCTCCGTACAGTACCATCGATACAGGTCGAGGCTGCGTGTTTACATGCGACTTCTGTACCATCATCAACGTGCAGGGCCGGACGATGCGTTGCCGTGAACCGGAACAGGTTGTCGAGTTTGTGCGCCGCAACTATCATGAAGCAGGAATAGTGCACAGCTTTTTTACGGACGACAATATCGCCCGCAACCCGCGTTGGCGTGAACTGTTTGCCGGATTGATTCATCTGCGTGAAGAAGAAAATATTCCGTTCACGTTCATGATGCAAAGTGACCTCGCAGCCCGAAAGATGCCTCCCGGCGATTTCTTTGTTCTTGCCGCCAGGGCGGGATGCAATCAGGTTTTTTTTGGTGTCGAGAGTGTGAATCGGGACAACCTTCGGTCGCAGGGCAAATTTCAGAATCAGGTCTCGGACTACAAGGATCTTGCTGAACACCTGCATTCGCTCGGTATTGCCTGCCATGCGGGGTATATTCTTGGACTGCCATTCGATACGCCGGCCAGCATCAAGCGGGACATAGCCGAACTGCAGAGTATCGGCTTTGACTCTGCGTCGTTTTATATCCTGACGCCTCTGCCCGGATCGAAAGACCATCAACGATGGTGGCGTGAACGCCGCTGGATGGAGACGGATTTCAACACGTACGATTCAGCACACGTCGCCGTGGCGCCGGAGCGAATGACCCGCGATGAGTTGATGCAAGCATACCGAAACGCTTGGGATCAGTTCTACTCCATCGATCATATGGTGAATGTGCTGAAGGTGTGGCGGCATGATTGGTCCTACTATTGGAACCGCCTCTTTTTCTTTGCGGCATATCTCTATGCATCAAGGGTCGAACGTCTGCACCCGATGAACTGCGGATTTTGGACTGTGCGGCATCGGGATGATCGGCGTTCCGGCCTTTCACGCGAGGGTTTTGTTCCCTTTTGGTGGAACCGGCTCATAACCATCAGCAGACGACTCTGGGGAATCGTGAAGCTCTTTTTCCAACTCGAAGAAGTCTGGTTGCGCAGCCGACCGAAGAGCAAAGTAGAGGAGGCTCTGCACGATCTGATTGCAACAACGAAGCAGGATGTTACCGACTGGCGGGATTTGAAGGCCCGCGAACTTGCCGTACTATACAGAAAGCTGCGCGATGATATTCCGGAAGTTGAGGTTCCATCCGTTGTGCAACTCTGGTTCAAAAAGCATAACCCGTTCGCGGGGGCATATACACGATCCTCTGTTCAGCGGGCTTGGCGGCAATGGTATCGCCATCTCTGGAACCCGCTGAAGTGGATTGAAATCTGGCTGTTTGAAGGGGTGAATGGCGTTCGGTTTCTCACCCATCTTCTGATTGAAGGAAAATAGAAAGAAGAAGAGATGTGATGGAAGCAATCGTAAGAATAGCAAATCAATGCTGTGCGGCATTTGCAGTCGGCTGGTTGTGTGCGTTAGTGTTCGCATTCTGGTTTGGATAAATGCTCCGTTATGCTCAAGTGAAGTAACTATGGCTAAGACGCGAATATTATTGATTGAAGATAACCGTCTGTTGCGTGATGGCATTGCCGCGATGATCAACGGACAGGCAGACATGAAGGTTGTTGCGACGTCGAGCGGGAATGACAGCGCCGAGCAGAAAGTACGCGCCGGGAAACCCCGGCTGATTCTCATCGATCTGGGACTGCGGAATCAAAACGGTTCGCGGGTGGTGACGTCGTTGCTCAAGAAAACCCCGGAGCTCAAAGTGATTGGCATGGGTCTCATTCCCACGCAGTCGGATATCGTCGAGTTTGTGCAGGCGGGGGCATCAGGCTTCATCCTGAAGAACGCAACGGTAAAGGATTTCCTTTCGACGATACGATCGGTGGCCCGGGGAGAGAAAGTGATTCCGCCGCCGCTGACGCATTCGTTGTTTTCTCACGTCGTTGACTATGCACTCAAAAAGGGCGACGGGCAACTGAACAATGCCGTGAAAATGACGAAACGCGAGCGTGAAGTTATCGCGCTGATTGCCGATGCCCTCAGCAACAAGGAAATTGCCCTACGACTCAATATAGCAACCTATACTGTCAAGAGTCACGTACATAACATTCTGGAAAAATTGGCATTGCACAGCCGGTTACAAATAGCACGATATGCGACTGATGAGGAGACGGATGCCCGATAATTACCGAAGGACACGAGAGTATTGCTGACCGGCACGTCGTTATTACTGCCAATCGAAATTCATATCACAACATAGGGAGGAAAACCAAGAGATCATCATGAAAACTACTGTGAAGAAAAAACAATCACAACTATATCGGAATGTCCTCCCCAAAACTCCCACACGCATTGTAGGGTTCGACGAAATCACGGGCGGGGGGTTACCGAAAGGCAGGCCGACGCTTGTCTGCGGCGAAGCAGGCTGTGGAAAGACTCTTTTTGCCATGGAATTTCTGGTTCGCGGAGCAACGCAATGCAATGAACCGGGCGTCTTTATCTCGTTTGAGGAAACAGCAGAAGAGGTTACAGTCAACGTTGCTTCGTTGGGGATCGATTTGGACAATCTTGTGAAGCACAAAAAGATCTGGCTTGAACACATTCATGTTGACCGGGGTGAAATCGAGAAGAACGGCAAAGGTGATTTGGCGGACTTGTTTGTCAGGATCCATCATGCAATTGAAAGCATCAACGCGAAGCGGGTTGTTCTGGACACTGTGGAAGTGCTCTTTTCCGAGCTGTCAGACCCTGCGTTGCTGCGAACGGAATTGCGCCGGTTGCTGCAGTGGTTGAAAATGAAGGGCGTTACAGCAATCATTACCGCCGAACGGGGCGAAGGCACCCTTACACGTCTTGGTTTTGAAGAGTACATTTCCGACTGCGTTGTGCTGCTCGACCATCGCGTGAACGATCAATCATCCATTCGCCGGTTGCGGGTCGTCAAATATCGCGGCTCAACACACGGGACCAACGAATATCCGTTCCTTATTGATGAACATGGCTTTTCGGTTCTCCCTGTTACTTCCCTGGGGCTGAACTATTCTTCTTCCCACAGGAGAATTTCCACCGGCATTCCGCGCCTGGATACCATGCTTTCAGGGAAGGGGTACTTTCGCGGCAGCACAATACTTGCCTCGGGTACAGCCGGAACGGGCAAGACAAGCGTCGCCTCGCAATTTGTCGAGGCCGCGTGTAAGAGAGGGGAGCGCGTACTCTTTTTTACGTTCGAAGAATCTTCCAGCCAGCTTATCCGCAACATGCGATCGATCAACATTCAACTCGAACCGTGGATGAAGAAAGGCTTGCTTCAGTTTCACGCCATACGCCCGACACTCTACGGGCTGGAAACCCACCTGACGACGAGTATTAGTTTGATCAATGCATTTGAGCCTAAAATCGTTGTTCTCGACCCTATTAATGCTTTCGTATCGGGTCAGAACCAGAATGAAGTCAAAGCCATGCTGCTGCGCCTTGTGGATTTTCTGAAGATGAAACAGATTACTGCCTTCTTCACCAGTCTTACTTCCGGCGAAAACCTGGAGAGTTCCGAGGTCTATCTCTCATCATTGATTGATACATGGATTATTCTGCGTGATATCGAAATTGGAGGGGAACGTAACAGGGGATTGGTTGTGCTTAAATCCCGCGGCATGTTGCACTCGAATCAGATCCGCGAGTTCAAGCTGACAAGTCAAGGTATCGAGTTGCGTGATGTCTATGTAGGATCGCATGGTGTCCTGACAGGATCAGCCCGATTATCCCAGGAGGCGAAAGATGCCGCGGAACAGTTATTGCGTCAGCAAGAACTCTCGCGGAAGGAGTTCTCCCTGGCCCGCAAGCGTGAAGCCCTCGAAGCCCAGATTGATGTGTTACGGTCTGAATTTGAGGCTGAAGAAGCGGAAGCGCTCAAAGCCATCGGAATTGAAAAAACATCGAATTATCGCTTCACACAAGATAAAATCAAGATGTCCAAGAGTCGAAGCGGCGATGCTTCTGCGAAGAAGTCCGGAATTGGATAGCTATCGTTGATTCTTGAAGTCGCTTTCACTATAATAGCCCCAGTGCATTTCGCTCTCCGGTGATAGGTAGCGACTTGAGCCAAAAACAAAAACAAAAACAAAAACAAAAACAAAAACAAAAACAAAAACACAGGGAGACATTTTCGGTGACTCGGACCCGCATTCTCCTCATCGAAGATAATCGGATCCTGCGCGAAGGTATCACCGCTATTATCAACGCCGAGGAGGATATGCGTGTTGTGGCTTCAACTGCGGGAAGTTCGAATGCCCTCCAAATGGCTCGTCAATTCACCCCCGATGTTCTTCTGATAGATCTCGGACTGCGAAATCAAAGCGTCGCGTCTGTCGTAAAATCCATGACCCGGGAACTACCCAAAGTGAAGGTGATGGGAATGGGTCTTGTCCCCAGCCAGTCAGACATTGTAGAGTTTGTGGAGGCTGGTGCATCAGGCTTCGTCATGAAAGACGCGGCAAAAGGTGATTTTCTGGGAACAATTCGCATGGTCGTTAAAGGGGGAAAGGTCATTCCGCCATCACTTGCCGGTTCACTGTTTTCACTTGTAGTAGATCACGCCTATAAGTCCGAGAGTCGACCGACCAGTGCCGTCCGCCTGACGAAGCGGGAACGTGACGTTGTCACGCTGATTGCCGACGGCCTCAGCAACAAGGGAATTGCACATGAACTCAAGATATCAGTGGACACCGTCAAAAGTCATGTACACAACATCCTTGAAAAACTGGCGTTGCGAAGCCGACTGCAAATAGCAAAGTATAGATTCGACGGCGAAAAATTGCAACCTGGTTGATAGGTTCTTCAGATCACCCCTCATTTCCTCTTCTTTCGGTCGCGGTTCCACAAAAGCCGAAACGATAGAGAGTAGTGTCATCCTCTCAGCAATACCTCTCTATGACGCACGTAAAGTCGCGCCCCAAGCCAACGTATGAACCGAAAGTCCCATCGCCAAAGTAGTTAGCTACTCTTTCATCCCTTCGGTCGATAGGATTGAGCGGAAATCATCGCTAGACTATGTACGGATTCAAGTAGAGATTCCTATTCCGGAATCGAAGGAATTGGAAATCATCGTACACAACAAACAAGGAGGTTTCAATGAGACATCTGAACATGGCCATTGCGGCGGGGAGTATTCTCTTTGCCACTGTGATTACAGGCTGTGGAAGCAGTCCGGCGGTCAATAAAGAGGCATCCACATCGGCAATCCGTGCCGCTGAGGAAGTCGGAGCGTCAGGCGTTCCGACCGCATCACTCTATTTGCAACTCGCAAAAGAAGGGCTGGAGAATGCCCGAATGCTTGCTGCAAACGGAGACAAGAAAGAAGCAGAGTCGATGCTGCTTCGTGCCCAAGCTGACGGCGAACTGGCAGTAGCGCTTTCTCGCGGCGATGCCGACAAGAAGGAAGCCGCGCAGGCAATTGAACGGGTACGGCAACTCCGACAGGACAACCAATTACCCCAAGAAAGGAAGTAACCTATGCAACCCATGACATATTTCGTCACCATCGCTTGTGCCGGCCTGCTCGTTGGCTGTGCCGCAAGTGTACCCCCGCCCGAACTCGTGAACGCACGTCAGGTGTACCAGCGTGCAAGCGCAGGGCAAGCAGCGCAATTGGTTCCAGCAGAACTCCATAAGGCACAAGTGGCTCTTGCCATTGCCGAGAAGTCTTTCCAGGATGATCCAAAATCATTTGTCACACGCGATCTTGCCTATGTCGCAGACCGCAAAGCTCGGATGGCGGAAGCCCTTGCTATGACCGCCGCCGGTAATGCCGCCACTGCCAAAGCAAACACGCAATACCAGGCAACACAGACTGAGATCATGAAGAACACGAAAGAAGATCTGGCCGCATCGGAGCGCGCAGTTGCTGCAGAACAGAAGGCACGTCTCGACGCCGAACGGAGAACAGCTGCTGCACAGGCGGCACTCGCCAAACTCGCAGCGGTAAAAGAAGAGGCACGCGGGCTTGTCATAACGCTTTCGGGCAGTGTCCTCTTTGCTTCGAACAAATCATCGCTCCTGCCGGCAGCCCAGAACAGGTTGAACCAGGTTGCCGACGCGCTGATGGAAACGAAGGAAAGAAAACTCACTATTGAGGGGCATACAGACTCGCAAGGATCCTCCAGCTACAACCAACAGTTGTCGCAGCAGCGTGCTGACGCGGTACGCTCGTACCTCATCTCACGCGGCTACCCGGCTGACCTGATTCAGGCGCAGGGAATCGGAGAAGACAGACCGGTTTCCGACAATGCCAACGCCGAAGGCCGTGCGAACAATCGGCGAGTAGAGATCATCATCGACCGATCACTAACAACCAATCAATAGATTCGATACACCGGACCCGGATACTCTCCGGGTCCGGATTTGTTTCAAGCGGCAATCTGCCTCAGAACGCTCCTTCCCTCGAACTCTACTCTTGAAGAATTATTGCCCACATGTCAGAGTTGGTTTTCTTCCAACCTGACCAAATCACATGAACTTCTTTCATCAGAAGGACTAACTACACTTTCATCCCTTTGGTGTATTTCAATCACGCATGATCATGTGTATACTTGTTCAGAGTACTTAATGGTGTAGTCTGTTCTGGGTTAACCTACTGTAACGAAAGGAGCTATAACAATGGGTTGGGATCGTATTGAAGGACAATGGAAACAACGACGTGGAAAAGCTGTGAGCCATTGGGGGAAAATGATGAATGACGAACTGGCCGCAATCTCCGGCAAGCACGAGGAACTCGTCGGAAAGCTTCAAGAAAAATACGGAGTTGCCAAAGAGGAAGCCAAACGTCAAGTCACTGAATTCAAGAAGGTTGTTGAGCAGTTGAAAATGTCCAATACCAAACTAACGGAAATGCAAAAGGCGTTGAACAAACAGTTGGAGGCGGGCAGGAACTCCGTGAAGTCAAGGACAACGGTGAAGGTGAAAAACCGATCCAAGACAAGCAGGTAGTTTCAAAACAACTGAAAAAGTGTCGGAGGCGGTATGGCTGCAAGAATTTTGCTGGTTGATGACAATAAGGATCCGAGAGATTCTGTTCGAATGATTTTGGAAGCAAACGGCTACAGTGTAGTGAGGGCGGCCGGTTCTGAAGCCGCTCGCTCGTTGGTTGCCGGTGACTCGTTCGATGTGATACTGCTTGGTATTGCACTGCCCGGCAAGACTGGTTTTCTTGAGTTCCTCAAGGAGAACCGGGTTGCAACCAAGGTAATCGTGATAACCGGAGCAGCGGGTTCTGACCATACAGTCACGAGTTCGGTTCACGGGACAAAGAGTGATATTACAAGGCCGTATAACCCCGAGTATCTCCTGAAGTCCATCGAGCATGCACTCTCTGATCGATCTCAGAGAAGCCTCAAACTCCAGATCATTAGGGCTGGGGATTTCATAAGAAGCACACTAACCGGCGAAATCGATCTGCATTCCAGCAGGCAAGGGTTCGCCCAAATTGCCGCTATCGGTGTTGATCTTCAAGACTACACTGTCCTTATTGACCTTCGTGATGTGAAATCTCGGTTGTCAACCGTCGACATTTATGAACTTGCTTCCGAGCTTTCCCACTACGATGGCACTTTCCGAAGGAAAACGGCCGTGCTCGTCCGGGATGATGAATACACAAATCAGGCATCGTTCTTTGAAACCGTTGCACGAAACCGGGGTTTCGAGGTCAGGGCATTCACAGTTTTTGAAGAGGCGGTAATTTGGCTTTCGAGCGTCACTCACCTTACAGAACATGTCACATGAGCACTCTACTTCTTACGGCAAGGAAATAGTTTTTTCTGGAAGCTCGAGGTATTGAGGATTATCGATACATAAGAGAGGAAAAAATGAAAAGCATCTTAACAACTGTTGCTGCACTGATTATCCTTTCATCCGTCATTGGATGCTCAGATGATCCGCCCGGCGTCCGGGTGGCCAACCAACGGACCACAAAAGCCAATGTACAAATCAAGCAGGCGAATGGGAACACCATCAATCATAACGATGTCGAACCCGGAACGATGAGTAACCTTCAAGCTATCACCGAGGGAAGTATTGTTGTCACAGCAGTCATTCAGAATGAGTCGGTTTCTCCTACGGCTGCGTTCAACGCTTCAAACAATAACGACTACATGATTATTGTTCTGGGTGGAGACCCTCCGACACTGAGAGTGGATGCACAAGGTAAATAATGAGATCGGCACATATCAACGAAAGGAACAATATCATGAAAACAGTCGGCATCGTCATCCTCATCGTGGGTTTTGTAATGACCCTCTATACAGGTATCACCTATATGACGAGAGAAAAAATTGTGGACTTGGGAGAACTCGAGATCACTGTAGACAAGCCTCACACAGTCAACTGGCAACCATACGTCGGAATCGGAGTCATGGCTGTTGGAGGCGTTATCCTCATTCTTGGCAGGAAGAAACTTCTGACTGCCTGATGAGAATATAATGCTCCAAGAGGAGGATATCTATGAGGCGTGCGGTTGACAGAAACACACTGCTCATCCTGCTGTTTGTCGTGGTCTTTTCTGTGATGTTCATAGTTGAGGCGCGACAGGCGGATGTGCATTCCACCAGAACACGAACCGAGTTCTGTGACGGGTCTATCGGTCGATGAATCGGTTGAACCCCACAAACTGCCTGTTTCTGCATCCCTCATATGAACAGCACGATGCAGAAGAGGTCTAACTCCTTTTTCAATCTTTAGATGGATTTGCTGTATCGCATTTTGTGGTATTATGTACACACAGAGTATATGTGGAAATCTGCCGTTTCATGCGTCAGAACAGGTGTTTTCTCACCTGCTTGTGGCGGTCAGGGGAAAAGCAAGTAGCTAAACCAACAGCCTAGAATGCGTACAGAGATGAGAACAGAACATAGGCATCCCCCGGGTACAGATTCGGATGCGGCTTTTCTTGGGTGGCAGGAGACATTGTCAGGAGAGTACGTTCCCCTTTTCAATATTGTTGCCGAGGGCCATTCATCGTTTCATTCCACAGTGACGGAAACAACTTTGCGCCGACTACGCCTGCGTGTTCCGCGAACTTCCTCCCCATATCCTGATACTGGGCCGCCGCCGTGGCAGAATGTAGGAATCGAGTTGAATCACCCTATGACTTCACGCGATGCAATACAGACGGCCTTGTTGGATTACACCGTCGTAAAGAATCCACTCAAGTTGGATACGGGTTTGCAGCAGGATGCGTATGCAACGATGCGAACAGATACCGGGGATGTTCTGGGCATTGTCAGGGAAAGCTATCAACCGATTCACAACAGGGATGCCTTTGTATTCTTTGACACGTTGGTGAAAGAACAAGAGGCGGTGTACGACACTGCCGGAGTTTTCGGTCGGGGTGAGTGTGTGTGGATTCTCGCCAAACTGCCGGGCTTCATTAAGGTAAACGGCAATGACATCGTTAATAAATATCTTCTCCTTACAAATAGTCACGACGGCAGTCCGCAGGTTCGGGTGAGAGTTACTCCAATCCGTGTCGTCTGCAACAATACGTTGACCTCTGCATTGCAAGGGGCGGGGGAACTTTGCATCAGTCATACGCTGAACACGGCGGAACACCTGGAACAAGCATTGACAGCATTCGGAATGTCGAGCTCTGTATTCGAGCAGCTCGATGTCATGTTCAACCGCATGGCGGCAAAGAGGATATCCGAGCACCAATTGCGGAAGTACGTACAAGCGTTGGTTCCCGACAATGAAGAAGCGGAAAACACCGCACGAACCGAAGCAATCCGAAATAGCGTGCTCCGGCTTCATGACTCCGGGCAGGGTGCATATCTCGCACGCGGAACATTGTGGGGGGCCTTCAACAGCGTAACTGAATATACGGACCACATCATGTCGGACGGGGATTCGGCGACGCGCTTGAATTCCATTTGGTTTGGCCGTGGTGAGCAATTGAAAATGAAAGCGTTTAATCTGGCTGAAGAAATGCTGCACGCATAGTGCCGCGTTTTGAATCGTTCTTGAAAATCAAAATTATTAGAGGGGATATGGAGAGAATACGATTAGGCAAATCGGATGTCTACGTTAGTCCTCTTGGACTGGGAACGTGGGCGTGGGGAGATACTTCGGTGTGGGACTACGGTGAATCATACGACGATGAAGATCTTATGCAGTCGTACAATGCTTCTCTGGAATCAGGCATCAACTTTATTGACACAGCCGAAGCGTATGCCGAAGGAAAATCAGAAAGTATCATAGGACGATTCGTTTCTGAGACGAGCACGAGAAAGCAAGTTATCATTGCCACGAAGTTTGTTCCAAGCAGATTGCGAATCTTGCGCAGCCAGTTGGTCGCCGCACTCCGCAGGAGCCTCCGTCGATTGGGTCTTTCGCATGTAGATCTCTATCAAATACATTGGCCGGGGGATTTCATCCCGATCGAAACCTGGATGCATGCTCTGGCAGATGCAGTTGAAGCAGGACTTACCCGCGCAGTTGGTGTGTCCAATTTTTCCGTGGAAGAAACGAAGCGTGCGCATGCGATCTTAGCTGCACGCGGCGTACCGCTCGCTTCCAACCAGATTCCATACAATTTGCTCCATTCCATGCCGCAAAGGAACGGCATGGCTGATCTGTGCCGTGAACTTGATGTAACAATTATCGCGCATAGCCCTCTTTGCCAAGGCATGTTAGGCGGAAAGTTTACGCCCACACATCCCCCGCCGGGCCTTCGGGGCAGGAAGTACGACCATGATTTCCTGATAAAGACAAAGCCACTCCTTGGGTTAATGAAAGAGATCGGCCATGCACACGATGGCAAATCACCGGCGCAGGTGGCGCTGAACTGGACAATGTGCAAGGGCGCAGTACCTATTCCCGGAGCAAAAAACGTGAAGCAAGCGCGGGAGAATCTCGGCTCACATGGTTGGCGCTTATCGGATGGCGAAGTGAGGGCGCTGGATAAAGCGAGTGAGGCTGTTCAGATTTAGTACAAACATAAAATGATACGAGCTTGATTCTGACATTCAAGCGGCAAGGCCGGTGCTCCTGGTGGGAAACACCGGCTTTGTTGTTCACAAAAGCAAAAGGATTAACTACTCTTTCATCCCTCCGACTGATTTCCTTCTGCCAAAATTATTGGTAAACTCTCTTGCAATTTGTATCCGCATGTCAATTTTGCATATGTTTACGAGGAATTGGATTCTAAAATGTCGACTGATCAAAAATCGGGACGAAAGAAGAGTACAGGATGAACCATAACCAAACAAAGAGCCAATGGAAGCAAAAAGCAGGACAGGGAAGGCAGGCTTCTCCCATCCGGCTTCTCACGATCTTTTTTTGTATTGGGATTTTGCAAGCCGGAATAGCAAGTGCTCAATGTCCGACTATTCCTGTTTTCCACAGCGGCGAAGCAACGTTTTATACGTTTGCCAGCGGCGGCGGGGCCTGCCTGTTCGACCCCACACCAAACAACCTGATGGTAGGTGCGATGAATGGCGTCGACTATGCGAATTCTCAGGTGTGCGGCGAATGCGTGAGTCTAACCGGGCCGAATGGAACGATTGTTATCCGTATCGTCGATCTGTGTCCGGAATGTCCGCAGGGCGATATTGATCTCAGCCCGTTAGCGTTCTCAATGATCGCAGATACATCACTCGGACGAGTCCCCATTACCTGGCGGGTTATTCAGTGTGAGGTAACGGGTCCCATTCAATATCACTTCAAAGATGGGAGCAACCAGTGGTGGACAGCCGTACAGATCCGGAATCATCGCCATCCCATCCTCAGTCTGGAATATCTGACTTCCGGCGGTACATACCAATCAGTGCAGAGGCTCATGTACAATTATTTCGTGGAACCTGCCGGTATGGGTCCCGGCCCTTACACCTTCCGCGTCACCGACATCTACAGCCATGTGTTAATTGATTCCGGAATTCCACACATCGAGAACGGCAGCGTACCCGGGCAAGCGCAGTTTCCCCCGTGCGACGATCCGCTGCCGATTCAACTCGGGAACTTTACCGGTACGATGCTGGATCAACAGAAGGTTCGACTCAACTGGACCACACTAAGTGAAATCAGCAACTATGGCTTCGAAGTTCAGAAGTCCGGCACGTTAACCTCACAGTATCGAACAATACCGAACAGTTTCATTCCGGGTCACGGTACGACCAATGAACCGCGGCACTACTCGTGGATAGACTCTGCTGCAACTCCCGGCGAGCGGTACTATCGGTTGAAACAAATTGACCTCAATGGGTCAGTACATTACAGTGACGGAATCCGCGTTGAGGCGAACACCACTGTGAGCGGAAACAGAACTCCGACCGCATTTTCCCTTGACCAAAATTATCCCAACCCGTTTAATCCTGTGACAACCATCGCTTACGCCATACCGAAACAGATCACGGTGAGGCTTGAGGTCTACAACTTGCTTGGACATCGTGTGGCTCTTCTTGTAGATAAAGTGCAGACGGCAGGTTTCTATTCGGAGAAGTTCGATGGAGGGAGTCTCGCAAGCGGAGTCTACTTCTACCGCCTTCAAGCCGGGAGTTTTGTCCAGACAAGGAAGTTGATGATTATGCAATAGTTCGTTTTCATACTCCGCGTAAGTTGCGTAAAGTCGGTAAGGCCTGTGCTTCGGTGGGAAAGCACAGGCCTTTTTGTTTGACAACGTTGAATGAGTTGAAGGACGCCAAAAGGATTAGCTACTCTTTCAACCCTTCGGTCGATTGGATTTCAGGGCTATCGTGGCTACACTATGTTAAGCGATTGACGACATCGGTAAAATGGCAGTGGTTTCAATCGTTCATTAAAGGAAAGGATGTTCACCATGCTGTTCACTATAGCGGTAATCTTGTTGGTCCTCTGGTTGTTGGGTTTGGTTACATCCTACACCATGGGAGGACTCATTCACGCGCTTCTGGTGATTGCAATTGTTGTTGTTCTTTTTCAGGTCATCAGCGGCAAAAAGGTATTGTAGGCCGGTAAAGAAGTCCTCTCTTTTCATCGCGTAAGAGAGGAAATTGTCGCACGAAAACACAGGGCTCAACTATGCGGAAAAGTGAGTTTCACAATAACGGGCACAGAGGAAGTTCGCCGGCCATTCAGTTGGCTAAGGAAGAACCGGAGAACTGGGGAGTGTGTTGGATTCAATCATGCAGACAAATCCGCGACGCGGAATCATGTGCGAATACGGAGTCGCTGGCCTCCGATCGGAAACAGCATTCTGAACCTCAAACAGGCGAAAACAAGCCTGGCGGACAGGCTATAGGGAGGAAAACAGTAGCGTGACCACATCCGTTGATGTGTCGGTCAAGGTCAGCTGGAGTCGCAGAAGCGACAGAGAGATGTATCAGTTTACTATTCACTTGTACAGAAAAGAGAAACGCTATGAAAGCAAATAGGCACGGAATTTTCGCCCTGCTGTTGTCTCTCTCCGTTATCATGATGGGGTGTGCAGCAAGCAACGCAGTGAAGGGTGGAGCGATCGGAGCAGGTGGTGGGGCGGTTATTGGCGGTGTCATAGGACACGTTGCCGGGAACACGGCGCTTGGCGCTATCATCGGTGCGGCGGTGGGTGGAACCGTAGGCGCCATTATCGGTAATAATATGGACAAGCGGGCGGAAGAGATGAAGCGAGACCTTTCGAACGCAAGAGTCGAGAGAGTCGGGGAGGGGATCAAGATTACATTCGACTCCGGTATTCTCTTCGAAACGAATTCATCCCAGCTTCAACCTGTGGCACGGGCAAACATCGAGAGTCTCTCCAAAATACTGAACAAATATCAGGATACAGACATACTCGTCGAAGGCGACACGGACAATGAAGGAAGCGACCAGTACAACCAGGCATTGTCGGAACGTCGTGCGCAATCTGTTGCCAATCATCTCAAGGGTCAGGGTGTGGCCGGCTCGAGGATTTCCACTGTGGGACTGGGCGAACTGAATCCTGTCGCTTCGAACGAAACGGCGGCAGGGCGTCAGCAAAACAGGCGTGTCGAGATTGCCATCTTTGCGAACGAGAAAATGAAGGATGCTGCTGAGAACGGCAGGCTCAATTAACTAAACCAAGGTTCAACGAACATGAAGAAAGGTAATCACATGAAACGTTTTTCTTATGCAATTGTCGCATTGTTGTTATTCGTCGCCGTACAGGGATCTGTTGGTCAAGACCGTGGTTTCGGGCTTGGGGTGATCATTGGCGAGCCGACAGGAGTCAGTGCGAAGTTATGGACTTCACGAGTGAACGCGTTCGATTTTGCCCTCGGCTGGTCGATCGGCGGAGATAGGATCGGAAAATTCAAGGGGAACTACAGTGGTGGCAGCCGTGTCCATTTTCACGTGGACTACTTGTGGCATGCGTTTGACGTCATCGACGCATCGGAACGCTTTCCATTGTATTACGGTCTCGGCGGACGCATGAACAGCGGTGCAGGGTATGATGCCTCTCTGGCAGTTCGAGGCGTATTGGGTATTGCTTGGCTGCCGCGCAATACACCAATCGATTTGTTTCTTGAACTTGTTCCGTCGTTGCAACTTACATCATCAACAGGCTTTGGTCTGGATGCGGGTATCGGGGCAAGGTACTTCTTTTAGCGGTCTGTATTTACCAGCGTCTGCCCGGTTGCCGTTGCGATTCGGGCAGACAGAGTGTGCACGATACACGCAGCTATTGTTTCATTCATATGGAGACGATATGTCCGAAACTGGCAAGAACACCTTGACAAAGTCCGACTTTGAGATACGAATCGCGGGTCTCAATACGGACAAGACCCGGACGTCGCTTGGTTCAAGTACCATTTATCAGGTGTATTTCCAACTGTCACAAGCACCTCCATTGGCTTGGAGGGATATCTTTGGAAGGGAATGGAAGGACTTGAATCCATTGCAGGAGGCAGGCATAGACGGGGAATTTCTTGTGATGCACTGCCCCCTTCAAGAGGTTGCTTCAATACATCTACCCGCCCTAAAAAAAGCAGTCGGAGCAACCAATATTGCTTACAAACAGCATGCGCGAGAGCAAGCAACGGAAGATATGCGTAAGGCCAATGTGTGGGGTGACGAACGCAAAACGGTGGAGGACATGGCTCGATCCTTAGACTTCGAGTAGTGTGAAAAGCGGGTGCCTGACGTCTTTGCGATGAATTGTATTCTCTCTCTGCAACCCATGATACGATTCCCTGTTTTCAGTCATGTAAGCAGAACTAATCTGCCATGTGGCGTTCGTTGCGACGAGCGGAATATTTCAGATGACATTTGATAGGGGGAAACTATGCGGCTGTATTTCTATTCGAACAAATCTCACTCATTCGTGGCAGTGAAGTGGGGAATGGCAAAGCTTTTCACAGGTGGGGTTCTCGTCGGAAGTATCATGTTCTTTGGTCTTCTCAAAATGAATCAATCTGGAAGCAGTACCACGGGCGCTCATTCGGCAAATACGCTCGCTGCAGAAAATGATATTCTGCGTCAGCAGTTGAATGTATTGGCACCCCGCATGAACGATCTCGAAATGCAGGCAGGACAGCTGCATGAACGTGCCAACCGCATTCAAATGCTTCTCGACCGTAGCGAGGCAGTGGGCAACGTGTTTTCAGCTCTCATGGTTGCGCCGAGTGAACTCAGATTGTTGGAAGTCGAGATCGGTTTAGCGACAAGAAAGACGGGTTCGAACTCTAACAACCGGTTTAACTCATTGACCAGCGCCAGGTTTGCACCGGCAGATGAAGGGTGGATATTGCCGCAAATGCACAAGATGGTGTCTCAAATGGAAGAGAAGGAAAACGGAGAGGATTGCCAGGTCGGCAAAGTTCGAGTAGCTTTTTCCTCGCCGCAAAGGATTAGCTACTCTTTCACTCTTTTGGGCGATTCCTTGTCAGATGTTATCCGCTAACTTGTAGGTGTTGAAACTTCCGTCGTTCGGTATTCCGACGGCTCGGACGCTGAATCATAGCAGCGACATGGAAGAAAAGAGATGTGTTTTCCGGGAGGTATTTGCTATGAGCAATGAACACACAATTACATAAAGGAGGGGATATGGCAACGCGTACTTTGGTTCTAACATTTTTTGTGTTGGTTTCATCGATGTTTGTGCGTCCGGATTCGGGGTTTGCACAAGATACGGAAGGCCGCTGGGTTCTCGGCTTTCATGGTGGCGGCAATATGTGGTTTAACGATTACAACGAGAGAGTGATTGGGCCCGGGGGCGATATCACGCTTCGCTATGGCATTTCTCCGGCGTTCTCGGCGGGGCTTCTTGCCGGATATGAGGAGTTGAAGTCCAAGCAGGATCCTCCGTTTGCCGGGCAAGCAGGAGACTATTTGAAACTGCATGCGATGCCCGCGGCTGCAACGTTGTGGGTTCACTTCGCCTCGGGCAAATCCTTCAATCCCTACGTCTACGCTGGCTTTGGCGCCATGCTGTACAAGAGGCTGGACGGCGCGGCGGCATACATTCCGGACAGCAAGTTTATTACGTCAATCAACGTGCCGTTCGGTGTCGGGTTTGAAGTCTTTCCGTCGAAGAGCAACTCGTTTGTTATTGATGTGGGATACCGGATAACAGATGATTATCCCGATGGGATCAAGAAAGGGAACCTTGGCGGTTATTTAACTGCAAAAGCGGGCATGAATTTCTACTTCGGCACGAGTACCGCTGAAAAAGAAGAGCTTGCGAGAGCGGAAGCACAGCGAATAATGGATGTGGCTGCGGCGGAAGCTCGGCGAGTGAAGGAATTGGCCGAGGCAGAGGCGAGAAGGGTAAAGGCATTGGCTGAAGCAGAGGCGCAACGGATCAAGGATTCGACCGATGCGGCGGCACGCCGGTTGGCGGACCAGAGGGGACGCGATACCGTCATCGTTCTTGAGAAGGGCAAAACCGTTGTTCTGAAGGGTGTCAACTTTGAATTCAACAAGGCGACCCTGACGAGCTATTCCGAGAATATTCTTGAGAGAGCGCTCAGTGCACTCCGTACCAGTCCGGATCTCAACGTTCTGATCGTTGGTCACACGGACAATGTCGGCAGTGCGGCATACAACAAGAATCTCTCCTTGCGGAGAGCGCAGACAGTCAAGACTTGGTTGGTCAACAGGGGCATAGCAGCAAAGCGCCTGTCGGTTGCCGGTAAAGGGTTCGATGAACCCATTGAGTCGAACAATACTGAAGATGGACGGCTCAACAACAGACGTATCGAATTCCGTGTGTTGGAGTAAGCGTGAAGCGGCTCAGATGACATTCACAAATGAGTTGCATAAACAACTCTCTGCAAAATGGAATAACTTATCGAGGACAATGGAATGGCAACGCGCGTTGTTTTGATATTGCTTCTGATCTTTTTTGCTTCGATACCTGCTGTGGCTCAGATTGACATTGGGTTTGGGCCTCAGCTCGGTATCTACAAGGTACAGGAGCTTGATGGTGTGAAACTGATGGGCGGTGCTGCATTGCGGCTCAAACTTACCGACTTGCTTGGAATTGAGGCGTCCATCAACTACCGCGAAGAAGAGTACGGTGGCGGAAGCGCGAGGTTGAAGAGTTGGCCGGTGATGGTGACGGGGTTGGTGTATCCGATCCCTTTCGTGTATGGAGCAATCGGTGCAGGATGGTACAGTACGTCCATCCAATACAACTTTCCTTCCGGGTTTCTTGGGGGGCCATCCTCGATTGCCAGCGAGTCAAAACAAGAATTCGGATGGCATTTCGGTGGAGGTGCTGAATTTCCGGTAGGTTCATTTGCCAAAGTCGTCGGTGATATCAGATATGTTTTCCTGAATTATGATTTCAGCAGATTGCCGGGCAGCGATGGCGTAAACAGCAATTTCTATATCGTTACGGCAGGCTTCCTTTTTAATCTCTGATGGTATGCGGCCTGGAATTGACGTTGTTTCTTCCCGTCGAAAGGAGGACACGTTTTTTTGATCAGCGCATAAGTGGGTTTCTCACTCTAATGGAGTTCACAAGCGCCACTTTTATGTACTCGGGTAGCGCATCACGATGTCGGGGGTAAAAAAACACCTAACAAACAAGGAGGTCAATATGCCGTTACTTCAAGTAGTTGTCATTCTCATTGTGGTTGGCGTTATCCTGTGGTTAATCAACAGCTACATTCCGATGCAGGTCACGATTAAGAAAATTCTGAACGTCGTTGTAATCATCGGGGTGGTGTTGTGGCTGTTGAATGTGTTTGGATTGTTTAATTCTCTGGGGAACGTACACATAGGCAGGTGATCTTCTGAGTGTGTGACAGGTGTGACGCGGCAAAGTCAAGTTGCTCTCCGATCACAGAGTTGCCTCAAGAAGGATTAGCTACTCTTTCATCCCTTCGGTCGATTTCTTTGCGGTGCATCCTCTGTTACCTTTAGATAGATTATAACATGCAATGGGACATTGTTCCGACAACACCGACTGCAAACAGAGGATGTACTAATTCAAGTTCTATTTCAATCATATAAAGGGATCAAGACATGATACGATACATCAGTAGCGGGATTCTATTGGTTTTTATAGGGGCTTTCGGCCTCTTCAGCCTCTCGGGATGCAACAAGGATGGGGATGTTCTCACTCCATCGGATCTGGCGCCGCCGACAAATTTCAGGGCGGCTTCCGGTGACGCAAGGGTGTTCCTCACTTGGACTGCTTCGAGCTTTGCCGGATCGAGCGATTTCGCAGGTTACCGGATCTTGACGAAGAGTGGTTCAAGCACAATCGATAGCATGAATACATCATCATCCGCAAGTACATATACCGTCTTTAATCTTATTAATGGCGGAACCTACACATTCACAATTCAAACATTGAAAACCAACGGCTCATTGAGTGAAGCAGTGACACTCCAATGGGGACCGTCGGTTCGCTACGGTTTTCAGAGTCTGTATGAATATGAATCGAGCGAGGCCTCGGGTCTTCAGTTCCAGGCGGGACAGCGATACAATTTCACACTCGCCAACCAGAATACCATCGATCTTTGGATAGATGGCCGTTCGGGTGCCACACCGCTGCTGAAAAGCCCGAATGATTATGTTCCCACCGCCGGCTGGCGCCGTACGATGTTTGTAGAGACAAACGCTTCAAGTTTTGATGACTTTGTCGTTATTCCGGATGTCTCATCGTTTCGTTCAACACCCGGGCTGCCAATTGTGTCGAGCAAGGTCTATTTTGCGATTACCCAGGACGGCAACTATGCGAAGTTCAGAGTAGAGCCTCCCGGAGTTCAGGTGGATCCGGCGAACAACAAACGCTTCGTGAATATTACGGTTGCGTACAATTCCGGCGGCGGTCATTGGGCTAAACCAATCGTCGTCGGCCTTTCAACGCTGAACAATTGATACCTGCGCTTTCTCAGCTTCAAGTTGCCCTTATAAACAGAAGGGAGAGGCGGGTGAAAAAGAGGAGGGGCGGGTTGCTGGCCCCTCCTCTGTATCATGGTTCAGAAGTTACAAAGAAGTTCTATATCACAAATTCTCGATTGCATGGGAGGAAATTGCAATGGTAATAATTAGGCGGATGCGTGTTGCCTCGGTTGCGGGACTGCTGATCGTCAACTCCTTCCTGTTGAGTGCGTGCAGCACAGTGCCGGTCACAGGACGACAACAACTGAGCCTGATCTCCAGCGCGGAGATGCTCTCTATGGGCAACCAGCAGTACGACGAATTTCTCAAGGATAATGCAGTTGTTCCCGCCGGGGATAGCCGGACGGTAATGGTGAAAAACGTCGGCAGGAGAATCCAGTCTGCGGTCGAGCAATATTTTCGCCAGAATAATCTCGCCTTAAGCGGATACGGTTGGGAGTTCAACCTCATCGATAATAAAGAAGCAAATGCGTGGTGTATGCCTGGCGGAAGGGTTGCCGTATATACCGGCATCTTGCTGATCACAAACAACGAAATCGGCCTCGCGGTTGTGATGGGACATGAGATCGCCCATGCAGTTGCCGAGCATGGTGATGAGCGGATGAGCCAGGGGTTGCTTGCCCAACTTGGAGGTGCAGCGCTTTCCCAAGCACTTTCCCAGAAGCCTCAGGAAACACAACAACTTTGGATGACAGTCTTCGGTGTCGGCGTTACGTACGGGGCGCTTCTTCCGTTCAGCCGGGTGCAGGAACGAGAAGCAGATCATCTTGGATTGATTTTCATGGCAATGGCGGGATACGACCCCAACGAGGCGTTGAGGTTCTGGCAGCGCATGGCGCAACAAAGTAACCGCTCAGCGCCGCCGGAATTTATGAGTACACACCCGTCAGACGAATCACGCATCGCCGGCATACGCGAGTATCTTCCGGAAGCATTGCGATATTACAAGAAGCCCAGTTAGAGGGTCGAATTCAGTCACGGCAATTGCATCAATGGCAGTTGCCAAGGATTGTTTGGGAATAGGCACCGTAACCTCTATCCGAAAACTCCCTTGCCGAATCCCACCTGCTGCTTCATACACGCCGTCATCGCAGATGAGATTCAATCCGTCGTTGAAATTCTCGTCTATGCGATTTCTCTCATTGAGTTCTCTCTTCAGCATCGGATTGCGTCTGTTCATAGCATTTTACCAGTCATTCGTTCATACAACGAAGAATTCACAGGTTCTTCCGGGAAGAGTTTCTCCAGCAGCAGAGAGTCAATGGGAGCCGCTTTGCTTTCCAAGTGAGGAAAATCGCAGGATAAATCCTTACCTTTTTTGTGGACACTGTACTCATTGATTCAGCCTGTTAATCACAATACCTCCCTCCATTCACTCTTATGAAAAACTGCACAGCCGGAATTGATATCGGCGGAACCAACACTCTCGTTGGAATTGTCGATGAAGAAGGAAGTTGCCTTTCTCAGTCTTCATTGTCTACAGCCGATTACGCCGACCCGAAAGAATTTGTGAGGGAACTCCATCGGGAGATTGAAGCACAAGTTGGACACATTGAGGGTTCACTCATTCTTGAAGGAATCGGTATTGGTGCGCCCAACGGCAACTACTATCATGGTTCGATTGAGTTTGCGCCGAATCTCAGGTGGCGCGGAATCGTTCCTCTTGTCGATCTCATGAAACAACACTATTCCATTCCGGTTGTGCTGACGAATGACGCTAATGCTGCAGCAATGGGCGAAATGATCTATGGCGGTGCGCAGGGTATGCGGGACTTTATTGTGATCACGCTTGGAACCGGTTTGGGAAGCGGCATTGTAGTGAATGGTGAACTCGTGTACGGTCATGACGGATTTGCGGGCGAAATCGGACACACAATCGTTGATCCGCACGGCAGGCAGTGTGGCTGCGGGAGAAGGGGATGCCTCGAGACGTATGCCTCGGCTTCGGGCATCAAGCGCACAGTGTTTGAGCTTCTTTCAGAAACAACAACTCCCAGTATATTGCGGTCAGTCAGCTATGCGGATTTGACGGCTGTTATGGTTACGGACGCGGCCGCACAAGGTGATGTGATCGCCTTGGAAGCGTTTGACATGACGGGGAGAATACTGGGGTTGAAACTTGCTGATACTGTCGCGCACACCAGTCCGGAGGCAATTTTTCTTTTTGGGGGTTTGGCGAAAGCAGGCGAGTTCATTTTTCAGCCGACCAGCCGCTACATGGAGATGAACATGTTGAACATCTTCAAGAATAAAGTGAAATTGCTACCATCGGGACTGACGGAAAATGCGGCAGTTCTTGGCGCAAGCGCCCTTGTAAAGAAGGAATTGGGGAAGTGACTCTCTACTTTCTGTGCGGCCGAAGGGAGTCGAACCCCTAACCCCCAGCTTCGTAGGCTGGTGCTCTATCCAGTTGAGCTACGGCCGCAAAAAATGCACAGCCAATCTAACCAATTCTCTCCTTATTTTCAATTTCTCTGGAATGCGGGTTAGTGTTACAGTTTGCAATTCGTTACGCTACCAAAGGCTGAATGCCCGGCACCCAAAAGAAATCCCGCCCCTGCGATTGCAAGAGCGGGATCCAACTTCCTTGATCTGTTGATGCGCTACCTTACAACATTGAACTCAACCCGACGGTTGTTTGCTCGTCCAACTGCTGTTTCGTTCGTATCAACGGGGTCGTTCATCCCTCTGCCAACAGTTTCGAGACGTGACGGGTCAATTCCCTTTTTTACGAGCCACGCTTTTGCGGCTTCGGCCCGTTGCAAGGAAAGCCTGTTGTTCGCCGATGCCGATCCGACATTATCCGAATAGCCGACTATTTGAACTCGAAGTGTCGGGTCGGCAACAAGGGCGTTGTATGCACGTTCCAATGTTTGTTCCGCGTTCTTGAGGAGTCGCGCACTTCCAGAAACGAAATTGAGCCCCTGAAGTGTGACCGGAGTTCCACCCTCCATCAACTTCTCGGGCGGCGGTGTCTTCCCGTCATCACGCGGGTCAAGCGGGTTCGTTCCGCGCAATACTTCAGCACCGTCACTTACACCTCCGCGATCCGTGTCGGCTCTCGTCGGGTCGGTTTGATATCGCCGCACCTCTTCGCCGTCGAGCAGGCCGTCGCCGTCGGTGTCGGGATTGTTGGGATCGGTTTTGTGAATACGAACCTCTTCCCAATCGGAAAGGCCGTCACCATCGGTATCAACCTTGAGCGGATCAGTATTGTATCTCAGTACCTCATCTCCGTCAGAGAGTGTGTCGCCATCAGTGTCAATTCTAAGGGGATCAGTTCCGTACTTCAATACCTCGTCACCATCGCTTAGTCCGTCGCCGTCGGTATCCCACAACGTCGGATCGGTTCGGTATTTCACCACTTCATCTCCATCATTCAGGCCGTCCCCATCGGTATCAGGGTTGAGCGGATCGGTTTTGTATCGGCGGACTTCTTCACCGTCTTTCAGCCCATCGCCGTCAGTGTCAGGATTGTCAGGGTCTGTACCCAACATTCTTTCTTGTGCGTTAGTAAGCCCGTCGTTATCGTCATCATCGGAGTCGCTACTCCCGAAATACACATTGACGCCGGCTCTCAATGTTCCGTACCAGTCGGGCGCTTTGTATTTGTGCTGTTCTGTGTTGTCGTCGGTAAGGCGAGCGCTCGCCTCAAGCACAATAGATGTCTGCTGTCCAACAAATGCTTCGAACCCAATTCCTAACGGAAAGTGAAACGATGTGTAGTATTTGTTTTCGGGGATGTGTTTGAGTGTATTGCTTCGTTTGTATGCCATCATTCCTGCGCCGAAGTAGATATAGGGCGCAATGATGCGCCCCGGAGTCAAGTGAACCCATCCGACGAGGTCGAGGTTGGTTGCTCGCAGCTTGAGGTAGTTTTCTGGAATCTCTTTGTAAATCGGCACTTGATAAGCCTTCAAATCCTCATATCCTCCCTGAAGGCCAACGGAGAAAAACGGTGACAGGCCGTAGCGGGCATACATCCCTCCACCCATGCCAACTTTGCGCACGTTCATGTCGTTGACCCAAAGGTTCGCGCCGCCATGAAATCCAAGTGACCATCTTCCTGCGGTGCTTTGGGCATAGCTGTCGGGTACCACGACAAAGCAGGATACCACAAGCATGGCAAAAGCAGTACAGTATTTCATCATTAGAGAATTCTCCTTCACGCGTTAAGAAATATGCAAGAAGATCCGTTTGGAATCGCATCAGCAGGGGAGGCAGGGTTGGTGTAAAACACTGCCCGCAAGATATTGTATTTGCGAGCAAATGTCAACGGAAGTCCGACAACTTCCGGCGAAACGCGAGAGTCATGGATATTGAGTAATCCGCATCGGTAGATGGAAAAAATGCGGTGTGTATCAAGATTTTGGCTGTACATGACGGTATCGGGGGAGTCGGATACGGAAACCATTCATTGCCATCTGTCAGAAGTTTATCCTGATGATTACAGAAGGAAGGATGTAGCTTTCATATTGCCACGCGGGCAGGCGCGAAGGGCGGTACGCCTTGTAGTACCGGAAGTCCAGACCCACTTTATTGCTTAAGATCAGCTTTGATCTCACACCGAGGTAGCCGTACCCGTCATCGATGTTGTGATTGATGGAGGCTGTAATGTCGAATTGAAGCAACTTCCCATCCTGTGACAAGCCGAATTCCAGGAAGGGAAGAAAATTATTCCGAACAGGTTCTACCCGGCCAGGGTATGCCGTACCTCGAAGAATGCGGGTGATTCGGTGTACGTCGTGCCATGCAAGTCCCGCGCCAAAATGAAGCAACCCGACATTCTTCAACTGCGCCATGAGAAGAATGCTGTTTCTCACCGAGTAGAAGGTATCAACGTCCTTCGAATACTCTGTTTTCTCGTTGATGGCAAGTGATCCCTCGAATGTCAGTTCGAGGCGTTCAGTCGGGTTGTTACTCAGCAGATTAAGTCTCTTTTCGGGTGTCCATGTTCCTCGAAGAAAGAAGTTCTCCCCGGATCCCTGAAGGTTTCGCTTCTTCAAAATTGAATTCGCGGAGTGTTCGTTTTGATTCGGGATTGAAAAGTTGTTGCCTACTTCCGCTCCCGCGGTTATGCTGAACTTGTTGTAATTCCTGTCGGTTACAGTTACATCATCAAGATAGAGAAGCTCGAGGGCAGCCACAACACTGGATCTGAACCAGAAGGGCAGGTTGATGTAGTCATTCCCCAATCTTCCTATCAACGAAATGCGCCACCACTCGAACGTCGGCGATGTGGACCAGAGCATGATACTCGAGTACAGGGGGCTGAGATAAATGTCGTAGCGTTTTCCTTGTGTGGCATCAAACCGATCTTTGTAACGCATGGACTTGACCAGCGTGTACGTTTCGTAGCCGAGCGCATCCAGAATGAGAACGTAATCACGAATGCTGCCTAAACGCTTGTCTTGAGCTTCGAACTCGAGCAGTTCAACCTCATCGTCGTAGTAACGCTTTCTGCTGGTGATTTGTACTTCGCTGCCCGACGTGGCGGCGACAAGTTGTTCAGCATTGTCGATAAGCTTGAGAATGGAATCGGCAGCCAACGCCGTTGATGCCCGTCGCTTCAATTGTGTGAAAACTTCCCTGACGATAATGGGGTCTACAATCACCCAACGCTCTTTGATACCGTCAAACGACCGGGTGTCGATGCGAAGGCTGTCGTACAAAGCCCGCAGTTCCTGTTTGGATTGCGCCACAGCAGGGCCTGAAGGAAAACTCGATACTCCGATAAGTAGTATCAGAAGACGAAGAAATGTCAAGGTAGTTTTCATCATCACAATCCAAAACGATATCGTAGTTGCATCATTGACCCCTTCTCCACCTCCCACGGTTGCGGTGAGCGACCGAACACCCGCGTCAACCAGATGGATTCCAACCTGATTTCGTGCGGCCCGCTTCGGAATATCTTGATCCAGGGATGGATAATAAGACGGTTATCGAAGAACCGTGTGGTGGCACCGAACCGTGTTGCTTTTGAATCGTGCATGTACTCGAAAACGATCAGAGGTTTCATGGCACTGAGAAGAACATTTTGATCGTATGAACGGAGCTTGCCTGAGGTGTCGTATACTGCTTCCCAAATATCGTATGACCCGGCGCCGATATCCAGCTTGATGGTATTGTGTGCCTCCCGTTCGAGGTTCCAGTAGTGGGTCAGATATACTTCCCACTGCACGGTTGAGAAGTAAGCGATGTCACGATTTCGTTGTTTGAGCTTGACAAAGGGTTTCTCAAATTCTGTTGCTCCGCCCGAGTAATAGAACGTGAAGAAGGGGAGCCTGTTGCTGAACGGTCTTCCTGTTCGCAATTCAACACCGGCTCCCGATGTAACATTGAGTACGCTGCGTTGAAGTGTAGCCAACGCGCCTCTGTTGTCCAACCTCCACCTTTGAATCAAATTATTTGTGTTGACAGCGGTGCGCGCGAGGATCCGGAGGTCAAAGAAGAAGCTGGTGTCAATGTTTGCATATTCCCCCCCGAAGAATACGAGCAAACGCCCTCCCCAGGAGATGTATGGCGATTGATAGGAGAGGAGACTCAGCAGGCGGTCGCCAACACCCACTTCCACACCAAAGCTGTGGACGCCGATCCATTGCTCTTCGGATGCAAAGTCAAGAGAGAGTTTGAGGGCTGACCAGGTGAGATCGAGGGAGATTGGTTCGTCTCCGTGCGGGTTACCGACGTAACCATTGCTCAACCTGATGTGACGGAAGTAATCCCTGTTTCCGTCTGCGATCAATGCAGTGTCCTGGATCGGGTTCCCACGGATTTTACTTCCCAGCGGAACGCCTCGCCCTTCAATATGATAGCGGCTGAGTTGTTGGACAAACATCATAAACTCAGGCGAGAAGTCTCTTTTCATTGCAGCAAAATCCTGCAGGTCAAAGATGAGTCTGTTGTTGGTAACGGGCCGGACTGATCCTTGCGGTGCACGCTCACCTTCTGTTGTCATCTCTTCAGCTATCAACGGAACGAGTGGCAGGGTTACTCCGCCAAACGAAAATCGCACAGGAACATACACAAATCGATATACATACTCCCGAAGTGATCCGCCCGACGAGATAGTATCGTAAGAGAAAGTCCTTTCAAGATCTTTGTGTCGCAGTCCGTTAATTGGCAGGTTCGGGCGTTTGAGGTCCATGAAATACAGGCGGGAATATGCGGAATCCTGAGCAACAGCAGTCAGGACTCGTTTGAACTCGATATCCAATGAATCTGCCCGCCCGATGCTGGCAATCGACCAGCTCATCAGTAGCAGAACTACAATTTTCCGGCACGCCATCTACAACACCTACCAAATGATTGATTACTGAGCCTGATACACACGAGCCTTGTACACCCGGCTGAATGAAGTGCCGAATTGATCGCGAAAACGAATTCTCAAACTCACTTCAGGCGCGTTTCGTACAGAACGGTCCCGAAGAAAGTCTTCGTTAGGGACAATCACCAACACGCGCCACGGATCATCCGCCCGCCATTCGACACGCGAGAGAAACTGGGACGGGGCGCTCGTAACCGTAACATCCCACACATCCGGCATGAACATGAAGAAACTCATACGACTTACGGCATAGCTCGAGAACCGGAATTCGCGGGGGTTGTATTTACCCTCTTGGTTTATGTTGAGAGGAATTGGGGGGAGCAGGTCCATTCGGTTGGCTGCTTTCAGCCGGTCATAGGTTGAATCGACGGCCCACAACGCAACATCTTCAATGCGACCGGGGCTTTTCAATTCAATGTTCCAGACAGACTCTGAAACCTGCTTGGTTGCCGGATCAAAGTATTTGAATGTCTTGCCCTTGTATTTCCCCTTGATGGTAATTGTCGAATTGAGTTCTGCGGGTGGCAGGGTTCTCCAAATACGCTCGATCCGAACAGTCGAACCCTGCTCCGAATACAGGACGCGATTTCGCGATTCGATGTCATACGAATAGCCGGAGTAGTCTTCGTGTCCCGCTGCAAAACTGAACACCGACGATTCGCCGTACCAGTATTCACGATTAACCAACGAATGCAGAGACGGCCAACGGACATGAATCTGCCATTCATCACCGTAGCGGTACATTCTCCTGTCTCTTCCCTGCCCCTCGAGAATTCTCAGAACGGTAAGTGTATCGGCCGCGTCAAACCGAACACGGGAATACACCGTATAATTATTGCCGGAATTGACACCGTACAATGTGTTGCACATTTGATCGTCCGGACGTGTCGTTCGATCCCGGCGGTACACGAGAATTGTACATGTAGGCGGAGTCCGCCAGTCCCATTCCGGGTCGGAAAGAGTGACATACTCGCCCGCAAGCACCGACATGGTGTCGCGATGAACAAGCAATGTGAGATTGAACTCACGGCGAAAATCTGGTTTCTGCGAAAATGCGAGCGAGAGGAACAGACTCGCGGTCAGCAAGCATGCAAGCAGGATTCTTTTCATCGGATTGGCGGTTCGATATAATCGTATTCAACTATCACTTCCACGTCGGTACTGCTTGTTAGCGTTTTTCCCTGCAAGCCGGAGAGCAATTCCCGTACACACAACGGGAGTTTGTCGGGAATGTGCCGATCGACCTCGCCGGTTATTGTGTAGCGGAATTTTCCGACTTGTGTGAACCGGTAAGCAATGAGCCCGATGCCGGTTTCGCGGTCGGTAACACATTCCAGTTGAGGCGCGCTCCCGTGTGCTGTGACCTGGTAAACGATCTTTTCCCGTTCCTGTGGCGACACGAGGCCGGTTGCATAAACAGGAATGTTCGTTGTTCGCGGGCGGCCTTCGACGGTCATGCTCCCCATTTTGAGTCGATACAATTGTACCTGTACTGTGCGGGGAGCTGTGACGTAGATACCTTCCGACAACGAGACAGACATACTATCCGCCAGTTGTCCGCATGGAATTCTGCCTCCCCCTGATCCTGCAAGCAACGCCACAACCGCAACAAGATAGAGAACAAAGTAGACGATGAGGAAAGACTGTTTCATGAAACACCTGGTGCCGGCATATCTGTCATTAGTTGATAATCCCCTTCATGTACCCGACTCTTCCTTTGATTTCGGAAAGCTGGTCCATGACTCCGGGTGGCAGACTGTTTCGTCCATTGGCGTTGAGGTTTTCTACAACTGCCTTCAATGACCCATCAATCTCAGCGATGGTAGTTCGCAGGGCTTTTGCCTTGTTCGGCTCACTCGAATTGGTAAACATATACAGAAAAGCAAGAATGGCAAGCATACCCGATTCCAGATAAAGTGCCGAGTACACGAGGTCCAGCGAAATAGCCTCCGGGTCAATGCCGCGCATACCTACTACAACGACCAGGAATGATGCACCGAGAAACACGAGTCCCTGCGCAATGCGTATCCAATCCATCTACAATCTCCTCAGTTGTGGAATGAGAGGTTCTTTGGATGTCCCTCTAAGACGGGTTCTTTGTTTGTAAGATTTCCCCTGAATGTGTGGCAGCTAACTTCATCCTGCCTGAAATGCCGGATCCCAATTCAATGGAATTCGGTGGAGCATCTGAGAACTGGAATCGCAACTCTGTTACAGAGTCCCAAATCTGTTAGCCGAATCAACGAAACAGAGAATCCCCTTAGGAAACAGTGAAGCGCGTCACGTTTGAACAGGTCATCGGGCTGCAGGTTGACTTTACATGCCGTTTTCTTTAGATTTTTACAAGATATTTGTGCCCCGTCGTCTAATGGCAAGACGGCAGACTCTGGATCTGCTTATCGAGGTTCGAATCCTTGCGGGGCAGCACAACTGAGCAAGATTCGGATCCGCTTTCCGATTCTTGTCGTAAAAAACCTGGCCTTATCGTCTAACGGTTTAGGACGCGGCCCTCTCAAGGCCGAAATACGGGTTCGATTCCCGTTAAGGCTACTCACCATTTACGATGATTCTCCATACCCCTCTTTTACCCGTCTCTAACCGAGCAAACCGTCCTTCTTTTTCATCCGCGTATTCCGACTTATACATAGTCATCGGTCCGTTTCAATCTCGGGCGCAGGAACTATTTTACTTGACAATATCATCGCATCAAGGTATATTTTGGATGAAAACATTTTTTCATTGTCTCTTCTTGCTGGAAAACTCTTCACGATCATGGCGAGTGACCTCATTGGACTGTTTCTCGATGCTATCAAGGTTGATGCCCTCTCGCTCCGAGAGCGGCCGATGGCCGATTTCGTACGCCGAACTCTTGCCGGTCTCCCGGTCGATGTACGGGAAGATAATACAGCACCGCTATTCAATGGCGAATGCGGCAACCTGGTGTGCGTTCCCTTTTCTTTTAATCCAACCCGCCCAGCAATTGCTTTGCTGGCGCATCTTGACACCCCACGCTCAACGGCTGATGTTCGTCCCGTCCTCTCTGATGTGCGTATCGAGAGTGACGGCACAACAGCACTGGGAGTTGATAATCGTGCCGGAACATCCATTCTTCTTCATGCTCTTCGGGAGCATCTCATGGCCGGCGTTTCCGGTAACTTCATTGTTGTATTTACAGTGGCCGAGGAACTTGGTCCGTTCGGTTCAAAGTACATCGATCTGTCTCCATACAGCGTAAAGAGTTGTTTTGTTTTTGACTGTTCCAAACGGCCCGGCACGTACATCCAGGCAGCGGTAGGCTGTGCAATGTACAACGCGACATTCATCGGTACGTCGTCGCATGCAGGTGTTGCCCCGGAAAAAGGTGTAAATGCAATCCGCATAGCAGCGGTAGCAATCAGCCGGATTCCGATCGGTAGGCTGAGTTCGACGATGACATCAAATGTCGGGATGATTGTTGGCGGCACGGCGACAAACGTTGTCCCCGATCGTTGCACGCTTCAAGGAGAGGTCAGAGCATTCGATGCACCTTCGATCAACACACATCTCGAAATGCTTCGCCTGGCGTTTGGCGATGTGGCGGCCGAACATCATGGCTGTGTTGAATTTACTACCAGCCTTGATTTTGCCCCTTTTGTGCTTGATCCGGCGAGCGACGTTGTCAAGCTGACAGAAGATGTACTGCAATCTGTTGGCTTGGCACCACATCCGATCAAGTACCTTGGCGGCAGCGATGCCAATATGTTGAATGCGAAAGGCATTCCATCAGTAAATCTTGGTATCGGTGCGCAGAATCCTCACGGCAACGATGAGTTCATTCTGCTTGAAGACCTGAAGAAATCTGCGGAAATAGCGCACGAACTTTTCAAACGAAGTGCGACACTCACATGAACAGGACATTCAATTCGACGTTCATACTCGTCGTTCTTTGTCTTGCGGCGTTGGCGGAATCTGCCTGCGCAGGGCCAAAGACAAAAGGACATCTTTTTATCATCGGCGGCGGGCATCGCTCAAAAGAAATGATGCGGCAGTTTGTCGATCTTGCCGGCGGAACGAATGCACGCGTTGTAGTGCTTCCCAATGCGAGCGGTGAACCAGACACAGCAGGAATGGAGATGGCGGAAGAATTTCGTTCATACGGCGTTGCTTCTGCTGATTGGATACTGATGACTCGTGAACAGGCGATGAACGAAGCAAGCACGAAGCGCCTCGATGGCGCAACAGGCGTCTACTTCACCGGTGGAGATCAATCGAGGCTGACGGCAGTAATTGCAGGAACTCCCGTCCACAGAAAACTCAGACGGCTGTATTTGGATGGCGCTGTTGTTGGCGGTACAAGCGCAGGTGCCGCTGTCATGAGCAAGATTATGATTACAGGCAATGAGTTGTTGAACAAGGATACAGCGAACGCATATATCTCACTGAAGAAAGGTAACATCGAAACCGCGGACGGATTGGGTTTTCTCGACGGTGTTATCATCGACCAACACTTTGTGCGGCGAAAACGACACAACCGGCTTGTCAGTCTTGTGCTGGAAAATCCGAAGCTCATTGGCATAGGCATCGACGAGGCAACAGCCATCATTGTCAATCCCGACAACACATTTCGTGTTACCGGTACCGGTTCGGTGATTGTGTATGATGCGCGCAACGCACGGTCTGTCCGGGCGGTTGAGAGCGGCAATCTGGCGGGGTATCACCTCGCCATGAGCATTCTTGTTGACGGTGACCGCTACTTCATGGCATCCGGTTCAACTTCTCCGAAGAAAAAATGAAGAAGACGTTTTCGTTTAATACTCTCGTGATGATTTATGGCGTTGTCATTCTCGTGGCGGCTGCTACGTGGATCGTTCCGGGAGGAGAATACAAACGGGAGATGAAAGATGGCAAAACCCTCGTCATTGCCGATTCGTTTACGTTTGTGGAAAGCAATCCCCAGGGAGTAGGCGCCCTTCTGATGGCTCCCGTGGAAGGTTTCATCGAGGCAGCACATATTATCGCATTTTTGTTTGTGATCGGCGGATCATTCATGGTGGTTGAGAAAACAGGAGCGGTAGCGGTTTCGGTCCAGAAGATGGCTGTGACCTTTGCGCGCAAGCCTCACCTTCAAAAATTCTTCATTCCTGTCACGATGACGTTGTTTTCCCTTGGCGGGGCAATTTTCGGCATGGGAGAGGAAACCCTGCCGTTCGTTCTGATCTTCATTCCGCTCTCTCTCTCGTTGGGATATGACTCCATTGTTGGAACGGCAATACCGTTCCTTGGTGCCGCGGCGGGCTTTGCGGGTTCCATCTTCAATCCCTTTACTGTCGGCATTGCGCAGAGTATTGCTGAACTGCCCCTGTATTCAGGTCTGGAGTACAGAATCATTATCTGGTTTATCAGCACGGCTTCAATGATCACGTTTGTGATGCTGTATGCGACAAGAATCAGAAAGGACCCTGCTAAGAGTGTTGTGTACGACCTCGACAAATCGCGCAAACACGAATTCCATCTTGACAGCTTTGACGCTGTTGCCTTCACTCGCAGTCACAAACTCGTGTTGCTGACATTTGTTGCTGCAATAGTCTTGCTTGTGTACGGCATCCTCGAATACCAGTGGTATATCAATGAGATTGCTGCACTCTTTCTTGGACTCGGCATTGTCAGCGGGTTTGCGGGCAAGCTTTCGTTTGACGAGATGACAGATGGTTTCAAAGACGGTGCACGGGGAATGATGGGAGTGGCGCTCATCATCGGCTGCGCCCGTGCCATCCTGATAGTTGCGAATGACGGGAAAGTTCTCGACCTCATGCTCTACAGCCTGTCGAACATGATTTCGGGCCTGCATCCGGTTGTGGCTTCGCAGGCAATGTTCGTTGCACAGGGTATTATCAACTTCTTCGTCCATTCGGGATCGGGGCAGGCTGCATTGACCATGCCGGTGATGGCGCCCCTTGCCGATGCCGTCGGGATTACGCGGCAAACCGCAGTTCTTGCATTTCAGTTCGGGGAGGGATGGATCAATCCCATACTCCCGACTTCCGGCATTACTATGGGGGTCTTGGGGCTTGCCGGTATCTCATGGGAGAAATGGTTCAAGTGGATGTTGCCGGCTCAGATTTATTTCTTCATACTCGCTCTATTGTTGTTGATACCGCCATATTTTTTCGGATATCACTAACTCACTTATTCATTACCACTTATCGAAGGAGGTACCATGAAACGTCTTTCCTGTTTGTTGATGGTCGTCGCAGTTGCGACAATCCTGTCTTTGCCCGCGATGGCACAAGACAAGACAATGGGCAAAGAAATCGGCACGCCGGTTTCGAGCGTTCTTTCTTCACCCGGAAGCGCTTCGGCAACAGATATCTTTGTGGAAGGGTTCAATGATACGTCGGCAACCGGATTTCCACCGGCCGGTTGGTTGATGATCAACGCCGACGGAAATACGGGCACTGACACATCGTGGTATATTAGCCTAACCGTCGGAGGGCAGGGAAGCCTGCCACCGCAGGAGGGGATCGCTTTCGCTGCCAACTACTACGGAACAGCAAACGGTTTCTATATTGACGATTATCTCATCACCCCGAACACCGGCGGCAGCGCGCCGGTTGGCTCGGTGGACAGTCTCACATTCTGGCTCACGTCGAGACGATCCACGAGCGGTGTGTACCCCGACTCTCTTGATATTCGCCTTTCGACAACCGCTCGGGGTGTTAATGATTTCACAACCCGATTGGGCTATGTTCACGCCCCGAAGGCCTTGTGGACGCGCTTCGCGTATGCAATCCCCATTACTGCCAACAGATATATTGCGTTTCGTTACCTGCTCTATGATGGCGGGCCTTCAGGAACGAACTCCGACAAAGTCTGCCTCGACAATGTGCGCATTACCCGCTATCCTTCCACTGCTGTTGCGGGGACCGGGGGCTTGCCGGCCAGCTTCGGTCTCAAGCAGAACTACCCGAATCCGTTCAATCCGTCCACCAGAATTGAATTCACGGTCGCATCAGCTTCACAGACTGTGCTGAAGGTGTACTCTCTTCTTGGGGCGGAAGTTGGAACGTTGGTGGATGAACACCTGCAGCCGGGGTCGTACGCAACGGACTTTGTCGCCGACCATCTGCCCAGCGGCGTATACTTGTACAAGCTGACCTCCGGCTCGTACGCGGAAGTCCGACGCATGGTACTTCTCAAATAAGGAAACCTTTCCGGTAGGTGGTGGACAAAAGAGCGGTTATTTGGTAAGATGGACAGTCTGAGTAACCGGAAACAAGCCACCACAATCTATCGGAGAAACATGTGTATCACACGCATCGGAG
>CAADGV010000039.1 GCA_900696645.1 uncultured Chlorobiota bacterium | reverse complement strand
GATCTGATCGAAACCTTCCGGTTCAAGTCGCTTGTCAGCATTGGTTCCACGTCGTGGTCACCCGACGGCAAGCAGATAGTCTTCTCGTCGATCGATAAGTCGGGCAATAACAATCTCTATGTCATCCATACCGAAACGAAAGAACTCCGCAAGCTCACCAACGATTACTACGACGACCGCGACCCGGCGTGGTCGCCCGACGGCAGGAAGATCGCCTTTGCCTCCGACAGAACGCCATTCGGAACAAAGAACAAGTATAATCTCTTTTTGTACGATATCGAAACGGGGGCAATCGACTATCTGACCTACGGTCCCCACAGCTACCTCTCGCCCGCGTGGTCGAAGGATGGCTCGAAGCTCGCCTTTACCTGCGATAATGGCGGCGCACAAAATGTGTGGTTGCTGGATATGAGCAAGCCATTCACCGGCGGTTATCGTTCAATGACGAAGTTGACACACTTCACTACGGCCGCATTCGATCCGGCCTGGACTTCCAACGGCGATCTGGTGTTCACGGCGTTTGAGCGGTTCAGCTTCCAAATACGGATGATCAAGGATGTCCGGACAATTGTCGACACCTCGACAACAGTTGCCCTCATCGATCTCTACAACAAAGAGAAGCCTTGGGAAGCGCAGTCAATTGTTGCTACATCAGAGGTGAAACGGTACAGATATGAAGGGGATTACAGTCTCGACATCGCGCAGAGCGCCATCTCCACAGACCCGGTGTTCGGCACATCGGGCGGGGCTGCGGTTGCGTTGAGCGATGTACTCGGCAACGATCAGTACTACTTTCTGCTGTACAACACCGCGCAGTCGCAGGATGAGTTGCTGTCGAGTTTCAATATTGCCATTTCCCGATTCTCGCTGAAACAACGGACGAGCTTTGCGTACGGCATCTACCGTTTCACCGGACGCCGCTACGATCTAACGGACAGGGATGAGTTCTATTATGAACGCGTGTTCGGCGGCTATTTTGCGCTCAGCTACCCGTTGACGAAATTCCAACGCGTCGAGGCATCCGTCAGTCTCAGCAACTCGAACAAAGATGCCGACTTGCGGCTTGAGGACAGGAAGGCGCTGTTTCTTTCCAACTCCGTTGCGTTCGTGCATGACAATTCGTTGTGGGGACCCAGCGGCCCGCTCGACGGCAGCCGCTTCAGCTTGACGCTCGCGTACACTTCGGACATACAATACTCGAACGCCAACTACTATTCCGTCATATTCGATTACAGAAACTACGAGCGGCTTTCGCAGCGCAGCGCATTTGCGTCGCGGTTCTGGCTCTGGTACAACGGCGGCAAGGAGGCACGCCGTTTTGTGATGGGAGGAAGTTGGGATTTGCGCGGCTGGCCGCGATGGGGAATACGCGGAGAGAAACTCTGGCTTACGAGCCATGAGCTTCGGTTCCCGTTCATCGACGCTATCGGTTTGCAGTTCCCCTTCGGCGGCATTGTGTTTTCTTCTATTCGCGGGGCGTTGTTCTTTGATGCAGGCAGCGCCTGGGACGACAAGTACACCGAAACGCTCGGCAGTATCGGCGGCGGGCTGCGTATGAATTTCGGCGGCGTGCTCGTTCTCCGCTACGATATCGGAAAACGCATTGAGAGGAATTTCGGCAGGTTGCAGGATGGGTTGTTCCAGCAGTTCTTTTTTGGGTGGGATTTCTGATGAGAAAGCTGCTTCGTCACACTGTGTTGCTTCTTCCCCTGCTGGCAGTCGGATGCGGAGGATTGAGAATCCCTCCACCGTTCAAAGCCGAGAGTGACAGTTGGGGAATGTTCGGCAGAACTCCGGGCAGAACCAACGTCGCAGAGCAGGGTGTCGAGCCACCCCTGAAACTTGCATGGGAGCGCGACATTACAAGCGGCATGGGCGCCGGTTCGCCGCTTGTTATCGGTAATGTTGTGCTTGCCACCAACCTGCGCGGCGAACTGCACGGCATCGATGCTAAAACCGGAAAGCGCATCGGCTGGCTGAATATCGGCGATGCAATCAAAGGCTCGCCCGCTGTTGATGGCAATGTCTTGTATATCGCTATTGCAAACTCACGCGAGTCACTGGTTGCGTACGATTTGCTTGACGGCAAGTATCTCTGGAAAAAGGAATACGGCGATCTTGAAGTCACCCCCCTCTTTTTCAATGACAGACTCTACTTCGGCAACACAAGCGGCCTGTTCTTCTGCGTTGACAAAGAGACGGGCGATCACGATTGGCGGTTCCGGCTTTCCGATAATTCGACGCGGAAAGGAATTCGTTCGTCAGCGACAGTTGACGGAAATCTCGTGATGTTCGGCGCAGAAGACGGCAGCATCTACGCACTTGACGCAACGACCGGAGCGGAAGCGTGGAGCTACAACACCGGCTCCCCGATTTTTGCGGCTCCGGCCGTCATCAACGGCACGTTGTTTTGCGGCAATAGTACCGGAACGTTCTTCGCCATTAACAGCCAAACCGGCAACGTGTTCTGGCAATTCGATGCGGGGGCATCGATCTATGCTACGCCATCGTTTCCTGAGAATCTTGTACTCATCGGAACAACCGCAGGAAAGCTCCACGCCCTGAACGCAAACGACGGTACACTTGCCTGGACGACAGAGCTCGGCAGCGTCATCAATTCTTCGGCTGTTGTTTCGGGCAATGTTGCGTATGTCGGGACGCTAAAAAAGGAGTTGTACGCCGTGCAGACGACAACAGGTGCAATTCTGTGGAAGGAGACGCTGAAAGGAAGAGTAAAAACCTCGCCTGCCATTGCCGGAGGAAAGATCTTTGTTGCAACAGATGACAAGCTTCTGCTTGCCTTCACTTCGAAAGAACAGAACTGAGGGAGATAGTACGTGATAGCAAGAATTTTGATATTCCTTCTCCTCTCAGCCTCTACACTGTTCGCTCAACAGCCTGACAGCTTGGAAGCGGTTGAAACCACGAGTTCCACCGTCACCATTCTTGCCGATATCGAAGGCGCTTATGTGTTTCTGAACGGCGACAGCATCGGAACAACGCCGCTTCTGGATTTTGCAATTCCGCCCGGTTCCTATAACCTCCGCATTGTTTCTCCCGATGTCGGGAATTGGCTCAGCGAGCCGATTGTGGATTCTGTTACCATTAAAGAAGGCACGAGCCGGGAGTTTTCATACACGTTCAGCAGGAAATTCCTTATTGTAACAACGCCAAGCGGCGCCGAAGTGGCCGTAAAAGATTCGATTTTGGGCACAACCCCGCTGGTTCTCAAAACCGACCACGCGTCACTCACATTGCGAAGATCGGGGTTTGAGGAAACGATAATCGACCTCGCTTCCGCAAAACGGGGAATCGTTACGGCACAACTGAAGCGGAAATGGCAACACGATTCAGACGAAACAGCCCTAAACGATGAAACCAACGAAGGAACCGGTTCTCTACGGCTCTATATTACAGGTGCAACAACAATCGTCGCCGGTGCCGCGTCGGCATATTTCAAAGTCCGGGCCGACAATCTGTACGGTCAATACATCAGAAACGGCGATCCGGCCCAGCTTTCGGAAGTGAACCGGCTTGATACGGCTGCCGGTATTGCCCTCGCCGCCACGCAAATAAGCCTCGGGCTGTTCACCTACTTCGTTCTCTCTGAATAAGGGGAGCACCGCAAGGCTCTGTGGTTTTCTTGACTTTGTGGCACTAAGGGGCTATATTTTGAACAACTTGCAGCCAGTGCACAACCCACTGAACATTCCAAGAGGTCGCCCTGAATCCCATAATGAAAGATGAATTGGAGTTCCTCAAGAACGTCCCGATACTCTGCGATTTGGAGCTGATGGATCTTGATACAATTGCCAAGGTAGGGGTTCGCAAGAAGTACAAAAAAGGCAGTATAATTTTGTTGGAGGAAGAGGCCGGAGCCGCCCTGTTTGTGATCATCACCGGGAAGGTGAAGGTGGTTCGAATGGATGACGACGGACGGGAGGTCATTCTCTCCATATTGGGAGAAAGTGATTTCTTCGGCGAGATGGCAATTCTCGACGGGCTTGCTCGTTCGGCAAGCGTCGTAGCCATTCAGAAATCCGAGCTGTTCATGATTCACCGCCGCGATTTTCTGAAGTTGTTGCACGATTTCCCGTCAGTTGCCATTGCCTTGCTGAAGGAATTGACCATGCGCCTGCGTAAAGCCGACGCACAGATCAAGAGCCTGTCGTTGAAAGACGCCGCAGGGAGGGTAGCAAACGTAATTCTTCAGCTTGCCGACGATATCGGCAAGATTCGCAGGGGCCGCGTTGAAATTGATGAACTTCCCCTCCAACAAGATCTCGCCAACATGGCGGGCACCTCACGTGAAACCATCTCGCGCATGATTCATGCCTACATCCGTGAAGGACATCTGGAGTTGGAAAGGGGAAAACTCATCATCAACGATTATGAGAAATTCAAATCCCGGTACGTGTAGCCGTTCTTTTTCATACATAAACTTCAAGCACAATCCGGTCATGCATGACGGGTAAAGCAGATTTACACATGCATACCGTTCACTCCGACGGGACGCTGACCACCCGCCAGTTGATGGAGCGGGCACGAGGTGTCGGATTATCCACTATCAGCATAACCGACCACGACAACACCGCTGCCATCGGGGAAGCGCATGTCTTGAGTGCCGAGTTCGGCATTGATGTCATTTCGGGAGTGGAACTCAGTGCCACGATCAACGAGCACGACGTTCATATTCTCGGGTACTTCTTCGACCATACCGATGCGGCGCTGCTCGACTATCTTTCGCACTACCGCGGCGAGCGTGTGAAGCGGGCCGAACGCATCATCGACAAATTGAACAGTCTAAAGATTCCGTTACGGATCGAGTCGGTTCTCGAAAAAGCCGGTGCGGGATCGGTCGGGCGGCCGCATATCGCCAACGCGTTGCTTGAAGAAGGATTGACGGAATCGTATCACGAAGCATTTTTCAAGTACATCGGATTCGGAAAACCCGCATACGAAAAGAAAAGCCAGGTGACGCCGCGGGAGGCATTCGAGTTGATTGCCGCTGCCGGCGGGTTGTCGTTCATCGCCCACCCGGGAAATTTCATCGACGAAAAGATGTTGATGGAATTGATCAAGCAGGGTGTTGACGGACTTGAGGTGATTCACCCTTCGCATTCTCCCGAACGCGTAGCGTATTACAAAGGAATTGCAAACGAGTATTTTTTGCTTACAAGCGGCGGCTCCGATTTTCACGGAGGCAGAAGAAATGATGCCGATGTGTTCGGAAAATATGTGATGAGCGATGACGAGGTGGAGATGATGCGCCGCAGGCTTGTTCAGTCACACCACCGCAGTTCTTGATTCTCAACATAACGCAGAACGATCATGTTCCAGAAAATAGAAGGAATGCTCGCGGGCGAAGGACATTCCTACGGCATCGTCGTCAGCAGGTTCAACAGCCTTGTCACCACACAATTGCTGGATGGCGCGGTCGATTGCCTTGTACGACACGGGGTGAGCGACGCGAAGATCACCGTTGTGTATTGCCCGGGCTCGTTTGAGATTCCGCAGATCGCAGCGAAGCTTGCCGCCTCCGGCAGGCATGACGGCATTATTTGTCTCGGATGCGTAATCCGCGGCGACACTCCCCACTTCGACTACGTGGCCTCGGAAGTGACAAAAGGCATCGGCAATGTTGCTCTGGAAACGGGTGTTCCAATATCATTCGGCGTCTTGACAACAGATAACCTTCAGCAGGCGTTGGAACGTGCCGGCGCAAAGGCCGGCAACAAAGGCTGGGATGCAGCGATGACTGCTCTCGAATTAGTCAATACATTCAAAAAGCTCTCCGGAGAAAAGAACCGTTCGAACAGTTGATAAGAATTATTTCGGGCTGTAACACATAATAATTCTTGAGAGGAGAACGACGACCATGAAGACACGAGTTGTTGGCGGAATTCTGCTTGCGGCAATCTGTTCGCTTCAGGCATTCGGACAAGTCGGCATCTGGAAGAATCATACTTCCATGCAGGACGTTCGTTCCATTGCACGGGACGGAGCCACGGTATGGGCAGCAACGAGCGGCGGGCTGTTTGCCTGGACGGAAGGCTCGGAGACGATGACGAAATTCACAAGCGCCGAAGGCTTGCAATCCACCGACCTGACAGCGGTGGGAGTGGACGGAAAAGGTGATGTGTGGACAGGAACTTCAACCGGCGTCGTCCATATCTACTCACCGGCAACCGGTCAATGGCGCTACATCCCTGATATCGCCAACTCCGGCCAAACTAATAAACGTATCAACAGCATTTCCATCATCGGCGACACGGCCTTAATCAGCACAAATTTTGGTTTGAGTGTCTTCAGGGTTTCGCAATTTCAGTTTGGCGATACTTATACGCGGTTCGGCGCTCTCAGCGGAAATGTTCGCGTAGCTGTCACATCTGCTGTTCTGTTTGATGGAAAGCTTTGGGCAACCGTTTCCAACGGGCAAACGACACACAGGGTTGCATACGGCAGTCTTTCCAACCCGAATCTTCTGCCGCCCGAGGCATGGACGCTTGAAACTGTCGGCTCAGCAACAACACTCCCGAAACATCTGGCAATCTTCAATAATAAACTCTATGCAGGAACCTCAACCGGCTTGTATGTACTCGAAAGCGGAGTCTGGACACCGCATGATTCACTCGACGGCCGCAACATTATCTCGATTGCAGCATCACCGACGATGATGGCTGTTGCTGAGGCAGGAAATATCGTCTCGACCATCACCCCCCAGAACGTCTTCTCACGGTACGGAACAACGGTACCGGCAGCCGTCAGCGCTGTACTTCTCAATCAAGCTGGCAAGCCTATCGTGGCAACCTCAGGCGGAGGGGTAATGGAATTCACAACTTCCTGGGTTTCGCATTTCCCGAACGGACCCGCATCGAACCAGTTTACCAGCATTGCCGTGGATCCTGACGGCAATGTGTGGGGAGCATCCGGCATCAGCGGGGGAGGGAAGGGATTCTATCGCTACAATGGCTCGTCGTGGAAATCGTTCAACACCAAAAACTCCCCCTTGCCGTTCAATGACTACTATCGTGTAAGTGTAGCATGCAACGGTGATGTATGGCTCGGATCGTGGAAGGAGGGGATTCTTCGGATGCCTCGCGGCGCCGAGGTGGTTGACACAGCCAATCACTTCGGGCGAAACCGTGGATTGGCGGGAACGCCGGATGATACAGGGAAGGTCGTAACAGGTGCCGCTACTTGCGACGGGCGCGGGAATACGTGGATTACCGTGATGGTTCCGTACGACAACAGGCCACTTGCCGTGAGAAAGTCGGATGGCACGTGGGCAACACTTCCGGTGTATGTGAACGGCTCGCCGCAGGACTATATCACCGAGCGGCAGGTAACACGGCCGCTTGCCGTCGACGCATCCGACAATCTGTGGATTGCGTCAGTTGTCCGGGGAAATCGCGGCGTCGCGATGTTGGGCAATCGCGGTTCAACTGCTGATAGCGTGGCAGAGATCTATCTCAATTCGTCGAACGGACTCCCGAACGATAATGTGAATTCGATTGTGGTGGATCGCGATAACAACATCTGGATCGGAACGGAAAGCGGCATTGCCATCATCCTCGACCCCGCAAATCCCACACGAAGCGGCGGTATTGCAAGCTACAAACCGTTGAGCGGGCTGTATATCAACGCAATTGCGGTTGACCCGCTGAACCAGAAATGGATTGCAACAAACGAAGGGGCCATTCTTCTTTCGCGTGACGGCATTCAGACTCTTGCACAGTATACCATGGAGAATACCGACGGAAGAATCATCAGCAACGAAATCAGGGATGTTGCCGTTGACCCGAAAACCGGCACAGTGTATTTTGCCACCACGAACGGACTGGCGAGTCTCACAACAACATCTGTCCAGCCCAAAACGGAATTTGAAGAGATTGTTGTTTCCCCCAACCCCTACCGAATCCCGAACTCTCTCCCTCTTACAATTGATGGATTGGTAGAAAACTCGAAAGTAAAAATTCTGACGATTGACGGACACCTTGTGCGTGAATTCCAGAGTCCCGGAGGCCGCATCGGTTTTTGGGACGGTAAGGATGAGAGCGGCAAGGATGTCGCATCCGGAGTATATCTGATTGTTGCATACTCCGAAACGCAAAAAGACAAAGTCGGAAAAGGAAAAGTCGCCGTCCTGCGACGGTAGGCGGAACCGCAAGAGCCGGGGAACCATTGGATCGAATCTATAAACTTATCAAGCTCAACCGGTTGGTTCGCAGCCACCGCGTGAAGTTCCTCTCGGTGCTGGCTGCACACACATTGAAGATGCGGCATTTGTTCCTGCGGTTCGATCCCGTTATGGCATGCAATCTTCGCTGCACAATGTGCTATTTCAGCGATGAGGAATACCGCAAAACTGCCAAAGGCATTTTCAAAAAAGAGGAAATCGAACGCATAGCCGGACTGTTGTTCCCGAAAACCCTGCAACTCGTTATCGGCTGCGGAACGGAACCGACTCTCTACAAGGATTTTACGGAAATCATCCGGCTGGGAAAATCGTACAACATCCCGTTTGTCGGCTTCACGTCAAACGGCATGCTCTTTACGGATGAGCATCTTTCACAGTTGGTCGGGTACGGGCTGGATGAACTGGCGCTTTCGGTGCACGGCGTTCAGAAGGAAACGTACGAACGCTTCATGGTGAACGCATCGTTCGAGAAGTTCATTAATGTGCTGGAACGGCTCGACGCCATGAAGAAGGCTGCCAACGTCTCAACTCCGAATCTTCGTGTGAACTACACGGTCAACGCGGAAAATCTTGAAGAGCTTCGCGGCTTCTTTGATGTGTTCGGAAAATACAGCATCAAGACATTGCAGGTCCGCCCGGTAATGGATATCGGCGGGGCGTTCCGGACACCGCTGGGCGGCTCTGAAATCGAAACATACAGGTCAATTGTCAGCGGACTTGCGGCAGAGTGCAAGCGCCGTAACATTACACTGCTCGCAAATACCGCAGATCCTTCATACGAACAAACGAATGAAAACACCGTCATTCTTGAGGCAGTGAAACGCTACATCTCCCCCCAAGTTGTGTGGCGAAAGGATTTTGACTGGCAGAATGAATCGTATGACGCCTTCTGCAAACGGATAGAATGGAGCGGCTATCTGCTGAAAAATGTGTTTTCCAGCCGGAAAAAGCTGCCCGACAATGCTGTTACCTTCTCCGGCAAGTATGCTGCCCGTTACGAAGTAAGTTTCTGAAACAAAAATATCTCACGACAATCACATCCTCCGTCCGGTCAGGCGGTCGGGGGAACCACATCACCAATCACAAAACAAGGAGGATGTTTACCTTGGAGAACAACGGCTACAAAGACGAAATCTTCACCAAACGGGTACGTGCCGGCAAACGAACGTACTTCTTTGATGTGAAGTCCACCAAATCGGAAAAGGATTTCTACATCACCATCACCGAAAGCAAACGGGTCGGCGACGACGAATACGAAAAGCACAAAATCTTCCTCTACAAAGAAGACTTCGAGAAGTTCCGCGAAGCTCTCGTCGAAACCGTGGAGCACGTCCAGACCCAATTGCTGGAAATCGCTCCGTCAGAGAAGCAAGACTGATCTACTCCCTCCCTTAAACATAAATTTCCCAAGGCCCATAGCCGCCTCGGGTGTGCGTATGGGCTTTCTTGATTCTCGTTCGGCATTTACCTATATTTTCTTCGGTTTTTTTGAATTTCGACGAGTACCGGAGGGTGAATACATTGAAAATCCAAATTACAGGACTCTCAGATGGTATTCACCGGTACCAATTTGCGGTCAATTCGGCAGAATTGACGCTCGGAGAGGATTTCGAGGGAAACGTGGCGGTTGAGGCCGTTCTCGACAAATCTTCCACGCAAATTCTTCTCACAGCATCAATCTCGGCAACGGCACGGTTCACATGCGACCGGTGCGTTTCACCGTTCTCGCAATCCCTTAGATCGGGTTATTCGATGGTGTATGTGAGTGAGGGGATTGAAACGCAACATCTCGACCCGGCGGAAGTTCAGGTTATTTCAGCCGCACTCCATATGATAGATATAGCCGAGGATGTCCGGCAAACGGTATTGCTTTCCGTGCCGCTCAAAGTGCTGTGCAAGGAAACGTGCAAGGGCTTGTGCCCGTTATGCGGAACGAACTTGAACGAGCAAACCTGTACGTGTTCGGATACGGAAATTGACTCGCGCTGGGAAGAGTTGCGCAAATTGCAAAGCAATTGATTACTGAAATCGAAGAAAAGGAGTTGTAGTTCATGCCAAATCCAAAACGCAGACACTCGAAAACACGGGGCAGAAAGCGCCGCACACATTACAAAGCAACCGCGGCCGCCAAAGCCGAATGCCCCAATTGCCATTCGATGAAACTTCCGCATCGAGCCTGCCCCAATTGTGGCTTCTATAATGGTCGCTTCATCAAAGTTCCGAAAACCGCCTGAGTTGGACGGTTTTCTCCCCGTATACCCTCTTCAAGCCTGAATCCTCTTGGCTTCTCAACACGAGCACATACGTATTGCCGTTGATGCGATGGGTGGTGATTACGCTCCGCAGAATGTTGTTGCAGGAGCATTGGATGCTTTGGAGTCAACAGGGGGGCGTTTTTCGCTTCTCCTCGTCGGGCAGCAGGAACGCATACAACAGGAATTGCAGAAACATACCGGTGCGCGGGCTTTCAAAGAGGCCTGCACCATAATTGACGCTCGGGAGATTATCGAGTTTAACGATGGCGCAACCGCCGCTTTGAAAACGAAAAAGGATTCTTCCATCGCTGTCGCCATTACCTTGCATCGGGATGGAAAGGCGGATGCCGTTGTCAGCGCAGGGCATACCGGGGCGATGCTATCCGCTTCAACACTGATTCTGGGAAGAATCGGCGGAATAGGCCGTCCGACGATCGGGGCTCTTATCCCCACGTCGGCCCACACACCCAGTCTGCTTGTCGATGCCGGAACGAACGTCGATTGCAAACCACGACACTTGTTCGAGTTTGCCGTCATGGGAACAACCTATGTGGAAGCGATGTTTGGCAAAAAGAATCCCAGCATCGGACTTCTCAGCATTGGCGAGGAAGACAATAAAGGCAATGAAGTAACACTTGAGGCATTTGCCCTCCTGAAGCAAAGTAAGCTCAACTTCTTCGGTAACGTCGAAGGCAGGGATATACTGAAAGGGAAAGTGGATGTTGTTGTCTGCGACGGGTTTGTCGGCAACATCCTTTTGAAATTCGGAGAAAGCGTTCCCGCTTTTTTCAAATCGAAGTTCACCGATTTTGCCGGACGCAGCGTTGTCAACAAACTGGTAGCGCTGATTGCACGCAGCGGCATGCGCTCGGTGATGAAAGAGCTGGATTACCAGGAACATGGCGGCGTCCCCTTGCTTGGCGTAAACGGCGTTTCGATTATCGGGCACGGCGGCTCGACGCCAAAAGCAATCAAGAATATGATATTCCGTGCCGAAGAAATGGTACAACGCAAGGTGAACGCGCGAATTCAAGAAGCAATGAAGCAGTACGCGAAGAGTCAGCAGGAAAGATTGTAATGCAAAAGAGACGAGCAATAATAACCGCAGTCGGACATTACGTGCCCGACAAGATTCTCTCCAATTTCGATTTGGAGAAGATGGTGGATACAACCGATGAATGGATTCGTACACGAACAGGAATACGTGAACGACACATTCTCGAAAACGGCGCTACGTCCGATATGGCGGTCGAGGCGGCAAAGAACGCCCTGAAGAACAGAGGCATCCGGCCCGATGAGGTCGATCTGATTGTCATGGCAACAATCACTCCCGATATGTTCTTTCCGTCAACGGCGTGTCTTGTTCAGGACAAACTCGGCGCCAAGAACGCGTGGGGATTCGATGTGTCAGCCGCATGCTCGGGATTTTTGTTTGCCCTTATGACAGGGGCACAGTTTGTTGAAACCGGCGCGTACAAGAAAGTGCTGGTGATCGGCGCCGACAAAATGAGCGTGATTACCGACTACTCCGACCGCAATAATTGCATTCTGTTCGGCGATGGCGCGGGTGCCGTGTTGCTCGAACCGACAGACGATATGTCCGTTGGTATTCTTGATTCCATTTTGCGTTGCGACGGCTCCGGCGGCGGCGCCCTTCATATGAAGGGGGGCGGCAGTTTGAATCCACCATCCCACGAAACGGTGGACAAACGCTGGCATTATCTCTATCAAGACGGGAAAAGTGTATTCAAAGTCGCCGTGATGGGCATGGCCGATGTTTCAGTGGAAATCCTGAAGCGAAACAACTTAACCGGCGCCGATGTTGATTGGCTTGTACCCCATCAGGCTAACCTTCGCATCATTGACGCGACAGCCGAGCGGATGGAGCTCGACAAATCCAAAGTCATGATTAACATCGACAAATACGGAAACACCACCGCAGCAACTGTTCCGCTTTGCTTATCCGAATGGTGGCAAGCGGGAAAATTGAAGAAAGACCAGATACTTGTAATTGCAACATTCGGCGCAGGATACACGTGGGGTTCTGCCCTCATCAAATGGTCTGCGGAGGACGCTAAAGGCTGATGGGAAAGACTGCATACATATTCCCCGGACAAGGCTCGCAATATGTCGGCATGGGAAAGGATTTCTTCGAAGCCGATGCCGACTCACGCACACTTTTCCGGCACGCAGATGATGTACTTGGCGTACCGCTCAGCAAGATTTGTTTCGAAGGTCCCGACGAAGAATTGAAACAAACACGCAACACGCAGCCTGCGATCTTTCTTCACAGCCTCGTTGTGTTCAGGAAACTGAAATCACAATCGGTCGATATGGTTGCGGGACATTCGCTCGGCGAGTATTCGGCACTGGTTGCGGCGGGCGCAATGACGTTTGAAGCGGGACTTCAGCTTGTACGGCTTCGCGGTGAATTGATGCAGAAAGCAGGCGAAGAACAAAAAGGAACAATGGCAGCCGTTGTCGGACTACTTCCCGAGGCAGTTGAAGAAGTTTGCAAAGAAGCGTCTGTTGCGGGAATTGTCCGGCCGGCAAACTTCAACTCACCGGGACAGATTGTCATCTCCGGTTCGGTTGACGGTGTTCGAAAAGGAATGGAACTGGCAAAGGCACGCGGAGCAAAGCTTGTGAAAGAACTCGTCGTCAGCGGGGCATTTCATTCGCCGTTAATGGCAAGCGCCCGCGACGGACTCAAGAAGAAACTCGACGAAACAACAATCGTTGATGCGGCAATTCCGGTGTACGCCAATGTTTCCGCCGAACCCGTAACGCGGGCGGAAGATATTCGTGATTTGCTGTTCCGGCAACTGACAAGTCCCGTACGCTGGGAAGAATCCGTGATGCACATGGTACGCGACGGCGCCGATGCGTTTGTGGAGGTCGGGCCGGGCAAAGTACTGCAGGGACTCTTGAAGCGTATTGCATCGAATGCGCAGGCTTCCGGGTTTGACAAATTTTCCGATATTCAATCGAACTGAAAAATCGAGATGGCGCAAGAACAACAATTGAAGGTAAAACAATTCACCATCTCAAATGAGTTTTTCGAGAAGGGATATCCTGAAGGCGGAAGTCCGTGTAACTGTTCATCCCAATGCTGCGAAGGCGGAGTGTGGATGGATGTGAAAGATCACGAACGTATCATGGAGGAGAAGGATCTCGTCAAGCAGCAGATGGATGAAACACAGACAACGGATGAAACCAAGTGGTTTGAGCATGAGATCGTCGACGACAGCGACTTCCCTTCAGGAAAAGCAATCGGATCGGAAGTTATTAACGACAAATGCGCATTCCTCGACAAAGTCGGGCGATGTTCGATTCAATTGGCTGCTGTGGCAGCGGGCAAACACAAGTGGGCGTGGAAGCCGATGTACTGTGTACTCTTCCCCATTGAGGTGAGCGGCAACCTCGTGAGCTTTGATCCGATGCTGCAAGGCGAGCAACGTTGCTGCACAATCAGTTCGGCATTTTCGACGCCTCTCTTTGTTGCCTGCAAAGAAGAACTCACACATCTGCTCGGCGAAGATGGCTACACGATGATAGAAAACCACTACGAGTCGCTTCGCAAAGGGTCACTTGTAGAAACCAAAGGATGAGCATGGGAATCTTGGACAATACGGTCGCATTAGTCACCGGCGGCGGACGGGGAATCGGCAAGGCAATTGTTGTTGCTCTTGCGGAGGCCGGATCGAAAGTGGCCTTCACGTACAAGAGTTCGGCGGCACCGGCCGAAGAACTAGTCAAAGATTTAGCCGTAAGAGGACTTGTAGCGCGAGCATATCAAGCGGATGCCGTTTCGACCACGAATGCAGCGGAAGTCGTGAACGCTGTCGTGAAAGAGTTCGGCCACCTCGACATTCTCGTGAATAACGCGGGCATTACCAAGGATGGCCTGCTGATGAGAATGAGTGAAGACGATTGGAATGCCGTACTCGACAACAATCTCAACAGTGTGTTCAATTACACAAAGGCCGCTTGCAGGACGATGATGAGCCAACGTTCGGGAAAGATCATCAATATCACATCAATTGTCGGCATTACCGGCAACGCCGGACAGGCAAACTATGCGGCGTCGAAGGCGGGCATTATCGGATTCACAAAATCTATTGCAAAAGAGTTAGGTTCTCGCAATATTGCAGTAAATGCAGTCGCCCCCGGCTACGTTGAAACCGACATGACCGACAAGCTGAGCGACGATCAAAAGAAGGCTCTCGCAGATTTTATTCCGCTGAAACGCACGGCACAAGCGCATGAGATCGCATCCGTCGTGAAGTTTCTCGCATCGCAGGACGCAAACTATATTACCGGCCAGGTAATTTGCGTTGACGGCGGAATGACAATGTAGTAGACGCAACACGTCACACTCACAAATCCAAACACCAAGGAGGATACAACAATGGCAGCAGATGTCGAAGCAAAAGTGAAGGAAATCATCGTCAATAAACTCGGCGTCGACGAAGGTCAAATAACGCCCGAGGCATCCTTCACCAATGATCTCGGAGCCGATTCGCTGGATACGGTCGAGTTGGTGATGGAGTTCGAGAAGGCATTCGGGTTGACCATCCCCGACGAGGATGCCGAAAAAATCGGAACGGTCGGCGACGCAATCAAATACATCAATTCAAAGTCTGCCTGATTGGTACAAGCGGAACCGTGCATTCCACTGAGCGCATCGGTTTTCGGAAAGGAAATCTATGAGTGAGAAACGAAGAGTCGTCGTCACCGGCATGGGTGCAGTAACGCCGATCGGCCTGAACGCGAAGGAATATTGGACAAGCCTTCTCGCCGGGAAAAGCGGTGCAGCCGCCATTACCTACTTCGACGCAGCCTTGTTCGGAACACGATTCGCCTGTGAAGTAAAGGGATTCAAGGCCACAGATTTCATGGACAGGAAGTCCGCCCAACGTATGGATCCCTTTGCACAGTACGCGGTGGTTGCATCGGATGAAGCAGTTGCCGATTCGGGATTGCCGTTGAAGGACATGGACGCCGATCGTGCCGGATGCGTGTACGGTTCCGGCATCGGAGGAATGATCACCTACGACGCCCAGTTCAACAACTACAAGGAAGGCGGCCCCCGGCGTATCAGCCCGTTTTTCATTCCCATGCTCATCCCCGATATCGCATCAAGCCAGGTTTCGATGAAGCACGGCTTGAAAGGCCCGACGTATGCAACAGTTTCGGCATGCGCCACGGCGAATCATGCCATCGGCGATTCGTACCGCATCATCCAATACGGCGATGCGGACGTGATGGTATGCGGCGGTTCCGAAGCACCTATTACGCCGATGGGGCTCGGCGGGTTCGATTCGATGAAGGCGCTCTCCACACGCAACGACGAGCCGGAGAAGGCAAGCCGCCCGTTCGATGCAAAGCGCGACGGCTTCGTGATGGGAGAAGGAGGGGCAACACTTGTGCTGGAGGAACTCCAACACGCTCTCAAACGCGGGGCAAAGATCTACGCTGAAGTTGTCGGCATAGGGTACACCGCGGACGCTCATCATATTACTGCTCCGGCTGAAGGCGGAGAGGGGGCAGTACGCTCGATGAAGCGTGCCCTGAACGACGCAGGCATTGCGCCGGAGGCGGTTGACTACATCAATGTTCACGGGACATCGACCCCACTGGGCGATATTGCCGAGAACACCGCAATCAAAACAACGTTCGGTGAGCATGCTAAGAAGCTGAATATCAGCTCAACGAAATCCATGACCGGGCATTTGCTCGGCGCGGCGGGCGCTATTGAGGCGATTGCCGCAATCATGGCGTGCTACGCCGATCACATTCCCCCGACCATCAATCAGGAATTCCCCGATCCTGAATGCGATTTGAACTACACACCGAACGTTGCGGTAAAGCGGACTGTGAACTACGCCCTCAGCAACACGTTCGGATTCGGAGGAAAGAACGCGACACTTATCGTCAAGAAATACACTTCGTAATCAGCAATTCATGGCGGGTGATTCATGGGGTGGCTGAAGGAACTTCGCAGGAAGTTCTTCCCGTCCGCCGCCGGCGGACGTAACAGAGACTCTTCGGGGGGAGACGAGTCAATCACCCTCCCTCCTGACAACATCAAAGGGCTCGAACAAGCTCTGCAGTACAGAATCCGCAACGCGGATCTTTTCGTGCAGGCGCTTGTTCACCGATCCTACCTTCAACAAACCAACCAGCACGGAGAATCCAACGAGCGGCTTGAGTTTTTGGGTGATTCGATCCTCAATCTGATTGTGGGAGAATATTTGTACCGCCACTTCCCTTCAGCGGACGAAGGCGAGCTGACGAAAGTCCGTTCTCGCCTCGTCAACCGCAAAGCGCTTGTAGCGTACTCGAAGAGCATCAATCTTTCCAAATTCATTCTCATGAGTCACAGCGCGCAGCAATCCATGGGCAAAGGCTCGGATACAATCGTTGCGGATACATACGAGGCGATCATCGCCGCAGTGTACCTCGACGGCGGGTTCGATGCGGCGAAGAAATTTGTCGAGCGGCAACTTGTCGAGGCGCTGCAGAATAGAACCGTGATCACCTCCGACGAAAACTACAAGAGCATGTTGCTTGAGTTTGCGCAAGCACACGGACTCGGCGTTCCGCGCTACACAATTGTGAAAGAAGAAGGCCCCGACCACGACCGGACGTTTACGGTTGAAGTTTCGCTCAACGGCAAAAAAAGCGGTACCGGCACCGGCAAGAACAAAAAGGAAGCCGAGCAACTCGCGGCGAGCAGGGCGCTGGAGAGATTGCAGAGAAAAACGTGAGTGAACGTTGCACATTTTGATAAATTTAACTTGACATATTTCTGTCCCTGGTGTATCTTATTCGCAGATATTGTCAAACTTCAGTGCCTAATAGACAACCCCCGCCCGGAGTTTGATACATCGAGCGTTCTTTGCAGCGAGTGGATGAGATAAGAAAGACGCTCGTCTTCGTTTTTTTCTCCACCTTCGCCTTTCATTTTCGTCTACGTTAGAGTAACAGATCAGCGGGAAACGGCACTACTTCCAAAGATGAATGAGGAGTGGCAGCTGTTCACCACGTCGATTCACGGCTCTACCAAAAAAGCCGCGCCGGGCACCGCAATGCCCGACGCGGGTATTACGCCTACAACAGAAGGTATGAGCCTTCTCCTAAAAAGGAGTTCTGTTGTCGGCAATAGCAATGTACTGAAAGGAGGTGAGGAAATCAAAAGACAGTGGTAGAAGCAGGAAGTCGGTCAACAGGGAATGAAACCGCAATTTCATTCTAGCGTAAATCACAGTTTCCTTCAACAACAACGGTATGAGGTGTTGTTATGAAACAAATGCTTGTAGTCTTATTTGTATTCGTGAGTGTCGTTCAGGCGTCAGCACAGTCAAACCCGGTAAAGCTGGCCGTCTGCTTGACCGAAGAGGCACTTGACGGAATGGTAATCGAAGAAGATGGCTCTGCAACTCTCGATAATGAGAAAGCATCTTCTTTAGTCGAACTGAATCAGAACAGTGAGCTTATCGCAATGTATCCGATGTCGTACAAAGCTGGCAGCCCCTTTCGCAAATTTTTCACGCTGTTCTTTGATGAGCGCGCGGATTTGGAAAGCCTCAAAGAGTCGTACGAGGCAAATGAGTTTGTGCAATGGGCATTACCTGTACCAGACGAAACCCCGGAGTTGCTCGGGCCATACTACCCGAACGATGCGAAGTTTGCTAACGACCAAATGTGGTATGTTCACCAAGGAACGGACAAAGCGGATGTGAATGGCCCCGAAGCGTGGGAATGGACACTTGGAGATACCAGTGTGGTTATTGCAATTTGCGGAGGTGGGATAAAGTGTTTGACTGAACCAAACAACCAGTATTTTTCGGCAGATGTTGCTTCCAATCTCTGGACGAATTGGGGTGAGATTCCCAATAACGGAATTGATGATGACAATAATGGGTTCATCGATGATATTCATGGATGGAATTTCAATTGCAACGACCCTGATATTGAAAACTCTTGCTTGCTACCCGGTGACCCGTTGTGGTGGCATGGAACGCCCATGGCTTCCCATGCGGCGTCCGCGATTGATTCTTGTGTTTCAACTAACTGTGGAGTAGGGGTTGCCCCAAAGTGCCGAATCATGGGTCTTCCCTCTTCCCACTGGAATAGCCTTGCTTATGCCGTGGACAATGGCGCGCGAGTTTTCGTATATGCATTTGCATTTAACCCTACTTTTTGGCAACCCTTCATTGATACGGCCTTCGCGCACGGTGTCTTATTCGTCAATGCTGCCGGGAATAATGTTCCTGGCCCGATATACCAGAGTGGATATGGTGTCTCCGTAGCAAATGTTGATTCCAACAATTACGTTGGAACGACAACGGGGAGCGGGGTCAAGTTGTCAGCGCCAGCCTTGTATGGCGGCTCATCATACGCGGCACCGGTGGCTGGTGGTGTGGCAGCACTCATGCGAAGCTTCAACCCTCATATTTCAATTGAGAGTTTACGGCGTATCTTTATCAGCCCCCTCAGTTGCAATCCGATTTCTCAGTCGGGAACAGGAGCTGGAAGGATAGATGCATATAAAGCACTCAAGAATGTTGTTGCGACTGTTACACTCGACTCCATTCTCAACGATGGTGGATACCCTCTCCTGACTTGGACTGCCAATACCTTCTTGGACTCGTCAGGCGTATTTAACCTGGGCTCATTGAACTACATTGTGCAAAGAAAGTGGATGTACGATACGGCGTACGCAGACATTGCAACGCTCTCTTCTTCAGCCAGTTCGTACAAGGATGAGGAAATTCTCATTTCATATTTCAGCGACATTTTCAGCTATCGCATCGTCACGAAGATCGCGTATGGCGGAAGCGTCTTGTTCTCTGTGCCCTCGAACAAGAAGGAGATCAGGGGTGAATTCCTGAAATTGTCATCACGAACTGATGAAAAGAGCCTTCCAACCGAAACAAAATTGCTTGGCAACTTTCCCAATCCCTTCAATCCTGTAACGAAAATCAGTTTTGATATCGGCAAAGCGAGCCACGTCACGTTGCGGATCTTTGATGTTCTCGGCAAAGAAGTCTCAACCATAATGGATGAATTCCTTGAAGTAGGTTCATACGTGAAGGAAGTTAATGCTTCAACCTTGTCGACGGGAGTGTATTTCTACACGATGAGAGCTGGGAGCTATTTCAAAGCGATGAAACTCATTGTTGCTAAATAAGGAAACCTTTCCGGTAGGTGGTGGACAAAAGAGCGGTTATTTGGTAAGATGGACAGTCTGAGTAACCGGAAACAAGCCACCACAATCTATCGGAGAAACATGTGTATCACACGCATCGGAG
>CAADGV010000038.1 GCA_900696645.1 uncultured Chlorobiota bacterium | reverse complement strand
TCAATGGTGACTCACTCTTGCATCCGAAATTATGAACGAATGTTATGACTGCCGTGAGTCCGCAGTATGTCAGACTTTTGATGCCCATGTCATAAGGAGAACTGAGTACTCATTTGTGCGCCCTAACTATTGATTATGCTGCAACCCCTTTTCTGCAAGATATCACGCTTCCAAAGCGTGCTATTCCGCACGAATATCCCGTGCAGCACGGAATAGCTGTTACCTGTTTTCGTTTTATATAGTAGGGGGGGTAAACCCTCATTCAAAACTACCAATCAGAAAGGGAAGAATCAACCATGTCTCAACTTCTTGATCAGGTCCGCTCCATAATGGCACTCCGCCATTACAGTGCCAAAACTCAAAAAGCCTATGTCGACTGGATCAGGCGCTTCATCATTTACCACAGCAAACGCCATCCCGCCCAAATGGGGGAACAGGAAATCCGTTCCTTCCTCACCTTTCTCGCTCAAGAGAAGAAGGTTTCGGCCTCAACCCAGAACCAGGCCTTCAACGGCCTGTTGTTTCTGTACAATACCGTTCTGAAGAAAAAGCTCGGCAATATCAGCGGCGTGCTTCGGGCCAAAAGGCCCTTGCGACTTCCCGTTGTTCTCACGAGGCAAGAAGCGTTCACCATTCTCTCTTTTCTGCAACATCCCCACAAACTCATGGCCGGCATCCTCTACGGATCCGGACTTCGCATCGCTGAATGCGTCAGGTTGCGACTCAAAGATCTTGACCTGAACACTCTTATCATAACCGTCAGGGACGGAAAAGGGGAGAAGGACCGCACGACCATGCTGCCACGGCGGCTTGTGCCCCATATCGGGAAACAGATCGAAAAAGTCCTCCGTCTCCTCCGGCTTGATCTTCAGCAGGGGTTCAACGGCGTCTCTCTTCCGTACGCACTTTCCCGAAAGTACCCGAATGCACCTTTTGAAGCGGGATGGCAATATCTCTTTCCGGCATCAAAACTCTCCAGCGTGCCCGGTGGGCAACAACGGCTGCGGCACCATCTTCACGAGTCGGCGCTGCAACGCGAAATCAAAGACGCCGTCCGCAAATCCGGAATTCTCAAACAGGCAACGCCGCATAGTTTCAGGCACTCGTTTGCTACGCATCTGCTTCAGTCCGGGTACGACATCCGTACCGTGCAACAACTGCTCGGTCATAAAGATGTCCGCACAACCATGATCTACACGCACGTGGCCGACAAAGGTCTGCTTGGCGTGCGAAGCCCGCTGGATGCGTAAGCGCCTTGATGGCATTGTGAACGGATCCGCACAAGCCGCGTCATCCGCGTCCCATTTCTTCAGATCTTCTCATCGTACGCCGCATTTCGGGTCTTCGGCTATCGCGAGTTCACCCCCTCGGCTTGCTCACGTTCTGCGCGGGAATGGGGCCGCTGTCGGCTAACATGCGCAGAGTCCGGTTCAGTTGTGTTTTGAGAATCAGAAGCCCCTGCTCAACCGTGCTCGGTCTGTAGCCAAGTTCCACCTCGGCCTTCAAGGTGATGAGTCCGCTTTTCAAGGGCCGGGGGGCGGGCTGCTTGAGTGTGGAGGTTTTGATGGGAGTGATAAGATGGGGATCGAGATTGAACACCTTGGCAAGCTTCAACGCAAATTCGTACCGGCTCACAATATCCCGCCCGGCAATGTTGTAGATGCCCGTCCGTTCCATCTCGAACGCCTGAATCAACCCGTACGCAAGATCATCCACCAGCGTCGGGTTGCCGAACTGATCGTCCACAACGTTGACGGGTTTTCCGCTTTCGAGACTGTCGATGAGCCACAGCGCAAAGTTCGGCTTCACGCCGGGGGCAAAGCCGTACAACACCATCGTGCGGGCAATCATGTAGGGCACGCCGCCGGTACGGACTGCGGTTTCGCTGGCAAGCTTGCTTTTGCCGTAGTAGCTTAGCGGTTCGGGCCTGTCATCCTCGGTGTAGGGTCCGGCCTTCCCGTCGAACACATAATCGGTTGAGACGTGAATCACTTTAGTGTCGGCCCTCTTCGCCGCCTCAACGATATTCTCCACTCCCTCGACATTGATCTTCCAGCACATTTCCCGCTCGGTTTCGCAGGCATCAACATTCGTCATTGCCGCCGCGTTGATGATAACGTCGGGATTGCAGCCGAAGACAAGGCTTTTCACATCCTTCTTGTTCGTAATATCGACACGCTGGTACTGCGCCCCGACTACCTGCCGGACCGGCTTCTCTTCGATTGAAGCAATCGTGAGAGAATAGGCACCGCCGCGGACGATAATCTCGCAGAGTTTCTGTCCGAGCAAGCCGTTGCTGCCGATAACGAGAATTTTTTTGCTGTTCATGAGAACCGCTGAAATACTGGGAGATTACGGATTACGGATAGCTGCTCGAAATTCGAAATTGACAATTCGCAATTCGAAATCTACCTCAGCCCTTCTTCCAACGCCACTGCCGCGCTTGTTTTGTCGTCGCGATACTTGATGATGATGGGACTTGCGATGTGAAGCCCCTGCACCTTCCCCCATTCATCCGAAACCGGACGGCTGCCTGCAACAACAACGGCGTTTTCGGGAATCGAAAGCGGGCACCCCTGTTCTTTTTGGTGGATTGTTTTTTGAACAAGATCGTACACCCGCGTGCCGCTGGTAAGAATTACGCCCGCGGCAAGCACAGCCCCCCGCTTTACAATTGTTCCTTCGTACACGCCGCAATTCCCGCCGATGAACACATCGTCTTCGACAATTACGGGCATTGCCCCGACCGGCTCTAACACGCCCCCGATTTGCGACGCCGCGCTGAGATGCACACGCTTCCCGATCTGCGCGCACGACCCGACCAGCGCATGTGAATCAACCATCGTGCCTTCGTCAACATACGCCCCGACGTTGATGTACATCGGCGGCATGCAGACAACGCCCTTTGCAACATACGCCCCGTCCCGAATTGACGAGCCGCCCGGCACAATCCGGACGCCGTCGGTAAGCTGCATCGTCTTCAGCGGATATGTCGTTTTGTCGAAGAACCTGAAATGCGTGTTGATCGAAACATCCTCCAACTCGCCGAGCCGGAAGCCGAGAAGAATTCCCTTCTTCACCCAATCATTCACCCTCCATTCACCATTCACACATTCAGCGGCACGTACTTCCCCTTTGTTGAGAAAGAATTTGAATTTGCTGAAGACTTTGAGCGCACGGTCAATGTCAGCTCCTTCGAGCTTCATGTCGAAGAGCCGTTCGATGTCTTGTCTGAGAGTTGTCATGTGATACCTCTACTTGATCAGTCCGAGTTCTTTCAAACATTTTTCAACTTTCGGACGTGACGCGTCGGAAAGCGGAACGAGCGGAAGCCGCAGATGTTCTTCCATCATTCCCATCATTGCCATTGCCGCTTTGACGGGAATGGGATTGGACTCGACGAAATTAATATTCATAAGATGAAGAAGTTCATAGTGAAGCTCGCGGGCGTCATCGAACTTGCCCTTCAGCGCAAGACGCACAAGATCGGAGAATTTTGCCGGAACTTCGTTGGAGAGAACGGAAATCACGCCGTCAGCTCCGAGTGCAATCATTGGCAGCGTCAAATTATCGTCGCCCGACCAGATGCCGAATCCCTCGGGGCGGTGGTGCAGAATTTCCATGATCTGGGCGAAATTCGCCGATGCTTCCTTTACTCCGGCCACATGCTCGATCTCCTGCGCGAGTCGCAACGCCGTGCCCGCGTCGATGTTCGAGGACGTCCGTCCGGGTACGTTGTAAATCACGACGGGCATCTGCACAGCTTCGGCAACGGCGGCAAAGTGCCGGAAGATTCCTTCCTGCGTCGGCTTGTTATAGAACGGCGCAACACTCAGCACGGCATCGGCGCCGCAGCTTTTCACCTGCTTGGCAAGCGCGACAGCCTTCGCGGTCGAATTGCTGCTTGCCCCGCCGATGACCGGCACCTTGCCGTTCACTTCATCTACAACAATCTCGATAACGCGTGCCTGCTCGGTTTCGGTGAGCGTTGCCCCTTCGCCCGTACTGCCGACGGGAACTAACGCCTCGACTTTTCCCTTGAGCTGAAATTTGACGAATGCCCTCAGCGCAGCCTCGTCCAGCGAGCCGTCGCTTTTGAATGGTGTCACAAGCGCGGTTGCCGTACCGCGAAATAGTAGATTACGTTTCATTGATCTCCTTTGGAGTCTCGTGTATAGGAACCGCCAACCTCCAGCAGACTGGAAAAACCCACATCTCTTTGCCACCGAGACACAGAGGCACAGAGACTATCAAGGCGAAAATTACATTTCTTCTTCATTGTGGCTTCGCCCTTCTTCCTGGAAGAAAACTCTGTGGCTCAGTGCCTCTGTGGCTGCTGGAAATCGTCTTTCAATAGCATGCTAAACAACAACATCCTTCATCGTAAAGAATCCCCGCTTGCCCTTCAGCCACTCCGCGGCAACAACTGCGCCGAGCGCCAAGCCGCGTCGGTTCTTTGCAGTATGTACAAGTTCAATCGTGTCGCACTCGGAATCGAATACCACCGAATGTTTGCCGACTGTACTCCCTACTCGCGTCGAGCTGATGTGTAGCTGATTCGGTTTGATTTGTCCATGCGATGATTCCGAAAGGATTTCCGTTTTTCGGCGGACGTGCTGAACTATCGTCGAGCCAAGCGACAGCGCCGTGCCGCTGGGGCTGTCGACTTTTTTGTTGTGATGGGATTCGAGAATTGCGACGTCGTAGTCGGCATACCTATCAAAGATATGAGCCGCATCCTTCAAGATGTGCAGAAAGATGTTGACGCCCAACGAGAAGTTCGACGAATAGAGAAATCCCGTATTCTTCTCTTTCACCATCTTGCGGACGTCGTCAAGCTTGTCGTACCAGCCGGTTGTCCCGACAACCAGGTTCTTCCCGCACGACACCACCGCCTTGATGTTGTCCAGCACGGCAAACGGCGTCGAGAAGTCAATGCAGACATCAACTCCCGACAGCACAGACGCGTTCAGCGCGTGGCCTCCGTGATTTTCCTTCTCATCGAAGATCTGAACAATCGTGATCCCTTTTTCCCGCGCCACTGCTTCGATTTCCTTCCCCATCTTCCCGTAGCCGATGAGAGCAAGATTCATGTCATGCCTTCACGTTGTTGCAAATGATTTCAACTGCCGGATATCATCCGAGCCTACCATCTTTGCCTTTGCCGCCGCCACCTGATTGGCAAACGTAGCCGCCGCGAGCAAATCGTTGTTCTTCACAAATTGAAAATGAAATGCCGCCCCGAACACGTCGCCGCAGCCTGTTGCGTCACGCGGTCGCTCAACGGCCAGCCCTTCAATGTCTTTCCGGATGACTTTCTTGTGCTCATTGAAGAACAGCGAAGCGCCGCGTTCGCCCCGCGTAACCACAAGCCCTTTCACGCCCAACGTGAGCATGTGCCCGACGGTCTGCTGTTCGGTCAGCTTCTCGAGCGTAAGTCCGCCAATCTCTTCTTCGTTCAGTTGAACTGTATCCGTCATGAACGACCACCGCCGCCAATCGGCAACAGGACGGCGAAACCGCTCGTAGTTGGGACTGATGCCGAGCGTGAGACTGTGATAGTCGAAGTGGATGGGAATATTCTTCTCCCGGACGGCCATCCGAGTTTCATCCAGCGTACTCAGAGCAATATCGAATCCTGAAATCATGTTGATGAGAATTCCATCCACCTTCAGGTAATTCTTGATGCGCTCAAACTGAATCGGCTTGGAAATATCCTTCGAGCATTCGATGCGCGTTTCCTTGTTCTGATAGAAGAGATGAACGTTGTTCGTCGGTTCATCGAACTGAAAGATTGCCGATGTATCGACATTTGGAAATTGTTTCAGATGCTGTATCAGCGGCTCATAGTCATTCTTGTTAATGCCAAAAACCGGAATGATTCGATCGTTCTCGCCCGACAACGATGCCAGGGTCGCAACAGAGTAATAAATCCCGCCGTAGCTTTGTACTTCGGGTTCATCAACCGGATGGATGACATCGAGACAAAGATGGCCGATGACGAGAAACTTCATGGCTGGCATGTGGAGGTGTTGACGTGGCGGGCGATCAGAATTTCGCCCCTTGCTTTCTGAAATCAATCAGTTTTTGCTTGATCGACGCATCATGCAGCGCAAGAATTTCCGCTGCAAGCACGGCTGCATTTTTTGCTCCCGCGCTTCCGATGGCAACTGTGGCAACGGGAATTCCGGCGGGCATCTGCACAATAGAGTAGAGTGCATCAACTCCGTTCAACGCCGAACCTTCGAGCGGAACCCCGATAATGGGGATTGTCGTATGCGATGCCGCAACTCCGGGCAAGTGAGCCGCCATGCCTGCCGCTGCGATAATTATCGAATAGCCGTTCTTCTCTGCATTCTTGCAGAATTCCGCCGTTTCGTCGGGATTTCTGTGGGCGGAAGAGACTTTCAACTCGAATGGAATACCGAACTTTGTAAGATAGTCGGCACATCCCTGCATAACCGCTTCGTCGGATTTGCTGCCGAGAAGTATTGCGACCTTTGCCATATCAAAATTGAAATTGAGGTTAGAAGTGAATCAGAGCTGGACTCGCGCCGTGTACGGAAAATTCTCCTTCTCACACATTCGCCACAACGCCTGGCAGGAGAATTTGTTCTCGTACAACGAGCGCCCCATAATGACGGAATCGACGCCGTATTTCTGCAACTCCTGCACCTTCAACAAATCGTCAAGGCCGCGAATGCCACCTGCCGATGTGATGCGCATGCCGGTTACTTCTGTGAGCTGCTGAAGAACTTCGAGATTTACGCCTTCGAAATTTCTGTGTTTGTTAATGTCGGTATAGACAAGCCGCTTGAAACCAAGCGCCTTGGCATTCAGCGCAACGGAAAGAGGAGTCAAGCCGGAAGTTTGCTGCCAACCGTGCGTAGCCGCCAGCCCGTCAATCGCATCAATACCGACAACGACTTTGCTTGAGCCAAACCGGTCCAGCGAACGCTTCGCTTCGTCCGGGTTTTCGATGAGCATCGTGCTAATAAGGACACGGTACGCGCCAATCTCGAAGGCGGCACATACATCATCAAACGTCCGGAACCCGCCCCCCACTTCAATCGGAATATCAACAGCCCTGATCATCTCGCCGACAGTCCCCAGATTGACGGGCTTTCCCGCAAGGGCTCCGTCAACATCGGTGACGTGCAACGTTTTCGCGTTCTCCATCCGCCACAATTTGACCATACGTACGGGATCGTCGGAGTACGTCATGCCGTCTGCTCCTACAACTCTGCGTACGCAATGCTCAGCACAAATCTCTATTGCGGGAATTATCAACAACATGACTGCTGCATCTCCTCATCGTCGGGATCAAGTTGCAGAAAAAGAGGCTGAATTTCAAGCAACGGACAACTCGCCGCGACTGTGAGGTCGGGCGTGTTCGCTTTCTTTTCACGGAACATTTCAGTACACTCTTATGTAAAAAAATCACGCCTCCTCCTTCTCATTCTTCGATTTTGAAAATCATGATACACAGATTGTTTTCGTTGTGCAGCATACTACTGCTTTTTACGACGGCAAGCGCCAATCCTTCAACAAAACTGATTGTTGTGATTGTAGTCGACCAATGCCGCTACGAGTACATTGAGCGGTTTGGATCTCACTTGGGCAAGAATGGTTTCAACTACTTGTTGAAGAACGGTGCCAATTTCACCAATGCCTCATTCAAACACGCCAATACCAGCACAGGACCCGGCCATGCGGTTCTGCTCAGCGGAACGTACGGAAACGTGAATGGCATAATCGCCAACGACTGGTATGATGTAAGCAAACGCCAGTGGGTCTATTGTGTGGAAGACAAGACCGTGCACCTGGTCGGGTCAGCGGGAGAAGGGAGATCTCCACGGAACTTCACAGGCTCAATGTTAGGCGATGAGCTTCGGCTTAAAACCGGTTTTCATGCGAAAGTTGTTTCCATCTCCAACAAGGATCGGGCAGCAGTATTGATGGCAGGCACGATGCCGAGTGGGGTTTTCTGGATGAAAGATTCCGTGTTTGTTTCTTCAACGTACTACATGAACGACTTGCCGGAGTGGGTGAAGAAATTCAACCAATCACGCTATGTCGATTCCTTCTTCGGTAGAGTGTGGGACAAAGTTCTTCCCGATTCGGCGTACCGGCATATGGACGATGACGACGTTCCCTATGAAGGGGAGTATGATGGAATGGGCCGAACATTCCCGCACAGGATTACTGGGCGGGATTCAACCAAAATCACCCCCTCATACTATTGGTCGCTGGCCCGAAGTCCCTTCGGGGCAGAGGTATTGAAAGAGTTCGCCAAACAGGCAGTCGATGCCGAGCAACTTGGGCAGCGGGGAGTCACGGACATGCTGTGTGTGAGTTTCTCGCCGACAGATATTATTGGCCATGCATACGGCCCGCACAGCATCGAAACAATGGATGCCGTTGTCCGGATGGATGCAATCCTTGCCGATTTCTTTGCGTTTCTGGACAAACGCGTGGGGTTGGGCAACTGTGTGTTTGTCTTGAGCTCGGATCATGGTATAGCACCAATTCCCGAATATATGAAGCGCCGCTATCCTTCCGTTGATGCGGGAAGAATTCCTGTAGATTCGTTAAAGAGATATTGCTCGGGTGTGCTCACGAGACGATTCGGCGAACCTGCCGGCGAGGATTGGATTGACGCGATAGGAGGAAACAATATTTACTTCAACCGCTCGACATTCAAAAACATGAAGGTACCGACCCTTGAGTGGGCAGCCAGCGAGCTTGCGGACTCACTTAGCCAGTTTTATCCCATTGCCGCGGCATACAGCAGCAGTCAGATCATCTCCATGCCCGCTACAACGCCTGTCGAGAAAAAAATCAAGCGTAGTTTCTACCGCGGGAGAAGCGGTGACGTGGTGTATGCGTTAAAACCGTATTGGAGGGAAGGCGACAAACCACAAGGCGCAGCACACGGCGAACCGTATGAGTATGATGCTCACGTTCCTTTGATTATCGCCGGAGGGGGGATTCGTCCGGGCAGGTACCCGAACGAGGCAAGTCCTGTCGATATTGCGCCGACGCTTTCGGCGTTGCTCGGCATCGAGTTTCCTGCCGGACGTGACGGCCGCGTGTTGATTGAAGCCTTCAAATAACGTCGTCATCCAACATCTCCAGAGATTGACATGTTCAGAACAACCGAAGGAAGTACCGGGCGTCTCATCCAACTCTGCATCGGCTATTTCATTTTCTACGTCATCACCGGCGTCAGCGTGAAGTATTTTACCGGCAGGCCGGAACTCGGCTTTCCGGGGATGAACCAGATTGAGTATCTCGTGTACAGCACATTCGGTGGAAGCCTCGTTGCACTATCCGTTGTGCTGGTTCTTCGATGGTTCAAACTCAAGTCCAATAAGATGATTTCATGGGGAAGGCTCCGGTTCCCTTCCGAGGTTTTGTACATCATACCGTCAGGAGTCTGTACAGCCGTCATCATCCCGACAACAACAATGATGTATCTCCTCCCCATCTCTGTTATGGTGGCGATGGTGATTATGCGGGCGAGCGTCATTATCATCAGCAGGGTGGTTGACGCCGTTCAGATCAAACAGGGAATTCTCACCAAACGTGTGTATTGGGAAGAAAATATCGCCGTTGTCTTTGCGCTTACCGCTGCCGCCATCAACATCTTCTGGGTCGGGCCCAACGACTTTGATTTTGCGGCTTCGGCCGTCGCCCTCGTAATACTCGGAAGCTACATCGTCGCGTATTCGTTGCGCATCTACATCATGAACTACTACAAGAACACGCGGGCGAAAGGCGTGAAGTTAGATAACAACGGCTTCTTTGCCATCGAGCAGATTGCCGCTTCACTGACGATGATGCTCGCAACGTACATCCTCTTCAAATCTCCGGAGTGGTTCAGCACTGTCAGTGCGGAGCTTATCACATTCCGTGACAGCATTGCCACCCCCCACTCGTTGTGGTCGCTTGCCGTGGTTGCGGGCTTCGCGTACGGTATCGTGGCGTTCTTTTCCGTTTTCATTTTCATGTTCAAGGGACGAACCGCAACCTTCGCCGGTCTCGTCAACAGACTCACGTCGCTTGTAGCGGGAACCGCTGCAACTCTCGTTTCATACTTCGCCTTCGGCGGCAGATTTCCCAGCACGCAGGATTGGCTTGCGCTCGTTTTTATCTTCATCGCCGTCGGCTTCCTGACGAGAGCCGAACGGAAGCGTATGCAGGAACTTCTGCTGGCACATGAAATTGAAAGCAGCGCCAAAACCTCCTGATGACTGCCGCCGCGCACAGCGAACATCCTCTCTCCTCCGACTTCCGCAAAGCGAGAAGGCCCGTTCTCCTCACGCTCGGCGTGATGTATGCCGCGTACTACACGGGGCGCTTCAATTTTCTCTCCGTAGCAAACAAAACACTCACCGCAGAATTCGGCTGGCGTGCCGATGAGTGGGGGCTTATCATCAACGCAACGTTGTGGGCTTACGCCGCAGGACAAATCATCAACGGCATTCGTGTCGATCGTGCCGGTGGCAGACGAATGATGTTGATCGGGGCGATTGGCATTGTCGCTGTCAACGTTCTCCTCGGTTTCGGCATGTTCGTCCGGACGCTTTCGTATTTCGTGGGGATGGGGGTACTGCTCGGTTTTTTCCAGGCTCACGGCGCGCCGTCGCTGGTGAAAATCTGCACAAACTGGATGAGAATGAACGAGCGGGGGACGTTCACGGGAATCTTCGGCGCAATCACTCAATGCGGAAGGTGGGCAATACTTCTTGGCGGCGGATGGCTCGTGGCCAACGCGCCATGGCAGTGGCTTTTCTGGGCGCCTGCAATCCTTATCGCCGTAACGGCGATGGTGTTCTTTTTTGTTGTGAAGAATAATCCCGAAGATGTCGGGCTTCCGCCAGCCGAGACGGGAGATGTCGGTCACGGAATTGAAGACACAACCCCGCTTCGCGTCAGCGAAATTGTGCGCAAGGTTGCAGCAAACAGGATTATCTGGATGCTGGCTGCAGCGTACTTCTGCACGGGCGTTATTCGGTGGGGAGTCGATTCATGGTACATTCGCTATCTGCAGGAAACGTACAACATGCGAACCGACTCGTTCACGTACATTGTAAGCGCTTTTTTCATTCCTGTATCAGCGGTGGCGGGTTCGTTTCTGGCGGGGCTCTCCTCCGACCGGCTTTTCGGTGCACGCCGCGGTCCGGCGGCGGCGCTTATGTACTTCATGAGTTTTGTAATGCTACTTCTCTTCCTTTATTTCCCTGGGCCGGTACTTTCGGTTGTCTTTCTCATCATTCTTCAGATGTTTATCAACGGACCGCATTCCCTGCTCGGTGGTGCGGCTGCAATGGATTTCGGCGGAAGGAAAGCCGCAGGTTTCGCAACAGGACTCATCGACGCTTGTCAGTATTTAGGCGGAGGATTGTTTGCAGGTTCGATCATCGGCGCTATCATGCAAAGCTACGGCACCGTTCCAGGCACAACCAACATCACTCCCGAAGGGTGGCAGGCATGGATTATTGTGCTGATGGGATTCACTCTGCTTGGAGGCGCGCTGATGTCATTCTTGTGGAATGCAAAGCCGGGCAAGTAGAATGTAAATGCCCGATCCCGATGAGCCGGGACCGGGCACGTTTGCTCTTCATTTGCTGCTTTCCGAGTATGAATCTGAGGCTTTAGACGGTTGTCTGAGTACATCTGATTGAACCGATGCCGGAAAGTCTCTGAATGAACCTAATCCTTCTCGATCTGCCCGCCGTGATCGCCAATCAACACCCACTTGTCTCCCTGTTTCATGAGTACGTCCGCCCAACGACCGGAACGGGTCTTCTCTTTCCCTTCGGCATTTTTGACAATTTTCGTGTAGTAGTAGTTAGCAATTGCAACGTTGCCAATAACATTAATTGAGGCGGGCGTGATGTCGTACAAAACGGTTTTTTCTGTCTTGTAGTCGTGTTCAATGAATTTCCTCGCCGTCGCTTTGCTGCCCGGCATTGGCTGACTGATTTCCCAGCCGATGTAGTTTTCGTGGAAGTAGGACATAAACCCGTCGAGGTTTCCTGCGGCATCGAGTGCCCAGTATGCTTCGACGTTTTTCCAGACCTCTTTTTGCGCGGCGTTCCATTCCTGAGCGAAAACGTTCGAAGATGTTATCGCAAGGAAAAGCACGGGCACGAGAAGAGCTTTAAGGAAAGATTTCATCTGTTGAATCCCTTTTAATAATGAAAGAAATGAAGTCCGTTCAGCCTGTTTAGTCCATTTGGTCTTCGGGGTCTGTTTGCCCCCTTTGATCCGACTATATGGACAAATAACTAAATAGACTCGTGAGTCACTTCCTCAGCTTCGTTCTCTCGGAATAAAGTTCATCGGAATGTTCCGCAAAGTACTTGTTCAGCATACGGTTGAACTGGCGGCGCGATTCGGCATCCTTCCAGTATTTTTCAAAAAGTTCGGTGTCCATCTTGGTGGCTGCCTCAACGCTTGCCCAGTCCTTGTATTCCGTAATCCACACCAGGTCGCGGTTGTCGGCGCCGTACAGATGCTGCAACGCCCGCTGACTGATTATGTGTGTATTCTTCTTTGTGACCTGTTCGTGATACAACTGCAGCAACGAATCGCGCTCTGCGTTTCTTCCTCCCTCAGGCATTCTCATCTTCTGTACTGTTGCGACGAAAATGTTATCCGCACTCTGTTCTTGCGCGGTAGCCGGACCGGCAGCAAAAAGAACTACTGCACACGCGACTGCAAAAACGACTTGGGTCTTTTTCAAATGGTACTCCTTGTTGATGGTGATTGGATTGGTTGATTGAATTATTTCTTCTTCGCTTTCAGTTTGCAGGTGGAACTGGCTTCTCTCCTCTCTTGCGGGGCAGAGTATGCTAAGAATGCCCAAATCGTTAAACCAAATTGAAAGCGAAGCTGAAAGGGAGTGACAGGGAAAATCACATAGGGAGGTTCACACGATGTCATGCAAATGCCGATGTGAAAGTAGGATGGAGTGGACCTTGCGCAAGCCCAGAAGGCTTTCATCGTGTTATTGTGTGAGTAAAGAACAGTTTGGCCAATTGTGTTTACTGGTCAGGATGGAATACAATTGGCTGCCATGTGGCGAACCAATCTACATGGAAGGGTGCCGATTGTCAAGAGAGTAGGAAAAAGAAAACCTCGAAACTCGCGTTCCGAGAGACTTGCGCAAAGAACTACGATGCCCCTGCCCAAACCGTGTCGCAACTGATGCGGCAGATAAGGAAGTTCGGTGGTTGATGACATTCTCTACACTCACAGCCCGTTTCGACGTTGTGCTGTGTTTGCAGATCTACTTTTTCTCCATCCTGTACCACGTCCGGTTCGAGCCGACATTCGGATTATAGTTGGGATTATCCGACAGGATGTATTCACCCAATCCGTTCACCCATCCTTCATTGTGGCCTGACGGGAGTTCAACACGTTTCTGATCAACTATTTCCAGGACACGACAGTACAGGGCTGTTGCCCCGTTCGTTATCTCAACAACAAAAGTTTCTTTGTGGTCGTCCCTCCTTCAGTCTGCAACCTGCAGAAATAGACGCCTGTTGCCGCGTTCACGGCATTCCACCGAACTCGATATTCACCGGCAGGTTGTGACGCATCGACAAGCTGTGCAACTTGTTGGCCGAGTATATTGTAAATCTTCAGCGACACCTTCGATTCGGCGGAAAGCGTGTACCGGATTGTTGTCGAAGCGTTGAACGGATTCGGATAGTTTTGGTGCAGTCGAAAGCCCCCATTCGGCCAAGAAAGTGCTGTTTCCACTGAAGTCGTGATTTGATTGTAGCGGGTTTCCCTATATGTGATCGATGCATTAGTCAGTGCAGCCGATGTTTTGACCTGAATCCAGTAATAATCATTCGGAGTTGCTATCGCCGCGGTGGGATCGACCTGCCTCCAATCCGACCACTCAATGACGCCGACATCGTCAAACCATGTGTTGCCGCTTCCCGATGATGGAGATGAGCTTGTAAGTTGAACGTCAAAAAACGTCGTGCCCGTTGCCGGAGTGAATTCGCGGTGATACAATGTCCAATCCGTTGTTCCGTTCACGAACGTGCCAACGTCGCTCGTGCCGATTTCCGAACCGCTTCTCGAACTGTAGAACTTCACCCTCATCGTGGCACTGTTTGCATTCAGAGTCTTGATGTGCCCGTAAAGAGAGTGTTTAGCCGAAGGCGCGTTGGACATGTTGCGCTTCTCAAAGTTGGTAGTGATCGTTCCTGATCCCGCCGCCCGACGTTGCAGAAGCGACCGTCGTCCCCTGTGGAAAACAGTCGAGTCGTATTCGCTGCTGCCGATATTCCAGAGTGCGCATCCTTCATTCTCAAAATTCCCGAACCACACAACCTCCCGACCCAAGCGATATTGCCATGAGCCTGACGGCATGACACTCTCTATCGAAGAGATGCTTCCACTTCTCATGAGACGCAACGGCTCGGAGGTCCATTCAGTCCCTATTTGTTGGAATCCGAGAGAAGATGTATGGGAGATGGTGGAAGGCTGAAGCAACGTTGTATCGATCACAATGCCGGCAGTTACCGACTGGGAATCCACGATCATGTACGTACCGAGTTCTTTCGAGCGTCTTGCGAGATAGTCGAGAAGATGAAGCCCGAATTCCCCGGTTGCCCTGCGGGGAATGTAGTGATCGATAAATGCTGGAGTTACAGAGTAGTCGTAGAAGCCCCGTTGGTCGATCTTTGCGTTCAGAATTGCCGTGGGCATCGTTTCGGGATACTCAAGGTCAAACGTGAAATTGCCAAGTGAGTGGGCAATCAACTTGCCGCGATAGACCTGAAACCCCTGAAGTATATGCGGGTGATGACAGATAACGACGTCAGCACCGTAGTCAATCGCAAGCTCTCGCATCTGAATATCGGCGGCGAGGGGAGAGTGCATGAACGGAGAGTATTCCTCATCGGCTTCATCATCATCGGTGTTCTCATCGGCCGAGCGCGAAGGCGCAAACGAATACTCGCTGCCGGAATGCATCTCGACGACAACGAGGTCCGCTATGTTCCTTACCGTATCAATCTGATTCTGGAGATTGAAAGAAGTCAGGTTGGCAAAACCCGGTTTGTTGAAACCGGCGTTCAGAAAAGGTTGTTCGTTGTTATACTGTCCGGTTCGATCGCTGGAAGCAACAAAGGCTATACACACTCCGGATTTGGAATAGAATGCAGGAAGGAACGCCTCGTAAGAGTCGGCTCCCGCGCCGGAAAAAACAATGTTGTTGTTGCGCAGAACAGATTGCATCTGCTGCAATCCGGCAAGTCCGTAGTCAATCACGTGATTGTTCGCGAGTGTTACGACATCAATTCCCGCATAGGTTAACCCTGCGATGTTTGCCGGAGAACTTCTGAACACGACGCTTTTCGTCGGATGAGGAGTTCCCGTATTTGTAAGCGCGCTTTCGAGATTGCCTACGGTAATATCCGCCGCGTCGCCGAGGTATGGACGTGTTGGTGCAAAGATCGCTTGCACGCCCTGCGTGGGAATAATTCCGCCCTGTTGTTCATAACGTCGCGCCAGCATTATATCGCCGACGAAGTTCATTCTGATCGGGAAGGAAGTCGGGCCGGTATCCACCTCAATCTGACAAGAAGCGCTGCCACTCATTCCACTCTGACTCGTCACTCTCAACAGCACGGTGTACGGGTGATCATCCTCCACAACGAATGTATGTACGGGATCACGCGAGTTGCTTGTTGCTCCGTCACCGAAATCCCACAAAAAAGAATACGCAGCGCTGTCGGGCGCCACGTGACCGAAGAACTGAACATCGACATTTTTCACGCCAAACCGGTTTACATAGACACTGCCAACCGAGTACGTGATTGAGACTCGCGGAACAACCGGCAACTCACTGGTGATATCGACAATATCATCGAAGTAGATGACCGAGTGCGGGTCCACAGGTCTGTGGTTGATAAACACCAGTCCGGTAATTGTCGGGAGATTGCCGTACCGCGCACGCCAATCCTCCGCAATAGGAAGGCGATAGCGGTTCCATGAACGGATCGGAAACGCCCCCTGATACACCGTGATCCATTCAGCCGGGCTCACTTGTTGCGTTCCGGCAAAGCAATACATCAACGTACGCGATGAATCGTCGATCACGCCGAAACCCTGAATCTCCCCGACACTGTCAATGTATGCGGCGACTTGCCACACACATCCTGTGTCAAGAGTCCGAGGAGGGATTTCTTCAATCTTCCACATATTTCCCCAGAGCTTCAGCGAATAGCGCGAGCCGGCATGCGGCAAAAGCGAATCCACACGCCACGCATCGGGATGTTCGTCGCGGCCCGGATAGGAAATGAGATTGACGGTACCGCTCTCGAAGTTCTCGATCGTGTCTGCCGCAGATTGAGAAACCGAAATTCTCCGATGTTCTTGAGCAAAAGAAGAAGCGACAACCAGAAGAATCATCGCAAGAAGTACTTCAATGCGAAATGTCAAGCGATTGTTCATCAGTGTTTCCGGATTTCGGTCAATCTTCTCAGAACTCTTCGCTCCCCGCTGAAGGCTGTGCTGCCTGTCGTATGTGAACGCTACGGGGTTGCATTGAGCAACCCCGGCATGTGTGACAATGCTATGTGAACCGCTAACTCATTTCAGAAGGACCATCTTGCGAACGCTTGAGAATACTTTGCCGTTTATACCTTCGGCCTTTAGATGTATAAAATAGACGCCGCTTGCGACGCGGATATTGTCACCGCTTTGCGAGTTCCATTGAATGACTCTATTTCCGGCAGATTGCACTTCGTTGACGAGTGTGCTTACCTCTTGCCCGAGGATGTTGCATATTCTGAGCAACACCTTGCTTTCAAACGGAAGGTCATATCTGATGAACGTTGTCGGATTGAAGGGATTGGGGAAGTTCTGCGCGAGCGAATACTCGGACGGCAAGGCAGCGGGAGGTTCAGTCGTCTTCACATCCGTGAGGATCGTCGGAGGGCGTGTTGTCCATCGTATGGCGCTTCCGTCCCGAACCTCGGTGGCGCTTGAAGGGTAAGCACTATTGTACATATACTGCAGGCCCACCGTCTGGGCACTGTTTTCGATGCCGAGAGTGCAAGATCCCTCTTCTCCCACAATCCTGTATTGAAAGATAATCTCGCCGTCGCCCGTCGGGGTGGGATAGAATGCCGGGTCGCAGAGGATGATTTGGAATGACTCGCGCAAGGTCGTACTGCCGAAATGGCCAACCGAATCCCATTCCACGATGAATCGATGGGTAGACGCATCATTGTAGTGAAGCAATTTGCTGGTTGGGTTGTTGCTGTTCTCGAACAAATCATCCCAGAACGCAGCCACCATGTTATTGACATTGTCGCTGTGGGGAAGTGGATAGTTTGTGTAGTTCGTCTGTGTTCCGGAGCCGAATGCTATCCAACCGTCAGAGCTGACGCGTACGGTTGTGAAATTCGTGCCATAGTACTTGAACGTAAAAGGCAGCGTCACCGTCACAGTAAAATCTCCCGGAGAAGCGTACGGCACGCGTGTTCCGACGCCCCTGATTTCCACCCATTCGAACTTCGGTGACTGCTCGTAAAGCGAATCGTCGTTGGAGTACGCGTAATATCCGTAAGCGTCCGGCCCGGTGGGGTCTGCGCCCACGGGAAGCCCGACATTTAGTGAAAACGTGCGTAGAACTGAATACGGGTAGTTGCCGTTCTGCGTGCTCAGAAGCAGTGAAAAGGTGTGGGACGATTCCAACGGGCATGACTCTGCAACTCTGACGACGAAGTAGTCGGCTGAACTGGTTGCGCTGTCGCCGATAGCCAGCGGGCCGAAACTGCCTGTTGAATCGAGAACGGTGATGTACGGATCGTCCGTTCGAAGGATGCCCGCAACATCGGGAGCAATGTCTTCTCCTGTATTCTTAATTTTCAGATAAAGGCGTGCTGTTTCACCGGGATCAAGGCGACCGTTCTGACGCGAGGAGCCTTGATCATCAACAACAGTCGATGCATACTCGAGATTGCATCCAACAACATCCTTGTAGGTCAGGTAGCTCCATGAGTGTAACGAACTGCTGACATTCAGCCGTAGTGAGATTCTCGACCCGACAGGCGTTGTAGGTTTCAAGTAGAACTGAAGCGGCGATCCGCTCCCTGAGACTGAATCGTTTGGCACGATGGTTCCGTACACCACCGGCCCCGGGTTCACTACTACTGTGTGTGTTGTGTCGGGAACGGAGAGTGTTGCCTGAACGTGGGCGGAGGGCTGCGTGCCCCAATTTTTGAGCCGGTAGAAAATCTCGAATCGTTCATTCGGGTTGAGTTTGCCGTCGAGATTTCCCTCAACCTCTATCAGTGTGGGCTCACCCAGCGGGGCGACATGTTCTTCGCTGGCGACAATAGCGATGCTGCCCTCCACCGGCACAACCCGCTGGCCTCGTACAACAATCGAAAGTGTATCAATCCTTGATGAAACCAACTCAATTGTTGCAGTTCCGGAGGCGTCGGTAATGCCCGTTGCGTACACACTGTCACTTGCGACGCATATCTCAGCCCCCGCAACGGGAGCCGACGTCAGCGAATCAAGAACTGTAACTTGAATTTGGTCGTACCCTATGGAAATTTGATTCGTATGCGTGATGTTCACTTTTGCCGGCACATTCTTCCATACATATGTGCTTGGATCTCCGAGAACAGTATAGGCCCTGAAATGCAGGGGTACATACGGGTCGGCGGGCGTATATAAATTGTACATGCGAATCTTGCCGCGCAGCAGCGATTGGGCCGGCGTGTGCAGCCCTTCCTGAAAGAGTGCAACATAGATGCCTTTGTCTATTGCATTGTTGTACTTCGTATGTGTATTTCCCCACGTCGGGCCGACGAATGCACAAGCCCCACGTGGAGTGGTAGAAGTCCCGAGTTCAAGCCATTGTTCACCAAAACAATTTCCGCCGCTGACGGCAAAATTTGCAACACCGCATCCGATGCTCGTTACGAAGGTGAGCATCTCGCCGTTGTTGACAGACGACACGTTTGTTGTACTAAACGGATAGCAGTTTGCCAGAGTCCATCCGCTGCTGGTTCCTTCGCCACGATAATTCAGAAAGCTGCGGCCGTTGTTTATTGCTGTAATAACGTTCGAAACGTTATAGACGCACGGGCCTTGATAGAGATTCAACAACGTATCAATCGTGAACCCGCCGCTTTCTCTCATGATATTCGACACCCATCGCTTCGTTTCAGGCTGCGTCGGGTACGCATTGTTCGCGCAAACCACGGCGTGCGTGAACCAATCCGTGTTGGTACGATACGGAGTACGCTCATATTTGATGACTTTGTTGATGATAGTCTGTAACCCGCTGACGGTGCTATGCGTGAAGCGACCAATGTACGCCTCAGGAAATACATCGTTACCTTCTATTTCTACAAAGTAGTCTTCGTTGGCGAACGATTGCCCGGTGGCAGCCTTGATGGGCACGTAACCATAGTCTCCACCGAGCAGAACATAGGTCGGTGGATACGTCCAGTTATTGTAGCATTGCATGATATAATTTCTAATGATGTCGGGATTAGAGCTGGTGGCCCCGATTTCGCTGAACTTGGTGAACCGTACGAATGTTCCGGTCTTGTGTTTCCACTGCACGTAGGGTTGAAATGCTGTTGCAAATGTGTCGGGCACAATGCACAACAAAACCTCGCGTCCTGTTTCAAGGCCGCCAAAGTTTCTGTTCAAAACACTCTCATAATTGATCAACGAACTTCTGTACACAGCACCAAAGGATGGCGGTATTGCACGACGCGGGCTGGTTCTGGCATTGGTGCCGGTTCCGCCTCCATAGTTCACCCGTATGGTGATCGAGGTCGTGACTTGAAGTTCTTTGGTTGCCGCATTGAATTGTACAGGATAGATGGCAATCCTTGCAATGCGAAAATCCCGGAACACAACAGGGTCGCCAACTGTCACCATTATTCCCGGATAGAGACTTGCAGAACGGTAAGCTGCATCATTCTCAACAAAAGATGGTTCAGGAGATCCTTCCTCCCATGACGGCTTGGCCGGCGGAAGAGTAAAGCCGTTGTATTTTTCGATCGCCCCTGTCTCTATCACCTGCACAGTTGCATCGCCTCTGTCAGGGATAATAATCATCTCGGCAATGTACGGTACCGCCGGATGTCCGGCTTGGTCGGTGATGATATCGTTCAAGAGATCGATGGATTGGTAGAGTTTGCCGCCGCTCGAGATGGTGGTGACTTCAAATCCGTGCACGTCCACCTTCAGAACAGTAGTTGAGCCATCATCCTGAAGAACCGTCACTTTCGGAGCTGCAGGCAGCGCGCTTCCATTCTTCAGCGATACCCATTCAGCACTTCCGGCCGACGTAAGCAATGCAATCAGCAACGTTAACGTGCAAGAAATTCGTTCCATGTATCACCCATTCCTTTTATTGTACTTGGTTCTCTCACTACATTTACTAATGGCCGTATCTTCATTAAGCGGGAATCTTGACGATGATCAGGCCTTCAGTCTGATCGGCAACATATACGTACCGTTGGTCAACAGCGAGTCCGAGAGCATACTTTGTCTCAACAATACCAATCAGGGTTGGTGAAGAGGGGACAGTAACGGAGAATATCTGCAGGCCTCTCAACTCTGTCGTAACATACAGGCGCCCGTTGCTGTACGCCACTTCTTTTGCGTAACCGCCCGTGGAGTATCCGGCAATAACTTTAGGATTTGCCAAGTTGGAATAATCGACGACTTGTACGCCGGCAGTCCCGCACGCAACAAAAGCAATTGGCTGGCTTCCCATGAGAGCCACATGCGACGCATACCCGGGCAAATCCACCCAGCCAAGAGCCAGCTTGTCGGCTGTGTAAAATCCCTGCAAGCGGGCCACATCTTTCAGATCGTACAGCGCGAATCCCATCTCTCCGCAAGAAACCGCCAGCAAGCTGTCCGGGGTTGTCGCCATTCCCCGGGCGTAGCCGGGAGTAATGATTGATCCGCGAGCATCGATATATCCGGGATCAACCTCGGAGACATTTGCAAAGCGGATACCGGCTTCACCCTTTCCCTCCAGCAGCCAGTCGCCAAACACATGCACTTCATTCGTACTGCTTGCTGCGCCGTAGTGGGCGACGAACGTCGGGGTGAAGGGGTTGCCCACGTTTACCGTGTTGATGCCGAAGGCCCCGGTGGCGAGGTACACAATTGAATCTCTTCGCGTGATTTTGTAAGAATATCCCCTCACGCCGATATAGCACAAAGCAGCAACGTGTGGCGCATCCGCCCGTGCGACATTCACAACGGCAACGCCTCCCTCACCTTCGGCGATGTAGGCGAGTGAGTCCTTCACATCAATATCCTGAGCGTAGCCCGGAACAGGCAGCTTTGCGACAATGCTGTAGCCTCCCGTTCCCGGATTCAGCGACTCGGGCGCGGTCGGCTTGGCGCAGCCCGCAAGCGCGCATGCACTCAGAAATATGAAAGCGTGTCTTATCATCTCGTTTCGATCTCCTTTCAACAAAACCGTTAAGGAACAATGGTGAATGTGTACCGTATGTCCAATCCTAATTGATATTGGCGATAATCTTTTTCAGCCGATAAGTATTCGGCATTTTGTGTTGCAGCCGTTTTGACAGCACGGTCGTGCCAGCCGAATGTCAGAACAAGCCCAAGATTCTTCAGAAGTTCAAGATTGTACGAGGCGGAAACGCGGTAGCTCCGATCATCGCGTCCCGCATGATTCGGGTCCAGCTCAAGAAAATGTGTTGAGGTGTAGCAACTGCGTGAAAACTCTCCTCCCGCCGCGATGCTGTTTTTGCGGCCGAAAAGTTTCGGCAGTTGATATTCGATGCCGACGCCGTAAACGTTTTGATTGTTGGAGGGGTCCATGTCGGTCGTGCCGTCGCCTTGTGACAGCGTAACCTCGAATTCCGCCGTGAACTTGAGGTCCTTCGTGACGTTGTGAGACACGACAATTCCAACCGAAGTGTTGTTGCAATCATATTCAGTGAAATGCTCGTTGTAAAAGTAGCGGGCAAAGGAAAACGTTGCCCGTACTCGCGTTGTAGTGAAAAGAGCATACTGCACCCACCCTCCGACTTCATCCTTTTTGAAACTGAACGGCTGATACACGATAGGATCTCTGAAGCCGTACAGAGCCGTCCAATCATCATCCCGGAAATGCCGCACGTAAAATTCCGGAATATAGCTGTATCCGACTTGTACGGAGAACTTCTTGGATACATCTTGCTTCAAGGCAACAGCGACGTAAGACCAATCCTTGATACCATTGTGTGTGTAGGTTCTTCGTCTGTAGTCGATTGTTGCATTCGTGGTTTGCGAGCCGATCAACCGCATCGCAATGCCAAGCCTGAAAGAGTTTACGAGAATCAGATCATCGAGCGTACTGTTGTGAAAACGCCCGGCATCCTCGCGGTTGTTGAAGCGGGAAATGTACTTGTCGGAGTATCTCAAAATATTGTTGTCATACACTGAAGAGGCGACGATCTCCAACCTTGCTGCCGAAAGCCAATCTGCCGCCACTGCGGTGGCGGGACTGATCGCAAGTCCGATCAGAGCAATCGCAACGGAAACTCTTATTGTGTTCATATCATAGTTCCAGCTTTGCATCTTTATGGGGAAACAGAATTTGTCCCAGCAGTGTATGATGATCGAGGGGGAGAATCTCATAGAAGTGCTTCCCCTTCGGCACCTTGAACACGATTTCCCGCGGTTTCCCGGGAACGAGCTTGGTGTTGTCCCTGTATGTTGCCGTCTCGGAACGCTTGCTGCTCAACTGAAATGATTGCACGACCTGATCCCGCTCACGAATTTGCAGGCGGTAGATAACGCGTCCTTTCATTGCGAAGCTGTTCTCGACACGGGTACGGATTTTCAATTCCGTAGGTCCGATAATCTCAAACCGGAGAGGTTTCTCCTTTGAGAATCTGAAACAATGCAGCGTTGTTTCCGACTCATGAAGATCAACCGGCTCGAGAGGCGCGAGCGGCGACATGGCAACCCACTTGGTCTTCTTGAGTGAATGAGGAGTAAAGAGATATCGCGCCGCTACCTTCGGTAAGGGGTGTTGAAGTGTAAGATCGACGGTATGCTTACCTTTATTGATATTGAGAATGAGTTCTTCGGTCTCGCCCGGGGTGCCCGATGCATCTCCCTTATAGCTTGCATCAGGCGCTCGCTCGACGTCCTCAACTTCAAATGTCTGCCGTGCAGAGCCGTCTATCTTATAGAAAACGCCGTATCGAACATCATCGGACGATCCTTCGTCAACACGTGCTCGCGTGAGAATGCGGAGAGTACCGGGGCCTTTTATTTCCAGCCTGCTTGTGTGTTCTGCACTCAGCGGATAGTAGGTCCGGTTCTTCCCGCCCAGTACAATGACCACCTCGCCCCCGGCTTGCTTGGGTTTGAGGACGACATGTTTTTTCTTCGCTGAGAACGAAGAATCGGCGGACAACGCTGTGATGATAAGAAATACGAGTACCCAAATTGTTGTTGCTTTCATGATATGTCGCTTTGATGATACATCTGAATTACAAGTCATGCCCTGATTCAGTCCTCAAGAGAGAAGCAGGTTCCGTTCCAAGTCTGTGCCTTCGCCTGTCGAAGTATGCTGCAAGAAGGATTGCGCCGGAGAGGACGCCAAGTGTAATCCACGCGACAACGATGCTGTATTTCAGGCGGACGAAAATTCCTCCCGATCCCACTTCGGGCATGGGAACGGGATCAAGCGGCAGATCGTACTCCCTCCACATTTGACGTATGTTATAGAGATGAATGATGGGAATGCCGCGTTTCGCCATCTCGATAATCACTCCGCGACCGGGATAGTTCTTCACAGGAAGTTCCATTGTCAGTCCGCTGGGGATGAGTTCTCCGTTCACAACGGTGCCAAGACTGGCAATGCCTCCGCCGACATTGATAAACGCCTTGATAGGACGCCCTTTACTGCGCTTGTCGTACACTTCAAGTCGCTGTTCAATGCTCTGTTCGATATGATCCCGCTGAATAAGGTGAACATCATTCCGCTTGATCGATTGAAGAATCAACTCGCGTCCTTCGGGGCTCAAACCTCTTCCGATATCTCCTCCTCCACCTATGGAGGCTGCAATCGAGCGAGTGCGGAAGATCTTCTTCTGCTGAAGCAAGCGTTCCATGTCCAGCCATGTGAATTGCGGATCATTTGCCCCCCAGTTTGAGGCACCCACCGACGTGATGACGATGGGCGAAAGTTTGAGAACTTCGAGCGCAGAAAACACGGCAATGTTGATTGCCGGAAACGAACCGGTTACGGCAACGGCAACATTGTCCTTCTCCTTCACGCCGGCCTGTTTGAGAAGTTCCACAATCACCGCGGCAAAATTGGGATTTGTGGAGGCGATCTTCGCGTTGATATCGCCACGGTCGGTGGTGATAGGTGTGATATCCTGCCCGATGAGTGCTGTTTCGTTCGGATCGTTCACGGCGTCGATGAATACGCCGCGTTCAAGCCGGAAATCCTTGATGCACTCTTGCGCTGCTTTTGTGCGCCGTGCGGCCTCGAGTTTTTCATTATACCATTTCTGCCGTACGTCGATCTTGGAATTCTCAACAGCCAGAAACGACAGCGCTGCCGCAACGGCAAATACAGCAAGAACCGGATTGGAATATGTATTGATGGTTGCCATCGATCTTTCTCACCCTCCCGGAAAAAGTTGGCCATCGAACAGAACGATTACCGCAAGGCGGACGATCACCGATGTGACCAACAATGCGCAGAGAGTCTTGAAGATCCCTTGCTTCCCGAACCAATGTGCGATAAGTCCCGGCACAACCCAACCAATAGCAGTCAGCTCTGCCGTAGCCGCCCCGACGTTGAACGTCAAAAATTGCCGGGAGAAGTTTGCCAGCAATGCCCCGATCAATAGGCTTACCACCATCTGTCTCCGTCCGTAGAGAAACGTGTAATAACTCATCACCTTCACGATTAAGTATGTGACGAGACTTACCAGCAGTACGCCCGTCATTCGATCAACTTGCGAAAGATGTAGCCCGATGTATCCCGGAACAACAATGCCCCCCGCCGCCAACCCGAAGATCTCGTACGACAGAAGGCTCAGTATCAGTCCGAGGGTGATCGCCAACTCAATCATGATGCAAAGCTCCTGTGTTCAAAGTACTCCGCCACTCTGCCTCCCATTCCCCCCATATTGCCGATAGCAACTATGGTGGACGCCCGCTGCGTCGCTGCTAACGCCCTTTCAAAAACAGTTTCAGGTGGCACCCAGCCGACGCTCAGAATTCTCTCAGGTGGAACGCCGTATCCCATTGCCATGTGCTTCACAACATCTGTGTTGTTCCCGATCAGCATCAGATACTCCATTTCGGGCATGAGTTTTCTTCCGGCGAGCTCAGCGAGTTGGCGTGCACGATCCATTCTGTCCTGACGTGTGTTGAGGAGAACGATGCGGGTTCCGTCAATCCCGTCTTCCTCCTTCAATCTCTTCCAAACAAGCAGAGTGGAATCGGGATCGTTTGCGGCGAACGCGTTGTAAAAGGTGAGACGTTTACCGAACGCGTCGACGCGAAACCGCCGCAATACGCCGGCATCCGGAATTGCCGAGTACATGCCTTTCAGCGCAACATCACGCGCCACGCCCAAGTGTTGACAAACGGCGAGAGCAAGAGCAACATTCTCACGGTGTTCGATGTAGGAAAATCCCCTCATCTCATCGGGAGTGACGGATTGTTCATTCGTGAGATGCATCGCCGCGTTCTTCTTGTTGGCGTACTTCTCAAGTTCTTTGGGGATATTTGTTTCCCCCGTGAAGAATTCCCCCTCCTCCGGGATTGTTTCCGCAAGCACGGAGGCAATTTCCGGCAATGTTCGTCCCATGATATCAATGTGGTCGAGCCGGACGTTTGTGATAACGCCGATCGTTGCGTGAATCATCTGCTGTTCAGTGATTCGCTGGAACTGCTGCTCCAACGCCATACATTCTATGACAAGAGCCTGAGCCTTTCGTTCAGATGCGAAGCGCACAATCGAAATCTGTTCGCGGATGTTTGCCTCTCCCCAACGATGAATATGAACATCTGATCCGTCTTCGAGGATAATGCGGGGATATGTGCCTGTGACTTTGGTAAGTGTTTGAATTCCACCCGCACGCAATCCGGCCCCGATCAGTCGGGTGACGCTTGACTTCCCGCGCGTTCCATTGACATGTATTCTGATGGAAATGTCGTGAACACGTTTCTGATGTTGGCTGTATTCGACAAGCCAATAGCAGAAAATGATCGCGAGGATGGGAAGAAGAATATATGCGCTGTGCATACGTGATTTCAGCGACGTTCGCTTACCCCGAATTCGGCATAGTGGTGCTTTTTGCTAAACACATCGTTCTTGCAGCGTGGCTCGGTGATTTAAGAGGAACAGTCAGGTAGTGCGGGTTGGGGGAGGGTGAATAGCAAAACTGTTCAGCGACACCCGCCTGCAGGCCTCCGTGCAAGATTTTCATGATGTCAGTGAACAGCTTCTACCTAACAAGGTAAGAGGCAAAAGTGAAAGAATCAAACAGCTACAAATAACTTAACAACTTGTTACGGCTTTTTCGCTTCACTGCGTTGTACCAACGGCAGACAGGGTAGAGTGACAGACAGACTGCAATCCAGACAACGTACACACCCGGAAGGCCAAAGCCATATCCATCCGGCAACGTGAGAGGCGTTTGGCTACCGACAAGGCTTCCCGGTCCACCGAGGGTTAGGTAAGCAGCAATCACCGCCAGTGCATGAAGAAGAAAAATATGCACGACGTAAAAGAACAGAGGCACTCGCCCGAAAATGATAAAAAATCGAGCCAAGCCTCCGCGAGCACGTTCAAACAACGCAAGGGACGCGAGTGCAGGTCCAAGAGTCATTAAGAGAAACAACAAAGAAGGGGGATACTTGTCACAATTGAGAAAATCAACAACCGTCCAGACCACACTCTCGCGAAGCAGCCAGGGTTGCGGATCGCCGTAGATGTTCAACCATCGATGCAACACAAATGCTGCGGTTACACTTCCCCCCAACCACCAGAGAATCCTTCTTCGTTGCTGTTGCTCCGTCATCAGAAGAACGCCGAAGCCGTATCCCGCCGCCATTACTCCAATCCACGGGATCAGCGGGTACATGATGCTTAGCGTGTAGTTTTCGGAAATCTGAATTCGGCCTCCGGTGTGCAGAATCCTCCACAGCCAGTCGAAGTCACCGAGCATTCTTGGTTTCATTCCGTCAAGCGCATTGTGCCCGACGATCATCAGGATGCCGAAGATGGTTGAGATGGAAATCGGGAGAAAGACAAGCCCCGAGAGAATAATCATGGACCACCCGATTGCCCAGAGAACTTGTGCGACGGCGTAGGAATAGTCGAAACTGAATTGCCACCCCATGCGCATCACTGTCAGTTCAAGGATGATAAGCCAGACGCCGCGTGAAAAGAGAAACCAGGCAAGCTCGCGTTGTGAATGACCCCGCGTGCGGTAGAGAAAAGCCCCCGTGCCCGCAAGGAACACAAATACCGGTGCACAGATGTGAGTGAGCCAACGCGTGAAGAAATGCGCCACCGTTGTGTCGTCGAAGTTTTCCGGATTGAACCGTACGGCGGTGAAAAAATGCCGTGCATGATCGAGAGCCATGATGACCATGACAACACCGCGCAACAAGTCCACCGAATCAAGCCGGGGCATCATGCCGGCGGAAGGACTGGCGGTTGTGGCCTCAGCCGACGCGGATTGTGTCGACAGGTTCATTTGCAGTGACTCGACTTCGCGTTCAAAGTCAGGTTCAACCTACTTCTGTTCATGCTTTTTGACCATCGCTTTCAGCTGCTGGAACGTGAGATCGGTCTTGTGATACTTCTTCGCGTGTCTCTTCATAAGAATCCGCAGTTCTTTCGCGCTGTGACTCTTTGCCCACAGACCGCAACCCGGTTGCAGGCACGCAATTGATTTCATCGAGGGGGGAGCTTTAGGTTTCTTCAAGTCTTTCCCCTGATCCTTATTGACCGGCGCCTTCGGGTTTACAGTAGCGGATGTTTTTGACTCTTTCTTTACGTCCTTTTTTGCTTCTTGTGAGAAGCCCGCATTCATAAGTGTGATGAAGACAAAAAGGGTAAGCAAATATACAGCGGTCTTACGTAGCATAAGACTTTCCTTGAACAGTGTAACAAACGCCGTGAGATGATACCGGGAACCATCGGAGCGGTGGGCTTCATGATGACGCGAAAAAGCCGCTCGTCGACACCTGCTTGGGTAATTGTGGTATCAGAGAGAACGGCTTTACGGCTTTAAGATATGATGTGGAGAATCAATAATCAACGTGTCCCTTAATTCCGACATTGGGATAGAACACACCTGCCGGCTGCAGGCAGTGACCACACAGAAACTACAGATTCTCACAGACATAAAGAAGAAGTGCAGATGGTGGATATGGATGAAAGTCCATCGTTTGTACTTCGATTTCACCCGGATGGTGATGACCAAGTGCAGGTGAGCCGAGGGCACACTCAGATCGTACCTCTCAATCTGCGACGATCTGTCGCATCTGTGTCTATCTGTGTTCTGCTTTCTACATCGGTTTTCAGGGTGTCGGTCCGAGCCTATCTTCTGTCACAAAATCTGCTAACTTTATTCACAACGTACGTCAGTTTCACAAGTCGTTTCGCGAAATGATAAAGGGAATAATCTTCGATTACGGCAACGTGATTGCCCGGTTCGACCACATGATTTTTTTCAGACGCCTGTTACCCTACTCTGCATTGAGGAGTGATGGAATTCTCGCGGAAGCCGGGCGTGCCTCCAACTTGATTATTGACTACGAAACCGGACGCATAACCTCCGACGAATTCAGCTCGCAGGTAGTAGCACGCCTGAAACTCTCCATGCCGATGCACAAGTTCAAGGAATCGTTCGTGAGGATATTTGAACGCAACCCTGCAACATTGCAGCTTATCCGCAGGCTGAAACCGCATTTCAAGTTGGGGCTTCTCTCCAACACGAACCAGTGGCATTTTGAAACGGAGATGCAAACTCTGGAAGAGTTTCCGCTTTTCGATGCAGTCACTCTCTCGTTTGAAGTCGGCGCCATGAAGCCGGCCGAACTACTGTATCGTGACATCCTCGTAAAGATGAACATGCAGCCGGATGATTGCGTGTATATCGACGACATAGCCGAGTACGTTGATTTCGCGACTGCTTTGGGGTTCAAAGCGATTCATTATACATCGCACGCAGAACTTGTTGATTCTCTCAAGAGATTGGGCATCTTCGTGTAACATCCCGGCTTTGGAATAGTTGGACATTTTTCCTATGTTGTTCCCGTCTCACGTCACGCAATGCGCAGCATGAACAACGACATTCCCACCCAAGCCGGAGTATATATCTCCACTCTCTTTCAGCAGAAGTTGCCCGCATGGGCAGTGTATCACAATCTCCTTCATACACAACAAACCGTTGAAGCAGCCGAAGAACTTGCCGATGGCTGCAAGCTCGCTAAATCCGATACCGAAATTGTTCTCCTTTCTGCTTGGTTTCACGATGCAGGCTATGTTGATGCTGTTGACGGGCACGAGGAAAAGAGCATGGAGATAGCAACGAAGTTCTTAGGTGAGAAGAACTACCCTATAGAGAGAATTGAAATTGTGACGAACTGCATCCGGGCCACGAAAATACCGCAATCTCCCAAGACGCTTTTGGAAGAGATTGTGTGTGATGCGGATGTGTCGCATTTGGGAAAGAAGCGATTCTTCGGGCGGAGTGATTTGTTGAGAATGGAAATGGAATTGCGCACAGGGTCGATGTTCACCGATCTTGAGTGGATACAGCGAAACGTGGACTTTGCGTCCGCGAGCAGATTCTTCACGCCGTACGCCCGTCGGGAGTGGGAAGGAAGAAGGCAAAAGAACCTTGTTGCGTTGCAGGAAATGTCCCGGTCGCTGCAGGCACAAGCAGAGGAAACGACCATGACAATCCGGGAGAAGAGAAACAAGGCTGCCGCAAAACAGGAGAGGGAACAACGCCCCGAGCGCGGCATCGAAACCATGTTCCGTGTTGTCCCGAAAAACCATCTCGACCTGACTGCGCTTGCCGATCACAAAGCAAGTATCCTCATCGGAACGACGGGAACCATTATGGCAATTGTGTTCAGCGTACTGGTCAGCAAACTCGACACGCATTCCCATCTTGTTTTGCCTACCATCATTCTGCTTGCTGTATGTTTGGTAACCATGATATTCTCCATCCTTGCCACACGCCCGTTGGTAACGACCGGGACGTTCACCCGTGAAGATATCAATCAACGGAAAGTGAATCTGTTGTTCTTCGGCAACTTTCATCGATCCTCGCTCGAAGATTTCGACTGGGGAATGCGCGAGATGATGAATGACCGGGATTATCTGTACGGCAGCATGATCAAGGATTTGTATTTCCTCGGCAAGGTTTTGGGCGTCAAGTATCGTTATCTGCGTATTGCATATACTGTATTCATGTGGGGCCTCATTGTTTCGGTTATTGCGTACACATTGGCAATGATCAGCGTGCCGGCCCCGATGCCGTTTCCTCCGCAATAGTCTCTTCTTCATGTGAACATTTCCCTTCTTGCGCTTGTCATTGTTTTTCTCCTTATCGCCGTCCGGCAAGTCGGCAATATCCGGTTTCACATTTGGCAGGCGATGTTGCTTGGCGCAGTCATTGTCATTGCCACCGGCCAGATTTCTCTCTCAGACTCGCTGAGGGCAATCAATATTGATGTGATGTTGTTTCTGTTCGGGATGTTTGTGATCGGGCAGGGCCTGGAGGAAAGCGGCTATCTCTCCCGCCTTTCGTACAGGTATTTCAAGCGGGCGAAATCGAGGGATACGCTGTTGTTGATGATCCTCTTCGGTGCGGGCATTTCGTCTGCGTTTTTGATGAACGACACGCTTGCCATCATCGGAACGCCGGTTGTGTTACTGTTGGCGCGTAAGCACGAAATGTCGCCGAAGCTGTTCCTGCTTGCGTTGGCGTTCGGCGTCACTATCGGCAGTGTGATGAGTCCCATTGGCAATCCGCAGAATCTGCTGATTGCCATCCACGGCAACATTCCGAATCCGTTCACGACATTTCTGCGATGGCTGTTCGTTCCGACGGTGGTGAATCTCTATGTGACGTATGTTCTTCTCAGGAAATTCTATCCAAATGATTTCCATGATGCCGAGTTGTCGCATTCGCAGGAGCCCATCCGGAATCACGAACTTGCCGTTCTCTCACGCATCTCGCTGCACATTGTTCTGTTGCTGGTTGCGGTCAAGATTCTGACAGCCGTTGTTGCTTTTCCCATCAACCTTCATCTCACACACATTGCGCTGGCGGGTTCTCTTCCCATACTCGTGGGCAGCAAGAAGCGTTTGCATATTGTGAAGCACATTGATTGGCATACACTCGTGTTTTTTGCGGCGATGTTTGTGTTGATGGAAAGTGTGTGGCAGAGCGGCTTCTTCCAGTCCGTCATTCAGGAAATGCGCATTGATATTGCGTCGCTTGAGATGATTTTGGCGGTGAGCATCATTCTCAGCCAATTCATCAGCAACGTACCGCTTGTTGCATTATATCAGCCCATGCTGACACATGCAGGTGCAGGGCTTCCGGAGCTGATGGCGCTCGCCGCAGCGAGCACGATTGCAGGGAATCTCTTCATCCTCGGCGCGGCAAGCAACATCATTGTCATTCAAAATGCTGAACGTCGTGCAAAGCAAACAATCACATTCTGGGAGTTCACTCGTATCGGCATTCCGCTTGCAGCCGTGAACATCCTTGTCTATTGGGCGTGGCTGCGATTTGTGTGAGAATCGAAATTCCTTGACCTGAATCTTCCTGTTCCGTAGCTTTTCTATGAACAGCGGAGGTAAGTACGATGAGAATGTTGCTTGCGTTTTTTGTTGCAGTTTTGCTTCTGTCGGACCCATTTGAATCGGCGCGAGAGAAGATGGTGCGGACACAGATTGCCGCACGTGATGTTTCAGATTCTGCGACGCTGCGCGCCATGCGAACAGTTCAACGTCACCGCTTTGTTCCCGAAAGCTGGCGCGATGCGGCGTACGACGACAGGCCTCTTCCCATCGGATACGGCCAGACGATCTCCCAGCCGTACATCGTGGCGTATATGACGGAGTTGGTGAAACCGCAACGCGGTCACCGTGTTCTTGAAATCGGCACAGGCTCCGGCTATCAGGCGGCAGTTCTTGCGGAGATCGTTGACAGTGTGTTCACGATCGAGATCATTACCGAACTGGCAAAACCCGCCGCCGACCTGCTGAAGTCTTTGGGGTACGGCAACGCCGTAGTCAAGAATGCCGATGGTTACTACGGCTGGAAAGAGAAAGGCCCGTTCGACGCCATTGTCGTAACCGCGGCCGCCGAACACATCCCGCCCCCGCTTGTTGAGCAACTGAAGGACGACGGGAAAATGATCATCCCCGTCGGGACTCCGTTTTTCGTACAGACACTCACGCTCGTTGAGAAGAGAGGGAAGGACATCTCAACGAAAAGCCTTATCCCCGTTCGCTTCGTCCCCTTCACGAGAGGAAAATAGGCGGAAACATGATGGTCCGGCTCGTTATTGCAGTTGGCCTCCTCTCCGCTGCCCTTCTTGCCTTCCAGCTTGTGTTGATGCAATTGCTCTCGATTGTGCAATGGCATCACTTTGCCTACATGGTGATTTCCGTTGCGCTTCTCGGGTTTGGTGCGAGCGGGACGTTCCTCGCGCTGGCGCGTGAATGGATTATGAAACGCGCTGAGCTTGCTTTGCCGCTTCTCATGATTCTCTGCGGAACAGCAATGGCAATTGTGGTTGGGGTTTCGCAGAGTTCAGGCGTCAGGTTTGATTCGTATTTGCTGTTTGTTGAGAGAGAGCAAATAGGGAGATTGTTGCTTACGTACCTTGCATTCTTTACGCCGTTCTTCCTCGGGGCTCTTGCGGTCGGAATTGTGTTTGTGAGAAACGTTGATCAGATTGGAAAGTTCTACGCGTCCAATCTTCTGGGATCGGGTCTCGGCGGACTTTCGGCCGTTGTATTACTCTGGATGTTCGCGCCGCAAGAATTGCCCGCAGTGGTTGCTTTTCTTCCCGTTCTCTCCGGCTTGTTGATTGTGTCTGCAGAGAATAGAAGGGGGATTCTTCCTGTCGGTGCGGCAGCGCTTGCTCTATCCGCATACTTTTTCTACGCACCATCCCAACTGCAACTCTCCGACTACAAGTCGTTGAAGAGAACGCTGAACCTCCCTCATGCGCAAATTGTTCATGAACAAAGCAGCCCGTACGGGCTTGTGCAGATCGTGTCGTCTCCGGCATTGCGCTATGCGCCGGGCCTCAGCCTTGCGTATCGAGGCTCGCTGGCCAATCGGGATGTTGTGTTTAACAATGCCGATTGGTTCGGCCCCGTATTTGCCGCTCAGAGGCACGTCACAGCACACGTGCTTCGCTACACGACGTTTGCCCTCCCGTACGCAATGCAAGAACGTGAACGGGTACTTGTTCTGCAAGCCAAAACCGGAATGTTCGTTGCTCAAGCCTTTGAGCAACATGCACGTGAGATTGTTGCAGTCGAGGCTCATAGCGTGGCCGTTTCAGCTCTCAAGCGAGAACTTGCCTCCTCAACGGACTCATTATTCTTCCATTCCGCCATCTCGGTTCATACTGTTGACCCGCGAACGTTTCTGCAATCCGATACAGTCCGATACGATCTCATCGTTCTGCCGACACTTGATGCATTCGGCGGAACGAGCGGCGTCTATGCGCTGCAAGAACAGTACCTGCTGACGAAGGAAGCATTCCGTGAGATGTGGAACAAACTCACGCCAACCGGCGCGGTATGCATTACATCGTGGATGGATTATCCGGTGAGAAATCCTCTGAGGGCGTTGGCAACGCTTGTTGAGACTCTTGCTGATGAGGGAATTACGCAGCCGCGTCAGCATATCGCGGCAGTTCGCAGTTGGGGGATGGTAACGTTTGTAATGAAGCGTTCCCCGTTGTCCGTTCAGGAAGTTCAAAACATCCGTAACTTCTGCTCTTCCATGATGTTCGATCCCGTTTTGCTGCCGGACATCAATTCATTGGAACGAAACCGCTTCAATATCATGCAAGATACAAGCTTCTTCTCTCTCGTAGACGGAATTCTTTCTGACAGGCGCAAAACGATATATTCAGAGTACGATTTCAATCTTGCTCCCTCAACCGATGATCAACCCTACTTCTCGCAATTCCTGAAATGGGGCAGCGTCCCCCGCATCAGAGAATTCTTCGGTGAACATGCTTTTCCTTTTCTGGAGCTTGGGTCGCTTATCATTGCGGTAACGTTGGTGCAGATTATCATTGTTGCGGTCTTGCTCATTCTTCTTCCTCTTTTCAAGAAGAAGATGATGGGAGCGGGACGGTGGAATGTGATTCTCTTGTTCGGCGGATTGGGGTTGGGGTATATGTTTGTTGAGATGGTGCTGATCCAGCGTTTTGTGCTGTTCCTCGGTCACCCGATTTATGCAACAGCGGCGGTCATCGGCGCAATGCTGGTGTGTTCGGGTTTGGGAAGCTGGGTGTCGTCGCGACTGTCCCCGTCGTTGTTGACGAGAATCGGGCTGATTGTCGCGTTCTCGATTCTTGTGTACGCAGTGAGCATCACTCCAATCCTCCACTACTCCATCACTCTTCCACAATGGCTGAAAATCGTGTTGACCTTTCTCCTGATCGCTCCGCCGGCGTTCGTTATGGGAATGCCGTTTCCACTTGGGTTGCGCTCGCTGAGTCAACAACGTGAAGGCGTCATTCCGTGGGCGTGGGGCATCAACGGGTGCATGTCGGTTATCGCCGCCCCGCTTGCAATGCTACTTGCAGTGGAATTCGGCTTCTCCGTGGTGATAGTGTGTGCAGCTGCTTGCTACGCGCTGGCTTTTGCAGTCGGCAGACAGCCGCAATTCGACTAGCGGACAGAATCCTCCTGCTGTAGCAGGTACCGCTTGATCTTCTGCGTGGTTGTCTTCTCGAACTCCTTGTCTCGTATCTTCACTTTTTTTATTTGCTGATGGCCTAAGAGATGCTTGTTGAGTTCGCGGATTTCTTCGTTCAGCTTCTTCTCGATCAGTTCCGTCGTCACTTCAATCTTGTTCTTCTCTGCATACTCAATGAACGCTTCTGCATTCGGCACTATCATTACGCGGATTTCTTCGTCATTCTTTTCATCTTTGCCGCCGTAGATCACCGACTCGAGAACGAACGGAATTTTGTTCACTTTGTCTTCAAGTTCTTCGGGATAGACATTCTCGCCGTTGCGGGCAACGATGACGTTCTTCTTTCTTCCGTTGATGTGCAGGAAACCATCCTTGTCGAAGAACCCGATGTCGCCGGTGTAGAACCAGCCGTCACGCATCACCTCGTTAGTGGCGGCCTCGTTCTTGTAGTAGCCCGGCATAACGGACGGGCCTTTCGCGATGATTTCACCGTGGCCGGTCGCATCGGGGTTGGCAATCTTTAGCTGCACACTCGGCAGCGGCAATCCGGCAGCCTCGTCTTTGAAATTGAATTCACGATTGACTGTAAGAATAGGCGATGTCTCTGTGAGCCCGTATCCCTGAATGATCTTGAAACCGAAGGAACGGAGTCCTTTTGACACTTGCGGATCAGGCGCGGCGCCACCCGCAATGAAAAGCCGTATCGATCCCCCGAATTTCTCGTGAATTTCGGAGAAGATTTTTCGCCGCACTTTCTCCGCACCGAATGCCTCCAGCCACGCGGCAATCGTTTTCATCGGCGGAACGATTGCCTTCTTCAATGCCTTCTCCTGAATCCCCACCATGATGCGGCGGTACATCTTGTCGTACATCAACGGTACTCCGAGGAATACCGTCGGGCTTGCTTTCTGCATGTCTTCAACAATCGTCTTCAGGCTGCGCGAGTAGTAGACTGAAGCCCCGGCATACAACGGGCACAGGAACCCGCATGTTCCCTCGTACGTGTGATGCATCGGCAGTACGGAAAGGAAGCGATCATCCTGTTCAATCCTGATCATCTTTCTCATATCCATCAGGTTGGTGCAGAGGTTTTTGTGTGTCATCATCACACCTTTTGCACGGCCCATCGAGCCGGAGGTGAAAACGATAACGCACACATCGTCCGGATTTATTTTGGCGAATTGCGCCTTCTTAGCGTCGTGTTTTGCCTTTGCCATCAACTCTAACATCGAGTGAACGCCATTCTCCTTTCTGGCAAGATCCATATCCACGAGATACTTGAGCGCTTTGACGGAGTGTTTGAATTCGATAAACATGTCGCGGAACGGCTCGGAAAATACAGCCGCCTTCGAGTCCGACACATGCAGGATGTTGACGATGTCGTTCTCCTTCAGATTCTTGTCAATCGGCACGGCGACGAAGTTGAACGTAACGCACGCAAGATGCGTGATTGCCCATTGAACCCGGTTCTCGCCGATAAAGGCGACGTGATCACGTTCCTTCAGGCCAAGTTGCTTCAGCGCTGTGCCGAACGTGAGCACATGTTCTTTCAACTCCTGATATGTGACGCGGGGGATTGGGGTCGGATTGAGATCCTGCAATGCGAGATTGTTGGCATACTTGCGGGTCGAATTTGTGAGCATGTCAGTGATGGTCGAAATCGGATCGACCTCGTAGTACGGGTAATCGTTGTTGGTTGTTTTCATGTTCGTTAGGGGATTGTGGGCTATGCAGCGGGAGAATTCTGTCTATTCCAAAAATAATACACGGGAACTCCCAAAGCAAGAAACCCGAGTCCGGCAATCGCCTGTTCGGGCTTTTCGATGAATGTATTGAGGACGAACCACGCAGCGACGGTGATGAAAAACAGCGGCGTGACGGGATAACCGAATGTTCTGTACGGCCGTGCGGCATCAGGACGCGTTCTTCTGAACACAAACACGCCTGCCGCGGCGAGTCCGAAGAAGATCCAGTCAGTAAACACGACGTACGAAATCAACTCGTTGAATGTTCCCCAGAAAAGAATCAGAATTACCGCCCAAATGGATTGTATCAGAATGGCAACTGCGGGTGTATGATAGCGGGGATGTACATCAGCGACTTTCTTGAAGAATACACCATCGTTTGCCATCGCAAAGTAGATGCGGGGAGCTGTAAGAGTGTAAATACCCGCCGTACCGAATGTTGAGATGAAAATGGCGATAGCGATGATGCCTGCGCCCGCGGGACCGAGGATGATGGCGATAGCATCCGCGGCAACGCGTTCAGAGCCGCCAATTGTGTCGGGCGGCAGAAGAAACATGTACGCAAGGTTGGTGAGGAGATAAATTACCGTTACTGTCAGCGCTCCTGCAATCATGGCAAACGGCACGGTTCGCTTCGGGTCTTTCGTTTCCGCTGCGGCAAACGAGGCGTGCTGCCAGCCTCCGTATGACCAGAGCACACCCACCATCGCAACTGCAAGAGCGCTGCCGAGGCCGTTCGTGAACGTGCCTATCGATGCAGAAAAATCCGTGGTGCGTGCCGAGCCCCAACCGAGTCCGACGACAATGAGCAGAAGAATTCCCGCCATCTTCAACAGCGTGAACACGTCCGAGAAGATACCGCCGACTTTCACGCCCAACACATTGATTATTGTAACGATGGCAAGCCCGCAGATGGCGGCAAGTTTGAGTTGCAACGGATCGAGCGGCACGAAGTAGCCGAAGTACGTGGCAAACGCGATGCTCAGCGCCGCCACGCCGCCGGTGTTCACAACTAACAAATATGCCCAGCCGTACAGAAACCCAAAAAGCCCGCCGTAGGCTTCGGAGAGATAAACATACACGCCTCCCGCGCCGGGCATCAATCCGCCTAACTCGGCAAACGTAAGCGCTCCCGCCACTGCCATCAATCCGCCGACGACCCACACGGCGAGAATGAGCCACGGCGCTTGCAGTTCATTCGCAATCAGCGCCGGCGTCAGGAAAATGCCCGACCCGATCGTCGAGCCGATGGCGATCATCGTCAGATCGAACCTCGTCAGCGCTTGTTTGAGTTGAGGCATGAGGGTGGATTGGGGATTAAGGATTACTGATAGCTGAACGCCGACAGCCGACCGCTACATTAATCCTGATGATCCGCCGCTTTCATGTTTTCAGCGCCGGGGATTCTCCCCGTAAGCATCTGCGGATTATGAATGAGTACGGGCAGATGCTGCGGACAAATCCAAAGCGTGGTGTTGAGATACGCCAGCGAGATGAGCGGCACCTCCGTTTGCGGCCTGTCGCAGGCGGCACACACAGGGACTTTTGTTGTTGCTGTCATGACGGTTGAGAGAGTTTGAGGGTGTGAGAGTGAGAACATCTGAATTGGAGCGGCAGACCCCGATTGAAAGTATCGGGGCAGGCAGGAATCTGCGCCAGAGGCGCATCAGCCTCCGGCGGAGAACCCGTCTCCTTTTGCTGAGCGGGATACGGGAATCGAACCCGTTTTTCAAGCTTGGGAAGCTCGCGTTGAACCAATCAACTAATCCCGCGTATAGACTGCAGATTATTTTAAGACAATTCTCGTTCTTTTGCAATACTCTGAAGTGAGCATACTCTGCTGTGGGCGTCGAAGCAATCAAGAAGAATCTGTGAGCCGGCGCCTCAATCTGTGTTTGGATTCTGCATAATGAAATTGTGAAGTCGCTGAATATGAATTGTTGAAAGAAGCATTGCCGAAAACCCAACATTTTCGATCGCGAGAGTTGGGTTCTGTGGTCCAAAAATCCGCTTCCCACCTGAAACGTCGCGGCCGTTGAAATGAGCCTGTTTCCAACGTCAAATTGATTCCCGCGCCTCTTTTCACTATCTTTTTTCAGCCCATCACTCAGTTCAAGATCCGGAATGCCCCGACGAACACGTTCCACCCCGTCACGCAAGCAACAACATGTCGCACTGACGCTAAGCAAGAACGTCGGGTTTAAGTCTAAATCGACGGGGCTTGAACAACTGGAATTTGTTCATAATGCGCTTCCCGAGTTGAACCTCAGTGATGTTGACACATCGGCGCAGTTCCTCGGAAAATCACTTGCGGCACCGTTCATGGTTTCCTGCATGACGGGCGGGTATAAGGACGCGCAGGCTATCAACCGGCGGCTTGCCGAAGTCTGTGAAAGGGAGCACATTGCGATGGGTGTCGGCAGCCAGCGGCAGGCACTCGAAGACACGCAGTACCACCGGACGTTCAGCATTGTGCGCGAGGTTGCTCCCTCAATCCCGATTGTCGGCAATATCGGCGCTGCGGAAGTTGCAACGATGTCAAACGCAGACGCTGCACGACGGCTTGTCGAGCTTATCCGGGCAGACGGGTTTACTGTTCATCTCAACCCCTTGCAGGAATTTCTCCAGCCTGAGGGAAGCACGAATTTCCGCGGCGTGTTGAGGGGCATTGAGATGCTTGTCAAAAATCTGCCTGTTCCCGTTCTTGTCAAGGAAATCGGTGCAGGCATTTCGGCTGATGTGGCTCAACGGCTTCTCAACGCAGGCGTCCAGTACATCGATGTTGCAGGAGCCGGCGGAACAAGTTGGGCCGGAGTGGAAACGCTGCGTAGCAGCAACAAGCCGTTTGCTTCAAAGTTTTGGGATTGGGGAATCCCCACCGCAACGGCAATCCGTGACGTGGCGGAATTGAAATCCCGCACATCATTTACGCTTATTGCCTCCGGCGGGATTGGCTCGGGAAGTGACGCAGCGAAGTGCATTGCGCTTGGAGCGGATATCGTTGGTTCCGCCCGTCCGATGCTGAAAACTCTGCAAGAGGAAGGAACTCGGGGCTTGCACCGGCTGATTACAACTTGGATCAAAGAACTCAAGGGTATTATGTTTCTTACGGGTTGTGCGACGGTCAAGAATCTTCAGCATGCAAATCTCGTGAGGTACTCGTGACGGGCCATCAGCGGCGTTACAACGCCCTGCGCATTGTTGTTGACAACCGCTTGCGCGGATTGGTACGAGGCAAGAGCCCGCGGGAAGTGAAAGATGCGTGCAGGTATGTTCTTTCGGCGGGAGGGAAGCGTGTTCGTTCGACACTTCTCCTCCTCTCCTGCGAAGCGGTAGGCGGAACTGTCCGTGACGCGATTGATGCCGGTGCCGCTGTCGAGTTGATGCACAATTTCACGCTCGTGCATGATGATATTATGGATAATGCGCCCTCGCGGCGCGGGCGCCCGACTGTTCACACAAAGTGGAATGTGAATAATGCCCTGCTTGTTGGCGATATTTTGCTGGGACTCGCGTACAAACAGGCGCTGAAGACCCGTGTCCGGAATTCGGCACACCTCATTGATGTTTTCACGACGGGCCTGCTGGATGTATGCGAAGGGCAGGCGATGGATCTGGAGTTTGAGCGGCGAATGGACGTTTCCGTTCGCGACTACTTCAGGATGATAGAGAAGAAGACAGGAAGGCTCATTTCGACTTCAACGGAACTCGGCGGTATCATCGGCGGGGGAACGAAGCGGCAGATCGAAGCGCTGAGGATGTTCGGACACTATCTCGGCCGTGCATTCCAGCTTCAGGACGATCTGCTTGATGTGATTGGCGAGGAGAAGGATTTCGGAAAAACCATCGGTGGCGATATTATCGAAGGAAAGCGTACATTTCTTCTTCTCAAGGCGCTTGAAGAATCGGAGGGTAGAAACCGTTCAGAGCTGATGCGGGTGATGAAACAAAGATTCTCCTCCCCTGCGTCCACTGCGGATGAACGAAGGAATGAAGTCCGGCGAATTGCCAACATCTATCGCGCAACAGGCGTCATGGAAGCCGCCCGTGAGCGTGTTCGCCGCGACACGCAACGGGCGGAGACAGCATTGAGGATGCTGCCGCAAAGCCGGGCAAAGGAAACCCTGTTGTGGTTTTCCCAGATGTTGTTGAAGAGAAAAGTCTGAATGGTAGAAGTCACTGTAACCGTACGAAACCGTGCCGGTATGCACACGAGGCCGGCGGCCGCCCTGGTCAAGACGGCTGCGCGGTTCCAATCCGAGTTTACGATTTGCAAGGACAGCATGGAAATTAACGGCAAGAGCATCATCGGTGTCATGACGCTGGCGGCCGAACAGGGCTCGACGCTCGACTTGCGCTTTGAGGGTGAGGATGAAGAGCAGGCGCGTGACGCCGTCGTCAGTTTGTTTGAACGCGGGTTCGATGAACAATGATTGCTGAAGAAGGAAAAAGCAAGGAAGTCATCCTGACCGGCATCGCCGCTTCCCCCGGTATTGCCATCGGTTCCGCATATCTGTACAGCAAAGTTGTTCCGAAAGTGTCTCCGCGTTCGCTTGCAGACGATGAAGTCGATGCCGAGTTGCAAAGACTGCAGGATGCGCTGGCTCGCTCTGAGAAAGAACTCCAAAAAATCCACTCATTTGCGGAGCAGAAGTTGGGGTCGCAAAGCGCGAGAATCTTCGAGGCGCAGATCATGATCTTGCAGGATTCGGTTCTGATGGGAGCCATCAGGAATCGAATCCGAAATGAGAAGAAGAACGCCGAGTATCTCGTCTTTGATGAAGTGGACAAATACCGGCGCATCATGTCGGATTCGGCAGACGAGTACATTCAGGAACGGGCACATGATGTTGATGATGTGATGAATAGAATTATCCGCAACATTCTCGATCAGAAACTCTTCTCGCGCCTCGAGGGCGAGTCGCTTATCGTCTCTGAGTCGCTGACGCCGGCAGATACAGTCATCTTCAGCAGAAATCAGGTTCTCGGCTACGCAACGGATTTCGGCGGATTTACGTCGCACGCAGCGTTGCTTTCCCGCTCGCTCAAAATCCCCGCAGTGTTGGGCCTCAGGACTGCGACCAAGCATATCAAAACAGGTGACTGTATTGCGCTGGACGGATACGGCGGCGCGCTCATTATTCATCCCTCCGAAGAGACTATTGAAAGTCTCAGACGCAAAGAGCAGCGACTGAAAGAGTTCGACAAGAAGCTTGAGGGCATTGCCAACCTTCCGGCTGAAACGCTTGACCACAAACGCTACGAACTCTCTGCAAATCTTGAGTTGCAGGATGAGGTGGAGTATGCGATTCAACAAGGCTCGCAGGGCATCGGGCTCTACCGCACCGAAGGCCAGTTGATGGGGCGGCAGTCATTTCCGTCGGAAGACGAACAAGCCGCCGAATACACCGCCATTGCCGAGCAGATGTTTCCGCATCCGGTCATGCTCCGCACATTCGATATCGGCGGCGACAAGATGTCACCCGTTCCGCTCAAGGAAGAGAATCCGTTTCTCGGCTGGCGCGGTATCCGTGTTTCGCTCGACAGGCCGGAGATGTTTCTCGACCAGTTGCGCGCAATACTTCGCGCAAGCACAAAAAAGAACGTCCGCATACTGCTGCCGATGGTGTCGAAGATCGGTGAAGTCCGGAAAGCGAAGGAATACCTGAAGCAAGCACAGCACGACCTGACTCTTCGCCGTTGCCCGTTCGACAAGAATATCAAACTCGGCGTGATGATTGAAGTTCCTTCCGCCGCTGTGCTTGCGGAAGAACTCGCCCGCGAGGCAGACTTCCTGAGCATCGGGACAAATGATCTGATCCAATATCTGCTTGCTGTTGATCGCGGGAATAACATGGTGGCCTCGTTGTATCAGGAATTCAACCCTGCTGTAATTCGTACAGTCAAATCCATTATTGATGCGGGGCATAAACACGGCAAATGGGTTGGCATGTGCGGTGAGATGGCGGGAAACCCCATAGCAACGATTCTGCTTGTCGGGTTGGGGCTGGATGAGTTCAGCGTAGCTCCGCCCATTCTTCCCGAAATCAAGAAGATTATCCGCTCGATCAAGTTCAAAGACGCCAGGAAAGTTGCCGACAAGGTTCTGACACTCCCGACGGAATTCGAAATCAAAGAATACCTTGCGGCGATTGTAAAAGAAAAGTTGCCCGATATGCCGGTGGAGGCGCTTGATACATCACAGGACAAGTTGTACGTGCCGTCGTCCAAACCGTTATAGCTGCTTGCGATACGTTTCGCAATTCTCTCACTAACTGAAAAGAACAATGACTCTTGAAGATATTCGCCGCGTCGACCCGAGCGGCATGTATGAGCTTATCAAAGGATTTCCTGAACAGGTAGAAGAAGCCGTTTCCATCGGCAAGAACACTTCGATCAAGCTGAATATTCGTTCCGTTGAGCATATTGTACTCTGCGGTCTCGGCGGATCGGCGATCGGAGGCGATCTTCTCCGCACCTACCTTGCCGATGAACTCAAGGTTCCGTTCATCATCAACCGCAACTACACGCTTCCGGACTTTGTCGGCAAACACTCGCTTGTGATTGTCTCAAGCTATTCGGGCAACACCGAGGAGACGAACGCCTGTCACAAGGAAGCTATCAAGCGGCGGGCGAAGATTCTCTGCATTTCATCGGGCGGATTGGTTGAGAAGATGGCAAAGAAACACAAGCAGCCGCATATCAAAGTACCCGGCGGGCCGTCGCCCCGCGCCGCGTTGGGGTATTCGTTCTTCCCGCTTCTTATTGCGCTGGCAAAGCTCAAGTTGATTCGTAACAAGGATCGGGATATCCGTGAAACGATCGCCATGCTCAAAACGAAGGCCATCGGATATGCGAATCCGGAATCCGTGATGAATGAACCTTTGCGGCTTGCCCGCCAACTCCATTCCCGAATCGGTGTTGTCTATTCGGCAACGGAGCGGCTGGACGCAATCAATACACGGTGGCGGGGACAAGTTGCCGAGAATGCGAAATCACTCGCCTGGGGACATGTGGTGCCGGAGATGAATCACAACGAACTTGTCGGCTGGAAGGTGTTGAAGGAACAGATGCGGGAGATGCAGGTGATATTCCTTCGCGACAAGGAGGATCATAAGCGGGTTGCCATGCGTCTCGACATTACAAAGCAGATTCTCAACGAGTACACACAGCACATCATCGAAGTCTGGAGCGAGGGGAAATCCCGTCTCACGCGGATGTTTTCCCTGATCCATCTCGGCGACTGGATGAGTTTCTATCTCGCCATTCTGAACAATGAAGATCCAATGCCCGTGAATGTGATTGATTATTTGAAGAACGAACTAAGCAACGTCCGATAGAGAAAATCCCCTGCCATTGGAGTCAGGGGGAACGGGAGGAGTCAAGATATGACCAAGCAACACCGCACGGCAATTATCGTGTTTATCCTTACCTTGGCCGCAATCATCTTTGTCACGTTCGTCCGTGATGGAACTTCGTGGTAGCGCGCTGCACTGTTGATACCGGAAGGCACGATCTGCTTCCGTCATGCTTCAAGGGAAAAAGGCATGAAGGTGGAGCGTGACCGTGCCTTGCGTGATGACAAACAACATCCTGCCGACACAAACCCGAAACATCTCGGGATATTCCTCGTCATTCAGCAAACGTCAGCAATGCCTTAATCAATCTCAACGATTTCGGCTTTGGCGGCGTTTCTCATAACGGAGTCGATCCCGTTTTTCATGGCAGAGTTTGAGGAGTACATCTCACTCTTGCCGATTACTTGTCCGTTCGAAGCATTGAGCGTGAAGTACGGTTGCGCATTGCTCGCCACTTTTTGTTCGAAGTTGTCGAATTTCATTGCGTGGGCTTTTACAGACTGGATTCCGTTCATCGCTCCTGCTTTATCGGCATAGCCCTGACTGGTGAGAATGATCTCACCGTTTCCCGCTATGAGATTGAACATGAACTTGCCGGTTTCTGTTTTCTTCAGTTCGAATCTTGCAGGCATGCGTTTCTCCCGATTGTTTTATGGATAAGTGTCTGTTTCTGTTCTGTGAATGCATCTCATGGTATGCGATCCTGCTCGCCCGCTCTTCATCGCCCATTCTGAAGGGCTACGATCCGTAAGGTTTCGCCCGACAGGCAACCAACCGTGTGGCCGATGAGAGCGGCGAGCAAGGAGAATCATTGTGATGAAATTTCACAGCATTGGCAGCTCGGCCAAGCCTGCGATGTGTGTATTCGGCAAAGTGTTACCTAACGGTTAGGCTCGGAGAGTAGCTAATCCTTAACTGCGAAGATCATGCCAACGAGTTGAGGCTTTCTGGTGTGCCTTAAGTTCCTGCCGGACAAATAGTTAGAGGAGATTGGGTGATTGGTATTTGCAGAAACAGTCGAAAAAGGCCGTGAGATGTCGCAGTGACCACGAATCGTCACGGCGATATGAATGAAATCTATGCGAGGCAAATTGATGCACAAGAGTCGTCAGCGGGTTTCAGCCAACAATTCGGCTCACAGCAACAATCGCTGCTGTTTCTGTTCTCAGCCGTCGTGTACCGAGATGCAGCAAACGGAAATCATTTCGCAGCGCCGTCGAAATCTCCTCATCAGTAAAACCACCCTCCGGTCCGATACAAATAACCACTGAAGCAGGGAGTATTTCATCGTGAGATGAAGTGTCGGCCCTTTCGTGAGCGATAAGCTTGGTTGTGGCAGTCTGTCCTCCAACAAAATCCGCAAACTCAACAAGCCGATCGATTGCAGGAAGCACACATCTGCCGGATTGTTTCATTGCGGCAATTCCGATTTTTTGCCAACGGTCGGTCTTTGCGTGACGCGGAATTGTTCGTCCGGTAAGAAGAGGGACAATCCGGTTGACGCCCAGTTCCGTTGCCTTCTCGACAAGAAAATCAAACCGTGACGGATTCTTCAGTATGCCGACGGCCAGCGTGACATCAACCGTTGATTCATGCAAACGGTACATGTGTTGGCGGATTGCGCATTGTGCAGACCGCTTTGACACTTCCGTGATAGTGGAGTGATAGGCGTTTCCATTGCCATCTACAACAGTGATCTCGTCGCCCGCCTTCTTGCGCATGACTTGCGTAAGATGAGAAAACTCTTCGCCATCAATCGTCAGAAGGTCGGAAGAAATGTTGGCGGGAGGTGTGTAGAAGTATTCCATACAGGTAAAACGCCAAACTCTAAACTCTTACAATCTCAAAACGAACTACGGAAGTCGATGATGAACTGTCCCTTGCGCATGTCGTTCCACGCGTATTCCGTTCTCAGCACGAAGTCGTAGGGAAGGAGAAACGCAATCCCACCGCCGTAGCCAGCGGCAAACGCGTCGAGCACGCTGGTTTTCCTGAACCATGTTGTTCCCGCGTCCGCAAACAGTTCGAGACTGATGCCGAACCGCCAGATAGAAAATTCCCGCGGGATTTTTATTGCGTCGAAGATGATTGTTCGTGGCTTCAGCAAAGGCCAGCGTATTTCGACAGAACTGCCCGCAATATTCTCTCCTTCGAAAACCGTTTTGAAGTGGCCGCGAATGCGTTCACCGTATCCGAAATACGAACGCGAATAGGTCGGAATGGTGCTGCCCGAAACCACCGAGCTGAACAGCCGTGTAGCGAGCGTGAAGTCGAGCGGCAGCGGCGTGAAGCGGCGGAAATCAGCCCCGAACCGGGTGAAGCTTACCTCCGACTCACCGAAACCGGTTTTGGTGATGTACAGGCTGACGAGTGTTCCCTGCGTTGTGTAGTCGCGCAGGTTGCGTGTGTCATGCGTAAAGCTGATTGAACCGTACAAGAATCTATCCGTGCCGTCGGCCGAGATTGTTCGTCCGGGACGGCTTTCGGTCACTTTCACAATGCGATAGCCGAGATTGATACCCGTGGTATTGTAGAGACTGAACCGTTTACCGAGCGTTGCGTTGATATCGTAATGAAGCTCGTCGAAATTTGCCATGCCGGCAGTGGTAATCGCGCTACGGTTCCTCACGCGAGAAAACGACAGCCCTCCGCCGAAGTAGAGATTGTGTTCCCTGTCGATCCACGGGTCGGAGTATTGGAATGCGAGCGAGGGGTTATAGCCGAACACGATTGATCCAAACAGCTTCTGGTTCAGGCCGCGGAAGTTATTGTGCAGCAACCCTCCCCCGTAATACGCCTTTTTCGGATCGCCGTCGCGGAAACCGAATAGCGGAAGTGGAATGATATACCACCGTTCTTTCACATCCACTAACATCAGATTCTTCTGTTCGAAAGGGATGATGGAAATATCGACACTGGTAAACAGGCCCGTGCTGTAAATGCGGCCACGGTCGTATTCCACCGCCTCCACCGTTGCCTCCATGCCCGGCTTCAGTGTCATCTCGCGTAGAATGATCGACTCCTTGGTTTTTTCGTTTCCAAGGACGACAACAGTATCGATCAGCCCGAACGATTTTAGAAGAACGGGTTGTGCCGTGTCCCCTTGCGCATTGGCCGAGAAAGTAAGAACGAACAATAATATGAGAACAAGTATACGCTTCATTGCAGGTTCAAGATATGAAAAAACAGAAGCCTATCAAATAATGCCCTGCAGCAACAAAAAACGGCGGCTGCTCTTTCGAACAACCGCCGCTGATTATCATAGGGCTGGGCACTATGTGCTTCACGCCAGTTTTGCCTTGAATCCTGATGTTGCTCAGGCGTTTGCTTCCACTTCCTCAACGACGCGCAGCAACCGGAATTCAGGACAACGAAAGCTGCCCTCAATCATGTCGGCGCGAATGTGAATTGCCCCCGTCGCATCACGACGCAACTCATAGATTTCATTGGCGCGCTGGTCTTTCCCGCCCGGCGTGTAAGGCCGGTTCAGGTCTGCGGGAAACTCCGGCCCGAACCGAAGCTGCACATCGCTGATGTTGGTACATTCAAGTATATACAAGTCGGGTGTGTCCGTCGGTGCCTTTGCATCATGTGCTTCGAACGTCAGGGTCAGGCTTTCGCGTGCTGCATCCCTGCTGAATCCCACTATAACACAGTTTTCGAAAATGAGATCATTAAGTGTCATTTGCCCCTCCTAATCAATTACTACCTCTAGATGCCCCATCGAGTTACGTGTGCCAAACATGCCTGTAACCGGATCATAGTATTCAAGTTGATCTGTCGCCGGGTTGATTTCTCGACAACTGTATCTCTGTTCATAGGAACGAGGATGCAGGCCTGCTCGTTCCGCCGGATGCTTTATTTTCAATCGCCACCGTCCTTCGGAATCAACCCATATTTCAGGAGCAGATACGCTTTCTGCCTTTCTTGTGTAACCAAGAGAAGTTGCCCAAGCGCGAAATTGAGAAACCTTGGGCGGACTGTTAAAAGGCATTGCTGACTATCTCACTTTGCAAGTTCCGTCAGAGTCTTTTCGTACTCCTCAACCGGCGGACAGGCACACATGATATTCCTGTCACCGTACGAATTATTCACGCGGGCGACTGCCGGCCAGAATTTGTTCTTGCGCAAGTAGGGCAACGGATACACGGCTTTGTAGCGCGTGTACTTGTGATTCCATGTTTCACTCAGCGATTCCTGTGCCGTGTGCGGGGCGTTCTTCAGCACGTTGTCCGTCCTGTCTGCTTTACCTTCAATGATCTCTTGAATCTCTTTTCTGATCGAAAGCATTGCTTCGGCAAACCGGTCAAGTTCGGTTTTTGATTCACTTTCGGTCGGCTCGATCATCAATGTGCCTGCAACGGGAAACGAGACGGTCGGCGCATGGAAACCGTAATCCATCAATCTCTTGCCGATATCTTCAACCTCAATTCCGGCGCTGTTCTTGAACTCGCGTGTATCGAGAATAAACTCATGCGCAACACGTCCGTTCTTTCCTTCATACAAAACCTTGAACTGTTTCCCGAGTTTCGCTTTCAGATAGTTTGCATTCAGGATTGCATATTTCGTCGCGGCTGTAACGCCTTCTTCCCCTAACATTGTGATGTATGCGTAGGAAATCAGAACAATACTCGCGCTTCCCCACGGCGTTGCCGATACGGCTGTGATCGCTTTCTCTCCTCCCACCTTCACAACCGGATGGCCCGGAAGATATGGTGCAAGATGTTCCGCAACGCAGATGGGTCCCATGCCCGGTCCGCCGCCGCCGTGCGGTATGCTGAATGTTTTGTGCAGATTGATGTGACAAACATCGGCACCGATTGTAGCAGGACTGGTCAGGCCGACTTGCGCATTGAGGTTTGCGCCATCCATGTACACAAGTCCGCCGTTTTTATGAATGACGGTGCAGATTTCCTGAATTGCTTCTTCAAACACGCCGTGCGTCGAAGGATACGTTACCATCAATGCGGCGAGATTCTTGCTGTGTTCTTCCGCCTTGGCCTTCAGGTCGCCCACCTCGATGTTGCCGTGTGCATCGGTTTTGACGACGACGACGTTCATTCCTGCCATGACGGCGCTTGCGGGATTTGTGCCGTGGGCAGATTGCGGAATGAGAGCAATGTTGCGATGCGTTTCGCCACGGTCGGCATGATATGCGCGAATTACCATCAGTCCTGCATACTCACCTTGCGCGCCGGAGTTCGGCTGAAGCGATGCCGCTGCAAATCCTGTGACAGCGCAGAGTTGTTGTTCAAGAGAGCGGAAAACATCCCTGTATCCTTTTGCTTGATAAACGGGAACGAAGGGATGCAGCTTGCCGAATTCCTTCCATGTTATCGGAATCAATTCCGCCGCTGCATTCAACTTCATAGTACATGAGCCGAGCGGAATCATGGAATGAACAAGCGAGAGATCTTTGTTCTCCAACGACTTCAAATAACGCATCATTTCCGTTTCGGAGTGATATGAGTTGAAAACAGGATGCGTCAGAAATGTGCTGCTTCGGGCAAAGGGCGCCGGATAGGAAATATCAATTCCTGCAAAAAGAGAATCGGTTCGGTTCGGCTGATACATGATTTCCGCCGCCTCGGCAAGAATCGAAACAATTGTCTCAACATCAGCCGGAGTTGTCGTCTCGTCAAGAGAGATGCCGATGGTATTTTCGTCGATGTACCGGAAATTCACCTGTTGCGTTTCCGCAATTGCTTTGATGCGAACCGCCGAGCCGACTCTCACTCTGAGCGTGTCAAAGTAGATTGCATTGGCTTGTTCAAAGCCGAGTTTTGACAATGCCTTTTCGAGAGCAACGGTCAATCCGTGAACGTTGCGGGCTATGCGTTTGAGTCCCTCGGGACCGTGGTACGCCGCGTATGCCCCCGCCATGATCGCAAGAAGCGCCTGAGCTGTGCAGATATTGGATGTCGCCTTCTCGCGGCGGATATGTTGTTCGCGTGTCTGCAATGTCATGCGGTAGGCTTTGTTGCCGTTCGCATCAATCGAAACACCGATGATGCGCCCCGGCATAAAGCGGATGTATTCGTTGCGCGTTGCCATGAATGCGGCATGCGGTCCGCCGTATCCCATCGGCACGCCGAAGCGCTGCGCCGATCCGACGACCACGTCGGCACCAAACTCCCCCGGAGGCGTCAGTAGCACAAGACTCAACAAATCCACCGCAACAACCACGAGCACGCCGACGTCATGCGCCATCTGAATAAAATCACGATAGTCGCGCACGCCGCCATCCTGCGCGGGGTACTGTACAATGGCACCGAAGTAGTTTTCATCCATGCGGTGGTTCACGTGACTGCCGAACACAAGCTCAATGCCGACCGCTGATGCCCGCGTCTTCAGCACATCAACCGTTTGCGGAAGAACAGTATCGCACACGAAGAATTTGTTTGCGTGTTCCTTTCCGGGATTTTTCGACACGATGCCGTGCAGCATACTCATCGCTTCTGCGGCGGCGGTTGCCTCGTCGAGCAGCGATGCGTTGGCCACATCCATTCTGGTGAGATCGGCAACCATCGTCTGGTAGTTCAGCAGCGCTTCGAGTCTGCCTTGCGCAATCTCCGGCTGGTACGGCGTGTACTGTGTGTACCACCCGGGGTTTTCCAGAATGTTCCGGAGAATCACCGGCGGGGTGATGCAATCGTAATACCCGATTCCGATATAGGATTTGAACATCTTGTTCTTCTTCGCAATCTCGCCGAGGTTGTTAAGAAACTGATGCTCTGTCACGGCTCCGGGCAGCGGCAACGGGGATTTCAATCGAATCGCCGCAGGCACAGTCTGGTCGATGAGTTCATCAAGCGATGCAACGCCGATAGCGTCCAACATCTGCCGCGTTTCCTGCTCATTCGGGCCGATATGACGGGTTTGGAATTGTTCTTCTTCAAATGTAAAGGAGTTCATATAGTCAGGTTGGATGGTTCAGAGTTTTTGTTCGGCAATAATGTAAGGAAAATCTTTGAGAAAGGCTTGAGGAGAGAATCACAGGGTTCGGCAGGGAAACAGTCTGCGTAGGGACAGGACATGTCCTGTCCCTACGGCGGGACTGGCATTATCGCATTAAGATCATTCGTTTTGTTTGAATGAAGGCGCCGGTGTGCAGCCTGTAGAAATATATACCACTTGAGAAGGCTGACGCATCCCAGCCAACAGAAAACTCGCCCGGCTGCTTCACCTCATCCACCAGTCTGGCAACTTCCCGCCCCAACAGATCAAACACCATCAACGAAACGTGACTGACCTCTGACGTCTGATATCTGATCTCTGTACTTGGATTGAACGGGTTGGGGAAGTTCTGTTCCAGCTTGTACTCATACTGCGTGAGGCCGCTGGTCACTCCCGTCGTAACATCCACCAAGATCGTGTTTGAGTAGTGAGCGTCTCCCGTCAAGGGCATCACCTTCAACCTGTAATACCACCGGTTGATTGTTGCAGTGGTATCGGTAAACGAGTAGTCGGACGGCTCGCTCGTTGTGCCCTGTCCGGGGATGAGAGGAGAAATGTCGGCAAATACAGTGTCGCTTTCGGTGCGGCGCTGGAGGTGGAAGCCAGCAGTGTTCGTCTCGCTGCGTGTTTGCCAATCCAGTCGGACTCGTGTGCCGCCGGTATGTTTGCCGGTAAATGAAGCGAACAGCGCTGGCACCAACCCGCCCGTTGTGGTGCGGAAGATTCTCCCGTTGCTGCCGACGATCCAGCCGTGAAGACTGTCGGGCCAGGACATGTAAGCGCCCGATATGCCGGGGATTGTGTGCCACGTCAGCCCGCCATCGCTTGAGTGAGCAACCGCCCCGCCGGTGATGAATCCTTCATCGGGGTTCTTGAAGTACGCATCGGTCACTTGGACAACACCCGTATCTATCGTGGCGGGGATTTGAAACCAAGAGTTACCGCCATCGGTCGTTTTGTGAGTCTTGTAGTGTAATAACTGAGTCGGAGATAGAGTACTAAATGTGTAGCCTACGATAGTGTTGGCAAAAGCAGTAGCATACCCATTGGCAAGCGTATCGTACAGTGTGGGCAACCAGTCAAAACCGCCGTCGGTAGATTTGTAACACTCCTTGGTTCCATTCCAAGGCTCGATAAGAAAGTTTGGCAAGCCGCCGCAAGCAATGATCGTGTCGGTGGAAAGGAAAACAAATCGATAGGTGGGCTGTCGAAGCTCAGTAAAGGGGAACCGGTGAGTGACTTGCCACGTCTGCATACTATCAATAGACCGGTTGAATTCCACAGCAGAGCCATAATAAGTGAGATTCTTGGAGAATATCTTTGCCGTTGGATACCCCGGATATACGTCTGTAGGGCAGCCGACAGTTTCCCAAGTTCTGCCACCGTTCAGCGTTCTAAAACAGTGAGTCAAGCGAGTCGAAAACGCATATCCAATTGAATCATCCAGAAAATCAAATCCTAACAGCCAATTGAATGTTCCTGCAGGATGATCTAGTATCTTTGTCCACGTCATCCCGTTATTGGTCGTCTTAAGTAATCCTTGCTCGGAAGTGTTGCTGAGGTTTATGAGCCACCCGTTTTGCGGTGAGATAAATTTGCAGAACAAGATGTTACCCAACGCCGTGTCGCTGATGTTCTGCCACTGCGATACACATCTGTTCGAGGTAATGGCTGAAAGGAAAAGAAACACTATAAATACTATCTTGAGATTCATATACCGGTTTCCGCAGGAAGAGTGGGGGAGCACGTCCTCAGGACGTGACTCCCCCTGTTCGTTCATTTACGATTAGGAAATCCTTCCGGTAGGTTGGGCGAACAGGTAATACCATGTAAGGAATACACTGTCATCGTCAACCCCGAGATTGTCCTTGTTTGCTGTTGGGCTTCACCTTGGCTCGTTTGTGC
>CAADGV010000037.1 GCA_900696645.1 uncultured Chlorobiota bacterium | reverse complement strand
GAGGTTTGGCACCTCGATGTCGGCTCATCACATCCTGGGGCTGGAGAAGGTCCCAAGGGTTTGGCTGTTCGCCAATTAAAGTGGTACGTGAGCTGGGTTCAGAACGTCGTGAGACAGTTCGGTCCCTATCCTATGCGGGCGGAGGATACTTGAGGAGCGTCGTTCTTAGTACGAGAGGACCGGAATGAACGGACCTACGGTGTACCTGTTGTCACGCCAGTGGCAAACGCAGGGTAGCCATGTCCGGATGGGATAAGCGCTGAAAGCATCTAAGTGCGAAACCCACTCCAAGATGAGGTATCCCTCCCGATTTATCGGGACTAAAGACCCCTCGAAGATGACGAGGTTGATAGGCCACAGATGTACGTACAGTAATGTATTCAGTCGAGTGGTACTAATAGGTCGTGCGACTTAACCATTATTTTTATTGACTCGGAACAGTGTTCGTTTCGGGTACATCAATAAGACTATGGGAAAGCGCTCAGCAAGCAAAACATAATGCGATAGTTTAAGATACTCTTTGGCGTCCCGCTTTTCAGGGACGACATCCCGCAACGTTTTTGTGTTGCGGGACCGATTGTCAATCTCTTTGAAATATTCTGGTGGCTATAGCGAAGGTGTTACACCCGATCCCATTCCGAACTCGGCAGTTAAGCCCTTCAGCGCCGATGGTACTACTCGGGTAACTGTGTGGGAGAGTAGGTCGCTGCCAGATTTATTGTGAATCCCGTCTTGATGAAAATTGAGACGGGATTTTTGTTGTTACACACTCCTATTACACCAATCCCATGCCGGGCTGACCTGCCCCCGGTTGTCGTGCCAATGGTAAGTTAGTTAATTTGTTCGGCCATTGGCAAGCTGAGATATTGATTTGTTTCCGGTGCTGGTGGACGATAACACTTGGGCCGGTTTATTGGTGACAGGTCATCATTACCCATTCCGAGCTCGGCAGTTTCCGCCAGAGGCGGATCAGCCTCGGCTGAAAGCCCTTCTGCGTCCTGACAGTGTCGCGGGAGAGAGTAGGCGTGCCCGCCGAAGTTCCGACTTCTCGGAACGCAGGCGGGTTGCTGCCAGTTCGAATTCGACCGAACTTAGCGCCCTTTGTAGAGTTCACAGTCGAATTGAGAATCCCGCCGCTCTTTGGCGGGGATTTGTTGTAAATCCCGTCTTGATGAAAATTGTCCGAAGGGGCTCCTTCGGAGAGACGGGATTTTTGTTTTGCTCAAACTGCAAGAAGAGGAGTCGGAGTATGAAAGCCGGATTCTCCGGACAAAGAAAACTGAACGAGGCGAAATTCCTGCCACAGTTCATTACGTTGAGCAGCAAGAGACGCCGTTTTACCATTCGTCAGATTGTTCACAATGGCCCAGTTACGAAAGAAGTCGAAAACAATTGACTCTTCCCTCCGCACGCAGTACATTCATTATGCCCGTCCGGGCTGAATAGCCACTTAATCCCAAAAGACTATCTTTGAGGGGGTTGTATGCTACACTTCTTTCTACTGACAACAGTTCTGCTTTTCATTATGGCAGGGTGTTCTTCCGAGAGGGGAATTGATCCTGCAACGGAGGAAGTGCCGGCGGCACTCGAAAAACGGAATGTTCCCATCGGCGGCAGTCTCAACGGTACTGTTTCCCCCTCGGTCATCTCGCCCGGCATATTCAGGTGGGAGGTGGCGGCACAAGGAAACATCTCGCATTTGGGCCGAGTCAACGCCGCGATCATCTTCCCCGAAGTCGAAGTCGATATTCCCAATCAAACCATGATCGTCCGGAGCGGTACATGGACCGGCGTGATGACTGCTGCCAACGGCGACCGGTTGTTCGGCCTCTACACGGTTCGCAACGGCTCGACAACCTTTGATGCATTGGGAAATATCGGCTTTGTAGCGGACTTGGAAATTACCGGAGGCACGGGTCGTTTTCAGGGGGCAACGGGATCGGGTGTGGCAAACGGACAAGGCAATATTTTCACGCTCTCCTTCGGTACGTCTGTGCAGGGAACGATCTCTCAAGTTGGAAACTGATACGGACGCGCTCACTGCCGGTCGTAAGCCTGTGGAGCATGCCCCGTTGTGGTAAATCCGTTCGCAGCTTGACAAGCGGGGCCCGGTTCAATATATTAGCCGGGAGACTACTCATCATCTCTTGACTTACCCTTCTTTGATTTTGAGTTGGATAGCCGCATGCTGATGTTGCATGGGCAAAAAAACTGAATTAGATGTCTGGGCGCTTCAGCCTGTACTACGTCAATTCACGTTGCATTCATATCTGAATCTCCCCAAAGGACCATGCCCGATGGTCGGTTCGTGGAAACGCGTGTTCAAAGGATGTTTTTGCATTCCCCTGTTCTTCTGCCCGACGGGGGCATCGCTTGCGCAAAATTCCCCCGCGGATAGCCTCCTGCACCTTGTGGGCATTGCACAGGAAGACACACACAAGGTTTCTCTTCTGCTCTCCCTCTCCCGTGCCTACACACCAACTGATCGGCCAAAGGCCACCGCCATTGCGAGAGAAGCCCAAACGCTTGCACAGCGCCTGAATGATACGGGCGGACTGGCCAAGGTGTATCATCGGCTGGGCACGATCTGCCGGATTGACAAGCAATATGATAGCGCGATTGTCTATTTGAAGAGGGCGGAGCAATTGTTTGCGGCCACCAACAACACGCTTCTCCAGGCAGAGATGTGGTTGGATATCGGGATATGTTATTCCTTTCTGGGGAAAACCAACGACGCGATCGCGGCTATGGACACATCACGCTTTCTCTGTCTCCGACTGATTCCTCATGATAACCCAATCGTTGACTCCCTGGCGAAGGGTGGAGTTCTTGGGACTTATCATTTCTCGTGGTATGCGTACTATCTGATCCAGGACTATACGAAGGGATTGGATGTGCTAAAGGAAGTGGGGCCGCTCCACATTAAGTACCGTGGGCGGGTCCCACCAAATCACTACAACAACTTGGGCGTGACGTATCGAATGCTGGGAGAGTATGACAGAGCCGTCGAATCCTATTTCAAGGGACTTGAGCTTGCCATCCAGCAGGGCTCGCTGGAAGACCAGCATCGCTTTCACGGCAACATTGCCTCGGTGTATTCCTTACGGGGTGAGTATGTCAAAGCCCGCGAGCATCTTGTCCATGCGCTTGACGTGTTGAACGAAGAGCAGAACACCCCCGCCATTGCCTGGCACGTCGTCACGCGGGGTCTGGCACATACCAGGGCAAATCTTGGTGAGATTGACACAAAGCTCGGCCGGTATGCCGATGCGCTTGAACACTATGTTGCCGCGCTGAAGCTTTTTGAATTGTTCAGCACAGAGTTGGAACTTGGCGATTTTCTGGTAGGGTTCACCGAGCACTATCTTCAGCAGTCAGACTACCTCAATGCGACGACCCTGCTTGAGCGGGCCCTGGGTCTGTATCGACGGATCAAGAATGACCGTGGCATCTCCAACGTGTTGTATCAACTTGGGAAGATAGCGGCCGCGGAGCGTCATCTTGGCAAGGCCCTCGAGTATCAGGCGCAGAGTCTTGAAATCCGGAAGCAGGGGACAGATCAACACATTGTGGCGGTCTCCGGCATCGAAATGGGAAACATGTTGCTGCTGATGGCCGGGCAGACACAGGACTCCGGGCGATCTGACACGGGGACCTCACTGCTGGATTCTGCCGCGTCGATGTTCCGTCAGGCGAGGGAGATCAGTCGGGACATCCGCGATGAACCCACGATGGCTGATTGCCTTCTCGGGCTGGGTCGTGTGGAGATGCTGCGGAGCAACTGGCCCGATGCCGCCGACTATCTCGAACGGTCGGCAGCAATTGACCGGACCCTCGGTCAGAAGCGAGACCTCTACGAAACCTATGCTCTCCTGGCGGAGGTATCCGCAAAGATGGAGCGTCATGATGAAGCATACCGGTATCATCAGCTCTATGCGGCATTCAAAGACTCTGTGTTCAACGAGACATCGTCGAAACAACTGAAAGAAACCCAGGCGCGGTATGATACGGAAAAGAAGGACCTCGAGATTACATCACTGAACCAACAGAACGAGATCACGGCGCTGAGGGTGAAGCAGCAGGAATTCGCCCTCAGGCAGGCGGGACTGGAAGCCGCGCGCAAGGAAGGTGACATCAAACTTCTGGCGCAGGAGAAGGAGCTGCAACAGCAGGAACTCATCAACGCCAACCCGGCGCTCACCGAGAGCGAGTTGGAGGCCAGAGCACGTTCGGCGGAGTTGGAAGCGGCACACGCCGAGCAGTTGTTGCAGGAACACGCTCTGGAGGAGCAACGGCTGATAACCTACGGCTCGATTGCATTTGTGGTTCTCCTCATTGCCTTCGGCAGTGTGCTCTTCAGCAGGTTTCATCTGCGGAAGGAGTTAGACAAGAGGAACGCGATTCTCAATGAGCGACGCCGCATCAGCAGCGATATGCACGATGACCTTGGCAGCAGTCTCTCGACGATTGCGCTGCTGAGCCAGGTGATGAAACAGCATGAGCCGGGGACGCAGGATCGAACGGAGGTGGAAAAGATCTCCAATGCCGCTCAACAGTCGTTGGAGAAAATGAGCGAGATCGTCTGGTCGTTGAATCCGCGCAACGACACGTTGGAGAACCTCGTCGCCTACATACGCAAGTATGCGGTGGAGTATTTTGAGAACTCCCCGGTTGGGTGCGATGTCACGATCACGGGCACGATACCTCACATGGAAATCAGCGGTGAACAACGGCGCAACGTGTTTCTTACGGTCAAGGAGGCCCTCCATAATATCATCAAGCACTCGGGAGCAACACAGGCAACCGTGGCCTTCGATTTTGTGGACCCCACGGTCTCATTGTCCATACATGATAACGGTGTGGGAATGGATGTCCGATCAGGCAACACCTTCGGCAATGGCCTCATCAACATGCAACGACGGATGAAAGAGGCGGGCGGGGAGGTGTGTTTCGAAAACAACAACGGCACGACGGTGAGGTTGATGGTTCCGCTTGTGCAGCGCGTAATACATTCCCCTCTCGAGAGGGGAATCAGAAGGGGTGTGTAACTAAAGTAAACAGCGATGAAGCAGCGCTTCCTCCCATACAACTCGGATAATGACACACCCCTGTCCCAACGATGTGGGACATCCCCTCTCAAGAGGGGACTGATTAGCCCTTGTTTTGGTGACAAGCAGCGGCTGCCTCTGCTTTGTGAACAATGAATATCGAGTAACAAATATCGAAGTCGGAAGTTGTTGTGGGGCAACGGCATTACCCGAAAGGGGTATTGCAAAAGGCATCACCATTTCGCTATGTTGTGAGGAAAGCGAATGCAGACCATAAATGTTGCAATAGTGGAAGATTTGGAGGAGATCAGGGAGGCCCTTCGCGTGCTCATCAACGGCTCACAGGGTTTTTCCTGCACGCATGTGTTCGCCGATGCCGAAGAGGCGACCCGACAACTCCCCCTACTTGAGCCCGATGTGGCTCTGGTGGACATCCATCTGCCCGGCAGGAGCGGCACAGAATGCGTCCGCGAACTGAAGCCGCAAATGCCGTCCACCCAGTTCATGATGTGCACCGTCTATGATGACGATGACCATATTTTCGAGGCATTGAAAGCGGGCGCAACGGGGTACATCCTCAAGCGAACATCTCCCGCCCAGATCCTCGAGGCCATACGCGAATTGTATACCGGCGGCTCTCCCATGAGCAGCGAGGTGGCGCGCAGGGTCATCAACTCCATCCAAAAGAAAGATGCCCCATCCGCGGCTGTAGAAGGCCTGACCGATCGTGAAAAGGAAATCCTCGACCTCCTTGCCCTGGGGTTTCTGTACAAGGAAATCGCCGACAAGCTCTCCATCAGCAAAGAGACCGTCAAGAAGCACATCCACAACATCTACGAAAAGCTGCACGTCCAGACCCGCACCGAGGCGCTGAACAAGGCGTTTCAGCGGTAGGGCGCCTTGTCCATAGCAGAAAGAGAAATCGACCGCGGAGACGCTGAGACGCGGAGGATGGTGCTGCTTTCTGGAAAACCACATCAACGAATTCTCCCTCTGCGACTCCGCGACTCTGCGGTAGTCTTTAGTCGTCCACCTAACCTTCTCTAAAAGAGTAGTATTCCCTCGTTTTCACGGCAAAGAGAAATCGACCGCGGAGACGCTGAGACGCGGAGGATGGTGCTGCTTTCTGGAAAACCACATCAACGAATTCTCCCTCTGCGACTCCGCGACTCTGCGGTAGTCTTTAGTCGTCCACCTTCTCGGTGGGGTGCCTGCCTGTCGGCAGACAGGGAACCCACCTCGAATATCCCCCTAAAGGGTAATTGCCCCGCCACTCGTGAGAGAGTATCTTGCACAATCACTTTTCCAAACCATCTCAGAAGTGGAGGGTTCCATGCAAAAGCTACGATTTGTGCTCCTCGTGTGTGCGGCCTTTTTGCTGCACGAAAACACGCTTCAAGCCCAATGGGTTCAAACCAACGGACCGTTCGGCGGAAGCATTCGTGCTCTGTGCGTCTCAGGTACCAATCTCATTGCAGGTACGAACGGTGGGGTCTTTTATTCATCGGACAATGGGACAAGCTGGAGCGAGAGAAATGACGGATTGACAATTACCAGCATCAATGATCTTGCAGCTTCGGGGAATACACTCTATGCGGCTGCCGATGGAGTATTTCGCTCCACGAATCTTGGATTGAGTTGGACGGCTGTGAATAGCGGCTTAACAAACACGGACGTCCGATCCTTATGCATCTCCGGTTCGTATGTGTTTGCCGGTACAGCCGCCGGTGTCTTCCGGGCAAGCACCTCCGGTGGAAACTGGACCTCGGTCAGTTCTAATGCATTGAGCAGTGAGTTGGTCTCTTCAATGACGGTCAGCGGTTCATTCGTCGTTGCCGGTACTCGGCAGGGTGGCATTTATAGGACGAAGAACAACGGGAGTACCTGGAGCAAGGAGAACAGTGGTTTGACCAACCTGTCCATCCGCGCACTCTACAGAGCAAGTTCGGGTAATTATCTCTATGCCGGTGGTGATGGTGGTGTGCACCGTTCGACGGACAACGGAAAAACATGGTCTGTGATGAACAACGGTTTGGTAACCAGTACCAATGGTATTCCTATAGTACAAGCACTCTCCGGCAGCGGAGCGAAGGTCTATGCCGGTACCTTCAATAGTGGTGTGTATTACTCATCCAACCGAGCTGCAAACTGGACTTCAACCTCACTGCAGGGCGCTATCAATTCAATGGCAGTGATCGGATCGAATGTCTTTGCGGGTAGCTCTTCTTTCGGCGTCCACCGTTCCACGAACAATGGCACAAGCTGGTTGCAGGTAAACAGCGGCATTATTGCAACGAGTGTTCTTGCACTTGCAACGAACGGGTCGGATCTCTTTGCAGGTCTAGCGATCGGCAGTGACGTGTTTCGCTCGACAGACCAGGCTGCAACCTGGACGAGTACCGGACTAGGACGAGTCACGAATATGCTCTTCGCGAACGGACCCGATCTGTTTGCCGGAACACTATTCGGTGGGCTGTATCGTTCAACCGATAATGGTGCATCATGGACAGCGCCAGGAAGCATCGGTCCGGATATAAGAACAATGGCGGTGAGCGGTACCGATCTCTATGCAGGAGTATCTAATAGCTGCTGTCTTTTTCGAAACGGAGTTCACCGATCGACGAACAACGGAACAACCTGGGCCCAAGTCAATACAGGCCTGACCAACACAAAGGTATATGCGCTTGCAGTCAGCGGGACAAATCTCTTTGCAGGGACCCGTGGGGGTGGTGTATTTGTGTCGACCAACAACGGTGCAAGCTGGTCCGCGGTGAATAGTGGACTGACGAATCTCAACGTCATTGCACTTGCATTTAGCGGTTCGAATCTCTTTGCGGGGACCTCCACCGGCGGCGTGTTCCTTTCCACCAACAACGGGGCAAGCTGGTCAGCGGTGAACTCCGGCATAACGAATCTGAACGTCAACGGATTTGCAGTGCATGGGTCGAACGTTTTTGTCGGGACCGATAATGGCATTTTCCTTACCACGGATGATGGCTCAAACTGGACGGATGTCGGGACAGGATTAACGGGTTCGAATAACGTGGATGCACTGCTGGTCAAAGGGACAACGCTCTATGCCGGAACTGGCGGCAGTGGCGTGTGGGAGCGTCCATTATCAGAGATGACCGCTTTAGGGAAGATGGCGTCATCGAAACAGGGCTCGAACGACGTCCCTGCGCATTTCCGTCTTGACCAGAACTATCCCAACCCATTCAACCCGACAACGGTTATTGGTTATCAGGTACCGGTGGGCGGTAATGTTTCACTTAAAGTTTATGATTTGATGGGGAGAGAGGTAGCGATATTAGTTGATGAGTACAAACCTGCAGGGAGCTACGAAGTTGAGTTTTCCGCCGTAGGCGGATCCGCCTTTGGCGGAGATGCTTCCCGGCTGGCAAGCGGCGTCTACTTCTACAGACTCCGGACCGGCAGTTTTGTTCAAACCAACAGGATGGTCCTGACGAAATAAGGACATCTGTTCTCACGCGTTCTTGCGAAGGGGTTGAGGAGGATTGTCCTCTTCAGCCCGTCGCACCGGGGCGTTGAACAAGGTGTTTCAGCGGTAGGCCACATTTGTCATGGCAGAAAGAGAGAGATCCGCCGCAGAGGCGCGGAGACGCGGAGGATAAGTGGGGGTTTGGAAGAATAATACTTGCTTCTTCTTCCTCTGCGACTCCGCGTCTCTGCGGTGACGCTTCGACCTGCTCAACCAATACTCCCCCTAAAGGGTAATTGTCCCGGCTCTTGTGAGAGAGTATCTTGTACCACGATTTTTTTCACACTCATCACATCATACAGCCAAACTCTCAACAATCGGAGGTCATCATGAAAATGATTCGGATTCTCTCAACATTCTGCATGTTCCTGGCAACGACTGGATACGCGCAGGACGACTGGACATTGCAAACCCCACCAGTGAGTCCATTGGCACGAGGCGGGCATGCGATGGCATACATTGGTGATGACAAAGTACTTATGTTCGGTGGCGCCTTGGATTTTGATGGGACTCTCAGTAATGAGACTTGGATATATGATCTAAGTGAAAACCTCTGGACTCAAATCACCCCATCAAGGGGTGTACCATCTGCAAGATACAAGCACTCGATGGCATACATCGGAGACGACAAAGTGGTATTATTTGGTGGAGTTGTGGATTTCTTAAATGAAACGGTCAGCAATCAAACCTTTATATATGATCTAAGCGAGAATAACTGGGCGCCTTTGTTGGCTCTCAGTGTCCCAGCCGCGAGGCAAGGGCATGCTATGTCATTCGTCGGCGGTGACCAGGCAGTGCTCTGTGGAGGTGAGGATGGTGTAACCATCTACTCGGATACATGGGTGTTTACCTTGAGTACGTTTAGTTGGACCCTGAAGAACCCGACTACTATTCCTTCGATTAGAACACAATCATTCCCGATGGCATACGTTGGGGGAGATCAGGTGCTTCTCTTCGCGCATTCGATAGATCCAATAAATCTTTCTACGAGCACCACTTGGCTTTATGACTTGAGTGAGGATGAGTGGCAACTGAATAATGAACTAACAATACCGACTCCATCATTGGCTTCAGGCATGGCAGCGCTTAGCGGCAGCGACTGGGTGCTCTTATTCGCTGGAGATAATTTTCTTGGAGGACCAATCAACGGGACCTTTGTATATGATCTGAGCGACAACACATGGTCGCTGCAGTCTCCCTCCACAACTCCCGCGCATCGGTACTTTCATGCAATGGCGTCCATAAGCACCGGAAAAGTGTTGATGTTTGGTGGAATTGTAGGTGCCAATCTAAATAATGAAACCTGGGTGTATTCCGCGACGCTGCCGGCAGTGACACATACAATACTCGCTACAGCCGGAGCGGGCGGGTCAATCACACCTTCCGGTTCTGTCGTTGTGAATCAAGGCGACAACCAGTCGTTCACCATCACACCTGATGCAAACTACGAGATTGCCGATGTGCTCGTTGATGGCATTTCAGTAGGAAGCGTTGCTTCGCACACATTCAATAATGTCACGGCAAATCATACTATCGCAGCATCCTTTACTGCAATACAACACACCATCACCGCTACGGCTGGACCAAATGGTTCGATTGCTCCGTCGGGAGCGGTGGTTGTGAATCAAGGCAACAATCAGTCCTTTACCATCACGCCTGATGCGAACTACCAGATTGCCGATGTTCTTGTTGATGGCATTTCAGTGGGAAGCGTTGCTTCGCACACATTCAACAATGTCACGGCAGATCATACCATCGCGGCCTCGTTCTCAGAAATTGCAAATGGCGCCCCGGCCTTCATTTCTCCCACACCGGAGTGCGGTTCGACAATCAACGTCGATGCAGGTTCACCGGCGAGCTTCACAATCTCAGCGGAAGACGGTGATGCCGGAGCTGTTGTTACACTTTCTGTAAGTGGAATGCCTTCAGGCTCGTCAATGGATCCATCGCTTCCGACTCAAGGTAATCCAGTAAGCAGTATGTTCACCTGGACACCAACCGCATCAGATCTTGGATCACATCAGGTTACGTATACTGCAACAGACAATCTTGGCGCTGCAGTAAGTTGTACACTGACTGTTCAGGTTGCAGATGTTCCGCCGCCTCCATCAGCGGTTTGCCCGCATTCCCAAGGCTACTGGAAAAATCACTCATCAAAGTGGCCTGGAAGCGCTTTGTCTCTGATGCTCGGCACGGTGAACAATTACAATCAATCACAGCTTCTTTCGATCCTCAATGCTGCTCCGCGCGGCGATGCGAGCATAATACTTGCACACCAACTGATAGCCGCAAAACTGAATGTTGCAAATGGTTCACCTGTACCCGCTGATGTTCAGTCGGCAATAACTAATGCAGATGCCGCAATCAGTACCGCCACAATACCTATGGGGATAAAAGCAAATACCACACTCGGCGGTTACATGACAAGCCTTGCGTCGCTATTGGATCAATACAACAACAACCTGCTTACTTTGAATTGCGTGGCGATGGATAAGACTAAAGGAGACCAACGGGAAATCGTGACTAAATTTGCCCTCTTCCAGAATTTCCCGAATCCCTTCAACCCGTCAACGCAACTCAGCTGGCAGTCTCCGGTAGCCGGCCATCAGACTCTGAAGGTGTATGATGTTCTCGGGAATGAAGTGGCAACGCTGGTTGATGAATACAAAGATGCAGGAAGATACGAAACAACGTTTGATGCTTCCCGGCTTGCAAGCGGGATCTACTTCTACAGACTTCGGGCAGGCACTTTTGTTGAGACGCGCAAGATGTTGCTGGTTCGCTAAAGAACAGTAGGCGCAGTAAATAAGCCCCTGGAAACGGGGGCTTCTTGTTACAAATCCGGCCTCATCCTCACAAACACCGGCTCACGTAACATGTTGTCTTTCGTCCATGAGGCGAACTGGACTTCGCAGAGAAGTGTTGGCTCGATGTAGGTGGAAGAAGCATCGTCGAGCGGTTTTTCTTTGACCGGACGTTTGATGGTTTTGATGGATTTCAACTCGCTGAAGATCTCTTTCATCATTTTCGTGTCGAAGCCTGTCCCAACCTTGCCGACGTAGCGCAGAGTGCCATTGTCGGTTTGAGCGAGATGCAGCGCGCCGAACTCGGACTCACGATTTCCCTTCCCTTTCGTGTAACCGATAATGAAACACTCTGTCGTTTGACGGGTCTTGATCTTCAGCCAGTTTGTTGTTCTCTTGCCAGGCTGATAAACGCTGCTTTTCTCTTTCGCCATGATTCCTTCAAGTTCCATTGCCGCTGCGGCTTGAAACAACGCTTCACCATCCTCAACAACTTCGCTTACGCGATACGGCGTGTCGCGCTTGATGGCATCTGCCATCCACGTCCTGCGACGAACAAGCGGCTCGTTCATGATCGGCCTGCCGTCGAGATACAGGCAATCGAAAACGTAGCAAACGGCGGGATATTTTGCGCGGGCCCGCTCGATTGAGCCTTCTGCAGTCTGCTGCATCCGATGGATCACATTCTTGAAGACGGGCTTCCCGGCCGCGTCAAGACAAACAATCTCCGCATCAAACAAGGCCGTTGTTGCACGAAATGCCTGTTCGGGAACTAATAGTTCAGGGAATCGGGCCGTAATATCCATTTTGTTTCTGGTCCGGATCGTCAGTTGTCCGTCATCCAACGAAATCAACGCGCGGATGCCATCCCATTTCACTTCATACAGATAGTCGCCGGAAGCAGGGGGCTTGCCCCAAGGGGGCTTGTCGGCGCTGCCGGCTAACATCGGCTCAATCGGCTCGCGCAGCCAATCCACCTGCGGCGCATCAACTCGTTCGAGCAGCCACTCGCTTTCCTTCGTTTGATGAGTACGATACTCGGCGTTTACTTCTTTGCTTTGCAGGCGGAAGTAGAATCCGTTCTTCTTCTCTTTTGTGATTGCGTACTTCCCGCGAGCGTACACCCACATTTCGCCACCGCCGTATTGTCCTTTGGGAATCTTCCCTTCAAAATTCAGATACTCGAGCGGATGATCTTCCGTGGCGACGGAAAGCCGCATCACGCCCGGTCGCGGCGGCAAGCCCTTCGGCACAGCCCATGATTTCAATACGCCATCCTGTTCGAGGCGCAAGTCGTAGTGGAGTCGCGAGGCATGATGGCGGTGAACCACAAACGCATTCCCCTCACCCAATGCAACAACGGGAACGGGCTCGGGGGTTTTCTCAAAACTGCGTTTTTTCTTGTATTTCTCAAGCGTTTCGGGTGACTTGTGCTTTGCAGATGGGGGGAGTTTCTTTTTGAGAGTAGATTTCCTTTCCGTGTGCAGCGGCTCGGCAAATGCAGCAATGGCTTCCCACGGGTCGCCGTTTTGCTTGACGCGCTCGATTACCGAAGCGATGTTCAATTCCGCGATACCCTTGATTTCCGGCAACTCGTCCCACGTAAGCGGAGCAGAAACTGTTGCTCCCGGCAGCCCGCGAACACTGTACGCCGCGACGATAGTCTGTGACGGACGATTGCGAAAGATGTCGACGAAAATCCTTCCTTTGCGATATTCTTTCTTCAGATGAAGAGTAGCGATCTTCTCGCGCTCCGCAACGAACGGTTTCGCAACCGCCTCAGCCACCTGAAACACTTTCTCGAAACTCCATTTCGGTTCAACGGGAACGAGAACATGCAGACCCTTCCGGCCGGTTGTTTTCACGAACGGGCGATAGCCGAAACTCTCGATATGCTCCTTCAACTCAATCGCAAGTTCAGCCACTTGCGGGAAAGAAAACGTCTCCGGCGGATCAAGGTCAAACACGAAGTAGTCCGGCGTGTCGTACTTCGGGCCGCGGCAATGCATCTGATGCAGTTCGATGCAGGCGAGATTTGCAAGCCACACAAGCGATGCTGCTTCGGTGGCGAGGATGTAGTCCTTCTTTTCTTCTCCGCTTCCAAGCGTAACGTACTCCAGCCACTCAGGCGCCCATTCAGGCCGGTTTTTCTGAAAGAATTTCTCGCCATCAATTCCATCCGGAAATCGTACCAACGAAAGAGGCCTGCCTTTGATGTGAGAGAGAATTGTCGGGGCGATCGTCAAATAATATTCAATCAGTTCCGCCTTGACGATATGATCGCCGGGGTAGAGAACCTTCTGAAGATTGGAAAGCTCGATCTTTCGCTTGCCGACTTGCGCTATTTGGGATGTTCGTGCCATTTTGACGTGTGTTAAGAGTAAGCAATATTCATCTATTTTGTCAAATCCGATTGGCCCGGCGGAATTGTTAAAGGGCAATTAAAAGACGTTCATTGCGGTTTTTCATCTTGCATACCATTCTCGATGGTTCTACTTTTATGCCGCAGTAAATTCACTATCATCAACATTTGTGGAGAGGGAACTATGAGAGCAGGAATCGTTGTAGCGGTATTGTGCACAGTGCTTGTGCTGGGATGCAACAACAAAGAGGAGGAGTTGCAGAACCAGATTGCCCAGATGAAGGCCGACCAGGCTTCACTGGAAACCAATCTGAGCGAGCGTGACAAATACTTCGACGAGATTATGAACGCGGTCAATGATGTGTATGCCGATTTGGAGGCAGCCCGCGCCAAGGAAGCGAAACTCGTCGAACGCACCGGAACCGAAGGACCTGTTCAAATTGCCAATGCGGAAACCCGTCAGAAGCTGCTGCAGAATATATCGGATATCGGCACGACGTTGAAGGAGAACAGAAAGAAGATTGCCGATTTGCAGTCGAAGATGAAATCCTACGGCGGACAGATTGCCAGCCTGAACAAACTTGTTGCCAATCTGAACGAAACCCTCGTGGAACGCGAGCAGTCGATTGCCATGCTCGAAAGCAGAGTGCAGGGACTTGAATCGACCGTCGCAGAAAAGGCAATGCTGATTTCAGAAAAGGAAAATACGATTGAAGAACAGAAGCGGGCAATCAATACCGCCTATTACGTTGCAGGAACAAGCAATGAATTGGAAAGCAGAGGGATTATCACGGACGAAGGCGGCTTCCTGTGGGGATTGCTTGGCTCAACAACATTGATGGCAAGCGGAGTGGACCAGTCGTACTTCAAAGCAATTGATAAAACACGTGAAGAGACGATTCATGTACAAGGTCGCATTAAAGAAGTACTTCCGCGCAGAAGCGAATCATTCTACACGACGACAGAACCTGAGGGAAATCTCTCGACATTGAAAATCCTCCAGCCGGATAAATTCTGGCAGGATAAGTATCTCGTGATCATCGTGGATCAACCGCAATTCTCCGAAGCGCGTTAGACGGAAATTGTGCAAACAGCCCGGTCGGAATTAGTCGGCCGGGCTTTTTTTTCTTGCGCGCAACTGACCTTTCCCGTATCTTTCTGCATATCTTTCACCCGAAGCACGTCTGCATCCGCACCATCGGGAAAACGACGTGCAAGTACTCATGTATCATGTTCTTTGATTTAGTAAGGAGGATCTCTATGCGTTGGTTCCTATTCGTTCTCGCGGTTCTTTGCTTCGCCGGTTCAGTTCTGGCGGAAATAAAGGGGGAAGAAGTCGAATACTCATCGGACGGAGTGACGATGAAGGGTTACCTTGCGTATGACACATCTGTTGATGGAAAGCGTCCGGCGATTCTTGT
>CAADGV010000036.1 GCA_900696645.1 uncultured Chlorobiota bacterium | reverse complement strand
GGGAACCACGAGGGGCCAACGTCGCCGCTTTGCAGGCGACGGCGGCAGTCTGGAACTACAACGTCATGAACATCGTTCACAAATCACGCTACCCCAAAAGTCCATTTTCCGTTGAAGCATTACACAGCGAATCACCGAGCGAAATATCTATTCCTGCCACAGGCTTCGTGAAAGTTATGATTCTGTTCGTCCACCAACCGAGATCTTCGAGCATTTCCAGTCCAATCTCACCAGGGCTGTGAACGGCTTCTGCCTTGTTTCTATAGGGAACCATAAGTGAATTCCGATTGCCTGGCGTTCCGTACATAAGGCTATCCAAATGACTTAGGCTGCTCCCCCTTTTCCAAGCGGGCGGTGCGTACAGTTTAGCCGGCACACTGGTGTCCCGCATTTCCCAAGTGTTCCTGCCGACAAAGTGAATGTTGTTTGATCTCAGTTGCTGACTCAATGCTGCACTTGAATCCGGGTAATTCGGACTTATCAGAAGATTGTTCGCATTCGGATAGGTTGGCCCCACTCCGCAGAATTTGTCAAAGATCATTGGCAGTAATGGTGGAGGGCCCACTCCACGACGGCCAATTCCCAAAGTGTCGCTGAACGAATGAGCAAATCCAAACCCATGAGCAAGTTCGTGCATCATGACCGTGAGAAAATCATACTTCCCGGGAGGAGTGATGCCGTCAGAGCCATAGTACCAAAGCGCGTCGTAGCGAGAATCAACGATCACTTCGATATCGGAGTTCACACCATTTAGCTCCTGAACGCGTTTTGCTTCCGCAAGTGCAACCGGATAATATGTGAAGTCGGAGGGATCAACAAAGAAATTAGTCGCATAGGCTTGAGCGAGAATGTTTGGGCCCATACTGAAAGAATCACGTTTTGCATGAATTCGAATAGCAACACTTGATTGGAGCAAGTATGACCAAATCCGGATTGCCTGTTCAAATGCAGGTTTCGCCTCTTCGAGGAAACTCGGATCATAATCCACGTGCCAATAGAATGTCGGCTGCCTTCCCAATTCATCGCGAAACTCGAAAACGGATGGTGGAGGAACTCTTGTGAAAGCATTGAAGTCAACGGCTATGCTTCCACCCGCGTCTTGCGCGATCCCTTTGAAGGGCAGTAGAAGAGCCAGCAACACAAAGAAAGTCGGTTTCATGGTACCTTCCTTTCATGAATGGAAATAGAACTGAAATATGGTTACCATTCACATGCAAACGGCAAGGCGCCGTGCAGCCGACCAAGCTGCGCAAATGCAGTGCACCTCCGTTTGCTGTGCCCTCTTCCGGAGATGCACCTCCGGGAGAGGGATTTATTTCTTCAACAACTTGGTCGGCTATCTCCTTCCGATTGTGACAAGACCCCGTGAACTGACTTCCCCTACTATCACCACTACGTCTTCCTTTGTGGCAATAGTGTAGTATGAACGATTCATGTCTTCAAAGAACAATTGCCAGTTCTCTCCGTTGAAGTGACCTATCATCCCAAAATCACCGGCTACGAAAATGTCGTTGAGTGTATTCCCGCGAATGTCATTCGTATAGATGCTCGCGCCGATGTCGACTGCGCTCCAGCTCCCGCCTACGCGCAGAAAAACTCCATCCCCCGCAACATACAGCGGGATTCCACTACCTGTCCAAGCCGCATCAAGAAGCCTTCGCAGAGGTGAAGCCAACGAATCAACGCGCATGCCATCGCTGATTTTGAGAACTCGACGATCTCCAGGTGTGAAGAACGACCCTGTCGGGCAATACACCTCCTCCTTTCCCGTCACAGGGTTCACCACCCCCCACGCATCGTTGATCTGGGTCGAGGTGCCGCTCTCAAGCTGCAGCCATGTGGTGCCGTTGAAATAAGCGATTGAACCCAGTGGACCAACGAAGTACATGTTACTAGTATTCAACCCCCAGCATCGGTAGAATGCGAGCCCTTGATTACCAACGATAGTTCGGATATCATAACCTATCCAGTTCGAGCCATCTCCGTGAACCGCATCTCCCGATGCCAACCAGATGTCTGTGGCAGAGAATGCTGAGATGCCACGCATTGGAACAGTAACAAGATTACCTCTGAAGATGTAGCTCACTCGTTTCAACTCCCATTGTAGTCCATCCCATTTTGCGAGGTTGTATGGCCGAGGATCCCCGCTCAAGTAAATCTCCCCAACTGCATACGCCAGCGTATCGTTAATCAGAGCAACATCATAGAGAGCGCTACCATTGCCATCGCCCAACAGAAAAGTCTGCCACGTGAAGTTGTGACTTGTCGGCGCAAGCGTTTGTGCCGCAATGGTGTTGCTCTTGCCTGTCGTCTCGTGCGTTTGTACGGTTGCGGTGTACAGGTACGTTGTCGTTTGCGTGAGTGCGGTATCGGCAATGTTGGTATCGGCAACGGCGGCAAACGTCATTACGGTTGTGCCGTTTCTTTGGAGCGCAAGTGTTTCGTTGTGCGAAGGTGCGGCTACGGCAATGTGCAGGTATGCTTCCCGTACTGCCGTGTCAATCAGCGTCAGGCGCACACGCTCGGGTGTTGGTTCTGTACCTTTGTCTTTGCAATCAAGCGCAAGAATTGTGAGAAGAAGAAGTAGTGCTCTCGTCATTGTCGTGGTCATCGTGTTGCTCCTAGAAAATGGTCGCTTTTCCTTGTCTGGTAGTGCTAAGATATGCAAAGAACAAGCAAGGCGTGTTGCAAACATTCATCTTCTCCTCGAGAAAAAGAGACGGTTCTGTCGCTCGCGAGTGGCGAGTGGCGAGTGGCGAGTGGCGAGTGGCGAGTCCTTCCGCTTTGTCACCTGCATTCAACTCACCCTTACATCAAAGAACCGATCAGTTAGTCAGTGTGGGCAATTCCGTTTTTGTCTTTGACGGGTGCAAGATAACTCATCGTTTGGCGAAAGTCAAGGTAAAATCTACGAAAGAATATCTTGCACGCACATACATGACAATGTGGGTCATATTTGTTGCGCGAGTATAGTCTTCTTCAGCAAACACAAACGGCTGCCCCATGGTGCAGGGCAGCCACCGACTGATGAAGCGGGGGAGATTACTTCATCAGGATCATTCGCTTGACTGCAACATGCTCTCCCGATTGCAGCCGGTAAATGTACGCGCCGCTTGCCAGACCCTTGGCGTCGAACGTCGCTTCATAGCTTCCGGCCTGCAGAGTGCCGTGAACGAGCGTTGCCACTTCCTTGCCGAGAATGTCGTACACTTTCAGTGTCGTTTGGCCGTTCCCGACCACAGTGAACCTGATGTTCGTCGAAGGATTGAACGGGTTCGGATAGTTCTGCGCCAGCGTGAACTTGTCCGGCAATTCGCTGCTGACGGGTTTTACGTCCGTGAGCGTCTGATTGCCGAAGTAGAGCTTCACCGGCACCTTCCAATCAATATATGTTGTGGATTGATTATCGTTCGTCATCTTGAACTGGATTCTATCGACAAATGCCGATCCGCTCAGGATTGTGACAAAACCGGAGCCGGCTCCTGAACCCGTGGTGTACAAGGGTGAGGGCGAGACGCCGGAGTTGAACACAAGCGCATTGCCGTTGAATGGCAGCACGAAGATCCGCACGCCAGCCGCCTGATTGTTCGTGTAACTGAACGTCATATTCTCCCGCTCGCCGTTGCTGAAGTATGCTGGCGATGAAGGATCGAAGTTGATGCCGGAGATTCTGGATGATGCAAAATGAAGGCTGACAGGTACAAACCATTCCAGAAGCAACGCAGTCTGGTTTGCATTCCACATCTGAAACCTGATTGAATCAACCGAAACACTTCCGCTCGTAATGGTGAATGTGCCCGTTCCGCTGCCGGTTCCTGCGGCATATAACGGAGACCCTGATGCCGCATAACTTGGCGACAGCGCCCCGCCTGAGAAGGGACGGGCAAAGATACGCACACCGCCCGCTTCACCGGTGCGATAGTTGAAAGAGATGCTTGCATTGGAATTCAGCACAAGCCCGTTGGGTGTCGATGGCGAGACAACAATGTCCGAAATTGCATGCGCACCGTACATGAACCGGACCGGCACAACGAATTCTGACAACAACGCAGTCTGGTTTGCATCCCACATTTGAAATCGAATACCGTCAACAAGAGTGTTGCCGTTGGTGATGGTAAAGAACCCCGTCCCCGAGCCGCTTCCTGTTGCGTACAACGGCGAACCGGACGCTGCATACGATGGCGCAAGCGAATTGCCGCTCATCGGTCGGGGAAAGATGCGTACACCGTTCGCCTGCGTTGTCTTATAGTCGAAAGAAATGTTGACGTTCTGGTTGTGTTGCATGCTTGCAGCGCTTCCCGGCGTAATCTGGATGTTGGTAATGGCGTGAGTGCCGAAGTAGAACTTCACCGGAACGTAGAACTCTAAAATCAGCGAGGTTTGATTGGCATTCCAAACCTGAAAGCGGATTTTGTCTACGACAACATTTCCCGCCGTAATTGTGAAATACTGGCTTCCCGAGCCGCTCCCGGTAAACAGCGGCGAGCCTGAAGCCGCGTACGAGGGCGACAGCGCGCCGCCGCTCATCGGGCGCGCAAAAATCCTGACGCCACCCGCTTCAGATGTTTTGTAGTTGAATGTGATGTTGACATTCTGATTCCATTGCACAGCCGCAACGGTGTTCGGGCTGATCTGGATATTGTACACAACGTCGCTCAGAGCAAATTCGACAAGAAACAGCGTTCCGAGAGCGAAAAGAAGTCTTTGAAACGTGGTCATGTTATCCTCCGTGATTTTTGATTGCAGATTGTGAGACTGTACGGCGTCTCGTTCACTGAGGACAAATATAGGTCAGATCACGCGGCAGGAACATACCGCGAGTAAGGGATATTTTAGGGAAAAAGCCGTGGATTACTTAAGTACGGCCAATGTCTACTGAAAGGGATCCTTCGACGGATCCTGCCGGGTGTCGAAAAAATCGAGCAGGGTCACTTCGTTTCCGACGACCGAATAATACAGCGCATTGTGTTTGGTTATGAGAAGCTTTCTAACGGAAGGATTGATCCGGGAGGCGACGCCGATATGCGGGACAATTTCCAACAATCCTATCTTCCGGTTGCACGTTTCGACGAAGTCATTTACTACGCTTTGCGGCCAATTTTCGGACAGGTAGGTCAGAATTTGTTGAAAGTCGGAACCGGCGTTTTCCGTCCAAGTTATTTTGTACGCCATTCTTCAATCTTGGACTTCATTTGTTCATGAGAAATGGTTGTGCCACGAGCTGCCTGGGAGAGTGACTGCTCCAAACGTTCCCGCTGGTCAACTGAAAGATCATCCAAGATGTCACGTTTCTGGCCGCGTGCATCATTCAACGCATCGTAGAAATCCTTCAACATTCTATCGTCTTGGACAGTATCAATCAACTTATGAAACTCCTCACGTACGTCGGAAGATGTCATTTTGAACACTCCTTTTTTCATTGCATCGTAACAAAACAATCTCTCGAAGTCAACCACTTCATCGTTGCCTACCCGAACCTCTTCACTCTCTTTGCATACAGCAGCAATCGCCTGTCAACCTTTGCATGTACAGTCCTCGCAGGCTTGCCGAAGAGGATTTCAATCCCTTCATCAATCGTTTTGATGCTGTAGATATGGAACTTCTTGCTCTTCACAGCATCAACAATATCATGACGAAGCATCAGGTCGTTTTCGTTGTTGTAGGGAATGAGAACGCCTTGCGTCCCTGTTAGCCCGCGTACGTTGCAGACATCGAAGAACCCCTCGATCTTCTGATTCACGCCGCCGATGGGTTGAATGTTGCCGTGCTGATCAACCGAGCCTGTCACGGCAATATCCTGACGTATGGGAATTTCCGAGAGACTGGAAAGCAATGCGTACACTTCCGTTGATGAGGCGCTGTCACCATCCACGCCGCCGTACGATTGCTCGAACGTGATGCTGGCACTCAACACGAGCGGCTTGTTCTTTGCGTACTTATCCCTCATATATCCTGTGAGAATCAGCACGCCCTTGTCGTGTGTCGGGCCGCTCATTTTTGCCTCGCGCTCGATATTGACGATGCCGCTCCGGCCCATCGAGGTTTTCGCCGTAATGCGCGACGGTTTGCCGAACGCGTAGCCGCTCATCTCATACACCGAAAGTCCGTTCACCTGGCCGACCACCGCGCCCTCGGTATCTATGCGAATGCTGCCGTCCGTGATCATTTCCTGGATCTTTTCTTCAAGAAGGCGGACACGCTCAATCCGCTCGACAATGGCACGCCGAACGTGCATGTTTGAGACACTCTTCGCCTGATCTTTTGTCGCCCAGTAATTCGATTCACGGATGACGTCGGCGATGATCGTAAAGCGTGTAGAGAGTTTCTTCTGCTGGCCTGCAAGACGGGCGCCGTATTCCACTGTTTCGGTTATCCCGCTCATATCGAACGGAAGCAGCTTCTCGTTGTGACATACTGTTTTGATGAACGAGACGTAGCTGTCGATCGACTTCCGGATGTTCGGCATTTCAATATCGAAGTCCGAGCGGATCTTGAAAATCTTCTTGAAGTCATCATCCAATTCATACAGCAAGCTGTAGGTGTACGCATCCCCGATCATGATGACTTTTACGTTCAGCTTTACCGGCTCGGGTTTCAACGCCGAAAACGTGGAGCCGTAGTTGCCGTAATCGGGCGGCTGAATTTCGAGCAAACTGTTGCGCAACACGCGCTTCAACGTCGTCCAGACGCCGGGTTCAATCAACGCATCAATGGCATTCACGACGAGATATCCGCCATCCGCCTTCAGCAACGAGCCTGCTTTGATCTGGGTGAAATCAGCCCGCCACACACCGTTGCGGTCGACAACCCGTTCAATCGTGCCGAAAAGGCTCTTGAATCTCGGGTTTGTTTCGATGACTATCGGCCTGCCCTCCACGGCGCTGTTGTCGACAATGACGTTCACTTGGAATTCCGTGAACCGATCATCTTCTTTCTGGATAGTGATACCGAGAACAGTAGGCTGCTGTTCCTCGCGCTGATAGAAGCGATGAAGATTGTCAAGCACATGCTGCTTCATATCAACAAGATATTCATGCACACCGCTTGCGGGATATTTCGACTCCAACTCATCCACAAGTTCTTCGACAATGGGCACGACGACTTTGTAGTTGAGTTGTTCGGCGGATTTCTTTGCTTTCCGCTCGATGTTGCGCATTTCCCGCATAACGCTATCCAACTGCCGCTCAAGTTCAGCCTGGTCTGCCTGCATGCGCACGAATGCTTCTTCTGTCAGGTCACCGGCTTCAACTTTTGCATGAAACTGGTCCATGGTAACGGGGCTGCCGTCAAGCACAGGCGCAATTTCCGGGCGGGTGACAGGTCCGGTTTGCACTTGCACGACTTCGAAGCCGCGTTCTTTTACTTTACGCTCAAGGTCGCGCAACACTGTTCGCTGCCGTTCCTGGAAATGTTCAAGCGTTGCTTTCCGCTGTTCGTTGTACCGCCGGCTTTCAAACGCGGCGGGAATCTGTGTGATGAGTTCGGTCAGAAAGCCGCTGATGTCTTTCTTGAATGCGACGCCTTGTCCTGCCGGGAGAACAATAAGGCGGGGAACATCGGGATCACGGAAATTGTGAACATAGCATTTGTCCGTCAAGTGCGCCTGTTGATGCTCAAACTCACGGAGCAGGCGTTTGATGGTTGTTGTTCGTCCGGTTCCGGAAACGCCGGTCACAAAAATGTTGTACCCGAAATGCGCCATCTCCAAACCGACACGCAGTGCACGCAATGCGCGATCCTGTCCGATAACCTCCTGCACCGTCGCGGCATCTTCGATACTGGAAACACCGAGGTCGGCAGGTGTGCAGTGCCAGCGGAGTTGTTTGTACGAAAGCCCGTTATTCCGTCGTGAAATTCTTTTTCGCATTGATCTGGATGAAGTGTTCTTTGCCATGAAGATTCCCCGGAAAAGGCGTGGATAACGAAGCCGATGCATTACTACAGTTTAAGCTGTCGCGCGGCTTCCCGATTGTCAGTATTCTTTTCGATGTGCGTACACGTTCAACAACAGCCCAATCATGATCATGTCGGCGATGAGGGCGGATCCTCCGTAGCTTAAGAACGGCAACGGAATTCCGACCACAGGCGCCAACCCGATTGCCATACCGATGTTCATAAAGATATGTGTTGCAAAGATCCCGGTTACGCCGATCGCGACAAAACTTCCGAAGGGATTCTTCACGACGGTGGCAATCCGAACGCCGCCGAACAAGAGCAGGGCAAACATGACAATGATGATAGCTGCGCCGAGGAAGCCGAACTCCTCGCCCGGCACGCAGAAAATGAAATCCGTCCATTGTGCCGGAATGAAATTAAGTTGCGTCTGTGTTCCTTCGAGGAATCCTTTTCCGAACAATCCGCCCGAGCCGATGGCAATCTTTGACTGCAACACATTATAGCCCGCCCCCAGCGGATCGGCACCGGGATCGAGAAATGTCTCAATTCGTTTTTGTTGATACGGCTTCAGCCCGCCGTGAATGGATTGAACGGAGATTCCGACCAGCACAAGAAACGAAAACACAACCGAGGCGGAAATGGTGTTCTTCTTCGTCATCCATAACAATGCCCCCAACCCCAGTATGCTGATGAAGAAGGGCGTCGGGCCAATCAACGCGGCAATAGCAACTACGCCGGGCGAAACAAGGGCAAGCAACGTGAACATCGACGATCCTCCCCAAAACAGTATCGGAAGAAACATGCCGAAGAAGATCATTGCCGTTCCCGTATCGGGCTGGCGGAGGATGAGAACGACGGGGGCGATGAGAATAAGGCCGGGAATGAGGGTATCCTTCGTGCGTGAAAGATTTACGTCGCTGCGCGAAAGATGCACCGCAAGCGCCAGCACCGTTGTGACTTTTGCAAATTCTGACGGCTGCAAGCTGAACGGCCCGATCTGAAACCAGCTTGTCGAGCCGGAAACCTGTTTCCCTATCAGCAGCACGGTAACGAGCAGGAGAAGCGAAAGAAAGTACGACGGAAGTGAAATACGTTGCAGCGTACGCGAGGGAATCAGAACGGCAACCACAAGCGCCACCACGCCGATGCCGGCCGAAACCAACTGACGCATGTACAATTCGGACATCTTCGCATCGTATGTTGCGCTGTAGATCGAGATGAGTCCGATAACCACAAGTCCGACGGTGGCAACCAGCGTCCGAACATCTATCCGTTCAAAAAGGTACGAGGCCATTCCTAATTGTCGTGAATGTGTTGCCCGGTGGTTGATTGCTCCGTCTGCGCGGAACGCTTGCGGGTTGTGTCGGCAGATGCAACAGCCGTCTTCACCACGTCGTGACGAATCAATCTTCCGTAAATGTAGTGTTCGATGCACTTCCCTGCAATCGGTGCGGCAATGGAGCCGCCGTAGCCGGCGTTCTCAACCATCACAGCGATCGCAATTTTCGGTTCATCATACGGCGCAAACCCGACATACCAGGCATGATCCTGTCCATGAGGGTTCTGTGCCGTTCCGGTCTTTCCTGCAGAAACAACATTTTTCACGCGGGCGCTTGCCGCCGTTCCTCGCGGCTCCTCAACTACGCGGCGCATTCCTTCGCGAATCAAATACCATGTGTTTTCGGAGAGGTTGATTGTCCGTTTGAGTGTGTCCTGCAATGTTCGTGTTGTATTATTCACGCGGTCAAAAAGGCGCGTAACTGTATGCGGTTGATAGAGTTTCCCCTTGTTTGCGAGCGCCATTGCATAGCACGCCATTTGAGCGGGCGTCACTCCCAACTCACCTTGTCCGATGCCGAGACTGACGAGGAATCCCCGCGTCCATCCCTTTTCGCCGTAGCGTCTGTTCATATAGGCGGTTGTTGGCAACAACCCCGCGTTCTCCTCGGAAATGTCCAACGCCGTCGGCTGGCCGAACCCGAATTGTGCTGCATACTCCGACCACGCGTCCAACCCCACTTGCAGCATCAGTTTATAGAAGAACACATTGCACGATTGATGGATTGCATCAATCACATTGACCGAGCCGTGGACGTGAAGATCTTTGAACAACTTGTTGCCGAACTGAAATCCGCCGGTGCATTGCATTCGCGTTTCCGGACCGATAACCCCCTTTTCCAGAGCGGCAATTGCAAGAATCATTTTGAACGTGGATCCGGGAGGATAGCGTGTGAGCGTTGCCCGGTTGAACAACGGGCGGGTCGGGTCATTGTTGATTTGGCGCCAGAACTCCTTCGGCGTAACGCCGCTTAAGAGCGAGAGATCATAATCCGGTTTGCTCACAAATGCAAGAATACCGCCGTTGTTGGGATCGATGGCAACCAGCGCGCCACGCTTGTCGGTGAACAACGATTCGGCGAGTTCCTGCAAATCGAAATCAATGGTAAGATGTAGATCGTTGCCGTCGGTCGCAGGCTTGTCCTTGAGCCCATCTTCAAATTTGCCGACAATCTGCCCGCGGGCATTCACGATACTGTAGTCGGCGCCTTTCAATCCGCGAATAGCCCATTCGTAGCGGGCCTCCAACCCCGAAGCACCGACAATATCCCCTTGCGCGTATTGTTCGGGTTTGAGCGTCTTGAGCTGTGACTCGGACACCTCCTTTGTATAGCCGAGAATGTGCGAAGCATTTGCCTTCGACGTGTACGTTCTCATCGATTCGATTTGATAATCAACGCCCGGCAGATGGTCGCGATTCTCTTCGAGGGCAGCAACAGTTCTGTTGTCAACGTCGCGCTTTACGCGCACGGGAACGAAGCGCGAATACTTGGAGCCGGACCTGATGCGCTCACGCAGATCGTCCGGCGTCATGTTGAGGATGTGCGCAAGCGAGGGAATGTTCCGTGCATCAAACTCGAACGGCATCACCGTAACGGTAAAGGATGGCCTGTTGTCAACAACAAGGCGGCCCCGCCGGTCGAACATGTACCCGCGAATAGGCTCCTTCGGAATGTACCGGATGCTGTTCTCCGAAGCTTGCTTCCCGTACTCTTCACGATAAATCCACTGTAACTGGACGAGACGCGCAACAAGCACGGCAAACAGCAGCGTGAACAGGACATACAACACCCGCCGCTTCTGATACACCTGTATTTCTTCCAGAACAGGCATTGATGCTTATTGATATTTCCTTCGAAACAATGACATGGGAACAACTGCAAGCGCAGTCGTATAAAGCATGGATGGGATGCCGTACGCCACGATCGCCGACCACCAACCAACATCGCTGCCGCGTAGAAAGATAACAAAATAGAGGGCATTATGCAGCAGGGCACTCGTCCCCACGGCAAAGAGAAACTTGGAAGACGAGAGAGTGATTTCGATTTTGTTTTCATGGTAGAAGTAACCGGCGACAAAGCCTGCAAGTGATTTACAGAGCGCCGAAAGACCCAACATGCCGTCGTTCCCGCTTATCACATCAACAAACAATCCGATGGAAAATCCGAAGAGCGTGCCGGTGAGTTGCCCCTGTGTGATGGCAATGTACACAATCCACATCAGCAACAGATCCGGAATAGCGTTCCCGATCGCAACGAAATTCACGACCGTCGTGGAGAAAACAATCAGAAGAAAGGATATGAAGGAAAGAAACAGATAACGCCGCATGTGATCACTTCACGCGCTGTTCGAGGGCAATGCGGTTTGAATCGGGTTTATGGAGAACAACAAAGACTTCCTCGAGTCGGGAGAAATCGACCGCCGGAAGAACGCGAATATCCTTGAACAATGCGCCCTGATGAAGTTCGACAGAGGCGATGACTCCGACCTTTATTCCCGGCGGAAAGATGGTGCTCAGCCCCGATGTAACGATCACATCTCCAATCCTGATTTCGGCGGTACGCGGCACGTTCTTGAGTAACAGGTAGTCGCCACCCTCCCAGGCCAGGATACAATCCACCCGCTCGCGTTCAATTACAACGCTCGCACGAAAATCTTTGTGCAGCAACAACTGGCCGATTGCATACTCTCCCGCTGTGGCAACGATCCGGCCTGCAAGTCCGGCGTCCGTTACAAGAGGCATATTGTAGCGTACTCCCTGGTTCTCCCCGGCGTCAATCGTCACGGAAGAACGCATCGGTTGCCGGTTCTTGCCGACGATGTTTGCCGCAACATAGGCAAGCTCCGAACGTTCCTTGAGTTCGAGAAGTTTGCGAAGGCGAATGTTCTCCAATCTACTGTCACGCAGCAAGCTCACTTCCGACGCGAGACTCACATTGCGTTCACGGAGAATCGCATTTTCGTTTCGAAGAGAAAAGTAGTTGGGGATGAAGCCGAGCGCATCCTGCACAAATCCCACGGCAACCACGGCAACGGCACGGATGTTTCGAATCTGCGGGGTATCGTTCAGCGACAGCAGCGCAATGGAGATGAGAATACAGAGGGCAAGAACAAGATATTCCTTGAAGAGGGAAAGTATGTCAAGAAACCGCCTCAATATCTCCTGCTCTTGATAAGCACTTTGGAATAATGACTCAGGTTGTCGAGAACTTTGCCCGTTCCGCGCACAACCGCGCTGAGCGGATCTTCAGACACATGTACAGGCAAACTTGTTTCCAGCCGCAGCCGCTCGTCAAAGCCTTTCAGCAACGCTCCGCCGCCGCTGAGCATAATGCCGCGGTCGAGAATATCCGCCGCAAGTTCGGGGGGCGTGCGTTCGAGTGTTCCTTTGATTGCATCCACCATTGCCTGTACGGGTTCCGCCAATGCCTCGCGAATTTCAACCGAGCTTGCTTCGGTAATTTTAGGGATGCCGTTCACAAGGTCACGGCCTTTGACACGAATCGTAATCTCTTCCCGCAACGGCATTGCCGAGCCGACTTCACATTTGATTGCCTCGGCGGTCCGCTCGCCGACAAGGATGTTGTGATTCTTCTTGAAAAACTGGACAATGGAATTATTCATCTCATCCCCCGCAACGCGGATGGATTCTTCGTTCACAATCCCCGAGAGGGCGATGACGGCAATCTCCGTCGTGCCGCCACCAATATCAACGATCATGTTGCCAACGGGTGCTTCGACATCCAGCCCGACTCCGATTGCCGCGGCCATCGGCTCGGCGATGAGGTGGACTTCCTTTGCTCCGGCATGTTCCGCCGAATCGCGCACGGCGCGTTTCTCCACTTCCGTCACGCCGCTCGGCACGCAGATCACGATGCGGCGGCTCGGCATCCAGTTGGCGTTGATTTTTTTGATGAACTCGCGAAGCATCCCTTCCGCAATCTCAAAATCGGCAATCACGCCATCTTTCATCGGACGAATTGTGCGGATATCACGGTGCGTTCGCCCCAGCATCTCTTGGGCCTCCTTGCCGATGGCAACGATCTTCTTTGTGTTGCGATCGAACGCAACGATGGAAGGCTCGTTGAGAACGACCCCCTTCCCTCTTTGATAGATCAGCGTGTTTGCAGTGCCGAGGTCAATGGCAAGGTCTGCCGAAAAGAATGCAAGTAAGCCCATAGGCGTTTGTTGTCCCTTTATCTACTCAATGCTTGAAATGTCTGATGCCGGTGAATGCCATTGCAATATCATGCTGGTCGGCTGCAGCAATTACTTCGTTGTCGCGAACTGAACCACCGGGCTGAATCACGCAAGTCGAGCCGGCATGAACGGCTTCGAGCAACCCGTCCGCAAACGGAAAGAAGGCATCGGATGCTACTGCCGTGCCGCGTACGCTCAACCCCATTTCGGCGGCCTTCCATGCCGCGAGCCGTGCCGAATCCACCCGCGACATTTGTCCCGCCCCGATTCCGATTGTTCGGTCGGCAAGGGCGTACACGATCGCGTTGGACTTCACATGTTTCGCAACGCGCCAGGCAAACATCATAGCGGCAAGTTCTTCCTGTGTCGGTTTGCGTTTTGTGACAATCTTGAGACTGCCTTGCTGTACTTGCTTTGCGTCGGCATTCTGGAGAAGCAATCCGCCCGGAACACTCTTTATGTCCGTCATTCCGAAGGAACCAGCATCGCCGTTGTTCTTGATGAGACGCCGGTCTTTTTTCTTCTTCAAGAATTCTACAACGCCCGTCTCAAACTGCGGTGCGACAATTACTTCTGTGAACACTTCGTTGATCAACTCGGCCGCGGCCTTATCAACCGGAGTGTTAACTGCCACTATGCCGCCGAACGCGGATTTCGTGTCCGTTGCAAACGCCCGCGCATACGCTTCCGCCACCGTTAAGGCTGAGCCAACTCCGCACGGATTAGTATGTTTAATGATGGCGACAGTCGGTTCGTCAAACTCGGCAACAAGCCGTGCCGCTGCTGCAATATCAACGATGTTATTGTAGGATAGTTCCTTGCCGTGCAGCTTCTCGAATATCCTGCTGAATCCACCGTACAACACAGCCTTTTGATGAGGGTTCTCGCCGTACCGTAAATCCTGATCCTTCTGCATCGCAAAATGCACAACATCGGGAAAAAGACTCTCACTACCGCCTTGCGCATCGAGATATTCCGATATAACAGAGTCATACGCGGTTGTGTGACGAAACACTTCCTTCGCAAGCTCGAAGCAGGTCGTTTCGGAAAGCACGCAATGCTGCGCTTTCATTTCGGCAAGCAGGGCTTCATACCGGTCGGGATTGACGACAACGGCTTTGTGTTTGAAGTTCTTCGCCGCTGCACGCAACATCGTCGGCCCGCCGATGTCAATCTGTTCAATCGCCTCTTCCAATGTCACGCCCGCTTTCGACACGGTCTGCTCGAAGGGATACAAATTCACAACCACAAGATCTATCGGCTCAATGCCGAGCTGTTCCAACTGCCGGATATGCTCCTCATTGTCCGAAACGGCGAGCAGTCCGGCATGAATTTTCGGGTGCAGCGTCTTGACTCGTCCGTCGAGTATTTCGGGAAATCCGGTAACGTCGGACACAGAACGAAAAGGGATACCGGCAGCTTTCAAGACGTTGGAGGTTCCCCCTGTCGAGATAATCTCGACATTCATGGCGCTGAGCGCTTTGGCAAATTCGGTGAGACCGCGTTTATCGGAAACACTGATGAGCGCGCGGTGAATATGCGGCAAGTCCTCTCCTCATTTGTTTTCTATTCGACAACTTCGTCAAGAAGAACCCCCCCGACGGCAAACATTCTCACGGCCTCGGGATAGAGTTCATGTTCAATCGCCAGCACTTTTGCGGCAAGTGATTCGGCGGTGTCATCGGGCGCAACAGCGACTTTCTTCTGCACAATAATCTTCCCTCTATCGTACTCCTCATCAACGATGTGAACTGTTGCGCCGGAGAAGTGTTCACGGGCAGCAACGACAGCTTCGTGTACTCGCATCCCGTACATCCCTTGTCCACCGAACTTCGGCAGCAACGCCGGATGGATGTTGATGATGCGATTCCTGTATTCGCTGATGATGCGAACCGGAACCCGCTTCATGTATCCGGCCAGCAGAATGAAGTTCACATCATACAAACGGAGTGTTGCGAGAAGATGTTCTGTGAATGCTTCCGGCGTCGGAAATTTCTTTTCACTGATATGTTCGGCCGGAATACCGTTGGCACGCGCTATCGCGAGAATTCCCGCAGACGAATTATTGCTGACGACAACGCGAACATCCGCGTTGGGAATTCTGCCCTGCTGAATTGCGGAAAGTACAGCCTGAAAGTTTGAACCCCGGCCCGATCCAAAAACTGCAATGTTCAGTGGACGAATCAACGACTCCCGATGCAAAATTCATCGAAAAGGTAATGCTATTCTGAACGAGAATCAACAAAAGCCCAACAAAATAGGGGATTTTTCAGCCTTTTTAACTATCAGCGGACTGCGGCTTCAAGGAAGTGGAGGGTATTCGTTGTTGCATTCATCTTCACCCTCAACCCCGACGGCAGCGTCAGTTTCTTCGGCACATGTCCGAACGGAAGGTTGGCAAGAACCGGTTTGCCGAATTTCAGGGCAGCCTCCTCGAGAACTTGTGGCGTGGAGAGAGATGGCTTCGTCCCGTCAAGCGGCTTGCAGTCCGTAAATTGTCCAAACAGCATTCCGCTCGCCTTGCTGAATACAGATCCGTTCCTCAATTGTGTCAACATACGGTCGATCCGGTACGGCTCCTCGGCAATTTCCTCAAGAAAGAGAATCGAGTTTGTGAAATCGGGTTGGTATTTCGTCCCCATCAGCGAAGCGACGAGAGAGAGGTTACCTCCGAGCAAGCGTCCGATTGTTTTGCCCTGAACGAGGGATTCCGGTGCAGGTTCGGAGGGGAAGGGAATCGCCCCGATTTTTTTTGAAGATGTGAGAACGCGCCAGAAGAGTTCTTCAGTGAAAGGATCGATTTGATTCGCCATCTCAACGCCGGCCATCGGGCCGTGAAACGTGATGAGACGGCATTTCTTCCAGAGCGCAAGCTGCAGGGCAGTCACATCACTGAAACCAACGAGAATCTTCGGATTACGGGCTGCAAGTCTGTAGTTGAAGAGAGAAAGAAGCCGCGGCGTGCCGTACCCTCCCCGAACACAGATGATTGCTTTGACCCGCGAATCGTAGAACATCGCATGCAAATCGGCTACCCGTTGCTCGTCGGTTCCGGCAAGATAGCCGTTTGTCTTCCCGACATTCTCACCCACAAGAGCCCGATAGCCGAGCGATTCGAGGTATCTGACACCCCTCTCAATTCGAGACGGATCAGCGATAGGACTTGACGGGGAAATAATCCCGATGAGGTCGCCTTTCTTCAGTTTGGGTGGATAGGTTGTCGTCATGCGATGAGTTTTGTTTGGAAGCGATTGCCGGACGCATCAATCTAACCAAACGTATTGTGAGTTTCAAAAAGAGGCTCCTCCTTTAATTCCGACATTGGGATAGAACACTCCTGCCTGCTGCAGGCAGGGACGACACAGAAACTACAGATTCTCACAGACATAAAGAAGAAGAGCGTAATGGTGGATATGGGTGAAAGTCCATCGTTTGTACTTCGATTTCACCCGGATGGTGATGACCAAGTGCAGGTGAGTCGAGGGCACATAGAGATCGTACCTCTCAATCTGCGACGATCTGTTGCATTTGTGTCTATCTGTGTTCTGCTTTCTGTACTGGATTTCAGGTTCTCCGCCATGAAAACCCGACGAAACGCAACTTTCCCCTTTTTCGGGCGTTTTAGAGGTTAGATTCCCCGTTCTCTCCCTTAAATACTCAATCGCTACAACCATTTTGCCATCAACAAGTCTAATTACCTGTACACGGAAATGCATTCCCGCATGATCAATGCCGAAGACGAGGAACTTGTTCTGCAAGCCAAATCAGGCAGCATAACAGCATTCGAACAGCTTGTACACAAGCACGACAAGCAAGTGTTGGCCATTGCCGCCCGGTACGTGACAAGTTCAGAAGACGCAAAGGATATCTATCAGGAAGTGTTCATCAGAGTATATCGCGGCTTGAAGCATTTCGAAATGAAGAGTGAATTTCCCACGTGGCTGCACAGAATAACGGTGAATGTATGCCTGACACATCGCTCGCGCAAGAAGAATTTTGTTCACGTGCCGATCGACGGAGACGACGACAGCGAATCGGAGACACATGGCGCGGAACTGCACAGTAACGACGAGCCGACAGATCAACACTCGGTGGATTCGGAAATCAGAGGGCATGTGCAGCACGCGCTGGAATCACTTTCGGCAAAACAGCGACTCGTATTCACGCTGAAACATTTCGACGGGTACAAACTGCGTGAGATTGCGGACATGATGAAGTGTACGGAAGGAACGGTGAAGCGGTATTTGTTTCTCGCAACGCAACAGTTGCGCAAGAGACTGCGTGTTGTGTATGATTAACGTGACGATGGAAGGAGAACAACAATGAACCATCAGCAATACAGGGAAGGGCTTCTGCTTTCGCTGTACGAAGAACTCAATTCTGAAGAGAAATCCCGTCTCGACATGCATCTTCAGCAATGCCGCGAATGCCAGATTGAGTTGGAAGAATGGCAGAAGCTGCACGCCTCTCTCGCCCGAGCCGGCTCGTTCGCCCCTGATGATGCGCTGTTGAACGAGGCGCGGCAGAATCTGCGTGCAGCGATACGGGCTGAGCGAACACGCCCGTCGCTGTGGGATCGACTGGCAGATTTTGCATCAGACTACGTTTTGCCGGACTACAAGATAGCCCTGGGCGGAATGACGATGCTTGCGGCAGGTATTCTCGTCGGGCGGATGTTCCTTCCTTCCGTGCAGGAAACTCCGCAAGTTACAGACCGGCATTTCTCGTCTGCGCTCGAAGGTGAGCCGCGTATTTCCAACATCCGGTTTCTTGATTCTGATGCGCAGGACGGAATGATCGAGTTCACATTCGATGCGACCTCCCCCGTTCATGTCAAAGGAAGCATCAACGACGAACGAGTGCAGAAGGTACTCGCTCACGCCTTGGTCAATGATCAGAATCCGGGCATTCGGCTCCGTTCCGTCAACGCCCTCTCAACACAAACCGAACATTTGAAGCAGCCCGATCGTGAAGTGAAAGCAGCACTGATTCTCGCCGCCCGTACCGACAACAATCCGGCGGTTCGCCGGGAGGCGCTGAAAACCCTGGGGAGCTTTCCGTTCGACGAGGAAATCAAGCAAACATATCTGCATGTGTTGATGCAGGATGCCAATCCGGCAATGCGTATCGCCGCGATCAACGCTCTCGACTCCGCACGCATGCAGAGTCCCGATGCCGAGCTACTGAATGTACTCAAACAACGAATGCAATCAGACGAAAACAGCTACGTTCGCATTCGCGCACAAGCAGTTCTTGAGGAGGTTAAACAGCAATGAAACATTTCACAACGGCATTTCTTCTGTTGGCTACTACTATCGCGTTGTTCTCTTCTTCCGTCGCTCAACGACAGAAGGGAACGCAATCGTTCACTGTGACCAAAGGCGGCATGCTCGACGTATCGGTCGATGGCGGCGACATCCGGATCTCGACGTGGGAGAAGAACGAAGTGACGGTGAACGTCAACGGCTACGACGATGACGATAGCGACGTTCGCATGACGCAGCAAGGGAACACGATTCGCATCACTGACCGCGGGGGCTGGTCGGATGGCGGAACGTTTACGATTACCGTTCCCTCCCAATTCAATCTCAACATCAAAACGTCGCTGGGCGATATTTCCGTCAGAGGAAGAATCAACGGCTCCATTTCCTGCGAAACGTCGGCAGGCAACATCAGAACGGATGATGTTGACGGAACCATTGATTTGCGGACATCGGGCGGCGATGTTCGGACGGGCAAGATTACGGGCAAGAGTTCAATCAGTACGTCCGGCGGTGACATTGAGGTTGCCTCGTCGTCGGATGAAGTGGATGTCCGAACGGCAGGCGGAGATATCCGCATCGGCAACGTCGGCAAGTCAATGCGGGCGCGGACAGCAGGCGGAGATATCATTGTCGGTGATGTAAGTGGCGATGCCAGCGCATCCACCGCAGGAGGCAATGTAATAGTCGGAAAAGTCAGCGGACACGTAACGCTCTCAACCTCCGGCGGCGATGTTGAACTGAGCGGAGGTATTGGCAACATCAAAGCCACAACAAGCGGCGGGAACATTAAGCTGATAAATATTGCCGGGTCTGTCGATGCAAAAACCTCCGGCGGCGATATTCGCGCCGAATTGGTCCCGAGCGGCAAAGGGAAAAGCAGGCTCGTTTCCGCTTCCGGCACGATTACTCTGCTCGTTCCGGAAAACGTAAAAGCAACAATCACGGCCCGGATTCGTATTCGAGGCGGGTGGCGTTCGAAGAAAGACATCTACACCATCCGCTCCGATTTCAAAGAAGAATCTTCTCTCCGCAGCGAAGATGATCGTGAGATTGAGGCAACGTATGTGCTGAACGGCGGCGGCGAAACGATTTCTCTCGAAACTGTAAACTCGGATATTGAAATCCGCAAACTCAAGAAATAACTGTCAACCGTCGCGATGCTCACGTCATCTAATCATACACACAATCCGAAACAATCCTACAGATATAGCAGGAGATTGATCATGCGTTCCGCTTTCTGTGCCATTGCCTGTCTTGCGATGCTCACGCACGCAAGAGCCAACGAGAACGTTCCTGCAAATACTCAGAAGACGGTTCAAGCTGTCAGAACTGCGGACGCCATTACGATCGACGGTATTCTCTCGGAGCCTGTGTGGCAGCAACTGCAGCCGGCAGTGACATCACTCCACCAACGCGAGCCCGATGAAGGGAAGCCGTCAACGGAGCGGACTGAAATCTATATAGTGTACGATGATGCGGCGCTGTACGTCGCCGCACGGTTGTATGACAGCGCCCCCGATTCCATAGTAGCCCGGTTGACCCGGCGCGACGTGAATGTCAGCTCCGACGACTTCGGCATCTATCTCGACCCATACTATGATCGCAGAAGCGGCGTGTATTTCGGACTCAACGCCGCCGGAACGCTGTACGATGGCGTTCTGTACAACGATGATTGGGATGATGATACGTGGGACGGCGTGTGGGAAGGAAAGACAATAGTCAATGATAACGGATGGTCGCTGGAAATGCGCATACCGTTTTCGCAACTTCGTTTTCGAGCCGGCGAACGACAAGTGTGGGGTGTCAATTTTATCCGTGAAATATCCCGCAAGAACGAAAAGGCGTACCTGGTCTATACGCCCAAGAACGGTAGCGGGTTTGTGTCGCGCTTTGCCGATTTGGTGGGGCTTGAAAATATCGAGCCGCCGCGTCGCTTGGAGATTCTCCCCTACGTCAGCACGAAAGCGGAGTACACGCGCCGTGCACACAACGATCCGTTTAACAACGGCTCGCGCTACACGCCCGGTGTGGGCGCCGATATCAAGTTCGGCATCGGAAGCAACCTGACGGTTGATGCAACGGTGAATCCCGATTTTGGTCAAGTGGAAGTAGATCCTGCTGTGGTGAACCTGAGCGACGTGGAGACGTTCTTTAATGAGAAACGCCCGTTCTTCATTGAAGGCTCGACGATCTTCGAGTTCGGATACGGCGGCTCGAACAACAACTGGGGATTCAACTGGGGAAATCCGGGCTTCTTCTACAGCCGGCGCGTCGGTCGAACGCCGCAAGGCGCCACTCCCGAGAACATCGATTTCTCCGACGTTCCCTCGGGCACACACATTCTCGGCGCGGCAAAACTCACGGGCAAGTTGGGCGACAGTTGGAACGTCGGCTCCATCAACGCGTTGACGAAGCGCGAGTATGCAGATATCGATTCGGCAGGACACCGGTTCAGCCACGAAGTTGAGCCATTGACGTACTACGGAATTTTCCGCGGGCAGAAGGAATTCGACGGCGGACGGCAGGGGCTCGGGTTTATTTCAAGCATTGCAGCGCGGAGTTTTTCCGACAACCGCATGAGGGATCAATTGAACAGCAGTTCTCTCACCTTCGGCATCGACGGCTGGACGTTCCTTGACGAGGACAAAGTCTGGGTGGTTACGGGCTGGACAGGGATGTCGCATGTACGAGGCAATCAGTCCCGCATGATTGCGTTACAGCGAAGCGCCTCACATTACTTCCAGCGTCCCGACGCAAGTCACGTAAGTGTCGACAGTTCTGCAACATCGCTGCGGGGATATGCGGGGCGCGTTGCGCTGAACAAACAAAAGGGGAACTTCTACGTTAACGCGGCGTTCGGATTCATTGATCCGAGGTTCAACAGCAACGACCTCGGTTTCATGTGGCGGAATGACATTCTCAACGGGCATCTTGTTCTCGGCTACAAATGGACGGAGCCGACGAGCGTGTACCGGCGCATCACCATGAATTTTTCGCATTTCCGCAGTTATGATTTTGAGGGAAATCAGATTTGGGGCGGATTCTGGAACGGGAACTACATTCAATTCCCCAACTACTACAGCATTCAAACATGGTTTGCCTACAATCCGGAAACGATGAGCAACCGGCGGACACGCGGCGGCCCGCTTACCGTAAACCCGCCCGGATACGAATTGGGTGGCTATGTATCTACCGACGACAGAAAAGACTGGGTCTTCAGACTCGAAGGCAACACCAACAACTACAAGTACGAATCCAACACAAGCAGAAGTCTGTACCTCGGCATTGAGTATAAACCGGCGCCGAACATTTCCGTCAGTTTCAATCCTTCGATCCGTTTGTACAACACCGCTGCTCAATGGGTGACAAGTGTTGCAGATGTTGAAGCGACAAACACCTTCGGAAGACGCTACATTTTCGCTGAACTGAATCAGCGTGAAGTTGTTGCAAGCATCCGTTTGAACTGGACCTTCACGCCGCACCTGAGCCTGCAGATGTACGTCCAACCGCTGATTTCCGTCGGCGAGTACAAAAATCTGAAAGAACTCGCCCGTCCGAAATCGTATGAATTCAGCACATACGGAGTTGGCTCGTCAACAATTTCCAAACAGGATGATGAGTATGTTGTCGATCCCGATGGCGCCGGCCCTTCGCAAGCGTTCACGGTTTCCAATCCCGATTTCAATTTCAAGTCGCTGCGCGGCAGCGCGGTGTTGCGATGGGAATACATGCCCGGCTCGACCATTTACTTTGTCTGGACACAGCAACGAACCGATGACTCAGATCCCGGCAACTTCCGGTTCGGTCGCGATGTGTCGCATCTCTTCCGCTCGCAACCGGATAATATCTTTTTGATCAAGTTGAGTTTCTGGGCAAATCCATGATTGTCGAAATACGGATTTCGAGTTTGAACATATATTCATTAGAAGGAGTCACACCATGATAAGCCTCAAAGTCTTTGTCCCTTTTCTTGCTCTCCTCTTATTGGGATTGGCGTCTCAACCCGACACCATCGAGAAAGAATTTACCGTCTCGCCCGGAAAGAAGCTGGAAGTCGATCTCAAAACGGGCGGCTCGTTGAAGATCACCGGTTGGGAGAAGAATGTCGTCAAGGTAAGCGGCACGATAAAAGGCAGAGATGCTGAAAACTGTGTAGTAGAGGTGGTGGAAGAAGGAGGAGGGGTTCGCATCTCATCGTATTATGAAGGAAGAAGAAGGAATTACAACACGAATGTTGATTTCGAGATCAATGTGCCAACGAAATTCAATCTTGACCTGCAATCGATGGGCGGCAGCTATACGATTGAGAATGTCCAGGGAACGATCGAGGGCAAGACCATGGGCGGCGCGCTTACGCTCACGAAACTGCAAGGTGATCTCGACCTCACCACAATGGGAGGAAAGGTTCGCCTCACAAACTCCGACGTGGACGGTAAAGTGAAGACGATGGGTGGCGAAGTACTTGTTGAGGACGTGACGGGAACGGTCAAAGCAAGTTCGATGGGAGGCAAGGTGATTCAGCGGAATGTGACAGGCAGGTCGGGTGAAGGAATCAAGAATGAAGTGCATATCAGAACAATGGGGGGTGAAATCAATGTCGACGACGCCCCCGAAGGAACGGACGTTCACACGATGGGCGGGAATATTCATATCAGGAAAGCCAACAAGTACGCCCGCGCAAAGACGATGGGCGGAAATATCGAAATTGATGCCGTTGATGGCCGCATCTCCGCAACGACAATGGGAGGAGATGTCAGCGTGACAATGGTCGGCGACGCGACAAAAGGCGACCGTGACGTTGAAATCGAGTCAATGTCGGGTGATGTAACGCTGACCGTTCCCGCCTCGCTTTCGATGGATGTCGATATCACGCTTGCGTACACGCGCGGCAAAGAAGGCGACTACAACATCATCAGTGATTTTGATCTGAAGAAAGAAGAGACAAAGGAATGGGAACACCGCAACGGCTCGCCGCGGAAATACATTTACGGGACAGGAACCATCGGCGGCGGCAAGCACAAAGTGAAGATCAAGACGATTAACGGGAATGTGTACTTAAAGAAGGGATAACGTATCAACTGATGAAGTGCTGTCCAAGCCCCGCACATGCGGGGCTTGGACTTTCGACTCCGCTCTCCACTTTTCCTTGACTTTCCCCCGTGTAATCCATAGTCTAAAGTATACCAATTTGTTCCCCGCCTCACCCATTACGGAGAACTCATCATGTTGAAATGCATTGGCATCCGGCGCGAGACGAAGGACAAGACACAGCGGCGCGCTCCGCTTTCACCGACACACGTACGGGCGCTTGTACGCAAACACGGCATCAGAGTGCTGGTCGAACCCTGGCCGCAACGCGTCTTCCCCGATGCCGAGTACAGACGGGCGGGCGCCGAGATTACTGACGACCTCTCGTCCGCAAACATCATCTTCGGCGTGAAGGAGGTTACGTCCGACTATCTTCTTGAACACAAGGCCTATTGTTTCTTCTCCCACACCATCAAAGGGCAGGAGTACAATATGGATATGCTGCAAACCATTCTCGACCGGAACATCTCGCTGTTCGATTACGAGTTAGTGAAAGATAATGAAGGCAAACGCATTGTCTTCTTCGGCGATTATGCCGGCTACGCCGGAATGATCGACACGCTGTGGGCGCTCGGCCGCAGACTCAGCTCTGAGGGGATCAGAACGCCGTTCTCCGGCATCAAGTATGCAAACAAGTACGAAAGTCTTGAAGAAGCATCAGCGGCAATTCACAAGGCTGGAAGACGCATTGCCCGCAACGGTTTGCCCCGCGAGTTGGTTCCGTTTGTTGTCGGGTTTACCGGATACGGCAGAGTTTCGACGGCTGCGCAGAATGTGTTTGATCTTCTCCCCTATGAAGAAATGGAGCCGCAGGATTTGCCCGCGTTCATGCAGGGGCGCAAGTTCTCGAATCGTGTGCTGTACAAAGTGAAATTCCAGAAGCCGGATATGTTCCAGCATCTTGTGCGGGGAAAGAAATTTAACGTGAAGGAATTTACGCGCTATCCCTACCGGTACGTCAACCGGTTTGAGCGTTACGTTCCGTTCCTCAGCATTATCGTAAACGGCATTTACTGGGAGCCGCAGTTTCCCAGCCTTCTCTCAAAGCGCTATATCAAGACGCTCTTTGCGATAGAGCGGCGGCCACGCTTGCGGGTAATCGGTGATATTACCTGCGACGTTGAAGGCTCGATTGAGTTGACGGTCAAGACGACGGATTCCAGAAATCCTCTGTACGTGTTCGAGGCAAGGACCGGAAAGACCATTGATGGATGGAGAGGGAGAGGCCCGGTGGTACTTGCAGTTGACATGCTGCCGACCGAGTTGCCGCGAGAAGCATCGGAAGCATTCGGTACGGGATTGCTGCCTTTTGTTCCGAAACTCGCCGCGGCAAGCTACTCGAAGAATTGGAACACGTTGAACATACCGAGCGAGTTCCGGGATGCATTGATTACACATCACGGACATCTCACGCCTTGTTTCACATATCTCAAGAAACATCTCCCGAAATAACTGACCGGTAATTGGAGAAAACAATGAAACACATTCTCGTCCTTGGTGCTGGACAAAGTACATCGTATCTGATATCCTACTTGCTGCAACACGCGGAAACGAACAACTGGTTCGTAACGGTGGGAGATCACAACGCCGACCTTGCGGTTCAACGGGTGGCGGGTCATCCGCGGGGGCAAGCATTGCAGTTCGACGTGAACGACGAACCGACGAGGGTAGCCCTTCTCAAGAAGGCGAAAATCGTTGTGAACATGCTGCCGCGGCCCTACCAGCATCTTGTCGCGCTGGAGTGCCTGAAGAACAGCTCGCACATGATCACCGCCTCGTACGAAGACCCGATGGTGAGAAAGCTCGAAACCGAAGCCCATCGTAAAAACATTCTCATCCTTAATGAAATGGGGCTCGATCCCGGCATTGATCACATGGAAGGGATGTCGTTGATTCAGCGAATCAGAAATCAGGGAGGGGTGGTTACCAGCTTCCGCTCGTACGGCGGCGGCCTCCCCGCGCCGAAGGCGGCCCCCAATCCGCTTAACTACGGCATTACCTGGAACCCGCGCAACGTGCTAATGGCAGGAGAGGATGGCGCATTGTACAAAGAGGATGGAAGGATAAATCTCCTGCCGTTTCATCAATTGTTCCAGCGAACGTGGACGGTCGAAGTTGAAGGCGTCGGCACGCTTGAAGCATATCCGAACCGCGACTCGCTTGCGTACGAATCCGTTCTCGGCCTGACCATGGATCACACAATCATCCGCGGCACACTGCGCTATCCGGGTTGGAGCGAGACCTGGCAGCAGATCGTCTATCTCGGCCTTGCCAACGAAGCTCTACGTATTCCGAACTTGAAGAACATGACCTACCGTGAGCTTACGGAAATGGCTCTGCCGCAAAGCCAGGGACCCAAAAAGCTCGAGCAGCAAGTGGCAAACTATCTCGGTATCAGTCCGACGGGAAAGATCATGGACAACCTGAAATGGCTCGGACTCTTCTCGAAAGAAAAAATCGGCGTTGACGCGCAGACGGTTGCAGAGGTGATGATTCATCTCATGAAGCAGAAACTCCGCATGCCCGACGGCGCGCAGGATATGGTTGTGCTTGTGCACGAAATCGAATGCTACTACCCGAAGGAGAACAACCGGAAGGAACAAATTACCTCCACATTCATCGAGTATGGCGAGCCGGGCGGACATACAGCCATTTCCAAAACCGTCGGGTTGCCGGCGGCCATTGCCACGAAACTTGTGCTCACCGACCGCCTGCCGCTCACCGGTTGCCATATCCCGACACACCCCGCCGTGTATGAGCCGGTGCTGAAGGAACTCACGGAACACGGACTGGTGTTCAAGGAGACGGTGAAAGCACTCGAATAAAACCGCCTTCTTACTGCGAGGTTTACACTTTTTCGCAAGCGAGTGTATATTTAATCGTAACGCTTTGCACGTGTCTTCTGCCTCGTTTGCCGGAGTGAAGCGTTCGACTTCAGGACAGGACTCCGGCGGCACAATGGGGGAGGAATACAACCACACCCCGCCTTTGCTCGCAACGCAAAACAGTTCTGCGAAATAGTGACATTCGGTTGTCACATCCTCATCATCATTTTCATTCTGGAACTGGTAATCAACCCACATGAAAACACTGGTAATCATCCTACTTCTGTTCAGTATCGGTGCAAGCGCTGGTGCGAATGGCAATTCGTGTCCCGACCCGGCCTCCAATACGATTTTCGTTGAACTTGGCGGGAACGGTGTGTCCCTCTCGATCAACTACGAAAAACTCCTGACAAACAACTTTGCCATGCGTTTGGGATTCGGGGCTCTGTACGGAGTAGGAACAAGCATCCCTTTGATGGCAAACTTCTACTTTGGCGAGAAGTACAAGCTTGAACTGGGTGCAGGTCTCGTTTTTCTTCCGCTTTGGAAAAGCGATGCCTCCTTCGGGAAAGAGAAGTCGCTACTCTTTTCTTCAACAGTTGGCTTCAGACTTCAGCCTTGTGACGGCGGAGTAACTATTCGGATTTCTGCAACGCCGTTTTTCGATCCTGCGAGGCAGCAGTTCCGGTTTTCGGGCGGATTGAGTATTGGCACTACGTTCTGATCAGGGATCAAAAGTCGGGGGGATGTATTTGAAGAGCCGCATGTGTTGGCCCATGCATCGGTGGGGATATGGTTAACGTCCGGTGAGAATCACTTTCAACTCCCTCAGCTCGGCGTTGCGCAACGCATCGGAATCGTCCAGTGCCCGCGCAATGGAGGGGGGTGTTTCGGTAATCCAAAATGAATAGTACATTCGCGGCTTCGTGATTTCTATTCTGTAGGAAAGAATCGTCCCTTCTTCACCGTTTATCAGGATTGGCCCGACGTATACGCTCGATGTTCCAATCCTTCCCAACACGGTTTCGTTCGCCCGTCCGCCGATGCTTGTGTCAATCGTTGCTATTACCCACGAACTGCCGGTAGGTTGGGAAAACGCCGCAATTCTATCCCACTGCGGCGCAAGCAAAAGCGTTTCGCGCTCCGCGATAAGTGAAGAGAGGAAACCCCATTGGTACACATCGCCGCTCGGATCGGTGGAGTATAACAGTGAATCGCTTCGTACAAATACGCCCGTCGTGTCGAACGTGCTGTCGATAACAACCGTGACCGTCATCCTGCCGTTCACAACTCTCCCCGTATCGGCAACCGTCCACGAGTTTCTGAAATACGAGCTTGCTATGCGTTGCCCGAAACTGTCCAGCTTCCAGTTATCGAAACTGTACCATGTGCCGGGACTGAGCCGGAAGAGAAATGGAGAAGTGCCACCGCCGTTTACCGGCAACTCTTCGCGGCATGAGAGAACGCCGATTAGGAGAAGAACGATAAAAACGAAACGCCGCAACTGAGTCCTTAGTCCTGTTGTTAGAAGTACTTTTCTTTGTAAAATATAATGAAAAAGAAACGGGGTTTCAGCCTTGTTTTACGGCCAAAACCCCGCCTATCGATAAGAAAGAAAATTCTATAGCTTCAGTTTTGCAATTTGTGCTTTGACTTCTTCCGCGGATTTGTTGAGAGCTGCCTGCTCATCCGCCGTCAGCTTTATCTGAATGATCTCTTCGATTCCCTTGCTGCCTAACTTCACCGGCACACCGACAAAGTTATCGTTTATGCCGTACTCGCCTTGCAGATAGACGGCGCAAGGAAGAATTCTCTTCTTGTTCTTCACAATCGATTCCGCCATCAACACAGCCGATGAGGACGGGGCATAGTACGCGCTTCCGGTCTTCAGGAAGTTGACGATCTCGATTCCGCCGTTGCGCGTGCGTGTCACGAGCCGGTCGAGCGTTTCTTTGTTCATCAGTTCAGTAATCGGAATACCGGCAACCGTTGAGTAGCGCGGGAGCGGAACCATCGAATCACCGTGTCCACCGAGCACAAAGGCATTCACATCTTCCACCGAAACATTCAACTCCATGGCAATGAAGCTGCGGAAGCGAGCCGCATCGAGTACGCCCGCCATGCCCATAACGCGATGTTTTTCAAAACCGCTCACCTTCCAGGCCACGTAGGTCATCACGTCAAGCGGATTGGAGACGACGATGATGATGGACTTGGGCGACTTCGCGACAGCCTGCTCGGTACAGCTTTTTACGATTGCGCTGTTCGTGTTCATCAGGTCGTCGCGGCTCATGCCCGGCTTTCGGGCAATACCGGCAGTGAGAATAATGATGTCCGAGTTGGCTGTTTCGTCGTAGCCGTTTGTTCCAACTACTTTGACATCCGTTTTTTCAACAGGCGTTGCCTCGAACATGTCGAGACCCTTGCCTTGGGGAACGCCTTCAATCACATCCACCAACACGACTTCGTTTGCCAATTCCTTGTCAACAAGACGCTGTGCGCACGTTGCGCCAACGTTACCGGCACCGATAACTGTTATTTTCATGGTAGTATCTCCATTGTTTGTTCTACGTAGTGAACTAAATGAGAAAGAAATTTAGGATTGGAAAGAACGGAGGGCGTGAAAAAACAATCCCGCCTTTCGGGGCGGGATTCACATCAACAACTCAGGCTGCAACCTTTGGAAGAATGCTGACGACCTTCTTCGCTTTGCTGAACTTCTTGAAATTCACAACGCCGTCGGAGAGGGCGTACAACGTGTCGTCGCTGCCGATGCCGACATTTGCGCCGGGACGGAATGCCGTTCCGCGCTGCCGCACGATGATGCTTCCGGCGGTCACCATCTCGCCACCGAATCGTTTCACACCGAGACGCTGCGCGTTGCTGTCGCGTCCGTTGCGGGTACTGCCGAGACCTTTTTTATGTGCCATGACTATTTCCCGATTTTTGTAATCTGAACCTGCGTGTACGCCTGCCGATGCCCGCGCTTCACACGGTATCCCTTGCGTTTTTTCTTCTTGAACACAACAACTTTGTCATCCTTCATGTGGTCGAGGACCGTCGCTTCAACGCTTGCGCCGGACACTGTCGGATTTCCGATACTCACTTCCTTGTCGCCTGCAAGCAACAACACCTTGTCGAACGTAATGCTTGCGCCTTTGTCTGCTTTCAATGTGGGAACATGAAGCTTGTCATTTTGGGCGACTTTGAACTGTTTTCCGGCAATATCAACGACTGCGTACATCTGGATTCCTGTCTTAAAGAATACGATTCTGGTGGATAAACGGGTGAATAAAATAAGCAATCAGCCGAAAAGAAGCAACGCGCCCAAGATGAAGAAACGTTCATTCTTGCAATCCCCCTGACTGCCAAGCGTGATCTCGCCTATTTGATCAAGCTTTCCGGAAACCTGCTTTCCATTGTCCGGTACTTGCGCTTCAGGAAGATGTAGAGTCTTGAAGATGTGGTGATGCAGAAGAGTGCAAATACGGCCCCGGCTATCAAATCAATAACATAATGGTACCGATGATACACTGTCGCAATAATAAGCAGCGTTCCCACAACATACATGAAATAGCGTGATTTTGCCCCGTACTTGCCGCTCAAATACATCAGCACAATTGTCATCATCGTATGACCGCTCGGGAATACATCACGCTGCGTGAGCTTGATGGCGATTTCGTTCGGCACTCCTGTCGGGATTGAGCCGCCGGCATTCACGAACCAGCGGAATGATTCGGTGAAGAGAAGGCCGGGAAGTTCCGCATCGAGCGCGGCAAAATCGTGCAGCGTAAACCGGGGGCCAACCGCAGGCAGCAGGAAGTAGCCGAGATACGAGAGAAAGAACCCGTACACGCAGGTAAACATGAAGTAGTGAAAGAGATCAAGATTGTGCCTGCGGTAGAATTCGTAGCCTAAAATCAGAAAAAGAAGGTAGAACAGCGTGTACGCAATCTGGAGAATTTCGGTAAGCCACGGTGTAGCGAACTGCATGATCCATTCCGTCGGGTTCACGCCAAATAGCCACCGGTCGATTGCCATCAGAACATCGTCGTAATCCCGACCACCATGAATCGGCTTGATCATGAAATACAGGGCTTTGTATGAAAAGAACGTGGCAACAGGCACGTACCAGTCATGCAGCAGCCGAAGCGGTTTCCAGCCAATGGTATGGCGCGCATAGGCGATGATGCAGATAATAGTGGAACCGGCGAAATTGCTCAGCACAATCACCCACCAATACGGTATCCGGTCGGCAAACACAATGTTGATGCACGAGAGGATGAGATTGAACCCGATGAACAGCATGTCGGCGGAGTGGAGATACTTGCTGATGGAGTGGAATCGCATGTGTCTCGAGGCTATGGGGGATAGTGATAAGAACAGCCTCTGAATATAGCGATTCATGGCGTGTGATAAAAGTGAAATGCCCTCACCAAGCAGAGCCAAAGATCCTTTGATACGTGATATGATGGAGACACGCGCCGGATTCCGCTGTTTTCGGGGTGTGTAGATTCTCAACGTTTCTCAATTCTGCAAACACGTTCCTAATTCTAATAAGCCGATTCACACATTTTCGGCTGTTTCTCCCCGCAAAACATGACCGATCTTGTCACATTTATCAGATCGGGATGATTGGGCACAGTCCCCCCCCTTGAGGATATTTCGGTCAGCGTGTGTTCTGTCCTGTGCGTTGGCACGAGTATTGGCTCTATGATAAGTGTAATTCTGTTGCAAAACGCCTCACTTGTTCTTTCCGACGATCCCGCATTCAGCGGACTAAGACTAAATTAATTCATCTGAAAGGATTCTCACATTATGAAACGACTCGTTACCATTTGCCTGGCAGTGCTCGTTTTGAGCATGGGAGTGGCAATGTTGGCCGACGTTGCCGCGCAGACCATCAAGGTAAAGACGATCGGAAGGTCGCTGAACAGCATGACCGCCCCGGTACCGGGCGCGCCTTCCCCGGCCTGGAATATTTCCACAGGTTTGAGAGCTGTCGGTGTACAGTCACGTGTCTATTTCAGGGTAGACACAGCAGGCTCGGGCGCTGTTGGCAGCCCCACCTGGACGATTGTGTCGAAACCGCCTGCCTCCACTACAACGCTGGATAGCGCAGCAGGCAGATTCATCAACAGCTTCAAAGCCGATGTTGGCGGCGAGTACGTTGTCAGCGCAACGGTCGGAGCACAAACTGCAAGCGACACAGTATTTGCCAGTACCTACATCGGCGTAACACCCGATGCTCAAGCCGGTTGCTTCTGTCATCCTTCGGCCGCCGCGATCAAGACTTCGTGGCAGAGTTCAAAGCACGCCACGCTGTTTAAGAGTGGTATTACCGGCAATGTGGATGTTTCGCGAGGTCAAGGTCAATATGCCCCGGCGTGCATCAAATGCCATACAACCGGCTGGGATGCCACGGCAAACAACAACAATTTCGGGTACCAGGTTAAACAAACCGGATGGGATACCAGCTGGTACATCGGGTTGCCCCGTTACGGCAACTACTATTTGATCAATCAGAATGATACCAGCAAATGGACAATGCTGAGCCAGGGACAAAAGAATCAGGCTAACATCGGTTGTGAATCGTGCCACGGCCCGATGACCGACCACAAGCTGACGGCTGATCCCAAGAAGGCAGGTCTCACGATCAAGAGCGACATGTGCAATCAATGCCATGACGGATCGCGTCGACACAGCCTCGGAACCTTCTTCGAACAATCCAAGCATTTTCAGCTGCCGAATGGCGGCGCATCTGTTGGTGGCCGTGTAACATGTCAGCCGTGCCATACCGCAGCAGGTTTCCTGTACTACACTCGCAATGCTCCTGCCAGTCTGGATACGATCGGTTTGGCCGCACGGTGGAATCTCAGCCGGGATGCCGGAACGCATATCAGTTGCCAGGCATGCCACGATCCGCACGGCAACAACAATCAGTATCAATTGCGCATCACGCGGTTCGATTCGCTGCGCAACGGGTATCGGATTCCTGAGCAGTTCAACAACAACCCAAGCATGATCTGTGCTCCGTGCCATGTCTCACGGTATGGCGTCAATGTTCGCATCACCAACGTCCCGCCGTATTATGGATGGTCCGACCGGTTCTACCCGCACTACAATATGCAATTTGATATGTTGCTCGGCTCCAATGGTTACCAATATGGCGACAATTCATTTACAGGTCAAAACACGCATGCCGCCGTGGGTTGTGTCGGGTGCCATATGCAACCTCGCCAGAGCCGCCTCGATGGCAGTAATAACAAGCTGCCCAATCACTCCTTCAGCATGACGGATACACTTCATGGTACTGGTGTGTACAAGCCCGTTGATGCATGCAAGAGCTGCCATGGCCAGATTGACGATTTTAATGATATCCGTGCGTTCTATGATCTTGATCGAAACGGCGTGATAGAAGGCGTACAGACTGAAATACAGGGTCTGCTCCTCGAATTGAAATCCCGCCTCCCGCTCGATTCGCTTACAGGCGAACCGGTGACGATGAGAAAAGACAGCTTAAGAGTGAAGAACCGTCCCGATCTCATTCAGGGAATATGGAACTACTACTTCGTGAAGTATGACAGAAGCTACGGCGTTCACAACACGAAATATGCTGCACGCCTGCTCTACAAGGCCCTCGGCTGGACGCCGCTCAACGTGAAAGCTCTGCCCGGCATGCCCGAAGAGTTCGCGTTGAACCAGAACTATCCGAATCCGTTCAACCCGACCACGAATATCCGCTTCTCGTTGCCGAAAGACGAGCGCGTTACGTTGCAAGTATTCGACGTGACGGGCGCATTGGTAAAGACGGTTCTGGATGAAACCATCAGTGCGGGAAATCGTGAAGTGACGTGGGACGGCACGAACGCATCCGGCGCTAAAGTTGCCAGTGGCATGTATCTGTACCGCATGCAGGCAGGCAATTTTGCAACCACAAAGAAGATGGTCTTGATGAAATAAGGAAACCTTTCCGGTAGGTGGTGGACAAAAGAGCGGTTATTTGGTAAGATGGACAGTCTGAGTAACCGGAAACAAGCCACCACAATCTATCGGAGAAACATGTGTATCACACGCATCGG
>CAADGV010000035.1 GCA_900696645.1 uncultured Chlorobiota bacterium | reverse complement strand
GAAAGCCCGACGAGAGCAAGAACGCTCAAGATGCAAATGGGTATTGGAATTACAGTAGCCACGTTATTCATTGTGCTATGACTCTGACAGGCTTTATGGCGTTGATAATTGTGTTACCGCTGACGATAGGTATTTTCGGCGGGGAATGGTTATTCAAAACAAAGGAGAAAATCAAGATGAAACGATTCACAACCAAGGTACTGAAAAGTGCTGGCGTGTTGATGCTTCTCGCATCGGCGGCGTTCGGACAGATAGGTTTTACTTCATCAGGCGGCGGAGTCCCGTACAAACAGTATGTAGCGCAGTTATACCAGTCTGGTGATGGGACTTCCACACAGACGAGTGGAGAGCTAACCATCGGCGCGCTTTACAAGATTACGGACTACGTGGGTGGAGTAACAGCAACAATCAACTTGACCGATGGCGGGACGGGCTACACAACCGCAAGTCCTGTAAATACCACGGGCGGAACCGGAACGGGACTTACCGTTTCAGTTACCGCCGTTGACGGCATTGTGACCGTTGTAGAGATAGTTGATGCTGGGGAGGGCTACACCGTTGACGATGTGATTACGATTGATGCTGGCAACACGGATGCGGCATTCACGATTACGGCAGTAAACTCGGACGACTTCACCAACGTGGGAGCATCGAGCAACGAACTCGACGTAGAATTTTATGCGACGGGCACAACACCAACCGTTTGGACTGAGGGGAGTGAACTCACAGACCTTGCGGCTCCGATACCGAATATACTTGTAAATACGCTTACCAATGCGAGGTGGGTGAGAACGGGTGTGGGGGGATATCGTCTTTTGTTTGACGATACCGAAAACAAATGTTCATATTATCTGATGGCGATGGGGGGGCGATGGTGGAACAACAGCAACACGAGAAACGCGGTATGGGGAGGCGTTGATATTAACATACAACAGTACACCGGAGCTTGCCGACGGAATAATGCAACTCTACGCAACATGGTTTGAGTTAAGGATTTATCCCAACATACCAGAACATCCATTAGGGTGCAGCGAGTAATATGTGGATAGCCGGACTGATATTGATAATCGTAATCACCCTTGCCTTTTGGTTTTGGGCTAAAGGCACGGGTCAACCGAGCACGTTTTGGATCGGGCTTGTGCTTGACGTGATAGTTCTCGTGGTGCTGTTCGTCATTCAAGTAATCAAAAAGAAAAGATTAAGGGCGTAGCGTGAGTTGGATAACAGAAAAGTGGGCGACAATGCCCACCGTGACGAAAGCACCGAGATTGGAGAACCACCTGATTCACATGTTTGCGGGGATAGTTCTTGTCGGGCTTTCAATACTCATAGCCTCAGCCGTGGATGGGTTCGAGACTAACATATACAAAATCGGACATATTTGGTACATATCTGCATCTGTTGTATCACTTCTCGCCGTTGTGCGTGAGTTTGAACAGATGTACAGGGAGAAGGAAGTGGCTTGGGTAGCGGTGTTCGATATGTGGCAATGGAGTTTTCATTGGGTGTTCTATCCAATCATCGTCGGGGCGTGGTGGGCAACATTGATTTTGTTCGCCTTGTACGCGGGTGCGTACCTGGTATTTCTGCGGTTCGACGACGAATGGTTTCACCAATCAGTATTGAAACGTGAACTTGAACTTGTAACGAGGCAGAAATAATGTTCATCGCAAATCACTACGCAACAACATTTATCGTCGGTCAAGCCCTCGGCATGACTCCCGCTGAATGTGCGATTGGCGCAAGCGGAGCAGCCGTGAATGACGTTGTTCCGACGGTTGCCTACTGGCTCGACAACAAGCTCGGCAAGTGGGGGAAGGTGTACGACTTCATGCACAATTTCAGTTGGTGGATGATGGCGTTCCCCGTTCTGATACTGATTTTGTCGGCATACAACATCAACACCAACATTGCGTTCCTGGCATTTGTAGGCTACGTCGCGCACATCGCCATTGATAAACTGTGGCATAAACAAGAGGGTGGGTACGAGTGGTGGGGTGTTCGTGCTGATGTTGCGGTTGGTATCGTGTGCGTTGTGTACTTTATCCTTTGGAGGATTCTATGAAACGGTTGCTTGTACTCCTTGCTATCGTTTTTGCGGTCAACTTTCTTATTGACTGTGCTCTTGCAAGCGGTGTCATGAACATTCCCGACCCCCCGCGTCCCGGAGCAGTGAAATGAAACTGACAACATGGTTATGGTTTGGGCTTGCGGTCGCTCTTGCAATCGGTGCATATTTTCTGTACGGACACGTCAAGTCGCTTGGATATAGCGAAGCAGAGATTCGTTACTTGGACAGTCTGAGTGTGGTAGAGAACAGGTGGAGGGGGCGCATGGCTGAACATCTTCTTGAGGATGTGCGCCGTGAAGCGGAGAGAGTGAAAAACATCGTTCCCGTGACCCCGCGCCCGACGACAAATGCAACGGAAGTAGTGATAAATGCAATGCAGTTGGAGAAAGAAGAACTCAAGAAATTCATCGAGAAACTTGCATTTGAAAAACTGTTCTATGATACGGTAGGATTTGATTTCGAGAACGAATACTTCAGGTTCGGCATCAACGCCTACGGGATTCACTATCCGTTGGACGATATGACGATTGTAGAGTACAACCCGCGTGCATTTGAATTGAAGGCACTTCCGAGAGACACGGTAGTTATTACTGTGGCGCAAACGCCGTTCTGGGAGGGGATTGTTCTCGGCGGGGCATTGCACACACGATTCAAGGACATCAAGGCAATCAACGGCGGAATGAGTGTAATGATTCCGTTCAACGTGTCGGGTGTCAGGATAATACCCAACGCGGGATTTCACACGCTTCTGAAAGACAACTACGGGATAAACTTTGAATGGAAGATCAATTAGTCTGATGCTCGAAAAGGGGGGCGCAAATGCAACAATTCATGAGAGACAACTGGAAGTTTGTACTAACCATCATCTTCCTAACGGGAGCGGCCTACGCTTCGCTTTCTTCGATAACGAGAGAGGTGGATAAGCAGGGTGAGAAGATAGAGAAGCATGAAACCCGAATTGTCACAATAGAGAAATCGCAGGCCGTGACAGACGAGAAATATCAAAACATCATGCGTTCGCTTGAAGAAATCAAAGCGGCGGTGAACAACAGAGACGGGCGGGTGCGATGAGACTTTCCCAATTTTTCGAGGAAACTGACGGTCAACTGAGCAACACGCGGTTGAGTGCCTTCATCTACTCGGTGGGTGCGATAGGCATTTCCATTTATGCGGTTGCATCGGGGAAATTGGATGGCGACACCATCCTTCTTGTTGCGACGCTTGGCACAATCGGTCAGGGTTCAAAAGTATTGCAAAAGAAGTTTGAGAATGGGAATGCTGCGTCCCATGAAACGCAGCCGAACAAACCAAAGGAGTAAAACTATGCCGGTAGGAAGCGATTTACAAGAGATTCTGGAAGCGGGAGCTTCCGTAATCAACATTTCGGGCGATGCGCTCGCTGACGGGAAGTTGGATTGGCAGGATGGGATTCGGAACATGGGGAAACTCATCCAACTCCCAACTCAGATCATCAGGGCGGTTGAGAACGCCAGTTCAATCACGCTTGAGCAATTCGACACCGAGGAAGAGATCGGGGAAATTGCCGCCGAGTTCAAGGCTCTCGTTGAGTTGCCGGAGGACGGCACTGTGACCGAGGCTCATTTGCAGGCTGGTGTCAAGGGATTGCTGAACTTCGTGCATCTTGCGGCGTTGATTGGAAAAGCGCAGAAGTCGTAGTTCTTGCGGGGAGAACCCGCGTCATGTTCTCTGAAATTGACAAGATGATTGAAGACCTGAAGGTCAAGGCAGGTCTTCACCCGAATAGCGAGGCGGTTTGGCTGGCAATCCACCGCCTCGAACGGGCGAAAACGCTTCTTGAGAAGAGAAACGAAGAGAACGAAAAACGGATTGAAGCACTTGCGGAGGTTGATGAATGACAACCCATAAAGACGCATACCGAAAATATGGCGAACCCGACGAGCAGTTTGAACGCAAGTGGATGACCCTCTACCATGTACCCGAACAATTACAACTTGGGGCAATCCCAAAGAGAATTTACATGAACAAAGACATGGTTCAGCCGTTCACAACTTTTCTCATGGCAGTACACCGTGAAGGTATCGGGCATGAGATTAGAACATGGGACGGGTGTTTCAATGTGAGGAAGCAACGAGGATTCACGTTTGCCCCCTCTCTACACAGTTGGGGAATTGCTTTCGATATGAACGCCGCATGGAACGGACTCGGACAAGAGCCGACGCTTTCACAAAAGATGATTGCCTGCATCAAAGAAGCGGGCTTTGATTGGGGCGGGGATTGGAGGCGTAGACTTGATGGTATGCACTCGCAACTTAGCAGGATATGACCATGATTCTCCTTACAAAGCAAGGGATAGTTCTTGAATCTTCGCTTCGCGGCAAGAAGCCGCATCACACGGTACTGACGGGACGACGCTCGACAACAACGGTCAATCACGTTGACATTGTGAAGATGATCCCCGAAAAATTCAACCGACAAGCGCGCACAGAAGAAGTCTGGGAGAGTGTATTCAAAGATGTACGGTAAACCCAAAGGATACAAGCAAATCATCGTCAACGACATCAAAGAAGTCGTTACGAACGCCGACGCTCAGAATCAAAGTGAGAACTACGCCCTTGCTTCACGCGGATTGCGCGTAGCCAAGCAGGGAATGGTAATGGAGCGCGACTACGGGACGCAGATGATTTACCCGTCGGATAAATACCCTCTGTCTCCCATCCCCGAAGAATTAGACCAATCGGTGACGTTGCGCGGCCCCGTGCGGAAACTCTTTGATCCCGTAACGGGCTACACGCACAACATCATTGCCGGAGTGGACAACAACGACCCGAAGATGGCGCGATTCTACGTAGATGCCAACAACGGGGACAATGCAACCCCCGATTGGGAGGATTTGACAAGGGTAATCAGGGGGACGGTATTCCAACTTGGGGCTACATTCGTTGATGTGCTTTCGGATAGTCTGACAGAGAACCTTACCGATACGGTCGCACTTGCCAACGATGAATGCAACGGGTGGGTCATACTGAATTACACGGCACACACGTACTCGAAGGCGGTTGAAAATGTCGCAGATAACGGTAGCGGGTTGGTGCGAATCACCATCACCGGACATGGGCTGACCACAGGGAAGGCTGTGTATATCACCGGCATACAGGGTGCTACGGGAGCTGACGGGTTCTTTGTTGTTACCAGAATAAACGACAACGCATTCGACCTTGATGGTTCAACCTTCGGCGGCAGTTACACAAGCGGAGGAACGGTAGAGAGATGGACTGGTCGGGCGTATCTGATAAACGACACGGTGGACAACACGACTACGGTTCGCTTCACCCTTGCAGGGGTAACGCATACCGACAACCTCAAGTATTGGCAGGTTGATGACGTGGTGTATTTGTTCAGGTCGCGTGCACTCCTGAACCGTTACACAGTCGGGAATTACGGGGCTGGGCTTGTTCTTGGTTCGGATTTTCTGACCGACACAACTGAAGTAGAAGCACAGCGCAAGATGAACTTCTATCTTCGGAAGAAAGACGCGAACGGAATCTATCAGGGGCAGACACCATTGCGGATTCAGAATTGTGCTGAGCGCGAACGGTTCTTCAGCGCGGCGGACACACCCATTGCAACATTCCCTGCGGGATGGTACATGGAAGAACCCGTTCATTCTACATTCTTCGGGAAGATTGGGACGATAGAGGAACCGGAAGCCGGGACTTCGGAATATGTATATGTGACGAACGACGGGAGCGATGCTTCTACGGGCAACCTCGATAATCTCTCACATTGGCTGACAATACGGGCGACACTTACAAACGAGGGTGCGCTTTACTATCGCGACACAGGGAAGATTCACTACATACGGGGCTATATTGTTCCCGTGTATGACAGCTACCAGCTCGGCGATCCGATAACAGAGTTCTTTGTCAAGACAGACAATGCGAGTTATTCCCCGAAGATTCAGTTTGATTTCTACATCTCACCGGGAAAGATGAACCAGCATATTACGGGTCTTGCGGTGTATGCTCAGTTGATAACCGACCTTGAGTACGATGCAACGGCATCGGGCGGGAATACATCAGGCAGAACATTCTTTGACGCTGATGTGAGATTGGTAAAGACTATTCATTTTGACCAACTGAATAATAGTGATGGCGGGGCGGTAACACTTGCCGCCGTCGGAGCGTCTTTCTCTTGGGACAATGTAATCAAAATTGATTGGGACTTGAGTTCAAAGCAGGGGAATTGGCAAACCAATACGATTACCATACCGCCGTTATGGACACCGGGCGGGGAAATCCCCGGTCGGACGTTTTCGATAACGACCCTTCAGACTTCAGCCCTTCCGAGTATCGTTTCCGCATTGGGTCACGCCGTTGTCAAAGAGAGAACGGCGATAGCCCCAAGATACGGGGTAAGGGCTTCACGGCATCAGGGCGCACTCACGGTTATTGATATTGATGACGCTACGCTCGCCGTATCGGGTTTCAGTGGTGACGCGCCGATGGATGATGTATTTCCGCAGGTGG
>CAADGV010000034.1 GCA_900696645.1 uncultured Chlorobiota bacterium | reverse complement strand
TTCGACACGTTTCAGCCCGTAGCCCTCTTTGCTCGGGTTGGATAGCGCCATAGAAATATCCTCCTTTCGTGAAGGAAATAGCTAATTCTAAATATTCCTATGGTCATTTGATACGAACTTACGGTAACGTGGAAGAAATCAATTCTGTAACTCAAACCCCGTCAGCGATGGCGGGGTTTTGTTATTAGTAACTCATTCAAGCCGGGGGAGTGTATTTTTGTCTTTGCCGGAATAACCTCGGCAGTATTCAGGACTACTAGAATCTTTGCAATCGTGGTTGCAACAGTGATTGCATTCTTCTCTTTGTCTGCCGGCCAGACAACAGAAGTCAGTTCACCTCTTGTAGTTACCGTCAGCGCTCACGGCGGCTACGGCTTTGTGAACATGCAGCAGATAAACAATGTCATTACGGAGGTAGGTACTATTCGTCGTGTCGTTGATTCAAGAACCAAGGAAGCGGACATCCTATCCGGTGGATTCTATTGGGATGGATCGATTCTGATTCGGCTGAATAGATTCTTTGCAGGTGTGGGATTTTCCTCCCTAAAAATGTCCGGCCAAAGTGACTACAAAGGAGCGGTCTCCTTGTTAGACGAGCTTTCTGGAAGAGCGAACGAATACCTTCTGCTCGTTGGCGTCCGGTTTCCAAGTACGGAGAGGCTGTTTATCGACCTCTTTGCTGGGGGAGGATACTGCAAAGCAACAATGGATTATACAGGTGACTTTCGCGACAACTTCAATTCGTTCAACGACATACTCTTCAAGCAGTCACTGTCAAACAGCTTTCTTTCTGTCCGGACCTTTGCTGTAGGAGGTGCCCGCTATGGAACTGTGAGCCTGCGGTTACTTGTCGGGTATCGTTTTGCAAATGCCGGCGTTATGAAAGGAAAATATGTGTTCAATGGTCGAACATCGACCGTAGAAGAACCTTTCTTGGATTTTCGCGGCAACGAGGTGAAGTGGGATTTCAGCGGACTCTTGCTCGGCGGAGGGGTTTCCGTTCAGTTCTAGATTGCGCAGAACAAACAATTCGTGTTCAGCGGGTCGTTTCCCGGCTACTTCCTCATGCAAAAGAGAGACTTTGTACGCAAACTACTTTCTCAATTCCAACACCAACGTCACCGTCGAGCCTTTTTTCCCGATTTCGTACTCCACTTTATCCATGAGTGTTCGCATCAGGAAAATGCCGCGACCGCTGGTGCGCAGCAGGTTTTCGTCTTCCAGGGGATTCTTAACATTGCTAAGCTTGAAGCCTTTCCCTTCGTCGGCAATCGTAATGACAAGCTCATCGGGGAGACAGAGACAGACAACAGCGACTTTCTTTTTCGCATCCGCCTTGTTGCCATGAAGGATGGCATTGTTGACGGCCTCGGTGAGTGATACCATCAGCTTGTTGGTTTGGATTTCGTCAAGGTGGGTGTGCTTCTCGATTTTGTGAATGAACCCCTCAACGCGCTTGATGGATTTCGGGTTGCTAGGAAGCGTCATCCGGATTGTTCTTGGAGCCACGGCAGAATCCTTTTCACATTGTGATGTTGATGTTGAGGGTCATATTTGCAAGTGATCGCGTCCCGCCACCTTCCAATCGCCGTTGTTCATACCATCCCCTCAACCCCACTTCACTGTACCGGCTGAGTCGCCACACGACGAGGCACGTCGGGCCGAAGCTGCGCAGGAACGAATCCAGCTTCCGGTCATTTCCAGTGTAGCTGTAGCGTGTCTGGCTGAAGTACCGGACACCAACAGCGAACAGCGTGCCCTCCTCCGGCGAGTAGCGCAGTTGAAGTGCGTAGGTTTTGTCAATGAACGAGTTCTCCCGTCGTTCCGTGAATTCGCTCCAGTTCAACTGTCCTCTGTCATATAACTTCAAATACAGAAAAAAATCAAGTCCGATCCGCGATGTGATGTCAAGAGCTGTAGAATCAATCCATCCGAATTGCCTGTAAGAAAAACTCCGGATTTGAGCCGCCTCCTGCTCAAAGTCATACACGGTGTAATTTGCCAGAACCTCGAACGTATTCATGGTTGTGAACTGTTCGAACGGCTTGTACAGCGTACGGGGCGAAAACCGCAGCACGCGGTTGATGTTGTTGTTTGCGCTTCTGTCCTTCAACAGATACACAATGTGGTTCAGTGTGCCATCCACAGTGAATGATACGTCAAGAAACCGGCTGAGAGTATGATACGTGGAAAGTGAAAGGGCGACCAGCAACTCGTCTCTATCCTCAACATTCAGTTCGCTGGGAGTGTCGTATCGCAAAATGCTTGCCACCCCTGAAAACGATATCTGATCGGACGACGAAACAGGAAGAGAGAGTGTGCCTGCAAGCGACGTTCTGCGTGAGAGATTATCCTTCGTTTGTTCCTGCTCCTGAGCCTGACGCTGCGTAATGGGAGTGAGCGAAGTATCCTGCAGGAATCCTGTGATCGCGCTTTTTGCGAAATGCCGCTCGTCCCGTTCGCTGTGTGAAAATCTCGATGAAGCGGCAAGTCCTGTGTTGTCATTCCGGTAGGTTGCCTGCACAAACACATCGAGTCGGAACTCGTCGATGCCGGTATTAAACTGCGCCGGTACCCTTGCCGCTCCTCTTATTGGGCGGAAATCCTTGTCAAGTTTGCGGCTGTACACATTCAGAAAGAGTGAAGTCACGAACTCCGGCTCGAATTCATAGTCGAGGAGATTTGTGAACGAGAAGACATTCTCGATTCTGCTTTCGAGTGCCCCCGTGGCAACAGTGTAGAACTCCCTCCGGTTTCTGTTAAATCCGATTTCCATGCTGTCGCGTGTGCTGCCGAGAAACGTCTTCTGCATGCCTGCGCGGGCAAGATGGTTTTCCAATAGACGCGGGTCAAGCTTGTCCCGTTGAAACTGCGCATTCCCTGCAATCCGGTAGCCGTCCAGAACCAAGTCGTTGGTTCGTGCGGCAATGTTGTAGCTAAGCCCGCGATCGCGTACATCAATCTGGTTATCCCAGCGGTGGCCGACCATCGGATTGAGGGTAAAGAACGGATCGGGAGTGTACTCGATGCCGCCGAGAACGGTGTTGATTGAAGCCGTGCTCAATCCCACCGCCTTCTTGTCCGAATACATGAGGGATGACCACTCGGCTTTTGCCGCAAGGTGATCGTTCAACGGATGCGTTGCTTGCAACAACAAACGTTGCTGGTTGCTCTGAAGCCGCTGTTCGGGCGAAGAGCCTGTGCGTTCGATCAGGATGATGTTTGACATGAATAGTTCATTGAGACGAATGCGTGTGCCGAACGCTACCGTGTCAACAGCAAGGCTTCCAAGCCAATTGAATGTGTTAAGACTTCGATCAAAAAGAATGCTTGCAGAATTGCGACGTGTGAGAGAATCGGCTGCCGGTATATCCTGATGCTGTCCGAATGTTCGTATCGCAAGGCACTGGACGAGTACAAGGAACAGGGCGAGACGATGCACTGTGCCGACTCCGTTCAGACCAATTGCACGGTGTTGGAGCGGGCAGGTACGATCACGTCATGGAATCCCGCTTCCGTTAGTCCGAGCGCCAGTTTCTCGGATTGATCCGCGTCGCCGTGGACGAGGAAAGTCTTCTTCAGCCGTTTCTTGTCGAACTGACTGATGTAATGGAGCAGTTCGTTCTTGTCAGCGTGTCCGGAAAAGGAGTTCAGCACAACAACCTCGGCCTTCAGTTCGTGCGGCTCGCCGAAGATATTCACAACAGGTTCGCGCATAACCAACCGTTTGCCCAATGTATGCTCGGCCTGGTATCCGACAATGATGATCATGTTCTTCGGGTCGGAAACAGTGTTGCGGAGATGGTGCAGCACACGTCCCGCTTCACACATTCCCTGGGCGGAAATTACGATGAAGGGTCCCTGCCGTTCGTTCAGCGCCATTGAATCGGCCACATCACGGACATACGTCAGTCGCTTGAATCCGAACGGGTCATTCACCGGCGATTTCCGAAGTAGTTCCCGCGTTTCTTTGTCGTAACATTCCGGATGGTCGCGGAACACCTTCGTCACGTTGATCGAGAGAGGGCTGTCTACAAACACGGGCAGGTTGTCGATCTTTCCTGCATTACTGAGTTTGTGGAGGACATAGACGATCTCTTGTGTACGTCCGACACTGAATGCCGGGATTACCATCTTCGCTTTTCGCTCGCAACCGCGTCGCAACGGATCAAGCAATTGTTCCTCCATCGCTTCAACAGGCGCGTGAAAGCGCCCGCCGTAAGTACTTTCGCTGATCAGGTAGTCGGCATCGCCGATGAACAGCGGGTCGCGCAATATGGGGAGATTCGGCCTGCCCAGATCGCCGGTAAACGCCAACGAAACGGCCGTGCCGTTCTCGCGCAGTTTCAACTGAACGGATGCTGATCCGAGGATATGCCCTGCATCCTCGAACCGCGCCGTGATGCCGTCCAACACTTCAAACGTTGTTCCGTAATCAACACTCTTGAACAACGGTATCGTCTCGTCAACATCGTCTTGCGTATAAAGGGGGTGAACGGGAGGGTGTCCCTTTTTCTGATTCTTCTTGTTGACAAACTCTGCATCGCGTTCCTGAATGTGCGCGCTGTCGCGCAGCATTACGGCGCACAGATCGCGAGTGGCAGAAGTAGCATAGATGGAACCGCGGAAGCCTTGTCTCACAAGCGTCGGCAGATTTCCTGCATGATCGATATGCGCGTGGGAAAGAACCACCGCATCAATCGTTGCCGGATCGAAAGGAAAATTCTCGTTGCGGGCACGAGCTTCCTCGCGTCTTCCGTGATACGTACCGCAGTCGAGCAGAATTGTTCTGCCACCGACTGTGAGAACGTGCATGGAACCGGTAACCGTACGGGCTGCGCCCTGAAATTGAATGTGCATTTGCTGTTACAGTATTTCAAACGGTAGATTGTCTGATAATGTCAGAGAATCATTCTGCATGAGTCTGAGTTGTTGTGCCGGATTCGTTCCTTCTCCCGATCCAAATACCACCGCCAAGTCCAATGATGGCCGCTATCGGCCCCCAGAAGAAAGCGCCTGCCATCATCGCCTCAAGGTCACGGTCATGCTGATTTGATGAAATGATGGAAGTAAGGAAGCCTCCACCGAAGGCGCCGAGAAGATATGCGCCAACAGTCCACAGGCAGCCTATGCCGATACGGCGCATAGTTCTATCGTTTTGCCGTTTGTATGTCGGCTTCCTTTTGATTCATCGCCGAAAAGATCTTCCCGATCGACGCCACAACACCGGCAACATCGGAGAGATTGGAGGGGATGATCATTGCGTTATTCTTTTGTGCCAGTTTTCCGAATTCCAGCAGGTACGATTCGGCGATGCGGAGGTTGACCGCATCAATGCCTCCCTTTTCGTTGATAGCATTGGCAATTTCACGGATTCCCTTCGCAGTTGCCATGGCCACGCGCTCAATCTCCTGTCCGCGGCCCTCAGCCTCATTGATGCGCTTCATCTTCTCGCCCTCGGATTTTGCGATTGCCTCCGCCTTGTCGCCCTCGGCGCGGTTGATCTTAGCCTGCTTGTCGCCCTCGGATTCGGCAATCAATGCCCGCTTCTCACGTTCGGCACGCATTTGTTTTTCCATCGCATCTTTGATACTCACCGGCGGAAGAATGTTCTTAATTTCATGCCGGGTCACCTTCAATCCCCAGGGTTCGGCCGCCTTGTCCAGTGCGGCAACAATCTCGGCATTGATCTTTTCCCGCTCTTCAAATGTCCTGTCAAGTTCAATCTTTCCGATCTCGCTGCGCATCGTTGTCTGGGCGAGTTGCGTGGAAGCGAAAATGTAGTCGCTGATTCCATACGATACCTTTACCGGGTCGATGATTTGCAGATAGAGAATGCCATCAACTTCAACGGCGATATTGTCTTTCGTAATGCACGACTGCGGCGGCACGTCAAGCACCATTTCTTTCAAAGAATGCTTGTATGCCACACGGTCGATGAACGGAATGAGAATGTGAAATCCGGCTTCGAGTGTTGCGTTGTATTTGCCGAGCCGTTCCACAATGAAGACGGTTTTCTGCGGTACAACCCGCGCCGTTCTCATGATGATGAGAAACACAAAGAATACAATTCCGAGGATAATTACCGTTCCGACTTCCATGCTTGTGTCCTTTCAATTGTACGAGGAAACGTCGTCGCCGCGGTATCAGCTGTGTGCATGAATCCTCCGGTGTGCGACATCCGGATGTTTTAGTTGATGGGTTTTACTGTGAGCGTCAGATTCTCACGTGCAAGGATTTCAACCGGTGTGCCCTTCCGGATTTCCTGCGCCGCAGTTGCCTTCCAGTTTGTGCCGTGGAATTCCACCTTTCCGGAAAGGGTTGCGGGAAGAATATCCTCAACCACAATCGCCCGCTCACCTTTCACGTCGTCAAGGGCGGCAACATCATCCACTGTACGTGACACGCGTCCCTGAAAGTACTTCTGGCCTCTCTTGCGAAAAAGTACCAACGTCAGGAGGGACGAGCCGAGAAAAATCAGCAGTTGTACGTTGAAATTTTCCGTAATGCCGAGGAGAATGCACAACGCCGTGATCCATGCGCCAATGCCGAAGAACATGATGACAAAACCCGGAAGGATAAGTTCACTCAGCAGGAGAGCGAGACCAAGAAGAAACCAGTAGAGTTCAGATTGTGAACCTTCGAAGATGGACATGGAAGACCTTTCGGTTGTGGGATAGGGTGGAAGAAATGTAGAGGAAATGCCCCTGAGAAGCAACGCAGGAACAGGCAACGCATGCACTGCTTACGGCGGTAATGTCCAGAAACGAACTCCGGTTGGCGTAACGCTATTGTTTTTCCGGCAAGCTCGTGAGCTGATTGGAAACACACTGCCACCGCCGGTTCCTGTTCACCCAGACTTCGGTGTAGCGCGCAGTATTCAGAATTCTGCCTAACCGGTGGAACGTGCGCACTCCCGAAATGATGGCAGTGTTCCCGTACGTTCTGATGCGTGAGTTGGTCACGACAATGGAGTCGACACGAAAAGCAGCGGTTCGTACCATTTCCACAACCTGCTTCTTGTTGAGAAGTTCGCCTTTGTCGTCAATGTAGGTATAGTCATCGGCGTACAATCGCTCGAGCGAAACGAAATCCAGCATCACATATGCGGTGAGCAGTTCTCGTTCGAGTTTCCTGAGTTGAGTCTCCGTCGGATTGGCGATCAGAGGCCAGTACGAAACACAACAGAGGATTATTACGAGACACACATTCAGTATTCTTTGATGCACAACTTCCTCATTGTTTTGGACATGAGCCTGCTTCCCCGGCCCGTGACATGCCCGACTACAGGCGAGGGGAACGTGAATGTTAATGCTTGACCGGTTGATGCGCTTCATGAATTTCGAATACGCGATCCAGCATGGAAATCTTGATCAGACTGACAACTTTCTTGTGAACATTGCGTAGCACAACCTTGCCGCCATGTTCCTTCATTTTTCTCTCGGCAATGAGCAGGGCGCTAAGTCCGCTGCTGTCGCAGAACTCCACCTCCTTGAGATCGACGTTCAGTGTCTCGACCTTGGGCTTGCACAGGATCAGGAATTCGCCTTTCAACTCGGGAGAAACCGAAGAATCCAGCTTACGCTCCTTGAGTTTGAGCGTGACGGAGCTGCCGTTTTTTTCCACTTCAAAGTTCATAGACGTTACCTTCTTTCTGAACTCATAATCTAAAACATGTGAAGACACTGTGCGAACCGATCATACAGATCTCTTCTCGACCGTGAAGGATCGTGCTGGATTTGAAAGTTGTAGAACATGTCCGAACTGGGCCCTTTGAAACCGACGCGAACCTTTGCATTACTCGCTCTGCAAATATAGGCTGAGGGGAGAACTAAATCAAGGTTAAGATCAATTGCGAGATCGAATTTCCTGTCGCTGAAGAGGGAAAGAAATGTCTGGCGCGGGTGAAACAGCGGCGTGATGTCGGTTTCCTTGATCTGCACGAAATGACTTTTCGGCATCAGTCGGATTGTTTCAACCCCCCGTTCATCGCCGATGACGGTGATACTCTGTTCGTTGAACATGCGCTTCAACATCTCTATAACATTCATTGCCGAAAGCAGCTCACTTCGGTCAAGCGGCATCACAACAAGCGCCTGTTTTGCACCCGACACTGCGTCGGTAAACGAAATAACGGGCTCGTCCCTTTTGCGGAACCTTCGTTCTGCAAGCCATATTCCGTATCGCATCCGGAAGGATTCTAACACGTCTTCCTCATGAAATCAAAGTTCTGAAAGCTGTTTCATCGATAAGCGGGATGCCGAGTTTCTTTGCTTTATCCAGCTTCGAGCCGGCGTCTTCTCCCGCCAATACATACTGCACATTCTTGCTCACACCCGAAGCGACCTTGCCGCCATTTTCTTCTATCAGTTGCTTTGCCTGTTCGCGTGAAAGCGTCGGCAACGTACCGGTCAGGACGAACGTCAATCCCGCAAGCTTACCCTTCTTCTTCGTTGCCGTAGCAGCGAGTGTGAGACCTGCATCCTTCAATCGTTTCACGATGTCGCGGTTATGCCTCTCCCGGAAGAAATGCGCGACACTCTCGGCAATCTGCGGACCGATGCCGGTAACGGACTGCAAATCCTCTTCACTCGCGGATTGCAGCCTATCTATAGAAGGAAAATTTTCAGTCAAAAGCTGCGCGACCCCTTGTCCGACATGACGGATTCCGAGGGCATAGAGAACACGATGGAACGGACGCTTCTTGCTCTCTTCGATTGCGTCAAGAAGATTCTTCGCGCTTTTTTCGCCCCACCGGTCAAGCCCGACAAGCTCCGCGCGATGCGTGTGAAGCGAGTAGAGATCGGCGCAATTCTTCACCCAACCCAATCCGACAAGCTGTTCAACCGCGGCCTCGCCAAGCCCTTCGATATCCATTGCCCCGCGCATGGCAAAATGCTCGATGCGTCCCTTAACCTGCGCGGGACATTCGGAGTTTTCGCAGTAATAGTTGACCTCGCCTTCGGGCTTGAAGAGGGGAGTGTTGCACGCCGGACAGCGTGATGCCATTTTGTACGGCGATGCTCCTTTCCGACGCTTGCTCACCACTACTTCGGACACTTTTGGAATAACGTCGCCGCCCTTCTCAACAATCACCGTGTCACCGAGGCGCAAATCCAACTCGTTAATGTAATCCATGTTGTACAGACTTGCACGGCTGACTGTCGATCCTCCGACGAATACCGGCTGCAAATCGGCAACAGGGGTAATGGTTCCGACTCTTCCCACTTGGAGGATGATGTCGTTGAGAACGGTTTCCGCTTTACGCGAAGCAAACTTGAACGCGATTGCCCATCGCGGACTTTTCGCGATGCTGCCGAGTTTCGCCTGCTGTGACAGTGAATCCACCTTCACAACAACCCCGTCGATATCATAGGGAAGCGAATCGCGTTTCGCTTCCCATTCCTGCCAGAACCGTACAACCTCGTCAATGGTGTTGCACAGACGGGTGTGTTCGTTCACGGGCAAACCGAGAGAGCGGAGGATATCAAGATTCTTGAAGTGGCTTGTCAGTCGTGCGTCGGGTGCGATCAGTGCATACGCATACAGTTTGATAGGTCGCGTTGCAACAATCTTCGGGTCCTGCAACTTAAGTGTGCCGGCGGTTGAATTCCTCGGATTGATGAACAGCTTGTCGCCCGCCGCCTCGCGCTGTTTGTTCATTTCGAGGAAATCGCGCTTGTGCATGAACGCTTCACCCCGTACGTCGATGTTCATGTACTGCTTCTCCGGCGAACGAAGATGCAATGGCAGCGAACGGATGGTTTTCAGGTTTGCGGTAATATCATCGCCTTGTGTGCCGTCGCCCCGTGTTGCCCCTTGTGCGAACATGCCATCGCGGTATTTCAGTGCAACCGCTACTCCGTCGAATTTCAGCTCGGCAACATAGCACGGCTGTTCGCTTCCCAGCAACCCCCGGATCCGCTTGTCGAATTCCCTGATCTCTTCTTCAGAATACGAGTTGGCGAGACTCAGCATCGGCGGATTGTGTACGACTGTGCCGAATTCCTTCGTCGGCTGACCGCCGACGCGTTGTGTGGGCGAATCCGGTGATTGCAGTTCGGGATGTTGCTGCTCGAGATCGTGCAACTCACGCATCAACGTATCATACTCTTCATCGGAGATGGTCGGCTCGGCGAGAACATAGTACCGGTAATCGTGTTCGTGCAGTTCGTCGCGTAGTTTCTTGATACGTTGCGCTATGCTATGGGAAGGTGGAGGCATGATTCAGCGGGCAGACTGTGCGTTACGTTTGAAATAGACATCACTGGTCACAAATCCGCGCCGCACGGGAATTTCGACAGGCTTGTTATCCAACGCCATCTTGATTGCTGCCGGATTTCCGATTTTCGTGATCCAGAATTCCTCTTTTGCTTTCCATTTGAATGTTGTGTTCGGATACAGAAAATGCTCGGACATCTTTCTCTGATCAATTACGATCTGCAACCATACGCTGTCCGTTGTCGCTGCAACGAGCGTGAGGCTGTCCCTGTCGATGATAATCGTCGGAACAGTTCCTCCGGTTGCTTTCACAACTGCAGAATCGGTGTTCGTGCCCTGCACTGCAACTTGTGCAACCGTATCTCCTCCGGCTGCGCGCCGTTCGTTTTCTTTGACAGCCTCGTGAAACGGTACTTCTTTGACACGTACGGGAGGTTCTTTCTCCAGCACGCCCCACAATACAATGTCTGCCAACACCAGCACAACAATGGCAACTCCCGCTTTGAAAAATACCGGAACGAGACGCTCAACGGTATTGCGACGAGGGGTGTTGTCCGGCGTCTCTTTTTTTGAAGATGATTGGTCAGGAGGGTGATGCTTCCGTGCAGTTTCCCGTTGCAGAAGCCACTCGTCGTACTTCTTCATTGTTTCAGCAGGGTCAATGCCCACGACGCCTGCATATTCCCTGATAAATGCGCGAATGTATGCCTGCGGCACAACATCAACGTCACCGCCCTCAAGAGCTTCAAGCATCTTGACACTAATGAGGGTGTGTTCGGAAATCTCGTCGAGCGAGATTCCCTTCAGTTCGCGGGAGGCTTTGAGTTCAGAAAAAAAAGAATCCATCAGGGCATCTCAAGGGGAAGGAACGGACTGCAGGCGGTTATCCAAAACGTGGCGGACTTTGAACGCAAGGTCTTCAAGCTGAAACGGTTTCTGCAAATATCCGCTGATGTCCGATGAGGAAACAGCCTCATCGACAACAGCTCTGCCGTGTCCCGTCACAATCAAAATAGGAAGTTCGGAAGAAATCATCTTGAGTTGGCGGAGCGTTTCACGTCCTCCCATCAACGGCATATTCATATTCATCATTACAAGATCAATGGAAGCGCGGCGGGTCCGGTACATCTCAACTCCGGCTTTACCGTCATGGACGTAGTGAACTGTATAGCCGAGATTGGAGAGCATATCTTTTGCAATTTCACATACGCTTACTTCGTCGTCAATAATCAGAATGCTCTCGGTGCCGCGCGGTACGCGTTGGCGGCGTTTGTGAGCTTCGGCTTTCGCTTTTGCATCGGAAGCAGGGAAGTACATCGTGAACGAGGTTCCTTTTCCCACGTCACTTTCAACACTGATGAAACCGCCGTGGCTTTGCACAACGCCGTACACAACGGAAAGACCGAGACCCGTTCCGAATTCCTTGGTGGTAAACCACGGTTCGAACACGCGGGTCTTCATCTTTTCATCCATTCCCACACCGGTGTCCGTAATGGTCAGTGCCACAAACCGTCCCGGCTTTACCGATGAAAACTGGCTGATGGTATGCGCGTCCGCCGTCATGATGCCGGTCGAAATGCGCACCGTGCCGCCGTCGGGCATTGCGTCGCGGGAATTCAGCAGCACGTTGAGGAGGGCCTGCTGCACCTGACCCTCGTCGCCGTTGATGTTCGCGGGCTCCTCGGTGAAATGTTTCTCGACCACAATTTCCTTGCTGACGCTTCGCTCGAACAGAATAAGTGTTTCTTCAATGAGAGGATGTAATTCGACGGGTTTGACGACATTCTCCGTTTTTCGTGCGAAGGTGAGCAGTTGCCGCGTCAGCGACGACCCCCGCCGTGCCGCGCCTTCAATAATGGCAACATACTTTGCCAACTCGTGATCTTCCGGCATATGCCGCCGCATAATCGAGGCCGAGCCGAGAATTGCCGCAAGGATGTTATTAAAATCATGCGCTATGCCGCCTGCAAGATTGCCAATGCTGTCGATCTTCTGGGCATGAAGAATGGCCGACTCCATTCGTTTCCGTTCGGAGATGTCGCGGGCCACGATGCGTGCGAGAACAGGCGTGCCGCTTTTGTCGAAGACAAGCGAGGAATTGACGTTGACGAACAACAGCTTGCCGTCTTTGCGTACCATCTGCTCTTCAAGATCCCGTACGCCGCGGGCTTCCAGAAACATCCGGATGAGAATATCCTCAAGCGTCGGCCGCAATTCCTCCACAAAAAAATTCTCGAGCTTGCCGCCGATGAGTTCCTCTTTCGTATAGCCGAGCATCCGGGCGCCGGTGTTGTTGCAGCCTGTAATGGCATGGTCGCGGCTGATACTAAGGTAGATATCAGGCGAGTTCTCGAATAAATCAAGATAGAGTTGCTCGGAACGTTTCACCCGATCGAACAGCCGTGCATTGTTCAGCGCAACGCTGATTTGATTGCCGAATGCCTCCATTAACTCGGCTTGCTTGGTCGAGAACATATCGAACTCTTCACCGGCAACAATAAGCACGCCCAGGATGGTATCGGTTGATTTCAGCGGGATGGAAGCCCAGAATTGGATGCCGAGTTCTTTCAGGTCGGCATCGATATATCCCAACCCGTCAACAAGCCTCTCGCGTTGGACACGGGGTTGGTGCAGCCAGATAGAAAGCGGAACCGCCGTGTTGGAGGGAAGGTGGATGAAATCCTTCGATGTTCCTTTTGAGCTCTTGAGAAGAAGGCCATCTTCATCCAGCAAATAGATCCAGCCGAAACGCGTATTGAGAAGCTCGGTTGCCTTGTTGAGTGCCGATTGCAGTACGTGTTCCAGTTCAACCGACCGGTTTACCGCCTCGGCAATTGTGCTGATTGCAAGCAGTTGCCGCCGCTGCTCGTCAAGTTGGCGGGCGTACTTGAGCGAGAAAAGGACGCTGAAAAACCCGATCAGGCCGACGGCCAGAACGCTGATGAAATCCGTCCAGCGCAGCGTCTCTCCCGTTAGCAGGATTGCCGCAACGATTGTTGCCATTGTGACAATGACGGCAGTCGAGGCAACCACCTGCGCCTGCTCGACAAGGCCGAAGTTTACAATGAGTTGCCGTATTGATGTGAACGGATTTCGCATTTTGATAAAATGTACAAAAGTCGGCATGGACATTCAATTATCCCGATCTGCCACAAGCTGCCGGCACGTGTGAATATCCATTTGTGATTCAGAAACAGCAAAAAAAAGTCCTGCCGTTGTGGACAGGACTCATGCACAACATATTGTCGAAGTTGTGGGGCTACTTACCGTTCTTCTTTGCGAGGATTGCATCCTTTGCGGCTTTGGCGATACGGAACTTCACGACGGTTTTGGCAGGGATCTGAATCTGTTCGCCCGTGGCGGGATTGCGGCCCATACGGGCTGCCCTGTCAACCATCACGAGTTTGCCAATGCCCGGAATCGTGAACTGGTTCCTTGCTTCTTTGTATGCGAGCGATGAAAGCTCGTCAAAGAAGGCAACAACTTCTTTGCGCTTCATACCAAACTTGTCGGCGAAATGCGCCATGATTGCCGACTTGGACATTGCTTTTGCCATAAATCTCCTTGATGATGTGGGGGTGATGTGATTTTGTTAAACTGAAACTTGTGAACACTCCTCAAAACGCTGAAAAGATAGCTATTTCTCGGAAAGAATCAAACCCGACCAACGAAAAACCTCAATAAAACAAGGGTCTTTCTGCATATCATCGCTATTCATTGTACCAGAATGAGTTACGGGGAGGATAGAATCACCATTCGTCATTCTGAACGATTGCCGACTCGCCGTTGCGAGTGAGAATTTCCACGGGGCATTTTGGGATTGAAGAAAGGAAAACGCTTCCGTAACGTTTTTTCAGAACACGCGAATCAAGAATCGTCACCATTCCTCGATCCGAAGTTGAACGAAGTAAACGCCCGAACCCCTGCCGGAACTTCAACACCGCTTCGGGAAGCGTGTACTCCATGAACGAATTACCTGCCCGCCGGGTGATTGCCTCAAGCTTCGCTTCGATGAGCGGATGATTCGGAACAGCAAACGGCAAACGTGTGATAATCACATGCTCAAGCGCCTGGCCCGGCACGTCCACCCCCTGCCAGAAACTGTCGAGGCCGAACAGAACAGAATGAATGTCGCGTTTGAATTCCTGCAGCAGGTCATGTCGTTGCTTGCCGACTCCCTGCACAAGAAGCGCAATGCCGCGGTCGTCGAACTCTGCTTCGAGCTGTTTTGCCACCGAGCGCATCAGCACTGTGCTTGTGAATAGGACGAGGGCCTTTCCGCCTGAACGATCAATACTTCGCATGATCCACTGCGGCAATGAGTCTGCAAACCCGTCCGTGTCGGGCTCGGGAATGTCACGGGCAATGCACAGCTTCATCTGAGCGTGATGGCTGAACGGCGAATCGAGAATAGTACCACTGACGCCGACACCTCCGATGCGGCGCTGAAAATAGTCCAGCGAGTTGTTGACGGCAAGCGTCGCGCTTGTCATTATCACCGAAGCCCCGTTGCGGAAAATCTTCGGCCCGATTGCTTCGGCGATGTTCGAGGGAGATGCGCACAGCGTGATGTTGCCCGACCTGCCGCTGCCAAGTTCAACCCAGTAGGTAAAATCGAACTCCGGTTGCTCGAGAAACTCTCCAACCAACACCTGTGCTTCCCATAACGCCCGACGGGCGGCAGCGATTTCGTTTTGTGCGAACTCCTGCTTCACCGTCGCTTGCACCTTCTCCGCTTCTTTCTCTAAATGTATCAAGGCGTTCGTGATCGTGTCTTGAACAAAATAAGGCCTTCGTATGCGGACTTCGTTCGAGGGGGAGGATGATTCAACCTGTGTTTGAGCCGCAGTCCGGATGGTGTCGAAGAAATCGAGCACCTTCTCTTCAGTCTCCTCACACAATGCGCGAACCGCCTTCTTCTGCTTTGTAAACAATCCCTTCTTCGTCTTTCCGTTCCACAACTTGTGAATAGCGGAGAGAATCTGATAGCGCGAGATATTCTTGCCGATTCCGATTCCTGCGACAGATTCGAGCGTATGCGCCTCATCAAAAATCACGAAATCGTTCGGGAAGATGAAATCCTCGTCCGAATCCTGCAACGCCATCAGCGTGAAGAACAACGCGTGATTCATGATGACGACATTGGCCGCACGGACTTTTTCCTTTGTTCGCTGGAAGAAACAGGTGGCGTCACAGACTGTGGAACCGCAAATCCCTTTTTCGGAACACACCATATCCCACACACTCGAAGCAGGCGTAAAGCCGAGATTTTCCATGTCACCGTCGGGTGTTTCGTGCGACCATTCGAAAATGCGGCGAAGCTGTTCCTGTTCGTCATCGTTGAACAGCGAACCGGTTGATGCCATTGCACGGGCAAGTCGTGTTGTGCAGAGATAATTCCGCCTTCCTTTCAGCACAACGGCATGAACTTCCTTCTCTCCCAAGACTCCCCGCGCAATCTTAACGTCCTTGCGGAAAAGTTGTTCCTGCAGATTCTTCGTGTGTGTGGAGATGACAGCCTTGCGCTTTTCTTTTCGTGCATAGAGAATGGCGGGAATGAGATAGGCAAGCGATTTTCCGACTCCGGTCGGTGCCTCAACGATGAGATGTCTTTGTGATTCGAGTGCCCCTGCAACGGCAATCGCCATCTGACGCTGCTGGGAACGGTACTCAAATTCCTTCAGCTTAGAAAGGCCTCCCGATTCCGAGAAGATGTTGTCAACTGTCTGAACGAAAGGAGTCATTGAGATTCGTATTCCTGAAACTTATCCAACAACTCTTGAGGTACAGCAACAGGACGATGGGTCTTCAGGCTGATGAAGATGCCGGACTGTTCAGCAGTTGCTGCACTCTGCCCCTTGTGTATCAATTCATGAGATACTCCCCACCTGACGCCGGCCAACTGCGTTACCCAGACTCTCCCTGTGAATGTGTCAAACAACCGGAGCGGCCTCTTGTACTCAATAGTTGTGCGTGTGAGAATGGGGGAGTTGCCTTCCCGCACGAACCGCTCCAACGGATAGTGACCGGCAAGCATCGTGTTGCGCAAATCCTCCAGCCAGCGGATGTACACGGCATTGTGCACGTAACCGACGAAGTCCACGTCGTAGGATTTCACTTCAAAAGGGATCTCGATTTCGAAAGGGCGAGGCATATATTCTTCTTCAAAAACAAAAAGGGAACGAAAGCAACCGTTCCCAATCTACAAAAAACTTGGTCATGATTTCTCTACAAGCCAAGTGCGTCCTTTACCAGCGCATTTTGCTCCGCCTGATGCGCCTTGAGTGAGCCGGTTGCCGTTGCCGCGCTGGCTTTTCGTCCTGCGTACGATAATCGCTGCCCGCCTCGCAACACGTCGTTGAACAAAGGCTGCACAAACGTCCACGCCCCCATATTCTTCGGCTCCTCCTGACACCAGACAACTTCTTCTGCAGTGCCGTACTTCTGCAACAATGCCGCCGCTTGCCCGGATGCAAAGGGATAAAATTGCTCGAGCCTGACGATTGCAACTGCATTGTTGGGATGAAGGGCTTGTTCGGTCAGTACATCGTAATAGACTTTGCCGCTGCAGAACACGACTCTCTTCACTCCCGAAGGATTGGTGATTGCCGGATCGTCAATCAGTTCATGGAATACGCCGTCGATGAAATCCTTTTGATGTGACACAACTTTCGGATGCCGCAAAAGACTCTTCGGCGTCATGATGACAAGGGGCTTGCGGCGATTGTCACCTGCCTGCCGGTAGGCACGGCGCATCTGTCGTCGCAGGACGTGAAAGTACTGCGCCGGTGTTGTCACATTCACAACCTGCATGTTGTCTTCGGCGCAGAGTTGGAGAAAGCGTTCAAGTCGTGCGCTGGAATGCTCCGGCCCCTGTCCTTCATAGCCGTGGGGAAGAAGAAGAACAAGATCGCACGGCTCCTGCCACTTTGCTTCCGAGCCTGCGATGAACTGATCGATGATGACTTGGGCGCCGTTTGAAAAATCTCCGAACTGTGCTTCCCACATGACAAGCGCAAGCGGGTCAGCAACGCTGAAGCCGAATTCGAATCCTAACACCGCTGTTTCCGAGAGCAGACTGTCGTACACCGCAAACGGCGCCTGCCCGTCGTGCACGTTGTTCAACGGAACATACTCGGCGCCGCTGTTCGCATCGTACAGAACAAGATGCCGCTGGCTAAACGTGCCGCGTCCGCTGTCTTGTCCGCTGAGACGGACGGGTGTTCCTTCCGCAACGAGAGAGCCGAATGCAAGCGCCTCGGCAAACGACCAATCAATCTTTGCATCTCCCTCCAGCAATAATGCGCGCTCGTCGAGAATGCGCTGAAGTTTCGGGTTGATGGCGAAACCCGGCGGCAACGTCGTCAATGCCCGCGTTACATCGTGCAGCGTCTCAACACTGATTGCTGTCGCGCCGCCCGGCTGTGCTTTTGTCAATTCCTCCGGCGTTACAGCAAGCGGCACGTCGGGACGGAAATGCATCTCCCGCTTCTGCGATGCCTCGAACGCCCGCTCATACCGCTGCTTCGACTCGTCGGTGATGACATCGAGTTCTTCTTGTGTGATTAACATTTGTCGCAACAACCGTTCGGCATACAGCTGACGCACAGAAGGATGCTGCTTGATCTTCTTGTACAGCAGCGGCTGTGTGTAACTCGGCTCGTCCCCTTCGTTGTGTCCGTGCCGGCGGTAGCAGAACATGTCAATCACAACATCTTTGCTGAATGTTCTGCGATATTCTAGCGCAAGCCGCGCAACCCGGACACACGCCTCCGGGTCGTCTCCGTTGACATGGAAAATCGGCGCCTGTACCATTTTTGCAACGTCTGTACAGTAGGGCGTTGAACGGGCATCCTCCGGCGTCGTCGTAAAACCGATTTGATTGTTAATGATGAGATGAATCGTGCCGCCCGTTCTGTAGCCGTGCAGTTGTGAGAGATTGAGAGTCTCGGCAATCGTCCCTTGTCCCGCAAACGCCGCGTCACCGTGAATCAGGATCGGAATAATCTGTTGATGTTCAGCATCGCCCATGCGTTCCTGCTTTGCGCGCACGATCCCTTCCACCACGGGATTCACCGCTTCAAGATGGCTCGGGTTAGGGGCAACCGAAACGGCAATTTCTTTTCCCGTCATACTGCGATGGGTTCCGCTCGCGCCGAGATGATACTTCACGTCGCCGGAGCCTTGCGTGCTGCTCGGATCGACGTAGCCTTCAAATTCGGAAAACAATTTCGCAAGCGATTTGCCGATCGTATTTGCCAGAACATTCAGCCGCCCCCGGTGAGCCATGCCGATTACGGTTTCCTTTGCTCCTGCCTCTGCTGCCTCATCTAATATCACATCAAGAATCACCATCATCGTCTCGCCCCCTTCGAGGGAGAAGCGTTTGTGGCCGATGAATTTTGTGTGAAGGAATTTCTCCAATCCTTCCGCTGCCGTGAGCTTCCACAGAATTTGCTTGCGGAGTTCGTTCGTGAGCGGATGCTGGTTGCGGACAGGTTCCATCCGCTCCTGCAGCCATTGCTTTTGCTGCGTGTGCTGGATATTCATGTACTCGACGCCGATGGTTCCGCAGTAGGTAGCGCGCAGGATGTCGAGAATTTCACGTAGTGTTGCACGCGGCTTGCCGCCGAGTCCGCCGGTGAGGAATTGTCGATCCAGATCCCAGATCGTCAATCCGTAATATGCCGGATCGAGTTCGGCGTGATGATGCGGCTCGTTCACGAGCGGATCGAGATGTGCCAACAGATGTCCGCGTACGCGATAGGCGTTGATAAGCTGCAGCACCCGCGCCTGCTTTTCGATGTATGCTTCCGTCTGACTTGCCCCCGCGTACGCCGGATGCTGATCGGTTTGCCAGCGCACCGGTTCATACGGAATCTTCAGATCGGCGAAAAGCGAATCATAAAAACCATCTTCACCCAACAATAACGCATGCAACCGCGCAAGAAACTGTCCCGACTCGGCTCCCTGTATTACGCGGTGATCGTACGTGCAGGTCATCGTCATCACTTTGCTGATACCGAGAGCCGAAAGCGCTTCATGTGACATGCCGTGATTTTCCGCCGGATGGTTGATGGCACCCGTCGCAATGATGGCGCCCTGGCCGGGCATCAGCCGCGGAATCGAAGCAACCGTTCCGACGGTTCCCGGATTGGTGAGTGTGATGGATGTTCCCTGAAAATCGGACGGGTCGAGCGCGTTCGTGCGGGACTTGCGGATGATGTCGTCATACGCGGCAACGAATCCGGCGAAATCCATCGCTTCCGCATTCTTGATGTTCGGAACGATAAGCGAGCGTGTGCCGTCCTTGCGTGTCATATCAACGGCAAGGCCGACGTTGACATGCGGACGCTCGGTTTTGTGCGGCACGCCGCCGATGCGCGCAAACGAGGCGTTGAGATTCGGGTGGTCGCCCAGCGCCTTCACCATCGCCCACGAAATGATATGCGTGAACGACAACTTGCCTGCCCGTCCGCCAGGCGGGCCGCCGGTGCGTATCGCGAGATATTGATTGAGCAGCCTGCGGTTTTCTTCCAACACCTTCACGGGAATCGTCCGCACCGATGTTGCCGTCGGCAGTGCGAGACTCGCTTCCATGTTCTCGACAATTTTTGCCGCGACGCCGCGGATGGCTGTTGCTTGTTCGGGTGAAGGCGGTTCGGGTGATTTTGGTGATGGGGTTGCGGGGAGAGGAAGTGCCGGTGTTACCGCGGGTTGCGACCCGTTGCCGTTTCCTTTTTGCGATCCGAGAACGGAGGCAAAGTATTGCTGCCAGGTTGTGCTGACGGATGCGGGGTTCTTCAGATACTCTTCAAGCATCTCCTCGACGAGCCCGGCGTTCGGGCCGAATTCCTCAAGAATTGCCTGCAATTGACCGGCGTTGGGTTGCATACGAACACTCTGTGGATGAACAGTTTCTGCTGAACGAAGATAAGAAAAGGGGGTGTTGTAAGCCAACCCGTCAAGAAAGGGCATTGCCAAGCCAAAACCGGAGAGATTTGCCAGTACCAGAAAAATACGTCACCCTGAGCGAGCGTTTTTCAGCGAGTCAAAGCCCGTCTGCCGCAGGCAGGTGTGTTCCGCGCATGCCGTCCTTCGTTTTCGGGGCGCAGATTTGCTTCCCTCCGTGAAATCGCACGGCTGGTGCGGAGGCGAACAAAGCAGAGCTTTGGAATTTCGGCGCTTCTGTCGCAGCAGTTCCATTGCATGCCGAAATTCCACCGGACCCGCGCCGGATTCTTCCGCGCTTGCGCGTTTGCGATTTCACGGACGTTTCTTTGGACACTTTCTTTTTTAAAGAAAGTGTCAACAAGAACCCGGTGTGTTACTTTCTTTGAGGGGCAAAGAAAGTAACCAAAGAAACCCCTCCGAAATCGTAACGCTCAAATCCATCTCTCCCCACAACCCGTGGATTTCGGCATCGAGGGGTTGCGCATCTTTTGCCGAAATCCAAACCCTTCGATGGATTCTTCCCTCCGCACTCAGCCGACGATTTCGTGATCGCAGATCGGACATTCGCTCAGGATGACTCTTATGGTCACAGTCAAGATGATTAATATCGCAATAACTGCCAAAATAGCCATTCAGAAGCCTGCTAAGACTCGAACGAAGGTGTTGTTGCGACAGGAACTTCTTCATGGCATTGACAAACCGGTTGGATATTTGTACTTTCACTTAAGCTTGTTTTCCTGCGTGGGCTGTTTTTATCTCTTGACTGAACAATATCCGGGAAAGGATGAAGCAAATGAAAAAGATACAAGTTCTTTTCGTGCTGATCCTGACGTTACTCTTGACAAGCTGCAAACAGGACGCCACCGGTCCTCCGGCAACACCAGCCTCAGTAGCCCCAACAATAACCCAACACCCGTCCAATGTAACACTGATGGTCGGGCAAAGCGCAACTTTCACGGTCAAAGCCACAGGCACTGCCCCGCTTTCCTATCAGTGGCAAAAAGACGGAGCCAATATTTCCGGCGCCACAAGCGCCAACTATTCGCTGATAGTTTCATCAGCGGACTCAGGAAAAACTTTCCTGTGCGTTGTATCTAATACCGCCGGATCGGCAGCGAGCAATCCTGCCATTCTGAACGCCGTATCGGCGCCAACACTACCAGTTATCACCGGTCATCCCCCGACCAATATCTCTGCGTTCGCTGGTGACACAATAACGGTCTCCGTTAGCGCCACAGGATATCCTTTCGTAAGTTATCAATGGCGAAAGGACGGAATAAATGTTTCCGGTGCTACGAATGCCAGCTACACTTTTGTAGCTTTATACGCTGATTCTGGAAAACAGTTTCAGTGCGTTGTGTCCAATTCTGCTGGCTCAGTGGTGAGCAACTCCGTTTTTATGAGTGTAATCCAACTCATAGAAATTGGTCGACCCATGAACGGTGGAGTTATTTGTTATGTTGACGGCACAGGCCAGCATGGGCTGTATTTCAAGTATATCAGCAGAAAACGATGGCAAGAGGCATTGGATACGGCGGGAATCCTCGGTGGAACAGTTCCAACTGTTTCACAGCTCCAAACTATGTTGTATCCAAACAAAGTCAGGTTTGGATTGCATGAAGTTAACTACTGGAGTTGTGAAGAGTCACCAGACAATAGATTTGCTCTTTCGGTTGTCTTTAATGATCCATACAATCCACAATACAATGGAAGTGTGAGTCATGCTGCAAAACAATTTCTGTTGCCATTTATTGTTTTATTCCAATTCTAGACCGTTGACGATTCTTTCTTGTTCTTTTTTTGGGCGAGACTTGTTGTTTTTCTCCCCTCCCAGCTTGGACACCTGATGTCCAAGCAATCATCTTCTTTTTTGTTTTTTCGTCCGAGTATCACCTCGATGCTCGGACACCCCTTTCGCTGTGGAGGCGTTGCCTCCGCAGACTAGTTCTTTTTTTTCTCCCCTCCCAGCTTGGACACCTGATGTCCAAGCAATCATCTTCTTTTTTGTTTTTTCGTCCGAGTATCACCTCGATGCTCGGACACCCCTTTCGCTGTGGAGGCGTTGCCTCCACAGACTAGTTCTTTTCCCCCCCCACTTGGACACCTAGTGTCCAAGCAATTATCTTCTTTTTGTTTTTTTCGTCCGAGTATCGCTCGATGCTCGAACACATCTTCACCCGCCTTTCTAAACGGAAAAACCGTTTTGGGATGGCGGTTTTTTGGGAGGAAAACACCAAGAGCCTTGAATGGTTAGTTCAAGGCTCTTTCTTTTGAGAGGCTGTTGGATTGCAGAAGATAGCAAGGAGAGTCCTGCTGCAACCTACTTCCTGCCGGCATGCTTCAACTCATCCACCAGCGTTGTCACTTCGACAAAGGAATTCGTCGTGGATATATTGTTCATGAAATCGTAATATGCATAGAGAGCCTGATGCCCGTTATCTCGATGTTCTATGGCATTGTTGTGTTGATGTATTACTTCGACAACAAGCAGCACAAGATTTCAGGGATTGATAGAACCACTTCCTCATCGCCGTATTGTGCGTGAATGTGAGGCAGGAGCCATCCTCGGCGGAACGCTCCCATCAGCAAAGTTGAAGCTGGCTCAAGCATGGATTGAGATTCATAAAGAAGAGCGCCTTGCCAATTGGCGCCTCGCAATGGAGGGGCAACAAGTCTTCAAAATTGATCCTCTGAAGTAACTGCAAATGAACAAAGTCGTGTCTGTGATACCTCAAGACGATTACTCGCTTCTCCTCGCGTTCGAGAATGGCGAGCAACGCGTGTTTGATGTCCGCCCGTATCTTGACAAAGGGATCTTTGTCGAGTTGAAAGACATCAATTATTTTCGTCAGGTCCGGGTTGCGTTCAACACAGTGCAATGGCCTCACGAACAGGACTTTGCCCCTGAGACACTTTACCTCGAATCGAAAGTACTTGTGAACTCCCAATAGCGCCGTTTTTTTACCTCAACACCACAAGCTTCTTCGACTGAACGATAGTCATACATCCCCCTTGATAGACTGAGTGATGAAATTGTCGTAGGCTGGAAACGTGGCCGGTACAGGTCAGGCAACGGGGCAAGTGTGACAGGATTTCGGCGGTAGGCATGAAGTCTCCTGTGTTCAGCGAATCAGAACTGACTGCAAAATAACCAAAAAAACCAAACCGAATTGTAAGAAAAATCTGCGACCCTCGAGAAGAAAGAATCCCGGCTCACACCGGGATTCTTTTGTTAGAAAACTGAGGCTGTTCAACTCTCTACTTCAGCACCATCACCCTCCTCGTCGCTGCAGTATCCCGCTTCAAGGCAGTAGTTGTCTCCGCCCCACACGCCGCCATAAGGTGCTGCCTTCACACCAAAGAACGTGAGGTTTCCATGTGAGTACCAATTCACCATTCCGTAATGGGTCGACATCTCGCTCACGACTTCCGTGCCAGTGTGTGGTGGATTCTGATCCCAAATCGTGTGCGAGATTGCAGGTGGGTAGCGTGGACTTACTGTTGATGGATGTACCCAGATATTGTTTCCCTGTACCCAGAACGACCGCGTCAAATACGAGTAGTCTCCTCTGCCGGCATTGATCTCGTAGGCCAGGACTTTTTCGACCCAATTCGCAACATCGGCCGGAGCCGAGCACGGAATTCTGCCAACGAATATCTATGGGTTATAGTCGGGATGGTCGTTGTTTGGTTCACCGTAGCGAAAATCTCCATCAACATTCCAGTTACCATTGAAATCGGCAAAATAAAGATCGGCGGGGATTTTATGTTCCGTAATCGAGGTATCGCAGTTATCCCATTCAGCACCAATGCGAATAGGAACAACGGTTTCATCTCCTGCGAGCAAAGCCCACACGGCTCCAGATTGGTACGCATCGAAAAGATACTGCCGCACTTTGCCCGCGTTGTCGAAGATTCCGGAAATCAAATCCCCGGTGTACGAGCCATAGATTTCTTCAGTTGTGACAATGCCGATGTCAATTCCTCTGCGCTTCTTCCACGCAACGAAATCGTTGAAGCTTGATGCGAGATTAGCGCTTGTAACGACAACGTACTTGTGTGAACCAAGATTGGCACCCATCCCTCCACCTGCGGTGATGGACAAAGGTCGGCCCTGATACGCCGGGATATCCTGTGGATTTGCCACCAAGTCTCTGAGAATAACGTCATATATCTTTTGTGCTCTGCCACTTCTTCGTTGCACACGGAATGGGGTTGTTCCCTGGCCTTCCTTCAGTTGAACAGCGATCGTTGCAGCACGAAGAAATGTGAGCCTCCCGGTAGAAGGGTCATATTGAACGGGATAAAGTGCAAGCGTAAGTATGTGATTGCTCCCATCAAAATAGCCATCATGGAATACGCACACGCGCTCGCTGGGGTAGTTACTGTTGGTCGAATAGATAATTGGGTTTGGTCCCGTGAACCGATTGCCAAGAGCTGATCCTGATATTGGTTCATCGGATTGTGCAGGGTAAACCTCGAAGGTTCCGGGAAGTTCTACTTCCTGCGCGTCGTCAAGCGTGATCTCCCGTATGTCCCTGTCGCCGGGAACAATGAGGTTCACGAATTTCCACTGGAAGTTCAGGATTGCCAGGCTCGTTGGTTCTCTGGAGATTGCGCATCATCAGCCGGGCGTACACCCTGCCATCCTCACCTGTGACGTTCGAAATAGTAAGATCAGATGTCTCAAACGCTACTGTATGATGTACCTGTGCTTGGAGCAACAGTGGCATCACCATCAAAGCAAAGGCCGGTAATGTGAAGGACTTCATGGCTTTATTCCTCCTGTGAGTTATTTTGCCGATTGTGAACTTGATGCATAACGGGGTTTGATGTATATTCAAAACAAAGAGCCCTTCAAGGATACACTGCATCCCTTGACGTTTCTCTTGCCGGAGAACAATAACAATAGGTTGCGGACCCTTGGGGGCTCAACTATTTTTCTCTTACATGGAATAGCACTCCATTGTTAGATTACCGTAAGTTCGTATCAAATGACCATAGGAATATTTAGAATTAGCTATTTCCTTCACGAAAGGAGGATATTTCTATGGCGCTATCCAACCCCAGCAAAGAGGGCTACGGGCTGAAACGTGTCGAATCGA
>CAADGV010000033.1 GCA_900696645.1 uncultured Chlorobiota bacterium | reverse complement strand
GCGGGAACCACGAGGGGCCAACGTCGCCGCTTTGCAGGCGACGGCGGCAGTCTGGAACTACAACGTCATGAACATCGTTCACAAATCACGCTACCCCAAAAGTCCATTTTCCGTTGAAGCATTACACGCTTCGCGAAGGAGAACAACAGCCGGGGGTCTACAAGGCAACGTTTGACGGTACCGCGCTTGCAAGCGGCGTCTATCTGTATCGGCTCACGGCAAGAACATCAGATGGAAGCACACAGTCGCTCACAAAAAAGTTCACACTAATCAAGTAACTTTGAGGGAGCATTGTCATGAAACTGATTGGTTACATGTTTTTTGCAGCTCTTCTATTGCATGGAGCGGCACATGCGCAAACAGACTCGCTTTGGCGAGGCATATATTTGTTCAGCGATATTGATCATTTGAATTTCAGTCAGCTGAGCCAATCTCTCCATATTAATGTAGTCCAAGGACGAACGGGGTTTGGCTCTCCTTTCGAAGACTCGACCTTTTTGCACAATCCGACAGGGTTGAGGATAATCAATCAACGGGCATTTCTTAATCACGCGTCTTCCGGCCAGAAGCTTGTGTATCAAGCAGAGCAAGATTCCCAGCCCGAACAGATTAGAGAGTACTTCAAATACAAACATCCCACTTTGCACCCAGACGGAGACTCAGCACGTTTTCTAACTCCACCTGATTCCGCGGGTTTCATGGTCAAATCTGCAGTGCCGGACAACGAGTATCATTACAAACAAACCGATTGGTGGGCAACATTCAGGCCCAAAATAGATCAACCATTTTCGGCGGGCGATACGGTCGCGCATTGTATTGTGCAATGCAAAGGCAACGCCCAGATACTGGCTGACCAGATACTCCTTGCCGGCGATTTTGACAGTGCGGGAGTTTACAAGGAGTTCACTCTGCCGTTCAACGTTTCATACCCGGTTCAAAATCCGGGAGCGGAGCCTCCATCTCCATTCCTTTCTGGTGGTGTCCTAAGTTCAAATGCCGCCCCATGCGGCGGCATTGATTTGCAAGTGTACTGGTATGGGCATGTTACCACATATCTGGACAAAGTCATTGTAGAGGATTCGCTCGCACGCCACTATTTATTTGCCGGTCTGCTTGACAGCTCCATTAAGCAGGAAGCGGCAACATTTGGCGCAGATGCAGAATATCCCCTGCACGAGAATTTCTATCTTACGGATGAGCCCTTCATGAGCGCGCACCTTGCCTTCAACTACGTTGCCAACCTGATCAAGGACACGCTGGGGCATGATAACCCTCGTGCCGGTTCAGTCACTGCTTCCTATGAACGATTCGCACGTTTTGCTCGTTCCACCGTTTTGCTCACGAGAAATTTGTCATTTGATAGTTCGCAAAACGGCGGCGTTGTTTGCCGAGCCGTTAGGCGAAAGCAAAGATTCTGTTTGACATGCGCTTTGCGGCACACCTTGACGATCATTGCATTCGGAGTTTATCGATCTTGACATGCTTCCAGCGCCCGATTCATCTGGTTTCAACGAGATTGAAAGAGAAGCTATCATCTTGCAGTTCGTTGTTCAGTCTCTTCAATCGATGGTCAATCGCGAAATGCTGAAATTGTCTGAAGGGAACGTTCAGATCCAAGCAACGTTGGTTTCTCCCGCACGACGGGAGCTTTTCAACGTGCTATTTGCCGACCTTCTTGAACGCGTCGATTCATCCCTTCTCGGCGTCAACGGATCACTGATCGACGCATTGCACAAGACGGCTCAGGCACCCAAGCTCAATAGCTCCAAGAATCAAAATAAACTTCTCCCGGATGTCACAAGACTCAAAGACTGGCTGGAATCAATCATTCAAGTGGAAGTATGGTTCCCGAGCATTGAGATCAACACAACACTAAAGTTACAGCGAGGGCGGTTCACCACAATTTGTGGCAATATCTCGAAACACAATCTTTCTCGCCTGACCAGAGTTGCGAAGAGTCTCACAGAACTCCTCGCTGAAAACGGCATTGAAGTCTCTCGGTTGGATGGATTGCAGGCTCTTGAAGACTTCCAAGGACGATTTCAACACGACATTTTTGAATATCACAGTACAACGATGGCTGAATTGCTCAACAATGTGCGTTGGAGTATCCACGAATATTTGGAGCATGAATTCGCTCGTTCCTACACACCATCTCCAACTCCCGGCGATCCACTATACTCGTTCAAATACCCAAATGATGACCTACCACTTGACTCTGCGTCGGGTTTTTGTCTCATTTGCACCGTATTCAAGAGCCTTATGAGCCCTCAAACAAGCCTAAGCTTTCTATCATTCACATTCCGGAACAGCAACTGACATGCCGGTTGACAAAAAGAACCTCGAGGACATAGTCCTCGTCACCTTGATTACGGTCGGACTAATCGGATGCTCGATTTTTTTCTTTCAGGATGGCGGTAAACCTCTGAGCGCCTTCTTTGCCGCATTTGCCCTTTCATGCATTGTCTACAGATTCCTCGGTGGCATTGCACAAGAAACAAGTTTTCGCATGGGGTTCCTGAAGCTTGGCGGATCGGCTGCATTCATTATTGCATCGATTTGGTTTCTGAATACACAAGTGTTTGTCCAGCAGGAGAGTGTTGTTGTTTCGATGCCGCAGCGGACGCGCTGGTATCCGGTCAGGATGGACAACGGCAATCCCGATACAGTGACCATTATGAGCAGCACCGGAATGCGGGATTCGTTCCAGATTTCGCCGGGCGATTACGAGACTCTACGAAACAACGAATACAGCCTGGAGCTGGAGAGAGGGAGCAGGTTTCTTATCAAGAAAGGGAACTTTGTTTTGGGTTTCGTAGACACCGCACTGAGCAGGAAGCCGACACAAATTCATGAACCTGACATTGTCATGTTGTATCCGTACGGAAATCCTCGCGAGTTCAGGACGGGCAAATATCCGTTCAAGGTGGTTGTTGAAGGGGGCTCTTTTCATATCCGCACCGTGGCTACGAATGAACCTGCGTGCGACGATTGCACTGACCGGGAGGTTGTCAAGAAGAAGCATATATTCTTCGAGGTGAATGGCAACCAGTACGTCTGTTTTGTGCTACAGGCGAATCACCAAATCGAGCAGAAGGATTGGTATTCACAATATCTTATCGGCAGGCTTGATTTCAAGAATTGATTAGCCTGCTATTATGTTTCGATATCCACTTTCACCCTGATGCAGACGATGAACATTACCACTTCAAGACTCAGCATAAGAAATCTCAGACCCGGAGATCTGGCCGATTTTCACAGCTACCGTTCAAATCCCGAAGTAACAAAGTATCAAACCTTCGATGTAATGACTCTTGCACAGGCCGCTGAGTTCATCGAGGGCCAGCGTGACAAACAATTCGGTGTTGCAGGTGACTGGGTTCAATACGGGATTGAGAACAAGGAAACGGGCAAGCTCGTTGGCGATTGCGCAATCCGACTCAATGAACAGGATACAAGAATCGCTGAAATCGGGATCACAATCTCCCACCGCGAGCAACGAAAGGGACACGCCAAAGAGGCTCTGAACGGCATCCTCTCCTTTTTGTTTGGCACACAACAGATTCATCGCGTAGTTGAAACAGTGGACGCAGAGAACGCTGCATCAATCCGACTCCTGCAAAGCCTGGGGTTCAGGCAGGAAGGCCATTTTGTCGAGAATATCTTCTTCAAAGGGAAATGGGGAAGTGAACTCCAATTCGCCATGCTCAAGAGGGAATGGGAGGCAAGGAAGAATCAACATGACGCGGTCAGGCCTATTCCCCAATAGATGTTTGTAGGTAAAGGGAAAAATCCTTAGATAACCGCACGTGAGAAGCATACTCGCCCATGTGCCACTTAAGGAGTAACTGCGATGCGAAGTATTCTTTTGTACGCGCTGTTCTTGCCGGTCGTAACGTCGGCGCAAATGATGCCGGAGCGGCTGGCGCGAACGGACACAGTCACAATGTCGCCGAAACGACAATCCCCGACAGAAACAGTTGCCGGGCAGACAAGCTCTGTATTGAAAGACACAGGCAACGACAGCAGTGGAGGAGAGATATTGTCGCCGCCGACAAGCAAGCAGGTTCCCGTACGCGAGGGTCCCGACCCGATGTCGAGTTTCGAGTTCTGGCTGTCGGTGATAGTTCTGGGATTCACGCTGATCATGATGATAGGCCAGGTGTGGTTGATTCGCACGAAAGTTCTCAACCCTGATATGTCGTATCGTGGGATCCTCGTCACGATCATTATCGGGTCAACGTTGTTCTTGATTACTGCAGGTTACAGCAATGACCAAATTGCTCCCGCAATGGGTTTGTTCGGAACAATTGCAGGCTATCTGCTCGGTAGGAATGCATCCTCAAAGGAAAAGGAAGGATGAAAGTCCGCCGCCCGATGCTTGCCGAGTTTGGTGCATCTACGGACAACTTTTGAGGTAGCTTCGCTCCGACCCATCCGCACTTCCCCCTATAATCCCTTCCGCATTGCATTTTCGCGGTTACAGCTCTAATTCCGTTATTCTGCGTCACGAGTCTAAGAAAAGACTTGACAAAGAGGTATTCACGCCTTATATTTGAAGCCATCAATTGTATCAGACCTTAGAAACTGAGGTAATTGCGTTTGTCAACCTTCATTTGTGATGATATTGATGCCAGGCTGATTGATATTCTTCAGAAGAACGGGAGAACAAAGCGAAACGATCTCGCCGAGGCTGTCGGGCTCTCGCTTCCCGCCGTCAGCGACAGACTGAAGAAACTCGAGGAAAACGGCGTTATTACCGGATATGTCGCGACTGTCGATCATAAGAAGTTGGGGAGGGATATTACCGCCTTCATTTTTGTGCGAGTCGATTCATCAAAGCATTTCAATGCTTTTCTTGATCATGCGCGACACGTGGATGACATTCTGGAGTGTCATGCCATAACAGGAGAAGGATCGCATCTTCTGAAAATCAGAACAAAGAACACTGAGTCTCTTGAAAAACTTCTTGCGAAGATTCAGGCATGGAACGGAGTCGTCAGCACGCGGACAAGCCTCGTTCTTTCGACTGCAAAAGAGACATTCTACGTGAAGGCCGAAGCCGGCAAATAGCATTCAGGTACGATGATCCGAGATTACTTATAACAGTAGCTTCATAACCATTCAATCATTTACTAACAAGCGGGGAAACTCATGGCTAAGAAAGGTGCATCGGCAACTGCCAACGTCTTCAAGATGATCAAGGACAATGACGTGCAAATGGTCGATCTCAAATTCGTTGATCTTCTCGGGGTATGGCAGCACGTGACAGTGCCTGTTCATCGGCTGGAAGAATCATCGTTTCAGGACGGATTCGGATTTGACGGCTCGTCGATCCGCGGCTTCAAAGCAATCAACGAAAGCGATATGTTGATGATGCCGGACCCGAAAACTGCCATCATCGATCCGTTTGTACAGGTGAAGACAGTCAGTTTCATTTGCGAGATTTTCGATCCGCTGACGAAAGAGCGCTTCAGCCGTTGCGCCCGAGGTATTGCACACAAAGCAGAGCAGTATTTGCAGTCAACAGGTATTGCTGACACGGCATTCATGGGTGCTGAGGCCGAGTTCTTCATCTTTGATGATATCCGCTTCGACACACAAGGACACAGCAGTTACTACCATGTGGATTCGATTGAGGGACGTTGGAACTCTGGTCGTGACGAAATGCCCAACCTCGGCTACAAACCGCGTCACAAGGAAGGATACTATCCCGCCCCGCCTACAGATCATCTGATGGATCTTCGCAATGAAATGGTATTGAACATGATGGGGGTGGGGCTTGATGTCGAAACACAGCATCACGAAGTGGCAAGCGGCGGACAAGCGGAGATTGATTTGAAGTTTGCCTCACTTTTGAAACATGCCGATGATATGATGATGTTCAAGTACATCATCAAGAATACGGCCGTAGCACGAGGCAAAACTGCTACGTTCATGCCAAAGCCGATTTTTGGAGACAACGGATCGGGAATGCACGTGCATCAGAGTTTGTGGAAAGGCGGCAAGCCGTTGTTCTACGGAAACGGGTATGCAAACCTCAGCGAAATGGCCTTGTACTATATTGGCGGCCTATTGAAACATGCGCCGGCATTGTGTGCATTCACCAACCCGACAACCAATTCGTACAAGCGTCTTGTGCCGGGATTTGAGGCGCCGGTGAACCTTGCGTATTCCCAGCGCAACCGCAGCGCTTCAGTTCGTATCCCGATGTATTCCTCAAGCCCGAAATCGAAGCGAATTGAGTTCCGGTGTCCGGATGCGTCGGGAAATCCGTACCTGCAATTTGCCGCAATGTTGCTGGCGGGACTTGACGGCATTATCAACAAGATAGATCCGGGAGAGCCTCTTGACAAGGATATCTACGACCTTGCACCGGAAGAATTGAAGAATGTGCCATCAACGCCGGGCTCCCTTGAACAGGCTATCAAGGCCCTTGAACGTGATCACGATTTTCTGCTTCGTGGCGACGTGTTTACGAATGACGTTATCGAAACGTGGATAACGTACAAGATGGAGAAGGAGGTCAAAGCAATGGCGCTGCGGCCACATCCCTACGAATTCGGGCTGTATTTTGATTGTTGATTGTCTGGAAGAGCACCTTCGTTAAATCTTGCCGTCATGCATAGTACCTGCATGACGGCTTTCTTTTGCTTGACGACTAAGGAATGTCGTCAACATAGAACACAGGGGAGAGGTCGTTGATTTTGATGAGTGCGGAGCTGACGAAGTCCAGGGTTGAGGCACCTTCGAGAAAATCACGAATCAGAAGATGTTCCGCGTGAACAAGGGCATCTTCTTCAAGTTCGGCGATGTGATTATTCAGTGGCCGCCAGGAGGACTTGAGAGCATAGCCTTCCCGGGCCCACATATCCATCTTGATCAGGTTTTTGATCCTGCCCGACATTGCCAGGGCGTCCCTGCCGTGGGCGTTGTCCGAAAGGTCAATCGCCTTTATCTCGTACGTCCGGTAGTTGCTAATTTGATGTGTCGTTTGCGCCATGTCGTGAATATACAACTCCTTGTACAGAACCCATTTTGCCGATTCCGCAAAGCTCTTGTCCGGATCAACCTTTGAAAGAACGTCGTGCATGCGTGATACGTAGCTGACCAACTCAGGCAAGCCGCGTCGCATCATTTTCTCGAGAAACAGAAGAACTGTCTTCTGGGAAAACAGCCGCTCGTTACGTGTAAGGTCGGTGTGGATATGCTCGAGGATCAGATCGTAGTGATTCGTGAGCTGAACAACGGAGGTTTGTAGTTCTGCCGGAAGATGCACATCAACAAACTTGTCATATCCCGAGAGACCGTAAACTCTGCCTTTCGCGTTCCGTACGCGGTTGAGAAGATCCTCAATACAATCATGCAATGCGCCGATGGCGCTGTAGCGCCGGGTGGTATCATCATCAATTCCCATCGCACCGGTTAACGCGCCTACTCTGTTAAGATGCGCAGCCGTTGAAATACCGCATTTTCGCTTGAGTCCGGTATCGAGGAACAGTTGAAAAACCTTCCGGACGGTTTGCGCGTACGTGCCGTACAAGTCCGTGAGATCCGACAGATCGGGAACCTGCCATTGCAGCAGTCGCAGTTGACTGCGTTGGTATGATTCTTTCTTCTCAAGGTCGAATCGCTTGTCGCCGATCTCAGTCGGCGCTGCATTGTCATGTGCCCGCGGTTTCTTTCCCGTATGCGGATTCTTCGTAATAAAATCTCCAACCAGATGCCTCACGTATCGCGATTTCTCCGTCCCGAACACCCGCGCAAGCGTTGCGTCTGACGGAACCCGATGGTGAAGAATACTCCACAGCGCATCCTTTGCGTCGTGGTATCGGGGGTCTTTCTGAAGACGGGAAATGCCCGCATTGTATCTCATTCAAAGCTCCACATTGTTGCTATTCTCATTATACATCGGAACATGTGTTGAATGCAAGTGCAGAAATGTGTCAATTTTCATTTTTAGTTTTTAGAATGATAGCTTCTCCGGCAACTCCTTTCCATCGTTAGAGTTAGAGAATTGTTTAACAATCAGGAGAAGTCATGAATCCGGAACATCATAGTTCCGTTCCGTCGGCCAATTCGTTCTCGCCGCTCACCAACCAGTCCGATACATCTCCTATGTCGCTGAAGGCGTGGGTGGTCAATCTACCAATCCAGATCATTCCACGTGTCGGATTCATATTCCTGATTGTGTGGGCGGTTGACAATAACACAAATGTGAACAAGCAGAATTGGGCTCGCGCTATGCTCATCATGTATGCGTTCGGGCTCGGGATTTCAATCTTCTTCTTCATATTTCTGGCGGGATTCTTCCATACGCTGTTTGGATAGACGAGTGCGGCAAATCAAAAGGGAGAGCGGAGAGTCGCCAATTTCTTGTTTTTGCAACGGCTTCTTCCTATTTTGAGCCATGCAATTCTCCCGACTTCTCTACGAAACATCCAATCGAAAAGCAACAATCACGTTGAACCGTCCGGAGAAACGGAACGCGTTGGACGATGCGATGGTTGGCGAGCTTGGCACTGCTTTTCAGCATGCTGCACGCGACCAGAACGTGAAGGTGATCATTGTGCGTGGGGCGGGACCCGCATTCTGCGCCGGGGCTGACCTTGAGTACCTCAGCAGGATAGCAAAGTATGATCTCGAAGAAAACCGCGCAGACTCGAACAAACTTACGCATCTCTTCAAAACAATCTACGAACTCAGAAAGCCTGTGATTGCCGCCGTTCACGGACCGGCACTTGCAGGAGGCTGCGGACTCGCGAGCGTCTGCGACATCGTGATAGCAACTGAGGAAAATGCATCGTTCGGTTATACGGAAGTGCGAATCGGGTTTATACCTGCGGTTGTGATGATTTTTCTCATCAAGCGCGTAGGCGAGGGGAAGGCACGAGAATTGGTTCTGCGCGGAAACATGATTTCTGCAAATGAAGCAGCAACAATCGGTCTGGTAAACATCGTTGTTCCGGCTGCTGTTTTTGAACAAACGATAGAGAAATTAGTGAGTGACCTTTTGCAGAACAACAGCCTTCTTGCAATGGGATTATGCAAGGAGATGCTGTCAAAGCTGCATGGATTGAACCTCATGGAAGCCCTTGATTTCGCTGCAAACATGAACGCTGCCGCCCGCATGACTCCTGATTGCAAAGAGGGGATTGCGGCTTTTCTCAATAAGGAAAAATTACAATGGTAAGGAATCCGGATCTCATCGCATCCATCAGAAGCATCCCTGACTTTCCGAAGAAGGGGATTGTCTTTCGTGACATCACAACTCTGCTCAAGGATCGCGTTGCCTTCAACCGGGCAATTGATATTCTGCACGAACACTATCGCTCAAAGGAAATCTCCAAAGTCGTTAGCGTTGAATCACGAGGCTTCATTTTCGGGGCACCGCTTGCGTACACCCTTGGCGCAGGTTTCGTCCCCGTCCGCAAACCGAAAAAACTGCCGGCAGAGATAATCCGTGAGGAATACAAACTGGAATACGGAACCGATGCCGTCGAAATTCATAAGGATGGAATTTCCTCCGAGGATCGTGTTCTTATTGTTGATGATTTGCTTGCAACGGGGGGGACGATACTGGCTACAGCAAAATTGGTGGAACGGCTTGGAGCAACGATTGTGAGTCTCGGCTTCCTGATCGAGTTGTCGTTTCTCAATGCCCGTGAACGACTTCAGGCATACGACGTATTTTCAGTAATCAAGTATGATAGCGAATAGCGTCGTGTAACGTAGCTGTAGAATCCTTCAACAGTCACGCCGAGGCGTGACTTTTTTTTGACATCTACTTGCTTCCCGTGACGATTCAGTATAACTTATGACCAATGAGTCCAATTAGTGTACCGTCGATTCACTGCATGACTTCCTCATTACGACATCAAGGGTAAGTGATGATGAGTTTAGCCCAACAGCCATTGCTGAGAAAAGAGCGTGAACGTCTGGCGAAGCGTCAAGAGATTGTCAACGCTGCCCGCCAAGTATTTGCCCAAAAAGGCTACGATCATGCAACATTAGATGAGATCGCTGCAAAAGCAGAATTCGCGAAGGGGACATTGTACAATTACTTCGACAGCAAAGAAACCCTGTTTCGGGAGATTGTATCGGCAATGCTTGACGATCTCGCACGGATCGCGGAAGTGGCTATGGAGGGCGGGGGATCGTTGCGTGAACGGTTTCTGCGATATGCAACCCAAACGATGGAGTATCACAAGAAGAATGAAGACCTGCAACGAATCCTCGCTCGCGAGTTGAACCGGATGCAACTCGAGGTGGGCCTTGTACCGATTATGCAGCGGCTTCGCGGGATAGCCGACATTCTCGGCTCGGCTCTTAAAAAGGAAATAAACAAGCGGACGATTGTTCGCGAAGAACCTACCGAGCTGGCATTTGTGTTTCTGGGAATGGTTCATAACAGAACGTTGCGCAGGTCGTTTGAAGGAAAGGGACTTTCGGAATTCGAGCCTGAGCGCGAGGCCCACTTTCTCGTTCAATTGTTCTTTCAGGGCTGTGAAGTTGCATGACGGCAACCAATTCGGGAATAGCGACGTATAATCTGTTGCTTCCTGCGCAACCCGCAAAGTACCGCAACTGTTCTTTACTGCATTTGGCAGAATCACAAATCTGCTTTGCATGTGATGTTCCATCGCTACGTATTACAACTTCAAGTACTTCTGATATTTTGAAACAAAAGCCATGAGAATGTTCCTGTTGAAATACTGCTTGCCTGTATTGATGATGACGATAATCTTATCGGGTTCCGGCGCGGCACAGACGGGAGAACCGCAACGCTTTTCCATCGAGGAAGCGGTTCGCCTTGCGGTCAAGAATAATCATGAACTTGCAGCGGCAAGGCATGAAGTCGGAAAAGCTGACGCCCAGGTCCGTGAGGCGTGGGGGTACGCCCTGCCGAGTATTGACCTTTCGGGCAGGTACACACGGGCAATCAAAAAGCCGGTGTTCTTTTTTCCGAACATTTTCGATTCGGCTGCGAGTAAACGCGGTGAAGTAACGGCAATCGAAATCGGCTCAGACAATTCGTTCGATCTGACAATGACGGTGTCTCAAGTCCTGTTCAACTCGGCTGTGTTTACCGGAGTCGGAACGGCGAGAATCTACTCACAAGCAGCGCGTCAAGTATATCGCTCGAAACTCCTTGAGACGGTCACTACAGTTCGCAAGGCATTCTACGGCGTTCTGCTTGCCGCTGAGGTGAGGACAATGCTCATCGCCAACCTGAAGAATGCCGAGGATAATTTCAGAAATGCAAGCGTGCTTGCAGCACAAGGACTCATCTCAGAGTATGATAAACTCCGTGCCGAGGTCGGGTTGGCCAATGTACGTCCGGAAGTCATCAGGGCTGAAAGCAACCTGGAGCTTGCAATCAACGGCCTGAAGCTTGCCTTGGGTATTCCGTTTGGTCAACCGATCGAAGTCGAAGGAATGCTTGAATTCAAACCCGTGGATGATGGAGTTCTTGAGGAAGCGCCCAGCACCGTGTTGAAGCAAAACCCGGGTCTCATCGCGCTGCGCTATCAGGAAGATGTGAATGATGCATATACGGCAATCGAACGATCAAACTATCTTCCAAGTCTCGCGGCGTTCGGCAACTATCAATTTCAAGCTCAAAAGAATGATCTGCGAATTTCCGCTCATGATTTTGTGAGAAGTTCCGTCGTTGGACTTTCTCTCTCACTGAGTATTTTCAACGGATTACGAACAGGGGCCAGAGTTGAACAGGCCGAGCTTGAAACGCGGAAGACACAAGAGAGCATCAAGAGAACGGAAATGACTTTGCAAACTGCCGTACAGTCAACGTTGATGTCACTGAAGCGAGCCCGTGAACGCGTTGAAGCGCAGGGCCGGACAGTTGAACTGGCTGAACAGGGATACCGCATTGCCAGCACACGATTCAGAAGCGGTAGCGGAACACAACTCGAAGTGACGGATGCACAACTGGCGTTGACAACCGCAAAAACCAATCGGATGCAGGCTATATACGACTACCATGTTGCCTCGATGGAGCTTGACCAGTTGCTCGGCAGAGCTCCGGGGTATATTTCATCTGAATATGAGGATTGACCGATGAACACGATACGTATCTTTTCGTACGGAATATTGACTATCGCAATGTGGATGCTGGGCGCCGGGTGTGGCGATAGCAATGCCGATACCTCCGACGAGAGCAAGGTAAAGAACGCCGCAAGTAATGTTCCGGTGCAGGTTCAAGAACTGAAGCCGCGGCCGTTTTCGGAAACTTTGCAACTTAGCGGCACTATTAAGGCATACGACGACATTTCAATTTCTCCTGAAGAGGGAGGCGTCGTGAAGGAGTGGAAGTATGCCAAAGGACAATTTGTTCCGAAAGACGCCGTGATCGTACTTCTCACTGATGATGTCATAAAGCCGGCCTATGACGCCGCCCTTGCGCAATACAAATCGGCGGAATTGACGTTGCAGAAGCAACAGCAAGTGTACACCGAGCAGGCAGTAAGCGAATGGCAGCTCCGCACAACAGAATACGGCCGCGATGCAGCCAAGGCCCAAGCCGAACTTGCGCGGAGCCGGTGGGAACGGACTCGCATCAAGACTCCAGTCAGCGGAATTCTTGATGAACGATACGCCGACGTTGGTGAAATGGCTCCGCCCGGGGTTCCCATTGCGCGAGTGGTAAATATTAACCGGGTGAAAATTCTTGTTAACGTGCCGGAACGGTACGCGGGAAGCATCAAGTCGGGTACACAGATTAGCTTGTCGGTACTGGCGTTTCCGGGAAACACCTTTACCGGCACGATCTCATTTGTTGGCGCGGCTATTTCGCCCGACAATCGTACGTTTCCTGTCGAAGCTGTGATTGCAAATCCAAACTTCATGCTCAAGCCGGAGATGATTGCGAAAACAAAACTCTCTCTCTCAGTACGGAAAGAGGCACTGCTGGTAGAAGAAAGTATCATCCAGCAACTTGACCGCAACAAGATGGTTGTGTTTGTCGAGCAGGACGGCAAAGCGAAGGAACGCATAGTGCAGTTGGGGGGGCGCCAGGATGGTTTCGTTGAGATTCTTTCCGGCCTGGAAGCGGGAGAGCGGATCATTACTGTCGGGTACACCGACATCATAGACGGACAGCATGTCGTGGCAACGGAAACTGATGCGAAGTAAACAGCAGGCTTCGTCCCGGCAAACAACCAGACTGATACATACTTCCGACAATTCTCACTGAAAGAAAACGATGCGTCTTTCAAACATAGCAGTTGACAACAAAGTCGCCGTTTACATTTTCATTCTTTTGATTGTGATGATAGGATGGAATGCATACCAGGGACTTCCGCGGGAAGCCGCTCCTGACGTGAAAATCCCATATATCATCGTCACCGTACCGTACATCGGTGTAGCGACGGCCGACATAGAGGGGCTTGTTACGCAGCCTGTTGAACGGGCACTCAAGGGTATAAAGGATGTTAAGACTATTACCTCTGCCTCGAAGGAGGGGCTCTCCACAGTTAGCGTGGAATTTGAAATAGGCGTGGATATTGACGAGGCGCTGCGACGCGTTCGTGATAAAGTGAATTCCACCCGCAACGAACTGCCCGCTGATATTCTCGATCCTGTTGTAACGGAAATCAACATCAGCGAATTTCCAATCATGTTTGTGAATGTCGGCGGACCCTATGGCGTTGCCCGACTGAAGAAAGTTGCTGACGATTTGAAAGAGAAGATTGAGATTATACCAGGAGTATTACGTGCGGATGTTACCGGCGGCCTTGAACCCGAGGTGCAGGTGAACTGTGATGTCAATCTTCTGAATGCCTACAAGATCGGCTTTGATGATGTCGTGAACGCAATCAAGAATGAGAATGTCTCGCTGCCGGGCGGCTCTGTTGATACGAAAGAAATCAACTACTCCGTTCGCGTTCCCGGTGAATACAAGGACGTGAAGCCTATCGAGGATATCATCATCAAGCTTCAGGGAGGGAAGCCGATCTATGTCCGTGATGTTGCCGAGGTTCATTCATCATTTGAGGATAGAAAGACGTATGCGCGACTCAACGGCAACGAAGTTGTTACCGTTGCAGTGCGAAAACGTGCCGGAGAGAATCTTGTCCGCATCGCAGAACAAGTGAAGGAGATTGTTGGAAAGACTGAAGCACGCCTGCCTTCGGGCATTAAATTGGAAATCACAAACGATCAGTCCATCTTCATTAACCGCATGGTACGGGAGCTTGAGAACAGTATTATGACGGGTATGTTCTTAGTCGTTCTCTGCCTCTTTATGTTTTTCGGATTCAAGAATTCACTGCTCATTGCAACGGCAATACCCTTTTCGATGTTCATCGGATTCACAGTTCTTTCCACGTACGACATTACCCTGAATATTGTGGTGTTGTTCTCGCTTGTACTTGTGCTGGGTATATTGGTGGATGATGCTGTTGTTGTTATTGAGAACATCTACCGCCATCAGCAAATCTATGACAAAACACCTGACGTGGCGGCAAAGGAAGGGACGTCGGAAGTGGCCGTGCCTGTCATCACCGCGACGATCACAACTGTTTCGGCGTTTATCCCGTTGCTGTTCTGGCCGGGCATTGTCGGTGATTTTATGAAGTACCTTCCTCTCACGCTTATAATCACACTCGGGGCTTCACTGCTCGTTGCGTTTGTCATCAGTCCGGTACAAGGGGCCCGGTGGATCGACTACAAGAAAGAAATCAAGAAGGCAAAAGAGAATATCGAACACCCGAAGTGGTACAAGAAATATAATCCCATAACGATCATCTACCACAAAGTCGATGAACGCTTTTTCCCGACTGCAGTGAAGCACTACACGAATGCACTTGAATGGTCGCTGAAGCATAAGGGAAAAACAATCGGCGGGGCGTTCGTGTTGCTTGTCTTTGTCACTGTCGTGTTCGCATTGTTCAACAAAGGTATCGTATTCTTTCCTGAGACACAGCCGAATCAAATTACCGTGAACATCGAAGCGCCTGCGGGAACATCATTGGATGTGACAAACGGAATCGCCACGGTTCTTGAAAAACGATTCAGAGATCTACCCGGTACTCCTGACATGGAGTTTGTTGTGACGAAAGTAGGAACGTCGGATAACGTTTTCGATTTCGGCGGACAAGGAACGTCGAACAAGGGACAGATTGCCATCAACTTTGTCGAAAAGGCGAACCGGATTCAAAGCAGTCTGAGATCACTTGAGGATGTTCGTGACAATTCAACCGGCATTCCGGGCGCAAAGCTCAAAGTGTCAAAACAGGAAATGGGTCCGCCGGTTGGCGCACCGGTCAGCATCGAAATAGCTGGAGACGACTATGCAACACTTGCATCGCTTTCTACCCGCATTCAGCAGACATTGAAAAGTGTACCGAACCTCGTTGAACTGAAGGATAATTACAATCCGGGTAAACCCGAAATCGAAGTAGAAGTCGATCGTGAGAAAGCCGGACTTCTTTGGATGAGTACGGGGCAGATTGCGGGCACGGTACGCTCTGCAATCAACGGAGCGGAGGCCTCGAAGTTTCGGGTCGGAGAAGACGAGTACAAGATCAGAGTCCGGTTGCGTGAAGATCAGCGTTCTTCAGTCTCAGACATTGAGAATCTGAACATCACGTTCATGAACAAACAGGGAAAACTTCTCTCCGTGCCGCTTGTTTCCGTTGCCACTGTTAACAAGACTACCGGTATTGCGGATATCTTCAGGAAGGATCAGAAGCGGGTTATTACGATCACCGGCGATGCACAGGGCAGGCTTGCATCCGAGGTGCTGAATGATGTGAAGTCGTGGCTTGCCCGGTTCGATCTGCCTGAAGGTTACTCCATTACGTACTCCGGGGAAGATGAAGAGAAGGAAGAGGCGCAGGCATTTCTTGGAGGCGCATTCATGATAACGTTGCTGCTGGTGTTCTTCGTTATCGTGAGTGAATTCAATTCAGTCAAAGTACCGATTGTTATCATGCTTTCCATTCCGTTGTCGTTGATAGGAGTATTCATAGGAATGCTGGTTACCTTAACGCCGTTCAGTATCATCATGACGGGAGTTGGCGTTGTTTCTCTTGCCGGTATTGTGGTGAAGAATGCCATTGTGTTGCTTGATTTCACGAAGCAACTGTTGCGTTCTGGACTCACGCTTGACGAAGCGTTGTTGGAAGCCGGAAGAACTCGTCTCCGTCCGGTGATTCTGACAGCCGCAACAACTGTACTCGGCATCTTGCCTTTGGCTACGGGTTTTGATTTTGATTGGCGTACCGGTCATTTCGTGATCGGTGCTGAAAGCGCCGATTTTTGGCGACCCTTGGGTGTTGCCATCATTTTCGGGTTATCTGTCTCGACGTTTCTGACGCTTGTTATCGTGCCAACATTCTATTCGTTACTGGACGATTGGATCGCGGCCGTCAAGAAATTTGCGCTACGGTTCGCGAACCGGAAGGAACTTGCGGCCACCACGCAGAATTAGGAAAGTGTCCTTCGATAGAAACGGAATCGGCTCAACATGAAGCGTGTTTTCTCGTGGAAGACGGCTGTGGTCTTATCGTTTGGGGTACTACTCAGCATACTCACAGGAATATTCGTGGCTTCTGAAAGTGAATCACTCCTTCCTGTCGGCAGTGTTGCGCCTGATTTTTCAGCCACACTCAGCACCGGCGAGGAATTCAGACTCCGCGATTATTCCGGAAAGAAGATCGTTGTACTCTTCTTCTATCCGAAGGATTTCACATCAGGGTGTACGGCTCAAGTCTGTTCATTCCGTGACAACTACGACGATATTCTGCATCACGAAGCCATGGTTGTCGGAGTGAGCTATGACACGGAAGAAACGCATCAGGCGTTTGTTGAGAAGCATCGCCTTCCGTTTCCACTGATTAGCGACAAGGATATGTCCATCAGTCGAATGTACGGAACTGCTGACCGGCTGGGCGGACTAATCTCCGGGGCAAAGCGTGCCACGTATGTGATTGACAAAGAGGGGATTATCCGAAGAGTACTGCATCACGAAATTCTGATTCAAAAACACGTAGAAGGCGTTCTTGAATCACTGGGGGAAATAGAAAAGGGGATAGGCTTGAAGTCGCGGTAGCCGTTAGTCAGATTGCGGTTCCATCTGGAGGCGCGGCCCGTATTCCTTCAGCATCTGTTCGCAAAGGTCGCGTGCTGCGAGAAGGTAGAGTGTGCAGATCTTTACACACATGGCAATGTGAACTTCCCTTCCAATAATCCGCCAGAAAAACGTTCGACCCAACTTCCAGGGCGGCTCGAATCCGGAGTATCCATCAAGGCTTCTGCGGTATGCCAGAAACCGGTCGGCAAGCACGGATTCCCATTCTGCCCGCTGGATCGACGTTGCTCCTTGCTCATCCAAGTGGCTGAGAAATTCAGCCTTCATTGATGCAATCACTTGCTGCGCTGCGCGTTGACCGGCGTGGCTCTCGATTGCGAGGGTTGCACCGAACATAAGACCTATCATTATTTCGCCGATGTACTGCGAGTCGAGTTCTTCAGGAAGCACCTCAAGCCCCGATAATAATCCGTTCATCGAAAGATCGTCAGTGGATTGCATCCCCTTGCGGAGGCGCTCATAGATTGCCGTTCCGAGATCAGCCGGACGGAGATTCTTCTGAAAAATGCGCACGCTGCGTTTCCTTCATGTGTTGCTACAAGATATGGGAAAATTGGAAAATGACAAAGGAGGCTAACGGCAATCTCACAGAATTCTTGCAAAATCAACTGTTCAGATGTACATTTATTCAGCATGCGCGCTAATGGGTGGCACGAGTACTGTACCGATCTCCTGACCACATCCGACAATTCCAAAACATCGCCGGATTCTCAGACACGAGCGTATCCGGATGCATCCACGAAGAACTGCCATCAATATGAAAACTATCATTGAACCTTTCAAGATCAAATCCATTGAGCCCATCAACTTTACTACAGAACGTGAGCGTGAAGCGTACCTGCGTCGGGCATTTTACAACATGTTCTTGCTCCCTGCCGAAGAAGTATTGATTGACTTGCTGACAGATAGCGGTACCTCGGCAATGAGTGCACGGCAATGGGCCGGAATGATGGAGGGCGACGAAGCGTATGCCGGAGCGAAGAGTTTCTTCCGTTTTGAACACAAAGTCCGGCAGTTGACCGGACTTCGATATATCATTCCCACACATCAAGGTCGCGCGGCCGAGAAGATTCTTTTTACGATTGTCGGCGGGAAGGGAAAGTACATTCCCAACAATTCCCATTTCGACACAACGCGGGCGAACATCGAATTCTCAGGAGCGGAAGCAGTTGACTTCCCGACACAAGAGGGGAGAGACCCTGATGTGATTGCCGATTTCAAGGGGAATATGGATGTCACCGGCTTGGAGGAGTTCATCGTCCGTGTCGGGGCAACAAACATTCCGCTTTGTATGATGACTGTAACGAACAACTCCGGCGGCGGGCAACCCGTGTCAATGCAGAATATCCGGGAGACGAAGGCTGTGTGTACGAAACACGGCATACCGCTGTTCCTTGATGCCTGCAGGTTTGCAGAGAACGCGTACTTCATCAAGAAAAGAGAAAAGGGATACGCCGATGTTCCGGTGAAGGATATTGTGAAGGAAATGTTCTCGTACGCAGACGGCTCGACTATGAGCGCAAAGAAGGATGCCATTGTTAACATGGGCGGATTTCTGGCACTGAATGATGAAGCACTCGCAACACAGGCACGAAATCTGCTCATTGTCACTGAGGGGTTTCCGACCTACGGCGGACTCGCGGGTCGCGACCTTGAGGCAATAGCGCAAGGACTCGAAGAAGTTCTTGACGAACACTATCTGCACTATCGAATCCGTTCGGTGGAATATCTGGGCGAGCGGCTTTCTACGGCCGGTGTTCCTATTCTTCAACCACCCGGCGGACATGCGATCTATCTCAACGCAAAGAAGTTCTTGCCTCATGTTCCGGTGGAGGAGTATCCGGGGCAATCAGTCGTTGTGGAGTTGTACAGGCTTGGTGGTATCCGTTCGGTGGAGATTGGCAGTGTCATGTTCGGAAAGTATGACCAACAGGGCAAACTGATTCCCGCACGTATGGAATTGGTCAGGCTTGCAATTCCTCGCCGCGTCTACACTCAAAGCCACATTGACTACGTGATTGAAGTTGTCATCGAGGCTCACCAACGACAGAATGTATTGAAGGGATATCGCATCATTGAAGAAGCGCCAATGTTGCGGCATTTCACCGCAAAGTTTGAGCCGATAGCGTGAACTTCCCGGACTTTTCCGTTGCTAAAGAATCGCAAATTGTCTAATATGTAAACAATTGATTTAATTCAGTTTGTAGCAATAGCATAAAGAAGCTTGCCCAAGCAAATTAGCCGAACGAATGATACGATGCAGCATTTGTGGATCCCAAAACAATGATCTGAGCGTAGTGTGCTCCTCATGCAAAGGGTTTCTTCAGGGGAGACCGGATGCACTCAATTTGTTTTCAACAATGTGGGGTCTGCTTGAATCGCCGCGCGGTACATTCCGGCAGATTGTTTTGGCAAAGCACAAGAACTATTCGCTCATATTGAGCGCGCTGTTCGGCATAAGCCTTGCGCTTGAGATCGCCTGGTACAAGAGTCTGGCGCAGACTATCTCAAGAACAGAAGTAATTCTGGGCGGTGCCCTGTTGCTAGGGCCGATTTTGGGAATCGTCGTTGTATCCATTGCCACAGTTTTACTGAAAAAAGCGACTGTGCCGTTACGTGGTATTGCCAGCTACAAGAATCTATTTGCGGCCCTGGCATACGCAACAATGCCAATGGTACTGAGCCTCTTCTTCCTTGTGCCGATAGAGTTGGCAGTTTTCGGAAGTGATTTCTTCGGGGTGAATCCGCCCCCGATGCTAATAAAGCCGTTTGAGTACCAAGTATTGATGGTGCTGAAGGGGATCGTGGTGTTGTACAGTTTGTATCTCGTTGTTGAGGCAACACTTGCCGCAAATGCATTTGCACGGAGACGTTTCTTGACCGTGCTTCTATTGGTATCCGGGATGGCGGGAGCAGGCGTCCTGGCGTTGCATTACGTGAAGGTGTAACAATGCTCTCGGCCGAAGAGTTTGAGGAGGTTGTTCAAGAGATGTTTGATGCGTTGCCGGAACAGTTCCGGCATCATCTCGACAACGTTCAAATCGTTGTTGAGGAAATCCCTTCACGGGAGACATCGGAAAAAATGAGGCTCAGGTCTCCGTCCGATTTGTTCGGGCTATACGAGGGAATCCCCCTGAACAAACGGGGCACGTGGTACGGAATGTATCCCGTTGTTCCGGATAAGATTACATTGTACCGGGCTAATATTCAACGCGGCACCCGTACAGTCGAAGAAGTACGGCAGCGGATCCGTGATGTTCTGATTCACGAGATTGCACACTATTACGGCATGAACGAAGAAGAAGTTCGGGCCTCAGGTTATTGAGTTTATCATTCAGTCAAGAGAAAGGAACCACCTCTATGCCAAGAGTCTTGTTTACCATTTCCTATGGCATCAAACCCGAACAACGGAGTAATTACCTGACATTGATTTCAGATATGAAGGCACATCTGGTGAATGTAGGAAAGAAGAATTACTCCGTGTTCGAGGTGAAGGGGAAGAAAAACCAATTCACCGAAATTTACGTCTTTGGCAGCGAGGATGAATATGATGCGCTGGATGAAAGCCAGGATGAGCACACGCAGGATCTTCTCGGCAAGCTCGAAGCCTGCGTTGATGACGAGGGAATGAAATACTCAACGGCCATCGAGATTTGATTTTCGCAAGAGTGTTCCGATGATGTTGGACAAGCGACGTATCGATCCGATTGCGCAGTTGATGCAGGAGCATGACGAGGCCCTGCTGAAACTCTCCATGCTGAACAAGGCCACGCGGTCGATTGCCGAAAACGGCTTCTCAGACGATGCATATGCGAAGATTCTTTCGGCTATGGAGTTTATTGATGAAGAAGTGACCGTTCACAACAAAAGCGAAGAGGAAGCTTTGTTTCCGGTACTTGAGCGTTACGTCGAGGGCCCGACGGAACTCATGCGTAAGGATCATCAAATTTTGAAGAAAGAATTCGTCCGTCTCAGGAGGGCGGTACGAAAAGTTGGGAAAAAGAACTCCGATCGAGTCGCTGCCAAAGATCTGTATTCCACTTCCCAGCAGATAATCCAGCTTTTTGTGAATCACATTCACAAAGAAAATCACATCCTCTTCCCGTTGGTTCAGAAGTTCCTTACGAAAGACGCTCTTCGCGAAGTTGCCCGCCGAATGGTCTGACCGTCAAGAATCCGTATGAAAACTTTGAGGTTGATACGCATTTTTTGTCCTGACCGGCGTCGAACTGCTAACCCGTTATCATTAAACGACTTGCCTGAATCTTCCTAAATGAAAATCAATGATAAAAAATCTCACTTTTGAAGAACTAAACAGTCTGTTCCGTTCGGTATTCGGGTTGAAGGCATCCGAAGACGAACTCACGATCCTCCTCGATCTTCCTGATGAAAAGGTACCGGACAACGATGCGTGGCACGATAGAAGAAGAATAGGAGGGGAGTGGTACGGGCTGATGTTGCTGAACAGCAGAAAAACGCCCTTCGCCGATATCAATCTCTGCACATACAAGAATGTCGGAAGCAACAACAACGATCTGCCTCCGTTCGTAAAGAAAGTGAACGAATTTCTCGGCGATGCTTCGCTTGGCAGCGGCATGCTTGTTTCCTTGGATGAAGTCCTTGCCGCTTCCAGCATAGTCGTCTCACTCTCGGAGCTTTCCGCAACTGCCCCGCTTAAGATGCTCGCAAAGAAATTTCAGTTTCGCGGTGCTTCAATGCCGGGATTCCTTCGTGGCATGATACCCACGTTGGCAATTGATTACGAGAAGGTTCACGAGCGAGTGGTCGAGTTTCAGGAACGAATGGAGCGGGCAGAAAGCGTTGAGGTAGTCCTGAGTGTTGCCGGAAAGAAATACAAGTCTGTGTATGACCTGCGGTTCAGGCCCGCGCACGCAAGTGGTGGCTTGATGCGGGAACCGGGCATGGTTGGCAACCTGCCTTCAGGCGAGGCTTATATCACTCCGTACGAGGGAGAGAAGAAAAACGAGCCATCAAGAACGGCCGGAGTGTTGCCGGTTCAGTTTGAAGACGAAATTGTAATCTACAGAATTGAAAAGAACCGCGCTGTCGAGGTTACTTCCAAGGGTAAATTGTCTGACAGGGAACGGGAGAAGCTGAAGGAAGAACCGGCATACGGAAACATTGCAGAAGTTGGCATAGGGGTTCTCGGAGAATGGGGAGTTAAGGCTATCGGGAGCACGCTGCTTGATGAGAAGCTCGGTCTGCATATCGCGTTTGGCAGGAGCGAGCATTTTGGCGGAGTTACAAGCCCGGCATCCTTCCGCAGTCCCAAGAATGTCATCCATATCGACAGGGTGTACGTGCCTTCCGTACAACCCTTGATAGATGTTGAGGAGGTGACGTTTGTGTATCCTGAAAGCACTGAGACGATCATGAAAAAAGGGAAGTTTGTAGTGTAAAAAAATGCATAGACTAAGCAATCATAGAGGGAGATAATCTATTGAAAAGAAAAACGTTAGCGCCATTTTGCTTAATCTTTGCGACGGCATTGCTACACCCAAAACTCTCGGCAGCAGAAGGTGCCATCACCACTCAGACAGTCCAGTACATGAGCGGTAAGGATTCTGTAGCAGCGTACATTGCGATGCCTGAGGGGGAGGGGCCTTTTCCCGCACTCATAGTGATTCATGAGTGGTGGGGATTGAATGACTGGATCAAATCCACTACGGACGATCTTGCCCGCAATGGATATGTTTCCTTGGCGATAGACCTTTACCGGGGGAGCATCGCGGGTTCCGCTGAGGAAGCACATGAGTTGATGAGGGGATTGCCGGAGGATCGTGTCACAAAGGATCTCAAGTCAGCATTCCGTTTTCTGACCAAAAAGAAATTGGTTGACTCGGAACGAATAGGCTCAATCGGTTGGTGTATGGGAGGGAGTTATTCGCTGAAAGCTTCCCAAGTGCTACCGTCGCTGGCTGCTTCAGTGATTTGCTATGGACGATTAGTCACAGAGGAAGACGAGTTGAAGAAAATAGCCTGCCCCATACTTGGCATCTTTGGCGAAACGGATCGCGGGATTCCGGCAGCCAGCGTTAAGATATTCGAACGCACCGCTCAAAAGCTCGAAAAGAATGTACGAACTGTAGTCTATCCCAATGTAGGACATGCATTTATGAATCCCAACAACAAAAATGGATACGACGAAGCAACAACGCTCGAAGCATGGCAACGCATTCATGCTTTCCTTAAATTGAGATTGAAGGGTAAATAGCGTGCATATTACAAGCCTGAAGCAGACTAGTCCGACTGAGATTGCGGTGACTTGGAGCGATGGCCATTCGAGCCGTATTCCACTTACATTATTCCGTGATGCTTGTCCATGCGCAGGCTGTCAGGGCGAAACAATTCTATTTCGTACCTACGTGCCGCCGGCCGCCGACAAGACGATTGCGGGGCGGTACACGTTGACGAACATTACAACCGTAGGTAATTATGCAATTAAACCCGTATGGGGGGATGGTCATGACATGGGAATGTACACGTGGGAGCATTTGCGATCCCTTTGTCAATGCGACGAATGCGTCGCCCGCATGACGTAGATTCTCGAAGGCATCTGCTTTGGAAAAGGCTACTCTGAACAAAGTACTGAGGAAAATTCCTTACGGGCTATATATTGTTGGCTCGAAGACAGAAGGAGGGGTAGCAGCAATCATTGCCAACTGGATGACACAAGTGTCATTTAGTCCTCCGCTTATTGGTGTCGCCATCGAATCTGATTCCAACATGCGGGTTCACATCAACAGGTCTAAGTTCTTTTCCCTCAATTTCTTACCGTCAGGTTCAGTGGAATTAGCAAAGCCATTTCTGAAGAAGTCAAAACAGGAAGGCTTCAAGCTCAACAATATGAATTTCACACTTTCCAACCAAGGAGCCCCATTTCTCGAAGTCGCCGTTGATTCATTTGAATGCAGAGTTACTCAATCAATGCAAACTGGCGATCACGTGTTCTTTGTCGGAGAGATTACGGACGGTCTATTCAAGCGGGAGCACGGTATCCTGACGATGAAAGAAACCGGATGGAAATACAGTCGATAACTACAGTTTAAGAAATCAGGAGTTCTACAGCACTAATGGCTGCAATCGATACATTCGAGAGTTTTCTCAGTGAACTTCCTCCTGCAGACAGAGAGAAGTTGAATGAATTCATCAAGTCGCAGCGTGAACAGATGCTAGCGGCAAGAAGCGAAGAGGCGCGCGTACGGATCGCCCATAACTTCATTGCCGAGGCACATGATCGATTGAAGAAATCATAGCTGCGTACTACTGATTGCAGGGCACTATCGTTTCGTCATCGTGGCGGAGACCGTCATCGGCTTCCCGTCACGCATAATTTCAATCTCAACGACTTGGCCAACCTTCAGTTCACCGAGAATGCCCATGTAGTCGTAGATATTGAGAATCTTCTTCCCGCCAAGCATTGTTATGATGTCGCCGGCCTGCAAACCTGCCTTTTCACCCGGACCTCCGGCGCGCGTACCATCGATTTTCATTCCTTTCACGTCGGCTGCATAATCAGGAACAACACCAAGCGTAACGCTGAACCCGCGCCCGTCGCCGCCACCCATCGCCGATGCTGTTGGTTGCGACTTTGTGAATTGCGGCCGCGGCGTCATGCTCTGCACATCATTGGCGATATTGTAAACGTAGCGGGCAATACGCTGCTTATCTTCATAGTTGATCTTGTCCCAATCGTCAGATGGCTTGTGGTAGTCGTTGTGCGTTCCCGTGAAGAAGAACAGAACAGGAATGTCCTTTGTGTAGAACGATGCATGGTCACTCGGCCCGAAGCCGTCCGCTACTGTGCGAATCGACATCGTATCCGGTGCGGTATTCCACTTCTTGACAATGTCATTCCAGACAGGCGATGTGCCGACGCCGTGAACCGTGAGCGTGTTTTCCTTCATTCTCCCGATCATATCCATATTAAGCATTGCAACTGTCTGATTGAGAGCGAAGTAGGGATTGTTTGTATAGTATTGCGAGCCGAGAGTGCCCAACTCTTCTCCAGAAAATCCGATAAAGAGAACCGTACGTGTGAGCGAATTCTTGGATGCCGCGAACTTCTGTGCAATTTCCAATAGTGCAGCAGTGCCCGACGCGTTATCATCGGCACCATTGTGAATAGCAATAGCGTCAGGCTGAAGGGAGCCTGAACTTTCGCCCCCATATCCCAGATGGTCGAAGTGGGCGCCGATCACGACGACCTCGTCTTTGTGCGTTGTTCCCTCAACATACCCCAATACGTTCGCTGTACGCGACATGACCTGAATGACTTCAGTTTCGAGCGAAATCATTACACCGGGAATTTCAAATGTGACCGGCTTGCGGTCGGCTTTGATGCTCTCCTGAATTCCTCCCAAGTCCTTCTTGAGAGGTGCGAGAAGTTCTTCCAGCACACTTTTCCTAACCGAGATGCAAGGAATTCCGGATGTTGAGTGTGATTGGTCATACGAGAGTTTCACGGGATCTTCACTCAACTGATCAACAATAATCAGCGCAGCGGCGCCCTTCTCACGTGCGTACCGGGCTTTGTTCCGGAAGGATGTGAACCGATATAACTCGCTGTGGATATCATTACCGTCGGGACCGTAACGGAGAGCAACCACGATCTTTCCTGTAACGTCAATATCCTTGTAATCGTCGTATTCCTTTTCGGGCGCAGAAATGCCGTAACCGGCAAAGACAACAGAACCTGTCACTGCCGCATTCGATGAAAACCCAAGGGGCCTGAAATCCCTGTCAACGACATATTGTCGCTTGGCACCTTGTGCCGGACTGATCGACAACGCATTCTTCGAGCCAAGCTTTACGGCAGAAACGAACTCGAACTCCTGAAGAAACGAGCCATCCTTTCCGGCAGGCTTCAATCCGTATGAAGCAAACTGCTGCTGCAAGTATTCAGCCGCTTTGCGATTTCCCTCGGTACCCGAGCCTCGACCTTCCAGTTCATCTGAAGCGAGATATTGTACGTGAGTCTTCAGCTCGTTGACTGTGATTTCCGGTGATTGGGAGAATGAAGTAGAGATAAGCGTAACGGTGGCGGCCAGCAAAAACGCAATTCTTTTCATGTTGTGTCCTTTTAGTCGTTCCAATCTGCAATGAATAAATTCGTTTCACCCTCAACTTCTGCATTGCGATTCGATGCAAAGATGAGTCGCTTTCCATCTCGTGTGAACATCGGAAAGCTGTCAAACGTTGGATTGAATGTCACTTGCTCAAGGCCGGTGCCGTCGTCATTCATGATATACAAGTCGAAATTCCGCCCTTTTGTATCTGCCAAGTTAGATGCAAAAATGATCCGTTTGTTGTCAGGATGGAAGAACGGGGCGAAATTGGCGGCTCCGTTGCGGGTCAACTGGCGCTTATTCGACCCATCTGCATCCATCACAAAAATCTCCATTTGCGAAGGTCGAACCAGATTACGGGCAAGAGTTTCCTTGTAGTTGTTTGCGGATGCAGAGTCTGTGTAATGCCACGCACGGTACACAATTCTCTTCCCATCCCACGAAAAGAACGCCCCACCGTCATAGCCTAATTCGTGAGTCAATTGCCGGACATCAGATCCGTCAAGAGTCATACTGTACAGGTCGAGATCGCCGTTGCGGAGGGAAGTAAACACAATTTTGTCACCTGCCGGAGAGACAGTGGCTTCAGCATCATAGCGTGGCGTATTGGTAAGTTGACGAAGATTCGATCCATCGATATCCGAAGTGAAAATGTCATACTCAGGTGAGACTTGCCACACATAACCTCTGGAGTAATCGGGCGGGGGAGGGCATCCATTCATCCGATGATGGGTAGAGGAGAAGAGAACGGTCCGGTTGTCCGGAAGGAAATATCCGCATGTAGTCCGTCCTTTTCCCGTACTGACGAGATGAGTTTTACCTGACGCCAGATTCATTACGAATTGTTGGTCACAACGGAACGTATCGCGAGTGGATTGAAAGATTATCATTGATTCATCGAAAGAAAAATACCCTTCAGCATTCTCACCACCAAACGTCAATTGACGAATATTAGAAAGATGCTTTTCACCGAGATAGATCGTTGCACTGGATTGAAACCGGTTGCCTGAGCCGCATGTCATGAAGAAGAGTGACATGCAGATGAGGGGGGAGAGTATTTTCATTTCGTGGAGTATAGATTTATTGGAGATACTGTGATTGAGAGGCTGTTGTTTCGTCAACAGGTTGTTGGAGAATACACCGTGTTTGTAGTAAGGTCGGTTATGAGCAAAATCTGATCAAGACGTACCGTAAACTCTTCCCCCGTTGAAGAATCTTTGCCCTTCAGGAACTCTGTTTTGTCTTTGGAGAACAAGTCGAGCACAGACGCATTCCTCACGATAATGCCGTTGTGTGACTGCATTTCGAGCCTGAGCAATTGTCTTTTCACTGCTGATGCTTCAAGGACATCGTACACCGAACATGCAATAGGCTTGTACGTTCCGATTTGGTTGCCTCCGCTCATTGTATCGCCTTGAGTGCTGACTTCAGTTTGTTGAACGAATCGTCTGTTGCAACTCTGTAGTCGGGATCGATGTAGGCGACTTTTCCTGATCTGTCAATGACATACACAGTCCGTTTGTTATACCCCGTTTCGGGATTGTAGCTGGAATACGCCTTTGCGACAGCATGATCATGGTCGCTCAGAAGCGCAAATTGAAGGTCGAGTTGCTTCGCCCATTCGCGATGTGACCAGACGTAGTCACCGCTTATGCCGTACACGGTGGCTCCAAGTTCCGACAGTGAGGCGAAATTGTCCCGCATTGTACACATTTCCTTTGTGCATCCGCCGCTCCAATTCCCGGGGTAGAAGGCAAGGATGATCGTGTTCGTACCAAGACTCGTCGAAAGAGTGAACCCCTTGCTCACGATTGTATCTTTCGTTGCATACGATAGCGTGAAGTCAGGCGCGTTGCTGCCGACCTGCGGGGGACCTCCAGCAAATGCGGGCGCGGTTAGGACTATAGCTATGAGAAGAGTAAACAGCCTCATCAAATCTCCAATATTACATACAACAATTTACCGCAACTCCGATGTAAATGCAAGATGATTGAAATGCGAATCGAGACATAAGCTGAAGCAGTATCACGCCCCCTCGTCAGGAAGACTCCTGTATTGCAATTCGGGCAGCGCGTAGATATATTGGCTGGGCAACGCGACTCATTCATTTTTTATGTCAGTAGGGATGGATCTTCGAAACAAAACTGCAATCATTACCGGAGGAACCGGAGCGCTTGGAAGTGTTGTGGCTGCACACTTTTTTAACGCGGGCGCGAATGTCGCAATCCCTTTCCGCAAAGCATCGTCGACCAATCTTCTTCCCGATGAAATCCGTCACTCACCTGACCGGGTTTTGATGGGCGAAGCTGATATTTCCGTTGAACAACAAATCATCAAGTTTGTAACGGATGTGAAGTCGAGATTTCATTCAATTGATTTTCTTGCAAACATAGCAGGAGGTTATGCAGGAGGGAACGCAATAGCAAACGTGACGTTGGACGAATGGGAGCGGATGATGAACCTGAACTTGAAGACGGCGTTTCTCATGAGCCGCGAGGTTTTGAAGGTGATGATACCGCAAAATGCCGGGAGAATTGTGAACATCGCAGCAATGCCGGCAATGACGGGCGGAGCGAACAAAGGACCCTATGCTGTTTCGAAGAGAGGGGTGATAACCTTGACAGAGACAATAGCAGCAGAAGTGAAAGGAAAAGGCATCACGGCAAACGCCATTGCGCCAAGCATAATCCTCACAGAGGAGAATCGACGATCAATGCCCGATGCGGATTTGTCGCGATGGGTTACGCCGGAAGATGTTGCAGAGATGATTCTGTTTCTGTGCTCGGAGTCTGCGCGTTCTATCAACGGAAATACAATCAAGATGTTCGGTGGAATGTAGCACCGGAATGGTAAGTGTTCTCTCCACAATCTCAATTGCAGTGAAACTCTAACAACAGCGCCCGTGTTTATCACACAGGAACCTTGAAGGGAGATTGACTCATGGCAAGAATCGATGAAACGGGAAACATTCAAACACGCAGGGGGTTTGTCATACGTGCATGTAAGTTGGGGTCTTTACTCGCCCTGCACGGATCGCTTGCGCCATTGCTCGTTTCCTGCAAAAGCGATGACAATCCGAATGCGCCCGCGTTGACGGTAGTTCAAGGTACGCTGACGGGTGGCACTGTAACTGTAGCGGTTCCTGCAAACTCCCACCTTGCCGCGGCGGGAAACGCTGCACTGGTGCAGTTTACGGGCGGCGCGTTGCTTGTAGCTCACACATCCCAAGGTTCATTTGTGGCGCTGACAGCTACCTGTACTCATGAGGGATGCACGATCACAGGATTTCGGGAACAAACGTATGTCTGTCCTTGCCACGGTTCCCGGTTTCGCACCAACGGACAAGTAGCGCAGGGTCCTGCATCAACAGCACTCCGCACGTTCGTAACTCAATTCGCAAACGAAGAACTCACGATAATCCTTTAGCGGCAATCCTTTCTCAGAAGCCGTTGGCGCTTGGTTGCATCTCACACCCAAATCAAGTAATTTTGCTTCAGATTCCTGCACAGGTTCTTCGAACACCACATGGGGTCGTCCGGGATAACTTCGTGAACAAACACCACAACAACGAATAGGTTAGGCAGGGCCGCAGATACCTGCCTTTTTCATTTCAGGAGGATTGATTTATGGGGCTGAAAGAGAAGATCAGCGAAGACATTAAGGCTGCTATGAAGAGTGGAGACAAACTTCGCCTTGAGACGCTTCGAACGCTTCGCGCTGTGCTAATGGAGAAGGAGATTGAGCTTAGAGGAAGTGGAAAGACAATGACACCGGACGATGAAATCTCGACATTGACAAGTGCTGCCAAGAAGCGAAAAGAATCAATTGAGCAATTCGGCGCCGCCGGTCGTACAGACCTTGTCCAGCAGGAAACTGCGGAACTGAACATCATCGCAGAATATCTTCCTAAGCAAATGTCCGAGGAAGAAGTCAAGCGAGTGGTCGAGGAAATCATTGCCGCCACCGGAGTATCATCGACCGACGATTTTGGAAAGGTAATGCCCTTGGTTATGAAAGAACTTAAAGGAAAGGCTGCCGGCAGGCTAATTCAGCAACTCGTTAAGAACATGCTTGCTAAGGGGTTTTAGCAGAAACAAATATGGGACGGTTTGATCAGGCATTAGAGAAGTTGGAGTTCGACAAGATTCTCAAGAGGATTGTCCGATACGCTTCATCCGAGCCGGGGCGAGACTTGGTTGCCAAGATTACTGTGTTGACTTCACTTGAGACGATTCGATGTGAGTTACAACGAGTCAACGAGTTAAAGAATCTACTTGAACAGGAATCCAGCTTGCCCCTCGACGGAATCTATCCAACAAAAGGGTCGGTACAAAAAGCATCTATTCAAGGAACTGTCCTTACGTCAAAAGAACTCTGGCACACGCTCTCTACGCTCCGTGCAGCCCGCATTTTGCGACAGTTCATTGCCAAACGTCAAGAGGCGTACCCATTGCTTTGGGAACTGGCGCAGCAACTCAACGCGGATCGCGTACTCGAATACAATCTAGACCAAGCCATAGACGAAAACGGTAACGTAAAAGGAAACGCCTCCAAGGAATTGCTTACGATTCGCAGGGCTTTGGCAGATAAGTATGACGAAACGGAGAAGCGGCTTGCAAGCATTCTGAGAAATGTTGCAGACCTTGGTTTTGCACAGGATGAGATCATCACAACAAGAGAAGGGAGGATGGTGATTCCTGTAAAGGCGGAGCACAAGAACCGCGTTCACGGGTTCATTCACAGCGCTTCCTCCAGCGGCGCGACGGTATTCATTGAGCCGTCTGAGACGCTGGATCTGAACAACGAAATCCGAAATTTGCAGTTTCAGGAACAACGAGAGATCGAGCGAATCCTTCGTGATCTGACAAAGCAGGTAGGGGAATTACATGATCACTTACTGACTAACTCCTCTATTCTTGCGGAGTTGGACTTGATTAACGCAAAGGCAAAATACTCCCTTGAAGTCTTGGGCGTAGCTCCCGAAGTTACTCTTACAGGCCCTGTCAAGTTTATCGAAGCCCGACATCCCATCCTCCTGCAATCACACGGTCGGGATGGGACAGTTCCACTCAATCTGGAACTCGGAAATTCCTACAACACGCTTGTCATCAGCGGTCCGAATGCAGGTGGCAAGAGTGTTGCAATGAAATCTGTTGGTTTGCTAACACTGATGGCTCAGTGCGGCCTTCATATTCCTGCATCAGACCAGTCCGTGCTCCGCATTTTCGAGGATGTGTTTGTTGATATTGGAGATGAGCAATCAATAGAAAACGACCTCAGCACCTTCAGCTCTCATCTTCGAAATTTGAAGGCAATTGACGAGAAGGCGGGACCGAACTCCCTTGTGTTGATAGATGAAATTGGCTCAGGCACAGATCCTGCAGAGGGAGGCGCAATTGCCGCTGCAATTCTTGAGTCACTAACGAAGCGCGGCGCCTATACTATAGCGACAACGCACCACAGTTCGCTTAAGGTCTTCGCTCATAACACCGAGGGAGTTGAGAATGGGGCGATGGAATTCGACCAAGAGAATCTGACCCCGACGTATCGGTTCAAGCCGGCAATACCCGGAAGTAGCTATGCACTTGAAATGGCCCAACGACTAGGTTTCAAAGAGGATATTCTCTCCCGCTCACGTGAATTCATGGGTCATCATCAGGTTCGGCTCGAGCAGTTGATCGGCAACCTGGAACTCTCAGCTCAAAAATACAGAAACCAACTGGAAGAGGTTCAGGCCGAAAAATCACGCCTCGACACACTCGTCCGAGAATATGAATCGAAGCTGTCGTCTCAGGCATCCGAATTGAAGAAACTGAAGCGCAGAGCTGTAGAAGAGGCCAAAGGGATCGTCGAGAATGCAAACGCCCTCATTGAGCGGAGCATCCGAGAAATTAAGGAACGCTCTGCAGACAAGGATTCGGTGAGGGCGGTTCGGGAGGAGGTTAAGAAAGTACGAAACGAAATCGAACTGGCCACACCTCATCTCGAGGAGCCTGTTGCGGAGTCGGATGTTCTCGAAGTCGGCTGTGCTGTGAAATTGCCCGGCGGAGTAGAGACAGGCGAGGTTGTCGGCTTTAGTCCTGACGGCAGAAGCGCCATCGTTCTTTTTGGAAGCTTGAAGATGAAGGTAGGCACAAAAGATCTTGTCAGGGCAAAGAAGACTCGTTCAACCTCATTGCGTCCAACTACCGTCGAATCGGAGAAACCTGTAGAGGTTATGCGAGATATCGACCTGCGAGGAATGACGAGTGAAGAAGCGGTACCGCTTGTTGACAAGTTTATTGACACGGCGATTCTTACCGGACTGCACCGGGTTGACATTATTCACGGGAAGGGAACGGGGGCATTGCGGAAGAAGGTGACGGAATTTCTTTCACACGATCCCCGTGTGAAATCATACCGGTTGGCCGAGTGGAACGAAGGCGGATCGGGGGCAACCGTGGTGGAATTAGCCGATGCATGACGATGCCGGTTTCGTGAAATCAACAACTCTGCAAATGATCTACCTGTGATTCGCAAGATCAACAAAGTTCTGATTGCAAACCGCGGCGAGATTGCCGTACGCATTATCCGTGCGTGCAGAGAAATGGAGATTGCCGCTGTTGCAGTGTATTCCGAAGCCGACAGAAATAGTCCGCATGTGTTGAGTGCCGATGAAGCGTATTGCATTGGGCCACCGCCATCGCGCGAAAGCTATCTTGTAATGGAGAAGATTATCGACACGGCACGGAGATGCGGCGCTGACGCAATTCACCCCGGCTACGGCTTCTTATCGGAGAATGCGGAATTTGCACAGAAGGTTATTGATGCGGGACTTATCTTTATCGGCCCCAAGCCTGAATCGATTCGGGCAATGGGTGATAAAACCGAGGCGCGTAAGCTCGTCCGAAGTGCGGGCGTGCCGACAGTTCCGGGAACTCCGGACGCCGTCTCCGATGAATCGGTAGTACGGGATTTCGCGCGACAACATGGATTTCCAATTCTGATCAAGGCGGCCGCAGGCGGTGGCGGAAAAGGAATGCGGATTGTACGTTCGAGCGATGAACTCTCTACTTCCTTTTCCGCAGCCCAATCCGAAGCACGTTCTGCATTCGGTGATGGAAGAGTATACGTTGAAAAGTACCTCGACAATCCACGCCATATTGAGTTTCAGATCCTTGCTGACAAATACGGCAACATCGTCCATCTCGGCGAGCGGGAATGTTCAATTCAACGCCGCCACCAGAAAGTCATCGAAGAAACGCCGTCAGTTATTGTTGATGATGCAATGAGACGACAAATGGGGGAGATGGCTGTTGCTGCAGCCCGAGCGTGTAGTTACGAGAATGCGGGAACGATCGAGTGCCTCGTTGACAAAGAAAAGAACTACTATTTTTTGGAAATGAACACCCGTCTCCAAGTGGAACATCCGATAACCGAGATGCGTACCGGAAGAGACATCGTTCATGAACAAATCCGAATTGCAATGGGCGGGAAACTTTCGTTCACTCAAGAGGAAGTAACTTTCAGAGGACATGCGATAGAGTGTCGCATCTATGCTGAAGACCCTGTGAACAATTTTCTCCCTTCAACCGGAACGATTACACATTTGAAACCGAGCCAGGGATTCGGTATTCGTGAAGACAGGGGTGTTGAAGTGGGGGGCGCCATTTCTGTCTACTACGATCCGATCATTTCCAAACTTGTCGCTCACGGTGAAACCCGCAACGAGGCAATCGCAAAGATGAAGCGTGCATTGCGTGAGTATGAAATCATGGGCGTTCGTGTGAACATCCCCTTCAATCTGTTTGTCTTGAATCATCCGAAATTTGTAGAGGGAGATTTTGATACGCATTTCGTGAACAACTACTATCGACCGGAGTTGCTGGATGGGCTTAATCCCTCCGAACAGACAGTTGCTGCAGTTGTTGCTGCACTTCTTGAACATGATTTCCTTGAGGACATAACGACGGCCGCAGGGGAGAATCACACAGTATCCCCCGGTAAATGGAAGGCGTCCCGGTTTGAACACTGGAGGTAAATCTTGAGTCTGTACTATGTGACAATAGGCGGCAACGAGCATACAGTCGAACTTAGAACAGACGGGTCAATTCTCGTTGACGGGAATAAGACTCCGGTTTCTGCTCAACAAGTCGACATCAGAACATTCTCAGTACTGAGCGACGGATTATCAACCAGAGTAGTGGTTGAGAAGGATGAAGCCGCGTATCGGATGCTGTTGCACGGAAAACAAATAGACGCTCATGTTGAATCTGAGCGGATGCGTTTGCTGAAGAAGTTTGCAACGGCATCTGAATCGGAGCATAGTCGCACGATCATTCACGCCCCGATGCCTGCATTAGTTGTGAAAGTTGAAGTAAACGTCGGAGATGACGTATCGCAGGGGCAGGGACTCGTGGTTCTCGAAGCAATGAAAATGGAGAATGAAATTAAAGCACATCGGCCGGGGAAAGTAATCGAAATCCGAGTAACGAAGGGAAAGGCCGTTGAAAAAGGTGAACTTCTGATGGTTCTGGAATGAGTATGATGCAAGAGCAGTACACGAAAAACGAACCTACAGTTGACGTAAACCTCGCCCTCCAACATGGTTTGACGGAGGAGGAATACGGAAGAATTCTGAAAATTCTCGGACGCATTCCCACGTACACCGAGCTCGGAATTTATAGTGTGATGTGGAGTGAACATTGCAGCTACAAGAACTCAATTGCCGTCTTGAAAACTTTGCCGAGAAGTGGCGGCCGACTTCTTGTGGGAGCCGGCGAGGAAAACGCAGGCCTCGTTGATGTGGGAGATGGCCTTGCAGTTGCATTCAAAATTGAAAGCCATAATCATCCTTCGGCAGTTGAACCGTATCAGGCAGCTGCAACCGGCGTCGGAGGTATTATGCGTGATATCTTCACGATGGGGGCCCGACCGATAGCGGCACTAGACTCATTGCGGTTCGGGTCGCTCGACAATGACCGGACAAAGTACCTCTTCAAAGGTGTTGTGAAGGGAATTGGTGACTACGGAAACAGTTTCGGCGTTCCGACGGTTGCCGGCGAGATATACTTTGATAAATGTTATCATGAGAATCCACTCGTGAATGCAATGGCAGTCGGCGTGGTCAAACACAAGGAGTGGGCCAGCGCAATAGCAAGAGGTGCAGGAAACCCGGTGATGATTGTCGGTTCGGCAACAGGCAGGGACGGAATTCATGGCGCAACGTTTGCATCAGAGGAGATTTCTGAGGCATCGGAAGCAAAGCGACCTTCTGTACAAGTTGGGGATCCCTTTACGGAAAAACTTTTGCTTGAAGCCTCACTCGAGGCAATTCGTTCCGGATTTCTTGTCGGTATTCAGGACATGGGCGCGGCAGGCATCACGTGTTCGACTTCTGAGATGAGCGCAAAAGGGAAGTCGGGGATGAAGATCAACCTCGACAGAGTTCCTGCCCGCGAAGAACACATGACAGCCTACGAGCTCATGCTCTCTGAATCCCAGGAACGTATGCTCGTTGTGGTGAAAAAGGGGTGTGAGGAGGATATCAAGAAGATATTCTCAAAGTGGGATCTGCATGCAGAGATCATCGGCGAGGTCATAGACGAGGATAGACTCTTGATTTCGTACAAGGGAGGTATTGTAGCTGACGTACCGGCTGATTCGCTCGTTCTTGGGGGTGGTGCTCCCGTCTATTTTCGTGAATCCAGTGAGCCTGAGTACTTGAAGGAGACCCGTTCATTCAACACGCACGATCTGCCAGAGCCCAAGGACTACAACAAAGTTCTTTTACAGCTTCTTGCAAGCCCGAATGTTGCCAGTAAGCGCTGGGCATACGAGCAGTACGATTCAATGGTACGAACAAATAACGTACTATTAGATTCATCTGATGCGGCAGTAGTCCTTCTAAAAGAGTCTCTTAAAGCACTTGCTATCAAAACAGACTGCAACAGCAGGTATGTATATCTGAACCCTCGCCGTGGGGGTATGATAGCAGTAGCGGAGTCGGCTCGGAACGTGGTCTGTACCGGCGCGACACCAGTCGCAATAACAAATTGTCTTAATTTTGGTAATCCCTACAAGCCTGAGGTTTTTTGGCAGTTCAAAGAAGCTGTGGCTGGTATCGGTGAAGCGTGTCGGGCGTTCAACACTCCAGTAACCGGCGGTAATGTTAGCTTTTACAATGAGAGTCCGACTGCGGCGGTTTATCCAACGCCAGTCATCGGTATGTTGGGCCTTATTGACGACTTACGAAATGTCACGTCATCAGCTTTCAAGGATGAAGGAGATATTGTCGTGCTCCTCGGGGAGACACACGGCCATATTGGCGGGAGTGAATATCTCTCCGTTTGCCATGGCATGGTTGCCAGCGATGCACCTGAGCTAAGCTTGAGTGAAGAGAAAAGCCTTCACAACACGTGCCTTGAGGCGATTAACACAGGCATAGTGAAATCTGCTCACGATTGCTCAGATGGCGGCCTTGCGGTTTCAATAGCAGAAAGTTGCATAGCGAATGCAACGAAACGGATCGGTGCAACTATTGATCTTGAAGGTCATACTGCAGGCGCCCGGCATGACTTCATGTTGTTTGGAGAGGATCAGTCAAGAGTGATTGTGACAACTGCTCCGGAGGATGTAAGTAACGTGATGGCGATTGCGAAGAAGTACAATATCAAGGCAACTGTTCTTGGCACGGTCGGTGGCCAGATTTTGCGGATAGGAGGGCTTATCGAATTGAAGGTCAGTGCTATTGCAGATGCGTACAATTCAATCACGCACACAATGGGAGCTTAACTTTACATAATACATATTATTTGCAGCGCTACTCCTCGGCTCCAACCAGCACAGAAATCGCCTTCTCTACAATCCCAACTTCAACATTATGAACATTCTGTCCAACAATCTCTCCGTCTGCATGTACGAAGAACGGATCTTCTGCCTTGACTGAGATTCTTCGCCCCAGTCTCATGGTAACATCGGGCGAATCTGTGTGCCTGCCTTTCATGACCTTAGGCATGATGGACAATATCCTCCGTACCGGCAAATCAGCTATCATACATATGTCCAAGAGTCCATCACTGGTCTTTGCATCGGGCGTTAGGTAGAACCCGCCACCGGCACAGCGTCCATTTCCAATAGCTATCAAGAGGTTATGCGATGTTGTTGAACGTGAATCGACTGAGATAGTAAACTCGGGCGCAATATACTTTCCCAGAGTCTGAAATACTGCCATGATATACACAGCCGTTCCACGCAGGAATGTTATCTGCTGCGTCCGGTATGCAACTGCGGCATCGAATCCAATCCCGACGCCGTTAGCAAAATATCGGCTTGACCCACCACATTTCACCGTGCCACAGTCAATTCGCATACTCTTACCTCCTGCGATTGTTTTAAGCGCAGCGTCGATTTCGCGTGGTACACCTATTGATTTTATGAGATCGTTGCCTGAGCCTATCGGGAGCACGCCAAGCGTCTTGCTTGTTCCAATCAAACCATTGACGACTTCATTAACTGTCCCGTCACCACCGGCCGCAACAACCACGGGCGCCGTTGCTTCTTGAGCTAAGAGCGTTGCATGTCCAGGGCTCTCTGTGATTGAAACTCGTGCGTCGAGCCCGTGACGTACGATCCCTGTTCTAATCTCTTGAACTGCCCCCTTCCCGTTTCGCTTTCCTGCATAAGGGTTTATGATGACAAGAATCTCTTTCCCTTCGTTCACTGACCTATCCTCTGGATAGATTTGGGATCAAGAATCACGTTGCTTTCAGTCTCATACTCGAAAACGCCACTGAACAGAACGTGAGCACTGCCTTCGAGTATGACGTTCGAGAAAACATCATCCTTACGATCGAAGGAAACATGAACACTTTCTCCGCTGCGTACTCTGACCTCAATCGGTGATGGCATCTGATGCCAAACAGCCGCTGAAATGGCTGCAGCAACAGAGCCGGTCCCACAGGCCAGCGTCTCGGCTTCCACGCCACGTTCGTATGTTCGGAGGGATAACTGATTCTGTCCGATACGCTCGATGAAATTCACATTGCAACCATCCGGGGCGAAGGCTCTATGCATACGAATAGCCCGACCAACAGACGTTACATCAACTGTATTCACATCTGCAATTTCACATACAAAATGTGGAGAACCAGTGTCAACGAATACACCGGATGTGTCATGTGCTAATACCTTATCTTTTAGCACCTTAGGAGCTTTCATACAAAGCTTAACCGAGGCTTCTAAAACATCTGCCTCATACACGTGATCAAGGGCAGCAAACCGTGGTTTCCTTCCGGATATTCCTGCAAGAAAGGCGTACCTGGCAATGCACCTCCCTCCGTTTCCACACATGCCGCCATAGCTTCCATCCGCGTTGTAGTATCGCATGAAGAAGTCACAATCCTGACCGGGCTCTAGAATAAGTAACCCGTCCGCGCCTATGCCGAAATGTCGGGAGCACACAGCTTTCGCCATCCGGGCGTAATCCACGCTCAATCGTCGGGTCATGTTGTCTACAACGATAAAATCATTGCCCGCACCCGACATTTTCGTGAAATGAATGGTAGTTCTCATACTTTTTAGGAGGTGACAAAGCAAAAAGAACGCTCTCACCAACCCGGCTGAGAGCGTTTCAAGTGGAGATGGCGGGAGTCGAACCCGCGTCCGAAGAGAAGACCATCAGGACCACTACATACATAGTTTGTCTTTTACACCTCGCCGCATCACATCCGACAAACAGGACGTTGATGAAGCAACCTCAAGTAGGCCCGCTTGCGGCGGACTTCGCGCCCTCCGCTTGAGGAACGAGTGACGCTATTCTGCCTGAGTCGTCGCCTCAACAAAGTCCGGCAGAAAAGACTTTGCGAGACGCGCTACTTAAGGTTTAGTTAAGCAGCGAGTGCGTAATCGTAGTTAGCACTTATGGTTTTCCGCTTTATTATCGTGCAACTCGGAGAGCACGGTATGCGTTCCTGACCATCTCACTCACCGTCGAAACCAAGTCATCCCCGCTGTACAAAGGTACACGTTTCACGACGCAAAGGCAACCAGCGTCAGTCAGTCGGGTAATTCTGAAGCAAAGAATCTCTGAGGTACTCGAACGCCTCCTTCGGATCATCGCAGAATTTGAATAGGGAGAGATCCTCGGGGGACGCCATTCCCATCCGGACAATTTCCTCGAAATTGATCACTCGTTTCCAATACTCCGTACCATACACAACAACAGTCATTTTCTTCCTGATTTTGTCGGTTTGCAGCAATGTCAGCAACTCAAGGAGTTCGTCGAGCGTGCCGAAGCCGCCCGGGAAAACAACGAGGGCCTTTGCGAGATACGCGAACCAGAACTTCCTCATGAAGAAGTAGTGAAACTCGAAATTCAGGCCTTTGCTGATGTAACCATTTGAGAATTGTTCAAACGGAAGACTGATATTGAGCCCGATGGATTTGCCCTTTGCAAGAGCTGCTCCCCTGTTGGCCGCTTCCATAATTCCCGGCCCACCCCCCGAACACACGACGAACCTGTTGGAGTGATTCAGTTTCTTTGACCATTGTGTCAGAAGTCGCGCCAATTCAACACAATCCTCGTAGTATGCGGACATATCCACTGCCGTTTGCGCCGAGCGATAATTCAGCAACAACTGCTTCGTGGGACGTTTCGCTTTTGCTATCGATTTCTCGACTTCGAGCAACTGAGCGCGTGCAGTCTTTCTATCCTTGATTCGTGCCGACCCGAAAAACACAATCGTGTCTCTGATATTCTCTCGACGAAATCGTGCCAATGGCTCAACAAATTCCGACATAATACGGATGATTCGGGCATCGGAACTATTCAGAAATCTTGAATTCTTGTATGCTTTTTCCGGCTTTGCTTGCTTCTTGTTCATCTGCATGCCTTTACTGTTTGCATCGTTTTTCTTAGGGGACAAAACAATAGAATTGGCCTTTCTTCCCATCGTATGAATGAACCGGTGTTATCACGCCTTTGTTTACAAGTTGCCCGATGGTGTGATAAATCAACTGTCGTGACCAGCCGAATACTGCGTGAATTGCTTCAACGGAACTGATGAGTTGGTTTTGGAAGTACTTCTCCACAAGAACTGCCCGCGCCTCTTCTGCAGAAATTTTCCGGGCTTTGCGTACTTCCGTGCGAAAACTCTTGACAACGGGTGCCCACTCAGCACCAAACTGGCTGCCATTGCCGACGACTCTGCTAATATACATCTTCCTTTGAAGTTCGTCGAGAGCCCTATCAAGTCCCTGTGCAGAGGTTCCTCGCTTCCCCGTCAGCACAACCCGAAGCTCCTTTGAGGTTTGCGGAGACTTATTCATGAGAGCATCCATAATTCTCTTAGCGAGGATCGAGATATTGCCGGATGCATACTCTGTCTCATATTCGTCAGGCTCCCCGGAACGCTCCGATAAAACATAGAAATACGGAAAGTACTGCCGTGAAACTATGCTCGGCCGACGCTTGAATATCTTCCCATAGTAGATACTGTTGTGGTTCGGTATGATGCTCTGGATTTCCCATGCGTATGAGAGGTAGTAGCTTCGCTTTAAATGGCCGTTCGTGCCGTTGTGCCGGGGCTCGGGTGTGTCCGTTACGGCATCCCAGAGATTAGGCAAATCGAGTCCCTCAGTCTTCGCAGCAAGGCAGAAGCCGACACGATTAATAAACGCTAACGCCTGTCGTTGGTTGATAATCTGAAATTTCGGAGCGCGGCGATATGTCTTCTCTCGCCATCGTTCGATATCTTCCAATGAATACGCCAACTTCATCTTAATACCTCATACTGCAAACTGTCCGCTTCATTGCCAAAGTACATAGACTATCATATCACAACGGGAAAGGGAGAAAGTGAACCCGCTATAGTTGTTCCGTTAGATTGTATACTAACATGGTCATCGGTGTGTAAGCCTTTAGTCTTCAGTATCGCGAGACCGATCCTTTTGCCCCTTATCGAATCAGGGGCTGAACTGGTTATTTGCCCGATTGGGTCGCCGTTCTTCAATACTTCTGCCCCAGCTTGAATAATCTCCCCTGAATAGACCACTCCCCATAGTCCCTTCTTGACCTTATTGTAGGTATCGAGACGTGCAATAACCTCCTGACCGATATAACAGCCCTTTGTGAAGCTGATTGCTTGATACAAGCCGGCTTCATATGGGTTGTACTGATCGGATAACTCGGCCCCCATTTCGGGTATTCCACGGGATACACGAAACACCTGATATGCTCGAATACCGATGGTCGTGGGCTTTGATTCAGCCCTGAATGAAAGAAGATGACTCCATGCGCAGGCTGCGTCTGAGGAATCAACAATGACATCAACGATATCCGTATTGAATTCCGTGCGGTAGAGTAGTGTGGCCGAAAATGGTCGTGAAGAGATTTCTGTAAACGTATTAGGAAAAAGGGATTGACCTGTCAAGCTTGAAGCAAAAGATACTGCCCTCGGGCCGATTAGGCTGAACATCGCTGTGGAATTCGTGACTGTTTTCAATTGCAAATCTTCCAAGATTGTATACTTGTCGATCCACGCTGAAAACGTCTCTTCATTTTTGGGGGAAATAAGAAGAAGAACGGAAGAATTTCTTATCAAGATGTGAACGAAGTCGATAATCCTGCCTTTGTCGGTAGTAAACACTGTCCCGACAGCCTGTCCCGACTTAGCCTTCAGCAAATCATTCGTTGATAATCGATGAAGGAGGTCGAGTCGGTCGGCGCCGGTTACTTCGATTCTGCCGACCCATGACCTGTCAATCAACGCGATATCGTTCACCGCCGCGTCGTATTCCTCCTCGATTGTTCCGTATGATGATGGAACGGCATACCCGCGGTATTCGCTGATGTCGGTTGCGACTTTCCGGTGTATCTCAAGGAGCGAAGTCTGCACGAAATAATCTGCCCTTCGGAAAAGAATGCAAATGCCAAGGGGGTAAATTCCTTGGCATTTATTGTATCGTGCACCCACCAGGACTCGAACCTGGAACCCACTGATTAAGAGTCAGTTGCTCTACCAATTGAGCCATGGGTGCTGTAATGTACGACAAAAGTCTATTGCCCCTGTGGAGGCGTGTTTTCCGGTTGCGATGCCGGTGGCAACTGCGGCAAGGATGGTGCCGGCGGCGTCTGCTGCTGCGTTTGAGCACTACGCTGGAGGATGCTTTCGATATTCTCCGCACTCTCACGCGGCAGGAAAACCATGTTGATAAGAAGTGCGAGAATGCCGAATGCCAGTGCCAGCCCTTGTGTTGCTTTCATGAGAAAATCCGACGTGCGGCGGACGCCAAACATCATGCCGACATTTCCGCCCCCGAATGTGCCGGCCAAACCTCCACCTTTGCTAGCCTGCATCAAAACAGCAATAATCAGTAGTATGCTGATAACAACCTCAACTCCGATGAGAAACGCGAACATTCAGTCACCTGCAAGAAATTCATGAATAATCATTGAACAAAATAAGGATTTGAGCTTCAGAAATCAAGAACTAATCTCCGCCTTATTACTACGTCGAATATCCCCATTCGCTCAGTTTTGATGGTGTTATCGGGTCTGAGAAGCTTTGCTCTTGCTTTCCGACAACCATGAAGCGCTCGATGTATTTTCCTATGAGGTCAAACTCAAGGTTAACCGACATACCCGGAGTCAGAATTCTAAACGTCGTATTCTCGAACGTGTGCGGAATGATGGAAACCGTCACGAGATTCCGGTTGAGTCGTGCAACGGTAAGGCTCACGCCGTCGATGGCTATTGAGCCTGCCGGGATGATGTAGCGCAAAAAATGAGCGGGAATCTCAATGGTGAACAGCCAACTTGTTTCTTTCTTCTCAACAGAGGACACTGTTCCAACACCATCAACGTGACCAAGCACGAGATGTCCTCCAAGTCTGTCATTGAGTTTCATCGCCAGTTCAAGATTCACGGGTGATTCATGCGAGAGATGACCAAGAGTTGTTTTCAGAAGGGTCTCCTCTACTGCTTCAACGCTGAACACATTCCCGCTTTTGGAAACAACAGTCTGACAGACTCCATTGATTGAAACACTGTCGTCAATCGAGAGTTCGGATGCCGATTTCGGGCCGGCAACCGAAAGTCGGATCCCGCCACCAAGACGTTGTATGTTCTCGATGCGCCCGACTTCCTGAATAATTCCGGTAAACATTCTTGTTGCCTACGCTATTGTTCCTGTAAAGAGGATATCTGTTCCTGATTTGCGGGCAGAAAAACCGGAGGAGAGTATCATTTCTCTCAACATCGCATTGGAACGATCAGCTTCAGAGAATCTCGGAATCCCGTTGCCGAAAACCACGGGAGAACAAAACACGCTCAGTTCGTCAACATACCTTTGCCTAATGAAGCTGCTGAACACGTTGCTCCCGCCTTCTACGAGAATAGAACCGATTTGCCTTGCAGACAACTCGTACAAGACACTCTTTAGGTTCAGATCACCATTCCGTCCCGCTAATGCAATGAGATTAACACCGATAGATTTGAAATACTTAGCCATTGACGGCCGGGCTTTCATCGCCTGCTTACTGACACAGAAATACACCCTCCTATGCCGGGCTGATGCAAACACTCTCTCCCTTCCCGTCAGGCGAAATTTTCCATCAAGAATAACAGCAGCCGGATCTCTTCCTGTCCAAAGGCGAACAGTCAGCCTCGGATTGTCGGCTTGGATTGTTCCTGCACCAACCAACACCGCATCATACTCACTCCTCCACTTGTGTACAAGCCTTCTTGATTCGGGAGATGTGATATATTCGAGCGATCCGTTCTTTCGCCCGATAAAACCATCGGCGGTTTGGGCTATCTTGAGAAGCACGTACGGAAGGGAATTGGCGATATGCTTAACGAAGAACCGGTTCAAATGTCTCGCTTCCTTTTCCAAGACACCAACTGTGACGTGAATGCCCGCGCGCCGAAGTTGTGTGATCCCCTTGCCGGTAACAAGCGGGTTGGGATCTTTCATTGCAATGACAACCTTGCGAACTCCCCGTTGTATGAGCAGATCCGTACAAGGCGGCGTTTTGCCATGGTGTGAACACGGTTCAAGATTCACATAGAGAACAGCGTTCGAAAGGTCGCCCGTGTAGTTCCGCAAACAATGGACTTCTGCATGTACCCCTCCGAAACGCTTGTGAAAACCACGCGCAACGCATCTTCCTTCTTCGACCAGAACGGCCCCGACCAGCGGATTCGGACTTACATACCCCCTGCCTTTTTCCGCAAGCTGAAAACACTCGCGCATGAATTGTTCATGCATCAGGCTATTTCCGTGGTTACTGGAAACAAATCTTGGCATCAGAAAGAGAAAACGGGCAGCGGCTGCACGCCATGTGCCGCCGGTGCCCGTTGAAGACTCCGACTATGAACTAATTGACACTTGCTCTGAGTGGTTGCCGTAGAACTGTCGCGTGCTGCTGAAGGAATTCGTTCACCACGTGTGCAATGCCCTGGGCGTCAAGCATCACGTCGCGATGTAATTCATCAGGCGTCCCGTGATCAATGAAATGATCGGGAATACCGTGCACCTTGATCTTGATGTTGGTAATCCCAAGCTGGGCATAACACTCGACAACAGCGCTTCCGAATCCCCCGACAATTGAATTATCTTCAATGGTCACAATGTGATCAAAGCGGCTGGCAACATCTTTCAGCAGGTCCGCATCAACGGGTTTGACAAACCGCATATTTACCACTTCGGCCCGGATTCCTGATTTTTCCAGATATTCTGCAGCTTTCAAGGCATTTTGCACTATGGCTCCAATACAAACTATCGCCACATCTTTTCCCGAACGCAGCACCTCTCCTTTTCCGATGGGAATTAGGTCGAAACCTTGTTTAAGAGGTACCCCGATCCCATTGCCGCGAGGATAGCGAAGTGCAATCGGGCCCTGCTTGTATTCGACCGCCGTGTACAGCATGTCCCGCAATTCGCTTTCGTCCTTTGGCGCCATGATTACCATTTCGGGGATAAGACGGAGGTACGAAAGGTCGAACACCCCGTGATGCGTCGGCCCGTCGGCGCCCACAAGTCCGCCACGATCAAGAGCAAACACGACATGGAGATGTTGCAACGCAACGTCATGGATAATCTGGTCGAACGCCCGCTGAAGGAATGTGGAGTAGATGGCAGCAACCGGAACACAACCTTGTGTTGCGAGGCCAGCGGCAAATGTAATTCCGTGTTGCTCTGCTATGCCGACGTCGTAGAATCGATCGGGCAATTCTTTCTGGAGTTGATCGAGTCCCGTCCCGTCGGGCATTGCTGCTGTAATTCCCACGAGCCGGGGGTTTTGCTTTGCGAGTTCGACGACCGCTTTGCCAAACACCTTCGTGTACGCAGGAGGGCCATCTGCCTTCTTGGGGGATCTCCCCGTGACCTTGTCAAACGGAGTCACACCGTGCAGGCGCTGAACATCTGCTTCGGCCGGCTTGTAGCCCTTCCCCTTCTGCGTTGTGACGTGTACAAGAATAGGGCCGGGATAATTCTTAACATCCGAGAAGATAGAAACAAGTTGCGACATGTTGTGGCCGTTAATCGGGCCAAAATACCGGAACCCAAGTGCCTCGAACAGCATTCCCGGCGTGATAACGACCTTAACGCCTTCTTCCAGCCGGGCAGCAACCCGGCGCAACCGGTCGCCCCAAGCATCGAGCTTGCCGGTCAACTCATACATGTTTGCCTTGAACCTGTTGTAAGAAGGGTTGGCGATCAACTGCGTGAAGTAATTCGACAATGCCCAGACGTTCGGGGCTATCGACATGTTGTTGTCGTTGAGAACGACAATCAAGTTTTTCTTCAAGATGCCTGCATTGTTCATCCCCTCATATACCATTCCGCCAGTCATCGAGCCGTCACCGACAATGGCGACAACTTTGTAATCCTCATGGTTGAAGTCACGAGCCGCAACCATCCCAAGCGCTGCCGAGATTGCAGTGCTTGCATGTCCGGCTCCAAACGTATCATACTCGCTTTCTGTGCGCTTCAGGAAGCCGCTCAACCCTTTGTATTGGCGTATTGTATTGAGTCGGTCTTTGCGTCCGGTCAGAATTTTATGAGGATATGCCTGATGGCCGACATCCCACACAAGCTTGTCATGAGGGGTGTTGAAGACATGATGCAACGCGACAGTCAACTCTACCGAACCGAGTCCGGCGCCGAGATGCCCGCCCGTTGTTGAGATTACGTCAATCAGGAACGTGCGAACGTCGTCTGCCAGCGCCTTGAGTTCGGGGATGGAAAACGCCCGGAAGTCCGACGGCACATTAACTTTGTCAAGGATGGGATACGTGTGTTCAGTCATTTCATTTCTTGCATGCGATTATTCTTCCGGCTCAGGCCCTTCATCCTCGTCCACCAGATGAAAATTACCTTCTATATCCTTCGATAGTTTCTTCAGCCGCAATTCGGCTCGTGTCAGTTTTTCGATGCAGGCTTTCGAGAGTTGAATTCCTTCCTCGTACAATTTCAGCGCATCATCAAGCGGCACGTCACCACGTTCCAACTCACCCACAATACGTTCAAGTCGTATCACGGACTGCTCGAACGTTTGCTTGCTTTCAGCTTTTGATTTTGATGAAGGCATCAGAGAATCTTTGATTGAACCGATCCGTCATGAAACGTCATCGCTACTTCATCGCTTGTCTTTAACACCTTGCGGGAATCAACCACGCGTCCATCCTTACGCACAATCGCAAATCCCCTGCGCAGGACCATATCGGGATTCAGTGCTTTGAGTTGCTGCCGGAGGGATTCGGTACGGGCGTGGTGCATCGAAAGCTTGTGTCTCATGGCAGTATGGATGCTTCGCTCAAGTTCGTCCACCCGTTGACTGTGTTGCCTGAGGAGGTCGACAGGTTTGTTGAACGAATAGCTTTTGAGAAAATGTTCGATGCGATCCTTCTGTTGCTGTACGAGATTTTCAACACTTTCGTGCATAGTATACCAATAATTTCTAAGAGTTTCAAGGAGCACGAATCTGTCCCGAACAACGATTTCTGCTGCCGCAGAGGGTGTCGGCGCACGGAGATCGGCAACAAAATCAGCTATCGTGTAATCAATCTCATGCCCGACGGCGCTGACGATAGGGATTTTTGATCTGTAGATTGCCCGCGCAACAATTTCCTCATTGAACGCCCACAGGTCTTCCAGTGAGCCCCCTCCCCTCGCAAGAATCACTACATCCACATTGCGGTATTTGTTGAAATCTGCAATAGCTCTCGCTATTTCCACGGCTGCCCCTACGCCTTGAACTTTGACAGGCAAGAGAACAACTTCTATCGCGGGAAGTCTTCGCCTGAGAATATGCAACACATCCTGCAATGCAGCGCCCGTCTCGGAAGTAACGATGCCGATGCGATCCGGATATTCAGGCAGTGGTTTCTTACGCTCGGCATCGAATAGTCCTTCAGCAGCAAGCTTCTTCTTGAGTCTTTCAAATGCAGCCTGCAACTCTCCCTCGCCAACCCGACGCATGGATGTGATGTCAAGTTGATAGCTGCCACGGATTTCGTACACGGTTATCCGTCCGGTTGCTACGACTTTCATTCCATCCTCTGGTACGAATGACAAAGCCGCAACACGGCTTCTCCACACAACCGCCGAGATCGCTGCTCCGGAATCTTTCAGGGAAAAGTACATGTGACCGGAGGAATGGAACTTGAAATTCGAAATCTCGCCTTCGATGCGTACTGTTGAAAATCCCCGCTCAAGACTCTCTTTAATGCGGCGAGTCAGTTCGGTAACCGTGAGGACCTTGCGGTCAACCTCATCGGAATTGTCTGAAAGTAGCGAAAGCTGCGTGCTCATCGTGTGCCTAATATCTTAAAATCCGCCCTCAGAACCAAAGTGCTGGTTTCCAATTCCGACATCGTCAACACAACACCCCGGCAAGCCGGATAGTTCATTCTGCAAAAGAATAAAATGATTTACCGTATCTGATCGAGCTTTTTGAGTTCCTCCCTGGCATTCGATTCGAGTCGCATTTCGAAGTCATAGTCCTTGAATTTCAGGGCCCGTTCAAAGGCCATTCGTGCCTGACCGGCGTTTCGCTGCCTGACATATACCTGCCCCAATTTATACCAGGCGTGTGGCACAACCCAGGTTTCGTTTCGAGGATTGAGAGCTACCACCCTTTTCGCTATCGCAACAGCGCTGTCAAGCCGGCTCTCTTCATAGCTGATCTGTAACAGCCCATACAGGGCACGCCCCTCATCGTCGGAGTTGGCCGCCGCTTTCTCAAGGCCAAGCGTGTACAGTCGCAGCGCCTCATCGTATTGCTTCCGCGCAAATGCATTCTCGGCTTGAATGATCAACATCTCGGCATCCGTCATCGGGAGTTGAATCAATTGTTGAACCCGCCGGTACATTTGCGTTTCCCAAACGCGGTCACGATCATTCACGTCACGCATTCTTCGGTAGAATTCAAGCGCGGTTGACCGATCTCCCGAAATCTCACATGCAAGGCCTGCCCTGTAGTACGTCCAGTTAGGAACGCGTTCATCTTTGTGGGTCATTTCTTTATAGCGGCGGTAGTACGAACTTGAATTTGCAAAATCATTCAGCGTAAAATAAATGCTTCCGAGTGTACTATACGCGAGTTCATCGCCGTAGCGAATTTTTTTCCGATTGTTGAGCTCAATTGCCGTCTTTGCCGCAGCCATTGCCTCTTCGTAGTTATTAAGACGATGTTGCCAGAATGCGTACAACACCATGAAGAGCGTGTTTTCCGGGTATTCAGTTCGGAGCTGGTTGAGATACATCAATGCCGTGTCCCTGCGTCCTTCTGAAAAAAGAAATTGCGCGAGAAATAGCTTTGCCTCTGTGCGGGTGTACGTGCCCTTCTCTGCCGCAAGTCGCAGCCCGTTCAGTCCGCCTTCCAAATTTCCGCTGAATCCGAGAACCGAAAGAATCCACCGCATGGATCGCGGCACCTTTGCAATAAGGTATTGAAACAGGCCGAAACCCATCTGAGCATCATACAGGGAAGGGTTATCACTTACCGCCTCTTCCAGCAAGAGGTAGCCCTTTCTACCATCCCTTGCGGCCTTGAGCAGGGAGCCATTGGTGTGATGGGCGAGGCCACGGTATCCGTAGATCCCGCCAAGATAGAATTTCGTTAGAGCGTCTTTCCCGTTGCGGTCAAGGAGGTATTCACAGATCTCTATTACTCGTTCGGATTTCTCCAGGAAAGCGTCAAGCGCCGGTTCATCTCTCTCAAGTCCGTAAATGTAGAAATACACCATGCTTTGGAAGAAATGCCCCCTTGGATCACGCGGAGCAAGCCTACTGACGGAATCGAACACACTCAACGCCTCGTCGACTTCGAGTGCGTACAGCCGGTTCAGCCCGTGAACCGTAAGTTCATGAACACGGTTCCAGTCGGGTGAGTCCGATTTTGCTGTACTTGAACAGAAAATCCAAATGGCAAAAATGATAGTCTTTAGATAAGCGAAGTTCATATAAGAACCAGAATCATTGAAACTTATACCTACGCGAATAATGGTAAATATCCCATTGAGATGCCATATGACATATACCCGACAGCGTCAGAATTCACAATCCTTTCAGCAGGTACTTTGCCTTCCCGGCGGGAAATCAGTATATTTGCAGGAACAAAGTTCAGAAAACCTCCGAATGAAACTTGATCTCCTTGCCATTGCAGCCCACCCTGATGATGTCGAGCTGTCGTGTGGCGGAACTATTGCCAAGTTGGTGAAACGTGGAAAGAAAGTCGGCTTGCTCGATCTTACGAGGGGCGAACTATCGACTCGTGGTACTCTCGAAATCCGGGAAGCTGAAGCGGCTGAAGCAGCCCGTTTGCTCGGAGTACACGTCCGGGAGAATCTTGAATTGCAAGACGGTAGCATAGAAGTCAATCGAGCTAACAAGATCAAAGTGATTGAAATTATTAGAAAATACAAGCCTGAAATTCTCTTTTTTCCACACTGGCTTGAACGTCATCCCGACCACGAGCATGCTCACGCTCTATGCCGGGAGGCATGGTTCTACGCCGGACTTGAGAAGATCGAAACCACGATGGGTGGCATCAAGCAGGAACCCCATCGCCCGCGAAGTTACTACCACTTCATGCAAACATACGAATTTGCTCCTTCGTTCATTGTCGATATTAGCAGCGAATTTGAGCAGCGAATGCAGGCAACTCGTGCTTTTGCTTCCCAGTTCTATGATCCATCAAGCAATGAACGGGAGACGTTTCTCAGCACGCCTGAGTTTATCGAATTTCTGATCACACGCTTTTCATACTACGGAGACAGGATTGGCCGCAAATACGGCGAGCCATTCTTTTCGGTAAATATGATCGGGATAGAAGATCCGTTCCTTCTCACACTATAGCCTCAGTCATCCGTCCAATGCCGAATATTCATCCCCTTATCGTTCATCTGCCCATTGCGTTGCTTACGTTCAGCTTTTTGTTCGATTTTCTGGGACTTCTGGCAAAGAAAGAGCAATTTGAGCGGACGGCGTGGTGGGGATTTCTTGCTGGAACCATCGGGCTCTTGCTCAGCGTGGCGACCGGTCTCTCGGCTGAAAGCAGTACCATCATAAGCGATGCAGCACGGGAGCATTTCGATTCGCACCAGCAATTGGCATTTGCCGTTACCGGACTCTACTCGTTCCTCTTGTTCTGGAGAGTGGCAAGTAGGACAAAACTTCCCTTGTCGAAGCAGAAAGCCTTTGTCACCTTGTCATTTTTGGGAGTGATTCTGATCTGGACGACCGCATGGTACGGCGGTGAACTGGTTTACAGATTTGGCGTTGGAGTGAGCATCCCGTAGTTCTTGTTTGCATGCTTCAATCTACCTAATCTCATTTCGCCTAACACATCGAATGGCAATAAGTTACAGCCAACCATCCAAAGCGTATAAGGGCAGCTACTTTGGACTCTTCAGAGCAATTCCGAAGCATGAGAGGTTAGTGCCCGCGCCTCCTGTGCCCGTCGCACAATCGTCACAGTAAAGCCTACAAGGAGAATTATCACCCCTGACCAAACAAGGTTGATGTACGGTTTTATACTTGCTTCAACCACAAGAATATCCTTCTCTGTTCGATCGGGAGCAGCAAGGTCGGAATAGGCAATTTCGACCGCCGGCGCATCGGAATCAGTCCGGTCGGCGTTCATGTTCGCAATACGGAATTCATACTTGCTTTCGTATTTCGCGGGCCTGTCCGAAACCTGATCGCCGGCAATCAACTTTGCCGGGACGATTTCGACCGGTTTCTTGCCGTATTCCTTGACGAGAAGAGTCGCCCCTATCTTTGCACCGCCGCCTTCAAGCATCGAAGCTTTTTCGGCCATCGGAACATCAAATCCTACAAAGGTTACTTCAAGATCGCCAAGCTTCTTTGTTTCTCCTTTTCTGAAACTCATACTCTTTCCTGAAGTTGCTTCATTCTTCCCTCCTTGCTCCAACGAGAGCGGAGCTACATAGAAGTCCTTTGTTATGAGATTCAGGATATCGGGGTTTCGCATCAACCCTTCGTTGAACTTGCTGTAGTACATGATTGGAGCAATCGTGTAGGCTTTGCCGTTCCTTTCAACATCGACAGAGAATGCAAACTTTTCATGGTCAATCGGTTTATGCCCGGTGTAGGTGAGCGTGTATCCGAGAGCCTGAACTGGCTCACCCTCGGTCAGAGATAAGGTTTGGCGCTCATCGTACGTCGAGGAACCGACAAAACCGAGAAACATTATTGCAAGTCCCACATGAGCAACTGACCCGCCTGCGTACTTCGGATTTCCTTTCACAATACGCCATCCAACCTGAAGGTTGGCGATAAGAGCAAACACAGCGCCAAAGACAAACAGTGCGACCTGGAAGTTGTTAAGGTCGAAGAAGATCACCATTGCAAGACTCGAAACAGCCGCAATGCCGACAGAAGGCAAGAGAATCCTGAGCATACCCGTGGAATCCGTTCTGTTCCACCAAAGCAACTGACCCACACCCGCCAGAATACCAATAGCTATTCCGAGAGGGAGAGTTGTTGTGACGTAGTAGGAGATGTCGACTGCGGTTGTTTTCCCTTGCAGAATTTGAGTGATGATCGGTGCGGAAGTCCCGACTGTCACAAACACGGCAGCAGAAACCAACGTTGCGGAGCCGAGAAACAGCGCAAACTCGCGTGAGAAGTAAGAATGTTTCGGCGGAATTCGAGGCATTTCCTTGCTTCTCAGAACAAGCATGAGAATTCCGATTCCCGTGAACAGCGTAATGATGGCAATAAGAAGCCAGTACACCCACATGCCGGGTGCCACAAAGGAATGTACGGAGGTGTCACCAAGAACTCCGCTGCGTGTCAGAAACGTGGAATACAAAACCGTGACAAAACAGAGAATCGCAAGAACAATGTTTGTGCGGACAAATGCGCCGCTTTTCCTTTGCGAGAGTATTGTATGAATGGTTGCAACCGAAAAGAGCCACGGAACAAGTGACGAGTTTTCTACAGGATCCCATGCCCAATATCCACCCCATCCCAATGTCTCGTACGCCCAGAACCCGCCCATCATAATGCCGCAGCCGAGCACGGTTGCGCCATACACAATCCAAGGTGTCGCGGGGCGGATCCAGTTTGTGTAGTCACGCTTCATTAATGCCGCAATGGCGTACGCATACGGCACACCCATGGCTGAAAACCCGCTGAATAACACCTGCGGGTGGATTACCATCCAGTAATTTTGCAGCAACGGATTCAAACCTCGTCCGTCTTGTGGCACGAAGCCTACTTCAACCTGTCCCGGCCAGGATTCCCATACATAGGCGAACGGGTTCTTTACCACCATCATTAATAACAACGCAAGCTGAATTGTTCCATACACACTCATCACTTGGGGCTCGTACCCTTTCCGTGACGAATCCTGAAGAAGAAACACGCCGATGAGGGCTGTGAACAATGTCCACAACATGAAGCTTCCCTCCTGCCCTGCATAAAAAGTTGAAATCAGCAGGGGTGTCGAAAGGTCGCGGGAGCTGTAGCTCCAGATGTACGTATACTGGAATTGGTGCGTGAGAATGTAATACAGTTGAAGTGCGGAAAATATTAGGATAGTAACAACAGAAGCATGAAACGCCGCCCGTCCCAACGATAGCGCTCGAGAATTACCGGATCTGTGGTTTTCAAGAAACGCAAGTACGGAAACAAGGCACGCAACAAACGCCAACTTCACTAAGATGCCGCCAAGCATAGAATCCTTTTATGTTAAAGAGCGGAAAACAGAGGGTTAAACGTTCTTCTTTACTTCGTCAGCCTGAGCCTCATACTTCGACGGGCACTTTGTCAACACTTCCGTTGCGTGAAAGTAGTTCTCGTCCGACATGTATCTGCCCTTTGCGACAACACTGAGCGCAAGCTCGAAATTGTTGGGGGCTGCCCCGTCAAGCACAACTTTGCATTCACGTCCGCTTTCATCTTTCAGATAGAACGTGAACGTCGATGTTTTCACATCAAACCCTGATTCCTTTTCCTTGATCCACTCGCCTTTCAGCTGGACTTTCTTCTGGCTTTTCATTGCTCCGGCAACATCGGTGTATTCGACATTGCTTTCGAGAAATGAATACGAGCCGAAAATGATGAAGGCTACAACAATAACCGATGCCACAATAACCTTTGGTTTCATTACTCAAACCCTCCGTTCATTTAGATGATGACGATTCCAGATTCTTCAGTCGTGCGTCAAGCCGGTTCAGGTACACAAAAATTCCCAGCCAAACAACAAGCACGACAATCAACACTATGTAGAGTGAATTCTGCGAGAGAAATTCTGTCAAGTGATCTCCGTTAGTTTATTCGGTTCAAATGCGATGTTTGTATTCTGACCTGCAGTCTCCACATCCAAAAATACAGGCCTGTAAAGCCTGCGAGTGACGAGAGAAAAACGATAAGCATTGTCGTGTTCATATGTACTTTCCCCTCGGTATTCAGAATCGGCTCAGGATGCAAACTCGATAGAATGCGTGGCATAATGAACATGAAGAACGGCATCGTCACTGCTGCAATGATTGAATATACTGCTGCAAGCGAGGCCCGTTTTTCTTCAACTTCAATAGCCGATCGAAGGGCGAAGTATGCGCCGTAGATCAGCAGAAGGACAAAGATCGACGTTTGTCGCGGATCCCAGTTCCAGTACGTTCCCCAGCTGAACTTTGCCCAGATGGCCCCCGTAGCGGTCGCAAGAAAGCAGAAAAGAAAACCGAGCCCGGCAGCCGAGGCCGACCGCACATCGTCGTCCAGGTTCTTCTTCCGCAGGTATTTGATTCCGTAGACCATGCTGGAGACGAAGGCAACAACACTGAGCCAGGCCATCGGAACGTGAAAGAACATTATCCGTGCCTTCTCTTCAAGCGCCGGGATTATGGGAAATTGGTACCACGTGCTTGGTTGCGCAACCATCGGCAAGCCGAGAGCAAGTACGATCACTGCCGTCATCCACACAAACAGAACTGTCTTAAACACGTTCATTCAATCTTTCCATATGTACTCGAAGAGAACAGACGAGGCTGTTACGACCACAACAATATATGAAACGAGGAACTGAAATTCACCTGTTGCCTCATTCAGAAAGGCGCCTTCCGTAGCGAGCCGTGTGGCGTTGATACATGTGAGCAGCAACGGTAACAATATTGGGAATGATAAAACAGGATATAAAGTTCCCTTGGTATTCGCTTTTGCAATGATGGCAGCAATGATGGTTGACGATGCTGCAAGTCCGATGCTTCCCAGCGCAATTGTAATGATGAAAATGGACGATGTTTTTACAATGAAGCCGTTAAGGAAAATTGCATAAAGCAAAACGGTAAATGTGTTAACCCCAATCATCAGCACAAGATTGAAGAAGAGTTTCCCGAAATAGATCGCCGAAGGGGATGTCAGCAATTGCAGCGTCATCGCCGTACCCCTCTCCTCTTCTGCCACGAATGTTCTCGACAGCCCTGACATTGCCGCAAAGAATATCACAACCCACAGCATACCGGAAAGAACATCAACCGGGGCGCTTTCGCTGCCGAGAGCAAAAACCATGATCGAGATAGTCGTCACCACAAACATCACAAGCGCGCTGATGGCGTAACGGGTACGCAACTCGGAATGCCAATCCTTCCGAAATATGCTGATTGACGAGCGCAGCCATTGCTGCCAGGCCGCTTCAGGTTTGCGCATTTAAGTCCACCTGTGCATTGAACCTGTCAACATCAGAGAGATCGTTCGTCGCGACGATCAGAATTCCAATTTGTGTTTGTTCTTCCATGATCTGTTTTACCATCGCAATGCCGTCGGTGTCGAGATTTGACGTCGGCTCATCAAGGAGAAGAACAGGCGGGTTGTGCGCCAGTGCGAAGGCATACTTCATTCGTTGCTTCATTCCGGAAGAGTATGTACGGACGGGGTCACTCTTGCGGTGGAACAGAAATACTTTTCCGAGCAATTCGTGAATATGGCTGATGTCTGGAGTTCTGCCACGAATCGAGAGAGCATACTGAAGATTCTCTTCCGCGGAAAATTCATCATACATCTGAAGATAGGGTGAAACAAGGCCGATAAGATTGGCTCGGGCTATCGTCTTCACATTGTCTGAACCGGAAAATTCGATCTCCCCTTCTGACGGCGACAAGACGTCGCTAATGATCTTAACAAGCGTTGATTTGCCTGAGCCGTTCTTTCCCGTAACGAGTAGTACTTCTCCAAATCTCACTGAAAAAGAGATGTTCCGGAAGATCGTCCGCCGGTTGAACACCTTCTTAAGATTTGTGGCGGAAATGCGCAGGTGTGTGTTCATCTCCGTATCAAAGCAAACTTGCCGAAAATGGTTTCGCTTGGCAGAGTGAGTATGTACAGGTAAATTCCCGACGAGGCAACGTCACCGGCAGTTGTGCGGCCATTCCATTCAAATACTTGCTGGCCAAGTGCTGTGGTGTAAGTCGATGATTTATAAGCTGAAAACACCAAATCCATGCTTGTTGTGAAAATGGTAAATGTCCCTTGCGTTACGCCAAAATTGCGAATTGGTACTTTCAGTGAATTTGTTCCGTTCGGGATGAACGGGTTCGGAAACGCGATATCCCTCGCCACAACGGGAGCAACAACAACGCTCGACGTGTCAACAACACTTATCCAATTGAAGCTATCAGCCACATCGAATTTGACATAGATCCCGGACCCCGTTGCAACGTATCTCTCATCGACCTTTGTTGTATTCAGCAGATATGTATATGGAAAATGCGCCGCACTTCCTGTCAGCGCTACGGGGATGTTGATGTTCGATGTAATCAACTTGAGCGGCGTTTGTCCTCCCACAACATCGTAATATCGTGTTGATAAAGCACGAAGTGAGTCAGTGATTGTTCGCGATGGTTGCGAAAAGCCCACAGCGGTTTCAAGAATCAAAGGATACAATTCCCCTTCGAGATAGTATTTTGCCGGATTGCTTCTGGTGCCTGTGAAGAAGTTCCATACACTCCATTCTCCAAATGCCTGTCGCAAACCGGCGCCGGCAGTTTGCAGCGCATTATCCATTGCTTCCAACGGACGGTACGTTCGGATGTTCTCCCACGCTCGAAGCATCGTGCCGGAGCCATAGCGCTTTTCGACAAAAATACCCCAGATGCCGCGACTGTACATGATGAATGAGTTTGAACTGAATGGAACACCCGGATTGCGGAAGTGACCCTGCGACGAGCGAAGATACGAGTAGTAATCATTGACCTCAGTATATACAGCCTCTTCAATCCACACAGATGTCAGTTCGTAGAAGTACACGTCGCTCGTCCAGAAGCCGTAGTTGCCGATCTGAATGGCATGGTGCAACTCATGTGCAAGGGTTACTCGCAGCGCCGGAAGTCCTTTGATACTATCGGGAGTAACAAAACTGAAATCACTGTCGATTACCATGAATGTTGTAAATGTTCCTCCTTCGGGCTTGTTGTTGATCGGTGTTTCAGGGGTTGTGCTCCCGTACATCGAACCACCCAAGGCTCGAATGTAGATGTCGTATTCAGGTCCGCCTCCGCCTCCGTTATCCTGTGGAGGGGCGAGAAAACCAAGCGAGTCGGTTTCGAAACGAAGCACGTAATTAACAATGGCGGCAACAGAATCAGCAAAGCGCCGTGCCGTTCCGGGAATTCTCACATAGTTCCCGTCTAATATGGCAGGCTCGTGAATCCCGGACGTATCGAAGTGTATACGAAATGGCCCCGCAAGAATGCTTGTTTGCGTCGAGGGACGCGCCAGAACGTTCGTCATGGCCGCCGAAGTCTGTTGGTCGAGATCCTCATGTTCCAGGAAATGGGCAATGACAGGCAATCCGCATTTGTTGGGTACATCACTTCTTCCGCCGGACATCCATTTCTCGACCAGGGCCTGATAACCGCCTGAAGCACCTTCCCTCCCCTCAAACCCTTGAGCACGTAGCATCTCAAGCGGTGAAAGACTGATACCAATCAAAACCAACAGCATGTACTTCATTCAATCTCCCCTATGACTGAATGGATTAAAAAAAATCGAAACTGTTCCCCGCTCACTATTTGAAAAAATCAAATCATGTACTCCCGCGTCGCCCAATGGCGCCACACGTATGGAGTACACTCCTTCTGCCGGAACGACTGCTTGAGGAGGTCTGAAGCCCCGCTTTTCAGTACCATAGCATACAACAACAGCACGCCGCAGTGCATCAACAAAGACAAGATCAGCAAGGTTGTCGCCATTGACATCACGGACAATAATGGCGTCGTCGACTACAGGCTGAACATTCCGAATCCATTCAATCGAATCACGGCCGCCCGATTGCGTCTTCCCGTACCATACTCCAAGTTCGTTGCGAGGAGGGCCGAGAGAGAAAAGAACATCCTCTAACGAATCACTATTCAGATATCTGCCTGCAATATATCGGGTAACAGACAGAGAATCGGAGTACGAAAACAACGGCGACGTTGTCGTCACCTCAAATGTGTTGTCCGATCTGCCAGCCCACACTGTTGTGCGTCTCGTATTCCGATCGTTCGTAGCAAAAAGAAGCCGGAACGCACCTTGCGATTGTTCCTCTGTGATATTCACTGCTACCATGGTTGTCGGCAGAGTCGGGCGCAAGCTTCGCTCCACAAACTGACGCGGGCTTAATTGCTCGAACAACGATAGTGAAAATGTCTTCTCGTTTGTGCGACGTGAGCGTACAAGAAAGTTCAACTTGTCGGATTCATGGTTTGCAGAAACAACGAATGGCATGTTTCCGGTGGGAACAGAAAAGGCCTTCGGTTGCTGAGCATTGTCTGCAAAGATGAGTACCGTAACCTTGTCGTCTTTTGCGTGTGACGCCAACACTGTATGTTGCCCCGGAGTTGACGATGAAGCTCGTCGAATAAATGTCGGATTGTCGGACATGTGAACTGCAACCTGCCCTGCAAACCGTCCCCTGCCGCGATTGAAGAGGAATGAGAGGGATGAAGACTGTGAGTTTGCGACAGCGATATCCATACGGCCGTTACCGTTGAAGTCTGCCACTGCCAAACCCATCGGCGAGACGCCCACTGCATATTCTGTCGCCTCTACCCTGCCCGAGTAGTCCGCGTTCAACATACACAACAGCCGCTGCGTTGTTCTGTCAAGCAAAACGCAATCGAGCTTGCCGTCGCCGTCAACGTCTGCCAACTGCCAACTGCCTATCGAACGACCGGCACCGAACACTGTTCGAGGGGAGAACGAGGTAACAGACGTTCCAAGCCAGACGAGAATGCCTTTGTTCGTCGAGCTGACGAGGTCAGGGATGTCATCATTGTTCAAACAGGAGAATTCCAACCCGGAAGCCCTGCCATCTACTGGTAGGGTGGCTGTTACCCGGTAATCGCCCAGAGAATTTCCCGAATAGACACGGATTTGTTGTGCATCCTGAAAGGAGATTGCGACGCTGAAAGTCCGCTCTTTGCTCACAGGTGTCATTGCAAGCTCATACGGTTCTGCGGGAAGTTGAACAGCGACCTGCTCGGTGAATACGAGTTTCCCCATACCGTAGAAGATTGTTAACTGGTTGGACAACCAATTGAGGGCAAGAATGTCGGTGATGCCGTCTCCATTAATATCTGCCGTTCGCAAATCGCTGATGGAGATGTCGGGAAAAAGAACGGGCCCGGATTTGAATGTGCCATCCTCTTGAGCAAGCAACGTCACAACACCGGCGGTCGTTTTGCCGTATAGCAGAATGTCATCTTGCCGGTTGTTGTTCAGGTCGGCAACGGCACATTTCTGGACTTGGGTAGATAGGGGAATCTCCAATTCATCGAAGGAATCAATCGCACGCTGAGTCAAAATCGAGATGGAACTCCCCCCTGCTGCAATGGATACATAACCTGATTTCCCGCCGTCAATGGAACTGAATGCAGTAACAGAACGAAGGATGCTTTGTGTTCGAACAAACTGCGTGTGTGTAATCCCTCCCGTTGGGTGTACCTCATAGAAATACACAGCTTGTTGTTCCGGGGCAATCACCGCAAGTTCAGGTTTACCGGATTCGCGAAGACCGACAGCCAATGCCGCAGGACGATAGCCAAGATTGATGTCCGACAGCGGGCCAAACGAAGTCATGGAACGCTGGGAAAAACCGGATGAAGTCCACAGAAGATGGCACGAAAACAAGCTCCATGCAAAATGGTGCCGTGTCCATTGCACGACCTGGTGAGAAGTGTTTCCTGTGAAGAAGTTCAACAAGCGAATTCCAGAAGTTACCCAACATTCCTGCGAGCCAAGCGGGCTTCCCGACGCGTCTGTGCTTCATTAAAGCGGCGTATCTCGTCCGGTGTCTCCGCCAGAACAGGCGGCACCGCAACAGGCAAGCCGGTATCATCAATGGCAACAAATGTAAGATATGCGTTGTTTGCCCGCCGAACGGTTCCCTGCCTTAGATTTTGTGCCGTTACTACAACTCCAACTTCCATAGAAGTTTTGAACGCTCGATTTACCGAAGCTTGCAGCACAACGATTTCACCGAGTTTAATCGGAGTGTGAAAGTTCAGTTCGTCAACCGACGCGGTCACACAAACCCGGCTCGAGTGTCGGGCAGCAGCAATGGCAGCCGCGATATCAATCCAATGCATCAGCCGCCCACCTAACAAATTGCCCAACTGGTTTGTATCGTTGGGCAACACAAGTTCCGTCATGTAGACTTGCGAGTCTTTTACAGCCCTTGCTTTCATTAGCGCTTTTGGAGAAGCGCGGCACCGGCTGCTGTACCGCCAGCCGTGCCACTTTCGTTTCCGCCTGCAGCCGGAACATCCTTCAATCCGGCCTCAACCTGTTCATTCAGACGTTCCGCCCTTCCGCGCAGTATACTGTTGGGATAGAGCTGGAGGAACTTTGTAATTGTTGCCTTCGCCTCCGGAAATCGCTTTCGCTTGATAAGGAGTTCGGTTTTTCCCAAATATGCAAGCGGGGCGTATTCGGTGTCGTGATACTTTTCGATAACAATGTCGTAGTACAACAGTGCGGCTTTGTTGTACTCCATCTTTGAGTAGAGCTCGGCAGTGTCGAAGTCCTTCTTGGCAAGCCGGAGTGTAAGTTCCTGTATTTTCTCTGATGCGTCGGGTACAAATTCACTTTGCGGATAGTACTCAACAAATGCCTGTAGTTCATCTATTGCCCGTTTGGTGTACTGTTGATCGAGGCGCGATCGGGGAGAGAGATTATAAAAACAAAGTCCCAGCTTGTATTGAGCCTCTGATACCCGCGGACTTGCCGGCATGTTCCGACGCAGTGTTTGATACTCATACGATGCCAGAAGAAACTCTCCCCGCTTGAAGCGGCTTTCCGCCAGATAGTACTGTGCATCTCCTGCAACAGCACTCCCCTGATATTGCAAGGTCAGCACAGTGAATTCATTGATCGCTTGCAGATAATCTTCGTTGTCGAACAATGCCTTTGCATGCTCGAATCTGGTTTCAGGCGAAACGTCCTGCAGCACATCTTTCGAGCCGCAACCTGCAAGAATGCTTGCTGAAAGCAGCAAGACCCAAATGATCCCAGCGGCAACATGTCTAACCCAATATTCCTTCACGCGTCTAGCTCCGTACGTTAAATAACAAAAGCACAGCCACAGCAATCGAACCGATTACTACAAGCGGCTCTGCAACATTTGAAAAAAAACTCTGTTGAGGCAACGTTCCCCTTGTGATCGGGATGTTTGGATTTTCCACCAAACGAATTTCCGACAACCCGATCGTATCCGTTCTCGAATCTGCAAACTCGTTTGTCAAGACGATAGATCCCGAGCGCCGGTCAACAATCCGTGTTGCAAGTCGCAACCGGATTGTTCTGTCAACAATTCGCGACCCGAAGAACCAATCTCTACGTACATTCGAATACTCCACGCTCGCATCAGATAAACCGAACTCGAACAACAAAGGTGCCGCCCCACTAACGCTCGGTACAATTGAACTGTTCTTTAGATTCTCAAGAATACTTCCCTCAATGTACCACGATGATTCTTTCGGAAGAACAGAGATTTCGATTTCAGTCACGTCCCGCAGATCGGAATCCCGAAAGACACGCCCCGCTATGTTACCGGCCAAGCCCCTCATAATGTCAAGATTGGTTATGATCCCCTTTTCTTCTGTCCGATCTTGGGCATGCATGGTGCAGAACGAAAAAACAGCTATCGCTGCAATAAGAAGCACCTCACTCGGTCGCATACCTGCCCTCAAGAGTGTAAGCATGGCAGTTTGTACGATGACTCTCTGAGTCAAGAAACACAATACGGGGCCTGATTTGATTCAAATGTGATACCAAGGTACTGAAAATCGGTCGGAGTTTCAAGAAGAGTGTCAAATCCTGACTCTAAACCACGTCAGGACTTTGAACGAATGCGTGTCAGCTCCCTCATGGCAAGGTCAACATCCTCATCAAGAAAATGGCGGGAAAAGCGTCGTGCACGCCGGATCTCGGCTTCGTCAATCGTAGCAACGATCAAGTCTTCATCAAACAATTTTGCCTGTACATGAACCTCTCCGTCGGGTCCGATTACCGAAGATCCGCCCCAGAAATTGATTCCATCTTCATATCCGGTTCTATTGCAAAAAGCAAGGTACGCTGTAAGGAGTCGGGCATATGCTTTGTGATTTTCAGAATTCACGCGTGCTGTTTGAAGTCCATGTTCATCTCCGCTAAGACGCGTCGGACTTGCAACGAGGGCAGCAATCAGATTTGCCCCATCCTGTGCAAGAATGTAAGGCAACGCAGGATGCCAGAGATCCTCGCAAATCAAAACTCCGATGCGCCCATTCTTCGAATCGAATGCACGCACGGACCCGCCGCGGTTGAAGTAACGCATCTCCTCGAACATCCCGTATGTTGGTGGATACGTTTTCCGATGAACAGATTGGATGGCTCCATCCTCAAACAGAAAAGCCGAATTATAGATTGCAAACGAGGCGCTCTCCTCAACTCCGCCCGCAATGATCGAAATGGATTTGCTCATTTCCAGTAGCGGGGCGAGGACGGAACTGCTACGCGCAGGATTGATGGCCAGTTCCCAATTCATGTCTTTGATTGTGTAACCCGTCAGACTTAACTCGGGAAAGACGACAAGGGAGGCTCCGGCATCTTTTGCGCGTTGACAGTACTCAAGATGTTTCTCAACGTTCTTTTTGATATCTCCGAGAACAGGGTCTATCTGCGCCAGCGCCAGCTTGAATGTCATAACGAGGACAAGAGGTGGTGGAAGGTATTCACGTTTCAACCATCGGACAAGTCGAACATCCTTATGTCTTTGATATACGGGATGGTCTTGTCGGTTTTCAGATGTTTCAGCTTCTCGATTTTCTTTTCGATACGCTGGAGATTGTCGCGAATAATTGTAAGATAGGTTTTCAGGTTATCTTCTTCGTGCTTTCTGTAGAGGTCCGTGATAAGCGTGCCCATTTCGTCAAGCGGCAGGCGGAGTTCGTCGGTGATCTGCAGAACAAGTTCTCTGATTGCTTCGAGACGTTTCTGCGAAATCTCCAAAGCCGTAAGCTGCTCGCGAAGTTTCTGACGTTCGATAACATTGAGAATTGTTTTGGGAAGAACCGGTGTCGATATTTCTTCCTTCACCAAGTAATCTTCTATACCGAGCTTCATCACTTCAACGGCAAGATCAAAATCCTTGTTCACAGTCAGAAAGACGATTGGCGTTCTGATGTATTTGTCATGCAGTTGCCGTGTGATTTCGAGACCGTTCTGACCCGGCAGAAAATAGTCCATCAGAATCACATCATACGCAGGGTTCCGCTCGAGTTCGGTCAACGCACTGACACCGTTCTCCTTCCACGTGACAAGAAACTGGTCGGGCTCATGTTTTCGCAAGAACACATCAACAAGTTTGGCAAAATCCGGATTGTCTTCAATCAGAAGTACGTGTATGGCCGTCTGTTTTTCCATCTGAAGAGTTCTTAGGCTGGTTTCTTCACGGTAAAGTAAAACGTCGACCCGACACCCGGGGTTGAATCAAGCCAGATACGGCCACCCTCACGCTCGACAATTCTCTTCGCTATCGTGAGGCCTGCCCCCGTTCCGCGAAATTCTTCGCTTCGCTTCAGGCGTTGGAATATGGTGAAAATGCGCTCAAAATACTGGGGTTCAATTCCAATGCCGTTGTCTGCAACCGAAAATACAAATTCGTCGTCAGCCTCGCGGACACCTATATCGATTTTCGGAAGAGGTTTGTCACAGAACTTCATCGCGTTTGAAATCAAGTTTCTGAACACCATGCTCAGCCGCGTGCCGCTGTAACGAACCACGGGCATGTTCTCTGCGACATGCACGGCAAGCTTCTTTTCGCGCAGGGAGAATTGGAGATCGTAGAGGATTTCGTCGATGATGGTTCGGACGGACACGACTTCGATTTCATCTGTCATCCGACCCAGCCGCGACAGTGTCAAGAGATCATCGATGAGGTTCTTCATCCTTGACGTCGATTGGACAATTGCGCCAAGATACTCCTTTCCTTCCTCATCAAGTTTCTCCTTGTAGTCCTTCATCACGATCTTGCTGTACCCTTCAATACTGATAAGGGGTTCCTTCAAGTCATGCGAAACAACATACGTGAAATCGTCCAGTTCTTTGTTCCTGTTCTCGATCTCAGAAGATTTCTTCAGAGTATCCTCGTACAACAACGCCTTGCCAATTGCAACACCGGTCAAATTAGCTATACTTTCCAAGAGACGCAAGTGATTGGGTTTATAGAAGTTAGGCTTGGATGAGATGATCGATATAATCCCTATTACCTTCTGATCTGACTTGAGCGGAACAGCGAGAATGGAGTCCGTATTGTCGGGGGTTGTGCTCCCGAGATACCCCTTCCCTTCGGAAACGACCTCCTGATAGATCGTGTTAGGCCAATCTGCCAATGCTCTCACCTTCATTCCTGCCGGGTAGAATTCTTCTACACCATTCAGCACTCGCGTTACGAGAGAAAGTCTTTTCTCATCAGGAAGGTAAGCCTGGTAGTAGAATCGCTCTGAAGGCAACGCCTCTTTCATTTCGCTGTACACGACCCGTATCATCGACTTGAGGTCGAGAGCGCCGGTTAAGCCTTTGCCGAGTTCGTACAATGTTGTGAGGGTTTTCACCTGCTGCTGCACTTCTTCATACAATTGTGCATTGTCGACAGCGCCGCCGATCTGATTTCCAATGAGAAGGAGAAGTTGCTGTTCACTTTCGCTGAAGGCATGCGCCCTCGAGAAATTAATCATGAACGCTCCAAGAATCTTCTCCTTTGATTGCAACGGAATCACAGCCGAGCTTTTCAGTCCGAGTATCGCATTCAGGCGTTTGCCGACCTCTGTGAGGCGGTCTTCCTGATGGAGTCCGTCCTCGATGTAAATAGGCTTTCCGGAAGTGATCACGATGCCGGTAAGTGACTTGTCAATCGGCAACGTTTGAAGAGCTCTCGCATACTCGTCGGGGATGCCCCAATGCTGTGTGAGCACGAGATGGCCCCGGGACTCTTCCAACAAATAGAATGCAACGACATGTGCGTCAAAAATCTCCTTCAGTTGATCCACCGCAACGCGAAGAACAGCTTCCACTTCCAGAGACATGTTTATGGAAGTGGTAATAGCGTTGACGGCTACGAGTTCCCTGTTCAGTCGCTTCAACTCGGCTTCAGTTCTGTTGATGTCGGTGATGTCTGTATGCGTGAACACCAGCGCAACAACTCTTTCTCCAATCACCATCGGGTTAACAACCATGTGGTACACAATAGGTTGGGTTGCTCCAGGGATAGTAATGTCGCGGGCGTAGTATTCGATGCGACGCGCAAACAAGTCGTCCATAACCGTCGTGTAGTGTTCCCACCTCGTGCTTTCGGGAACGATTACGCGCAGAGATTGACCGACAATCTTGTCTTCGTCAGCCCACTCATTCAACCCCAGTCGGATCATGAAGTCACTCCACGCCTTGTTTACTTCGGTGATCCGGTATTGGGAATCGACGGTGTACACCACATTGTCGATGGAGTTGAGAAGATTGTGCAGGTAGGTAGAGTCATTCTCAACCTGTCTGAACAATCGTACACGTTGTATAATTGCACCGACCTGATCTGCGACCGGTTGAAGGATGCTCAGCTCGTCTTCCGAAAATGCATCGGGCAAGTCACTCAACAGGCTGAATGTTCCCAGCGCCTTTTCGTTGACAAAGAGGGGGATGGTAATCTGTGATTTGTTTCTTGATTCGGAGGCGCTCACAATCACGGCTCTTTCCGAGCGAATAGCATCGTAGATAACCGTTGCATCGAGTGCGAGCCGGTCAACACGGCGGCTCTCTCCCGATTCCATAGGCACCGCATGATACCACGGAGACAATTGCTGCCTTTCATCAAGAAATACGATACTCATGCCGTCGTACGGAATCAGGGCATGCACTTCCGTGGCGATCGATTCGAATATCCGATCGAGATCCGTCGTCGTATTCGCGTGACTGATAATTCTGTTCAACAACTCGAATTGCCGGTTCTTCCACTCCAAATCCAGAACAAGCTGTCTCCGTTCGGATATATCACGGGCAATATTCAAGATCGCAATCGGCTCCCCGTGAACATTTCTCAGCAGCGTGGTATTCAGACTGACGGCAACCTGGTCGCCGTTCTTATGAACCCACGTCATATCAAGGTCGTGGAGATGCTCTCGACCATGCAGGTCGGACACCCAGCGGAGAAAACGAGTCATTTCCTCGTCCAGCAACCACGGATAAGGGAAATGCTTCAAGCGAACTTCGTCGCGCTCGTATCCTGTCATACGAGTGAACTCGCGGTTCACCTCCCATATCTCTCCTTCAAGATCAGAGATCAATAATGCGTCACCCATCGCATCGATGACGCTGCGCAGTGTTTCTTCAGACTCCGTGATGTCGAGTTCGCGTTGACGGGAGTCATCTCCCCGCGTCACGAGCAGCAGAATGCCGGTACGCACATTCTGCGGATTAAGGATCGGCTTGACATGAAGATGCAACGGTGTGGGCACAATCCGAATCCGCGATGAAAAGTCGATTAGCAGCTCAACGCCGTCCTCTGAAGATAACTGATCCATCATTTGGAGAATGGATTCACGCAAAACCGGCATGTCGTGGATGCTCTTCCCGATGACATCGCTTCTTGAAACACCGGTTATATATTCAAGAGTCCGGTTCCATTCCGTACATATGAGATCATTGTCGAATGCGGCAATCCCTTCCGGCAACGCGTGCAGGATGTCCTCTCCTGTTGAGGCAAGTAATCGAATATCTGGCATTCCGGCTCGATCGTCCGGAAGCTGCTTCCTTGCCGTGATATCGTGCAGAATCCCTTCGATGAACAAAATACTGCCATCAGCGGCCTTCTTATATCGAACGCGATCTTCTAACCAGATGTACGTTGCCTTCCCTTTCGGGAGTATCCGATACTCGAGATGAAACTCATCCTCTCCTGTGGCTTGATTCGAGATCCTCCTGGACAAAACAGGCCTGTCGTCCGGATGAAGGAGCGTCCGCCATAAGCCGGCATTGGCCATGAAATCAGCAGGGATGTATCCCAACATCTTCTCAACGCTCGGGCTAAGATAGACGAACGTACCATCCGGCCGAAGTGTGTACAAGACGTCAGAAATGTTGCTGACTGCGGCGGTGAACCTCTCAGCTGCATCACGGGCAGTGTCTTCGAGCAGAACCTTTTCTACGGCAGTGCTGAGTTGGCGGCTCAACGACGCGAGCAGAACACGATCGTGTGCATCCAACAATTCTTGTCGTGCTGTTGCCAGAAAGAGAATTCCGCGTAATGTATTTTTGATAACAAGAGGCAAAAAAGCAACGGTTGTATACCCCTCTCCCTCAAACAATCCCTTATACGGAAGGTATGGCGGATACTCGGAAACTGTCGCGACAATCGGCTCATGCGTCTTATTGAAGAACCGTGCCAATCCTTCGTCGAGATGTTGTGCGGCAAAAGCAGTGACGACTTTTTCTCCCAGATTCCTGTACGTATGGATTCTTAGCTCTGAGTCGGCCGTGTCAACTGATAGGACTGCCCCCGACTCAAATTGAGTTCCCTTCATTGCCGCATGCAAGCCGCTTCTGTAGATATCGTCGAGCGTGGAAAGGCCGGCAATATCATCCGATATTCGATTCAGGAGTTCGAGGCCTTTGCTTTTTCGTTCGTAGATTTCTTCTGCGGTACGCTGATGCGTGACGTCACGGTGATACGACAGCACGGCCCATCTTTCGTTAAAGCGAATGCGCCGTGCGCTTACTTCAACGAAAATCTTCGAGCCATCCTTCTTCGTACCTGTGTATTCATACGCCAAATCCGACTCGTCTCCTGCAGATCGCTTTTCTTCCTGCTCGGCAATAAGGTTGCGGGCATTTCTTCCGGAAACAATGGAGGTCACGCTTTTCCCCAACAGATCCATTACAGAATCATACCCGAACATTCTTGCAAAGCTGCTGTTCAGCAGAACAAACTTCCCATCCAACGACACTGAAATGGCGAGCGGCGAAGCTTCCATTAATACCTGAAATTTCGCATCAACAGCTTCTACCTGATCCAGAATCCGACGCCGTTCGTTTACATCGGTGAATGTGCAGTAGAGAGCCCGCTTTCCCCGGAATTGGATCAGCGATGCTGAGAATTCTACTGCAACAGTCTTGCGGTCGGGGGTCGGCAGAAGTACTTCCCGGGTACTTATCCTGCCAAATGTCCCCTCGTTCTCAAGAAGAGTTGAGATTTCTTTGAGGAGATCAGCATTCTTTCTTCCGAAGAAATTTGTGAGGGAGGGAGATTCTTCCTTCGTCCACGGAAACAATCTTATGAACAGGTCGTTCTTGGTGACAAGCTTGCGGTTGACAAAGATCGCGTAGGGATACGGAAGCGAAGTAATGAAATCGCGATACTCTTGCTCAAGAGACCCGAGAGAATTATTGTCCGTAACCGAACCTTTTGCCGCCATGGGAGCCTCAGTCTACCAACTTCCGCTCGCTCCGCCACCACCAAAGGAGCCGCCGCCACCGCTGAAGCCGCCAAATCCTCCGCCTCCGCTTCCCCATCCTCCGCCGCCTGAAGAGCGTCCCCGATGTCCTCCTCCGAGTAGAATGGGAAGCGCGGCAGTTCCAAGCAATCCCCGGGATCGCTTACCTCGAGCCATTGCCGAAAGAATGATAAATGCGAACAGAAGAAACAGTAGAATGGAGCCGACAGTCCCCTCGTTTTCGTCTTTTCGTTTGTCAGCCTTGTATTCATTTCGAGTTGCGAGCATAATTGCTTCCGCTCCCGCCTTGATGCCTGCGTAGTAGTCGCCAGTACGAAAGTGAGGAGTGATTTCGCGGCGAATAATGGATCCGCCCAGTCCGTCGGGCAGCACGCCTTCCAGTCCGTATCCCACTTCGATGCGCAACTTGCGATCATCCTTCGCAATCAGCAGGAGCACACCGTTGTCCGTTCCTTTCTGCCCGATTTGATTTACCTCCGCTGTGCGCAGGGCAAACTCTTCGATGCTCGCGCTTCCAATAGTGGGAAGCATAACGATGACAAGCTGCGTCGATGTTGAATCCTCGAATCGTGCCACGTCGGCCTCGATAGCATTGAGTTGTGCCGGGGAAAGCGTGTTCGTGAAATCAGTGACCCGCCGCGACAGTTTCGGAACAGGCACCTCTTGAGCAAGTTCATCTTGTGTCTGGCCGAACACACGACTCCATTCAGAATTTCCTGAAGTCATAAACAAAGAGGCAACGAGGAGAATGTATAGGAACCGATTCACCATCAGAATTTTACCGCCGGTGGCGCATCGGCGCCCTCACGTGCTTTGAACCATTCCTTCTCGCGGAATCCCGTAAACGCAGCGATGAATGACATCGGAATTCTGCGAATTGCGCCATTATAATCCTGAACAGCCGCATTGTATCTGGTGCGGGCAGTCGCAATACGGTTCTCCGATCCGGCAAGTTCATCCTGCAACTTCATGAAATTCTCGTTAGACTTCAGTTGCGGGTAATTCTCCGCAACCACAAGAAGGCGGGAGATGGCGGAAGAAAACTGATCTTGCGCCTGTTGGAACCGGGCAAATGCCCTCGGGTCTTCAAGTACTTCTTTTGAGACATTCAACTGCCCTACTTTTGCCCGTGCCTCAGTCACACCGAGGAACACCTCACGTTCTTGCTGGGCATATCCTTTCACTGTTTCGACGTAGTTTGGAATGAGATCAAACCGGCGTTGATATTGGTTCTCAACCTGCGTCCAAGCACCCGATACTTCAACATCCTTTGTGACGAGTGAATTGTAGGCTCCAACGCCCCACATAACAAGCAGAACGATGATGCCGACAATCGCCAATAGAATAATCATACCTTTTTTCATGTCGTCTCCTGACTAATGGAAGATGGATTTAGGGAAGATAGATGATAATTGTTTCATTTCCTTGAGCAGACTGTCTGCGTCAGCGCCGGTTGCTGTACTGGCTTTCCATTCCTCGACGTGGACAGGAATGAAGGAGTACTTCGGCCCTTCGCTGGTTAACCTGATTTCGAGCAGCCCTGTATCGTACGTGTGCCTGCTATTTCCGCCGAAGATCAGATTTCCTAGCGAATAAGCTATGACTTTGCCCTTGTAGAGTTCAATTCCCTGAAGCACATGAGGGTGGTGGCCGATAATGGCATCTGCTCCGGCTTCGATTACTCTATGGGCAAATGCACGTTGGGTAGCATCGGGCTTCCGGGCTTTTTCAATCCCCCAGTGGAAATTCACTACGATGTAGTCTGCTTCGCTGTTCTTCTTCAGGAGTTTGATATCACGTTGAATGAGCTTCAGAACCCTATCGGCAACGCCAAAGGACTTGCCCTTTGCTGCCGGAGCCTCGCCGCCATTGTAGTAGCCCAAGAAGGCGACTCTCCTACCACTAACAGTCTTGATAACGGCCTGATGAGCCTCGGCGTGGGTTCTCCCTGCCCCAACACGGGCAATCCCGGCCGAGTCAAGGAAATCAAGCGTATCGAACAGGCCATCCTTCCCAAAGTCGTGGATGTGGTTATTTGCAATGTTCACTACCTCTATGCCGGCACCTGTGATAACATCAAGGAAGCGGGGCTTCATCCGGAATGTGAATGGCTTTTCCTGGCGCTTGCCCCGAACTGTTACCGGGACTTCAAGATTCACCATGCTGATGTGATCCGTTTTGAACAAATCAAAATCGCTGAAAGCCCGATGAATGTCATCCCCCACAGCCTCCTCATAGTGGTGGGCGAGAAGCAGATCGCCACCAAACCTGATAATGACTTCAAGAGTCTCCGTTGGTGAGCCCTGCAAATCCGTTTCACCGGAATTAGCCGGATACACGAAAAGAGCCGTGAAGCAGGAAGCAAGAAACCACATTGATGCAGTGTTCACAAGAAAAAGCCGACTTACTCATTGAAACAAAACAAGGAAGCCGAAAAGCCTCCTTTTGCTTGACGCCCTAACATCATTGTCATCTGACAAATTGCTTCAAGCCAAAGCCATTTACCGTTGAAAGTATATGAAAATAGGAGAAGGCTTGCAAGGTGGGGGTCACTCCGCAAAACAAAAAAGGAAGCCCGTCGGCTTCCTCTCTGACATGATATAAACAGCGCTTAGTTAAAGATGTACCCGATACGAGCTGCAATGCTTGCTGCACCGGAGACTCCGAGATAGCGAACCGCGACGTCAAAGTTGCTGGCTTCGAAGCCGATCATCGGCTGGTATGTGAAATCGCTGCCCGAGACAGAAATGCTCTGTGCGGGAACCACAACGATATTGCCAACCGTGATTGCCGGGGTATCTTGGGTGTACGAGGAGAAGATCAATCCCATATCAAAGCCACCGTAGAGTCTGAACGAACTGCTTGCGGGTGCAAAGTAGTATCGTCCACCAACGACTACAGGAATCATGCTCCAGTTACCCGGTTTGATTGTCAAGGTGCCAACTGTGCGTTCTTTCCCTGAAAAAATCATGTATCCGGCCGTTCCGTTCAGCGTCAACATATCATTGATTGGATAGTATCCCTTCGCAGTACCGCCAATTCCAAGGCTCCAGCCATCGCTGAAACCAGACGTCATCGGAATTGCCACGTCTGCGCCGACACCGAATCGAAACTTTCCCTGTGCACTTGTGCTGTCAACTGCAAAAACAACAAACGCCACTGCCAAAACAACTAGCAATGCTTTTTTCATAAGGTACCCCTTTGAAATGTGATGAGTTATGGTTATTTGGTGGATTGTGGTCAGAAGTCAGGTTGAGTAAACCCGACTAAGTATATGCAAAATGAAGTTCGCTGTCAAGTTAAGAAATCGAACCTCAGCGAAAATACCCCGTTTGGGGTATTTTCGCTGTTTCGAATCCATAACCCCGCGAATGCGTAAATTGATTCAAACGCTACAATCCGAAAAGAACGCCGAAGAGAATTTGAAAACCACGCGCCTTTGCCGTGGCATTTCCTACAGGATTCTTGATCAGATTACTCAGACCCATTGAATACCGAACATCTCCTGTGAGCGCTACGGTTTTTGCAATCCAGAATTCGGTACCGCCTCCGAAGTCAAGAGCGAAATCAGAACCCGAAATCTGGTCCTTTGTGTCGACCTCTCCATCATTCTGTGTCCCTTCATACTTATCCTTGGCGCTCAGGACCAGCCCGATATTGGGTCCGACAAAGGCATACGGCCTGACGGTACCTTTGATGAACTTTACTTTGAACAAGATCGGTATCTCAAGTTCGTTAAGGCTGCGAGTCAGTTTCGCTGTACCCTGCTCAAACGAGTTGCCTTTCATGATATAGCGGGGCTGTAATGAAACGAAAAACATATCAGCAAATCCCAGTTCGGCTTGGGCTCCGAAACCAAATCCCATGCGTCCGCTTTTTGTGACTCCTTGACCGAACGGATCCGGATCGTACGATATCGTACCCATGTTCAGCCCGGTGTTCATGCCAATATTAAACTTCACTTGTCCAAACGACTGCGACGCGACCAGCAGCCCCAACACGATGGCTATGAGCCTCGTAGCTCGATTCGTCATGTGATTCACCTCTTTGGAGTATGTGTGTTGAATGTTGATTATGGATTGAAAAATATGACCTGCATTACGTTATGGAATCTGGTACCTGATCCCGGCCCTGATAAGAATGATAAAATTTGTGTTCCCCGTAGCGAACACAGGTCCGAGTTGCAAATCAGGGGCTATCGAAAGCCCTCGGGCAATTTCGAAGTTAGCTCCCCCGCCGAAGCGGATGTCAAAGAAAGGGCCACCGGTAACAAAGACCAACCCGAAGCCCGCATCGGCATAAGGCTTCACGTTTGACCCGGGAACGCTGAAATAGTATTTGAAGTAGTTTGCCCACTCAATGGGTGTCCCCGTGGCTGTAAAGATGTTAAATTCTGTTCCAACCGCAGGTCCCTTGCCAAAAAGAACCTCGGCCATTGGTCCAAATGTGAAATCGGCGCTTGAAGGGCTTGTGGAAATGCCAAGGCCCATGTTCCCCCCCACAACCCATTTGACCTGCGAGTGAGAAGACTGCATGGCAAGAACCAAAAGAATCAAGACAGCAAAAACAGCCGTAACGCGATTTTTCATGTTTGCTCCTGTTATTGAATGAGTGGTTTATCGCAATAATGAACGTGATATGACTACCCGCTGTATCTCCGACGTTCCCTCATAAATCTCAGTGATTTTTGCATCGCGCAAATAGCGCTCAACGAGATATTCCTGCACATAGCCGTAGCCGCCGTGAATTTGTATGGCTTCCAAAGCTGCTTGAACGGATATCTTTGAGGCAAACAACTTAGCCATTGCGGCTTCCTGACCGAACGGTTGCCCCGCATCTTTTAGGGCCGCAGCTTTAAGAATCAGCATTCGGGCGGCCTGGATATTCGTTGCCATTTCGGCAATCTTGAACTGGATTGCCTGCAGTTCCGCAATTGGTCTGTCGAATGCTTTTCGCTGTTTTGAGTAGTTGATGGATGTATCAAGACATGCCTGAGCGATTCCGAGCGCTTGGGCTGCAATCCCGATACGCCCGCCCTCAAGCGTTTTCATGGCAAACTTGAAGCCGTCACCTTCTTCACCAATCCTGTTGGCGACGGGCACTTTCGCGTCTTGAAATGCCAGCGAGACGGTATCGGAACTCCGGATTCCCAACTTCTTCTCTTTCTTCGCCACGGAAAACCCGGGGATACCCTTGTCAACAATGAAAGTACTGATACCCTTGGGCCCCTTTGCCTTATCCGTGGCGGCCATAACAAGCACAACGTCGCATGTACTTCCGTTGGTGATCCAGTTCTTTGTGCCGTTGAGAATATAATAATCGCCATCACGATCCGCAACTGTTCGTTGATTCGATGCATCGCTTCCGGCCTCCGGCTCTGAGAGGGCAAATGCCCCGAGTTTTTTGCCGGATGCAAGGTCACGCAGGTATCTCTTTTTCTGGTCTTCCGTCCCGTATTTGTCGATTCCGTAGCAAACCAGCGAGTTGTTGACAGACATGATTACACCGCAGGAAGCATCCACGCGGGAGATTTCCTCCATCGCAATTACGTAGCTGATCGTGTCGAGCCCGGCACCACCCCACTCTTCCGGCACCATCATTCCCATAAAGCCGAGTTCTCCCATCTCCTTTACGAGATCGCGGGGAAAAATCTCCTTTTCATCCCGCTCAATAGAACCTGGCGCTATTTTCTGATCGGCAAAGTGGCGCGCTGTTTCGCGTATGAGTTCGTGTGTTTCAGAGAATTGAAAATCCATGAGGTGGTATGTTCCCCTGTTCAGTGTGGTTTGGTGTAATCGTAGAAGCCTCTCCCCGTTTTTCTGCCGAGATGACCTGCAGCAACCATTTTCTTCAGAAGAGGACAAGGCCTGTACTTGGAATCGCCCAGGCCTTCGTGCAAGACGTTCATGATAGAAAGGCACACGTCGAGCCCGATGAAGTCGGCCAGTGTCAAGGGGCCCATCGGGTGATTCATGCCGAGCTTCATCACTGTGTCGATGGATTCGGCAGTCGATACTCCCTCCATCACGCAATACATGGCCTCATTCAGCATCGGAAGAAGGACTCTGTTCGAGACAAAACCGGGATAGTCATTGACTTCGACCGGAACCTTCTCCAACTTCTCAGAGAGTGCCTTTACCGTCGCGTATGTTTCGTTGGATGTTGCCAGGCCTCGAATCACTTCAATCAACTTCATCACCGGAACCGGATTCATGAAGTGCATCCCGATCACCTTGTCGGGACGATGTGTGGTTGCAGCAATTTCAGTAATTGAGATGGAAGATGTGTTTGAAGCGAGAATCGTATCCGGATTACATGAGGAATCAAGAGTCTTGAAAATGTCACTTTTGATTTTCTGATTTTCCGTTGCAGCTTCGACAACGATATCCGCCGTAGATGCGGCAGATGCCAGGTCCGTCGACAGCCGGATATTGGCAAGCGTTGTTTTCTTTGCTTCCTCCGTCAGCACGCCTTTCTTCACCTGCCGTTCAAGATTGGCGGAAATTGTTGCCAACCCTTTGTCCAGAAACTCTTGCTTGATGTCGTTCAGCGTTACGTTGAATCCGTATTGTGCAAAAACATGGGCGATCCCGTTGCCCATGGTTCCCGCACCTACCACGGTTACATGTTTGATGTTCAAAGGAGACTCCCTGTATCTTCGGTTTGTGGTCAGACTTGATAGTGAATTGATTATAGACGCTCGACAATCAGCGCGGACGACTCTCCTCCGCCGATGCAAATTGCGGCAAGTCCCCGTTTGAGATTTCTTTGCTCGAGCGCATGCAGTAATGTGACGAGAATTCTTGCTCCGCTTGCTCCAATCGGATGGCCGAGCGCAACAGCCCCGCCATTGACGTTCAGTTTGTTGATATCAAGAGCAAGGATGTTGCTGACCGCAAGCGCAACAACGGCAAACGCCTCGTTGATCTCGAATAGATCAATATCATTCAGACTCATTCCCGCCCTGCTTAACACTTTGTTGATGCCGTCTGCCGGGGCGGTTGTAAACCAGAGCGGCTCCTTCGCTGAAGACGCCTGTGCAACAATGCGGGCAACAGGTTTCACGCCGAGGGCTTTTGCCTTTTCGGCGGACATGAGAACGAGAGCTGCAGCGCCGTCATTGATTTTCGATGAGTTCGCGGCAGTAACGCTGCCGTCTTTCGTGAAAGCTGATTTAAGTTTCGGGATTTTTGAAAAATCCGTTTTGAAGACATCCTCATCATCTACAACAGTCTTCGTTTCCTTGCCTTCAGTGACTTCAACTCCAACGATTTCCTTCGCAAATCGACCTGTTTTCTGCGATTCTTGCGCCCGCGAATAGCTTAAGATGGCAAACTCATCCTGCTTTTCCCGAGGCACGTTACACTCCCTTGCACACAATTCCGCCGCATTACCCATTGCAGTGTCATCATAGACGTTCAGCAGACCGTCTCTCATCATTGAATCAAGAATCTGGGCATGCCCCATACGGTAGCCGGAACGTGCCTTGTCGAGAAGATACGGTGCGTTGGACATGCTTTCCATTCCACCCGCGACAACCACGTCAGCGTGCCCGAGCAGAATCGCCTGAGCGCCAAGCATAACGGCCTTCAACCCTGACCCGCATACTTTATTCACCGTCATCGTCTCAACAGAAACGGGCAACCCGGCATAAATAGCCGCTTGCCGGGCAGGTGCTTGTCCGACACCCGCTTGTATGACGTTGCCCATGATGACTTCATTGACCTGCTCGGATGCCACGTTTGCGCGCTTCAGCACTTCTTTGATAACAAGCGCACCAAGCTTCGGGGCTGGCACAGAACTGAGCGACCCCCGAAAACTCCCGATCGGCGTTCTGCAACCACTGACGATGACAACTTCGTTCGTATTCATGTTAGCTGTTCATTGATTTCAAGAATTCTTTGTTTGACTTTGTCCCTCTCATCTTGTCCAGCAAAAATTCCATCGCTTCGACCGTATTGAAATCGGACAAGAACTTGCGCAAGACCCAGACGCGATTAAGATCGTCGGCATCCATCAACAATTCCTCCTTACGTGTGCCCGAGCGGTTAACGTCCATTGCCGGGAACATACGCTTGTCGCTCAACTTGCGATCAAGAACAATTTCCATGTTGCCGGTACCTTTAAACTCTTCAAAGATCACTTCGTCCATGCGGCTTCCTGTTTCAATCAGGGCTGTCGCGACAATCGTGAGGCTTCCTCCCTCTTCGATGTTGCGGGCCGCACCGAAGAACCGCTTCGGCTTGTGCAACGCATTGGCATCAACACCACCGGAGAGGATCTTTCCGGAATGCGGAACAACCGTATTATGCGCACGGGCCAGACGCGTGATGCTGTCGAGCAACACAACTACGTCACGCTTTGCTTCAACGAGACGTTTTGCTTTCTCCAACACCATATCTGCAACCTGAACGTGACGCTCCGGCGGTTCGTCAAATGTGGAACTGACGACTTCCGCATTTACGGAACGTTCCATATCCGTCACCTCTTCGGGTCGCTCGTCGATCAACAACACGATAAGTTTTACTTCGGGATGATTGCGGGAAATACTGTTGGCAATTTTCTGCAGGAGAATCGTTTTGCCTGCCGTCGGCGGCGAGACGATCATGCCGCGTTGTCCCTTGCCAATCGGAGTAAGCAAATCCATGATACGCATCGAATACTCGCCGGGTGCCGTCTCCAACTTGATTGTGGTATTGGGATACAGCGGAGTGAGATTGTCGAACAACACACGCTCACGAATCGATTCCGGATTCTCATCATTCACCGCTTCAACGCGAAGCAGCGCAAAGAAACGCTCACCCTCTTTCGGAGGCCGGACCTGCCCGCTCACGGTGTCGCCGGTTCTGAGATTGAATTTCTTAATTTGGGAGGGCGAAACGTAGATGTCGTCGGGAGACGGAAGGTAATTGTAATCTACCGACCGAAGAAAGCCATAACCGTCGGGCAGGACTTCCAGCACTCCTTTGCTGAATGTCAGGCCGCCTTGTTCGGTTTGTGCTTCCAGGATTTTGAAAATGAGTTCCTGCTTCCGCAGATCGCTGTAGCCTGTGATGTTCAGGTCTTTGGCGATTTGATTGAGCTCTGCAATCTTCTTTGACTTGAGCTCTGCAATGTCCATTGGCATGGAGCGTGAATCCCTTCACTAAAAATATATGCGCCCTTCACACGTTGACCTCGAGCCAGATCGTGAAAGTCTATTCGGGGAGAACGGTTGAAGAGAATTGGTTGGATGTGTAATAACTGATGAGTTCGAACAGGTGGTATTTCAGACGCCTGCCTTATCGCAGGCAGGAGCCGCTAAAACATTCCTCTTTCCGATGAAAATATAGGTTATTTGATTCTGATTGTCAAGTTTACTGCGATACGCCATGCCAAGGTATCGGCTCGTTTTTTGGTCGAGAATCAATACCATTCCGAGCAACTTTCCGACAAGATTCTTCCACTTTCTTCCAGCCCCTAACTTGATCCTCGCGTTGAGATCGCCTTTAGCGCCTCGGCAACCACATAATGCGATCCGGTGATGACGATTTTAGTCCTGCCACGCGCAGTTCTTATACTTTCAGCGATACCTTTTTGAACACTCCCTGCATTTATCGGATTTCTACCCGTGCCTCGTATTTCCTTCACAATCATGGATGAACTCAAAGCCCGGTCATTTCTTGCCCTGACAGCAATCACTTGCTCCGCCATACGGCCTACAATTTCACACATCTCCCGATACTGTTTATCTTTCATGACCCCGAAAACGACCACGCAACGTTGAAAGCGGCGTGAAAAAAGCGACTGCTCAAGAGACTTCAATCCATCAACATTGTGCGCAACGTCGAGGATAAACCGGCTTCCCATCCGCTCGAAACGCCCCCGCAGACCCGTGTTTGTTCGGACTCGTTCAAACCCTTCACGAATTGTAGCATTCGAGATTTTGCTGAACAACTTGGCGTTTGCAGTAGCGCGCACGAGTACGTCAATAGCCGAAAGCGCGGTGCTTGCATTCCTGATCTGGTGATCTCCCAAAAGTCCGAGCCGAACATTTGACACAGAAAACAGTCGTGATTGAAAGCGAAGATTCCAATGCCACCCTCCTGCCTGGCGACGGACCACTTTGACATCTTTTGATGAGAGAATCAGCCGGGCATTTTCCCGGGCGCAGATTCGTCGCAGCGTCGCGATGACTTCCGGGTTTGTGGATCCCGTAACGCACGGTGTGTGTGGTTTGATGATCCCTCCCTTTTCACGCGCAATCTTGTGCAGAGTAGTTCCGAGATACTTCGTATGATCAAACGATACACCTGTAATGACACTTACCAATGGGCTGAGAACATTGGTGGAATCCAAACGCCCTCCGAGGCCCGCTTCAACGACCGCTATGTCAACACGCCGTTCGGCAAAATACTGGAATGCAATGCAGGTTGTAGCTTCGAAAAAAGTGGCATTGACTTGTTCAATCATTGGACGCAAAATTCTTGCATACTGAACCAGACGTTGCTCCGGCATTTCAATCCCGTTGATGCGGATGCGCTCGGTAAAATTGATAAGGTGAGGAGATGTGTACAACGCGGTGTTGCAGCCCGATTCCATCAACACTGATGCGATGAGCGAAGCAGTCGAACCCTTGCCGTTCGTTCCCGCAACATGTATCGATTGGAATTCCTTCTCCGGATTCCCGACGGATTTCAACAGGGCTTTGATATTGCGCAGGCCGAATTTCATGCCGCGACTCTGAAGCCCGTACAGAAACCGGAGCGTTTCGTTATATGCATTCATGGAGGTATGACGAGAAATGCTAACGCGACGGGACGAAACGGCAATTCACCTACAGCCAACTCGAAATGGCGGAGAACTCCGTCTTCGCGTCGAGACTTCCGACCAGATCTCCGACATCGGATAGATTGTGTGCTTCGCAGAATACCCGGATTCCTTCGGCAATCTTAATCCCGGCTCCCGGGTCGATGTAGTTGGCCGTTCCCACTTGTACTGCCGAGGCCCCTACCATCAAGAATTCAATTGCATCATTGGCATTCATGATGCCGCCAATTCCTATCACAGGAATCTTCACTGCCTTTGATGCTTCATATACCTTGGCAAGCGCTACCGGCTTGATAGCCGGTCCCGAAAGTCCGCCGGTGACGGTCGAGAGCATCGGCTTCCGTGTGTGTATATTCACTCCCATCCCGATAAGAGTATTGATAACGGAGAGTGCATCGGCCCCTGCTGATTCTGCTGCACGGGCGAATTCGGAAATGTGCGTGACGTTCGGGGTAAGTTTGATTGACAGGAGCTTCTTTGTTCTCGAACGAAGCCGACGCGTAATCTCTTCAACCATCGTGGGATTTGTTCCAAAACTCAGTCCGCCTTCCTTTACATTCGGGCATGAGACGTTGATTTCATATCCATTAATCCCCTTTTCCGCTTCCAGTGCGTCAAGCACATTGCAATACTCATCAATTGAACTCGCTGCGATGTTGGCAATAATCGCCGTGTCCAACGTCCTGAGAAACGGCAGCTTCTCGGTAAGAAATCTATGTACGCCGATATTCGCCAACCCGATGGAATTCAACATGCCGCCCGCGGTTTCTACGATGCGCGGCGGCGGGTTGCCGTCGCGTGGTTTCATGGAAAGGGATTTGGTAATGATGCCTCCCAACTTTGAGACATCTACCAGTTCAATCGTATCGTCGCCATAACCATACGTGCCCGACGCAACCAGAACCCTGTTCTTGAACTGAACTCCTGCAAGCGTAACGGACGTTGTGATCATGTCAGATTCGTATCCTTCGTACATCAAATGTCGGCCCCTCTTTGCACATCAGTGCATACTTCCTTTCCGCGCCGACCAATTCAACCGGACACCCCTGGCAGATGCCGAAACCGCACGCCATCGGGCCTTCCAGCGACACTTCGCAGGGAATGCTATTCGCTATCGCAAACGCAGCAACAGCGTGCAACATTTTTGTCGGGCCGCACGCAAAGATTTTTGGACGACGATATCTATACTCGTCACTATGTTTCTTGAGCAAATCAACGGCGGTTCCGTGCAGCCCTTCAGTTCCGTCATCGGTGGCAACGTGAACATTCACAAGGTGGTTCTTGACAAGCTGACGCTTCGAACGTGACCCGATGAATGTCGAAACAGATTTCTGACGCGCAACGAGTGTCGCGGTTGAAATCGGAAGGGGGGCAACGCCGAGTCCTCCCCCCACGAGCACACCGGTATCGAAGTCATCTTCGAAAAGCGAAAACGGAACCCCCAATGGTCCCAACACATCTATCAGATCTCCGCTTTGCTTCTTTCTGAGAACCGAGGAGCCTTTGCCAACGACATTGAAGATAATCTCAACACATTCGCCTTCCGTTCTGCACACGCTAAACGGACGACGCAACAGAGGTTCCACTCCCTCCGCTACTCTGATATTGACAAACTGACCGGCCTTCGTTACGGAAGCAATATGAGGAGAGATAAACGTGAGAACAAAGATATTTTCAGCAACTTGTTCAACATTGTGTACGGTACACAAGGACTGGATCATCACTGTTCGGGAATATCGTCAGATTTTGAAGGGGGAAGTTGTTTCTTGTTGCGAATAGCATCGAGTGTTGTATCCGGCGGTGCAGGGATAGAAATTTGTTTCGCGGGACCCTTGCCATTTTCGGGCACAAGCGGAGTCGCGTCTTGCACGGGCGCAACAGTCAAGGAATCATCCTTGACCTTCTGCTCCTGAAGTTCGCGCTGGCGATGCATGGCAAACTCGGCGAGTTTGTGCTGAACCACCGCGGCATACTCCGAATTGGGAAATCTCCTAACAAGCCGCTGGTAGTGAGTAACCGAGCTGTCATTGTCTTGCTTCACATTCTCATAAATCCAACCGATGGTGTATTGTGCTTTCGCTGCATAGGGCGAGACAGAATCTGCTGCGACAATCCTTTTGAATGATGAAAGAGCCGAGACAAAATCGCCGTCGTGCACGAACACTTCCGCACGTTTGTAACTCGCTTCCGTCGTATCGGGGGCTTTCACCAACGGGGGAAGGCCGAGATGGCGGCGCGATTCCGCCGCAAATTCTGACTCGGGCGAACGCCTCAATATTTCTTGATGGAGCGAATCAACATACGACCGCGAATAGTTTGAATCCAAACGTTCGATCTGTACAAGTGTGTACATGGCACGCGGAACGTACGGACTTTCGGGGTACTCACGCAGCAGAAGCGAATACCAATACTTTGCAGAATCAACAAGCTCCATGCTTGTATAGAAAACTCCTGCCAATTCGGAGATGTTGTATGCCAGCCTCGCATTGACCGTATCCAGCGGGGGAGGCGGAATCACCGGAGCTGCTTGGGACAAGCTCTCGGGCTTCGCAAGGGCAACCCCGAGAGTTGTATCAGTGGCGGTTGTGTCGTGTTCTGTCACCTCGATCTTTGTTGTATCGGACTTCGTTGTATCCGGAGGATTGAGAATAAAATACTTGATACTGTCGTTCAGGGCTATTGCCTTCTTGAACGTGAAATATCTGTTCAGATAGTCGCTGCGCTTTGCCAACAAAGGCGTTACCTCAGCTTGAGGGGCTTCTCCCCTTCCCTTGTCGTATGCTGCACGGGCTGAATCAAAATTGAAGAAGACATGCTCGTACATCAATCCGCGTTGATAATACGAATTGGCGGATGCCTCGGTTCGCGCGTACGCCGTATCGACATAACGGTATTGCGCCTCAGCAGACGCATAGTCCTTTTGGTCGCGATACACATTGCCGATCTCCAAATCGATGTCGCCGAACAACTCCCTGTAGTTCTTGTTTTCAATGAGGGATTCTAGAAGCGCTATGCTTTGCTGGTATTGCTCCAGTTTCGAGAGCATACGGGCACGCCCGATGCGTGCTTGTGCAACCTTGAAATAATCGTTACTTGCCTGTTCCGAACGTCGAAACGCGTCAGCGGCGTCTGCATAGTTTTCCAACTGTTCATGATGTGCCGCTTCAAGGCGGAATGCGTCGGCCTGCTCACCATCAGTTTCGGCCAATTCGCCGGCTGTCTTGAAGTAGGCAATCGCCTCTTGGAGATTCTTGTTCTCGCTTTCAATATGAGCAAGCATCAAGGCAGCCCCCGATGCAATTCCTTCCTCTTTCTCGCTGCGTGCATCGTCGAACAACGCCCTGGCAATTGTCGCAGCACTGATTTTGTCGTTACTTCTGTAATACGTATTTGCGAGCAGGAGCCGTGTTTCCAGGGCAAGGTCGCTTTCCGGAAATGACTCCAGCAGTTCTTTGAATTTACGTTCTGCCGACTGATGCTCGTTCTGGTAGTAATAGGACTTGCCGATCATCAAGAGGGCGTCGTCCACAAGCTTCGACTCGGGATGATACTGAAGCAGCTTAGAACACTTCTCGATGACGGTCGTGAACTTGGCTTTTGTTTGCGGTTGGATGTCAAACGGTGCCAGGAATGGCCGCTCCGTTCGCGTCGTCAGGCGAACGGGGGCTTTGAGTATCTCCGTTTCGGCTTCCGTGAACAACCTGCTTGCGTTGTAATACGTGTTGAAATAGGCGCCTATGAAATCGGCAACACTGCATCCGGAAAAGAAACCGATGGAGAGAATGAAAAGAGAAAGGAAAAAACGCTGCACGCCAAAAGCTCCGTAGACAAACTTCACGAGTCAACTTAGCAAATATCCCAAGGAAAGTCAAACGAAGGGATTAAACCAATCGGGTGTGAAATGGTTCTAAGAATCAGAACGCAGGACAAAGATCAACACACAGTACATGACAGTACACAAGGAGAAACAACAATGAAACGACAACTGCTATTCGGAGCATTTCTCATCATCTTCGCAGTCACATCAACAGTCGCACAGCCGGGATGGGGACCCCGGGCCGGTGCAGGTTACGGGCCGCGGCATACTGCCGTTCTCGCAAAACTTGATCTGACAGAAGCCCAGCAAACACAGATGGAAAAGCTTCGCATCGACATGATGAAGAAGCAAACTGAGCTTCGTTCGAAGATTCAATCACTCCGCCTCGATATCAAGTCCGCATTCCTGGCAGACAAGGTCGATCGCAGTGCAATCGAGAAGAACATCAAAGCTATTACGGCTGCGCAAGACCAGCAGAAGATGAACATGCTCGATCATTGGTTTGCCGTCAACAATATCCTGACTACCGAACAACAGAAAATCTGGAAGCGACACGCAGCAACAATGGGAGAACGAATGGGCGGCAGAGACGGCATGCAGCATAGCCCGGGCCGTGGCTTCTACCGTGAGCGTTTCAGGGGGAACTGGGATAACGACTGACTTGCATTAGAGGAAGGTATTCAAACGAGCGGAATTCATCCCGCTCGTTTTGTTTCCGCCCGAAGGAACACTACTTCGGGTTTGTCGGGCGTAAATCAATCTCGCTGAACATACTTCTCGCAGGCGCTGTAACCGCAAAGACGACCGCCTCGGCAACATCCTCAGACTGCGGTATGTGCGCCCCTCGCTTCCCTGTTGACGAGAACGCTGTCTCTACAGAACCGGGGCAAATCGTCACAACGCGGATGTTATGTTCGCGGACTTCCAACATTAACGACGATGCCCAACCGCGCAAAGCCCATTTTGTTGTCGCATAACCCGTACCGCCCACAAAACTATTCTTCCCCGCAAGGGAAGCGATGTTAACAATTGTGCCCGAATTCGCTTTCGTCATGTACGGAAGAACACATTTCGTCACGACGAACACGCTTCTCATATTCAGGGCCCACATCGTGTCGAAATCGCTGACATCAAGCTCGGCGAATCGTTTGAAAACTCCCATTCCTGCATTATTTACAAGAATATCAATGCGCCCGAATTCCTTCATCGTCGCCGCAACAAGGTTGCTCACCTGAACATCGTCGGTCATGTCAGTTGGAACTGCAAGCGCTGAAAAGCCCTGTGAGCGGATTGCCTCGCTTTCTTTTGCAAGAGCCGAAGCATTCCGTGCAGCCAGAACCACGCCGGCCCCTTCCGCTGCAAGCGATCGAGCAATAGCAAGGCCAATCCCTTTGCTCGCGCCCGTCACAATGGCAACGCGTTGTTCCAAGCGCTTCATAGGCGTCGTGTTTTTGTTAACTCAAGGAATTCCTGACGTGTCTTCACATCGTCGCGGAAAACGCCGAGCATGGCGCTTGTGGTTGCAAGAGAATTTTGCTTCTCGACGCCGCGCATCATCATGCACATGTGCTGAGCTTCGATGACAACACCGACGCCTTGGGGATGGAGATATTCGTACAGCGTATCGGCAATCTGCCGCGTGAGGCGTTCCTGAACCTGAAATCGACGGGCAAACACATCCACAACACGCGGAATTTTGCTCAGCCCGACGATCTTGCCGTTGGGGATATAGGCAACGTGTGCCTTGCCGAAGAACGGCAGCATGTGGTGTTCACACATGCTGAAGAAATCAATATCCTTCACAATCACCATCTCGCTGTATTCCTCTTCAAAGATGGCACCGTTCATCACCGCGGCAATATCCTTGCGGTAACCGCTCGTGAGAAAATCGTATGCTTTTGCAACGCGATGCGGTGTCTTTTGCAACCCTTCACGGGCAGGATCTTCTCCCAACTCCTTGAGGAGGGACGATATGAGTTCTTCAACGTTGGATTGTTTGTGCACGGGGCTCCCTCCTATTCGCCGCGGTACTCTACAAAATTGTTCGGCGATTCATACAGCTTGATGGAATACAATCTTCCCCCGGTGATTTTTGTTTCGAGAATCTTCCAGAACTCAACCGCCATATTTTCCGCCGTCGGGATGACCCCGGTCATGAAGTCAACATCGCAATTGAGATGCTTATGATCCACCACATCAATGATTTCCTTGTTGATGATGTCTGAGAGTTTTTTTAGGTCGATAACCATTCCTGTTTCCTTGGGCGGGTTCCCAGCCACCGTTACCTCGATCTCGTAGTTATGGCCGTGCCCGTTCGGATTGTTGCATTTGCCGTACACTTCCCAGTTCTTGTCATCCGACCAGTCGGGATTGTACAGTCTGTGTGAAGCGCTGAAATGTTCTTTGCGCGTGATGTAAACCATTCCGTCAGTCTTTCCTTCTCTGTTTGAGTTGCCCCTATTTACCTGAAAGGGCCTGCAGTATTTCTTCTGTATGTCCTTCAACTTTCACTTTCGGGAAGATATGCGAGATAAAACCCTTCTCGTCAATAACGAATGTTGTTCGTTCAATCCCCATATACTTCTTCCCGTACATACTTTTTTCTTTCCATACACAGTACTTCTTCACCAGTTCCTTCTTCTCATCGCTGACGAGGGGAAAGGTCAGGTTGTACTTTGCGGCGAATTTTTCATGGGAAGAAGGGCTGTCGGCACTCACGCCAATGACAACGGCTCCTTTTCGTTTCACTGCACCGAGATTTTCTTGAAACGAACACGCTTCTTTTGTGCAGCCGCTTGTCATATCTTTCGGATAGAAGAATAAAACAATCTTCTTCCCTTTAAAATCTGACAAGGAAAGATTCTTCCCCTCTCCGCTGGGCAACGAGAACTCCGGTGCTTGTATGCCAACTTTCAAAACTGCCATTGTCGTCCAATCTCCTTTAGAATGAGGCTATTGCATTGCGAACTTCTTCATAGTTTGGTTCCATGCCGGGATTATCCGAAATCCAGGCATACCGTACAACTCCTTCGGCATCGAGCACAAATACCGAACGCTTCGCGGTAACATAACCATTGATACCGCTCAAACCCAGCATCAACCCCGTGTACTGCGAGCTGACATAGCGCGTGAAATCGCTGAGAAGCGGAAATTTGATCTGGTTTTGATCGGCGAATGCTTTGTTGGCAAACGGCGAATCGACACTGATGCCTACAACCTGCGCTCCCAGCTCGTTGAACGCCGCAAGCGAATCACGAAATGAACACATTTCTTTCGTGCAGACTCCCGTGAATGCTGCCGGATAGAAAACAAGAACGGTTTTCTTACCAAGAAATTCTTTCAGCGTCCGCTGTTTTCTGTACGCATCAACGAGGGAAAAATCGGGAGCTTTCTGACCGACTTCAAGAGGCATGGTGTATCCAGTTCTGTGAATAATGCTTAGAGTTCCAAGCGAAATCGGGCTCCGAATGCCGTGTTCTTTTCCGTCATCCCGGCATTTGTATTCTCAACTGATTCTGACTGAAACCAACCGTCAACCCAAATCTGATTGACAATCTCGTGCGTGGCAAGGAACTGAATTGTACGTGATTTTACCAGGATTCCGTCGAGGAAATACGCATCGCGGGGGTCGGTGTTGCGGTGGCCTTGAAAAACATCGCCCCCAACGTTGCGTACAAGCTTGCCGCTCCCCTCATACTCATTCTCACCCCGACGTGTGAATGTAACACGCAACGAAAGTGTCAGGTTCCGTAACGGAAAATAGTCCGCACGCAGGAACCATGAGTCGGAGTTGGGGCCGATGCGGGGCCCGAGCAGAGAATTCAAGCTTGTATAAGAATTTTCCCGTGATCGATCGTGAGCATACACGAAGGGCTTCACGCGGGTGTATTCCACCATCAGCGTCATGTCCGGCACGAACAGCGGATCCGTCAGCATCATGCCCGCCTGATACGCATACCGGTTATACCATCGCGGTTCGAAGAACTCGGAGAAATGGAGATCATCAAAGACGATTGTCCCGTTAAGTTCGAGCCCTCTCACGAAATGGGTTTGCATGTCGAACGCCCACAACACATTATCACGTTCCTCCCGTGAACGCTGTGCGGACTCAAGAACAATGAAGGGATTCAGATATGCAAAATCTATCGAGCGGTTGCTGTAGATTGCCATTTCCTGAAAGCCAATATCGAATACTCCGGGGAACGAGAATTCAATCCTGTGTGCTGCAATGAACTTGTCTGCAACTGTCGGCTCAGTGTATGTAGTTGTCGAATCGGTAGGATCGGTGAAGACGATGTGTCTCCGCCTGCCTAATAGTGATCCGTGGAAGAACGTATACTTCAGCGATTTGTATTGGAAATCCGCCCTCAAAAAATCATACGTCCGGACGTTGTCAGACGAGATCATCTTCTGATCGTATCCGGCTCCCCACAGTACCCTCTCACGTCCCAACTGGGCAGAAACAAGGCCGCCGTCGTATCGAATATATCCCTCGGCATTATCGAAGTTCTGAATGTCGGTAACCCCGAGCGTATAGTACTGGCTGATAACAGGATCACGGCGCAACAGATCCCTGCTCCCCCAGAATTGTGCATTTGTTCCCTGAATGAAATATCCCAGTTTATCCAGCAATGTGCCGCGGGCACGAATACCAAATTGGAAAAACTCTGTACGGGTCGTTCCAAGGGCATCGCCGTTAATGCGGCGCCCGTCGAACGTCAGCAGGCCGTTGACGAACATTGAGATGCTTGAATCATTCAGCACGTACAGGAATTTTTCCCTGTTCGAGAATTCCTCGCCCAGCGCCCGGCCGAAACTTTCTTCATCCGAATCGATAACAGAAAGAAATCCGTCAACAGAACCGCTATTTTCGAATTGAAATTCAGACAGAAAGTCGGCAAGCATGAGTCGCTCGGTTGACGTAAGATGTTCGGAACGTTCTTGAGCATCCAGCAAAAATTTCCCTACTTCACGACGTGAAATCGGTAAGACGGCGTCGCGGTATCGCTCGATGATCCCTTTCACTTCCATTCGCTTGAGGAATGTATAGACAGGATGCGTAGCAGGAACCGTTTCAACCTGTGAAAAGCTGACGGCATGTATTCCGAATATCAGAACAAACAATACACACAATCGGAGGGGAGAATTCACTGAGCCTCTCGTAATTTTTGGTTAGAAATAGATGCCGTACCAGACGGCGCCCGGAGATATCCGAACTGCCGGAGCCGGGAACTTGATGAAGTTAAGGGCTTCTCCGAGCAACTTCAAGAATGGTGTACTGTCGGGAATTACTTTTCTCATGTCCAAATCAAGAGCCAGAAAAACGACACTGTAGGGTTTCTTTCCGAGAACGTCGCGGGCTCCGTAGCCAATGGCAAGATTCAGAAACTCGGGCCAGAACGGTTGTACAGCCGACGGCAGAACGTTGTGTACATTCATGCTCAGCCACAACGTCTGTCCTTCGTAGTCGTCGAACATGATATGTCGCTGGCCCTGGAAGCCGATGCCACCCGGATTGTTCAACGCCGGCGATGGATGATAGCTGAACTTGAAATCGAAATTCTGAAGAAAAGACGAATAGTATTGGGCTACCGGCCATGATGCACCGAGAAGGTTCGCCGCAAAATCCACGCGATCGAATCCCCACGTTGAGAACCCGTCTTCAATTTCAACGTATGTCTGGAACAGCAACGAGCCCCCGGCCCCCCACCACAATGCTGCCCGCTCCGAAAGCCCTGCCCATTCGAATGACTTGCGGAGCAGGAACGTTCCGACTGTGGCCCCGTAGAAATGCCCTAATTTGTCAACGTATAGGCCGTATTTAAGGTCTTCCTGAAAGTGGAACGACCTCCGATTGTCCTTCCACCACCCATTAGCTTGATAGATATGAATGGCTGCAATAGTTACCCCGACTGTTCCTGTAACGATTGCGAGCCTCACGGGGTGGATATTAGTTGTATCTGGAATGGGATCCGTTTCAGGCGGGTTCTCAGGTTCACTGATTTCTTCAGTCAGGAGCACGACCTTGCGGTCTGTCGAATCGATCTGGGCGGAGAGATTCATAGCGTACAGCAGAAGGAGGAACGCTGTGAAAGCCCGTCGGGCCGGCTTTCCAACGGTTTGTTTCATCTCAAGCAATGCGCGAACGAAAGTATTCTATGGTTGCCCGTAACCCTTCACGGCGCTTTACCTTAGCCTCCCATTGCAGAAGTGTTTTCGCCCTGGTTGTATCAGGCTGACGAATCTTCGGGTCATCTTCAGGCAACTCCTTGAAAACGATCCTGCTTTTGCTACCGGTAAGCTCAATCACTTCTTGTGCAAGCTGCAGCATCGAAATCTCATCTTTGTTACCGATATTAACAGGATTCACCTCGTCGGACAAGAGAAGGCGGTAGATACCGTCAATTAGGTCGTCCACATAACATACGCTTCTCGTCTGGCTCCCGTCCCCGAATACTGTAACATCCTCCCCTCTCAGCGCCTGTGATACAAAGGCGGGAATTGCCCGGCCATCTTCAATTCTCATTCTGGGCCCGTATGTATTGAAAATCCGGACGATCCGCGTATCAACTCCGTGGTATCGGTGATACGCCATTGTCATGGCTTCGGCAAAGCGCTTCGCTTCGTCGTACACGCCACGTGATCCGACGGGATTTACATTGCCCCAGTATGATTCCGGTTGGGGATGAACCAGAGGGTCGCCGTACACTTCCGAAGTTGATGCAAGCAGGAACCGTGCATTCTTTTCCTTTGCCAATCCGAGTGCCTTGTGCGTGCCAAGCGAACCGACTTTGAGCGTTTGAATCGGGAGTTTCAGGTAGTCAATCGGGCTCGCAGGAGATGCGAAGTGGAGGATGAAATGGACTGGGCCATCTACATATATATATTCAGTTACATCATGTTTGATGAATCTGAATTTCTCATTGCCGATAAGATGGGAAATATTTCTTATATCCCCCGTAATCAGATTGTCGATAGCCGTAACACGAAACCCCTCCGCCAGAAGCCGGTCGCATAAATGCGAGCCAAGAAAACCTGCGCCGCCTGTCACCACTGCATGCTGAAGTTGAGAAGAGGCCAAGCGTTATGCTCCGTTTTTAGTTGGATGATTGGAATTGCGACCGATTCCGTAGTACGAGAAGCCCATATCCCGCAGTCGCTGCGGATCGTAGATGTTGCGTCCATCGAAGATTACAGGCTGCTTCATGAGACTTCGCATCCTCTCGAAGTCAGGACGACGGAATTCATTCCACTCCGTTACGATCACCAGCGCATCTGCCCCTTTCAGCGCATCATAGTTACTCACAAAGAACTCAGGACCTTGGGGGATGCGCTTCTTTGTCTCTTCTATTGCCACCGGGTCGTGTAACCTGAGATTCACCCCCTCGTTTCTCAGGGCCTCGATAATCCTTAATGATGGTGCTTCCCGTATGTCATCTGTGTTCGGCTTGAACGCCAGACCCCAAAGCGTAATTGTAAGCCCCTTCAGATTGCCATTGAAGTGCTTCTTGATCTTATGAACGATGATCTCTTTCTGGCGGAAATTGACATCCTCCACCGAACGCAGAATCTTGAAATCGTAACCCGTTTGATTTGCACTGTTCAGAAGGGCAGCAACGTCCTTTGGAAAACATGAACCGCCATACCCGACTCCTGCAAACAGGAACTGTGTCCCAACGCGGGGGTCGGTACCCATCCCCTTTCTCACCAAATCGATATCCGCGCCGAGCAGTTCGCATAGATTGGCAACTTCGTTCATAAACGAGACTTTGGTTGCGAGGAATGAATTTGCCGCATACTTCGTCAATTCCGAACTGCGTTCATCCATAATGATGAGCGGGTTGCCAGTGCGGATGAACGGAGCATACAAATCCTGCATGATTGCCAGCGCCTTTGGGCTTCTCGAACCTACAACAATCCTGTCGGGCTTCATGAAATCGTTTACAGCCGCCCCTTCTTTCAGGAATTCAGGATTCGAGACAACGTCGAACGGATGCGTTGTTTGCGTTCCAACGACTTCGCTCACCTTGTCAGCCGTTCCTACGGGAACTGTGCTTTTGTTCACAATCACCTTATAGCCATTCATGTACGTGCCGATCTGCTTTGCAACGGCAAGCACATGCTGCAAGTCTGCCGACCCGTCTTCTGATTGTGGTGTCGGGAGGGCAAGAAAAATGATGTCCGTGTGCTGAACAGCATGCTTCAAATCGGACGTGAACGTAAGCCTGCCTTCCTGAATATTCTTCTTCAGTAAGTCGGTCAAACCCGGTTCATAAATCGGGCTTTCACCTCGTTTGAGAATAGCCAGTTTGTGTTCGTCAATATCAACACATATCACGTCGTTTCCGCTTTCGGCAAAGCACGTGCCGACAACGAGTCCGACATATCCGGTTCCAATAACGCTGATTTTCAAGGACGTACTCCTGATGGATTCATTTGAGATGGAGACAACATGAAGAAAATATGCAAAATATGGGTGAGACTCAAAGGGACATTTGCGACGGGAAAACTCGCGAACGACTCCGCGGGTTTATCGATGCGGGTTAGTATGCTCCTTTACCAAAAAGTACAACCGGCACAGTCTGCGCGAGAATCTCGATATCGAAGAGAATGGATTGATTCTCGATGTAGTACAAATCCAACATCACCATTTCCCGGAAACCGAGGTGGCTTCGCCCCGAAACCTGCCACAGTCCGGTCATGCCCGGCTTGGCTTTTGCTCTGCCTCTGAAGTACCCTCCTACATCATCCACCTCGGTCAGCCGTTTGAAATCGCTCACCGGAAGGGGTCGCGGCCCGACAAGGCTCATCTCCCCTTTAAGCACATTGAACAGTTGCGGCAGTTCATCAATGCTGTACCTGCGAATATATTTCCCCACAGTTGTGAGACGCGGGTCGTTCCGCATTTTGAACAACGCTCCGTTCGATTCATTATGAGGGAAGAGCGTCTCCTTCTTCTCGTCGGCCTCATGATGCATGCTTCTGAATTTGTAGAACAAGAACGGCTTGTCTCTGTCGCTCAATGCCCGTCTCTGCTTGAAAAACACCGGCCCCCTCGACTCCAACTTCGTCGCGATGGCAACGGCAAGAAACAGCGGGGCGAAAAGAACAAGAAGTAACGCCGAGCCGACAATATCAAAAATGCGCTTTGCAATGCGCTTCGAGCCGTCGATACGGTGCCGTACAGGAGAGAACAGCGGCAAACCGGCAATATCCTGAATCCGAACTTGATTGAAGAGCGTATCGGTTTCCGGAGAGACTACCCTCATCCTGACATAATGTTTGCGACACAGTCGTTCAAGATCGTCGTACGAGCCGTTGAGTTCCGGCGACGACAGAACCATGAAGTCAACATTCCGGGCAAGAATCTCTCTCTCCACTTCGGCGCTGTTTACATGTACCTTCCGGTCGGTACTGCTGTACATGGGCGTGTTCAGCACCTTGACGGGATCATACCCGAGATCGGGAAAATCCTGAAACAAGTTCAACAGCCTGTCGATATTCTTGTCCGGACCTACGACAAGCGTGTTCCATCTCCCGTAGCCGTAACCTCTTAACACGCGGAAAAGCCGCCGCACACCGAACCAGGCAACAACATACACAAGCGGAACGAGAAGGAAGAACAGAATCAGAAACTGCCGTGAGTACGGAATACTTCCCGCAAGGAACAGAGTTGAGAGAATAATAGCGGCGCTATAGATAAATGCCTTTGTCGCTCCGAGATACTGATGCATTACCGGCGTATACGAAACGGTGCGGTACAATCCGAGGGCTGTGAACGAGACGAGAAAGACTGTAACAACAAATGCGTACAGCGGAATGTGCGTCGTGAAGAATTCGCCTGCACCGATGCCGGGGCTTTGCAGCCTTGCGGCAAGAAGAAATGCAACGGTCAAAATGGCCGCGTCAACGACAATTCCTAATGCGGCGGCACATGTCCGCCAGTTACGACGTAGTAATGAGATCACAAAGTTGATGGTTCCCCGTCCGTGTCTTGGAGTGCCTTCCCGCAAAATGGAGGCTTCTCTTCGTGAAGGCAACGCTAATTTAGGCAGATAAAGCATAATGTGCAAAGACACTGATGGTTGAGCACGTTTCAACTTTGCCTCAAAGTACATGAAGAGGGTGAAACATCAGATGATACGCGTCACCGATGTTCGGTGGCCGTCCGACCAGGACAATAGATTCTTGAAGGAAAGAGCAGTCTGTCAACAGGGAGTGATTTCCTCGATGCACTCGCGAATAGCAGGGGGTTCGAAAGAATCCGGCGAATGTTGATTATCTCAACGGTTCTTAAGGTACCACTCCACTGCCGACCGAAGGCCTGTCTCAAGCGGAATCGTCGCTTTCCAGCCTAACTTCTCCAGTTTGGAGACATCAAGCAGTTTACGTGGCGTGCCGTCAGGTTTCGACGTGTCAAAACGTAACTCTCCCACGTACCCGACGGTTGACTTAACCAACAATGCAAGTTCCTTGATCGAGACATCGGAACCGACACCGATGTTGACAATCTCCGACTCGTCGTACGACAGCATAAGGTGAACGCACGCATCGGCGCAGTCGTCAACATGCAGAAACTCCCTTCGCGGAGAACCGCTGCCCCAGACTTCGACAAAAGGTACGTTACTTTCCTTCGCTTCGACGAATTTCCTGATTAATGCAGGAAGAACGTGGGCATTCTTCAGATCGAAATTGTCATTTGGGCCGTACAGATTCGTCGGCATAACGGAGATGTATTTCGTGCCGTATTGTCTGTTGTATGCTTGGCACATTTTGATTCCGGCGATTTTGGCCACTGCGTACGGCTCATTTGTCGGTTCAAGCTTGCCGTCTAGCAAGAACTCCTCACGCATCGGTTGCGGGGCCATGCGGGGATAGATACACGAGCTGCCCAAAAACAACAGTTTTTTCACCCTCGTTTCATAGCTCGCATGAATCACGTTCGCCTGAGGTACAAGATTCTCATAGATGAACTCAGCCGGATACGTGTTGTTCGCGTAGATACCCCCCACTTTCGCGGCGGCCAGAAACACATACTCCGGTTTCTCGGATTCAAAAAACCGGCGCACTGCACTTTGATCGAGCAGATCGAGTTCCGCCCGCGGGCGTCCGACGATATTGGTAAAACCACGACTATTGAGGTTTCTGACGATGGCCGAGCCGACGAGACCGCGATGGCCCGCAACAAAAATCTTGGCTGATGGATGCATGATAAAATTACCTCGCTGCTGTTTTCCTGAACGTATCCCGCAAAAGATAGTAAACAAACTTCGCATTTGTAATTGTATATCTGCGCCACAACCTTCTTGGTTCCTGAAACAACCGGAACAGCCATTCCAGGCCTGCGTTCATCATCCAGCGGGGCGCCTGCTTTACCTGCCCTGTGAGAAAATCGAATGCTGCCCCGACTCCGTGAAGCACCGCAGCGTCAAGCTTGTCCCGATGCTCGTACATCCAGATATCCTGCTTGGGCGAACCGAGACCTACCCACACAATATCCGCTTTCGTCGTGTTGATCATTGCACAGATCTCAGCATCTTCCTCCGCATTCAATTCTTTGAAAGGCGGGGAGTATGTACCGACTATCTGAATTCCCGGAAAACGGCTTTGCAGTACCTCCCGAAGCTGCTCGGGCACACCGGGCTTGCCGCCATAGAGAAAACACCTCCACCCTTTTCGAGCAGCCTCCTCGCAAAGCAACAGCATCAGATCAGGACCATACACCCTGTCTTTGATCTTATGACCTCTCAACCGTAGCAACCACACCAGGGGCATGCCGTCGGGGACGGAGAGGGAAGCCAATCCTAATGTTTGCAAATATGCCGCATTGTTTCGCGCATTTACAACAGTCGAAACATTTGTTTGAATAATGTAATGCGCGTAATTTCGCTCCGATTCAATCCATTGGGATACATGGGCGATACAAAACGAGTAGTCTGAAACATGAACCGGAACGTCAAGTATTTGCTTGGGCTCCATTCTTAGCCCCTTACTCCACCGGAACTGTCCCGCTGAAGGTGCATCGCACGCTCGTAGATGGAAACCAGGTCGCGATAATTCTTTTCCGGCGTTGAGCTCTCCTGCCATACTTTCTGTGCGGCATGCCCCATTGCTGTCATCTCGGCAGGGTGATTACAGCCCCATTTCATAGTTTTCGCCAATGCAAGCGCATCTCCGGACTTAAACACAAGTCCTGTTCTCTCATGCTGCACAAGTTCTGCCAATGCACCCTTATCCGGAACTATTGCAGGGACACCTAGAGCTGCGCATTCCACGACAACCTTACCAAACGTTTCAAACACTATTGAAGGTACTACTAACGCTCGTGCCGACTGCATCAGCATCATTAGTTCATTCTGCGGGATGAAACCTCGATAGTGCACATTGACCAGCTTCTTTGATACAAGCGTTTCCTTGACTCTCTTGCGCAAAGGTCCATCACCAACAATGTCGACCGGAATATCAGGTTCAAGCTCGCAAGCAGAAAGCAAAACTTCAACTCCTTTTTCAAATGAGAGCCGTCCGGCAAACAGCAGGCGATCGCGTGACAGCTTTTGAGTTGTTACGGTCGAAGGGGATTCAGAAAAGTGGGGCTTAATGACAATCTTGGTTGAATCGATTCCCGATGCCACAAGCTTGTCCTTTACGAAGACTGAAGGAGCAACATAGAGAGTCACTCCTTTGTCCCAAGTTTGCAGTGCCCGATGCAATCCGTATACCGTTGCAGAGAGAGCAGATTCCGTTACAGAGTTTCGGTAGCACCGGTGTACAATCCCTCGCCATGCGAACGGTTTTCCGACGCAGTCTGTACATGTTCTGCTTCCGCGGTATAGGGTCGCGGCAGGGCAGACCATTCTGTAGTTATGTACCGTTTGCACAACCGGAACTTCCATTTTCATGCATGCACGATATGCGGATGGAGATATCCGAAGAAACGTATTATGCATGTGGACTACATCGATTTTGCCTCCCCGAAGTTCTTCACAAAGCTTTGCGTATGTTTTGCGGGACCAAATTGCTTCAACGGCTACTCTTGACTTGCTGAGCAGGCCCACGTCAATGTTATCGGCAGAAAATCGGACCACAGTATGCCCGCGAGATTCGAGAAGTCCTGCTTCAGCGTGAACCACTTGATCTTCGCCCCCTCCTTTCTCCGTATAGTAGTTATGTATTTGAAGGATGTTCATGGTTGATGAATGCCCAAGCCTAAGATCAGCGCCTTTTCAAGATTATTGATTGTCATATGTATGTCAAATCTGGAAGCTATATCCAATGATGCCTGTTTCATGGCCTTCTTCTTTTCGTCTGGTAACGCCACGAATGTAGAAATCACTTCGGCGATTTCGTTTTCTTTGTCGGGGTGAAAGCCATACCCGTTTACGCCATCGTGCAGAAGATCTGTTGCAGCGCCAGCATATCGTGATGTTAGTATTGGAAGTCCCGAAGCGCAAGCTTCATTGAGAACGATTCCCCACTCATCTTCCAATGTGGGAAATACGAAAGCATCAGCAAGATTGTAGTACATATGCAATTCTGAGGGTTGCACAAAGTCAATCTCGACAGTATGCACGCCTGTTGCTTGTAGCGTCTTTCTGTGGTTGAAAGGAATCTCGCCACCAACTGTCAGGAGTGTTATACCTCGTCGAACCTCTTCAGTAAGAAGCAATAACCCCGATATCAGTTGTGCCAAACCTTTTCTTGGTATCATCTGGCCCACGTATAACAGAACTGTTCCCTTGAGGTGCAACTTTTCACGATTCTGCTCGCGTGCCTTAGCATCCTCCATGACTCGCGCATGGTATGCTTTGACATCAACAGCATATGGGGTAGAGAGTATCTTCTCCGAGGCAAAGCCAAGTTGTGTGGTGAGGTAGCTCCTTGCTTCGGTGTGATTTGTACATATTGCCGGAGCTTTGCGTACGAGCCTCCTCCTAAGCGTTTCCCTCAATGCGCTATTGTTTCTTTCTGTATGAGGAGTAACACACACCCATGGTATCACCGGCACATTGTAGGCTGTACCATACAGCATACAAAGCATTGTCCTCGCCCCAAGCTCATTTGAAACGATGACATTAGGCCGAAAACGGGCAAGTTCATTCCACAATCCGATCGGAATATGAAATAACGATGTGCGCCACCTGAATTTATCCATGTTCACCATCATATTCCTTACGGTCTGAACCTGAAACGCATATCGCGAGTAATCGCATTGTTGGTACTTACGATTCGGCTCCTGGGACGTGCCTACGAATATCCTGATATCCCAACCCCGACGGCCAAGAGCATCGTATACATCGTGCCAATATGGCGACAGCATGTTGAGGGCTACTGAAACACGGCGACTCATCGTTTCATTTCCAATACGCGAATTCCTAAGAGTCGCATAAGTACTTTCACTAAGCGCGCAACTTGGGAGAAAATGAATAAAGAGGCTGCAGGGGCAATCCGGACAAGACTATTTGTGACTGGAGAATACGAGGACGCAACAACACCCCGTTCGTAGAGGTATTGTTTATAGTGTTCACTATGCATAGACGAAGACGACTTGCTTTCAGAATGCCACCTAAACAATGACAAATCCTCGTCAAGTATGTGCGGGGTGTATCGGTCAGCAATACGACAGAACCACTCTTGATCCATGATTGTATGAAAATCCTCCCGGGGATAGCCAATCTCATCAAGTACCTGACGTCGCAAGAACACCGACGGCTGATAGAGAGAAGCGTCGGCATGATAGGCCAGGAAACGGGAGAAGAGCGGTTTCTTGCGGCCCATGATGTTGCCCTCTGCATTGGTAAACAAGACGTTGCCGCAAAGCCACATACAGTCGGGATTGCTTGAAAAATACGACTCTACGAGGTGTAGCGTATTCTGGCAGTACCTATCGTCGGAGTTTAGGTACGCAACAACGTCCCCTGTTGTTCGTTGCAAACCCTTATTGATGGCATGTGTTTGTCCGCGGTCAGGTTCGCTTTCCCAGTATGACAGTCGGGACGCATACTTGCGGATGATGTCCACGGACCCATCCCGCGACCCGCCGTCAATTACAATATACTCTACATGGACATTTGTTTGGTTTATTACACTGAGTATAGTCTCCTCAATGTATGCTGCCTGGTTATAAGACGGAGTGACAACCGAAACTATCAGATTATTCATGGGTAGAGAAGAGATCTGTCTTCACAAAAATCAAATCACCTTGCAGGACCAGTCCGTCACGTGGATCTTTGAGCGTATCGAAACAGCCCTTGAAAACGAAATCCCTCTGGATCAGATATTCATAGATCTCTTCAAACTTCGATTGGCCCTCATACATTTCCTGGAAATTGCATTCGACTAAGATGACTGATGCATTGGCCACTGTCTTGTTGGCTCCTCGCAAAACACGGGCCTCATAGCCCTGAACATCCACCTTGAGAAGAACCGGGGGTTCGATTTGCAGACTTTTGAGGAGATTGTCCAGTCGCTCGACTCGAGCTGAGTCGACAGTTTCATGCTTGGTGTAGGGAAACGCTGTTACATGCATCGGTTGCATTCCCAACAAAGAAGAGGCCGGAGAGAATTCGTTTTTGTGGATTGGCATTTCTCCAGTGATATCTCCTACCGCGACATTAAAGAAGGTGAAGTTTTGGCTTTTCCCAAAACGGGAAACAAGTCTCTCGTATGCCTCCCGCAGCGGCTCAAAACAGTACACCTGCGCATCGGGGAAAATCCGTATGATCTCTGACGCAAACTGACCTTCGTTTGCACCTACATCGAGCACCGACGCAATGCGGTGATTCCTTAGCCAACCAAAGTCCTTTTCCGCGTCTGGGCGAAATCGAACAATTTGGTATCCAAGTCGTCGAAGCGTGTTTTGAATAAGCCCCTTGAGTTTTTTACTGAACAGCACCTTGCACTCCCACAATAAGCTTTGATTCACTCGAGTGATTTGATTCCGCTCCTAATCTGGCTACATGCACGCCAATTCCGGCATACATCCACCAAAAAAGAACCTCGAGGAAATTTCTCGGGTTCTGAAAAGACCCTTGAGTAAGGTTTTGCGCAATTATAAATACCAATACAGACCGAACGAAGACTCTTTCCGCAACAGGCAACTTGGAGGCATACATCCAAAAACGAATGATCAACAGACAAACAAAAATAAGACCAATTATTCCTGTGTTCAGATACACATCAAAGAAACCATTGTGCGCTGTTGTGATTCCCCAATTTTGAAATTGCTGCATATCAAAGATATTGTCAGGGCTCCAAAATGCTCCAAAGCCTTCTCCAATCAGAGGATTCACAGAAACCGCGGTAATCATGAAATCCCACAGAATTGTTCTTCCCATCAGAGTTTCAACACTTTCCGGGCGCAAAATGCCTTGAATTGCCGTCGATGGAAGAATTAAGATAATGATAGACACAACCGAAATCAAAGAGACGACTTGAAATGCAACAGATGTCTTTCTTGTTGAGGATGCTAAAGCAATATATCCGAAAGCGATGATCAATCCTAAGATACTCGTTCTTGACAAGGTCAACAATATCAGGACCCCAAGTATTCCAATAACGAGCATACTCGAGACGCCTCGGGCTTTCTTCTTCATCAGATGCCAATGTAGAAGAAATGCAACGGAGAACATTTCTCCATCACGATGAGATGCATCAAAAACAGTAAACGGCGTCTGAAAAAAACTGTGGCCCTGGACCGCGCTTCTAATCAATCCGAGTACACCGATGAACGTGTACGCCAACAAAAAGAAATAGAGAACTCGAAGCAGCTTCTCAAACGGCTCCTTTGGAGCATTTGCAAGCGCATATCCAATAAAAAGCACTACCAATGCAAAGATCAACCGACGCAACGTGATTGAGGGACTTGCCGAATAGAAAAGACTCAAGAGGCAGAACAGAATATATAAGGCGACAACCACGTCTGCCTTAATCAAGTATAGACTCTGACGATATCTTTTTCCAAGTAATGCTATGGAAGCGGATATCACGACAATCGCTTGAACCAATAGGCTGCCAGTTTCGATTTCTTGTTCGCTTTCCGTCGTGAAAACGGAATGGACGCCGGTTGCTGGCTCTATGAAATATCCGACCTTCGACAGAACAAATATCGTGAAGAGCAGGCCCAGTACAAGATAATGAATCCGGTCGAATCGCATCTCGCATCAACCCTGGTTCTTTCTCAAAGCATCACGCTCATGCTGCCACATGAACAAGTGGACTTGGACCAACATTAAGTGCGATACGAAGGAAAAGACTAAGGCGGGCATTCCGTCTTTCCACGCAGCACGATAAAAGACGTCGAGCAAGAACTTACGTGTGGGCTCCCAGAAGAGTGCTGAATACTTGAATCGAGCGCCTTGCGAATGTCGCTCTTTTGCCTCTTCTCTCGCGTATCGCAAGTGCTTCTGAAAGCAATCGAAAAGATCTTCATACGCAAGGTGTATCAGAAAGTACTTCTTGTCCAATTTGAGCCACCGTGCATCAGGTTGATTCAGGACATCATTTACATAAGAATGAATCCTGTACTGTATGTCGTCATTCCGAATAAAGAACGATCTCTTGAAGAACTTCGTAAACACTACTCCCGAGCCATGCCCATGGGAGACAAATGTTCCAAAAACCCGATTTTTGAGATGAAACTGAACAACATCAGCTTCTTCATTTTTCACAAGTTGCTTGAGCCGTTCGGCTGTTTCTACAGGTAATCGCATATCAGGATCAAACCACAGAACCCATTCGCCTGAGGCTCTCCTGACGCTTGTTGGCAACGAGTATTCTCCATAAGGTGCCGGTTCATGCGTATAAACATGGCATCCCATTGACTTGGCTATGTCGGCGCTTCCGTCCTCACTCTTCATGTCACACACAATAATCTCATCCGCGAATCCAGAAAGTGAGAGTAAGCAATCTCTCAGGACGTGTGACTCATTGCGGACATTTATTACTGCCGAGATCTTAGGTTGCATACGAAGTTCCTATACCTGCGATTTGATCACTTTGGACTTTCTCCTGTAGAAAACTTTGTACACAAAGAAGAAGAACGTAGCAAAGAGGAGTACCTCACCAACGAACCTTGCAAAAACAGCCCACATTTCACCTCCGAGGCTCATAAACCACACGGTTAGCAAAGTTGTCACGGCTCCCACTGACAGCGTAACCATCATTCCTATGTCAGGTCTTTTCATTGCTATCAACATCGTTCCAGGAAGTTGTTTCATCGCTGTTCCCACATAGACAAGCATCCACATCGTAAGTATGCTAGCTACACCAGTGTATTTTTCATTGAACAAGAGGTCGAGCATCTCTTCGCCAAATAATACTATCAACAGAGCATAAGAAAAGAAGAAACTAGTCCATAGCGGAATGATTTTTTTCATCTGAACGAATACGAGTTCTTTTCCTCCTCGGGAAAATTGCTCGGATAAGAAAGGTGTCATAAAGTTACCACCGGCAAATAACATAATCTGGGCTGGAGCAATCATCAACCTTGTGGCCTCAACATTCGCAGTGGCAACATGGCCGCCGATGATGCCGGCAGCCCATAGTGTAGCTTGGGAGAATCCAATTCCTCCGAAATGCGTCCCCAGAAGCCATTTACCATATACAAAAGTTTCTTGTATCTGCTTCCAAAAATCAACCACACGCGACCGTAGGAAACCTCTAGTCAACCACAATGCAAATATTGCCGATGCTGTTGTTGCAATCCCGATCGATGCTAGAGCAGTACCGGCAGACAATATTCCAGCACCATCAATCAACAAATCGATATTGCCGTATCGCCACAGTCCGAATATGAGCCCCAGTTGTACTACGGCGAGTACAAGATCGATAGCTAAAGCCTTTCCCATCGAAAGGGATGTTATTAGCATTCGCTTGAAGAATTCTTGCACCTGCACAAACGGAATAACTATGCCCATCATCAAGAAGGCGTTATTCCAAAACCGCATTTCATTTCCAATCACACCAGAAACAGCTAAGGCGAGAAATACGGCGGTCATTATAGCTAAACTCAGGATTAGTTGTCCTGTGAAAAGCGCCTTAAAATAACCATTCCTTTCGTCCCCTGTCTTGGCGGCCCCGATGACCATCATTGGGCCACAAATTATTGAGGCCTGAAGTCCGTTGAGAAAGAGAAGGATGGAAAGTGCAATAACAAATGCTCCATATTCGTCCGGGGTACAAATACGAGCCAGTAGAAGACTAGTCAGAAAATTTGTTGCAGATACGACAGCTTGATCCAGGACAGACAGACCGGCTTTCATAATCGACGATGAAGCCAATATAGCCGAAACCTGGCTTCGTATGAAATTCCCCTTGCCGTGGCGATCGTTCAACGTAGAAACCAGAATCGTGAAGGATATAAGATTGGGTTCAAGTCTTGAAAGAAATCAGCTACGTTTCGACGATTGCATTGCGTGAATTGAGCGCTTGATCTGCTCTCCGTAGATGCCCTTCGCTGCCGCACCCATACTAAGCACAACCACCGAGCCTAAGAAAGCCAGTACACTATTAGTGGCTCGCTTCGGCCTGCCTTTCTTTACGGGCGGTTGGGCAACATCTAGTACATTAACAATCGTTGTGTTCTTGACTTCCTCCAGCCTGGCAAGTTCCATCTGCTTGCGTAACTCGACATAGATAGCCGAATTAACTTGGACATTCCGAATCAAGCGCTCTTGCTGAACACTCAGTTGGGGAGAAAATGAGACCTGTCTATTAGCTTCTCGAAATCTACGAAGGTCTTCTTCGGCCTCTTTCAACTCTTCGCTTACATCACCAATTCGCACAGAAAGCCACCGCACCTGCTCGGATGCGTTAGCCAGCCTCTTTTTGCGCATGAACTCGTCAAGTTGAGCGATTATCTCATTTAGAACAACTGCCGATAGTTCAGGCTCTTGCATTTCTAAATTCAAATGTACAATGCTTGTCTTTGCCTCGTATGAAGCATCGAGCAAATCACGCATCTGGTTAATCGCTCTTGATACCTTCTTCTGCTCAGTCTCCTCGTCGAAATCAAAGTAATCTAGCAGTGTTGTCGAATCCGGAAACTCCTCCGTTTTGTACTTTTTGAAAATCACGCTTCTCAGAATCGTTTCGCTGTTTACAATCGTGGGGTACAACCGGGCAATCTCGCTGCCGGGGACGCTCACTCCGGCGAGATTTGCTATATCCGCAAACTGGCCCAGTGCGGAGAGTTTGTCTTTTTGTGTTTCCGGAAGGAGTGTTGCAGTGGACTTATAGTAAACAGGAAGCAGGAAGTTTATCCCCAACGTGACAAGTGCAACTACGAACGAAATGAGGAGAATCCTCTTCCTGTTCGCCCAGATGGGAATAAGAATTTCCTGAAGTGTCGGCCCCTCGTGGTCGTCTGATGCAGGTGAATCAACCTTTTTCTGTTCTGTTGTCATCAAATTTTCTGTGGTATCGGTTTTCAGAACAATCATCAAACGCGCTTTGTATTGCGCCCGGCTACAGCGTACGCAATACCACGCATGCTGCTCCGCCTCAAATCAACCCCTGCCGGTAGCTGGTCCGTATCTGCTTCGCTCATCCTTCGTATCCGCCAGCCATCTGGTAGCGACGTGACAGGCATCTGAGAGCCTTCCGGTTGGCTTCTCCGGCAAGCATACAGCAGACATTCATCCTACTGAAAATCATCATTTGGATATCTGAACAATCGCAACCGTAATGGCAGCAATGCTTGCCAGAATAGTAGCAAGGTTGCCGATTGTCGGCAACGCCTTATCTTCCTTCTCGATCACCTTCGGGACGCTGATTGTGCTGCCCGGAGGAAGCTCGGGATCGCCCAGGAAGAACCAACCCGACTCGTACTTCTTTCCGCTCGGCAAGAATGCCACAACGCGACTTTCGTCTGCCTCCTGCTTGAACCCTCCGGCCTGACGAATATAGTAATCCACGCTTTCGCCTTTCTTGTAGAGAATGGCGGAAGGGGCAAACACCTCGCCGTACACATAAACGACGTCTTCGTGAAAAGCCACATGAATCGAATCGCCCTCATTCAGCACTATGTTGTCTCGTGCGAGCGTATCATTGAGCGCCTTTTCGAAGTCAATAGGGATGATGCCCGTCGCGTTCTGCTTGCGGTGGAACCGCGATGCGCCCGGGAATGCACTCGGACGCAGTCCGCCGGCTCGCCGGATAACATTCACGAGCCTCTCCCCTTCATACTGCAGCGCATAGGCGCCGGGGCTCATGACGTGCCCTGACAGGACGACCAGCTTATTTTGTGTGAATCGCGGATCAATAGGCACCGACACAAAGTCGAAATCCTTGAGCGCAAAGCCTTGCCCGTTGCTTGCATCCCAGTAGTCGGGCGTGACATCAAGCCGGTACACTGTGCTGTATGTGCCGAGCTTGGTAGTGTCGATCCTCGATATTTCCCACCCCTTCATTGACGCATTCTCTTTAAGTCCTCCGGCTAACACTACAAGGTCTGCAACAGTCATTTTCTCGCTGCGGGGATACACGCCCGGCATGCACACGGCGCCGCTGATTGTTACTGTTTGCTCCGGGAAGAACTGGCTTGCTTTGTAGATGATGAGACTGTCTTCGTTCTGCAACAAGAGGTTATGAGCCTCGTCTCCTTCGAGCGCAAGTCTCGGATTGAACGCGTGAATTTCGCGTCTCAGGTTCGGCAAGATGCGGAACAATGTCCCCCGCTCAGAAAATGTGTTCCGTTGAAGGCTGTCTGCGGCAAGTATCAGATTGCTGATTCTCATGCCCGCCCGCAACTCGAAGCGTCCCGGTTTGTTGACATTTCCCGTTATGCTCACCCGATTCTGTACGAGATCTGAAATCTTGAATACCGAGATAACATCGCCATCTTCCAACCGGGTATTGCTTTGTCGCAATTCCGCAAGCGAGCCAAACATCACATCCATATCAAGGATGTTCTTGTCGAATTCGCTTCGCTGATCGAAGGGAACAATCCGCTCAATATGAATTCTGTTGTGGTATGCATCGAACCGCAAGCCGCCTGCAAGGGAAACAAGATCGCCAAGTGTTTCACCTGCACGCAATTCATAGATTGCCGGCCGCGTGACTGCCCCGATAACCGCGACCCGCCTGAGTGCAGGCTTCACGAAAACGACATCACCATCATGAAGGCGGATATCCTTGGAATTATCTCCCCGAATGATGTAGTCATAGATGTCGAGTGACGTCGCTGCAGTTCCCTTGCGCATGATCTGTACATCACGCAACGTTCCTGTAACACCGGGCCCGCCTGCAATGTAGAGTGCCGTAAATGCAGTAGCAAAGGAAGAGATGGAGTAGCTGCCGGGCGCCGCAACCTCACCCAGCACAAATACCTGAATGGTTCGGAGTTTTCCGAGCGAGACGTCGAGAAATGTATTCGGCGCACCGTAGCGGCTATCCAATCCTGAATAAATGGAACCCATGCGTCGCAGCAGCCTGTCTTTGAAATCGGAAAGCGTGGCGCCGTTTGCGCTCACTGGCCCGACATCGGGCACGACAACATTCCCCTCACGATTGATCTGGAGTTGGTAATTCAGCTTTATTTCGCCCCACACCGTAATCACGACTTCATCGCCCGGACCAAGTACGTACGATGGCGGGCTCGACAGATTAAGCACAGGTTCGAATGCGAAGGGGGAAAGCCGGAAAATCTCATAGCCGAACGGCTGAAGACTGTCAACGCCTTTACGGTCTGACAAGCCCGGAATAAGCAACAGCGGGCGCTGTGCGGTTGTGTCGTCCGTGCGCTTGCTTACGCGTCCCGGTTCGGGTTGAAGCTGCGGCCGGGATGTTGCCACGCCTGATTGCGTCACCACCTGTAATGGCTTCGTAAGGTATTCTTCGAGACTGATGTTTAGTTCCTTGGCCCTCGTGACTGCCTCTTCGCGTGAGATGCCGTATTCCTTCAGTTTTCGTTCAATTTCATCGGGAGACATATCTCTGAGCCGGCCTTCGGCTTGTTGCTTGAGTTGAGCCTTGGTCTGAGCATTGAGCGAATGCTTCGAATCTGGCGAGGCAATCAGCAGCAGGGAGCCGGCAAGGAAAACCGTGACCCGATGAGATGTCATACGAGAGATTGAGTTCAAATGCGTTCAGTGACCAATGTTGACGGAGAGCGAAGTGTGTAAACCCCGAGACAAAAATGAGAAAAAAACCGTTGAAACACAAAGCCCCTGCCGATAAATGTGACCGGCGTCGCTCCACGGGTGGTAATGCGGAAGAATGAAGTGTTCTGTGCGAACGGAAAAACGAAGGCCAAACTGCCGATGTGGAGGGATTGACTGTAAGACGAAGCCCCCCACCGACCGACTACGCCTGAGAAGCGGCTTCGTCGGTTAAAATTCGCTTCTTCAGCACTGCCTTCCCTGATCCTGTCTTCAAGTACACTTCCAGTTCTCTTGCCTTGGTCTCTGACTCAACTGCAATGTACGCAACAAGCTTCAACGGACGGTATGCCTTCGTAGATTGAACCAACCCGTCGTGATGCTCTTGTACTCTACGAGGGATGTCGTTTGTTGAACCGACATAGAGAAACCGTCTCTTGAGACTCTTCAAAACATACACATACGAAAAGGGCATACTTGTGTCCAACTCAAGACTGGGGAAACAGAGGTGCCTGCAAGACGAAGCCCCGCCGTCTTCTGGCGGGGCGTAGTCTTGCGGAGAGGGAGAGATTCGAACTCTCGGTAGAGTTTTACACCCTACGGCGGTTTAGCAAACCGCTGGTTTCGGCCACTCACCCACCTCTCCAGATTGCTATTTGTTTCTTGCCAAGTCAATCAGCCCCTGGCCGACGAAGCTCTTTCTTTTAGAGCGTAGTCGGCACTCACCCACCTCTCCAAGTATCAGAAATGCAGCACGAATTTAGGAAAAACGCTGACTCTTTGCAAGCGGTTTAGCGTTGCACATCTGTCGTCAAGCGGAATCGCAGAACTTCTCCCCTGTCACCGTCAAGAACGTACAAGACTCTCTCAAAGTATGCCAGACCGGTGGGTCGCAGCATAGAGCCGCCGGACTTCACCCTGCCGAATGATTCTATTTTGAACGTGCCGCGGCTGTTGAACTTGAAGACGCTGTCGAGATCGGCGTCTGCCACAAAAACATCCCGTCGTGTTCGGTCAATTGCTACTGCTGAGGGGTTGCTATAGCGGTTCGGCCTGATGAAGTCAACGCCCCGGTCGGCAGTACGTGCCGGGTCAAATCTCGGCAGCCATCCTTCAAATTCGGGCGTATTCTGATAGATCATCCACAGCGCACCGTATGAAACAAAACTCTGTTGCTGCGCGATGATGAAATCCCTCGAACCGGTAAACGACGCAATGGCAGTCGGCCGGAAAATATCCGTGATGCCGCTACCCGATCGGGTCGTTAGCGACGCTACCGGAGTGATAAAGCGATCATTCTTGTCGAATTGCAGAACGAGAGCATCGGGGTCAATGAAGCTCGAATTATCCGGCCCGTCACGAACTAGAAGGTATGTGTTGTCGCCGAATACGGTGATCCCGGGAAACCGCCGCGCCGGGCGCGCAAGCTCACGCCAGATGGTATCAACACGTGCCTGATCGAGTTGATGCTGGACTTCGACAAGATGAATCCGGAATACAGCCCCAACACTGTCGCCGTTGGGCGCGACAACCATCCCCCCCACCAGAAGATCAAGCCGGCTATCCTGAGCAATCGCAATCGGTCGCAACATCTTTTTTGTGCTCAGAATCTGTCCGGCCCTGTTCATCATCACGATGCGTCCCGATTCATCACCATACGTGTCGGCGACATACAACAACTGATCGCTGCCAATGATAATATCCTCCGGTCTCGTGAAGCCGCTGAAGCCCGGAGTCAGTTCAACATACGCCGTATCGAAAACCGTATCAGGAATCGGCTCTAACAAAGGCGGTTTCTCCTGACATCCGATGAGGATGGCCAGCAGAATCAGCGAGATGAAGAATATGCATGATGTGAATTTCATGACTTAGTAGGTGAATGCTATGGAGATTCGATGCACAGAACCAAGCTCTCCGAAACGGGCAAATGCGTAGTCGGCATTAACACGTGTAAGTTCCGCCAGATCCACGGCAACACCCGCGCCAAAAGTGAAATCCTCCGGCGAAGTCTCATCGCGTCCGAAGAGCCGTTGTCCGATGGTTCGTTTGATTCCTCCGCGGAGGAAGAACGTGTTCTTGAATGCATACTCGAGCCCCAGCCGGAAATGCTCGGAATTGTCGTTGGGGTGATTGAGCTGAAGCGACGTTGTCAGGCGCGAGTCCTCCGTCTCCATCGCTTCCATTGCCACGCCTAACTTAAAGATTGTCGGCAACGAAAACGACTGGAAGGAAGTGACGCTGACGCCGTTCGCTTGCGTCACGTTCCCTTTAGGCTCGACATCCGAACCGAAATTCGAGATCGTTACAGCAAAGCGCGTCGAACCGAGTCCCGTCCAGTACAGCGTTCCTAAATCAACCATCACTGACCGCATTTTCAGAATATCGAGCGTTTCTTCAACATACCGGATGGTTGCGCCGAAGCTGAATTGTTCCGTCATCTTCTTCGAGTATGTCAGCCCGATGGCAATATCTCCGAAAGAGAAATATCTTCCCGTTCCAAAGGGCTGCAACTCGGTGGTGATCTCCATGTCCTTCATATGAAGTGAAGAAAACGAAACACCAACCGCGTCATTCTCCCCGAGGCGGTAGGAAACCCCAAGAAACTCGTGACTGATATCAACGAGATACTCTGCATGCGATGCGATGACTTGATTCTGCTGTGCATCAACAAGGCCTGCCGGATTCCAGAAGAGTGCAGACGCATCATTCGCCACAGCGACAAACGATTCGCCCATCGCCACGCCGCGTGCACCGACCCCGATTTTCAGGAACTGGAATGCGGAGATTCCGGCGCGCTGTCCGCCGAGATTCGGAACCAATTGCGCAACGCCTTGCGACACGAACACAGACAGCAGAACGATATGAACGAGTAGTTTTTTCATCAAAATCTCAACGCAAGGCTGAGCCGCATTGTCCGTGGTTCTCTGTATCGGGCGGGGTCATAAGGATACGGCGATACGTTGCCCGTCAGTTGGGGATACACCGGGTCGTTCCAACTTAGCGGCGTCGGGTCACCGTATTCGTATGCCCGGCCTGTAACGGGGTTGATAATTTGCGAGTTCTTATTGTTGAGAAGATTCTGAACTTCGATTGCGGCAATCAACCGGGCAAAACCCAGATCAAAATACTTCTCGAAATTCAGATCAACCGTGAACCAGTTTTCTCCCCTTCCTTCATTGATACGCTCGATGTCGGTTATCCACTCCGGCCTACCGGTAATGGCGTTTGTGCCCAGAAGTCGTTGCGGCGTATAGCGTTTGCCCGATTGATAGAACACTCGAACGAAGAGATTGTAATCATCGAGTATACCCGGCGCAAAGTCGAACAGGGGCTCATCCTTCGGTACAGTAAAATTGAAGTTCGCGGAGATCTGCATCGGCCTGTCCCAGATCAGGAAGCGTTCCTTGATGTTCTCCGGTTCACCTTCCTGCAAGCGGACGGAGTTTTCGTTTGGCGATGAACTCTTCCCTGTTGCAATGGAATACGAGCCTGCTACCGACGCACGGAACCAATTGCCGATGCGCTTTTTGTATTCCACTTCAATTCCCTTGACACGGGCATAATCCGCATTCAGGTTTGTCGAGTAGAACTGGGTGCCGCCAAGCCCGGATGTTCTGCGGACTGTCTTCTCCGTGATGTAATCGAATATGTCTTTGTAATACGCAGTCACTGTGAGAACGTCATTCCCCGAAAGCTGATTACGGACGCCCAACTCGTAGGCGACCGTCGTTTCAGGATTCAGATCGGGATTACCGACTGCGGCGGTATTCGAACGAACGCTTGTGCGGTTGAGCTTCGAGTAGACATACTGCGGACGCGGGAACTTCGAGAAATGCCCGTACGAGAAGAACAGGGTTTGATTATCCGAAATGGGATGAGAAATACCGAGCCGCGGGCTCATTCTCGCCTTTACCCTTCTTCCAAACAAACTGAATGTGTTGTCGAGGTATTGTTTGCGCAACCCGGGCGAGACGATCAGTGAACTCGATGTATCGCTTGCAATGTCATCAACATATTTGCCCGGAAGCCAATAGTCGAGCCGCAAGCCGACATTCAGAATCATCCCCTTCAATGTGATGTTATCCTGAACATACAAAGCCCCGAGCGCCGGATTGACGTTGTAGATATCGTTGTCGAAACCCTGCGGCTTGATCCACGGCCTGAAGATGTCCACCATCTGCAATTCCTGAAACCGCATCTCGATGCCGGTTTTGAACTTGTTCCGTTCACTGAAATAGTTCGTCAGGTCGAACTTGAGCGTGATTTCGGATGCGTACTGATCTCGGAATGAACTGGGCGCCCCAACGTCGTAGAATCCGTCGCCGGGGATGACACCGACGGTGTCGGTATTCTGATTGTAGTAGCGGATGGGAAACGTCACAATATCCTGCGGCTCGATGTACTGGCTGAAATCCTTGCCGTTTGCATCCCCGCGGATGTGGGCAGTGTACCTGCTGATGCGGACATCATAGAACATTTCCTTGCTCAGCGTATGCGTCCAGGATATTGCGTGCTGGATGTTCCGTTGCGTGAACGTGTTTGCGCTATCGGGTATGAATTGGAAGAGATATTGATACCCGGGGTTCGGCTCGACGCGGTCGAGTGTTGCCTGTATCGTTTGGGTGTTCTGATTGATGACAACTGATTGGTTGAATGTGTACGAAAGCTTTACAGTTCCTGTAGGCTTGTACGTGAACTTTGCCAGCATCGAGTAGTCGTTGTTCCTCCGAGGCGAGAAACTCGATCCACCTCCCGAAGGGAAGATGGATGAGTAGAGCCCGTTCGGTGCCTGCACTACGTAGCCCGCGGGCCTCCCTTGGCCGTCAGTAATCTGAACCCAACGTGTATAGTCGTCGCTGCGTTTTGCAAAGACCGTCCCGAAGAAACTGATCGACCCGGGAATTTCAATCCCCAATGTCGGAAGCAGATGCGATGTAATCGGCTCGGGCCCGCTCAGACTCATGTCGAAGTTATCGGTATTCCAGTTGGAGCGGGCGTTCTTGTTCAGCCCGAAGTGATCGAGTTTGTAGGAGACTGAGCCGCTGTACTTTTCGGAACCCTCACGGGTTGTGATGCTGACGATGCCCGATGTTGCCTGCCCGTACTCGGCATTGTAGCCGCCGGTAATTACTTCGACATCCTGAATTGAGCCGGGACTGACTTGCAGACCGAAGCCTGTTCCGGCCAGAGGGTCCTGTATCGACACACCGTCAAGCAAGAGGGCTGCTTCATGCGTTCTTCCACCCCGAATATGAATCTCGTTATCCGAAAACACAACCCCTGGTTGCAGCGCGACGATATTTTCGACCTTCGTTAGTGCCGCAGCCTGAATATCCTGCTGCCCGACTGAACGCCGGCTGGCTGTTTCTTCTATATCGAACAACGGCTTTTCTCCGATAACGATCACTTCTTTGTCCATTGCGAGAACCGTCTCTTCCATCCGAGCCGTAAAGCGCGTTGTTTGACCGGCTTCCACTTTGATATTCGTGAACTGAACGACTCTGTACCCGAGCAACGTCACTTCAATTGTGTACGAGCCGGGGTTCACGTTCTCAATCTTCACAACTCCGTCAATGTTCGATGAGCCACCATGATACGTTCCTTTGAGAACAACGTTTGCGCCCGGCAAGCCCTCAGTTCCTTTGGCATCGAGGACTCTCCCTTCAATCCTCCCTTTACCGGCAGTTTGTGCAAGAGAATTTCCGGCAACAACGAATACGAGAAGCGCAAGAAGATATGTGAAACGGAATCGCATCAGAATGTTCTTCTATCAACTCGATGATACGGACTGAAATGTTGTGTAAAGAGTTTCGTGAACAACGGCGTCAGTCCCTGATTTCCTTCGCTGGTATTGTTCAACAGATGCAACGGCAAGCCGAAAAATGCAATTCGTCCCTGTCCGTCAACTACGGCAACCTTGGGCCTTAATGCATCCCCTTCTCCACGCGGGTCAACAGCGTTATATCGAATGGGAGAAAGCGAATCAGGCTCAAGACGGTAAATAACCCGGGCATCCGTACGGCGATACATATCCCGCCAGAAGAATAAATGAGTGGTAGAACGCGTACCGTTAAATGCCAGTCGGGGGTAGATATTTGTTGCGATGCTCGAGTCAGGGTAGAGTTTTGAGGCACCGCGTATTCTATTGTCGCCCGGCGACGGAAACGGATGCGGCGTTCCGAGAAACACGCTCGATACGCTGTCAATCGGAGCAAACTCACGCAGAATTGCCGTTGGATTGAAGAGCGTGAAATCCGCGGAGAACATCGCAGAGAAGAGCATCTTCCCTCCGTTCTGAAGATAATAGAAGGGAACGGATTGAATAACAGAAAGCGACGGAATCTCGTCAGTATATAAGAACACATAGTCATACAGAAGGAACGTGTTCACCAGAGCCGGATCCACGTAGGGCGGCACCATCCGGCTGACTTCACCGCGTTGTTTGCGCGTTATGTCAATTCCCGCGGCTATGTTTAAGAAATCGATTTGATCGAATTGCGGATCAGGAACAGCGCGCAGCGTATTGACATACGTTGACCGCGCAAATCCGCTGTCATTTCTTGTGTAATCAGAAACGAGCAGAACTTTGCCCCGCGGCCTTTTCACGCGCCATGAATCTGTTGCAGAAGGAATGCGAATAACGGGGCTGGATTCGCCTGCAATATCCCACGCTTGCAAGAAAACAACGTTGGGGGCATCAAGGCGCAACCCCGGCAACTGGCCGATGAGTTGTCTGCCGAGAAATCTCCCCGAATATACATCGGCCGTTACTTCAGTTCCCGGAATTCCCGGCGCAATATCACTTCGTGAACGAGGCACAACCAGGGTCACCAATGTATCCCGCAATCGCAATGTGAGCCAGTTTACGGGATTTGATGTATCGTTCAATGCGATACGGTAGCTTGCGAGCGTGTTGTCACCGTCTGCATCAGTGCCTTTGAAGCCGATACTGACGGCAGTAAATGTTGAGTCAGGAAGGCGCAACGCTGTTCCCGGTTCATTCGGATTCTGGGCGAATGCAATCGTAGGCGGAGTGTTCCTAATCGGGAACGCAAGGAACGTCCCTATCTGGTCCATTGCTGCAGACAGGCCCGGAAGAGCCTCGTCACCGCCATCAAAAATACCATTCTCGTTCCGGTCAATATATGGCGAAGGAGCAAGCCGGACTACGCTCTTTTCAGGCAAACCCGGGAACGTATTATCGACAGCACGCACAAACACCGTGTAATACCGGAACAGCGTATCGAGAGGGAATTGGATGATGGTGTCATTCTCCGATGTCCACGTGTAGCGAATTGTGTCGGGGTTCGGAATACCGGAAAACCTGAACGGAACAAATCCGAAGAGGTATCCCCGTATGACACCGTCCGGATCTTCTCCCCACCATCGTAGATGCTGGCGGCTTACGCCAATCCCAACTGAAGAATCAGGATACAACCAGAGAAACGATCTCGGCAGTTGGTTTGCTTTGGGACTGTCATCCATCTTTTCATTGCAGTGAAACAACGAAAGCGAAAGACACACCAACACTATGACGTGAAGTGATTTCATACGGAAACGGGCGGGCACAAAGGCCCGCCCTGTTCTCATTACTTGAGGAGGATCATCTTCTTCGTTTGTGAAAACTGACCGGCTTGCAGGCGGTAGAAGTACACGCCGGATGTCAACCGTGACGCGTCGAATCGCGCCGTGTATGTACCCGCTTCCTGAACACCGTTGACCAAAGTCTCTACTTCTTGTCCGAGCGTGTTGTACACTTTCACTGTGACAAACTCGCTCGTGGGCAGACTGAACTCAATGGTGGTTGACGGGTTAAACGGATTCGGGTAGTTCTGCTTCAGTCCGAACTCGGTCGGGATTGTCGGCGTATATGTCAACGACACTCCGGTAATTGTCCCGAAATCGGAGTTGGCACGAGGAACAACCTTGTAGGCATTGCCGGAGTAGTACACAATACCGCGCAGGAACGAAATTTGCGATCCGAGCGGAATCTGTACAAGACCCGGTGTCGGATCGAGGCTTGTTGTTGTGAAGTGGTGTCTGCCGTCCCGACGCAGAATAACCTGACCGGAACCGTCGTTCACGCCGAATTCATAAATCTCCTGGAATGTCGGCATGGTATCGGACAGAACAACGTTGTTGAACTGAACCAGCATGCCCTCCCACTGTTCGGCCGAAGGCGTTCCGTTTCCGACACCTGCGCCGAATGTGTTCGTTGTCAGGACAATCGGCGCGGGAAGCGGATTGCCTGACGTATGAATCGTCGGCGGCGATATGGCCTGCAAACGTGTGACGTCAAAATCCTCGGCGACTGTTCCGGTGATGCTGACACTGTCACCGTTTCTGAGGGCCTGCAATTCAAGCGAAAGCGAATCGTTGTGCAGCCAGATTCCCGACCACGGCTGGTTGCCGCTTTGCATGTACCACACGTTGGTTCCCCGGAATCTAGTAGGCGGCAACACCAGACTGGCCGTATCGGCTGTGACCACACCTCTCAGTGTTACGCGGGCTCCGATGTATGCGCTCCGGCCATTGAGAAACGGCGTTTGCTGCACGTCCCGAATCGTAAGCGCCCTGTTGAGCACGGTGTAGAAGAAAAATCCCCGCACCGTATCAGACTGGCTTCCATCAAAAGCCGAGCTTGCCAGCTTCACATTGTTGCCTGCCGAGTCCGCGACATTGATGTAGTACTTCACGAATGTGTCGGCTGCTTGTTGCGGGATTGATGCCCTGTATGTTGTATCGGACGGAGTGAATGTCATCGGCGTATTCACAAATGCGCCATTATTGATGCTGTATCGCAGTTGAACACTCGCAATCCCGACGCTCCCTCGTGCAACCCGCAAACTGACAACAGGTGTGGAATCCGGAGGCACAACAATCGGGTTCCTGCGATGCGTCGAAAGAACAGGCAAAACCACTGCCCCGAACGCAATGTCACCCGGATACACCGGAGCAATCCGGTATCCCCGGGGGGCTTCCTGCCCGCTGTTGGTCATGATGTACCCCTTGATGGAGTCAACAACAGCTCCGGCAGGAGGCAGTGCATACGTTGATGCCGGGTCGCGGTGGGCGCGGGTTGTAAACCACTTCGATGCATCCATTGTGGAAATTGAATTGCCCGATTGATCGACCATGTTGAACGTCCCGTTGGTAGCATTCAGTGTGCTGACAACTTGCAGGTTCCGCAATGTGACCCGCATGAATTCCATCGGCTCGCCTGTAGAGAACTGTATGCCGTTCGGGCCGCTGCTCGGGAAAATTCCCTTATAGAAATCTGACGTGAGTTTGTTGACATGCGGAGGAACCGTCGCCGGACCGAGAATCGTCAGCGGTTCACTAAACAACGGAACGATCTGCGTCGCGCTGATAGGGTCACCGGCGGGAAATTCGTCGATATAACCCGTCAACTCGACATAATCACCCGGCTCAACATTCAAGATGCCCCACTGAATCGCGAGTGTTGTATCCGGTGAGCCCGTGCTCAGGTTTGGCCGGACAAACAAACCGCCCCACTCCGTTTTGTTTGCCGTATCGGCAAGCAGCATATTGAAACCGCTGGCAGTAAATCCGATGACCTTTGCCGGAACAACGCATACGCCCCTCACCCTCACCGTATCCTGATAGTACGGTGATCTCTGTAGTGTCCAGCGGAATGTCTGAGTCCGCTGCAACGTATCCAGAAGGCGAAGCGAATCAAGCGAAACCTCCTGAATCTGGCGTATCGTCACAAGCGGATATTGGGCGGAAGGACTTGCATTGAACGAACCCGCCATGCTGGGCTGGTGAAAGTCGCAGTGATAGTTGTACAGACCGGCTATCTGAATCACATAGGAAAACGATGTACCGGAGTTTGCGGAGAACGGCGCGGCTCCGGACGGAATCGTGGTTGAACTGAGCGGATGATCGCCGAATGCACCCAGCCAGCGAACCGTATCGCCGACTGATGCCTGCAAGAAAGATGGCGTGTACTCGCAACAGGTAAACGTGATCGTGTGCGTCGTGGCATTCACACCGGAAAACACCATTAGCGACAACAGAACCAATCCGACCAACAGCCGGATCGGTAGAAACTTCTTGGATACGCCCATGAACATCCCTCCTATATTGTTACTGAAAGAAAAAGTTAACTCACTCCAAAGCCTTATTTTATCACCAGGAATTTCCCCGACTTTACATCACCCGTATCGCTGTTGCGAACAGTGAAGAGATATAAGCCCGAAGCAATAGCCTGATCGAATTTTGTTATCAAATCCCACGCATGCTCGCCTCCTGAAAACTGAATCGGATTTTGCGTGCTTCCGAAGCGCTGAAACCACTCCATGCTTCCGCCGTCATACGAAGCCCCGTCATGCTGCAAGTTTGCGACAACATCACCTGCCAGTGTATAGATTTTGATTTCGCATCGCGAGGGAAGGTTGTAGAAATAGATTTTCCGTGATCGTTCCGTTCCGCCATCCCAATACGCATTTGCATAATAGGGATTCGGGTAAACGCCGATTTTCAGATTGGCAACATCCACCGTATCTGTTCCGGGTATGACGCGGCGAATTTCTGTTCTGCTTTGAAGAGAAGGAAGCGATAACGCAGAATCGCCCTGACTGTACGAAGCAACGCCGTAGATGTACTGCCATCCGTTGAGATGAGGAATGCTCTCTCCCGTTGGCGGAAATCTGTACCAATAATCAACGGTATCTCCCGAAAATCGTTGTGCTTGCGGCAGAAGGATTCTGCTGAAGCCCGTGTTGTATCCGATGGTATTGTCGGGCCTGTCGAATTCTCCGACAAGAGTCAGATTCAAGAGAACATTCGTCGGATCAATGAAGTCGGCGCCCGGATTCGAGCGGTAGATTCTGTATCCCTCGAAATCCTGGCGACGTGTAATGGGATTCACCGAAAGCTCCGCCGACGATTTGTCCCAATATATTGTCACTTTCTGATTCTCGACAACAGCCTTCACCTTCGGTGATCGGGGAGGTTGAGGGAGAATGAAATGATCGAGAATGCCGTTTCCGTTAAGATCCTCGCCCGGATCGAGAATGTTGTTTCCGTTCACGTCTTCACCATCATACGCCTGTTGCGCAAACCCTGCGTTTGTGTAGAGGGTTCTGCGTTGTTCGCGGGTATCAAGATTTGCCGCATCGGGGCCGAATTTGCGGGCACAGATCACCCCGAACACCACCTGCAACGAATCACCCGGCAACAATGAAAGGAATGGGCCAGTCGATAGCAGAGTCGTCATGTTGTCCGCACGGGTTCTCAGCGGCGCAATCCTGTCGGGCGGAAGCGAGCCCGAGAGCCTGTCGAAACGGCTTCGTTCACCGGCAACCGTGCCGAAGTCGAGTAGCGGCGAAAAATACGCCGGATCGCCTGCGGCTGTCGTCGAAAAACGCCATGCGTTGTAGTATGTTTTGGCTCCCAAATTCCCAAGGGAATCCACCCCGATCGGAAACGGCGTCATGCCCAACAGCTTGATGCCAATATAACTTCCTGCCGCCGGAGGAGTTGGCACTCCATCAAAATCAAAAGAATATTTCATGCGAAGGGTATCAGCGTAGCCGTTCGCACCGCGTTCAAAGTAGCCTGCGGTCCCCGGCCTGACGTTGTTCGTATTCCGCACAACAGCATTGTCCCACAATCCGACATACACAGAATCAAGCGTGTCAACTCCTGTGTTGTAGATCGTATAATTGAGAACGACGAACGCGTCGGCAAACGGAAAATTCCAGGCATACGATTCCTGCTTGACTGTAATGCCCAACGGCACGGGTCTGTCGGGCTCGGAACTATCGCGAGGTGTTGTGTCCGTGTACCAGCCGATGAAATCCTGATGGCTGATGGCGCTTGTATCGAAGTAGCGGGATTCAGAAAGAGAAGAACGCTGAATAATCGAAGTTCCCGGAATCGAAACGAATTCGAATCCTCTGCCCGTAACGGTGGACACGATATTCGATGATCCGGTACTGACGGCGCGGAGGCCGTCACGAGCAGGATTTGCAGATTTGATTTCGGCGCCGACCCACAATCCGCCCTGATACAGATGTTCGATGCGTGAGCCGACGGGGTACTCGCATGACGGCTGACCTTCACTCCAGTACGCGTTGCGGGTGCCGATTGTTCCGAAGTTGGTGATGGTAAGCCCGATATTTCCCACTGTGGTGTAGTGACGATCGGAATCGTCGGCGAGTTTGAGAAGAACAGCCCCGCCGTCATCCCCCGGGATATTGGTGAGAAAGCCGAACAGTGACAACGAGATTATGGCGAGAACAAGTTTGTATCGAAGCTGCATCAATCGGGGAAGCTTAGGTTAGAACGATGAGATTTCTTCAAGTCAATTTATTGCTATTCGCTCCGAAAGTCAAGAAAACGTGAAGGGTTTACAGAGAATTCATACTCCGATAAAACAAAAAAGGATGCGCAGTCATGCACATCCTCTTCCATCCGGCAGCCAACAGGATGCTTAGTTTGTCTCCTTCTTGATGATCAACTCCTGCCCGGCATAAATCCTGCCGCTGCGGTTCAGAGAATTCCATTCCCTGATTTGCGACTCCTGAACATCGTACTGTTGCGCAATCTGCCACACAGTGTCGCCCTTGCGAACGACGTAGATGATATGCTTTGACTTCCCTGCCGACGTTGCGCGGGCATCGGCGAGTGATTTGGCGCGGGCCGATTCGACTTCTTTCACAACAGGATAGACGACCAACTCATCGCCCGGCATGATACGCGACGAGCGCAGACTGTTCCAGCGTTGAATCTGTTGAACAGTAACGCCATGCTCGCGAGCAATCTTGTCGAGCGAGTCGCCCGACTTCACAACGTACACACCCGAAACATCCGCGGCAGATTCGGCAGTTGCAGCGGATTTCCTGGGCTGGTTTGTTTTCTGATTCGGCGTCATTGCATCAACAGAGGCAAGCGTCGCAGCGTCGGAGTTATCCACCCAAATGGCCAGCCGCTGACCGATTTGGATCGGGCGGTTGTACGGGAGATTGTTCCATGTTCGAATGTCCGTTGCACGAACGCCGTACCATTCCGCAATATGGCCGATGGTGTCGCCGCTTTTTACCCGATAGGTCAATCTCGTCTTGTCCGCCGGAATTTCCGGAGCCGCCGGCGCCGAACGAACCGTGCGTGCCTGACTGCGAACACTTTCTTTCCGCTCGACGGGATTATACATCATGGATGATGGTATGTTCGACGCGATATCCGTTCGTTCTCTTGAGACGGGAATCATGACACTGCCGCCGACCTTCAGTCTGCTTCGGGATTTCAATCCGTTCGCCTCTGCAAGAATCTGATGCGATACACCGTAATGCCGCGCCACACTCTGAATCGTTTCACCCTTCTTCACTCTGTGGGTTACCCACGACATCTTTTTGCTTTCTGGAAGCGACGCGTAATTCTGTTGGAACAATTCTTTGTCCACCGAACGCGGCACGCGCAGTTGAAAGCCCTTTACCGTCGGAGGAGTTGACCGGTGAATCAGCATCGGGTTCAACTCACGCAACGCCTCGAACTCGATGCCCGCGCATTCAGCCAGAACTTCCAAATCAACACAATCATCAACGGTCACGTAATCGTAGTCGAGAGGGTCCGCCGGTGTAACCTCAAAGCCATACTCTTTATGATTCATCGCGATCACCGATACGGCGATGTACGACGGCACATAACTTCTTGTTTCACGGGGGAGAAATCGCCTCATCTCCCAAAAATCCTTCGTCCCGCTCCGGCGCATCGCCCGGTACACTCTTCCTGCGCCGGCATTGTACGCCGACATGACGAGATACCAATCATCGAAATCGGCATAAAGATCGCGCAAGTGTTGCGCTGCCGCCCGGGTTGCCTTCTCGAAATCCCGGCGATCATCGTACCAGAAGTTGCCCGCCAATCCGTACCGTACACCCGTCCCCTTGATGAACTGCCACATGCCCAACGCCTTCGCCCACGAACGTGCCACCGGATTCAAGCCACTTTCGATCATGGCGAGATACGCCATCTCTTCGGGAACGCCCTCTTCCCTGAAAATTCTGTGGATCATCGGAAAATACTTGCCGGAACGTTCGAGCCAGCGTTCCATGTGGTGCCGGCCCCGGCCAGTAAAGAATTGAATATGCTTCTGCACCAAATTGTTCACAACGAGCGGAACCGAGGTTCCGACAATGATGCGTTCGGGCTGGACGGATGTTGTATCAAGTTGATCGGAAAGGAGATTGAGCTTCTCGCGTAACGCAAATACCGAGAGGGTCGAATCAACAACGCCGGACTTACTGAGAAACTTCTCGTAGTCTTCGACAATTGTTTTGCTGAGGTCGGTGAAATCCTGGTTCGATTCGATTTCGGGATAGTAGCTGAGTTCGTCGAGGATTTCGATTGCCCGTTCAAACTGGCGGCTTGCACGGCCCGAATCGCCCGTTTCCTCGGCGCGCATTGCGGAAAGATAATGTTGCCGTGCACGTTCGAGTTGCAGCGCCGTCAGCGAGTCGTTGCTGATGAGTACGTTCTCCGGCATCTGCTGAAACTCAGCAGGCTCCTGCATTTGCTCGGCAATTGGTAGAGATGAAGTATCGGCGGAGTTCGTATCAGAAGAGAGGTTCCGGGTCGATTCGTCTGTTGAACATCCTGCAAGAAGCAGGAACGCAAACGATGTCAAAACAAGAACAGTTTTTCTCATGCATCCTCTCTAAAGTGAACATCAGGGCGGCACTGCTGGGAAATGGTGGATTCAAAATACGCGATGCAGCGCGAACAATCAAGGTATTGCCGGAGCAATTGAAGAATTTTAATGCTGCCCTGCACCGTTGTTACTTCCCACCGGTCAGCGGTGACTCACAGCGGAATGTTCCCGTGCTTCTTTTTTGGATTGGAGTCGACTTTGTTCTCCAGCGTCTTCAGCGCGGAAATCAGCCGGGGCCGCGTGTCGCTCGGCACAATCACGGCGTCGACGTAGCCGCGGCTCGCGGCAAGATAGGGATTCGCAAATTTTTCCCTATACTCCTTCTCACGCTCGGCGAGGGCCGCTTCTTTGTCCGCCGCTTTGTCAATTTCTTTCTTGAAGATAATCTCGGCCGCGCCCTTCGGGCCCATCACGGCAATCTCCGCAGAAGGCCACGCAAAATTGAAATCGCCGCGAATGTGCTTCGAGTTCATCACGTCGTACGCCCCGCCGTACGCTTTGCGTGTGATGACGGTGATCTTCGGAACGGTCGCTTCGCAGAACGCATACAGCAGCTTTGCACCGTTGGTGATAATCCCCCGCCATTCCTGATCCGTGCCGGGAAGAAAGCCCGGCACATCTTCAAACACCACAAGCGGGATATTGAACGCATCACAGAAACGGACGAAGCGTGCCCCCTTCTTCGACGAGTCGATATCGAGAACGCCGGCAAGCACATTCGGCTGGTTGGCGATAATACCGACGGGCATGCCGTCGAGACGGGCGAAGCCCACGACGATATTTTCAGCGTACAACGCATGCACTTCAAAGAAATCGCCGTCATCAACAACGCGGTGAATGACATCCTTGATGTCGTACGGCTTGTTGGGATTGGCGGGAATGATCGAATCGAGAGCAGCGTCTTTTCTGTTCGGATTGTCGCGCGGCTTCACCCTCGGCGGATCGTCGAGGTTGTTCGGGGGAATGAAACTTACAAGCCGCCGGACGTATTCGAGACACTCCACTTCATTCTCGCACGCAAAGTGCGCCACGCCGCTTTTCGAGGCATGCGTTACCGCGCCGCCGAGTTCTTCGGACGTGACTTCTTCGTGCGTTACGGTTTTCACGACGTTCGGGCCTGTTACGAACATGTAGCTCGTCTTCTTCACCATCAACGTAAAGTCGGTGATGGCGGGCGAATAGACTGCCCCACCTGCACACGGTCCCATGACGGCCGAGATTTGCGGCACAACTCCGGACGCCAGCGTGTTCCGAAGAAAAATATCAGCGTACGCGCCTAAACTCACAACGCCTTCCTGAATGCGCGCCCCGCCTGAATCATTCAGCCCGATAACGGGGCATCCGATCTTCATTGCAAGGTCCATAATCTTGCAGATCTTTTGCCCATGCGCCTCTGAAAGTGAGCCGCCGAACACCGTAAAATCCTGACTGAACACGCATACCGTTCTCCCCCCGATTGTTCCTGTTCCGGTTACAACGCCGTCGCCCAAAAACTTTTGCTTCTCCAATCCGAAATCACTCGACCGGTGTTCGACAAGCATATCCACTTCCTGAAAGCTTCCCTCGTCGAGCAAGATGTTGACACGCTCACGCGCCGTAAGTTTGCCTTTTTCATGTTGATCTTCGATGCGCTTTTCGCCGCCGCCGAGAAGCGCCTTTGCTTCAAGCTGTTTCAGATATTCAACGCTGTTCTTTGACATGATGTTCTTTGTGAAGATGATTGCAGGGAGAGATGCGAATTGTTGCCCCAATATATCAAACAACGGAGGGTGAATCAATAAACCGGCAAACCGAAAATCATCCACCACGAATCTACACGGATTCACGCCAATAAAAACAAAACTCCGGCAGTTACGCCGGAGCTTTGCAACATGATACGGAAAAGATGCGGAATTACTTGAGGAGCAGCATCTTTCGGATATCGCTGAACGGTGAGCGTCCATCAACCGGCTTTGCTTCGAGGCGATAGAAGTACACGCCGCTTGCAACGGGCTGGCCGAATCGGTTCTGGCCATTCCAGACGATATTGTGAACGCCCGGCGAAACAACCTCGTTCTGAAGCTGCATCACCTGCTGTCCGAGAATATTGAAGACTTGTAGATTCACGGATGATGCACGAGGCAGCGAGTATTGAATTGTCGTTGTCGGGTTGAACGGATTCGGGAAGTTCTGGCTCAGACCAAACTCAGTCGGCACAGACGCAGGAATCTCCTCAACGTCAACAATCCTGCAATCATCCGTCAGAACATACAAGCCCCATTGGGTTGTACCGGTAACCGAACCGCCCGGAATCCAGATGCGGACATTGTTCGGCGTAACGGTCGAAGATACCACACCCCAGTAGTTTGAGCCTGCACCGCCGCCGCGCCCGGTAATGATCTGCGGCAACCAGGCTGCACCACTAACATCCCAGATGTAGACACTATCCTGGGGTGCAGGTGCAGGAGATGTTTCTCCCGTTACAAAATAGAACCTGCCATTAACGGCATGGCCGCCGGGCCGTGACGAACCGACACCGCGCATTGGAACTTCAGGCCCTAAAGCCCAAGTGATTGTATTGGCATTTGCGCCGATGGTGCCGACATAGAAGTCCTTACGGAACGCGCCACTGAATCCTGCCGCAATAAAGATCTTGTTGTCCCACAGACCCATTGCATGCGTTCTGCGACCAACAGGAAGCGGTGTGGAGGTTGACCATGTATTCGAGCCAGGCCGATAGACCTGAACCGTTGTGAGGTAGGTTGTCCATCCGCCTGCAACGCAGATGATGACGCTATCACCCCAAGCTTCGGCTGTGTTTCCTGTAACGGGAGTCGGGATATTTGCAATCGTAGTCCAACCCGCTCCCGGAGTGTACTTGTACTGGGTCGCATCGCCTGCCGAAATTGCAGTCAAGCCTCCGCCGATGTAGTAGAGGCTGCCGCCAAGTGCTACAAGGTCACCGCCTGATTTCGCGGTGGGCAGCGAGGTGCCGGTTCCCCACGTCTTTGTTGAAATCGAGTATGTGTACACTGCTGTTGACGGCGCACCTGTTGACGAGCCGCCAACAATGTAGAGCGTGTCACCCAATGCTGCCGAGGCATGACCGAACATACCCGCTGGATACGCAGGGATGGGGCCTGCATAACACGCTTCATCTGGATTCGGAGCAATCGAAGGTATTTGCGGTCTTACTGAGCAACGTATAATCACATCCTGCAAGTCGCCCGAACGGTACGGCGCCCAGCCACCGGTATATTCCCAGCTACGGAACGAAATGGGGGCAGTTGTCTCATAGGTGAATGCCATTTGTCCGCGGCCGCCGACAAACCATCTGCCGGAATTGATTCTGATGTTGCGGCCGGTCAGGTTGATTGCATTTAAGCCAACCACTGCCGTGATGCTTGTTTCAGCAAGTACAGTCCCGGGCGAGCCGTTTGAGCCGTCGAGGACCTGCACCAACATCGGGTTTGCGGTAATTGACGAAACCTGAACCCACACTGTTTCAATTTGGACAGGATACAATGGCGAGTCGAACATCACGCCCATTCCGCCGCCGCCTATCCAGTTGATGGAACCGGAAGCCGTTCCGCCTTCAAATTGCAGGCGCGTGCTTTGGCCAACAGCAAACGGGGCAGAGTAAATCTCCGCCGTCTTTGTGTTGTTGCCGGGACCGACGTCACCCGTTACGAATGCGTCAAACCGCGCGGTATAAGAACCGGTAACTGTCGGAGTGAACAACCGCGGGAATACAACGGTTTGCTCGGAACTCGGAGGCATTGACGCGATGAATACCGTATCACGATAGGTTTCGAGTGCACGTGAAATTTGGTATGTAATACGAACGTTTGATAATGTCGCCGTTCCGAAGTTCTTTGCAATTGTCTTGATCGTGTCTGCTACGCCTTGATTGACGACTTTACCAATGTTACCTGCGTTAAATCCGCCGACAATACCGGCATCCGTAATCTGCAAGCCTGTGTTGACTGTTCTCTTGAACCTGATGGCGTGACCGCTATCGGGCAATGCTGCATGCGGAGGCGCGGTAGAGTAAACATAGTTTACGCCGATCTGTCCGGTAGCGTTTTCAATACCGATGCACAGGCGGGTATTATTGGTGGAATTGTAACGTCCCTCCTGCCGTCCGTATTGATAGGTAATCGAGCTGTCTGCTTTGTTCAAAACCACCTGGAAGGTATGGCGGGTATTGGGATTGATGGTTTGCTCCCATTCCGTCACGTTAATGAAGCTGACAACGACCGAATCGACTGCGTTCGTCCAGTAGTACACCTGGCCGCCCGCGCCTGCTTGTCCGCTAAGAACAAGATCACCGACGCAAATGGCAAGCATGTCGTTCGGGTTAGTCGTATTGGGCAGCGCGGCAAACGGGGGAGCAAAGTTGCCGGGCGCCGAGAAGTTGATATACCCGTTCGAGCCGACATAGAACCTGTCGACAGTGTACCAATAGTAGGGGAACTGCAACTGCATCGGGAACGGCCCGACGAAGTTGTCGTCGCCCAGGCCCGTTACCTGCGTTCCGCGGGTTGTAATGTCAACCCAGTTGAACGCCGGACCGCCGGGCTCGTTATGCCGGACTGCCGTGTATCCCCAGGCATCGGGGCCTACAGTGTCCGGGCTTGCAGGCACCGGCTGCATATTCTGCCCATCTACTCCACCCAACAACAACGCAGGCAGTGCTAACAGCAGGAACACCGCAGCAGTAATAGTACGCATCATACAACCTCCTTTTAGTGTATGTGGTTTGTGAGTGTGATTTGTGTGATGTGAATGGTACAGCAAAGCATGACAAAGAACAACACGAGTGGCTCAACCTCGCCGACAGAGGCCCGTGCACGCACAGGCCCGTGCAGCTATCGTGTTCATTGTTCCGGCCGGAACAACTTCCGTTACTTCATGAGAATCATCTTTTTGGTCTCGGCAAAATTGCCCGCCGTCATGCGGTAGAGATACATGCCGCTGGGCAGTACTGTGCCTGCATTATCCGTTCCGTCCCATTCCGCTTTGTACACGCCGGCGGCTTTCTCATCCGACACAAGTGATTTCACTTCACGGCCGAGCAGGTCGTACACAGTGATCGAGACGAATGAACGGCTGCTCACCGCATAGTCAAACTGTGTCGTCGGGTTAAACGGATTGGGATAATTTTGGGAGATGGCGAATGGCGTCGGGATTTGATTTGACGGATTGCCCACACTGGTCGGAATTTCGGGGACTTCCATGTACTCGACGTTCTGGACTTTCTTGTTCGTATTATCCTGAACGAATACGATCACGCGGCAATGCGAGGCATTCCAATTTGCGTTCAGAGCGATCGTCTGTGGCATATTCACCGTCTGTCCCTGCGAAATGGTAATCGGCGTGCCATTTACACCAGGATAGAATTCCCGGAACGCGTACTCATGAACGAATGGGACATATCCGTTCGGCGAATTTTGGGGCGCGCTGATTCCAGATTCAACGATAACCCAATGCACACGCCAATTGGACGAATTTACATTTTGCTCAGCCATAATTGCCGCATTCATTTGAAGCGTATTCCCCGAGCGTGTTCCAGTGAGTGTGATACTAATGGGACTAAAGTCGAGAAATCGTGGTTCGATCGTCCCAGGCCAAGTCGGATAATTTTGGGTTGCATCAATAAATCCATCAACAAACATCCGGGGAGCATAGAACTGGCTTGAATAATACGCGTACCTATTCTGTACAGGCGTGGGATTTGCGCCATACATAGGGTCTCCAACGGACGGAATCCAAGTATGGTATGCAATCGTGGCAATCATCGAACTTCCACCGTAATTAGGAAGCCATTGCTGGAAGTAAAAGACATCCGGGGCATAGCATGGAGAACAAGTTGTACTTGTCATGAGCTCTGCAAGGACCTTCCGCGGGCCTGCATTGGCTGCGCTTGACAAGACAAAGACAGACACTATGCAGAAAGCAATTAGATTTCTTATGAACATAGCTACCTCCCTTTTTATTGATTCTTTTTCTAAAGAGTGAATTGAATCCAGTCGGTCACATCTTGTTGGCCGCTTAACCAAGTCTGAATAAGTCTGATCCTATAAGTCTCAACCATCTTCGGGTTGGGATCCTGAATTGGCAGAACAAAAGAATGAAAATAGAGGCATGGATCGCAACGACCATGGGGGACTACAAATTCTTCAACCAGAATTGATGCAGGGTCTGGACTGATTCTCTCTATGTCGAATGTATATCCATAGATTAGCCCTACGTCGCAGCCAATTACCCACCACATGTTGAACTGAACATTTGGATACCCCCCCTCGATGCGGGCCGCGTCTGTCAAGTTGAATCCCCAAATTTCTCCGTGACATTCCGGATCGTCGTTACCTTTCCCAAGGGTTTCCTGGATGGGTTCTGGCACGGGCGCGACCACATCATTCTCATTGATACTGCAACTGAGCGAGACAAAAAAACAAAGAAAAATTGCGACAATGGATTTCCTTACTATCATAAGGCCTCCATAGATTTGTAAGTAATGCAGTGAAAAGCACACGCCCTATATATAACTTAGTATCGTTGCCCTAACCCCATAAAACGGGTTCACAACGCGGCATACTCCGTTCGCACAGATTTGCCCTCCCCGGTCTCCCCCAACTGTAAGTGTTAGAGTATGATTATTGCTGTATCTGTACGAAGCGTCAATAGCTGTCCAGTTCTTTCGTCCGTCGTTGGTCTTTTCGTCTGTTGTGAATTCGTAGCGAACCGTTACGGCGAAATCCGGAGACCGGGCAACGCCGAGCGAAAGCAAATGGTTGTAGAATCTCCGCTTCGACGGGTTTGCATCGTCATACACCCATTGCCGCTCGGAAACAAACTTCAACACCCATTCATCCGCTACAGTGTACTGTACCGAAACAGGAATTGCCGTCAGCCGCCGGGACTCGATAACGCCTTTCCGGTTTCCGGGTAGTGGATACAGTTCGGCCAAATCTTCCGACCTCCGGTTCAAACCGACCAGCACGTAGTCTGTTCCTCCTTCATCAAGATAGTACTGAACGTCCGTGTACACTTCCCAGAACGGAGAGTATTGCCTGTCGAAGCTCGGCAGGAATGAGGTGTTTCTCGGCATCGACCCGTACAAGGGAAACGGAACGCCGAAGATACTTCGTACGCCAACCGAATCAAAACTGTAATGCCGGCTGGAAGCGGAGAAATTCAATGAGCCAGTCAACCGCTCAAGTGGCGTGTAGAACACATCCACTTGAAATCCGACTTCGTCGTTGAAATCAATAACATGAGGATAGCGGGAGAGAAGTGTGAATGTATGCTCCTTGTGCACAATCGGCGCATTCTGGAAGGCAAAGGCTTTATGTGCCCGGTTGCGGTTGTCGCGGTTGATCGGGTCGGTAATGCCGAACCTGTAGTCTTTGTACTCTACCGTCACACCGAAGGATTCTTCCGAATAGGAAAGCGATCCGTAGAATCCTGTCCCCCGATGCGTGCCGTTTGTGTCGCCGTACACGGTGGTTCGCTTCTCAGCATACGAGGCATAGAAATCGAAGCCGGCATACGAGCCTTTGACCGAGTATTCAGGTATGTCAAACTGCGCATACATATCGGGAAACGCCGGCGGCGGAAATCTCGATTTTCCTGATGCAACAGTAAACCCGAATCCAAGATACGGGAACGGATTCACCTCAACCGTCCCCGCTCGCAAACGATACTCTTCAACGCGACTCAGATCCAGAATGTCGAGATAGCGGACATCGCCCGCAGTGATACCGGCTTTTATCTTGTCGTTGGAATATTCCATCTTCACACCATCAAGTCCCGTATCATAGGCAAGCGGCCTGCTTTCGAACAAGTTCAACGCGAGTCCCCGCCCGTACAGCGTATAGGAATCACCGGCTCGGATGTAGAAATCATCCTTCCTGAATTCGAGGTAGCGCTTCTTGATTCCCGAGAATTCGGAACCGAACTCAGGCGGCGCATCGTGCAACAGCCGGAAACCGATAAGGAAATCGGACATCGAAATCTTCGCCTCGGTCAGGTTCTCGAAATAGTCACGCCGCTGGGAAACAGTGCCTACACGTTCATCGCCGCTTCCGTAGCGGAGATAGTTACTTACCGAATAGTCGAGATTTGATTGTGCTGTCAGTGAAGCCGGAAGAAATAGCAGTAGTAACAGTTTACGCAATAAATGGCTCCATTATTCTTTCATCATACTGAGTTTGAGAATCTCGTCTGCAATTTCCTTTTCATCACCGGGCAGAAAACCGGTGCGTGTTGAAACAACCTTCCCCGACTTGTCGATCAAGACCGCGAACGGAAGATTCTGGCCGTTCAGCGCCTGAAACACCTGTGAGTTCGGATCGACCATTACCGGAAAAGGATAACTCTGCGATCGAACGTACGATTTCACTTTTGCAAGACTCTTCGGGCTGTCGAGGTTTACGGCAAGAATGGTAAACGGTGCGCCTTCGTGCTCCTTCGCGAAGTTCTTCAAGGCGCGGAGTTCGAGTTTGCAGGGTTCACACCATAGAGCCCAGAAGTTCATGTAAATGGGCCCCTTCTTCAGATATTCCGAAAGAACCGAGCGCGAGCCATCCAACCCGTCAAGCTTGAGTTGAGTAATGGCGCTCGATTGCGTGTAAGCCTTTGGCGTGAACAGAAGTACAACAAGCAACAGACAAACTATCTGACAACGACTCATGGTCTTCATTGCAGATGCGTTCTATGTTTGGGAGTGGGAATCTGAGAACTGGAAGTTCCATGCTTAACCAGCGCAGGAACCTGTGACGAATATAAAGAAGACTGCGTAGAATGTCAACAAAAATAGGCCGGCACCTATTCCTCGATGTCCACCCAGCGGCGAAGTTTTCCGGCTTCTTTCAGCTTTGCCCTCTCCCAATACGCCTGCCCCACAATAGCCCCAATAACGAAAATGATGCTTGAATAGTAAATCCAGATGAGCAGCACGAGAATGAACGCATACGGACCGTAGATTGTACCGATTGCCGAGAATTGGGAGAGGTAGAGGGCAAACAGTTTCCCCGACACAACCCACAGTAACGTTGTGGTGATTGTTGCGATGATGCCCGCAAGCCGGGGAGGCTTCGTGTCAGGTATGTAGCGATAGATAATGTAGAACATCACCGCCGTGAGTAACACAACAACAATAGTCGGAAGCGTTGTGCCAAGATCAATCCGGGCAAGCGCATGAAGGGCAGGCACCGTTTCTCCGATTGTTTTGATAAACGAGAGCATCCAGATGAAAACGTTCGACGTTACGAAAAGGAGAAACACCAGAAATACAAACACGACATCGTGCAGAAGACTGACAAGGAGTCCCCTCGTTCGCTTCAGGTGAAATATGCGATGGAGGACGCTTCGCAACGCATCAAACAGCGACGTGGCTGTCCACAGCAATACGATCGCTCCGAAAATTCCAATCGAACGCCGGTATGCAACAATGTCTTCGATAACAGCAAGAATGGATTGCTTGATGCTGATTGCAAACGGCTGGGGCGGGAATATGGCATCGAGAATATCGTTGAGTTGTCCTATTGCCACTTGAGAGGAACTCAGGAAAACACCGAGAGCAGAAGCGGTCAGCAGCATCAGCGGAATCATGGTAAGTATGCCGTTGAACGCCAGACCGGAAGCAAGAAACAGAATGTCTTCGCCGAACAATTTCTTGCCGATGCGCCGCGTGTAAAACCAGGCGGTTTCAAGATAGCGCAGGAAGAATTTGACAACCTTGATGACGGATTCTACCATTGTGTTGTCCTCATCGTGAGAGGAGCCGATCTCACGCAGACCGCAGGTTCGCGAACTTCAGCATCAGGTTCTTTTTGCCGACTGACTCGAAATCAACAACGGCCCGTGCATTGTCGCCGCGTCCGTCGATAGCAAGAATGCGGCCCTTCCCGAATGCTTCATGAATTACGCGGGAACCAACCTTATGCCTTGCTGCCGGGCCTATCTGGGACTCGTTTTCATAATCCGGCATCGTGTCGGTAAAGTATTTGTTCACGTCGTCGTTCTTCTTCTTGAATTGCGTAAACGGCTTGCGTACTTCACGAGGTGCGGAAGGCGACAAGGATGCAAGGCGTGAATTCCCTTCCGTCACGACAAGCGCCTCATCAATCTCATCCAGGAACCTCGACCTGACCGAATAGCTGAACTCGCCGAACCGGTACCGGGTCAGCGCATACAGAAGAGACAGTTTCTTCATCGAGCGGGTAATGCCGACATAGAACAATCTGCGTTCTTCTTCCAATTCCTTTTTATCGAGCATCGAGTTGGACAACGGGAACAATCCTTCTTCCAATCCTGTAATGAACACAACGGGAAACTCCAATCCCTTTGCCGCGTGCAGCGTCATGATCGTCACGGCATTTCGCCCGAACTCAGCCTGATCGACATCGGACACGAGTGACACCTCCTCTAAAAATCCATCAAGTCCCGCATCAGGTCGCAGGTCGTTGAACTCGGTCAGCGCCGATAGGAGTTCCAGCACGTTCTCGCGCCGTGCAAGGGATTCCACCGTATTCTCATCTTTGAAGTCTTGAAGAATGCCTATCTCATCGACAAGCATGCGAGCCAACTCGCTTACGCTAAGCTCGTCTTTCAGTGCAATATACTTTCTCAGCATCTCGGAAAACTTGCGCACGGACTTCAGGGTTCGCTCGGGAACTGCATCGCCAAGACTCTCTGAAGCCAATGCGTCAAACAGCGAAAGTGAATGTTCCCGGCAAAACGCCTGGATCTTTTCGACTGTCGTCTCGCCAATACCGCGGCCCGGATAATTGATGATACGTAGGATGCTCTCCGAATCCTTCGGGTTGGCAACAACCCTCAGATACGCAAGGACGTCCTTGATTTCCTTGCGTTTATAGAAGGCGACACCTCCTACTATTATGTAGGGAATTCCGTTGCGTCGCAGGGCATCTTCGATAGAGCGGGATTGCGCATTCGTGCGGTACAAAACGGCAAAATCCTTCAAATCAAGCTTACGTTTATGGCTTTCTTCCTCTATCTTTTGAACAACCTTGAAGCCCTCTTCCCTGTCGTCGTCGGCAATAATGAGTGTGACAGGCTCTCCCTCATCGTTATCAGTCCAAAGAGTTTTCTCGATCTGGTCAACGTTTCTTTTGATAACCGAATCCGCAGCGGCAAGAATCGTTTTCGTCGAGCGGTAATTCTGCTCAAGCCGGAACACCTTTGCTTCGGGATAATCTTTTTCGAAATCGAGAATGTTCCTGATATCGGCGCCGCGGAATGCATAGATGCTTTGCGCATCATCCCCGACAACGCAGACGTTTCTCCCGAGACTCGCCAGCTCGTTGATGAGCATGTACTGCACACGGTTCGTATCCTGGTACTCGTCAACCATCAAATAACGGAATCTCCACTGATAGCGTTGAAGAATTTCCTTGTGTCTCTGAAACAGCTCCAACGGCTTCAGCAACAAATCGTCGAAGTCCATTGCATTGTTTTGCCGCAAGCGCTTTTCATACTCTTCATACACAAAAGCAGTTTTCTCCAGCAGCGGATCAGCGGCAGCCGCTTTGAATTGCTTCGCCGTCATCATTTGATTTTTTGCATTGCTGATGCGCGACCGGATGCCGTTCGGGGGATATTGCTGTTGGGAGATGTTGAGCGAATTCATGATACTCTTCACCATCTGCTGCGAATCGTCCGTGTCATAGATGGAGAAGTTGCGCTCGTAGCCGAGATGCTCGGCCTCGAAGCGAAGAATGCGCGCAAAAATCGAATGGAACGTTCCCATCCAGATGCCGCGGCTTTCGGGACCCACCAACGAAATGATTCGCTCCTTCATTTCGTTCGCAGCTTTGTTGGTGAACGTGAGGGCGAGAATAGACTCGGCACGTTTGCCTTGCGAAAGGATGTATGCGGTACGATATGTCAAGACACGTGTCTTTCCGCTGCCGGCGCCGGCAACAATCATCACCGGGCCGTCAATGGTGGTAGCCGCCTCGCGTTGAACGGGATTAAGTGCTTCGAGAAATGCTTGCATCCGACAACAATCAATAGATACGTACTGTAACGAGACTCGTTGCAGAGATGTCTCTGTGACTCCGTGGCTGAACTTTCTTAGAGATGATAACGAAATTCAACGCTGTAATCAATCAGAGTCATGGGTAGCAGAAAAAGAAAAAGGGAACTCTGTTGCAGTTCCCTTTGCCTGTCGTTGATCAACGCATTCGTCAGATCATCAATGCCCCTTCAAGCTTGAGGAGAAATTCTTTCGTCTTGACTCCCGCAGAGTAACCAACGAGCGAACCGTCTGCTCCGACAACGCGATGACACGGGATCACTATGGGAAGCGGGTTCGCTGCGTTTGCGCGACCCACGGCCTGAAAGCCGCGGCTTGTGCCGATCCGTTTCGCAAGCTGCTTGTATGTTATTGTCGTGCCATAGGGTATCTTGTTGAGTTCTTTCCACACACGAAGCTGGAACGGCGAGCCGAGCAGGTCGATGGGGAGCGTGAACTTTGCGAGCTTGCCATTGAAGTACCGGTTCAGTTGGTCGATGGCTTCTTTGTTGCGTGACTTGTTATCGAGCACTTCATTGTTGTCGAAATTCTCGTGCAACCAGCCGAAGAAATCTTTCCTGTTTTGCCGCGGCACACTGATCTTGCACGTCCCCTTTTCCGTCGAAGCGACGTAAATGAGTCCAATTTTGGATTCAAAGGATGTGCAATATACCATGAGGAGCAGTAGCGTTGAATTGTTGGGGAACGTGAGGGCACCGGGTTCAGAAGATGCGAATTGAGTATAACGAAGGCTTTCAAAAAATGCAAGAAGAAATTCTGATTCTTTCGTGTTCACTCAAAAAACATTTTGAATCAGAAGAATGCGCGTACTTCGGCACGCGCCGTGTGAACGGGAGGTCTCCCTCCTCCCGTCCGACCATCATAGTTCAACGTCGCTTGAATGAAATGTGTCACACGATAATCGAACGCTGCCCGCCACAGATATGTTTTTCCGGGAACACGTCCGCCCGTCAGTTCAAACGGGAGTATGTCGGTTGTTCTGCTTAACAGAATTTCTTCACGCGACGCTTCAACGCGAGCCTGTCCTGCTCCTTGAAACGCATACACAAGACGCATTGACTGGGTATTCAGGTTCGCATTCACCGCCGGTGAAAGATGCTTATCAGTGGATTTTCCAACCTCGAACTTCATGCCTGTCTCGACATGCTGGTACGGCCGGTACGACAGATCGAATGCCATTGTGTTCGACTCGATATCTCTCAACCTGCTGCTGCCTTCCGTGCTGCTCACACGGTCATTGCGGTTTACAAGGTCAATTTGATTGGCGATTTCCGCAACAAGTTGCCATCGCAGACGCAGTGAACGCTCTCGTGTAAAATTACGCTCTTGTATTCCGCTTGAACTGCTTGAAGCAAACTTCGCCAAACCTTTGCGTTGCGAGAATCGGAGACGCGCATTGAACTCGGGGCGTCCTTCGAAGAAGTTTACATCTTCAGTAAAATATGTCGATCCCGCAATCGTGGAATCGGATTGAAATCGGCTGAAATGGAGAAGATAGATTTTCTTCAGGTCAGGTTCACTGCTTTTTTCTTCAACACGCACGTAAGTCTCGCTTGTAACGGCATTCAACAGATCACCCCAAACCGTTCCTGAAGAAGAGATGAATCGGGCGGGCGTGATGCGAAGCCTGACGCTTGTCTTCAGATCAATGACAGGATAGAGTTGGTCGGATGGGACTGTAATGGCTATGTAGTCGCCGTCGAATCGTGTCAGCACAAACTCGCTTTCATCTGCAACGCCATTGTTGTTCAGATCGCCGAGATACTTATAGTTTCCTGTTCCGACCGCTACCCTGACGAACACGCGCTCAAGACGTGATGACCGCTGGGTTGCCACTTCATAAAAGAGGTCGGTTTCGATTCCTCTGTTGAATGGCGTGAAACGGCTTTGATTGCGGACGAGAACTGTGCTTATGTCGTTGTTTCCCAATGACTTAAAGGTCGGAGTGTATTTCTTGTTTCTGAAAGTTACATCAAGCGAAGAAGAAAGCGAGTTCCATTCCGAAAGCTTCCACGCATATGAGTGTGTAAATGACCTCGATTCCCGAATCAGACTGCCTGCACTGAACGCATCCTCATTCCGCCACTCAAACTGAGTCGACAAAGACATCTTCCACAAATCCGGAATCCGAAAGCCGGGAGCGAAAACATTAAATGCAAAGCTTCCCGCTTTGAGCGAGTCTCTTGACAAGTACTTGATTTTCCTGTTCTCATTTTCATATCTGAATGTGGGAATGATGCCGTTCCACTTGTATTCGAAACTTCCGTTTTGTCTCAGCCAGGAACTGTAGTTGTCTGTAGGTGCTTCCCTTGTCCGCACACTTTCGAGGAAATACTGAACCGTCGGCAGCGAATCTCCCCGCATCGAAAAAGTCGCATCATTCCGAATTGTTCGTAATGCTTCGCCTCGCACGATCTTCCCGTATCCTGTCCCGACCGAAACTGCGTTTGTTGGAGAATAGCGAAGAAATCCTTCCTGAATCTCCTCATTTGATTGGGTGAGAGATTCGATACCCCATTTTCTGTTGAATTCGATGTCGTTTGCCCTGTCAACCGGAACGAATCTTCTGTTCACATACCGTTCCCGAACACGCATGTCAAACGAGCCGATGTTCGATCCTCCGATAGTCACATCTTTCGGAGCATAGGCCGCTTCGAACTTCAGTGCGTGGCCTGCATTGTCTCCGTCACCGAGCGTCGAAAGCCGGTTCGCATCGTAGCTGCTTGCGCCGTATTCTCCAGTAATCCGGAAATCCGATGTTGGAGCAACCTCAAGCTGAAAGTCGATTACCTGCGAGGAAGTCGGCAACGCAAGAAACCTGACCGGAAGATAATCGCCAAGTCCCGGTCCCCGCCATTCAAACACACCGACTGACTGTCTGACGTATTCTCCCTGCCCTGCTCCGACACGAGAGAAGGTGATTACATACTGCGCATCCCGTCCGGGCGCATATCTGAAATGGTGATACAACGTACCACCGATGAGGGTACTGTCAGGCACATAATATCCGTTGGAATCCACCTGTGTAACACCGCTGAGAACTGCTTTCGACTGATCATCACCGGCAGCTTGAAGAATGGCCCGTGAACTGTCTGTCAGCGAGAAGTCAATCGGAGAGTCGGGATCATCTGCTTCACGGAGATACGAAAACGTGAATGTTGCCTTATCGTTGAAGAATCGTGATGAATTTTGTCCGGCAAGAAGCGATCGGGAGTATTGCCTGTCAGAATACTCAAAGTCAATTGTTATGCGTGAGGCAGAAGTGATGAGCCGGCGCGGTGTGAATGTGACTTCTCCGTTGGAATAATCGATTGTGTAATCATTGGTTTCCCCGCGGGTTTGCAACTCGCCGTTGATGTACACACGCTCGGTTCCGGCTATTATGATGATTTGCCGTTCGTTGTTCTTTCCCACCAACCGGTACGGACCTTGAACCGCTTCAAGTCCCTGAAATTGATTTGTATTGAATTTGCCGCGTGTTGTTGCGGCGGAGAGAAGTGACGACCCACCAGCAAATCCGAGACGATAGTTTGCATCCACCTTGGCACCCTGCAACTTGCGACTCAGGCGCGCAAATTCCGTTCCGGCAAGTTCGAGGTTGAAATCACCGAGTGTTGCAGACGCGTCGTTGCTGCGTAGTTCAACAAACACTTTATCAAATTCCTGCAGTGTCTGCGTTGTTCCTTCGGGCTGGATTGGCGTGTTCTCGTCGGTCAGGGCCGCAACGACTTCGATATCGTCGGTGAGTTTGCCGGCAAGTTGTAGGCGGAGCCCGCTATTTAGCGAGAAATCACGATTCGAGCCGACTGTAAATCCACGCACGATGCTCCCGCTTTTTTGCAGATTCTGCCCGAAAATGTCGTCAAGTCCGAACGACGAACGCGGTCGGGAAATCCGCAACGTGTCCCTTCCAACCGAATCCTTCAAAACAACCAACTTACGCCGGTAGTACGAATCCTGAAATCGGAATGGCAAATAGCCGTAATACACCGTGATCGTGTAGGAAGCATCCGGTTCAAGGGAGCTGACAAATGTCGAATCGAACGCGATTCGTCCGTATCGATTATCAATTCTATACTCAACATCTCTGACAAGCGTCCGGGTTGAATCCAGCACAACGCTGTCGCCGAATGTTGTAATGAACTGATGCGGAAGTTGAAAGACGGAATCCCTGTTGGATGGCGTGAGACTAAACGAGTGTACAGCAGTGGGAAGAGCCGGTGCGGAAGCTTCTTGAGCAAACGATGCTGCAGCGAGGAAGATTGCCACCGGAATTATGGGAAACCGTTTGCTCATCGTGAAGAAATATACATGAAAGAGGTTTCGTAGCAAAGACGAGCAAATTGTTTTTCCCGGCCGAAAAGTTTATATTGTGTTCAACTCAATGCCAAAGTGGCGGAATTGGTAGACGCGCTGGACTCAAAATCCAGTCCGGCTTACACCGGGTGAGGGTTCGAGTCCCTCCTTTGGTACAGAAAGTTCGAGAAGCCCTCCCGACCAACGTCGGGACGGAGCGTCGTCGTGGCAAGACCCAATCCCTCTCAGCAACCCGCAGATGACAGCCCTCTATACCGTCTACGTTCTTCGATCGCTTAGGGACAATAAACTCTACATCGGAATGACATCAGATATTGAGCGTCGGATCAATGAGCACGATTCCGGAAAAACGTTTTCTACCCGTCACCGCCGCCCTTTTATACTTGTCTACTCTGAACAAGTCCCAACACGTTCCGAAGCCAGACAGAGAGAGCGATGCCTAAAAAGCGGCCCCGGCCACAGGTTTCTCGATCAGGTCATCTTATCAAAAACATCCTAAACCGGGTGAGCCCCGACAAAGTCGGGGTAAAGGTTCGTTTACCCCGAACGCTCCGCGTTCGGGGAGTCCCTCCTTTGGTACAGAAAGGCTAACAGTCTTGTTAGCCTTTTCTATTTCTTCTCCTCTCCCCCCGGGTCGAAAAACTCAACGGATTTCTGCTTCTTGTAGCCGGCAGGCAAATCAAAGATTGAGGGGTCGAGTTTCTTCTCTTCTATTCGGGTCACTTCCTGCGATTCGGCCAGAACGCCGTCGATTTTCGTGGCCGAAGCGAGGGGGTAGATTCCCATTTTCATCACTTCTGCGGTAGCGCCTTCGGTTGCCTCGGCATGCTCCTGACCCAGCGCTTTCGAAAGAGTAGTGACGAGATGGCTCAAACTCTTCGTCCCCCACAATTCCGTCCGCTCGGTTTCCCTCTCGATAATGAACTGCTCGCATCGAAAGCCCGCAATGGTTCTGGTTTTGCCTGTCCGGTCAATGGAATACTTCGCCGTTGTGCCGCCGGGGGCGATCATTTCCTGAGGCTTCTCATCCTGTGAAATCTCAAAATACGACTTGTCGTCGGCATTGAGCATCCAGATACGCCGCTTGTCCGTCCGATAGATCATAGTCGAGCTGAAAGTTTCGCTTCGGGTTTCGATCTTCACCATATCTTTCTTGATCCACATCGTCATCACAAATTCCTGCGGACTGCCGAATTCGTTTGTTGAAATGTTCTTGCTTTCCACCACTCCCTCGAACTGGGCGTCAGCCTTTGCCGCAATGACAAAAGATGCAAAAATTGCCCCTGCGAGTATCTTTGCTTTGTGATGAATCGGAAAGTGTTGACGTTGAGGGAAAAATCCGTAACTCGAGATGTTCTTCATTATAGATTGTGCTACCTGCATTCATTTATCTGATGATAACAACTCTTCCTGTCGGGGCGCTCGTGGCAATGACATTTTGCATCGTGTACGTTCGCCCGACAGGGGCATTTGCGCCCGACGTAAGAAGCTTCAGGAAAAACGGATCATGCGAATTATCGGGCACGGGCTCAATGGTCACCATGAACGAGTATTCGCCTGATCGAAGGTTCGTGAAGACTGTCGAGCCTTGCACGAAGTCCTGACCGGGAAAATTGAGCGGCGGGGCCAGTCCGCTATTCGGCCCGGCGCCGTCAAAATCGGCGCTATCGGCTCTCGAAAATCTGCCTGTTGACCAATATGTGAAAATGCCCGTTACGATGTCAGGACGCATTACCCAACCCTGGTATCGCCAACCGGACGGCAATGCCGGAAGGTTTCTGATTCCTGCTGAGTACGGCGGGCCCGGTTCAACAAACCAGACTCCGGAATTGGTATCCAACGGCGATGTCGGACAAACGATGGTGGCCCTTCCCGTCACTAAAGAGAAATTGGATTTGAAGGCATCGGCATATGACATTGACAGGTCGGCGTAGGCATGGGATTCCGTTCCGTAGAATGCGCCCCCCATGATAACGGGGCCGGGCTCGTCCTCACTTGCCTTGGCAAGTGTATGATGGTGGCCGCTTTGAATCGTAACAACAATGTCCTTCAACAGTTGCGGGTCTCGTCCTTCGGGCACAGCGAACAGTACGTTGCCCGTATTCCAGTTTCGCAAGCTGCCGTCTGGCATAACGGTAAACTCCCCGAACAACTCGAATTCACCCTCGTGCTGCGGTCCATCACCGCCGTTTGAATTGCTGAAATTGAAAAATGTTCCCCATAACGCATAGTGGGCGTTCTCAACTGGTGGAAGGTTTCCAACTGTGAGTGACACTCGCGACACAAATGGTGCTACAACATGGTTCGTTTCGTTGCAAGAAATCGCTAATAAAAAAACGGCGAACAAGGCAATCTTCTTCATGTCAATTCCCCTTCCCCGGATAGACTGCGACGCCTGCGGCAAATCCCCCGACTTCTACTTTCTTGACTACGGATTGCAGGCCCACATCGATAATTGCTATGAATCCCGGTGCTGTACTTCCTGTAACAGGATGATGAGGCGGCTCCGAGGCATTGACGTTCTCGCATGTTACATACACCGTGCGGCTATCCTCGGAAATATCAATTCCGTGCGGCTGCGGGCCAACATCGACAATAGTGGTGAAGAATTGGTTCGTCTGTGCATCAATTACCGATACAGTACCCGATCCTCTGTTGCAGACATACAAAAACCGCTGGTCTCTCGTCACTTCGCATTGCAGGGGATTTGTGCCGACCCGAATCGTGTCACTCACCAACGAAAACGTATCACCCGTTCTGCGGATAATGCTTACCCTGCCAGTTCCGTTTAGGGTTGTGTAGATGAACTGATCGTCGTTGCGGACGGCAATCTGATACGGCTTGTGAACATTCGACCCGAACGGCGGAACATCCGACGCAATCGGGATATCCGCAACAACAGAATCCCGCTCAACGCTGATAACATGAAGCATATCCCGCCCGTTGCTGGCAACGTAGAGATACTTCTCGTCATGCGAGAGACGGGCCGCGTGTGTGGATTTCATCGTCGTACCTCCGCGAATCACTTTCGTCACGGACATCGCAGCCGTGTTGACGACGTACACCTGCCCGACCGAGGCCTGCGACACATCAAAATCTGTTACGTATGCCTTCGCCCCATCCGACGTCAGAACGATGTGTGCTGGAGCCACCGGCACGTTTACTTCGCCGACAAACCGGTTGGTTGCAACCTCGAATTTCTTCAGCTTCCCGCCCTGAATCATCGTCACGTAGTAGTATACTCCCTGCTCATCTACCGCAACATTGTGAGGGGCTTCCAACACGCCTGTTATCGGAAGCGTTCTCCCTACAGAAACGTAGCGGGTAACGAGGTGTGTTTCCCTATCGAGCACGCCGAGAAGATCAACAAATTGGCTTGTGAAAAAGACTTTGCCTCTCGGACGCGGATCGGCAAAAGGCAACTCACCCCTGTCGTTTCTCGCTCCATTTCGGATCCAACGGACAATCGTCTGAACGTCACCATACGGAAGTGGATTCCGGCTTGCGGGCATTTGAACGGAAGAGACGGGACTCAAAACAGTATCGTTCGGATTGATCGTCTGAACAAGATGGCTCATGTACGGCATCCCCGAAACTACCACAGCCCCAAATCGGGAACCACGCATCACTGCATCATACGACGTCAGATCAAGTCCTGCAGCAAATCCTCTCGGCCCGCCGCCGTGGCAACTCGACCCGCCACACTCACGGTCGAAGATCGGTTGAATTGTCGACGAATACTCGCCACCCGGTATTTGAGAAGGATCGACGATAACTTCGTTGTGGTTGACTGTACATCCGGCTACTGTGAGTGCAACGCACGCACAAAGAACAACATACCTCATCAGCAATCTCCATTTTTTGTACCAAAAGGTACAAACATCTCTCTGATGAGTCAACATTCATGTTCTGCGGAGAGTTCAATACGAAAAAGCTTGACTTTCGTCGAAAGAACTCTTATTTCGTTGTTGGCACTCTCAACTACTCGTCATTACCGTTTCCGCATTCTTCATCATTGCTGCTGATTCATAACTAACTCACTGCTTTACCTTTTCTCAACTACTATTGGAGGAAAACCAATGAAACGGATTCTGCTTTGCAGTTTCTTCTTCTCTCTGCTCATCGGATGTGCAGCGCCGGGAGAATCTCCCGAGCAAATGATCGCCGAAGCGAAGGCGTTGGATGCGAAGTGGCTTGACGCATACAATAACGGGGATGTCGAGATGGCAAGTTCAACATATTGGAACAGCCCGGAGGTTATCTCCTTCCCACCGGGAGAAATGGAACTTCGGGGATGGGATGCTGTGAAGGAAGGTTTTGTGAAGGACTTTTCCTCTCCGGTAAGAGGAAAGCTGGAAATGACTGACGCGAACTACAGAGTGGCCGGCGACGTCGTTATCACGTGGGGTAAATGGCGATACACGATGACTGAGCCTGAGATGGTTATTGAGGGGAGATACACCGATGTCAAGGCAAATCGAGACGGGAAAATGGTGTTCCTCATGGATCATGCCTCCATACCGATGCCTCCGCCTTCAGCCGGTGGTTAATTCGTGCTAACAAGAGCGGGGGGATTCCTCCCCTCGCTTTCTTTGTTCCCACCCCGAGCATAGATCCGCCAGGCAAACTGACCCGGCATCGCAACATCTACCCTTACGAATCCACGCAGTAGCGTCCCCATCCTGCCCCACGGTTGATTTCTTCAACACTTTTTTCCCGCTTTTTCCAAAGAAATTCATGTGAACACGGTGGCACGACATTAGACACGAGATGATCACAACCAATTCTAATCAACCATCACTCATATCATAAAGGAGCATCTCATGAAAAAGCAGATCGTTTCCGCCCTCGTGCTTGCAGCAATTGCGTTCACAGGTTGCAGCAAGGAGAATGTCACGTCGCCGACAGACCCGGCGAACTTCTCGTTCAGCATAGCAAGCCAGTCTCCGGTTCAGAAAACGGGAGGCACACTCACCATCGAGTCGGCAAAGATTCTCTTGAAGAACATCAGGTTCCATCAATTCCCGTCGGATAACGGAGTTGATGTGAAGGTGGGGCCGTTTGCAGTTACGCTGAACTTGAACGGCTCTGTCAACCAGGTTGCAGCCTCGAACGTGCCGATCGGGAAGTACGACCGCATCCGCTTCCGCCTGCACAAACCCGAGGATTTCGAGCCGATTCCTGATCAGGAGTTTCGTGATGGAGAAGGCGGACAGCTTCGATATTCGGTAATAGTTCGTGGGACGTACAACGGGCAGTCCTTCGTGTACAAATCACGGCAGAATGCCAGTCAGGAAATCAGGCTTTCAACTCCCCTTTCCGTCACGAATGACGAAATCGTAAACGTCACGCTTGTTGTCAATCCGGACTCGTGGTTTGTCCGCAACGGGCAGGCCCTCGACCCGACTGTGCCGGGCAATGCACAGACAATTGACGACGCAATCAAGGCTTCGTTCTCGGCAGGCTTCAAAGACAACGACCGGAACGGACGTCCCGATTAGTTGGTGGGTGTTGGTCGATAGTTGACGGTTCGTTTGTTGAGTATCAAAAAACACAAATCCGCCTGCCCGTATGCAACGGACAGGCGGTTGGTTTCGTACAAATCCTGGTTTCTTACTTCTTTGCCATTGCCTGCTTGATGAGGCCAATGATGGCCATCAGAACGCCGCCACCGACACCTCCGCCGGCGATACTGCTGATAATGCCTCCGAGGTCCATTCCGCTCGCTTCGGGGGCTGCACCACCTGTCAACATTCCTAAGAGTTGACCGCCCAATCCGCCGCCAACAATTCCGGCAATGGAATTGCCGAGCGTGCCCAACGAACTTTTCTTCATCATGTTACCGGCGACATTGCCGCCGACTGCGCCGCTCACGACCTGGATAAGTAAGGGGAGAATACCTTCCATAACATACTCCAAATGTGTTTGTGTGTGGTAGTTAGATGATCAAACATGCACGTTGACGTGCTCATAACAGTCAACACGCTATGCAGCAGTTTACGTACCCCACCTCCTTCCAAAAAATGGCTTGAGATGACGAATTATCCGCAATTGCGGTTTATTTTTATTCTGAGAACGCTGAAATGGATTGCCGGCAGGTTCAATCTGCCGTTGCGACCAAACCACCAATGAATGTTTGTGAAGCAATACCGGCGATTCCAGCGGGGTTGGTTGGCTGTTTCCGCTTCCTCTACCGGTTGAGATATGTATCAAGCTGGCAGAAAGATACAGAATAGGAAGTGAAGGTGCAAGCCGGAACCGGGGGCGACCCGATGGGTTCGCCCCTTCGAAGACCCTTACTTCATCAGCATGAGTTTTCGTGTTTGGACTAAACTGCCGGATTTCATCTGGTACAAATACACGCCGCTCGAAACGCCCGACGCGTCCCATTGCACTGACTTGTATCCCGCCTCCTGAACCTCATCTACCAACGTTGCCACTTCGCGATCGAGAAGATCGAACACCTTGACTATTTCTCATCAATTCGATAGTATGATGCAGAATCAGATTCATCATTCATGGCCGGAGTCTCAATGGCACAACTCCAACGTACGATAAAAGCATTCATCCGCAAGGGGGATGACTACTACATTGCCGAGTGCAAAGAAATCAACGTTGTCACTCAAGGAACCACCGTGGATGAAACCATCAGCAACCTCAACGAGGCCGTTACCTTACACTTAGAGGGAGAGGACCTTAGCGAGTTTGGTCTCGCCCCGAATCCTACGCTGCTGATAACAATGGAATTCGAACCTTCCTATGTCTAAGCCGAAGAGACTTTCGGGCAACGACATCATTTCGCCTCCTTCGGTTTCGCCTTTCACTCCCAACGCGGCTCGCATGTAAAACTCCGTCGTCTCACAACCGGCGGACAACGCCAAACACTCACGGTCCCTCGACACAAAGAACTCGACGCAGGTACCGTACGAGCAATCTTTCGGCAAGCAAGCCAATACGTCCCCGAAGATGAATTACGACCGTTCTTCTTCGTTTAGCTCTACCGCAACACGATCATTCTTCTCACTGATGCAAATCCTCCCGCCTGCAACCGGTACACATACACGCCGCTCGAGAGTCCGGAAGCATCAAACGTTACCGACTTGTATCCCGCCTCCTGAACCTCATCTGCCAGCGTCGCTACCTCACGTCCAAGAACATCATACACCTTCAGCGTCACATGGCTGGTGCTTGGGATTTGGAATTTGATAGTTGTCGTCGGATTGAACGGGTTGGGATAGTTCTGTAACAAACTGAACGCCCTCGGTAAAGTGTTTTCCTCGACACTCGTGAGAACATCAACTCTGATGCCCTCGCTGTAGTGTACTGTGCCGTCAAGATCGATCTGTTTCAGCCGATAGTACCATGATCCCGCGGTGGCCGATGAATCTGTCCATGTGTAGTGCCGCGGTTCGTTCGTTGTGCCATGCCCGGGAATGAAGCTGTTGTGCAGCGTGCTGTAGCCTTCTTGCGCTGACGTGGATTTCTGTACCTCAAATCCATAGTTATTGATCTCGGAGAGAGTCGTCCAATCCAAGCGAACCCCATTCGGAGGAACCAGCGATCCTGTAAACATGGCGAGCTGAACAGGAAGTGCATCAGACACCAACCTGCGCCAAACACCGGTTGGAAAAGCGCCTGCGTCAGCGAGATAAAGATATGTTCCGCAATTGATGAGTTTTCCCGGAGTCCCTCCCAGACCCGTATTGCAGACAGTCCAGTTCGCTCCGTTGTCGGTGGAAAAAAAGACCCCAGCCCCGTACAGTCCGGCAAAGATGTTTGAGCCATTGACAGTGAGTGCAAACACACGCGCAGACGCCGGCAATCCTGTATTGGCTTCCGTCCAACTTGAGCCGGTGTTGGTCGAAAGAAAGACGCCGTTGGCATCAGTACCTGCAAAGATGTTGGTCCCGCAAATCGCAATCGACCTGATATAGGGAGTGGTCAAGCCAGTATTCACGGCCGTCCAGTTTGCGCCGCTGTCGGCAGAATAGAAAACACCCCCAACTGTTGCTGCGAAGAGGTCTATTCCCCCCGTACCGTTCTGCCTTACAGCAATACCTGTAACACCTGTATGCGTTAACCCGGAGTTCATTGCCGTCCAACTCGTGCCGTTGTTTGTGGAACGAAAGATCCCGTTGCCATTTGTGCCGGCAAATACAAGAGTCCCGCTCACGGCGAAATTGTACACGTGGCTTCCCTCCAGACCGGAATTGGCAATAGTCCAACTCCCCCCATTGTCGGTCGAACGGTAGACCCCCCCTCCGGTTCCGACAAAAACGGTTGAGCCTGCTATCACAATCGCACGCTGCGGGAAGTCCGGTAATCCCGTGTTCACCGTCGCCCAGTTCAGGCCATTGTCTGTTGAAAGTGAAACCCGGTAGCCGCAGGCATACAAATGAGTGCCGCCGCTCCCGTTCGGGCCAACAGCAAGTGCCGACACATTCAAGCTCGACAACCCGTTGTTGACCTGCTCCCATTGTGAGTAGACTATGTTTGTTAAGCAAAACAGTAACGCTAATAATGTCGTCTTCATACGAATGCTCTTCTCTTGTACCTGAAAACAAAAAGGCCGCTCATCCTGCTGGATGAACGGCCTCTGAGAATGAACTCAGGCCAGTATACTCAATAATCACGCGGAAAGCTATCGGGCTTGTCACACATTGTGCAGTACGGAAAACGTCCGTAATATCTGTCAATTGTGCCGATTACTCATATCTGCTTCCTATACCCGATAGTCTAACTTCGCCATCATGAATCGGTCCACACTCCCCCGGAGGCGCAAGAGACGCGAACGAGATCCCGATTCATCAATGGAAGCTTTGAACAAGAATTGATGCGTGACAGGTGAACGTCGGGCACAGGTATTTGTCCCGTTCACGTCTCGCGGCGAGCGCTCGAATGTGCGCCCAATATACAGAATCCCTTCATGCTTGTCTGTAGGGAAATCCCTGATTTTGGACTTCGAAATTCCTTACACGGGACTTCGGTTTTCCTGACAATTCAAGCAAGGTCTTGCCTAAGAAGGGCCGACAAAGCCAATCTGTAGCCCGGCTTACTGCACACCCCAAATATAAAACTGCATCTCGTTGTCCCGCAAAGAGAAATGCCCCGTACGAAGACAGGGCATTTCATGGCGCCGTTTGCATTGTGTTACGTCTATGTGTTCTTGTGTTTTGGACTCAGCTATCGCGGCGTTGTGTGCACAGTGGTACGCCGCGCTGAACCTACTGCACGGTTTCCGTTTTCGTTCCCTTGTTGCCGGGACGACCCGTTGCTGTCGCTTCAACGGTCAGCGTTGCACCGGGATCGACGTTCGCTGTTGCCGTGTACACCCACCGACCGAGTGCATCGCCGGACTTCACAGCAGCGCCGCTCTCGACAACCTGCCCGTTCCTGATCGTCACCTCTACCGCTGTCACCTCAAGCTCGTCGGTCGCACGGACATAAATCTTGTCCCCCGTCTGACGGTTGTATTGGCTCAGATCGATCTCGTGGACCTTTGGAGCGTTCATGTAGTCGCCAACGGCGAAGCTGTAGGTGGGAATTCCTTTGGCAGCAGCGACCGACTTGTAGTCCGCGTGCGCCTGAGGATCGGCAAGGACGGCTTTGCCGTACGCGGTCGCGAGCGTGAACTCGTCGCGTTGTTGCTGCTGGGCTGTCGTAGGCGGCTTTGGCGTCTTGCCCGACTTTCGGGCAACGTACGCCCTGCCGTTCACGGATTTGAACACGAGGTCTCCGATTCCACCGCGGAGACTCTCAACCACTGCGTGTAACTTGAGTTGTGCCATTGGGCACCCCCTTTGTATTGTTGTTTGTTTGTTGGTTAGTTATAACCCGTTGCCGGGTATTCAATATTTCCAACTTCCGCTACAATACCTCTCTCCCCCGCTCTACTTCGTGTTCAAAGAACAAGTGTTACTGCTGTTTCATCATAATCAGAAGGTGTGCCAACGTCTTCGCCGTAAACTCGTTCGTAGAAGCGGTAAGATTTTGCATGGCGGGTTTACAACAACTGCTACAGCGGTGTGCAATATTGGGCAGGTGGCAAATAGAAGCCTGCATGTACCGGCGAAACGGAAAGAAAGTAACATCGTAGGGTGACACGGATCCTGCCAACGATTGTGGACCGCGGAACGCGATCAGGGTCTCCGTGATATTATCTGGGCGGAACTGCAACCGGGACAAACAAATCGAAGTTCACCTTCCGGAGAGGGGAATTACTGGCGCCCGTGCGGTGCGAGCAGCGACCTTCCGTTTCTTCAACTTCCTGAACTCCACCACAAAGCGGAAACGCCGGAGAAACGCAGGGTCGATATTGCTTTTGCTGTTTGTCGCAAGGATCGCCACTCCCCTAAACGATTCCATCCGCTTCAGCAGATAGTTGATCTCCATGTTGGCGTACCGATCGTGACTATCCTTCACGGTGGTTCTTTTGCCGAACAGCGCATCGGCTTCATCAAAGAAGAGGATCGCTCCGCTCCTTTCCGCCTGATCGAACAGTCTTCGAAGGTTCTTCTCCGTTTCACCGATGTACTTGCTTACGACAGACGAGGTGTCCACGCGAAAGACATTCATGTCCCGTTCCTTCGCCATCACTGCTGCGGCAGTCATCTTGCCCTGTCGATTCTCACCGGAAAACAGTACAAAGCAGTTCGAACGTTTCCCAATACCCTTTGCCATCTTCTGCAAGAGAAGTTGTTTGCTGCGGGTGAGTTTCCCGCCCGCTGCTTTCACTTCCTTGAGTTTCATGTGCCCTCCTTAACGCCACACTTGCATGCAAGTGTTCGACAGAAATCGACGTATGCGGACCAAAAAGGAAAAATCATACTTTGGCGGCTTGGCGTATCCCAAGGACCACAATGCCCGGAAGTCGAGAATGGGATATTCTTCTGTGTGAAGCCAGAACAAGAGCGTGCTTGCGGTCGGCCAGTTCACGCCATTCAGGAGTGTCCAGATCTCGATGCGCAACCGCTCGTTCGGAGTTGAGAGAGCAACTCTGCTTACCGCTTCGATGAATTCCTCTGAGTTGCTGGCACAGCGAGGCTGCGAGCGCGGAGTTTTCCAGCGGCAGAGAGTCAGGAAATCGGGTTTTGTCAAGTATCGGGCTTCCTTGACGCGAGGAACAATCTCCTTCTCAATGGTTGGGTCGGGTGGGTAGTCATAGCGGGAAGCCCACGTTGCAATGTCACGTTCGGGGAACCTGAGCTTGAAGCGATGCGTGGTTCTTCTACTTCTTCCCATTGATCTCCACCATGATTGCCCGGAAGCTCTCCAACCCCGCTTCAAGGTTCTCGATGATGTCTTCGGCGAGGACATCTGGATCAGGCAGCGAATCCAAGTCGGTCAGACTCTTGTCCTTCAGCCAGGTGATGTCGAGACTCGTTTTGTCCCGGCTGACGATTTCGTCGTAGGTGTACTTGCGCCAGCGACCGTCCGGATTCTTATCGCCGTCGAAGGTTGCTTTTCGCTTGTGTCTGTTCTTAGGATTATAGCATTCGATGAAGTCCTTGAGATCCTCCAAACGCATCGGGTTCTTCTTCTGCGTGTGGTGGACGTTGGTGCGGTAGTCGTAGTACCAGATTTCCTTTGTCCAAGGTTCTTTGGATGCGGGCTTGGCATCGAAGAAGATCACGTTTGCCTTGACACCCTGTGAATAAAATATGCCCGTCGGTAGCCGCAGGATCGTATGAAGGTCGGTCGTTTCCAGAAGCTTCTTCCTCACCGTCTCACCGGCGCCGCCTTCAAAGAGCACATTGTCAGGCACGACGACTGCGGCTTTGCCTGTCGTCTTAAGCATCGTGCGGATATGCTGAACGAAGTTGAGCTGCTTGTTGCTCGTCGTAGCCCAGAAGTCCTGACGGTTGTAGGTGAGTTCTTCTTTTTCCTGCTCGCCTTCCTCGTTGGTAAACGTCATACTGCTCTTCTTGCCGAAGGGGGGATTTGCAAGCACGTAATCGAAGCGCTGGCCTGAGTCTGCAACCAGGGCGTCGGCGGGTGAAACCGGGTTCTCGCTGTCAATGTCGCCGATGTTGTGAAGGAAGAGATTCATCAGCGCAAGTCGGCGTGTGCTCGCGACGATTTCATTTCCGAAGAACGTCTTGAATTTGAGAAACTGGTTCTGCGCTTTATCCAGTTGATTGTTCTTCACGATATGATCGTATGCCGCAAGAAAGAACCCGCCCGTACCGCATGCCGGATCGGCGATGGTTTTCATCGGCTCGGGACGGATGCATTCCACCATTGCCTTGATGAGCGCCCGTGGCGTGAAGTATTGTCCTGCACCGCTCTTGGTGTCTTCGGCGTTTTTCTCAAGCAGACCTTCGTAGATGTCGCCCTTCACATCGGCACCCATCACGACCCAGCTTTCTAAGTTGATCATGTCGATCAGCTTGTAGAGCTTGGCGGGGTCTTGTATCTTGTTCTGGCTCTTGGTGAAGATCTGTCCGAGAATGCCTTTCTGCTTGCCGAGTTCCCGGAGCAGATTGCTGTAATGAAGCTCAAGCTCAGCACCTCGTCTTGAGACGAGGCTCTCCCAGTTGTATTCCTTGGGAACAGGGAGCTTCCTATTGTACGGTGGCTTGGAGTATTCATCCGCCATCTTCAGAAACAGCAGATAGGTGAGCTGTTCAAGGTAATCGCCGTAGCCCACGCCATCATCGCGGAGTGTGTTGCAGAAGCTCCAGACTTTGGAGACGATGGTTGAGGTTTGATTGCTCATTCTTGTCTTGAACTGTGATTTTTCTGATTTCATGAGGGACTATGATGAAGAGAAAGCCGTCAGTGAGGGGCACGCTTTCGATTCGGTTTCATGACTCGTTTGAATTGCAGGCTCGTACTGCCAAAGTTGACTAACAGCCCGATTTCCATGCCGTATGCTTCCAGGTAGTTGATAGCCTGCGCCAAATGTACGTCTTCCAATTCTATGACTGCCTTTAGCTCAACCATGATTTTCCCTTCGACAAAGAAGTCCACCCTGCGTGTACCGATGGATTCTCCTTTGTACGATATCTTCATTTCTTGCTCTCTGACAAATGAAATGCCTTGATGCATCATTTCAATAGCCAGGGCTCGTTGATAAATAACTTCCTGAAATCCATTGCCCAGCACTCTATGGACTTCCATTGCGCATCCGATGATCTTTCCTGTCAACTCACTTTCAGGGTACTCTTCTTTAATCACAGTCTTCATTCAATCATTCCAATCACAGTTCAAGACCTTTTTTTGATTCTCTCCAACAACACGCTCGCCGGCTCACCTGCCCGCCGAAGTCGCTTTCTTTGTCCTCTTGGCAATCCCCGTGTTGTCCTCTTGTTTCTGCCGTTTGATTTGCTCAAGAAGTTGCGACGCAGGCGGATCGTTCGCATCCTGCTCCACCAGCTTCCCTTCAAACCCGCCTACGACGGGCAGGCGTCTTCTTCAATATGCTCTGCCGCAGCGCTTCGGATTGTTGCAGACTTGCGGCGATGGTTTCCTCTCCGCCGAAGGCGGATCGCACACCTGCTTGTCGGCAGGCACTCAGACGGCTTTCGATCTTGTTACGCGTGGTCCCCACCACAACGCCGAAGGCGTGAAATGATTATAGAAAAATTCAAACCATGAACCCGGTGAACCCCGAAGGGGTGAAATATCAATCCACCCAATCAAACAGGTAACGTTCGTCATACGGCACGTCGAATTCCTTTAAGAAGTTCAAGTATTCTTCACGAAACGTCTTCTTCCTGTGATGTTCTTCCTGGTTCAGGATGTATTTGTAGACCGCGTCAATCTGTGAGTGTGAATAGGAAAACGCGCCGTATCCTTCCTGCCAGGAGAATTTTCCCCTCACCCATTTCTTTCCGTTGATGAAGTTGGATGAATTGTTCTTGATGTCACGTACCAGATCCGACAATGCCATCGCCGGGCGCAACCCTATGAATGCGTGGATGTGGTCGGGCATGCCGTTAACGATAATGGGCTTTTGATCCTTGCCTTTGATAATGCCGGCAATGTATTTGTGCAATTCGTCTTTCCACTGTTTGGCAATCAGGTTTTCCCTTCCTTTGACAGCAAAGACAACCTGAATGTAGATTTGCGTGAAGGTGCCGGGCATATATCACTCCTTCGGAGTTCTGGTTCTCCGTTTTCTTTTTCGTGCTATAATCATATCAGTCCTTCGGGCTTGGGTGATTCTGTTTCTCTGCTTCCGGACTGTTGCAGATTTGTGGACATTGTTTCACCCGCTCCACGAACGCCGAAGGCGTGTCATGATTATAGAATAATCCAAGCCAATAAACCATTCCAACCCCGAAGGGGTGATATAAACCGCTGTGATCATTTCACTCCTTCGGAGTTCGGGGTTTGCGTTTTCGTCTTCGGTCTATAATCATCTCAGCCCTTCGGGCTTGGCTCGGGTGATTCTGTTTCTCTGCCTTGATGCGTTCCAACAACACGCTCGCAGGCTCACCTGCCCGCCGAAGTCGCTTTCTTTGTCCTCTTGGCAATCCCCGTGTTGTCCTCTTGTTTTTGCCGTTTGATTTGCTCAAGAAGTTGCGACGCAGGCGGGTCGTTCGGATCCTGCTCCACCAGCCTCCCCTCAAACGCCTTCTTCAAAATGCTCTGCCGCAACGCCTCGGCCTGTTGCAGACTTGCGGCAATGGTTTCCTCCAACTTGTCGCACACACTCAGACGGCTTTCGATTTCCTGGACGATAAAATCTTGCTCGGGACGCGATGGAACAGGAATTCTGATATTCTTAATGTTGCGTAAATTTAGTCTAGGCCGCCCGACACCATGAACAATGTCTGCACCCCACTTCTTCGTTGGTTCGCTGTTGATGACAAAGTTGATCCATTTTGCATTGAGTTGTGGATGTGCCTTGAAACGAATGCAATCAGCTTTCACAATAGCCAGCCCAAGAGATTCTGGAACAATGCATGATCGTGGGGGATCGGAACCGAGAGAGGCGATAACAATGTCACCGGAATGGACCCGATGCTTCTTGAGCTTCTCAAAGTGTTCCCGCGAGATATGAGCGTCCTCGTCGATGAATTGTCCATCGCCGATATTTTGCAGGCGTACAACCCTCGGTCCCTCATTCGTGTAGTGAGAAGTCTTGAGATTGGAACCGAAGGGTCCATCTGTAATCGAGTTTGGCTCATTGGCAGCAAGTTCCTCCAATGTTCCCCACGCCCACCCTACCGGCAACGCCGGGAGCCTGCCCGCCGTCTGTTTGGCGGGTTCGGCGAGTTCCTTTTCCGTGAGCGGTGGGATGGGCTTGAGGCGCTTGCCGGTCGTCTGTGCGAGCGCCTCGCGCTCTTGTTTGATGCGATCAAGCAACTCACGTGCGCTTGTCATTCTGAGTCCCGTCGCTGTTTGACGGGACGAAGAATCTGATTCGTCTTTGGTGCCATAGCTGGCACCACTCTCGGCAACCATCCGGTATTCAGATTCTTCGCTCCACTTCGTTCCGCTCAGAATGACATTCCTCCGCCACTCGGCGGTGAGCTTCCCCTCAAACGCCCACTTGAGCACGGACTGGCGGTAGACTTTGAGTTGCTGGGCGGCGGTTTTGAGCTGCTCCACCCCCTTGTCCAACTCGCTGAAGAGCGCCTCGATCTTCTCCACAATGCGGTGCTGCTCGGGGAGCGGGGGAAGGGGAATTGGGAGTTTCTTAAACCGCTCATGGGTCAGGTTTAAGCCACTGTCGCTTCCACCGGTTTTCATCTTGTCTATTGCATCCCAAGCCTCACGACTCTGCAAATACACCTCAATGAACTCTGAGGCGGCAATCTCCGGTCGCGTTCTAAAGCGGTACATCTTGCCGGAGATCATCAATCTCCTTCTCGTCTTCCTGACCAAACATGCAACCCCGCATCGACTTCTTGGGCCTGCACAAGTGATAAGAAGGTCTCCCGCTTTGACTTCAAGGTGAGGCCGTGGTTCAAGTGTTTTGGGAAGGCGCTTGTTTTCCCTTTCAAGAAAGGACCCAGCTTGAATGGCCGTGGTTCTCAATACACCCCATTCGTTTTCTGCTGGCGAAGGCTCCTTCTCGCACTGAGGGCTCCATCCTTGGCCCAGCACGTTCCCGTTGGGCAGAGGCGTCAAGACTTCCTCGATAGGAACGATTGTCCAACCTGGGATGTGATTAGTCCGAGTCATATCCGTTGCTAGGTGTGTCAAAAAGGTAGGTCAACATCTTCGCCATTCTCGATGTTGGAGTTCTCGATTGAGAGATTCCGCAATGCTTCCACCATGGCAACAATTCTTTGCCAACCAATTTGGGTATCAGTCATTGCAAGATGTTCAGCAACAAACCTTGCAACCAGCGGTTTAGATTCCCCAAGTTCTTCCCTACCCTCTTGTTCAATAGCTTCGTAACCATCGAAGGATGCACGCATCACTGTCTCGAAGTTCGTGCCAAAGACCGAGTAACAACCAGAGACAGTCCAATTGTCCTGCCCGATAGCAACTTCAATTTCTTCATCGTCAACACTGATGGCTTTGAGAACATCCGTCCGCTTGTTGGCATGCTGATCGTTTTTTACATCGTTGTCGAACGAGACATAGGTAGGAATCTCGAACGCTGTGAAGAGACGCCACCACTTTCCCAGATTTCCCTTGCCCATCACCGGAATAATTGCAATTCCCTCCTTTGTTACATCAAGCCCTGCTTTGCTGAAGTAGATTGGCAATGCAAGATATTCGGTCATACCCTCAACCAGGACAACCTTCTTTGCAAAAAGACCTGCTTTGATACCTTGAGTTGCAGAGCCCTCATAGAACGGCAGGATCGTATCGGCTTGCGTGCGATCGGGGTGTGATCGGTGTTCAAGACAATAATCTGCCAATTTCTGTTTCGTGAGTTGACGAACTGAAGTTGCACCCTCCACCTTCTTGACCAAGACGCATCCGTCTAGACCCAAAAGATCGACGAACGCCGGGCTGTGTGTTGTGAGCATTAGCTGCAGCCCATCAGAGCACATATGACTCACTTTCTTTGAAAGCCATTCCTGAGCAAGCGGGTGTAGGTGCGCCTCGGGTTCTTCGATGGCGAGAAAGATTCCACCAAAGAACGCCTTCGCATACGCATGGGCAAACGCCAACGCAAGAAGTTGCTCTTGGCCGGTTCCCAATTCTTCAAGTGAACGAATTCTCTCGCCTTCAACTGCTTGCATCCGAAGTGAGTGAAAGAAATTGCTCGGATCGTAAGCAGAGAAGTCAACCTGCAGGCCGTATGACATGCCACCGAACATCTCACCAAACTGGTTGCGAAGTTCTGTCTGGAAATTTCCGAACTCGGCAACCTCATCAAAGATGTCTCTGATTTCGCCGAACTTTTCTCTTAGCCGTTCAACGCGGGCCTCATCCTCCGTAAGAATTGAATGGAACTTGCGCATTAGTTTAGCCAAGAGCGTGAACTTGCTCGTGTAGCTAAGCTGATACGGTAACCTTCTATCGGCGCTGACAGAGAAACACATGCACTGTTCACGCATTTCCTTCTTCACGTATCTGTCGCTCCCATCTTGCTGTAAACACTTGAAGACAGGATCCTCGTTTTCACGAACCTCCCAATATAGTTCGTTGACGGGCTGATCATATCCCATCATACCCGTGAATGAGGCTCGAATCTTGATAGGACCATTTGAAGGGCTCCTGTCCCAGTACTCATGATCCTCTGGCTGATGAGTACCAGGCCACCATTCACCCAATAGAAGATCAATTGCACGGATGATGTTCGACTTACCTGCATTGTTCTCGCCGATGAGCACCACCGGAATGTTCTCAGGAAACCTAATCTCGATTGGGTCTCTAATTGATCTGAAGCCCTCGATTTGTAGTTTGGTCACTCTGGCCATTTCGTTTTCCTCTAATCAACTGCCGCCTACTTTTGCGTAGCTACGCCGCCAGCTCCTCATTCAATTCATCTAAAATCTTCTCGTAATCATCCATAACCGTCTGAATCGCGGATAGACACGGATTAAGGGATTTCACGGAGTCAGTTCTCTCATCCATCTGCGTAATCAGTGTAATCAGCCCAATCCGTGATTCAGACATTTACTACGGCTACTTCTCATTGAGTGCATCCCGCCAGGAAAACTGCGGGCAGGCCAGTATCTTCTCGTAATCATCCACAACCGTCTGAATCGCGGATAGACACGGATTATGGGATTTCACGGAGTTAGTTCTCTCATCCATCTGCGTAATCAGTGTAATCAGCCCAATCCGTGATTCAGACATTTATTGTGTTAAAATCAGCCGCCTGAACTCAAGACTCTTGGCGCCGAAGTTTATCAGCAAACCAACCTCCAGCTTGTATGCCCGCAGATAGTTGAGCACCTGCGCGACATGCACGTCCTCAAGTTGCACGAGCGCTTTCAACTCAACCAACACCTTGCCTTCAACAACAAAATCTGCCCTCCGTGTGCCTATCGGCTCCGGAAGATCCTTGTAGTAGATATCCTGCTCGATTTCACGGGCAAATGCGAGACCAGCCAAACTCATCTCATACGCAAGTGCCCGTTGATAGATGACCTCCTGGAACCCGTTACCGAGAAACTTGTGCACTTCAAACGCACCTCCAATAATCTTCTCTGTGATATCTTTGTACTTCAGTTCCGTTAACATCTTCAATCCGTGGAATCCGTGTAATCCGCCAAATCCGCGATTCAGACAACTATGCCGCCAACGCCTCGTTCAGTTCATCCCGCCACAAAGACGGCGGGCAGGCCAATATCTTCTCGTAATCGTCCTTGAACAACTGGTAGAACTTGCCCAGCCCTCCCACCGCATTGAACGGTGCGAGGTCGAAGTCGTCCCTGCCTGGCCGCCAAACAAACGGCGGGTAAACCGGCAGGCAGGCTTAGCCGCTGGATGTAGTACTGCTGAGATTGTCAGCCACTGCCCCATGAGCGCATTCCCACGACTTTAGTCGTGGGTTTCCCGTGCCCAACCAAAAAAAGCAGCCGATTCATCGGCTTTCCAAGCGCAGCAGAACGGCGATCTCCGCTTCCGAGTAGCCGTGTTCACGCAACAGAGTCTCAAACTCCTCCACAAACGTTTTGACACGATGGTGTTCTTCCTGTCCATCAATGTACGCCTTCACAACATCAACGTGTTGATAGCAGACCGACCCGGCCCAGTATCCCCGCTGCCAGGAGAACTTCGGCGCGATGATGTTGTTCTGGTTCACCCAGTGCGACGACTCGCCCTTGAGGAGCTTCGCAATGTCCTCGATTCGCTGCGAACGACCGAGCTCCGAAAGGAGGTGTACATGTTCCGGCTGAACGGCAAGTGCGAGCACATCGATACCATTACCGAGTGCGTTTTGCGCGACGTGGTCCCTGAGTGCCTGACGTGAGTCATTAAAAAGCAGTCGCTCTCTGTCCTTCGTTGTCCAGACAAAGTGCACGTAGACTTTGGTTAGCGCGTGTGCCACTGGTCTTCCTTTCCGGAAGTCGTTAAAACGACTGGCTGTTTGTGTTCTCGTTTCTTTGTCCCACAACTAAAGTTGTGGGTATTGGCCACTGTTTGGACGCGCCGTTTGTTTCCGCTCCCACACAACTAAAGTTGTGCATATTGGCTTAGGTGTGCCGATATGCGTATCTACCTCGGTCATCATGCTGCCAGCGCTTCATTCAACTCGTCCAATATCTTCTCGTAGTCATGTTTGAACAACTGGTAGAACTTGCCAAGTCCTCCCACGGCATTGAACGGAGCGAGGTCGAAGTCATCCTTGCTTACATGAAACGAAGCCGCAACATAATCCTTAATCATCCTCAGCCATTGCATCTGCTCTTCGGTGAACTTCAGCGCTCCGGCTTGCTTCTTAAACGCCCACGCCTGGAAGTTCTTGTCCACGGTTTTATCGTACGAGGTGAGCGAAGTGTCAATGCCGCAGACATGCCGCACGAGTGAGACGAGGGCAATCAGCTCGTTCTTGGGTTGGCCGCTCGCCTGCCCTAATTGCTCGTATGCATGCCATAGACGCAATGGTGCAAGTGCGGGCTTGTCCACAAGCAATGCATCCACTAACTGTCGCACCATCGCATACGTCAGCTCGCGCCGGCGGTAGGGCTGGTCGTAGAAGATCTGCAGCGCGGTAATCTCGTTCTTGTGCTTCTCAATCCACGCGGCAAAGTCCTTGACCAACGCTGCGGAGTGTTCCTTCGATTGCTCCTGCCATCCGGCATACTCCACCTTGTCCGGGTTCACGGCGTCAATCATCTGCTCGTGTGTTTTGCGCACGTTTTCAATAAACGTGTTAAGGTCGCCGGTGAATGTCCCGGCGGCGGCTTCGATAATTTCGGAATGCGAATTGTGGATTGCGGACTGGATTGCATCGGGCGAAGCGCCGGGCATTTCCTTCTCCACCTTTTCCCTGATCTCCTCTAACGTGTCGACGTTGTAGGCGTTGAGGAGTTCCTTTGCCACCTGCGGGATGGATTTGCCCTTTGTCTTTTCAACAAAGAGCGCATGTTCCTTCGGCGTAATCTGCTTCTCCAGTCGCACCAGCCGGTTTGCGAGCGTCGTAAAGAGGTCTTCATCCCTCGCGCCAACCGCCACGGCGGCAAGCAGGTCCTTGAGCGGCACGCCCGGTTTGCGCTCCAACGGACGGCTGTCGGTCTTGAGCGACGTGCTCACCCCCACCGCATCCACAATCACGAAATGATCCTTGGTGTACTGCGCGGAGGGGGTCACCTTCCGGAGATCGTCCAGCGCAATGATGCGTGTGCCGCGCCCCTTCATCTGCTCGAAGTAGTTGCGGCTCTTCACGTCACGCATGAATATCAAACACTCCAACGGCCGCACATCCGTGCCGGTGGCGATCATGTCCACGGTAACGGCGATGCGGGGATAATAGTCGTTGCGGAACTGCGCGAGCACGGACTTGGGGTCGTCCGCCGTGTAGGTGATCTTCTTGCAGAAGTTGTTCCCTTCGGCAAACTCCTCCCGGACGATCTGGATGATGTCGTCGGCGTGGCTGTCGGTTTTGGCAAAGATGAGCGTCTTGGGGACTTCCTCCCTGTGCGGGAAGATTTCGGGGAGCCGCTCCTTGAACGTGCGGATGATTGCCCTGATCTGGTTCGGGTTCACGACCTCGTCGTCCAATTGCTTGGCAGAGTAGGCGACGTCCTCGTCCGTTTGCTGCCAGCGTTTTTTACGTGTGAGCTTCTCGCGGAAGTCCACGTACTCGCCCTTCCACACGACGCCGCCTTTCTTCGAGATGTTAGTTTCGATCAGGTACGTGTTGAAGCCGACGTTCACGCCATCGGCAACGGCCTGCTCATGCGTGTACTCGCTCACGATGTTCTGGTTGAAGAACCCGAACGTGCGGTTGTCGGGGGTTGCCGTGAGCCCGATGAGGAACGCATCGTAGTAGTCGAGCACCTGCTTCCAGAGATTGTAGATGCTGCGGTGGCACTCGTCCACCACCACGAAGTCGAAGAACTCAATGGGGATCTTTGGATTGTACGCCACGGGCAATGGAGTCGCGGGCTGCCATTTCTTTTCCGCCGGGTTCTCCTCCTCCGCGGATTCCTCAAGCTCCTTCTCCTGCAATATCGAATAGAGCCGCTGGATGGTGCTGATGCAGACCTGCGAGTCGTGAGGAACGTAGCTGGAGCGTAACCGGTTTACGCTGTAGAGTTCGGTAAACTTGCGGTTGTCGTCGTTGGGGACGTACGCCATGAACTCCTGCTCCGCCTGCTCGCCCAAGTTCTTCGTGTCCACGAGAAACAGGACGCGCTTTGCGCCGGCAAACTTCAGCAACCGGTAGATGAACGTGATTGCCGTGTAGGTCTTGCCCGAGCCGGTTGCCATTTGCATCAGCGCCTTCGGACGGTTCTCCTTGAATGAAATATCGAGCTTGTTGATGGCTTTGATCTGGCACTCGCGCAGACCTTCTGTCCTCAGTGCAGGCAAGTCATGCAATCTGGTACGGAGAGATTTTGATTGTCTCAGCCATTCGCGGAACGTCTCCGGCTTGTGGAATGTGAAAACGGGACGTGAGCGGGGCTTGGGGTCGCGGTGATCGGTGAAGCGGGTCAGCTCGCCCGTGCTTTCGTAGACGAAGGGGAGCGGCTCGTTGTTGAGGTACTTCAGTTTGCTCTGCGCGTACTCGGAGGACTGCTCTTCATGTACAGTCAGTCGAACGCCCTCTTCAGCGCGTTTGGCTTCAATGAGTCCGACGGGTTTCTTGTCGACGAAGAGAATATAGTCCGCGGGGCCGACGTCCGTGATGTACTCCCGTACCGCAACGCCAACGGAGGCGGAGAGATTCAACTCCGTCCGTTTCTGGACAGTCCAGCCACAGGCGGTAAGCTGGGTGTCGATCTTATCGCGGGCTATTTGCTCTGCGTTTTGGTTCATGGCCGAATGTAAGCGTGATCGAAGCCGTCAAGGATAGCCGGAAGCTTGTGTGTGTATTCGCAGACCATTCCCCTGGTTCAGGTTCTTGTGCCAAATCAACGACCGTGATAACGCACGGTCAAAAAAAGAACGCATGTACGCGTCAGCGTACGGCACCTCGTTCCTGGTTCGAGGTGGGTAACACTTGTAGATATTGTTGTCCGCGCCCCTGACAGCGCAGACGGTATGCAGCAGATGAGCCAAACTGTATTAACAGTAGCAAATGCTGCCGAAAGTTGCAAGTGGGAGTGGCGGTTGCGGCAGGCTAGTCAGCCACTTTCTCATTTCATCATCATCATCCGCTTCACTTGGCGGAATTCTCCTGCGGTAATCCCATAAAAGTACACACCGCTGCCGAAACCCGATGCATCCCAGCGCGCTTCATGCATGCCGGCAGATACGGTTTCTGCAACAAGCACTTCAATCTCTCTTCCCATCAGGTCATATATCTTCAACGTTACGCGGCATGCTTGCGGCGTTCGATACCTGATCACAGTGGCAGGGTTGAAGGGATTGGGAACGTTATCAAGAAGCACGAATAATTCCCCCCCATCCTGCAGTTCAACACCCGTTTGATACGGCGGCCCGACGAAGATCATGAGATAATTTGTGGCTGATCGTCGTACCACGGTGGGATCACCACCCTGTACATTCGTGCTCAGATAGCCGCTCCATGAAAACCCGTCAGCGGATGTGTTGTACCAGATTTGCGGACCGCTGCCGTAGAACCGCAATACGGAGTCGTCCACAACATAGTTGCCCGTCCAGTTGTGCATATTGTCGGAAGGTTGGTTGGCCTGCTGCTGGAACACCAGTCCGTCCGGCGACGTGTAATGGAACGCGCCTTCCTGCGGAGCGCCGATGGGCGAACTGTAGTGCCACATGCCGTTGAAGAAGATTACCGCCGGATCAATAACCCGACGTATCGGATGGTCAACACGGGGACCGGGCTCGAACCTGTAGTGAATGCCATCGGCACCGATGGCGGAGTACGTATTGATCATGGAATCCTGTCCGGGACCCGGCATACCTGCACTTGATGAAAAGTAGATGCGGAAGCTGTCCCCTGAAGTCACAACAAGCGTGGGATCGAACGGCCGCTGATACCCTGCCGGCAGCGCATCGATGACAATTGGTACGGGGGTTGTCCATGAGAGCCCGTCGTCGTACGAGAATTTCACCGCAACCCTGTCCCACGTGGCAGACCCGATCGGTTGCCTGAACCACTGGAACGCGCAGACAAGCGTATCACCCTTCCAGCGGATTGCGGAAGGAACTCCTGATGAATCCTGAAACGTCGACGGCGTGGAGAAGAATCGTCCATCGGTTGAGGTCGCCATCATCAACGGATTATTCCATGGTCCTGTTTGCGCCAAGGCCGTGGAGCAGATGAGGAAGAGTAAAGTGCTTTTCATGTTCGTACCTCGGTTGTTACGCCAGCCCGCAAAAAGGGGGGCAGACTGTATTCTCCTGGCGCGGTGACCCGGGAAGGCACGCAGGGGCGACACCGGTTCATGTTGATGTTACTTCGAAGAGTGAAGCGCTCACCACCCACCCTTGAACGCCGAATCAACATACCCGGCAGGAACGCATCCAATTTAGCGGGTTCGCCGCCCTACCCCCTCAGCCTCCTGTAATGGCTTTTCACAAGTCCGTTGGGGTAGACTTGTGTGTGAAGATGTTTGAATTGCATGTCGGCGGGCAGATTGCCGAAGAGAGGAATGCCGCTGCCGATCAGAACGGGTATCTTCGTGATGATCATTTCATCAATACAATCATCACGCAGAAAACCCTGTATCACCATGCCGCCATCGATATAGAGACCTGCATGCCTCTGAGATGACAGGTAAGCGAGAACTTCCTTTGGCTTCATCGAGAGCAGCGTGATCTTGTCTTTCAGAGGCTCCGGTACAGACTTCAGTGTGGTACTCAGGACGTACACCTTTCTGTCGTACGGCCAGGAGGGGAACGTCAGCACTTTTTCGTACGTTCCCCTGCCGATGACGATGCCGTCAATCGAGCTGATAAAATCCTTGTACCCGAAATCGTCGTCCGTCGGGTTCTCGATACTCATCAGCCAATCGATGTCGCCGTTTTCCCGCGCAATGTAGCCGTCGAGACTCGTTGCTATGTAAACCCAAGTTTTCATGAATGGCGTTTACTCCTCCCGGATTGAACGCCGGAGTTTTCTCGCGAGAGTAGTTACTTCCTCCCGTCACCGGTACGCAACACTGCGTACGCTGTTGAATTGCCGCCACGCCGCACCTGGTTCGTACCTTGTTCGCTGCCGGTTCGTACCTGCTTCGCTCAGGAACATCCCCGGCAGCTACGTCGTTCGTAGTCGAAACTGCGTAGTCTCCGGTCAGCTAATCCCTCCTCTCCCGCTTACTTCATTCCCTTCCACTGCGCAATGGCGGCTTCGTTGATCTTCACAAACTGTTCGTTGCCGGCGGTTTTTGCACGCTCTTTGCTCATCTCGGCCGAAGCGATTGCGCCTTTATAATCCTTCAACGCCGCCTGGATTTCCGACTTCAGCCGCCATACCCAGTACGGATTCTTGTTGATCTCAAGGGATTTGTTCACCCATTCGAGCGCAGTTTTCAACTCCCTGTTTGTCGCAAAGTAGTACGAGGCTGATTGATAGTAGTTGTTCGCGGCTGCCGCAAGCGGGTTTTCCATCGTACGCTTGATCGCAGCCATCACTTTCGTATCAACATCAAACTCCATCCCGAACTTCACCACGGTGTTCTCCCAGGCGATCTCAAGATTCGCGGCGTTTGTTGAAATATCGGCGATGTTGATGGTGAAGGTTTCGACGAGATTCGCCGCACGCGAGGGCTTCACCTTGAAGCTGACGGCATCTTCTTTTGCGTCACGCGGCGGGCCGGATGTTTTCTTGTTGATGATGACCGTCCACTCGTGCTCTTGCGGAATGGTGTAGAGGGAATATGTGCCCGCGGGCAAATCCTGTCCTTCGATCTTAACGGGATCGCTGAACGTGATTGTTGTCGGCTCGTTGGCGCCTGTCCGCCATTCCTGCCCGAACGGAACAAGATCGCCGAAGATCTTCCGTCCCTTCACGCCGGGACGCGAATACGAGACGGTGACATTCATGACTCCGACTTTTTGCTCGATCTTCCCTTTCGGGCTCGGTTGCGGTGTTTCAAGCTGGGCTGTTACTTCCTGCGCCGTGAAGGCAAGGATGAATGCAACCGCCGCCTGTTTGAGTAACGAGTGAGACATGACGAACCTCCTGAATAAATGAATGAGAAAGAACTACATACAGCAACTAAGTAACTACCGCTCAGCAGGCACAACAATCCACAACACGATATACACCAGAAAGCCCGGTATCACAGGCACAAACGATCCAACAACGAAGAATACCCGCACAAGCGTAACATCCCAGCCGAGCCATGACGCCAACCCTGCACAGACTCCCGCAATCATCTTGTTGCGGTTCGAACGGCGAAGGCGTTTCAGGTCGGGCATGCTGTTGCAGCCTGCTTTGTTTGCATTCCGAGAAACGCCTCACGCGCCTTCTTGCCTGTTGCTTTCCACACCTTCATCACTTCGTAGATAATCACCGTCGTGAACGTTACGGCAAGCCATACACATACCGCCTCAATGGGCAAACGTGACCATGCCCCGACACTGATCCCGATGAGAGCCTCTTCTCTGTATCCCCACCATTGATACGGAATGGCCAGCGTGACTTCCCACAAAAGACTGATGAGGAGTATCGGGAAGAAGGTGAAGCCGAATGCCCGCCAGTTGATGAACGGTTTCGCCGTCTCGAAAAATCCCGCCGCCGGAATAATCGCTACAAGCACAAGGTATGTGAAATACCACGGCATGCCTTCTGGAGATGGACCGACGAGCTTCTTGTAAACGAACGCGGCCGCAAGCAGCACGCCTCCGAGAATCAGCGATGCCGGATGAAACCGGACGATGCGTGCGATGCTTTTGGCTTCTTCCTCGTACGATGGAACATTGTACGCCTTCAGCCAATATTCATCACACCAGACATACATCAGGAGAATGAGGGCAAATCCTGTTATGTAGAAAACGAACTCCTCTACCGGAACCGATCCGCCGAGGGCAGGAATCAGAATACCGAGATGGGCGCCGCTATTTTCAAAAGTGAAGAAGGTCGTTCCGAACAGAACATCAAGTACGAGTCCGCTCGGAACAAGTACGCCAATCGTCCACCAGAATGCCTTTCTCGGGAACTGCAGCGTCGGGTTTCGTAAGAACCACCATGCCAGAACGCCCAACGGCATAAGAAACAGAAGAAGGCTCACAGTGTAGCCGAACGGTGTCGGGTTCTCTGAAGCAACGACGACATTACCCGGATGCTCGACAGAAATCAGCGTAAGCGTCGCAGAAACGACAAGCAACGCGAGCATGACAAAGAACGTCTGAAATGCCCGCCGTTGGAGCTTTGTCGTAACGCGTTCAGGGGAGTCTGGTGTGTTCATCAGATTTCAACGCAGAAGCAGCATCTTCTTCGTTTCTGCGAAATTCCCGGATCTCATTTTGTAGTAATAGACGCCGCTGGAGATTCCATCTGCGTTAAATGTAACAGAATATCTTCCGGCTGGTTTCACTTCATTCACAAGTGTCGCCACTTCCCTCCCAAGGACATCATATACTGTCAGCAGAACGTGACTGACTTCTGATGTCTGATATCTGACCTCTGTTGACGGATTGAACGGATTAGGATAGTTCTGTTCCAACACAAATTCGCCCGGTACATCAGCTTGTCCGGCAACGCCGGTTGTTCCCGGCGGCCTGTACCGGATAACCTCACCGCTTGATGTTACGCCCCATCCGTTGGATGTGTCGATGAATGAAATATGATTCAACGTCCCGCTAATGGGGTACACGGTTTGAGACGACCAATTGGATCCGTTGTTGGTTGAACGATACGGAATTGCCCCTGCGATCGTCCAGGCGAAGTTTGCCCCTGAGGGGAATGACAAGCCAAGAATCGCTGCAGTTGTCGGACTTGATGCCGCGGTCCACGTTGCGCCGCCGTTCACTGTAACTCTGATGGCGCCTGTCGAGTGTGCAACAATGCCGTTCAGATTATCTTTGAACGATACGGCATAACTGTTCGTGGCACCCGATGCGGCCGAAGTCCACGTACCGCCGCCATCGGACGAGCGCCACACTCTGCTGGCATTCGTTCCGAACCAGATATTGTTCTCATCCGTCATTGCGAAAGAGTTATTCCAGCCCGCTTCGCTGGCTCCGCCGACGGGTTCATTTGCAAGATGTGCCCACGTTGCTCCGAAGTCGGTTGTTTTCAGAACAACAAATCTGCCGCCGCTTGCCGGATCGCCTTGTGAATATCCCGTCCCGCTGCTGAACATCCACACCGCATTGATAAACGGCGATTGCGTGCCCGGATATGCTTGCTGATTCCATGTTGTGCCGCCGTTTGTTGTTGCGTAGATTCGGCCGTTCCCTGTACCAACCCACGCACGATCTGCATCGACGGCAGTGATGCAGTACAAATCCACTCCGGCAAGATTACCAGTGGCATTGTGCCAGTTCGTTCCGGCATTTGATGTCCTGATCACGACCGGAGCCGTTCCGCTTCCGTTGCCGCCTGACGCCCAGACGATGTTCTGATCAACAGCCTTGACGCTGTACAGACTGAGTGTTGTCGGACTTGGCTGCGTTTCCCATTGCGGTATTGAGGGGAAGACAGTCACTTTGTACGCCCAACTGTCGCGTTCATTCGTGTTCGAAACCCAATCAAGGCGCAGCACAACATCCTGCGAAGAACTCAATGTTCCGACTCTGAATTGAAACGTCGGGACTTCCACCGTTTGTCCCGGCGCAACAGTTCCGGCATTTCCCGTTCCCTGCAGAACCGTCACCGAACCACTTGATGACGTTGCGGTAAACACGAGATTGTTTGCAGGAACAAAGAGAATGTTCTGCACCGACAAGGTCATGAGGATCGTATCATTTTGCAGAAAGAGAGTTCTGCCGCCGGGCGTTCGAATGTTTGCGGAAAGAATTTCGATTCCTGCATGTGATTCGGAAAGCGCCCTTGCAAAATTTACCCTGCCGCGTCCGAGGTTGCCTGCAAGCGCAGGATTCGCCCCGTCAATAGAGTCACATGTTGTCTTGATCTGCAACGCAATCTGACGCGGCGTCCATGTCGGGTGAAGTGATTTGATGATGCCTGCGAGTCCGGCAACCAGCGGACTCGAATACGACGTACCGTTTCCGCCATTGCCGTAACCGCCGCCATGAAACGCGCTGAAGATGCTTACCCCGGGAGCATAAACAGGCACAGTCCGGCCGTAGTTCGAGAAGCTCGCCCTCGCATCGGATGTTGAGTTTGTAGCGCCGACGGCAAGAACGTTCCTGTAGCTCGGCGGGAAATCGGGACTTGAGTCGTTCAATTTGCCGACTCCGTTGTTGTTTGTACCGTTTCCGGCTGCACAGACAACAAGCGCTCCCGCTTGCGTAGCCGCGGTAATCAAGTCCTGCTCAAACTGCGAGTATCCACCGGTTCTTCCCCAACTGCAATTGATCACCTTCGCGCCGTTGGCGTATGCGTAAGCAATTCCCTCATATCCGAATGCAATAGCGTTATCCGTTGTAGGCGATGCGGCATTGATAGCGATGATGCTGCAATTCCAGCTTGAGCCCGCCATACCGATCCCGTTGTTGGTGCGTGCACCGAAATGGCTTGCAGTCGCCGTACCGTGTGCCGCACTGTTGGGAGTGTTCGGAAGTCCCTGAGGATTATTCGTGTTGTTTGCGAAATTCCAACCGAAACGGTAGTTGGGCTGAAGATCTTCATGCAGCCAATACGTACCGCCGTCCACGACGGCGATGTAGACGCCTGTATCTCCTTTTGCAATCGTCCAGCCGTTGTAGGTATTCATGCGTGTGAACATATTGTTTTGATTGGAGAGAAGGGGATCGTTAGGCGTGTCGTTGATGTAGTTCATGAATTTCGGCTCGGCGTATTCTATGCCTTCGATAATGCCGAGGCGGCTTGCGATGAGACGGGGATCGGCAGCAGAAGCGATTTCCGCTGTGTAGATTCTCGACACATCAACCCAGCCTTCGGCGATGCGGGCAGCATCGATTTGCGGAACAAAGCCGACTGTTCTCTTAAGCGAAAGGACGCCTTCTTCGATAAGTTGCCTGTTGATTTCCAATGAAGTCGTCCGATTCGAGCCTTCGAACACATCAACGCCGGGCAGGAATTTAACAATGACAACTCCCGGTATCACTTCATCTTCCGGATTAAAGATTCTCTGCTGGCGATTCGGTTTCACCGCCGAAATCGCAACGCTTGCAGCAAGCAACACGAGCAGAAATGTACTGACACGACGAGCCATGAACGCCCCTTTCATTGTATGATACAAATAGTGATGTTACCGGATGAGGTGTTTGAAAGTACGTTGTATGGTAAAGAGAAGCAAGACGTGCCGGAAGTCCGACACATCTTGATCTTAGAGGAAGGCTGAGGTTACTGCATCACAATATCACGCGTGCATCGAAGCGTTCCGTCCCTATCAACTGTTGCTTTCATGATGTTGGAAAATCTTCCTGAGTTGGCCGCTCGCTGCACGTCACGCTCGGACAAGAACTCATCCCCTTCAAAAAGAAAATCATCTATCCATTTCGGCTTTTCGCCCGGAAGCCGGACGATGGCGTGAATATGCGCCGGATTCCTGCTGCGGGGATATGAGCCGGGCTTGATTGTCCGGATTTCGTATCTCCCCTTGTCATCCGTTTTGATCCAGCCGCGAATGCGCGGGCGTTGCCAGTTGCCATCTGCCGTATTGTACACGCCTGTTGCATCGGTTTGATACAGGTAGATCACCAAGCCGGCGTACACAGTCTTGCCGTCCGCTTTGTACGCTGTGCCGGTGATGACAAGCTTTTCTCCGGGTTCATCCTTCGTAACCAAGGTTGTTACAGAGGAAACGCCGGCCGGGGCGGGGGGATATGGCGCTACTTCCTGGGAGAAAGAAGATGTGGCAACAAGCAGGAAAGCAAGAAACACAATCTGCACTCTCATAATACTACCCTCCTTTGTTAAATGAAATCACCATTCACCCGATTTACATGTCCTGCTACGATGCCGCAACCGGAATTGTTGCTTCCGCCCCTCTCGTTTTCACAAACGACACGATAAACAGAACTCCCAGTACAGCGTCAACAAGTCCGAACCCGACAAGCGGCGCAGCAATCCGGTTCTGCGCAAACAGCCACAACACGGCAATGGCAAAGCTGAATTTCTCGAGAACTGAAGGCAACATCATCATTCGGTAGCGAACGGGATCACGGGAAAGCATAATGAACAGCACCTGCCACGCAAGCGTTACACCGATGAACCCGTAGAAGTGTTCGGGATGTGTTATCGGCGGCGGATAGTCGGCGCCGACTTGGGCTTCCATGAAGTACATCGGTGCAATCAGAAGAATCCCGTAGATGCCTGCTGAAAGGAAGACATACCTGGCGAATTTCATATTCAACTCCTTGATGTTGATTGTGATCGAGCGTCAATCTAACAACATTCATGATTTTTTCAACTCGTTGCCTTTCAGACGGGGCTTTCCTATCTTTCTTCCAGTCTATCGTTGATCATGAAAGTCACATCTTGCGCTGAAAATGTCACTTGTTCCTCCCTATATTGAGACGTTAGAGCCCTATAAAGCGGGCAAACCGATTTCCGAATTGAAGCGTGAACTCGGCCTCACAGACATCATCAAACTTGCTTCAAATGAGAATCCGCTCGGCCCTTCTCCCCTTGCACTTGAGGAGATGAAGAAGGTGATGCATGAGCTGCATTATTACCCGAACGGCGGATTGGATTTGCGGGAAGTACTTGCGGGACGGTTTGATGTAAAGCTGGGAAACGTGATTGTCGACGCCGGCTCGGAAGGCATCATGTCGAGCATCATCAGAACGTTTCTCTGCGACGATGATGAAGTTCTGACTTCAGAGGGAACGTTTGTCGGGCTGTATGTTCTTGTCAACTCACGGGGCGTAAAGCTCGTGACTGTTCCTCTGAAAGATTACCATTTCGACCTGCAGGCTATCGCGGCGGCAATCAATCCGCATACAAAAATCATCTACCTCGCCAATCCCAACAACCCGACGGGCACGATCTTCACCAAACATGAATTCGACGAATTCATGAAGCATGTTCCGCCGCATATCTTGATCATTCTCGATGAGGCGTACTTCGAGTATGCTAAGGACAACCCCAAGTATCCCGACTCGATGCACTACAGGTACGATAACGTGATCACGCTCCGCACATTTTCCAAGGTGTACGGACTTGCAGGGATTCGTATCGGCTACGGGTTTGCACACGATGCGCTTGTCACAAATCTTCTGAAAGTGAAACTCCCCTTCGAGCCAAGTACGCTCGCCCAGGCAGCCGGCATCGGCGCTCTGCGCGACGGCGCATTCGTTCACCGCTCGCTTGAAGTAAATGCAGAAGGAATAAAATATCTGGTTCCCGAGCTCAAAAATCTCGGATTCACCGTTCTCCCTTCGGATGCCAACTTCGTCATGTGTCCGATGGAGAGTCCGGCTGCGGTGACAGAATTGTATAACGAATTGCTGAAGTTGGGCGTTATTATCCGGCCGTTACCTGCGTTCAGATTGCCGCATTGCATCCGGATTACCATCGGCACGATGCCGGAGAATGAAAGGCTGATTCGATCTCTCAAGACCATCAAATCATCCGTTTTGGCATAATGACGATTCTACCGCGACCACTGGATACTTCGGAAGAGGCCGATAATCTGCAATTCAGGATCATCCGGAAAATGCCTCCCGAAAAACGTTTGCAACTCCTTTTTGAATTCATAGAAAGCGGTTTCAAACTGATGGAGGAGGGAATTCGCAACCGTCACCCGGAGTACACGCATGAGGAAGTACGGCTGGCATCAATTCGTGCCCGACTGGGAGATGAACTTTTCAAAAAGGTATACCCGAACGAGCGACTCTTTGCCCCGTGACTCTTGAAACGGTTCTCACGTTAGTCACAAATCGGCTTGACCAGCTTGAGATACCATACATGGTTGTTGGCTCGATAGCAAGCAGTTTTCATGGCATGCTCCGAACAACATACGATGCGGATATTGTAATTGACCCGGACAAGAATTCATTGCAACTGTTGATCCGTACGCTGGAGAATGATTTCTATGCAGACGAAGCAATGGCTCTTGAAGCTTTGGACAAGGGCCATATGTTCAATGTCATTCACAGCGACACGGGGCACAAGATTGATCTGATTATCAGAAAACCTCGTGTGTATGACCGCATGAGCCTTTCGCGTCGTTCACGAGCTACGTATCACGAGAAGCCTGTCTGGTTTTCGTCTCCGGAGGACACGATTCTCGCCAAGCTTGAATGGACAAAGGAGAATCCTTCCGAACGGCAAATGGAAGATGCACTGAACATCATAAAGCATCAGCGCGACAGTCTGAATTTTGCATACTTGCATCAGTGGGCCAAGGAACTTGATGTTGACGAACTCCTAAGGAAACTACTATTTGCAGCCGGTATTGGAAAATGAGGTACCTTACTTATGTAGGCAACAGGCGTCTTTCTCAAAGTCTGAAGACACCTGCTGCATTTCGCTCTCGAACGATTCAGAACTTCAAACAGGTTACTAAGATGAAAACAAATACCCTACTCATTGTCGTACTTCTGTCGCTCTCCGCCCTATCCTGTTCCGCGCTCAAGGAAATGTCTGGGACGATGACAAATCTCTCCCGAACCAAATTCAAGCTCGACACGGTCGATGGCTTTCAGCTTGCCGGAATCTCACTGTCCGGCAAATCGAGTTTCAGCGTTCTCGACGGGGCAAAGTTGCTCACCGCATACAATCGTAATGAGTTGCCTGCCGCTTTTACGCTCAATATTGCCGCTTTTAACCCGAATGACGGCACCGGCGGCACAACCCAGGCAACCTCAACCCTGACAAGTCTCGCATGGACGCTCATTCTTGATACAACACTGACGGTCAACGGGAACATCAAAGACCCTATCAAAATACCGGGAACAGGGCAACAAACAATTATTCCCTTGCAAATTAATCTGGATCTTTTGAAGTTCTTTAGGGACAAGGGTTACGAAAGCATTCTTAACCTTGCCCTTGCGTTAGGGGGAGCCAACGGTTCGACAAGTAGAATCACGTTGCGTGTCAAGCCGACCATCCAAACCGATTTCGGCCCCATCTCCTACCAGGGCGAAATTGACGTTATCGACAAGGAATTCAGATAGTAATTAACTTAGTGATTGTGAAGTAAGGAACACGCTTATGGCAACCATGACGGAAAGTCGGCCGGAGACGGCCGTTGATTTTCTTCCGATCAACGGAACGGATCACGTTGAGTTCTTCTGCGGAAACGCGAAACAATCGGCTCACTTTTATCGTTCAGCTTTTGGTTTCAGGCTGGTTGCATATTGCGGACCGGAAACCGGGGTACGCGACAGAGCTTCGTACGTACTTCAGCAAGACAAGATTCGCCTGTTGCTCACAACGGCGCTGCATCCCGACCATCCCGTGAGCGATCATGTGAAGATGCACGGCGACGGCGTTCGAGATATTGCGTTGTGGGTTGATGATGCGGAATCTGCTTATCGTGAAACGACAAAGCGCGGTGCCCGCGCCGTAATGGAGCCGACACTGTTCAAAGATGAGTTCGGTGAGGTACGAAAATCTTCCATTGCCATTTACGGCGATACGGTTCATACATTCATTGAACGAAAGAACTACTCAGGCGTTTTCCTCCCAGGTTACAGAGCTGTTGAGGGGGCCGACACTGTCTCTCGTCCTGTCGGGCTGAAATACATCGACCACATGGTGGGCAATGTCGGGTGGGGCCAGATGAATGTGTGGGTGAAGTTCTATGAAGATGTTATGGGATTCAAAATGTTCAAGCATTTCGACGACAAGGATATCAGCACCGATTATTCTGCCTTGATGTCGAAAGTCATGTCGAACGGCAACGAACGGATCAAGTTTCCGATTAACGAGCCGGCCCGCGGTAAACGCAAATCACAGATCGAGGAATATCTCGATTTCTATCAAGGCCCCGGCGTTCAGCATATTGCCATGGCCACCGACAACATTATTGACACGGTGACAAAATTGCACGAACACGGTATAGACTTTCTGCGTGTTCCAACAGCGTACTACGACACTCTTCTCTCCCGCGTCGGAAAAATCGATGAGCCGGTTGACCAACTCAGCAAATTGGGTATTCTTGTCGATCGTGACGACGAGGGATACATGCTGCAGATCTTTACCAAGCCTGTTGAAGATCGGCCTACGCTCTTCTATGAGATCATTCAACGCAAAGGGAGCCGGAGTTTCGGTAAGGGAAATTTCAAAGCGTTGTTTGAGGCTATTGAGCGGGAACAGGCATTGCGTGGAAACCTTTAATCTCCTATTTCATTTACAAACTAACTGAACACTCACTAATCGAAAGGGCTTATGGTACGCGGGACATCTGTTACAATTGCCGCATTATGCGGCAAAAACCAATTCATTCATCACACATTTAACGAAAGGACCTTCTCATGACATTTGAGAAATTAGGTCGAGTTGTTCTTGTTGTTGTGTTTGCGCTTTCCTTCGTCGCTACGATGAACGCCGGCGAGCCCGGAAGCAAAATCGTTGCAGACATTGAACACGTTGCCACATCCGAGCAAGTGACCGCCGGACAGGCTGCACAACAAGTCCCGGCAAATATCGTTCTCCCGGATTTGATCCAGGCCGGACCTTTTATGAATGCCGAGACCCCGCGAACGAGTCCGAACGCAGTTTTGCTGTGGGACAACACCAACATCAACGTAACAACGTCGGGCATTGTGTCTAACGACCTTCGCGGCCGCCATCCCGATTCTTCGCTGGTCAACACAGCCGATGATTTCGTCGTGCCGCCGGGTGTTCAGTGGTCGGTGGATAGCATCTATGCACGCGGTTTCTCTACTGTCACCGGTGCCGTGGATTCGTATGCTGTTGCAATCTATGCAAACGATCCGGCAAACAAGCCCGGCACACGCATCTACTACCGGGCTTTGATTCCTGCCAACGGGCTTCCCAGATTCGATAGTTTGAAGTTGAAGTTGCCCACACCGGTTGTTCTGACCAGCGGTACGTATTGGCTTTCCGTGTACGCGATATACAATGCAGGAACCGTTCTTTCCCAGACTCGCTGGAACTGGTACAACGGCCCGACAGCAGTAGGCTTGACGGCTCATATTCAGGATTTCACAGGTTTGTTTGGAATTCCGCCGTTCCCGTGGGCTACGGTTACATCGCTCGGTGTGGCAAATCCCTCGAACCACTTCGCACTGTTTGGAACCAGTCAAAGCGCTCCGACCAGCACGATTATTTACAACAACGGCCCGTATGTCACACATCCCGGTGGCGGCCCTAATGGCACCAATGCCAGTATTCTGCAAAACAGCACACTCGGCATGACGATCTTGGGATTCGGCGTCACCGGCACAGTGAGACTTGCAGACGATTTCACAGTCACAAGCTCCGGCGGTTGGAGAATTGACTCCATTAGGGTCAATGCCTATACGACGGGCGCGGACACCACAGTTCCTCCGGGCGCGACTGCATTGAATTTCAGAATCTGGAATGGGGTGCCGGATGATGCTGGAAGCACCGTCGTATTCGGCGATACGACCACGAACAGGCTGACCACAAACCGTTGGGATCGCGAGGTTCGTCATTCACAAACCACTCCCGGTATTACCCGCGCATTAAAAATTGCAACCGCCAGCGCGGGAGTTACCCTTCCACCGGGTACGTATTGGCTTGAATGGAATATCACCGGCTTGAGCTTTGCACCGCCTATTACCATCACGGGTGATACAGTCACTGGTAATGCCCGTCAACGCGGGGCTGCCGGTTGGGTTAACCTCCTCGACGGCACAAAACCCCAAGGCATGCCATTCATTCTCTACGGTCAAATGTTGACAAATGTGAAGGAATCAAGTCCGGAAGTTCCTGCAGGCTACACACTTTCCCAGAACTACCCGAACCCGTTCAACCCGAGCACAACTATCAAGTTTGCGATTCCGGTGAAAGAGCGTGTCACGCTTCAGATTTACAACACGCTTGGGCAACTGGTTTCGACGCTTCATGACGGCGAACTCAATGCAGGCTCCTTTGAGGCCACGTGGAATGCCTCAGGTGCAGCAAGCGGCGTGTACTTCTACCGCTTGCAGGCAGGCAATTTCTCCCAAACTAAATCACTCGTCCTGCTGAAGTAATTTCGGCCTTTCAAACCGACTTGGGGTTGCCTTGAAAAGGGCAACCCCTTTTTGTTTGGTCTCCCTGTATAAATTCTGCTTGCTGATTACCACTACACCTACTATATTGCGGGTGGATTTCAGTCAACCCTCAGTACAAACCGGCACGTTTTCACTAATCAAGGAGATTGCATGTATCCGCTCAAGAAAGGGCTCACAACAAATCAGGCACACGTTGCACTTCCGCAAGGGACATTTGAAGAGGAACACGGACGCAAAGGCTTCTCCGGAAAAGCAGCACATTTGTATCATGCCAATCCGCCAACAGGATGGATTCGGTTTGAAGGGAAACTCCGGCCTCATTGTATCGACTGCAACAAACTGAAACCAACCGACCGGCACGATCCGAACGGGGCGCCCGTGGCGTTCATCGGCAACGACGATGTGACGCTGTACATTTCGCGGAGAACGGAGCCGATGCCCTTCTACTACCGCAACGCCGATGGCGACGAGTTGTATTTTGTGCATCGCGGTGAAGGCACAATCGAAACCGACTTCGGGCCGCTGACGTTTGAGCGGGGCGACTATATTGTTATTCCGAGGGCGGTCACGTACAGAGTCATTCCTTCAACCAAAGATAACTTCTTCCTCATCATCCAATCGAAAACAGAATTTGAGCAGCCTGAAAAGGGACTTATCGGACAACACGCGTTGTACGATCCCGGCGTGATTGTGACGCCCGACCCTCAACCCAATCTCGATGACAGGAATGAGTGGGACGTTCGCATAAAAGTGGAAGATGAGTTCACAACCGTCACGTATCCCTTCAATCCGATTGATGTTGTTGGATGGAAAGGCGACCTGACAGTCTGGAAGCTGAATATGAGGGATATCCGCCCGATCATGAGCCACCGTGCACATTTACCGCCGAGCGCTCACACAACGTTCGTTACACAAGGGGCGATCGTATGCAGTTTCCTTCCCCGTCCCCTTGAAGAAGACCCTGAAGCCCTGAAGGTGCCCTTCTTCCACCGCAACACGGATTACGACGAATTCATTTTCTATCATGACGGTAACTTCTTCAGCCGCGATAATATCACCGCCGGAATGGTGACGTTACATCCCCGCGGTATTCATCACGGTCCGCATCCGAAAGCGCTGAAGGGACAGGCAACAAAAACGCATACGGATGAGTACGCAGTAATGCTTGACGGCCTGAACCCGATACATGTTCTCCCCGCCGGTGAAGAAGCCGAATGGAAGGAGTATTGGGCGAGTTGGATGGAAAAAAAATAGCCACACGCACTTTTCCCGATCCTTGAGTGATTGATCGATCTGTTCTATGACATCCCCGGCTGATCCTCTTCCGGAAACTGTGTCCGGAAAAATCCTGAACGCCCAGACTCTTGAGGGCATTCCGCCATCAAGCCCGATGGTACCGTACAAGAACATCGGCGATCTTCTGCGTGAGAAAGCCGAACAGTACGAACACAAGCCGTTTCTCATCTTCTACAGCGACGAAGGATACCGGAAGGAATACGTGTATCATGAGTTCTGTGAAGAGGCGTGCCGGACTGCCAATTTCCTTCAGGCCTGCGGAATCAAGAAGGGCGACCGCATCGCTACAGTCTCGTTCAATCATTCGGATACGGTAATCCAGTACTTTGCCGCATTTTTGTTGGGGGCGGTTGTCGTTCCCATCAATGTTGGTGAAGATGATGAGCGTATTGCTTACATCCTACAAAACTCCAACACCAAACTGGCTTTTGTCCGTGACCAGTTTCTTGAGCGCATTCAGAAGATTTCGGAAAACGTCCCTTCCCTTCAGTTACTTGTTCAAACAGGCAAAGCAAGCAAGTCCAACATTCCCCATTTTGCCACAGAAATCGACAAACATTCACCTGTATTCAAACCTGCTTCCCCACCTTCTCTCACTGATGAAGCGCTGATTGTGTACACCTCGGGAACGACGGGACTTCCGAAGGGCGTCGTTCTCGTTCAATACAATCTTCTCGTTGATGCGATGGCAATTGCCGAATGGCACCGCATTTCGGACGATCAGCGGATGATGTGTGTGCTGCCGATTCATCACGTCAATGGCACCGTCGTCACCCTCATGACACCCCTGTATGCGGGCTGCGGAGTTGTACTGAATCAGAAATTCCATCCCGATAAATTCTTCGAGCGCATCAGCAGCGAACGGGTTACCGTAGTCAGTGTCGTGCCGACCTTGCTGCAGTTTCTGCTGCACGCAAAGTTGAACATGGACGCCTACAAGCTCGCCCACCTCCGCCACATCATTTGCGGGGCCGGACCGCTGACGGTCGAGTTGGCCATGAAGTTCGAGCAGCAATTCAACATCCCCATCATTCACGGCTACGGACTTTCGGAAACGACATGCTATTCTTGTTTCCTCCCTATCGATCTGACACCGAAGGAGCATAAAATGTGGATGTCGGATTTCGGCTATCCGTCGATCGGCGTGCCGCTGCCGGTCAACGAAATGGCCATTCACGACGAGAATGGCAATGAGTTAGGTGAAGGCGAGAAGGGCGAAATCGTCATACGCGGCCACAACGTGATGAAGTACTATTTCCAGAATGCTGAAGCCAACGAAAAGACGTTTGCGTTCAATTGGTTCCGCAGCGGAGATGAGGGATTCTTCAAATATGATGAGCAGAACAGGAAGTTCTTTTTCATCACCGGACGAATTAAAGAATTGATTATCCGTGGCGGCGTCAACATCTCACCATTCGAGATAGATGAAGTGTTGATGAAGATGCCGGGCGTTCACGCGGGCTTTGCAGTTGCCTTCGAGAATGACTGGTACGGCGAAGAAGTCGGGGCATACGTCATGACGAAGGATGGGATAGAGCTTGCAGAATCCGAGGTGATAGCATACTGCCGCAAGCATCTTCCATTCGCAAAATCCCCGAAGGTGGTCGTTTTCGGGAAGGATGTACCTGTTACCTCAACGGGCAAGTACCAGCGGAACCGCTGCAAAGACCTGTTTACGCAATGGAAAGCAATTCAGTTCACTGAACACAAATAGGAACGGCTGCCTTCTGAGCCGCCGCCTTGTTTTCGGCCGGTTGCTTTCGGGTTAGAACGTCCCGACAAACAAGCCCGCGTTAATCATGAAACCTTTGCCGCTAACGCCGCTCGGGACTCCCATCAGATCATATTCTCCGTCAACCTTCCATGACGGGGCAACCATTGCAGCATAGCTTGCTCCGACACGCAAACCTACCCAACTCAGAATACTGTACTCGAAATTGATGGAAGGTACAATGACAAAGAACGAGCCATTCAGTTCCCGGGTGTTGTTTGGGACAGCACCGCCTCCGCCCAAGTATCCTTGCTCACCCCCCCATGTGTTCTGGCCGCCGGAACTCTGCCTCAATGTGATATCAATCCCGCCGCCGCCGAACATTGAGCCGAACGCCACGTCAAATCTCTCAACAATCGGTACAACATATTCAAACGTCACGCCGCCGAATCCTACATGAAGCTTCGCGTCACGCCGCAAGCCGGAAGCATCAAGCGACGAGCTGCTGATCGAACCGCTCAAACCCAAGCCGCCGACACGCAGGTTGGGAACAACCATGATGTACGCTGCGCCTGCTCCGCCTGTCAGGAATACGCCGTTATCCTTCAACGGGGCAGCCTTGCCGGCCTGCAGGAAGGTGTTAATCTCCTTCACGTCAACAAATAGCCAACTCGGCGTAAAGCCGCCCAACCCGCCAATCTTTGCAGCCTTCGAACGTTTCGGCGGAATCGGTTCTTCCTGCGCGAATGAAATTGAAACGATGGTCGCAAGTATCACGATTGCAGCTAACGTACGCTTCATTATCTTTCTCCGATATGAATGAAATGCTCAAAGGAATGGCAAAAAGTTAGTCAAATCTCCGCTGATATTCAAACGTTGCTACTCCCTTATCACTTGCATATATTGGGTTCGTTCTATTAACCCAGCAACAGTCTTAATGCGCTGCATCCCTTTCCTTCCCGTTCTGTTTCTACTCGCGGTAGCTGCCGCCCCCGTGTGCGCCGGTGAAAATTCATCACCATTCACATTCCTTCCGGGCAGACTTCTCACGGCTCCCCTTCGTGCATCACTTCAGGAGCCAAGAGTTGGGCTCTGCAAGGATACTCGCACGTCACGACTGAAGGTTGACATAGGCGCATCCGTTGATATGTTGGAGTTCAGCGCAACGGCGGATTCTACTGATATCATTAGACTTGGCATAGATTTCTTCACGTATGCTCTTTCTACAAATTCCGAAGGTCTACGGCTTCAGATCGACGCCGTTGACGGCTTTTTCGGCGGACATGTAACATACGTTTCAACACTCGAAACGAGTTCCCGGTTCACATTACGGCTCAGACTTCTGCATCTTAGCGCCCACTTTCTCGACGGGCATTTCAATAACTCAACGCAAACGTGGAAAGACGGTCGTGCTCCCATCCCGTTCACGAGAGATTTTGGCGAGTTGCTGGGGATGTACGACTTCCGCGGATCCCTCGTTTCGGGCAGAGTTTATGGCGGATTCAGCTATGCCACGCTGATTCGTCCCACTGAGATTAAGAGGATCGAGGGTCATGGAGGAGCGGAATTCCATACACCAGAGTTGGTCAGCTCTGTTTTCGGAAGGCCATTCAATCTCTATCTGGCGTATAATATGACGCTGCGAGGAATTCCCGCCTACGTCGCCACCCATCATACTGAATTGGGGATGAAACTCGGTGAATGGTCGTCCACCGGCCTTCGGGTATTCTTGAGCTATTACAACGGGCTTGATGTTTTCAGCCAATACTATGACCTCCGGCGGGAGGATTTTGGGGTAGGTGTTGCTTTTGATTTTTGGTAGAAGGGATGCTTCTTATGAAGTCGATGAGAATCACAGATGAAAATCTTTAACCGCAGGGAACGCTGAGATCGCAGAGAAGGAAACCTTTAATGGTGTTCTCAATCTCAAGGTATTTCCTCCGCGTTCTCTGCGCCTCTGCGGTTAGATTTTTTTTGCCGAGTTTTCATCCGCGTCTCTAGTCTAAGCCAATATCCTTGGCCACGTTAGAAAGCGCAGAAATAACAAATTCTATATGCTCATCTACATCAACTCCCATCTCCTCGATCCCCAACTGAATATCCTCCCTGCTAACAGTTCTGGCAAACGCCTTGTCCCTTAGCTTCTTCTTGACTGAGGAAGCCTTCAGGTCAGCAAGTTTGTTCGGACGAACCATAGCACACGCAACGATAAATCCACTAAGTTCGTCGCACGCAAAAAGCGTCTTTGCCATCAACAACTCACGCGGTACCTGCATTGCCGGAACGTGACTGACGATAGTTGTCCGGATTTCATCTGAATAGCCATGCTCCCGCAGTATCTCAGAGCCTTTCATGGGGTGGTCGGGTACTTGCGGGTACATTTCATAGTCGAAATCGTGCAGTAGCCCGGCAGTGCCCCACTTCTCTTCATCTTCGCCGAATTTGCGGGCGTAGGCACGCATAGCAGATTCAACGGCGAAAGCGTGTTTTCGCAGACTGTCTGTTTTTGTGTATTCATACAACAGTTCGAGAGATCGCTGACGATCGGGAACCATTCATTGCCCCTAAAAATCTGGTCGAAAAGCTTTAACCGCAGGGAACGCTGAGATCGCAGAGAAAGAAACCTTTATTGTGTTCTCAATTTCAAGGTATTTCCTCCGCGTCCTCTGCGCCTCTGTGGTTAGATTTGTTTTGCCGAGTTTTCATTCCCCGTCTCTAAAGGAAGCGGTAGGTAGGAAGATATGAGAATTGAGTAGAAATACAACGCGGGAAGAACTCGGGGTACATTCCTTCAGCAGATCCTGGGCAATTGTTCACCTGAAAGCATATCTACAACCCGCGTGCCGCCGATTCTGCTTTTCATCACAACGATGCGGGGATGCTCAGATGTCGCCTCACCAATAATCTGGGCGTCAATTCCCAACGGATGGGATCGCATTGCCTTGAGTACAACCTCCGCATCATCCTTCGGCACAACGGCCAGCAGTTTCCCTTCGTTCGCTACATACAACGGATCGAATCCAAGAATCTCGCATGCACCGCGTACTTCCTCCTTCACAGGAATGTTCTCCTCAACAATCATCAACCCGACATGTGAACTCTCCGCAAGCTCATTGAGTACGCTGGCCACACCTCCTCGTGTTGCGTCGCGCATCACGCGAATGCGTTTGCTTGCTGAAAGCATCTCACGCACAAGCCCGTTCAACGGAGCCGTATCACTTTCAATGCGCGTCTCAAACTCAAGTCCTTCCCGAACGGACATGATCGCAATGCCATGATCGGCGATTGTCCCGCTTAAGATAATAGCATCGCCCGGTTTAATGTTCTTCGGGCTGATATCGATATCGTCATCAACAACCCCGATACCTGAGGTATTGATGAATATCTTATCTGCCTTTCCCCGGTCAACAACTTTGGTATCGCCCGTTACCAATATGACGCCCGCTTTCTTCGCGGCTACTTCCATCGAAACAACAATCCTCCACAACTCCTCCATTGGGAGACCTTCTTCAATGATGAAACCTGCAGAGATGAACATCGGATTGGCGCCACAAACAGCAAGGTCATTTACAGTTCCGTTTACGGCCAGTTCGCCGATACTGCCGCCGGGAAAGAAAATCGGGCTTACAACGTATGAATCCGTAGAAAAAGCGACGCGTGAGCCATTGATGTTGAGCATTGCACCGTCATGCAATGGCTCAAGCGCCTCATTCTTGAACTGTGACAGAAACACCTTCTGAATCAACTGATGCGTCAGCTTGCCTCCGCTTCCGTGAGCGAGCAGGACATTCTTGTAGTCCGTCAACGGAATCGGACACGACATGCCTGCATTAATGTTGATTTCGGGTTTCTGATTCATTTATTTCACCAACACCAGCGACATTGTTTTGGCAAACCTACCCGCTTCCAATCTGTAGTAGTACACGCCTGAACTGTACTTCGAACCGTCGAACTGTACGGCGTAACTTCCGCCGGGCATCTCTTCGTCGACAAGCCGATCGACTTGTCTGCCCAGTTGATCATACACCGTTAACCGAACTTGTGCCTGCTGCGGAATATCGTATTTGATGGTTGTTACCGGATTGAACGGGTTCGGATAATTCTGATGCAGAGCAAACTCGTCGGGCAGCGTTGTTCCCGCCGGGACTCCGACTACTGTTGTCCCCTGCTTCAATACGATATTGTTTCCCGGGTCGAATGTCAAACCGGTCGGCTGGCGAGTGAATGTAAACGTGAAGATCTGATTGTTCACATCATTCATAACCCTGATTGTTGTGTCAGGACCCGTTGAGAATGTAAACTTCAGTTCAATGGGCATCCGGAAGAATGGCGGAGTAGTTTGTGTCTGCCGCGCAACAAACGTTGCACGCCATTCACCGCCGCCTAACGAGGTGAAATAATACCCGTTTTGATAGACGGGATGATTGGGCTGATAGATCCACTGATCGAAGAACCACGTCAGGTTTTGTCCGGTGGCATCATTGATCTTCGTGATGAAATCCGCGGTTGCAGCAGACATGTGTTTGAAGTATGCGGCATCTGTTGCGTACGCTTTAATTGCAGCAAAGAATGTGGAATCGCCCAACATATAGCGAAGCATGTGAAGAACACAAGCGCCTTTATAGTACGTGATTGCCGTATTGAATAGCGTACTTGTCGGAGGAGTTGTGACAGCCCACGACGGATTGTAAATCGGCCAACCCGGGTTGTTGCTCAGGTAGTAGCTTGCATCAGCGTTGATATCATTTTTATAGGATGTGTACCCGCCTGTATACTCAAACCAGATTGCCTCGCCGTACGTTGCAAATCCTTCGTTCAGCCAGATATCCGCCCATGTTGCGGGCGAAATCATGTCACCGAACCATTGATGTGCATACTCATGCGAAACAAGGTTTTCGCTCCAGCAGTTCGGGCACAGACTGGTTAATGTCTGGTTTTCCATTCCTCCCCACGTAAACTGACTATTGAGCGTTGCAAAACCATTTTTCTCAAACGGATGATCGCCGAAAAGACGGGAGAACTCCGTCGTCATCGGGATGATTTTCGTTTTGATATTGTTGAGATTGGTCTGATTCTCTCCCGCATTCCAATAGAATCTGATCGGAATACTGTCATTGGGACTCTGTGGATTCTTCCAGTGAATAATATCGAGATTGTAATTCACTTTCCCCGACATCACCATCAAGTATGTTGCAATAGGGTCGCGGCTGATCCAATTGTACCAGATAGTATCGGCAATGCGCGTGGAATCGGCAAGGCGTCCGTTTGACCCGAGCTTCACCGTTGCCGGGACTTTCGTAGTAAGATTCAATGTCGCTTTGTCAGAAGGCCTGTCCCAGCACGGAAACCACTTCCGTGCTCCTTCAGGCTCACAGTCTGTGAATATCATGCCGTTGCTTGCATAGAACGCGCCATCACTTACATTCAGGTGACGATAATAAATCTTCACCTGAACAATTCTCCCTTCCTGATATGTCGAATCAAGCGTGATTGTGAGAATGTTGGACGTATGCGTAAACGAAACGCCCGCCAGCGCAACAGAATCAATAACCATTGATGTATTCACCGCATTCAGCGCTATTGAGGACAATACTGAATCGACGCGAAACGTGATCACGTTGCTGGCCGTAAACGATTTCGGATACGGAGTGAAGAAGCAACTGTACAAATCAAGGTCGAGCTTGTAGTCCAGAACGTCGAAGGAATGCTTCGGGCTTCCGGGCGACAATGCAAGCCGATCAAATTGGTGGATGGAGTTTTGCTTCTTCTCTGCACAATATTCCGCTCCCTTTCGAGCCGGATCAAATGATTGTGCTTGCACGTACCCGACACACATGATCACGAGCAGCGCTCCGAGGAGGCATCTCTGTATCATATAGTTTCCTTTGTATTGTGAATAATGTAACGTTTACACTCCAGTTTAGTGTCGATGAATGTCCTGATGCATAATACGCCTCGTTTCATGCAGACGGTCGTCAGCAGGCAAATCAACCAAACGCTGGTTCATATCTTCGTCATCTTCATGTGCGAGTAACTTTGCAACATAGTTGATGATGCTCGGCGGGAAGATTCCCTCCCTTTCGTAGAGGTCCTTTTTTTCCACAAGAATTCGTGATGACTCCACGCAACTTTTGGGAAGCGCAGTCAACGTGCCAAGGAGTTTGTGATCTTTGAAAATATTTCCCGCAACATAGAGTCGTTCCGCGATATCTGTCGACTCATCTGATGTCAGACCCCATTCCGCTGCCATCGTGATTCCGGCCATCATCAGATGTACCATGGCGCTTCCGTCCGGACTCCGGAGTTCGACTGTCTGACGTCCCTCTCCCTGCTCCAGTTTTTGCTTTTGCTGCGGATTGAGGACTTGAGCAAGATTGTTCAGGCTTGCCCACCCGAGCGGCACACGAATCATGGCGCTTCTATTCATGTCGCTCCAGCAGATTCTTGTCGGCGCCTCCTGGTTTGGCACAAGTCGCAAATACGCGGCAGACACGGTGTTTCCAAATGCGGTTAACGAATCTGCATAGGTGCACAGGCCGCCAATGACTTTCTTTGCAGTCGCGGAGAGTTTTCCCGACTCATCCGTCATGATATTCTTTCCATTGCGAAGAACTTCCATGTGCACGTGCAGGCCGTTTCCGGCAACGCCTTCTTCGAGTTTGGGTGTGAATGTCGCCACGCAGCCATGTTTGTAAGCAACATTCCGAATCAGCCACCGGGCAAGCACGAGAGAATCCGCTGCATCTACAATGGGCTGCGGAAGGAATTCCACCTCCAACTGCTCGGCCTGCTTTCCTGCAATTTCTTCCACGTCACTGCGCACACTCTCAACATACCCCACCTCGCTGTGTGCATACTTCACAGAGCCGGTACACTGCGAGATGTATCGAACCATTTCATCCAACACTAACCCGCTTTTCACAAACGGGCCGGCGGCATGATACCCCCGTTGTTTTGAGGAAAGATAGATGTTTGATTTATTCTCGCTTAACAGGAAAAACTCAAGTTCACCGAGGGCGTACAATTCCAGCTTCGTTCGTTCCTTGAACAGCCTGCTTGCATTGTGAAGAATGGTATCAGGCGCAAAAGGGGCCAGCTGGCCCTCACGCGTAAGATAGCGACAGATAAAGTCCAGACTGCTTTCATCAAATGGATTGAGGAATGCAGTCTTATAGACGGGAACGACATATAAGTCGGAAAGCGCTGTATCAACCATTCCCTTGAACAACGATGAGCCGTCAACCCTCTCGCCATCCGCAAGAATACGCTCGGCCTGATATCGACTTGATACCGGGATTTTCAGTTCTTTGAGTTTGCCGTCGAGCGCGGTATACCGGAATGTGATTCGCTCGATGCGCTTTTGCTCAATCACCGCAATCATGTCTTCGCGTGTGAAATCTTCCGGCCGCTTGTCGACAAGTAACGATATGGGATTGGTCAGGGCGTAGCTGGCGTTCATAGTCATTGTGTTGATATGGGGTTTCGTATTTTTCCGTAGTGATAGTATGCTGCACAGGCGCCTTCGGACGACACCATCGGGGCACCGAGCGGGTGTTCCGGGTTACACTCGTTTCCAAATGCGGGGCACTCGTGAGGTTTCCGTATTCCTCGCAGCACGTCTCCTGCAATGCACATAGCAGGTTCTTGAACCTCGATTGATTCAACTCCGAATATCTTCCCGGCGTCAAAATCAGCGTACAGTTCGGATAAGCCGAATCCGCTTGATGGAATTTCGCCGATCCCTCGCCATTTCCGATCAATTACAGCAAACACTTCTCTTAACAATGCTCGTGCGGCCAGATTTCCTTCTCTACGCACAGAGCGGGAATACTGGTTTTCCACCTCACATCGCCCTTCTTCAAGCTGTTTCACCGTCATGTAAATTCCCTGAAGGATATCAACCGGCTCGAAACCCGTAACAACAATCGGGACCTTGTACTTCTCAACAAGAGGAAAGTACTCTTCGTAACCCATCACGGTGCAAACATGTCCCGCTGCCAGCAATCCTTGTACCCTGTTTGTTGAAGATGAGAGAATTGCCGCGATAGCAGGCGGAACCAAAACATGTGAACTGAGTATTGAGAAATTCAGAATGTTCCGCCTTCTTGCTTCTTTCACGGCCATTGCATTGGCAGGGGCTGTTGTCTCGAAGCCCACCGCGAAGAAGACTACGCGTTTGTCGGGATTGTTTTTCGCGACAGTCAATGCGTCGAGGGGTGAATACACCATCCGTACATCTCCACCCTCGGCTTTGACTGCAAGCAGATCCTTGTGTGAGCCGGGTACACGCAGCATGTCTCCAAACGATGTGAAGATAACATCCGGTCGTGAGGCGATTGCTATCGCCTTGTCGATAATTTCAAGAGGCGTTACGCACACCGGGCAACCGGGGCCGTGAACAAGCTGGATTTCTTCGGGCAAGAGTGATTCAATTCCACTTTTTACAATCGAATGGGTTTGTCCGCCGCAGATTTCCATGAGAGTCCACGTACGTGTCGTGATCCTCTTGATTTCTTCTGCATAACGTCGGGCTATCTCACCATCGCGATATTCATCGATGAATCTCATGCTACGCGTCTCCGTCTTGTTTCAACTCATCAAGCCCTTCACCCATCTTTCGCAGAATATCCAGAGTCTCCTTCGCCTCCTTTTCATCAACCTTGCTCAACGCAAAGCCCACATGCACAAGAACATACTCTCCCACGTTCACGTCGGGCAGCCATTCCAGGCAAACACGCCGCTGAATGCCGGCGAAGCTGACATTCCCCATCACAGGTTGAGCATCCTTTTCTATCGTCAAAACCTTTCCGGGAATTGCAAGACACATTGCGGGCCTCCTTTTCGAGACGTCTTAGTTATCCGATGGAATCAGCACAAATGGATTGTGCAACAACTCATGGTCAGGCATGTTATCAGCCCTAACATTCATCTTCGCGGCACAGACGACCTGCCCCAGCGAGATCCCGCCGTCATTCGGTGGAATTCGTTGATGCCAGTAAGGCGTAAAGCCTTCTTGACGAAGCCGTTCCACTGTACGTTCGGTGAGGTACCTGTTTTGAAAGCAGCCTCCGGTCAAAGCGACTCGCCCCGTACCATGAAGACGAGCAACTCCGACAATCATCTCGGCAAGAGTGTTATGGAATTTAGCCGAAATAAGTGACACGGGTATTCCAACATTCACATCGTGAATAATTCCAACAATCATCGGAGCCCAGTTGATGCTGAATCGCAGCGGATCATGTTGTGTTGTTTCAATATGATAATCGTAGAATGACTGCTGCTCATTACTGTCAATGGCATATTCCAGAGCCATCGCAGCCTGCCCTTCGAAGGTCACTTTGTGCGCGAGATTCGCAATCGACGCAACCGCGTCAAACAGGCGGCCGACGCTTGTCGTTCGGGGAGAGTTCACGCCTTGAACCATCATTCGCTGGATGAGTCGCAAATCCGTATGTGTAAACGCAGAAACAGGCCACAGATCCTTCATAACAAAAACATCATCACCGAGCATCGTATGAAGCAAACCAATTGCAACGCGCCTGGGCTCGCGGACGGCCTGCGAACCACCGGGAAGACTAAACTCCTTGAAAGCAGCAACGCGTCGGAATTCTGAACCATCCACTAAAAAAAACTCTCCTCCCCATATTGTGCCGTCAAATCCGAGCCCTGTCCCATCCCACGACACACCAAGCACATTGTCATCAAGTTCATTCTCAGCCATGCAAGCCGCCACATGGGCAATGTGATGCTGGACGTGTGTGAGAGGCAGGCCGGTGGACTGTGCGTATTGCGTGGAAAGATAATCAGGATGCAAATCTGTGACAGCCAGTTCCGGGGAAATCGCCAGAAGACTCTGAAGGTCGCCGGTAACATTCGTAAATGCACTGAGTGCTTCCGGTGTTTCGAGATCGCCAATGTGTTGGCTCACAAACACATTTCTTCCGCTTGACACTGATACCGTGTTCTTCTGATGGGCGCCGACAGCAATCATCGTCGGTATTTCATTCTTTACTCGAATCGGAAGCGGAGCGTAGCCCCTGGCTCGCCGCAACACCTGTTCCCTACCCAACATGACTCTTACAACCGAATCATCGACATGCCGTTGAATGGGACGGTTATGGACAAGAAACAGATCGGCAATTCCCTGAAGCCTTTGCAACGCTTCATATTCATCAATGCAAATTGGTTCATCGGAAACATTTCCACTCGTAGCAACAACGGGGCTACTGAATTCTTTCATTAAGAGATGATGAAGCGGAGTATACGGCAACATTGCGCCAATGTACGGGTTCGCGGGAGCTACCGAGGGCGCAATGTGTGAATTGTTGTCTGATCGCTTCCGAAGCAGAACGATCGGTGCTTCAGAGGATTGAAGGGCCTGTCGTTCCAAAGCGGATACTTCACATTCCATCCGTATCTCCGAAAGTGAAGGAAACATCACCGCAAACGGCTTCGCCTCACGACGCTTTCTATATCGCAGCTTCACTACAGCATCTTCGTTTGCTGCATCAACGAGCAGGTGAAAACCGCCGAGACCTTTCACGGCAACAATTCTGCCTGCGTGAATGTGCTGCACGACAGCGGTTACTGCTTCACTTCCCTTTGAGACTATTTGTCCGTCGGCATTCCACAACTCAATATGCGGCCCGCACTGCGGGCACGCAATCGGCTGCGCATGAAACCGGCGGTCACCCGGATTGTCGTACTCACGCCGGCATTCCACACACATATCGAACTGCTTCATCGTTGTATTGACGCGATCGTACGGCAGCGACTGAATAATGCTGAATCGCGGGCCGCAATGTGTACAATTGATGAAGGGATACAGATACCGACGATTCAACGGATCGAACAACTCGCTCAAACACTCAGGGCATATGGCGATGTCGGGAAGAACAAGAGCCGTTTGCTTACCTGTATGATTGCTCGATCGAATTTCAAACCCGGAGTAGTGTACCGCATCAAGGTACGTTGATTCCAAGCTTTGAATGAAAGCGTGCTGCGGCTTCTCCGACACAACACGAAGAAGAAACATCTCCAACGAATCCTTGGCACCTTCAACCTCAATGCAAACTCCTTGCGGGGAGTTTTCTATCCAGCCGTTCAAATGACAATCGGACGCAAGCCTGAATATGAACGGACGGAACCCCACACCTTGCACGGCACCGTGAATCACAACTCTTAGCCGGGACATGTTTGCAATACGCATAGCGCTCAATGAGTTGGCAAAATGGTTCAGCCTTTTGGAGGTTACTGTAGCATAAGTCAACAATCATGCCCTCTAAAATGCTTTTTTCAGCGGGTTTTGGAGTATTTTCCTGGCGTGATTTCTCACAAATGGGACTCCAACCCCTCCCTTTTGTCATATTTGGGAGTTGGAAGTGTGGCAGGATTGCAGGGAGGATTTATGAGCAAGACTCTGTGCGCAACAGCCGCTCGATATCACGTTCGACCAAGTGAATGAGATCCGGCACCATGCGTACAACAGACTCCGATAGCCCTACACCAGCCTCGAATGATTCGCCTTCAAGTCCGTACAGAATAAGAGATTGCGGAAGCTCATCAAGGTCACGCGCAAGCTCGATAGCATCGCCCACGCCAAAAGTATGACTCGACGAATGAAAGAGATGTTTCGGAATTTTCTCGCGCTTTGCATCAAGTCGATGCAGCATACCCGCGGGCCCCCCTGACACAACGGCATCAATGATGAGTACATGTTCCGCGTCGCTCCACGCAGACATAAGTGAGGAACCTTCCCCGCTGAGCTCGATCATTCTTGCGTCATTGTTCACACGACGACGCAGCGTGCGCAGAACGCAGATGCCCAGCCCGTCATCACTTCTGTACTCGTTGCCAACGCCTATGACCAGTAGTGACTCCGGTCTCTGTTTGTTCGTCCTCTTCCTTCTTGCAGAAGGTGTTATACTCTGTTGCATCACCATCCCCTTATGCCTCGCGGATGCTGCCACCCGCGTCACGCACCAATAGCTTGTCGAATCGCTTGTGCAAGATCTTCCGGGGTATCGGTACCTATGCGATAGTGCTTACCTGTCTTCATAGTCAAATCAACTGCATGTGTACCCGACACATTGTAGAGCCAACCTCCAGGCATCCAGCGGATACCGAAACCATAGTGTACCGGATTTGAGACTACAAAGCAGTCTCGTACCTGATTCAAATCGAATGTCTTTCGAATCACTCCCGGCCCAAATGAAATCACGAGGATTCTGTTCTCGATTGTCACGGTCAGCGTCGAGAGCAGAATCAGGGACACATCAAGTGCAACAAGCACAAGCAGACCTGTCCAACTGAATCCAAGATAGATCATCCAGAATGTTGCACAGAATATCCCGAGCGCCAGCAGTCCCACCATAACCATACCGATTTGTGTGTGTTCATAGCGCGTTGCCATATTTTTACCCTCCTTTCAGAAGATACTAAACATTATGACGGGCGCAGATCTTACTCCTTCTCCAAGGTCACAAAATGCGTTGCGCACGATATACACGGGTCGTAGTTACGCACTGCCTGCTCCGCCTTCCATGTCAGTTTCTCACGTGGCAAGTCAACGTTCGCCGAGACAAAGAGCCGCAAATCGTTTTCTATTGTTGGTTGATTTTGTGCTGTGGGGGGCACAATCTTCGCATCAAGAATCGTCCCGTCATCATTTACCCGATAGCGGTGATATAATGTGCCTCGCGGTGCCTCGCTTGCTCCGAATCCGATGCCGGATTGCGGTTGAATTTCAACCGACGGTTGCCCGGGCATTTCGTATTGATTGATGATGCGAATAGCTTCTTGGTATGCATGAATGGTTTCAATGGCACGAACGACAATACTCTTGAATGGATTCTTTACCACAGGAGCCACACCGATATCACGTGCCACTTGTTTAGCTGTCTCCGACAGGGTGTCGAAACTCAAATTGAAACGGGCAAGCGGTCCAACAGCATACGGTCCCTTCCCTTTTTCCACAGAATGAAGGGCGTTTGAGTGGGGAATATGCCGTTCCTCAAAGTGGAATTCGTACTCACGAATGGCGATATCCAATCCGCTGCTGCTGACGAATCTCCCGCCGATAAGCGGATACTCATGCGGATACTTCAACGATACAAACTCATAGTCAACTTCGAAATCAGGGAACTCAAACGTATTGACAAGTTTAGCCGTTTCTATTGCACCCTCCAGCCCCCATTTCAGTTCATCAAGTTTCTTCTCCAACTCTGATTCTGTCGGTACACGATAGAAGCCGCCGACCTTGACATTGATCGGATGTATCTCCCGTCCTCCGATCAGAGTCATCAGATCGTTGCCGATTTTCTTCATGCGAAGGGCTTTCTTCACAAGGTCCGGCTGGTCTTTTGCGAGAAGTAGCGCATCTTCATAGCCCAGAAAATCCGGCGCATGAAGCAGGTAGATGTGAAGAACATGGCTTTCAATCCATTCACCGCAGTAGAGAAGTTTTCTCAGTTCCCGCAGTTGGCCGTCAACTTCAATTTCGAAAGCATCCTCCATTGCCGTCACGGCGCTCATCTGATATGCAACGGGACATATACCGCAAATGCGAGCTGTGATATCAGGTGCTTCAGAGTAATCCCTTCCGCGAAGAAACGCTTCGAAGAAGCGGGGTGGCTCAAATATCTTGAACTTCACATCCGTCACCTTCCCCTCGCTGATCTTGACAAACACCGCTCCCTCACCTTCAACACGGGCAAGTTGGTCGACTTTGATAATCCTATTTTTCATGCGCGTCGCTCTCCTTTCGGAACGCCTCTGCATATGCGTTAAACCCGCGGAACAAGAGCATGATGTCATGATTGCCCATTTCCAACTCTTTCAGTTGCTTGCTCAACGAAGCAGGGTTTGGATTTTCCATCGGTCCAAAACAGCCGTAGCATCCGCGATTGAACGAGGGGCATATTGCCCCGCAACCCACTTGCGTAACAGGACCGAGGCAAGGCGTCCCCTTTGCGACCATCACACAAATATTCCCCTTGGTCTTACAATCGATGCAGAGACTGTGCGCCGGTATGTTCGGCTTTCTCTTATTGAGGTACGCATTGACTACCTCAAGGAGTTGATATTTATTGATAGGACATCCTCGCAATTCAAAATCAACATGTACATACGACCCTACAGGCATTGAGCGGTCGAGTGTCGAAATATGTTCGGGGGAGGCGTACACAAGTCTCGTAAACTCCTTCACATCCTTCCAATTCCGCAATGCCTGTATACCGCCGGCTGTTGCGCATGCGCCTATTGTAATCAGTACTTTGCACTCCTTGCGAATATGCCTGATCCGTTCAACATCATGCGGAGTGGTGATGCTGCCTTCCACCAATCCGATGTCGTACGGGCCGCGCAGGACGCGTCGGCTTGCTTCAGGGAAGTTGGCAATCTCCACTGCTCCCGCAACCGGAAGGAGTTCATCCTCAGCGTCAAGAAGAGAGAGCTGGCACCCATCGCAGGATGCAAACTTAAATACCGCCAGTTTCGGTTTCTTTGCAGGCATCTCTACAACTCCTTCCTATCCAGCAATGGTCGAATCCGAGGGAGCGGAAACACGGGGCCATCTTTGCAGATGAATGTCGGTCCGTATTGGCAATGCCCACAGAAGCCGACTGCACACTTCATGTTCCGCTCCATCGAAAGGTAAACTCTATCAAGCGGCAAGCCGCGACGTTCAAGCTCGTCAATTGTATATTTCATCATGATCTCGGGTCCGCAGACATACGCTATCGTGTTACGCGAATCAAGCTTTATATACGACAGGAGAGAGGTCACAACGCCGATGTGACCTTTCCACGACGAGTCACCACGATCAACCGTTACCAGAACTTCCACATTCTTCGCATCCTCCCATCGTTCAAGCTCCACGCGGTAAAGCAAATCCAGCGGACTTCTGCCCCCATACAGAATGATGATACGCCCGTACTCGTCGCGTTTCTTCAGGAGGGAGTAGATTACAGGCCGCAAAGGTGCAAGTCCGATGCCCCCGGTGATAACACAGACATCCCGTTTCTGTGCGACATCAAGCGGCCAACTTGAACCGTACGGGCCGCGAACGCCGATGACATCGCCCCTCTTCTTCTGGGAAAGCGCCGTCGTCACCGTGCCTACCCGATGAATTGTATGGTCGAGAGTTCCTGTTCTTGACGGGTCAGAGCTGATTGAAATTGCCGCCTCCCCTATTCCGTATACATACAGCATATTGAATTGACCGGGGAGGAACGAAAATTCACCCAGCGTCCCGTTCATATCCAGAGTGAGAGTGAACGTGTCGTCATTCTCCCAAATTACTTTGCGGATCGTGACGGGATACGTCATCATAGCATCCGACATCGGCAACGAGCGATTTGCCAACTCATCCTTCATGGCATTACTCCTGATGAGGTAATGCCATACATGTCGAGCAACTGCAGCCGCGTTGCCTCGAGACGTCGCTCCATTACGGAGGCCAGACGCTTCAACATTTCATAGCCGAAATGCGCGTCTGTTTCGCATTTGTTGCGGAGGCACTCTGCATCGAGAGCAATTGTGCGCGTGTCCATCACGGCCACACCGCTGAAGTGCCAGCGATACGGGGAGATGAGCCACGACCATCCAAGCACCTCACCGGGACCGACAGTCTGAATGCGGATACCGCCCCGTCCGCTCACTTCCGTTTCCAAAGCCACACGTCCGCTACGAATGAGAAAGAACTTGTTCGCCAGTTCTCCCTCGTTGATAAGACGGGAATTCTCTGCAAACCTGACGTTTGTTGCACACCCAATCAATGTCTGCATGTGTTCATCTGACAAGCCGCGAAGAAACGGATGCTGACGGAGAATTATGGTTAGGTCTTCCATGCTCAATCTCCTTACGAGTTGATTGTTGAGATACTTGTTTCTCGAATGTGTTGTGCCTCGTGAGTTATATCAATCCCCACAGGGCACCACGTAATACAGCGACCGCACCCGACGCAACCCGATGTCCCGAACTGATCATGCCAGTGTGCGAGTTTGTGCATCATCCACTGACGATACCGCGTCCGTGTTGACATGCGGATGTTCCCGCCTGCTATTTTGGTGAAGTCCGAAGTGAAGCAGGAGTCCCATCGGCGCCATCGTTCTGCATGATCGCCGGTGAGGTCTGTGATATCATCCACGGTGGAACAGAAACACGTCGGACACACCATTGTGCAGTTGGCACATGCAAGACATCGTTTTGCGACGTCGTCCCATTCAGGATGCTCATAATTGTCGTTCAGCAACTGCGGCAATCCTTCCGTTTCGAGAGATTTACACATGCCAGCAGCCGATGTTGACAGCAGATCCAAGGCACGCTCGATTTCATTCTTCTCAGCCTGTCTATGTGTGACGTCTTCAAGTATGCTCTGCCCCAATTCGCTGCCCACGTCAACAACGAAATGATGAGTACCGTTCTCGCATATCTCTGTCAGCGCCAAATCGAATGCATGTGTAGCCCGTGGTCCCGTGTTCATTGACACGCAGAAGCAATTTCCGGCAGGGCGTGTGCAGTTCACTGCAATAACACACGCATCCTTTCTTGTTGACACATATCGGGCATCGCTATACTGACCGCCATCAAAAACGGAGTCGTTGATTTTTATCGCACCGATTTCGCAAGGACGAACTCCCAGAAACGCATACTTTGGGGATGGAGTAGCGGAATCCGATACAATCTCAAAGCCCTTCCCTTCCCGCTTTGCAGAAAAGAGCTTCAGCCGGGGTGGATACAAATATTTCTTCCAGGATTGCGGGCCCACTACATAACCGAAGATTGCTTCATCTTCCTCATGCCTCAGGAAGTACGAGCCGGGCTGTTGTTCATCGTGACAGCCCTTCGGCAAGTCGGAAGCAGAAAGAATGACGTCGAGCGCGATTGCCCCATCACGGGCAACAGGCCCGATGACCGTGTAATCCCGTTTGCGCAATGCCGAAAGCAGTTCATCAAAATGGGTGAACCCGATAATAACCATTTCCTGATCCTCGAAGAATGACATGTGTTGTTGAGCAGATGGTTGTCAATCAATTACCGCGCAGTTTACGTGCCACAGGAATCTTTAGAATTCAAGGGAACCTAACGAAATGACTTCATGCAAATGCAACAATTTCCCACTTCTGGGAAACCGGAGTACGCCGCTTCTCAGATTTGAAAATTAAACGAGTTAGTGTATATTTGTTCAACAACATCTCATGCTGCAATACCCGACACCATCGAATGCAAGAACCTGATCTCAATATCGTTCACCCCTTCATTGAAGAATACCTGAAACAAGTATCTCCCGAACGGGATTCTATTCTCACTGAAATGGAAACACTTGCGAGCAAGACCAACTTTCCAATTGTTGGCCCGCTTGTCGGACGCCTGTTGACACTCCTCGCTTCTGCCACAAATGCCCGGCGCATTATCGAGTTGGGCTCCGGCTTCGGCTACTCAGCGTATTGGTTTGCACAAGGAACATCTGACGAAGCACACATCATCTGCACGGATTCGAAAGAAGAGAATGCACAACGCGCGATGGAATGGCTGCGTCGCGGAGGATTGGATACGAAGATTGATTTCAGAATTGGTGATGCGCTGGACGTACTTACATCAGAAGAGGGGCCGTTCGATATCATGTTCTGCGATATCGACAAACATGATTACCCGCGGGCACTGTCACTTGGGATTCCGAAACTGCGTCGTGGAGGGCTGTTTCTTGCAGACAATGTTCTGTGGAAGGGACGCGTCCTCGCCGATAAGCCAGACGAAAAGACGGCAGCAGTTCTCACCTTTAACAGGATGCTCTATTCCGACTCACGAATCTTCACAACAATCCTTCCTATCAGGGATGGAATTTCACTCAGCATGAAACTCTGAGGACTCGTGACACTCACCGTCCTCGCTTCTGTTTTCCTTCTTCTCATCCTCGTGGTTGCATTCGTCGGTTTCAAGGCCGTCATCAAGCAAGGAAAGCCACCTGAAGAATTCAATATGGAGAAATGTTCACTTTGTCGTGAGAAGTTCAACACTTCGATGCTCGTCGAGCGACAAATCGGTGATTACAAACTTCTCTACTTCTGCCCCACGTGTATTCAGCGCCTCCACAACGAACTGCTTAGCAAGAATTAGATCTGCCTCGTCCCACGATCCAGCAAAACGTGAAATTCCTCCCAATTCCTGTTGGCTCTTGACTTCTTCCATTGACTTTCGTAACATTTTGCGCGCATCTTACCCGTGGGGGTGGGGAATGGCAAAATCACGAACCGCTCTTTGACAAATACGGAGGTTCCGATGGTTTATCATCTCCTTCATGAAGCAAGCACTCAGTGGAAATGGGAGCTTCGCACCAATGCAGGCAAGCTTATCGCTATCTCCGGAGTCTTGTTCAGATCAAAGGAAAATTGCCTGACGGCCATTCGTGCCGTACAGAAATCAGGATCGGCACCGGTTGCCGATGCAAGTTATCCGCTCCCGGTGCGGGAAAAGGAGTCTTCGCAGGCGTAGATCTTTCAGCTTGGGAAACACCCTCAGTTTATGAAAGTCCGGCAGACGGGCAGAGGTGACTCACCAAGCAGTTTTCACAGCGCGGCACCCGCGCTATGCACGTTTTCCTTCCGTGAAGAATCAGAACTGTTCCAAGATCAATCCATTGCTTCTTCGGGAACAATTCTGTCAGGTCTGCTTCAATTTTTTCAGGCGTATCCTGATCCGTGAAGCCAAGGCGGCGCGAAAGCCTGTGCACGTGAGTGTCGACAACCACACCTGATGGAATTCCGAACGCCTGCCCGAGCACAACATTGGCAGTCTTACGGCCCACCCCGGGCAGTGTTACTAATTCTTCCAACTTTACAGGCACTTCTCCCCCGTATCGATCCACAATACCTTTGCTGCACCCTATAATGCTCTTCGTTTTCATCCGATAGAAACCTGTTGAGCGTATGTCTTGCTCAAGTTCGGCCGGATGTGCGGCCGCAAATGCTTGTGGAGTTCTATATTTCTTGAACAGTCCGGGCGTCACCATGTTCACCCGTTCATCTGTGCATTGAGCGGAGAGAATTGTGGCAATCAGAAGCTGGAATGCATTCTCATGATGGAGTGCAGTGATAGGATGAGGAAACTCTTTCTTCAGAAGTCTGAAGATGTGTTGTGCCCGCTGCCTCTTTGTCGTCGAATCTTCGAACGTGGGCCTTCGCTTACGCTTCGTTGGCATATCACTTACTCTTGAACCTTCGTATACTGCAATGAATCCGGCGCATACCGAGCATTGGGAATCAGGAGACGTTGAACGACCTCGCCATTGACAATTGTGCGATCGATAATCTCTTCGACATCCTCCTTCTTCACTCCTCCGTACCAGATTCCTTCCGGATAGATTACCAGGGTTACCCCGAATTCGCAGGCATCGAGACAGCCTGCATTATTTGCGCGCACAATCGGCGCGAGGCCTCGTTTTTTCAGTTCATCCTTGATCTTGTCGCGTACTTCTGCAGAGCCTTTCTCCAGACAGCAACCTTTGGGATGTCCCGGTTCCCGTTCGTTTATGCAAACAAAGATATGGCGTTGATAACGTGGCATTGTCTGATTGTGGGAGTTAGTGGAGATTGTGTTTTGATTACGACTGTGATTTCCGGTCCTTCAAAAGGATGCCAATCCCGACCAGAATCAGAAGAACGGGCCAGAAGTGACGCATCAGAGATCTGAATGCCATAACCCCCAAGCTATCCAGAAGGAAGATGGTACCAAGGGCTATCAGAAGAATCCCAAGCCAATATCGTTTCATAATCATCTACCAGTATGAAGTTGTGATTGCAACATCGCCACGCACAACAGCCAAGCACGCAGCTCTTTCGTTTCGTTCGAACAACTTCTCCTCAATCAATTTCGCTTCGAGCTTCGTGGGCGGCGCGAGATTCTCGGCACCGGAAACAACCGTGACTTTGCACCATCCGCAAATGCCGTCACCGCTGCACGATTGTCCGATGGGTACATCGGCCTGATTTGCAGCGGCAAGAATGGTTGCACCCGCTTGAATCTGTCTTGCTTTCTTAAAAGGAATAAAGACAACGGTCGGCATTTCACGTTCCGGAAATATTCAGCAACTTGAGCATATCCTTCAGGGACCGGGTATTCAATACATCCTTCTTCTCCAGCCAACCTTTCCGGGCAATCCCGACTCCATAGAAAACATCCCGCAGTCCTTCGATGTTGTGGGCATCCGGATTAATTGCAATCATCACACCCTTCTCTTTTGCATACTTCACAAGTCGCCAATCCAGATCAAGCCTTGTCGGATGGGAATTGATTTCGATTACCTTGCCGTAATCTGCCGCGCAGTTGATGATTTCTATCATGTTAACCGGGTAACCCTCCCGCGATAACAGCAATCGTCCGGTCGGATGGCCGAGCATTGTCACGTGCTTGCTTTTCAATGCCTTGAGGATTCGTTTCGTCATCTCCTTTTCGTCATTCTTGAAGCTGCTGTGTACCGAGGCGACTACATATTCGAAGGAGCTCAGCATTTTCTCCGACCAATCCAAATCACCGTTCGGCAGAATGTCGCATTCCGTCCCTTTGATGATTCGAAATCCCTTGAGTTTCTTGTTGAGTTCATCGATCTCCTTGAACTGGGCTTTCACCTTTTCTTCACCCAAACCTCCTGCGTATGCGGCAACCTTGCTGTGATCAGCAATTCCCAGATACTCCCAACCCAAGTTCTTTGCAGCCGTTGCCATTTGTTCAAGCGAATTGACGCCGTCACTGTATGTTGTGTGGCAATGAAACGTGCCGCGGATATCCTGCTCTTCAATAAGATCCGGAAGCGCATCTCTCTCCGCTGCATCGAATTCGCTCCCGCCTTCCCTGATTTCCGGCGGAATATAGGCAAGTGTAAGGGCTTTGTACAAATCAGATTCGTCCTTGCATCGAACAACCTTCTTTGCTTTCCCGCGTTTTGTCTCTGCGCCGATTTCCGAGAATCCGTATTCATTGAGGCTCCAGCCGAATTTCTTCGCGCGTGTGCGCATTTCGACGTTATGCTCTTTGCTTCCTGTGAAGTAATTCAGCGCAAATGGGAATTCACTTTCATCAACAATCCGCAAATCGCAATTGATGCCCGCCTTCAACACAACGCTCGATTTTGTCTCACCCTTCCCAACCACCGTCTGAACCTCGGGATGAGAAACAAATGCATCCATTATGGCCGAACGCTGAGAATCCTTCGCACTGACCACGATGTCGATATCACCTATCACCTCTTTCTTCCGACGCAGGCTACCGGCTATTTCAGCTCGCACGACACCCTTCTGCTTCTTGAGGTGATGAAGAATCGCATTCGCCGGAATGAATGCCGCGGGGTATAAATGCTTGTCACTTCGGACGCGCAGGGCTTCTATACCTTTGAGAATATTCTGCTCCGTCTTCACACCAAAGCCGGCAAGGTCGGCAAGTCTGTTGGCTCTTGCCGCTTCTTCCAATTCGTCGAGTGACGTGATCTTCATTGTGTCAAACAAGATCTTCACCTTCTTCGGGCCGAGACCGGAAATCCTCAGCATGTCGGGTACACCGGGTGGAAAGGATTTCTTTAGCTCTTCATAATCGGTCGACCGATCCTTTGTCACGAGATCAGAAACAATCTTGGCTATGCTCTCCCCAACCCCCGGAATCTCCCGAATCCCGCCTGAAGCGACCAGATCATGCAGGTCGTCGGAAGTGCCTTCGAGTGCGCGGGATGCATTATGAAATGCACGGGATTTGAACGGATTTGCTCCCTGCAATTCAAGAAGGGTTCCCATTTCATCGAGGATTGAAACGATAGTTTTCTTATCGAGCGGCATACAATTGAAGGTTCAGCTAAACGGCGATTGCTTCGGGCGACGGAGAATAGAGTTCCAAAAATTTTGTGAGATGGTCAAGAATCGGCCCGGCTTCGGTGAACTGCATGAGTTCCATTCTTACCTTTGAGACATGCGGCATACCGCGCAAAAAGCCGGAGTAGTGTTTTCGAAGTTCGATAACGCCGGCCCGCTCGCCCTTGAACTCCACCGAGAGTTTCAGATGTTCACGCAACAGGTTCACACGTTCTTCAATCGTTGGTTCCGGCAGTATCTCTCCGGTTGCCATGAAGTGTTTGGCCTGGCGAAAGATCCACGGATTAAGCACAGCCCCCCGACCGATCATGACAGCATCGCAACCCGTTGCATCAAACACGTTCTTCACATTCTGCGGAGAAACAATATCTCCATTCACGATAATCGGAATAGAAACAGCTTCCTTGATCTTCGGAATCCAGCTATAGTCAACCTCGCCTTTGTGCCCCTGATCGCGTGTCCGGCAATGGACAGCAAGCGCCCTGATGCCGACGGCCTCACACATTCTCGCCACATCAACAATCCTGATGTTGTTCTTGTCCCAGCCGAGACGTGTCTTCAGTGTTACCGGAGTTTTGACCGCATTGACAACTGTTGAGGCAATCTTCTCCATTTTGGGAAGATCGCGCAACAGCCCAGCTCCTGCTCCACGCATCGCAACATCCTTCACCCAGCAGCCGCAGTTGATATCAATAATGTCGGGTGAGAAGCTTTCCGCCAGTTGAGCAGCCCCGTTCATTGAAGAGGGTTCCCCGCCATAAATTTGAATTCCAAACGGACGTTCTTCTTCCCAAAAGAACATTTTCTTCTTCGTCTTCTCCGTGTTGCGGACAAGACCCTCGGAATTCACAAACTCGGTATAGACAATATCCGCACCCAGCCGCTTACAGATGACTCTGAACGGCAAATCCGTAACGTCCTCCATCGGTGCAAGAAGGATGCCCTTGTCGATTTCGATATTTCCGATTTTCATGAGGCTAAGATAGGAAAAACGGAAATGAGTTCATACAGAAGAGAATAGCATCATCCGAACCGGATCGCGGCACGCTTGCGAGCTTTTTCCGCTTCCACTTCCCTGTTGCGCGGTGGCGACTGTGTTTCGAGGGAATCAAGAAGCTTGCGTGCTACTTTTGCAATATCTGTAACGGCTCGTTCGAAGGCCAGTCGGTTTGCCGCCGATGGCTTGTTAAAGCCGCTCAACTTGCGGACGAATTGCAGAGAAGCCGCTTCGACTTCTTTATTGGTGGCCGGAGGGTCGAAGTTGAAGAGGATTTTGATATTACGGCACATAGGCGTCCCGGTGTTGAAGAATGATTCTGGTACAAGAACTTTCTGTACACAGAATATCGAACCGCCGGAACATTTGCAACTCTAACTTCCGATTCTTTGGTGACTACCTTATTTCAGGCACACGGAAGCTCTCCCACCAATTAGTGATGGCATAGGTCTTGACATAGAAGCCGGGATAGTACGGAGGACGAAACGCGGGATTCGAAAGCCGATCATCATAGCGGTACCGCTTGGAGAACCCGCTGATGATATTGGAGCCGGAGAATGTACCGACCGGCCCTCTTGTATCCTGCACAATCGAGCCGTAGAAGCGCAATTCCCCGCTTACCGGGCGAGTATTGTACTTTTCAGCCACGAACGAACCGTCGCGAGAAAACACACATGCGTCAATCTCACAATGCGTATTGTTTGCAGGATTGGTTGCTACAATGATGTTTTTCTCTGCAACAAGACCCAGCAAGTCATCGCTGTTCGGTATTGTTCTCGGATTCTGCTCGTATCGAACATTGTCGTCGATATACAGATCTCTAAGGGAGGCGATTGTGAGCCGACCATCAAGCGTTCCCTTGACCCGTACCGTGTCGGTCGAGAGGATAACCCCGTTGAACGCCGGATTGCTTAATGCAATAGTGTCGGGAGATGGATCTGACGGTGTGCGTCTGATGACTGCAATGCCGTCGTTGTTCGCGGATGTACCCGGCACCAAATCGACGAAAATTCTTTCGGTATACCTTACCCCGCCCGATGTCGAGGCATCTATCACTGCCGTAAGGTCGTCCGGAAAATCAATGGGCGCAACTCCTGTTTCGTATCCCTTTTTGAATATCGCTTTGTTAGTTCCCGTCCCCGGCTTTGGATTGAATGCCTTTGAGGTTGTCACCTTTTCATAAAATGTCGGTCGTCCATTGACGTGAAGATTCCCATTGGAATGAATCCGCCCCCATACCGTATCACCGGTAATCCAAAAAACATTTCCCTCGAACTGTGTCATCCAGGCAAACATGGAGAAACTGTTGTATCGTGTTTTGTCGAAGTAGACTTCGACAGTATCTCGGAGTGTTTCGGCGTTCGGGGGAGGAATTACGTAGGTGGAGATGCTTCTCAGCCGCACTTTGTTTCCACCGATATCGGTATTGGTGACAGTGAAGCTGCCTCCCATCGTACTCGAAAGATTCTGCGAGATTGTGCCGAACCATGTTGTATCCGTGTAGAACTTTGCCAGGCCGACATTGGCTCCGGCCAGAGCGATGTTGTGAGAAGCTGTTGCTTCATAGTATGTCGACATATTGCCGACTGCATTTGTCGCAGATCGATTCAGGTTCAGAGCAATATACCCGAGAATCGATCCAAAGCCCATCACAACAATAAGAGATGCTTTACCTACCATTCCTCCTCCTTGCTTGCGTCAACGTCGTGAATTTTGTGATGCGAGTCGCGTCTGCTGCCACAATGCACTCGAAAAGTGCGCCGTTCTTTCACCGGGATTGATTTCCGCTTCCCTCTTGCTGATTGCGTAGGGATTCTGTACTTCTACCGTTACCTCAACTACATATATCTCCGACTTCCTGTCGCTTGGCACAGGTGTCGGTAATTCTTCACCGGATCGCGCTGAATATCTCAAATCAAAGATGGTCACAACACCCACCTTCAAGGGTTCTTCCGTGTTGATTTTCCGATATAAATAGCGGTCGAGTTCATTTTGGGTTCTCAGCAACTCGCTCGTCGGCCCGATGTAGTATGACACGGTGTCTATGAAACCACCATCACGCCCCAGGTCACACAAGAATGATATGTGTGAAGTATCAGCGTGCAATACCGTCGTCATTTCATCCGGAACCCCGAACCCCATATTCCGAAATTCGCCTTCAATCAGGCGAACTGTCGATACGAGCATCTCCTGCACAAGAACGTCACCGCTGTGTATACTTTGCGCTTCTACCGCGATATCGTTTGCGTTTAACACGATAAGCAATAAAGCCCCCCCTAACAGCGTAGAGGCAATAAGGTCAATCATTGCTCCCATTCGTACCTCTCAATCGAAATGAAAATAGCCAAGCACAACAGACATTCGCAATGTGTCAACTTTTCCGGTTACCGGTGGAAACGTGCGCCACGTTGTGAGATCCATTCGTTTCGTGAATGTTCTCGTTGTGGTAGTATTGTTCACGTTAGTAGGATCAACGTAATACACCTTAAACGTGGTTCTGAATCTGCGATTCGTACCCGATGCCTCTTTCTCTATCGAGAAGTTGTTGAAATCATCAAAGTCGTTGAACGTTTCAAGACTTGTTTCTAGATAGTTATCCGGGCCAAGATTGGCCGACGTCGTCAGCAGGTTTGCGTTCCCGATTGCAGCGTCAGATGTATCCGTGATTTCATCGAAAGCAAGGCCCTGGGCAATTTCCGTGTACGATACAGCAAGCGTTGTTGCGAGAATGCCATCCTGGCCACTCTCTACAATATCGCTGGACTTTGCCAACACGGAATAGAAGTTGAGCAGAATCGTCGTGAGTAGCATGAATGCCCCCATCGTCAGAATTGTCTGTCCCGTACTCATGCCTGATACACTTTATTTGTTTTTGCTTACCTGTGCTATATGCAAATAGAGTGCCGCAGTATTGACAGACTGTTTTTCATCCTCCATCCATAACTCGTTACTACACAATGAGCTGCAAGTCAGTTCTTTGTCGAATCCGTTTCCAATTATTGCTCATGATGCACAACTTCACGACATACTGTGAACTGAATGTGTACGATGAATGCACAAAGAATCCATGCATCATAGCAAACCTGCCCCTGAGGAATCATCCATCAGAGGCAGCAAAGACCATCGCCTTTTTTTTCAAAGTGAGTTGAACGAATCTTCAATCAGATGTGTTCGTTCATTGTGATAACACTTCAGTCACAAGGAATCTTGCGGTACGGAAAATCTATTCCTCTCAGTTTGCCATCTCTGACACCTTCAATACGGGCGATCAGAGAGTCGGAAGAAATTCTTCTATAGATGATGCGTTGCGGACAATTGTGTTGCAGATTCTCGAATACTGCTTTTCGTTCGTCAAGCTCAATCAGTGAAAAGCTTGCCCCCTCCTGTCCTGATGGCCGGGCAATATATTCGATTGTCCCGGCATCATTCTTCACAATCCGGATGAACTCATACTCATGCGTCTTCCCATCGTTCACTGAATGGCTCGTTCCCATCATCATTTCTCCGGACGGCTTCATCCAGTGTTCGGTAACAACTCGTCCCCTTATGTTCATTTCCCAACTGCCCGAAATCCAGCTCAATGACTCTACAGTGTGTCTGCTTACCTGCGCAAAGGCAACACAAAGCCAAAAAGACGTAATAAGTGTGAGCAGGTATAGCTTCATTTGTTGTTCTCCTCGTGATATGTGAAATAGCAAGCGATGCAGTTACTTGCGTTGCGCCCACCAAACGGCTGCCATCACCAGCAAGCCGCCGCACGCCGTAACGATTGTGAAGGACTCATTCAATAACGGAATTGCCAGCATTGTTGTTGCAATCGGTTCAAGATAAAGGAAGATACCTGCCCTTGTGGCCCCTATTTTCGCTATCCCGATTTGCCAGAACCATTGCGCCGATGTTCCCAGGACGCCCAGAAACAACAGAGCAACAAGCGCATCCGGAGGGAGTACCATGATTGTTGAGATATCTTTTGCGACAACGATGTATGAAAGACACAACACGGTAACAGGAACAAACACAAGCAGCGTCACTGTAAGCGGGTTGCGCGAGCGGGAGATGTTTCGGGTGGCGATCGTATATAACGCCCACGTGTGGGCTGACGCCAAGATCAGCCAATCTCCAATACTTGTCAGCCAGCCGAGACTTGTGAAGTCGCCTCTTGAAACGAGAATGATGATGCCGAACGTTGCGACCGCTATTCCGACGATTTCTTTCTGCCCTATTCGTTCTTTCAGAATGAGAAACGAAAGTCCGGCAAGCGCAAGAGGTGTTGCGGCGATTATCCAGCCTGTATTTGTTGCAGAGGTATAGTTCAGGGCAACGGCCTGGATCAGAAAATGCAAACCGATGATAACGGCCCCTACAGCCAACGAGCCGTACTCACGTCTCGAAAACCCTATCCGAAGTCCTTTCAGTCGGATGACAAGAAAAAGGACAGGCAGCCCAATGCCGAAACGTAGCCCGACAAGTTCGTACGGATCAAGATAAGCCAGACAAATTTTTGTGGCAACAAATGTCCAGCCCCAGATTGTGGCGCAGAGAAGGAGAAGAATCCGAATGGAAATCAAGAATACCTGTGGCTGTTTTTGATCTATTCTCAAGATACAAGAGTTGTCCTCACAGGCAAGGCGTTAGTGCAACAAAAAAACCCGTCAAATGACGGGTTCGCCGTGAAAAAAGGACCTTTTCTATCTCAACAAAACCATTCGAGTCGTGGCAGTTCTCCCGCTTGCCTCCAGTCTTATAAGATACACGCCGCTTGAAAGCCATTCCTGCGGTTTCCATTGAATCGTATGCACGCCGCGGGGTTTTTCCTCATTCACAAGAATCGCAATCTGTCGGCCGAGCAAGTCATATACCTTCAAAGCAATCAGCCCGCTACTTTCTATTTCATACGTAATGTGTGTTGAGGGATTGAACGGGTTGGGATAGTTCTGATACAATCTGAATTGAGATAGAGTGTGATTCTCCCCGCCGACGGAAACGGTTATGGTATTTTTGAAGACGTAGTTCCCGATACTGTTATCCCAATTGCTGACAGCAAAATCGAGATCGTGCGAAACAACCGCCCGCACGTCGATGAGTGTACCCGGACCTGCCGGAAGCGAAAAGCTGATCCAGCCATTCTCAAGATCGTAACAATACGGCGCAACCGAATCGGGATCGCCATTCCACGTCAGACGAAGGATGCGTTGAATGGGCGCCCTTGGCAAATAGTACAGTTTCTTCTGACCGTCACTGACGAATTGGAGATTCAGCGTATCCAATCCGTCATTATCATAGTCGCCGAAAACGATTGCTTCAACAACGCTGTTTGTGGCGGAAGTCCATTGCGGAGTTGATGTGAAACTCCCGTTCTGATTTGTGTATATGCGAAGTGGATTCCACCAGCCGCCGGTTATCAAATCACGATCGCCATCATAGTCGATATCCGCGAGATTTATTCCCGAACCGTATCCTGAGAACGACGAAGTCCAAAACGGAATCGAATCCAGTCTTCCTCCTTGATTTCGATACAGTTTGAACCTTCCGGTTCCTCCCAACTGATTGTTGTCGGAGACTGCCAGGTCGAGCAGGCCGTTACCATCGAGATCAGCAACGAATAGGGAATTCGCATTAAGCGCTCCATCGGCGGAAAGCCAAATTGGCACTGTGCCAATCGTATCGCCGTAGTTCATGAAAACCCGGTTCGAGCCTTTTTCGTTCGCGAAGACGAGATCGAGATCACCGTCATTGTCGATATCAGCCCACGTGACGTCGTAGCTGTACCCCGCATCGCGTGCCTTCCATTGCGGAAGTGAATCCAGAACCCCCGATCTGTTGTAGTAGATTCTGTTCTGCTCAGATCGGTTGTTATACGATTCACCTCCGGCAACGGCAAGGTCCAAGTCGCCATCGCCGTCGGCATCACCGAACGCGCAACTGAACGAGTACACTGCATCAGAAGAAACCCACGCCGGGTTGGACGAAAGCGTGCCGTTATTGTTTATGTAGAGTTTCACTTTCCCCTTCTGACTGAATCCGGCGCCCCCGATGTACACCGACACGGCAACATCAGGATATCCGTCGCCGTTCACATCACCGACGGAAAGATGTCCGTGATAGTCAACATCAGACGATTGCCAGGAAGGTGTTGCGGGCAGAGTTCCATTTCCATTATTCAAATATACAACTACGCGCTGGCGGGCCATATCGTTGCCGTTTGCGACAACGAGATCAAGCCACCCGTCCTGGTTGATATCCGCCCAAGCACAACCTGTCGAGTAGTTTGCAACGTCGGTCGAAATCCAGGTGGGTGATGTACTGAACGGAACCTGGGCAACGGTTCTGATCGTAAGCGCGCAAACCGCCACAATTGCAAACAGAAGTTTTGGCCTCGCTATCATCTGTCTTTCACTTCATCAAGACCATTCGATGGCTGGCCATTCGCCCTTCAGCTTTCAGCTGAACGTAATAAACACCGCTTGCTGCTTCTCGTGCATTCCACATTGCTACGTACGAGCCTGCGGACTTTCGCTCGCTGACGAGAATGTCAACTTCCCTGCCCAACATATCGAATACCCGAATCTCCACATGGCCGGACTGCCCGATCTCATAACGGATGCCGGTGGAAGGATTGAACGGGTTCGGATAATTGCCATAAAGCCTGAAAGCGAATGGCGAGATCTCCGTTTCTTGGTTGATACCCGTTAGGACACTCCCCTGCACTGTATCCGACGGGGCACTTTCATGCATTTGTGAATCAACTGCCGTGACGTAATACTCATAGACGCCTGTATTCTGAAGACTATCCATCCAGAGTGTGTCGAGAGTTGGTGCTGATGTGAGCATCATGAACGGCGCACCGGGAATAGGCACCATCGTTCTGTACACATTATAACCCAGCATATCCATTTCTGTATTCTTGCGCCAATTCAGCTTGACACATCCGGACAGCCCCTCCGTAGCGAGTCCTGCGGGAGGCAAGGGCACACTTCGGGGAACGCCGGTCAATTCCGTAACCATTCCTTCCCGTCCAACCAAATCAACGATCGAGACGCCGATAATGTATGACGTGCCTTCTGTTAATCCGGTGATTGTACGCGAGCGTGTGGTTTGTGTGTAGATCGTGTCATACACACCGGGGATTCTACCGACATAGATTCTGTACAATGCAAAATCGGGAACCTGGACGCTGTCCCAGCTAACACGCAATGACGTCCCGTTCCCCCGATCGAGCACACGGAGATTTGCAACCGAGGCGGGCATTTGGTCGAGCGTAACCAACATTGCCAAGCCCGACTTGACAATGTTGGCACAATATGTCATGTCAAGATATTGCAGGAGATCGTTCTGGCTGTGATAATACGGACTGAAGTTTCGTTCAATGATAAATACCGTCCGATAGTTTTGCTGCCAGAATGAGTAGCTGTCGCTTCCCGAGCGATATGACGTTGTGGGAACCGGAATAAGCGGCGTGTACATCTGCATCATCGTTGCGTGCAAGTCCCGGTATGCTTCACTCGTTGTATACCATACTACATATACGCTCTGGTCAGTCGGGGCCTGATACCGGTTTGCAATCATGTCGTAGTTTTGCATGCATCGGATATCCCGATTCGCAGCCCTCGCCCGTTGTGCATAGCTTGCACTGCCACGAAGGCCGGCTTCCTCAGCGGCATATCCCATGAAACGCATCGTGTACGCGGGTTGGTAATTTCTCAGTTTCAGAACCCGGGCCATCTCGATTGCCCCGGCCGCGCCGGAGGCATTATCGTCTGCACCGGGAGCAAGATTCTGGTTTGCCGAATTGTACGAATCATGATGGCCCCCTACTATAAGCTCCTTCGACGGATCAACAGTTCCGGGGATCGTGGCAACAACATTCGCTTGCCATGTGCTGCTGTACTGGAAGCTGTCCAGTTTGACATCTGCGATACCTGTTTCGAGATACTTTGCACGTACCCACTTTGATACAGAATCCCGATTCGCATTATTCCAGTAGCGGGTTCCGAAATTCTGCATCGCCTGTATGTATTCCCTGATGGAAGTATCCGATACAAATGAAATGAGTGTGTCGATCAGGCCGTAGCGATGCTGACCAATGTTCTCAGGTAGACGGGTTGTTGTTGCATCAATGGGCACTTCCCATTTATCAATTTCCACACATACAAAACCTTGTTCACGCAAGCGCTCAAAGTAGGATTCCGATCCTTTGACGAGCCTGAAATCGTTGCCTGCAAGTAACACTCGTCCCGTCAAATTGTCCAGACTTACATCTGCTTTGCCCGGATGCGGCTTCGCCACTATTGCGTAGGATTCACTCCAAGGTTGATCATCCACAACCACAACATCTATCCCTCTCTTCTTGAGATATGATGTTGTGATCCTGCTTGTTCCCGCGAGATAACCGTCTTCCAAGCGATGGTAGAAATGAATCGGTGACGGGGCCACACGGACAGCTTCTGTTGCCGAAACCGACGGAATCGTGACCAGCACTTCATCGACTTGAGCATTAGACAATACAGGGAAAACAAAGAACATGCAGACGAGGACTGAGCAAATGGTAAAGATTCGTATCATGACAAACTCCTCCTGTTAACGAATACAAAATGCTTCCCACTCCTGCCGGAGATAGACAGCTGAATGTGACGACCGGAGATTTTTCTGGATGGAATGTGGGAAGGAACAGCTCGGCGGCAGTCAAGGATGGTGAATACTGCCGCCTATTTACAGATGCAAAATGCTAAAACAATGTCAAACTATCAAGCAATCTCACCGAACCAACATCATTCGACGACTTTGAACGAACGAACCGGCCCGCAACTGATAGAAATAAACACCGCTCGCGGCAGACTGGCCATTTTCGTTCGTTCCGTCCCATACTATGCCGTAAACCGCGGCCGATGCATTGTCAAACAAGTATGTTTTGACTTGCCTGCCGAGTATATCATGAATCGTGAGACTGAAACCGGTTTGTTCCGGAATGCTAATCCTTATTGTTGTTGACGGATTGAACGGATTCGGATAGTTCTGCTCCAACTTAAACTCTGCAGGCCGATACTCCCGATCACGAACAGAAACAGCCCAGGGACTTCTCAATTGCCCTCCCGTGCGTGCGGCATTTCCTTTGAATGTTCGCCACGCCTTCGTTGAATCGAAAATTCCGGGGGTATCCCAACCGTACACATATTTATCCAGCCGTCCGGCAAAAATTTCCGTGTCGCCATCGCCGTCAATATCGACCACAGTGGGATGGGTTTCGAAACTGTTCAACAAGGGATTCCCCGGCATCAACGGAAAACCCTGTACTGTTTGTCCGAGATGATTGAAACCGCAAATCACGCCTGGCTTGTTGGAAACGCCGTTCGTTCCACACACAACATCCCCATTGCCGTCGCCATCAACGTCGGCGATTGCAACGGAGCCATCCACCCAAGTTCGAAACACGCGGGCGGGATACCCGGGAAGAAGATTGCCCGAAAGATCGTAGGCCCACACCTTGCCGGAATCAACAGCCTCAACTCCACCGTATGCAAGCTCGGGAATTCCGTCGCCGTTCATGTCGCCAACGGCAACGCAGGCTCCCGGATTGCCGTAGGTAATCGGGAACGGATAGCCCGGAACAATCTGGCCTTGATAATCAATCGCATAAATCCCGTTGATGTCGTTGTCCGGCTTCATGCGAATGAGAATCTCAAGCTTTCCGTCATTTGTCACGTCGTACAGCGTTGGGGAATTGCCGACACTGTTCGCACCAACGAGAAACGGAAATCCGTTCATCACTTGTCCGCTCGAACGGAAAGCAATAATGCGTGCAATCGGATTCGCAACGATGCCGCCTGTCCCTACAACGATTTCGAGCGAACCATCTCCATCAAGGTCGCCTATTGCCGGACTGTTTTGGGCGCCTCTCTGGAGATCAACAGGAAAGCCCGGCATCTCCACCGGCCCGGTTGATGTGACTTTGAAAAGATGAAGAAATGCATTGCCGTACGGAGAATCCCAATTGTGTGAGATGACGGCAATTTCGCATTTTCCATCTCCGTCAAAGTCTGCAAGTGCCGGAGTGAACACGCCGACGAGAGAGCCGAAGTTAATAGGAAAGCCTGCGAGTGACGATCCTTCTGAATTAAATGCGTAGAGATAGCCGTTTTCATCGCCGCAAACAATCTCCAACTTATCATCTCCGAAAATATCTCCCGCAGCAGAGATGCCCGCGTCTGCACTGCTCTGCAAGAAACCGGGCTCAAGCGGAGTCGGAAAGCCGGGTAAGTACGCGCCGTTTCTTCGCCATGTAATAACGTACGGCGGATTGGTCGGTTGATACGAGCCCCATGCGTTCGTAACTGAAACATTCAACTGCCCGTCTTTGTTGATATCGGCAATTGTGGGACTGTTTTCGTACAGCGACAATCCGTTGAAGATTGTCCGGGGCCAGCCGAATTGAAACGGAATCGTGTCCACGTTCGCGGTGTGAAGCATTGGCGAGGATTCATCGGAAAGATACTGAAGGGAGAGGATGTCGAATCCCCTCCCCCTTGCTGTTTCTATTTGCCTGTCGCTTCCGATGATGGTGACGAACCGGTTCTCAGGATTGTAAGAAATTTGATACCGCCGGGACCCATCGAATGCAACACGTTCACGGATTTTCGCATCATCAATCCGGAATCCCAACTGATGCAGCGTAATTACATCTTCTTCATCCTGAACGGAAATCCGCGCTGCGACTTGAGACATCGCAATTCCGGCAGCAAAAAAGAATGCAGCCGCTGAAAAAACCAATCGCTTCATTTTTCTCCCTATCGCAACAGAATCATGCTCTTAGTTTGAACCCACGTTCCGGCATGTGCCCGGTAGTAGTACACACCGCTTGCAACTGACCCTCCAACTTGATTCTTTCCATCCCATACAATCTGATGTGTACCAGCGGGGACATGTTCATAGAAGAACGTCTTCACTTCCTTCCCCAACACATCATAGACGGTAAGTCTGACATCCGACATAACGGGAAGTGTGATGTTGATGGTTGTGGTAGGATTGAACGGGTTCGGGTAGTTCTGTCCCAATTCGTACGTTTCGGGGATTCCCGTCGGGCCGTAGCCGACACTCGTCACGCCGCTTCCGCCTGAGAGCAACGCAACGTTACCCTGCTGTCCCCCCATAATAATCTCGTAGCTGTTGTTACCATCAATGTCAGGTACAACAGCAACTTCGCGGGTCTGTGCTGTACCGGTCGCATACAGGGCAAGTTGCGATCCATCCTGCCCTTTCACGATCATCGTTCCCTGATTCTGCACAGCAATTGCGACATCGTCAAATCCGTCGCTGTTGAGATCGGGAATTGCGGCTGCTCCCATTGTGTTGCCTGTGGGCAACGACCAGACTATATCGCCCGTTGCGCCATTGATGCAGTAGATTCCACCTCCGAGTAACGGTGCGAGGATTTCGTCAATGCCGTCGCCGGTCACATCCTTTAGGCGGACAAGCTGCATAACACCGCTGCCGCCGGTTGCACGCGACCAGATTTGTGTTCCGGATTCGCCGTCAATGCGATACACCGGACCCCAAAATGCGCTGACAATAACATCAGGTGTTTGTCCGGTAACAGGCCAGGCGAGAACTTCCTTTGCTCCGCCGCTTGCAGTCGGAACACTGAAATCCCATAGTAGAGCGCCATTTGCACCGCTAAACGCGCTTGCTTTGTAGGAAGGCTCGCCAACAGTTCCGATAACATCGGGAATACCGTCCCCGCTAATATCTCCTATTGCAGTTACACCATGCGTGAAGCCGGGAAGTGGCGATACCCACAGCAAATTACCGTTTGCGCCGTTGAAGAGGTATATGCTGCGTCGTCCGCCGACACCGCCGGATTGTGTTGCCGCTGCTGCCGCGATAACATCCGGAACGCCGTCGTTATTGTAATCTGTACTGACGTCAACTCCCGTGAAATCTCCCAGAGAAAAACTATCGGGATGGTCGGTTCCGAATGTCCAGAGCATTTGTCCGGTTCTGCCGTTGATGGCATAGACATGCTCGTTGCCGCCACCGGTTCCAATAATTACATCTTTGTAGCCATCTTGATTCAGGTCGGCAACCGCAAGAGCTTTTTGGTGGGAATAGTCCCCCGTTGTGCCGATTGAGCCGGCACTTGTATTGGCAATGTATGTATTGAAAGCCCACAACGTATCGTTCGTAACGGACGCGTTGCCGTTGAGAGCCATCGTGAAGTAGTTTTCACAAGATACAACAACATCAGGCTTTCCGTCTCCGGTAATGTCGCTGATAGCGCGTACAGCCTTCATTAACTTTTGGTTTGAGCTTGTGCGGGGGTTGTTCGGAACAGTAAATGTCCACAGCGGCTGGCCAAGCGGAACCGGAGTTACGTCCCCCGTTCCCGTCAACACGATATTGGTAACGGGACCGTTCGAAGCGTTGCTGGCAATTTTGAGTGTGTCGGTGTATGTCGTGGCTGCCGTTGGCATAAACCACACCCGGACGTTGGCGGACCCGAGAGAGTCGACGAGCAAGGGCAATCCGACAGAATCAATTTTGAATATATTCGTAAGCGTTGTAAGCGATGAAATCGACAGTTGCGGCCCGCCTTGATTCCCGATTGTGAGCAACCACGAGTTGGAACTACCGACGCGCCGTGCCGCATAATCATAGTTGGAGGGACTCAGGATCACGGGCGTCCCGTGGATTCCGTATCCCCGGGCAGCGACAATCTTCGTTGACTCGTCCGGATCGTTCGAGTAGATGCGTATGCTGGCGGAGTCTTTTCCGAAAGTTGTTGGGGTGTATGTAACGGGGAATTGAATGGAACCATTCGGCTGAACGGTAACCGGCGTTACAAACGTCGTTGTTATTTGGGTGGAAAGAAGAATACGAACGCTATCGATCTGCAACGGCGCCGTACCCAGATTGCTGATACTCAGAGTAATTGTCTTCGGTTGACCAATGCGGGTTCCAAAAAAATCCACAAGCGAGACAATATCGATATCCGGCGTCCCGGTTCCGCTCAGGTCGTACTTGTAAAGTGAACGCCCGGATGCGGCACCAACCGGCTCTGCAACCAGCCACAAATATCGCCCGTCCCACGCCAATCCGCGGGGATTTGAATCGACATTCGGCCCTTCAGGCATCGGGATGGTCCGGACTGTATCACGAGTAACGGGATCGACGACGTAAATCAGATTCAGGTTCGGCTCGGTGCTGTTCAAATCCATTGCGTAGTACAGATACTCCCCGTCCCATGCAATACCCTGAGGTTGTTGACCTATTGAAGGAATCGTATCAATAATGGTTTTTGTGGTCACATTGTACTTGTAAAGTCCTGCAGACGTGTTAGGAGAATAAAGCGAAACCCACAAACCGGTTCCATCCCAACACGCCCCGCCGAGAAACCAGGTGGTGGATGGAGGAATAATTGAATCAACGACCGCCCCGGCAGTGTTCACTTTGTAGATTCGTCCCGTTGTGCCGCTGCCGCGAATGTACCAGAAGAACTCTCCGTCCCAAGCCAACCCCTGACTCGAGTTCAAGCCGGTGACAACGCTGTCGAGAACTACGCCGTTCGAATCCAGTGAGTAGATATGGCCCCGATTGAACACTGCTGTTGTCGTTCCGCTGCTGATGAAGAGTCGCGCTCCGCCGGCTCCCGGAGCCAAGCCCCATGCTTGGTTCCAGTACGTTGTGTTGGGCAAGGGGATAACCTGCACAATGCTCTGGGCAAAGAGTGAAGTTCCAATAAGTGACAACCATACAAATAATGACAATCGCCTCATGCTGACATCCTTTCTAAATACGTGTCTATCGTGGATTGAAATGAACCGGGAAGGGGAAATTCCTCTATATCAAATTACAAGAAATCGCCACGAAATCAACCGGTGTCAGCGATTTGCCACAACTCTTTGCTGGAATTTCCGTACAAGATTGGCGATATTAATAGTATTGAAAAATCACCAATCTCATCTCATAACAATCAAGGAGAACCACATGCAACGAAGGGAGTACAGGCCACCCGGCTTACAGCCCTGGGGTTTCCGCGGGATGTTTTCTGCAATTCTCATAATAGGGGTTATGCTCATGGTCATGAACCTGCAAGCGGATGCTCAAACACAGGTGTCATTTGAGCAGTATACTCTTGACAATGGTTTGACGGTTATCCTTCACGAGGATCACTCTGCTCCCGTAGCCGCTGTTGTTGCAATGTATAACGTCGGCTCAAAAAATGAGAAGAAAGGCCGTACGGGATTTGCCCACCTGTTCGAGCATATGATGTTCCAGGGTTCCAAGCATGTCGCCGATGATGAACATTTCAAATTGCTTCAGGAAGTCGGAGGCAACATCAACGGCACAACCTCGAACGACAGAACAAACTACTTTGAAGTAGTGCCCAGCAATTATCTCGAACTTGCCCTCTATCTTGAGTCCGACAGAATGGGGTTCCTCCTCCCTGCCATGACGCAGGAGAAGCTCGACAACCAACGCGACGTTGTGAAAAATGAACGCCGCCAGAATGTTGACAATCAGCCCTACGGTACCGCCTGGGAGAAGATCGCAAAGGCAATCTATCCTGAAGAGCATCCGTACAGTTGGCCCGTTATCGGATACATGGAAGATTTGTCAGCAGCAACTCTTGAAGATGTGATGGAATTCTTCCGCATTTACTATGCGCCGAATAATGCCGTCCTGTCGATCGCCGGCGATTTCAAGCCCGCTCAGGCGAAGGAATGGGTGAAAAAATACTTCGGCTCAATTCCAAGAGGGACGGAAATTCCGAGGCCATCGCCAATGCCCGTAACGCTGAGCGAGGAAAAGCGGCTCGTTTTTGAAGATAAAGTGCAGTTGCCCCGCCTGTATCTTCGCTGGCCCAGCGCTCCGATCAATACCCGTGAGGACGCAGTTCTTGACGTTATCGCCGACATACTTGGCGCCGGAAAAAACTCCCGGCTGTACAAAACACTCGTTTACGATCGGCAGGTTGCCCAATCTGTGAACGTGTTTCAGGCAAGCCAGATGCTTTCCAGCCAATTTTCGATTGAAGTGACGGCAAAGCCCGGCAAGTCACTAACTGAAATGGAAACCGTCGTCAATGAGGAGCTTGCGAATTTCTTCAAAGAAGGTGTGACGGAAAAGGAAATTCAAACATCCATCAATCACAGAGAAGCAGACCTTACCAACAGTCTCGCAACCGTATTGGGCAAAGCAAACTCTCTTGCGACATACTACATATTCACGGGCGATCCGAATAGTATCAACAAGGAATTCGACCGCTACAAGGGAATCACCCCGGCTGAAGTATTGGCCGTTGCCAGGAAAGTTCTTGGCAGCAACAAGGTTGCCCTGAGCATTGTGCCGGAAGGGAAGGCTGAACTCGCCGCCGAAAAGAAGACACTTGAAAGAAAAGGAGGTGTCGAATGAAGTTTCTCTCCGTTACCCTTACGCTACTCATGTTGGGAGTCTGCATGACCGCATTTACTCAGGAACTTGACAGAACAATCCGTCCAAAGGCACAGGGTGTGCCGCGGGTCGATCTGCCCGACATTCAAAAAGCAACACTCAAAAACGGGCTGAAGGTTTGGTTGGTAGAAGCGCGGGAGTTGCCTCTTGTCGCGATGAACCTCGTGTTTCAAACCGGATCGGATCACGATCCGGCAAACAGAGCCGGGCTCGCATCAATGACGGCCGATATGTTGGATGAAGGAACGAAGACACGCAATGCCCTGCAAATAGCGGAGGAACTGGATTTCATCGGCGCAAACCTCGGTGTCAATGCATTCACAGACGGATCGTCGATGACGTTGAATTGCATGACGAAGCATCTGGATAAAGCGCTTGCAATTTATGCAGATGTTCTGGTGAATCCGACGTTCCCCGAGAAGGAATTCGAGCGCCTGCGACAGCAGCGTCTTACCGCCCTTTTGCAACAGAAAGATCGTGCCGCAACAATCGCCACACTGTCATTCAACAAAATCATCTATGGTAATGATCATCCCTACGGACGCAATGCCGCGGGCGACGAGACTTCAATTGCTGAGATGAAACGAGAGGATTTGCTGAAATTCTACGAGTCCTACTATCGTCCGAACAACGCCACATTGATCATTGTCGGTGACGCCAAGCTGAAGGATATTGTAAAGAAACTTGACCCGCTTCTCGCTTCGTGGAAGGCAGCAAGAATTCCGTCAGCTACAATACCTGTTGCACCAGCAATCGACAAGCGGATGGTGTATCTGATAGACAAGCAGGGCGCACCGCAGTCAGAGATTCGCATCGGGTTTCCTGCAATTGCCAGAAATTCACCCGACTTTTTTGCTGTAAACCTCATGAACCGGGCGTTAGGCGGCCAGTTTGCAAGTCGCCTGAACTTGAATCTCCGGGAGAAACGTGGTTATACCTATGGCGCCCGATCATCGTTCTCCTTCAATAAACAAGCAGGCCCGTTCACTGCCTCGGCGGGCGTAACAACTTCCAAAACCGACAGCTCACTGCACGAGTTCTTCTACGAAATCGACAGAACGCAGAAGGATGGAATTACAGCCGAAGAACTGGATTTTGTAAAGAAGGGTTTGAGCGGAAACTTTGCACTCACATTTGAAACCCCCGCACAAATTGCAGGGGCATTGCAGAATATCGTGCTCTACAATCTGCCCGAGAATTACTACGAGATGTACCTTCAGAACATCGACAAAGTAACGCTCGACGATATTAAGCGGGTATCGGGCAAATACCTCAATTCATCCCGGATGGCAGTAGTGGTAGTTGGAGATTTGAGCATTGTAAAAGACGGCATTGAAGCGTTGCGTCTCGGTGAGATTGTGATGTGTGATCTGAACGGGAACAAGCTCAGCCAGTAGTTGCCGAAGGCGAAAAAGAGGAGTAATGGTTTTTAGCGTCCATTACTCCTTCCTTCGCCACCTTCTTCTATTTCAGCTTATTGATTATTGCCTGCGTCATCTCTGTCGTTCCGACGGGAGCAGCAGGTTTAAGGTCTGCAGTGACGTATTTCCCCTCCTTCAGCACAGTGCTGACCGCATTTTCTATTCTATCAGCCGCCGATTCTTCGCCGATGTGCCGAAGCATCATGACGCCAGCGAGAACCAGCGCGCAGGGATTCGCCAGGTTCTTTCCCGCAATGTCTGGGGCACTGCCATGCACGGCCTCAAAGAGTGCAACTTCATACCCGATGTTTGCACCCGGCGCTAATCCCAATCCCCCGACAAGCCCTGAGGCAAGATCGGAAAGAATATCGCCGAACAAGTTCGTCGTCACGATTACGTCGAACTGATGCGGGTTGGTCACCATCTGCATCGCCATGTTGTCAACGATCTTGTCATTGGAAACAATGTCAGGATAGTGTTTGGCAACTTCATGGGCTACGTCAAGGAATAACCCGCCTGTATATTTGAGAATATTCGCTTTGTGTACTGTTGTTACTTTCTTGCGTCCGTGTTTTCTCGCGTATTCATATGCATAGCGAAGAATACGCTCGGATCCCATTCTCGTCACGATACCGATTGTCTCAGCCGCACTTCGTGACGGGTCGATATAATGTTCAATACCCGCATAGAACTCTTCCGTGTTCTCACGGACGATGACCAAATCTATGCCTTCATATCGTGCCGGTACACCTTCGAAGGATCGTGCAGGCCGGACGTTTGAATACAAGTCGAATTCTTTCCGAAGGGCAACGTTCACGCTTCTGAAACCGGAACCGACTGGAGTTGTCAGCGGCCCCTTTAAAGCTACTTTGTTTGCTTTGATCGACTCGATCACATTCGGAGGAAGAGGATCACGATATTTGTCAATTGCCGACAGCCCGGCTTCAACAGTGTCCCAATGTATCTTGACACCGGCTGCATCGATGATCCTGGTTGTTGCTTCGGAAATACTCGGGCCGATTCCATCTCCCGGAATAAGCGTTACTCTGTGCATGAACTACCTACAGTTGATTGTTTCACATGAATGGGAAAAATCCGTTACAAAGTAAAGAAAAGTGAAGGGAGATACAACGCGGACAAAGAGCGGTATGAATGTCAGTTGAGGACGGCTATTTGAGTGGAATCAGCATACACAGTCATGACCATGTGGATTGGTTTTCGTGGATTCTTCCCCGGCGAATACCCGATGCAGGCAATCTGAACAGAGCGTGAATTGCCGCTCTTCACGATGGAGTATTCGGCATACGGCGTGAAGCGATTTTGTGTCAGCTTTTCGATTCCCTGCGGCGTTGCTGTCAATCCTATGAACGTCCCATCCCCTCCCCCTTCCTCAAAGGAACGTGAACGATATGCCCGCGCACGAACCTCGAGTTCGCGGAAATCAGTATCAATGACATGACGCTCGAAAGAGTCGTGGTCGGTTTGAACCATGATAATACTTGCAGAAGCGGTTATGCCGAGAAGGCAGACACCAAGTATGAGAAACAGAATCTGCTGCTGTCCCATTACACATGTGAGATTGTCTTGAAATGTGAAAAGCCAGGCAGGCGAATCGGCTCTGACAGAATATGCTGCAGAAGAGTGTGAATGTCAAGCAGTAGAGAAAGACTGCTCACCCATCCATTATCACTTTGTGAGCCCTGAAGTGAGATGTAATCGATCGGCTGTGGGCCACCGTGAACGCAATCACGCGACAAGGATCGTCTTGACTCAATCTCCTGCGCCCGGATTACCCGCTCAAGCATTTCGTCTGATTTCTCTCCACTCTCCTGCTTGAGAGTTCCTCGTATTCTACGGCTGGCACATCAATATGAAGATCAATCCGGTCGAGCAGCGGCTCCGAACTCTTCGATATGTATTTCAAACTTGTTGTGGTGTGCATGTACACTCGTTCGAGGGGTCGGGTTCGTAGCCACAGAGACGGGAGTTCATCGCTAAACTAGATGCCACGTTACACTTTAGGCTGAAATAGGCCGTTCCAAGATATATCAGGGGCAAAATAGCATAGTTAAAATGTGCAACAAGCATCCAACCACAAGATGTAGTTGAATATCAAGAGAGCATTCAGTATAATTGTCCCAAGGACAGTCGTTCATCGAGTCACTGCAACCCATATGTCCCACGCATTCTTCCACCCATTCGGCGTTCATGCAAACCTCATCGCACACCATGTTTGACCTATTGAAAACCGATGTTCTCAAGCATGTGGAAATATCGGATGAAGAGTTCCATCGAGGGACGACATTTTTCATCCCCAAGAAACTAAGAAGAAGACAATATCTCCTCCAGGCCGGTGACGTCTGTCAGTGGGTTACATTCATTGCAAAGGGATGCTTGCGTCAATACTCCCTCGATCCTGAGGGAGGAGAACGCATCCTACGGTTCGGAATCGAGGGATGGTGGATGACGGATCTGGAAAGTTTCCGATCGCGTTTGCCGGCAAGCAGCAACATCGATGCTCTTGAAGACTCAGAGTTGTTGTTGATGAACAATGAATCTCTGGGGGGATTGTTCACTGCTGGTGCCGCATGGGAGCGTTACTACAGGAATATGCTTGAGAAGGAAAACCAGGCTTCGCTCACGCGGATTTCGGATTTGATTGGTGCCCCTGCAGAAGAAAGGTACACCCGCTTCCTCCAGATGTATCCCGACCTCTTTAACCGAATACCGCTTCACCAGATAGCCTCCTATCTCGGCGTCACGCCTCAGACCTTAAGCCGCATCCGCAAGGAACTCAGCCAGCGGAAGTAACATCTTCGCCAGCCACTCATCAGTCGGCTTCTTACCAAAGATTCAGAAAATTTCCTCGCATTCTTGAATGGAAGCGGGGTTCCAGCCGTTGTATCTTAGTGCCCGATTCACACACGCGGTTTGACACAAGAAAGGAGACTACCGTGGCAACGGGCATCAAAGTCAAGACAACAAAAGGTTGGAAAGTGCTTTACTGGATGAGTACGATATTTGCAGGTCTCGCGTTCGCTGCCGTCGGAGCTGCAAACCTGGTGCGCATCCCGAGGATCGCTAAAGGTTTACTGCATCTCGGCTATCCTGTGTACTTCGGAACGATCCTTGGCTCGTGGGAGTTGCTTGGCTCTATTGCGATCATCATTCCCGGTCTGCCTCGCCTCAAGGAATGGACCTACGCAGGCATGTTCTTCACACTCACTGGCGCAGCACTATCGCACGAGGCTACCGGCGATCCAGCGGGACACATTCTCGCGCCGCTCGCGCTTCTTGTCGCAGTCATGACATCATGGTTGCTTCAACCGGCGCGAAGCAGCAGTGGCCAGCGACTCGCGAAGACCCAACGTAGCAGAGCTTGGCTGCTTGCGGAGGATGCCAAGAAAGAGACGTTACCAGCACTCTGATTTACAACTTTTAGAACTCGCGACGCGATGTGAACAGCGAGTGCATCGGATTCATGACCGGAGATTCTCAGTTCACGTCAAACACGTCAAAGCTATTTGATCATCAACCCCCCTCGTATTAAGTTCTTCCAATATTGTTTTCCTGAAGTACCGTGAATATGCTGTGTATGTTCTAACCGCACCCTACCCCTACTCCTGAAAGGAGAGGGTTCAGATGCACGGTTTGCTCAAACTCTCCCCTTCTCCTTCTATGAGAAGGGGCCTTGGGATGAGGTCGCAAACAACACTTGCTCAAAGTATTTCTGAGACATGACACCGGCCCACCTCCTTACCGCCCTTCACTGGCGCAAGTGCACCGTGCCAGGATGAAAACCGGCGAGGAAGTCGCTGTCAAGGTGCAGCGACCGGAAATTGAAGAAGTCATTGACGCAGACATCCGAGTTCTCCGAAGATTGGCGGCACTGGCCGAGCGCCATCTTCCCGAATTTTCGTTCTTCGAGCCGGGTGTCCTCGTGGATGACTTTGCTGTATCCATCCATCACGAGATGGATTTTGTCCGGGAAGGTCGGAGCGCAGACAGCTTCAGGAAATTCTTTGAAGATGATGAGACGGTGCATGTCCCGATAGTGTACTGGGACCTGACCACTACAAAAGTGTTGACCCTGGAGTACATCCACGGTATCAAAGTCTCTGAACACTCCCGGTTGGAGGACGCGGGTCTCGACCGAAAAACCATTGCATTCAACGGAACGAATCTCATCCTGAAGGAGATTTTTGAACTCCACAAGTTCCACGCCGATCCGCATCCCGGGAATCTCTTTGTTCTCGACAATAACGTAATCGCACCGATAGACTACGGAATGACTGGGAAGCTCGATCAAGAACGCGTCAATCAACTCGGCACGTTGATTACGGCGATAGTGGACAAAGATGTAGGGACAATGGCTACCGTCCTTCTGCAAATGTGCGGAGCGACGGAAAAGACACAAACAGAAGCCCTCCGGGCCCAACTGGATGACCTTCTTGATCGCTACTACGACTCCTCGTTGAAGGAGTTCCGTTTGGACGGTTTCATCAACGGTGTGACCACCTTCTTCCGCCGCGACAAGACTCGTTTTCCCAGAGATCTTGCGATGATGGCAAGGTCGCTGATCATTATTGAAAGCGTCGGGTGTGGGCTCTATCCGGAATTCAACATTATTAAGATCATGGAGCAGTATGCCCAAAAGCTCATGATTCGGAAAGCAGATCCGGCAAAACTATTTCAGGATATCGGAAAAACAATCGCTGAGACCGCAGCACTTTTGAAGGCGCTCCCGTCCGACACGCGCGAGATTCTGGCGAAAATCAAGCGGGACGAAATTAGTGTACGATTTGACCATCGGGGGCTTGAACGCATCAGCTCGGTGCTGGACAGATCCAGCAATCGCCTCAGTTTTGCCATAGTGATTGCCGCTCTCATCATCGGTTCATCACTCGTGTTTCAGACAGGAGTCGGACCGAAAATGTTTGACTTTCCGCTTGCGGGTCTCATCGGCTTGGTGATGGCCATGATCCTTGGTCTTTGGTTGCTTATCGGGACAATCAGGTCTGGTCAATTGTAAGGATATGAACACGTCTGCCAAAAAAGAGATTTCACAACACTATCAAACAACATTCTTCATGGAGGAAACCGTGAATTCAACAAATGAACAACCACAAGGCAAGGCTGAATTCGCCTCAACCACGCGATCCAGCACCCGTGCCACAAAACCGGGTTCGCAGAACAACGCAGCCGAGACAAAGATGCCGCCAGCCAATACGTGGTGGAGGTTCGCCCTGATTCTCTTGACCAACTACCTTCTCGTCATGCTACTTATGCCCAGCCCGGAATCACCTGCGACAGTGCCCTATACTCTGTTCAAGCAGGAAGTCGGGAAGGGAAATGTAGAAGCAATCTACGGAAAAGGTGAGACCATCGCAGGCCGTTTCAAGGTTCCCGTCATGTACCCGCCGGACTCCGCCAATATCAAAGAGACGCCTTCGTCAGGGATAGCGCGTCGGCAACAGTCAAGACCCGTAACGAATTTCACCACCACGTTACCGGCTTTTTTTGATCGGGGCTTGGAAGGGTACCTTATTGATCACGGTGTCGAGATCAGTGCCGAACCGGTCAACGAGGAGCGCAGCCCTTTGCTGACGATGCTCTATAGCTTTGGCCCCGGGCTATTGCTTATCGGGTTCTATGTCTGGCTCTTAAAGAAACAAGGCGGTGCTATGGGTGGCGGGGTTTTCGGCCTCGGCAAGAGCAGCGCCCGTCGTTATGATCAGATGACGGATCAAAAAGTCTCGTTCAACGATGTTGCCGGCATCGACGAAGCCAGGAATGAATTAGTTGAGATTGTGGACTTTCTCAAAGATCCATCGAGGTACACCCGTCTGGGTGGGAGCGCTCCGAAAGGAGTCCTGCTCGTCGGCGCACCCGGCACAGGGAAAACTCTGTTAGCGAAAGCAGTTGCAGGAGAAGCTGGCGTACCATTCTTCTCGATGAGCGCTTCAGAGTTCGTCGAGATGATCGTCGGGGTGGGCGCAGCAAGAGTGCGGGACCTCTTCAAGCAGGCGCGTGAGAACGCCCCTTCGATCATCTTCATTGATGAACTCGATGCCATCGGACGTGCGAGAGGCCAGGTCTCCATCGGTGGTTCGAGCGAGCAGGAACAAACCCTCAACCAGATCCTGACAGAAATGGATGGCTTCACGGGTCGGGAGGGAATCATCGTGCTGGCGGCAACCAACCATCCGGATGTGCTCGATAAGGCGCTTCTGAGGCCGGGACGCTTCGACCGCCGCGTCGTTGTGAATCTCCCGGATAAGAAAGGCCGTGAGGCTATTCTGAAAGTCCATACGCGGACCGTCCCACTCTCAAGCGACGTCCATCTGACCGAGATTGCCTCAACAACACCGGGATTCTCCGGTGCCGATCTGAAGAACCTTGTGAATGAGGCGGCACTCCTCGCAGCCCGGCAACACAAAAATGAGGTTCATCAGAAAGACTTCCTCGATGCCCTGGAGAAGATCGTGCTCGGCCCCGAACGCCCGATCTTCCTGAAACCGGAGGACAAAGAGCGTATTGCATACCACGAAGGTGGCCACGCAATCCTCGGTCTCGTCGTCCCGGGCGCAGATCCGGTGAACAGGGTGACAATTGTGCCTCGTGGCATGGCACTTGGCGTAACGTATCAGCGACCTGAAAGCGATCGGTACAACTACACGGAATCATATATCCGCGCAAGAATCATCGGCACCCTCGGAGGTCGCGCAGCCGAGGAGATTGTGTACGGCTCGAAGACCACGGGGGCCGAGAACGACATCGAACAGGCTACGAATCTTGCCCGACAGATGGTGACACGCTGGGGGATGAGCGAAAAGCTCGGAATGGTGCAACTAACGTCGAACGCAAATCCATATTTGGGAGGTTATGCAGAAACAAGGGCGTTCAGCGAGGAAACGGCAAAGACCATTGATGCCGAAGTACAACAGATCATTTCCGAAAGCCATGAGGAAGCAATACGGTTGCTGAAGGCGCATCGCAAGCAATTGGATGCTCTCGCAGAAGCCCTGATGGAGCGGGAGACCTTGGACGAAAAGGAGATTCTGACTGTAACGGGACTTCCACCGGCATCAGCTGTGGATACGAAGAAGAGGCCGGTTGCACAATCGGGCATACGTCAAACGGTGAAGTTGTCGTGAGAGAAAGGAAAGGCATGGCAAGACTCCCCCGAAGGTTGTTCGAACTCTCCCCTTCTCCTCCAAGGAGAAGGGGCTGGGGGATAAGGTCACGAATGAGACTTCTTGAATATAGGATTTGGAGGAACACACAATGCTAACCGGAAAACAAAATGGAAGAATCGCAGCACGTGAAGACACGCTGTCAGAAGGCAACTCACAAAAAGAGGATTTGGAATTTGCGATCAGCATGCTCAAAGTGAAGCTGCATTCGGCAACTGCTCTTTCGGAGAAGATTCGTCTCTACAACCAGATCAAAACATTGCAAGACAACATCTCCAAACTCTCAATCGAAAGTTCGGCTCGCTCATGAAAGCGGCATATCTTCGGTTTGCCGGACTGGTTGGAAACACTACAGGCTTCGCGTGGCGTTGTCTTCGCGATGCTTTCCGCCCGCCCTACGAATCCAAAGAAATACTCAAGCACCTCGATGAGCTCGGTGCGAAGTCTCTTCCGCTTGTGGGCACAACAGGACTCATGATCGGATTAATCATTGCGATCCAATCACGCCCCGTCCTTGCCCGGTTTGGCGCTGAAATGTATGTCCCCGCGATGGTGTCAATCTCCGTCGTTCGGGAGCTTGGGCCCATTCTGACCGCACTCATGGTGACGGGAAGGGTCGGTTCGGGCATCAGCGCAGAACTGGGATCGATGCGGGTGACGGAACAGATTGATGCCCTCGAGGTTTCAGGAATCAACTCGTTCAGATACCTGGTAGTTACGCGAGTCATCGCATGCACGCTGCTCCTCCCGTTGCTCACGGGCATTGTCGATGTTCTGGCAATCTTGGGTGCTTTCGTGGCTGCGCTCACAGAGACGCATGTTTCAGCAAACCTTTTCTTCCATTCAGCCGTGTACTCACTCTGGTTGCGGGATATTATTCCCGCCATCTTGAAGACCGTGGTGTTTGGATTTATCATTGGAGTTATCGGGTGCAGGCAAGGCTATACTGTCACGGGTGGAACTGCAGGTGTTGGTCATGCATCAACGAATGCCGTCGTGACTGCGTCGTTGCTTATTCTCTTCACGGACCTGGTTTTGGCAAAACTGACCGTACTCCTATGGGGATGATAGATATCCGACATCTTCAGATTTCGTTTGACGGTGTGCCCATTCTGCGGGATGTGAATCTCACTGTGGAAAAAGGAAGGACACTGGTGATTCTCGGTACGAGTGGAACGGGGAAAAGCGTGCTTCTGAAGAACATCATAGGGTTGATTGCCGCGGATTCGGGAAGTATTCGCATTGGTGGAGAGGAGATTATCGGGATGGATCCCGAGGACCTCTACAAGCTACGCAGACGAATGGGGTACCTCTTCCAAGGTGCGGCACTGTATGATTGGATGTCCGTGCGCGGCAATCTCGAGTTCCCTTTACGCCGCAGAGAGCTACTGGATGAAGGTGAAATCATCGCAAGAGTTACGGAACAACTTCGTCTTGTTGGATTAGAAGATGCGATCGACAAAATGCCCTCTCAACTTTCAGGAGGTATGAGAAAGCGCATCGGGCTTGCTCGTGCATTGATCACCAGGCCGGAGATTATGCTGTACGATGAGCCGACAACTGGCCTTGATCCTATCACGGGGCGCGACATCAGCCACCTGATCCAGCATCTCCAGGAACAACATACACTGACCTCAATAGCAGTTACCCACGACATAGCGTGCGCCCGAATCATCGCTGACAGGGTTGCCATTCTGGACAAAGGGGTGATATGCTTTGAGGGGACGCTGGATGATATGTCCGGCTCAACCGACACATTTGTGAAACGATTCATTGCCGCTGCCTGAGGAAAACCTATGACGACTTCACTCTCAACGATCCGCACCGGTACTTTCGTCGTACTTGGTCTGACCGCCCTGATTGCCGGAATCTTTCTCGTCGGCAGCCAGGAGGGTCTCTTTCATCCGACGTTTCAAGTCAGTGCATACTTCTCTTCCGCGTCAGGAGTGCGCTCCGGCTCTGCTGTCCGAATGGCCGGAGTGGATATTGGTACTGTTGATAAGGTCGAGGTGTCGCCCTTCGACACCAAGATTCGCGTCGACATGAAATTGGATTCACGCATGCAGGGCTTTGTCAAGAAGGATTCCTACGCAACGATTGTCCCTGAAGGGCTTGTCGGCAATTACTACGTTGATATTGCGGTCGGGTCCCGCATTGGGGAACATGTCGAAGACGGGGACATTATTCAGAGCAGAGAAGCTACGCGTCTTACTGCTGTCCTTGATAGTACTGTCGTGATCTTGGAAAACATCCGGGACGCATCAGACAAACTAAACCAAATCCTCACGATTGTGCAACAGGGCCACGGCACGTTAGGGAAGCTCATTGCGAGCGACGATATCTACAAAGATCTAGCACACATAAGCAGCCGTGCAGACTCTGGCCTCGCCGTGCAGCTCAACAATATTGATCAGCTTTCCGGATCCGTTCAAGTTGTCGTGCAGAAGGCCGACACTCTTCTTACCAATGCGAACGCGGTTGTTGCCAAGTTGAACGATGGAAGTGGAACCATCGGTGCCGTGATTAACGAGAAAACCATCTATGACAGTCTGCTGCTCGGAGTCCACAATGCAGTGCAGACGACCGATGAAGCGAAAGTTGGAGCGCGAAGATTTGCCGAGAATATGAATGCTCTGAAACGCAATTGGTTTTTCAAAGGATATTTTGAGGACCGGGGTTACTGGGATGAGGCAGAGTACGAAAAAGAAATTGACAAGAACATTGACAGTCTGAAGGCTCTTAAGCGGACGGTCAAGGGGCAAATGGAGGAATTGGAGCGTCTCAAAGAATCGGCTCACAGCAAATGAGAATCACATGTAATGGCTGTAATAACTACCCTGACAGCCACAGTCATGCCGTCCACCGTTGACGTGAATTTCATCCTTTATTGATCACGTTAACCAACCGGTTACTGCAGGTTCCTGTCCAGACTCCGATACTGTATAGCTTCGCCGATATGCTCGGGGCGAATTTCCGTACTGGATGAAAGATCGGCAATCGTTCTGCCGACCTTCAGTATCCGATCGTACGCACGAGCCGAAAGACCGAGCTTTGTAATAGCCATCTTCAGCAATTCTTCTCCTTGACTGTCGATACGACAAAACTCCCTGATTTCTCGCGACTGCATGTCCGCATTTGAAAAGAGCCCTTTACGGTCAAGAAAGCGTCTTGACTGAATCTCCCGCGCTCGAATGACACGATCGCGAACTTGACCTGACTTCTCGCCACTCTCCTTGCTTGAGAGTTCCTTGTATTTTACGGCTGGCACATCAATATGAAGATCAATCCGGTCGAGCAGCGGCCCGGAAATCTTTGCCATGTATTTCTGAATCATCAATTGCGTGCAGGTACATTCCTTGTTCGGGTCTGTGTAGAAGCCGCATGGGCAGGGGTTCATTGCACATACGAGCATGAAGTTCGCAGGGAAATCGACAGATAACTTCGATCGACTGATGGTAACCCGGCCATCTTCAAGAGGTTGGCGCAACACTTCAAGAACGTTACGAGCAAACTCAGGGAGTTCATCCAGAAACAACACTCCATGATGCGACAACGAAATCTCTCCCGGGCGCGGAACCGTTCCGCCTCCAACTAACGCTGCATCAGAAATGGTATGATGGGGAGAGCGAAACGGGCGCGTAGCAACGAGCGCAGTATCGGGCGGGAGCATACCTGCGACTGAATGAATTTTCGTGGTTTCGAGAGATTCCTCGAATGAAAGTGGCGGGAGGATACTCGGAAGTCGCTTCGCAAGCATTGTCTTGCCCGACCCCGGCGGTCCAATCATAATGATATTGTGGCCGCCCGCAGCAGCAACCTCCAATGCCCGCTTCACATTCTCCTGCCCCTTCACATCGGCAAAGTCGGATATGCACTGATGGTCATTCAGGAACAGGTCATTCACATCCACCTTCAACGGTAAACGGGTGGAAAGGTCGCCATTCAGGAACTCAACAGTTTCCTTCAGCGACGACATTGGAAACACTTGAATCCCTTCTACCATTGCCGCTTCCTTTCCGTTTTCCTTTGGCACAATCATTCCGCGCAGTTTTCGTTTTCTCACTTCGAGCGCCATCGGCAATGTACCATGTACAGGACGCAGCATGCCGTCAAGAGCCAACTCTCCAAGCAGAACAAAGTCATTCAGCATTGAGTCGAGTACTTCTCCTCCTGCGGCGAGAATACCAATCGCCATCGGAAGATCATACGCGGACCCTTCTTTCTTGATATCGGCGGGAGCAAGATTTACCGTGATCTTCTTCTTCGTGAACGGAAGACCCGAGTTCTTGATTGCCGCAGTGATCCGCTCACGGCTCTCCCGTACCGCCCCATCGGGCAAACCAACGATGATGAAACCGGGAACCATGTTTTCAAGATGCGACTCTACTTCTACAACGTAGGCGTTAACACCGTATGTTGCACAAGAAAGGGTTTTGGAGAGCATGTCGGTATGCAGGCAAATGTACAAAGAACGAAAATGTTGGCGAGGCCTCGCTCAGGAAGCAGGCGCTGAACAAATTAGTAAACAATCTCCTCCAGGAAAAGGCCCGCAGGCGAAACAGCCATGCCAGCTTTGCGGCGATCTTTTGCTGCCATAATATCCTGGAACTGGGAAACAGGAATGTATCCCCTGCCGATATCCACCATTGTCCCTACAAGCGCGCGAACCATCCCGTGCAAAAACCTGTTGGCACGAATCTCATAGATTAGCATGGTAGGTGTTTTTGTCCACTGCGATGTTTTGATCGTGCAGCGGTAATGGGGCACCAGGGCTTCAGATTTCGTGAATGATTCAAAATCATGTTCTCCGGTAATCTGTTGCGCAACCTGATTCATGAGATTGATGTTCAAGTCATACTTCACAAACCACTGATACTGGCGCCCGATAGCGGTTGGTTTCAGGGAAATATAGTATTTGTACAGCCGTTCTTTTGCATCGAAGCGTGAATGAAACTTCTCATCAACCTCTTCGGCAGAGTGAATATAAATATCCTCCGACAGCGTGCCATTGAGGGCATTGAGTATCGTGCTGACAGTCAACGAAGAATTTGTCTTGAAGTTGGCCACTTGTCCGCGAGCGTGAACTCCGGAGTCCGTTCTTCCTGCGCCGATGAGTGTTATCGGCTCCTGAAGGATCTGATCCAAAACACTCGTGATCTCATCCTGTACGTTGCGTCCGTTGGGCTGACTTTGCCAACCGACGAAATCCGTACCATCGTATTCAAGAACAAGCTTAATATTTCTCATGGGAAATTGTCAAAAACTCCGGCTGACCGTAAGCATAACCCCGTGCGGGTTTGAAAGACCGCCAAGCACATCAGCCTTGAACTGATAGTGACTTGACTGCTCGGTTATTTCCCGATTGTATGAGATGGCCATCCGGGCTGCATTAATTGCGCTGGCAACGTGATTGATCACAATTGCAGCAATGACGAACTTGCGGTTGTTGAGCATATTGTCGCCGCTGATTCTTTGGTCTTTGTACAGCGCACGGTTGATGTCGCTCTGGGGCAACTCTGCAGGACCCCAATTCCAGGAGTACCCGGCACGGTTGCCGTACGTTCTCTGCGGATCGCGCTCCCTGTTCCGCTTCTCATCAAACTCTGTCGTATTTAGGAAGTTGCCGATGTCAACAAAAAACTGAGCATCTTTTCCTGTAGGATCAATGCCTGCGTTTGCCACAGCAAACCGAATGGCATCATCCTTCAGTGAAGTACCGTAAACATCAAAGGTTATGTACGTCAACCACAGAGCAGCCTCGGCAATAGAGAAATACTTGCCGGAGCTGAATCCGTCCGCATAATGTTCACCTAATCCCGGAAGGAGTAATGAATACAATACCGCTAGGCCAACAGATTTCCTCGTTTGCGTTGCTTCCTGACTCTGTACACTCAACGAGCCAAAAATAGAGTTTGGATTTGAATTGGCAAACAAATCTTGCTGAATTGCATGCCGACCGGAGAATTCCGGCTCGCCGGCGATAAGAGGTGAACAGACGAAAACGGTGAAAACAACGACGCAATGGAATCGCAACATGCTATTTACCTGTTTTACAATGCGGAAGTGAATATGATTTAGACAGTAGCAAGTCGAGCGCGTTGTCTCCGTTCGGTGAGATATTCGAGTACGTCGCTCCAACGTCCGACATACACAAATATCGGGACTTTGAGAGCATCTTCAAGTTGCGGGACTGTCATGTCGTCGAGAAACAAACCGTCATTGTTGAGAATGTCGGGCGGCAACAACAACAAATCCCCCAATTCCCTGCCTTTCAGTGATGAAAGTAAACATTTTCCCGAAAGAAGTCCAGCAACCGTTACGCTTGATCCGAAGAGGGTGTTCGGAACGGTGTGCAGTACTGCGTCGAGATTAGTGATAGTGCTGAGCAAGGGCAAGATATCGCTTCGCATGAATCCGGATGCCAACTCGGCAGTCGCCATTGTCAGTTTCATTTTCGCGGACAACTTCTGCGGAAATCGCTTTGCCTGTTTCTTTGATTCGGAGATGAAGCTACGCACAAGGCCGACGCCATTCTCCGTTTGCGGGAATCCGTCGTAGTATTCTTCGCCGGGAATCGACCTTCCCGCAACAATATGCAACTCATCAGAACAGTAGACAAACGAACGCCCTGTTTCACTTCTGAACAGGGCTTGCCATACCTCAACACGCTCAAGCAAATCAACGGCATACTGTTGATCAACTTTCTTAAGATCGTACAGCCCGAAGCGATGATCCGTAAGCCCGACGGGAACGATCGCCAGCGAGATGACGTGTTTGTTGAAGCGATAAAGATCATGCACAGTCCTTTCAAGTGCCGTACCGTCATTCAACCCGGGGCACAGGACGATCTGCGTGTGCATATCGATTCCGTTGTCATGAAGGAGCTTGATTTTCTCAAGAATGAGATCATCCTTCTTCAATCCCATCATCAACTTGCGAATCTCATAGTCGGTAACATGCACTGAAATGTATTGGGGAGAAAGTCGCTGTTGGATAATACGGCGAAGAATTGCCGGGCCCGCATTCGTCATGGTGGTGTAGTTACCGTACATGAAGGAAAGCCGGTAGTCGCCGTCTCGGAAATAGACTTGGCTTCGCATCCCCTTCGGGTTCTGATCTACGAAACAAAAAATACAATCGTTGCCGCACGAGAGAATCTTGAAATCCTCGAAGTCGAGGCCGAGCCGTTCACCCTCATCTTTTTCGATGTCATAAATGGTGATTTCTCCATTGGAAACAATCTTAACGGAGATTTCGGGATCATTCTCGTAAAAACGATAGTCGATTACGTCGGCAACCCGCTTGCCGTTAATCTCCAGCACCTCGTCTCCAATTTGTAGTCCGAGTTCTTCTGCGAGGCTGCCGGGTTCTATGGCCGTGATTTTCATGATGATCCTATATCACCATGAGCGGAATGCCTGCGTTCACAGCATCAACAGTACCACTTCTGCCGCTCGTACGTTCTGCGAGCACGAAATCGTTCCTCGGTTCCACTATGCGTGACATGACAAGTTCATTCTCCCCGACGTTATTGGCCGGCACACCAACCCGAACATAGTTTCCGGAGAAACCGAACCGGATTCCGTCCGCAACGTCGCCCTCGAATAGCACGGGCACTTCATGCCCCACCATCTGTTGATGGAAGGCATCCTTCTTCTTCTGACTGAGAATTCTCAAGGTTTTGTTTCGTTGAAAACGAACCCGCGGTTCCACAGGATCGGCGATTCCGGTTGCCGGGGTGTTCGGACGCTCGGAGTAGGTGAAGATGTGAAGATATGAGACGGGAAGTTCTGCCAGAAAATGATGTGTTTCTTCAAACAGCGCATCCGACTCACCGGGAAAACCGACTATAACATCAACGCCGATTCCGCAATCTGGGATCTTCGTTCTGATGCGATGGATTAGATCGGAATAATGCTGTGTGGTGTAGCGTCGTCGCATTGCCCGAAGAATGATATCTGAACCACTTTGGAGCGGAATGTGAAAGTGAGGAGCCATCTTCTTCTCGCCCGCAACAAAATCAAGAATCTCATCAGTCAGCAGGTTCGGCTCGATGGAACTGATGCGAATGCGTTGAAGGCCATCGACTCCAACAAGTGCATTGAGCAATGAAAGCAAATCCGTATCAGCCTTCTTGCCGTAATCCCCAACGTTCACGCCGGTAAGCACAATCTCTTTGTAGCCTTGCTCAACCAGCAATCGTGATTGCTCGACACATGTCTGGATTGATTGACTTCTGCTTGCTCCACGCGCCAGGGGTATTGTACAGAAACTGCAATTGTAGTCACAACCATCCTGCACTTTCAAGAATGCGCGAGTCCGATCGGTTGCTTCAGTTGAATAGCCGATGCCGAAATTATCGACATCGTGAATATCGGAAACGGCAACATGCGGATAGAGCTTCTTCTCAAGGGAGTCGACATGGTTAAAGAGATTGAATTTTTCTTTCGTCCCCAACACATAGTCCACACCATCAATTGATGCAACGTGCTCCGGCTCCAATTGCGCATAGCATCCCGTTACGACCACAAGGGGCTGTCTGAAAGCCCTCAGCGCCCTGCGGATAATCTGACGGCACTCGCGGTTAGCGCGTTCCGTCACGCTGCATGTATTGATGACGCACACATCCGCCTGTTGTCCGAAATCTACAAGCTCGAATCCGCGGTCGGCAAACTGCTTCCCGAGAATCGAGGTTTCGGCATAATTGAGCTTGCAGCCGAGTGTATGGAATGCAACTTTGGGCATTGAATCTGTACTTTTCCCGGAATACAAAAACACCCGCCCTGATATGATCGGGCAGGTGTTTTCGGTTGAGAATCCGACAGTTTAGTTTTCAGCCGGAATGGAAGTATCGTCGTCAAGCGATTGAGTGTCCGGAGCCCCCACTGCATCGCCGATTGTTGAAGCCGGCAGTTTGTGTTGGGCCATGTACTCATCAACCAGATGAGTTTCCTTGTCCTTCAGGGCTTCAACTGCTGAAAGGACAATTTTCTTGGACTCTTTTTCAAACTCAAGAACCTTCAGCGGGAGCGCATCGCCAACCTTGAATTTGTCGGCAATATTCTTGACCTGTGATTGTGCAAGTTGTGATACCGGCACAAATCCATCTACGCCCATTGGCAATTCGACTATGACACCTTTCTCGATGATGCGGACGATCTTGCCTTCGACTTCCGTGCCCACTTTGTATGTGTCACCGAACCGATCCCACGGATTGTCTTCGATCTGCTTGTGACCGAGCGAAATGCGACGCTGATCCACATCGACGCTAAGAATAACGACTTCAATTTCATCGCCCTTCTTCACAACTTCGCCGGGATGCCGGATCTTCTTCGTCCACGACAAGTCGGAAATATGCACGAGTCCATCAACACCTTGCTCAAGTTCGACGAACACTCCGAAGTTGGTAAGATTTCTGACAATTCCCTTGTGGCGTGAATCGACCGGGTATTTCTGCATCAGGTTCAACCACGGATCCGGCTCAAGCTGTTTGATGCCGAGCGAGAGCTTCTTGTTGTCCTTGTCGAGACTGAGAATAACGGCATCTAGCATTTGTCCCATTGAGACAACCTGTGACGGATGTTTAATGTGCTGCGTCCAACTCATCTCACTGATATGTATGAGGCCTTCGATGCCCTTCTCGATTTCAACAAACGCGCCGTAGTCTGCGAGTGAAACGACTTTGCCGACAACCTTCGTCCCGACCGGATACTTTGATTCGATATTTTCCCACGGGTGCGGCTGTAGTTGCTTGTAGCCGAGCGAAATACGTTTCTTTTCTTGATCAAAATCAAGAACAACCACATTGATCTTCTGATCGAGCTTGACGATTTCGGATGGGTGGTTAATTCGCCCCCACGACAAGTCCGTGATATGAACGAGACCATCGACGCCGCCGAGATCGACAAAGACACCGAAATCGGTAATTGCCTTGACGGTTCCTTCCAGGATCTGACCTTTTTCGAGGCTCGAGATAATCGCCTGCCGTTGGCCGGACATTTCTTCTTCAACAAGCACTTTGTGACTGACCACAACGTTTTCGGACGGATGATTGATTTTCACAACGCGGAAGTCAAGCGTCCTGCCAATGAAGGCATCAAAATCACGAACCGGTCGAACGTCGATTTGCGATCCGGGAAGAAACGCATCAATGCCGAGCAAGTCTACAACAATACCGCCTTTGATGCGGCGAACACAACGTCCTTGCAATACTTCACCGGTTTCGAATGCCTTTGTCACCCGTTCCCACACGCGCATAAAGTCTGCCCGTTTGCGCGACAGAACCAACTGTCCGTCCTTGTTCTCAACGCTTTCGAGAAAGACTTCTATCTCGTCGCCAACCTTCAACTCATCCTTGTTCGTAAATTCAACGAGAGGAACGGTTCCCTCCGACTTGAATCCGATATCAACCGACACTTCATTGTCGTGAATAGCAACGACGCGACCCTTGACGATCTCCCCCTCACTGATCTTTCCCATGGAGCCCTCGTAGAGCTTCTTGAGATCATTGTACTCGGCCTCGCCATATTCACGATCGATTACATTATCGATAACGCTGTTGTTTGAATCAGCCATTCATCCTCCGAATGTTTAACATAACGTCCCGTTGCCACCGGGACACCCCGTTCCGTATTGCGATCGTTGCAACGTCATCAGATTACACGCACAATAAGGAAAGGGCCATGTTTTGGTTTGTATTTTTGTTTGTTAGTGATGACTACAACTTGTTACGCGTTCACCGGACTCGCGATGGTCTCTATTGCTGTCTTTACTTTCTCCATCAACCATTGCGGCGTACTCGTTGCGCCGCTGATGCCGACTGATTCCTTCCCTTCGAACCACTCGTACTTCAACTCTGATTCTTCTTCAATGAAGAACGTGTTTGAATTTGCCTCTTTGCAAATCTCATACAGTACTTTGCCGTTTGACGAATTCCTGCCGGCAACAAAAATCACAATGTCATTCTGCGAGGCAAACTCCCGCAATTTTTTGTCCCGACCGGAAACCTGTCCGCAAATCGTATCCTTCGCATGAAAGTCGAGGGCAGATTCTTCAAACGTTCCAACTTCAAATTCTGCCCGGATTTTTTCTTTAAGGACTCGAGCTATCTCATAGAAAGTCGGCTTATCCATTGTTGTCTGAGAGAACAAAACAGTCTTCTTGGTCGGGTCGACCATTGCCGTTTCTTCAACTGATTTGATGACAAGCGCTTCGTTGTTCGTGTGTCCTACAAGCCCGATTACCTCGGCATGGTCTTTCTTCCCAAAGATCACGATCTGATATCCTTTGTCGTAGAACTTTCGGATGCGTTCCTGGACCTTTGTCACAACAGGGCATGTTGCATCAATCAATTCAATATTATTCTTCCGGGCGAGCGCATATGTCGAAGGCGGCTCTCCGTGTGCACGAATGAGAACCTTCTTCCCGCTCAGTCTCCCGAAGTCTGAATGGGCAATGGTTTCAAGCCCCTTCTCCTTCAGCCGGTTGGTCTCCATCGGATTGTGAATGATGGGGCCAAGCGAGTATAGTTCGGGCGATTCCTTCATTACTTCTTCGGCGATGTCGACGGTCCGGACAACACCCCAGCAGAAACCTGAATTTTTGTCGATGGTGACCTTCATGAACCTGTTGCTTTCAGTCTTTCTTGTGCTTTGCGCACCACGAACTCCACCTGTTGCTCAATCGTCATATCGGAGGTGTCAAGTTCAATTGCATCGTCTGCTTTCTTGAGAGGGCTTTCGTCCCGCGTTGAATCCTTTTCATCACGCTGGCGAATCTCACCTTTGAGTGTCTCGAGATTCGTTTCGATTCCATTCTGTCGAAGTTCACGCTGGCGTCTGACAGCGCGTGCCTCAATGCTGGCAATCATGAAAATTTTTAGATCAGCATCGGGAAACACCACCGTGCCGATGTCACGTCCCTCAAGCACCACACCGCCTTGTTTTCCAATTCTGCGTTGCTCGTTCACCAGCACTTGCCGCACCTGGCGAATCGAACTCACAGAACTTACCGCCGTTGTCACCTCCGGCGATCGTATCGACTCGGAAACGTCTTCTCCGTCAAGCAAGATTTTCAAAGAACCGTTGACCGGTTGCAGTTCGATACTTGTGTTGCTCACCAATTCCACTATGCGCTTCGAGTAAAATCCTTGAAGTCCGCTGCGCAACACTTTCAGAGTAATTGCCCGGTACATCGCCCCTGTATCGATATGCAAGTAGCCTAAGCGGGCCGCAACGAGTTTTGCAGTTGTCGATTTTCCGGAAGCGGCCGGCCCATCGATGGCAATGACGAGCTTTCGTTGAGTCAAAATGAACCAAAATCCGACAATATTGGGAAGTAAATATAACCAATTCGCAAACTGTTGGCAACCTCGTTGGATTAAAGAGGGTTAATAGCTAATTTGACCACATCATTTTTTATGTGATGAGATGAGAAAGCTGACCCACGACGAGATTTCACGGCAACGCGTACCACGGGAGCGAATCCAGGAAAGCCAGCGGCTGCCGATTTATGCCATGCTCGACAACATAAGGAGTCTGTACAACGTCGGTTCAATATTCAGAACTTCAGACGGGGCTTCTGTTCAGAAACTGTTTCTCAGCGGATACACGCCCCACCCGCCGAGAAAGGAAATTGACAAAACGTCACTTGGCGCGACGGAGACTGTCCCCTGGGAATATCATCGAACAGCTGAAGAGTGCCTCTTAGCCGTTCGGCAAACCGGGGCAACATTATGCGTCCTGGAGCATACAACCGGAAGCATCCCCTACTACCAGGTCACGACCGAAGATTTCCCGATTTGTTTAGTGGTCGGAAATGAGATCACAGGTGTTTCTCCCGACGTTGTTGCCGCTGCCGACCTCGCGCTTGAGATTCCGATGTTTGGCATGAAACAGTCGCTCAACGCCGCGGTGGCATACGGGATAGCACTTTTTGAGTTGGTGAGAATCTGGAATATGTCAAATCAGCGTGGTAGTTCACCCGCGAGCGTAAAATAATCCCTCTTCTCCAAGGTATGAATGCGAATAACTCCTGCACGTACCAGTGAAACAAGTGTGCGTGAAGCACGACGGTCGGAAATATTCACGAGCTTTGCGAATTCAGGCACCGTGATCCGGTCATGTTCATCAAGGTATCTGAACAGACGTTTCTCATTCTCGCCAATCTCGATTGTGAATGGCTTTGCATCAGAGTGTTCGCTGCGAAGAATTCTCACGACCTCCTTGCTTGCCATCACTGAATTCGCATTCACACGAATGTAGACTTTCGTCTCTTCTCCATTCACGGCATCACCGTTCGTTGCCCCGGTGAAGTAATGCGGCTTGTCGGGACTTTCCCGCACATATGCAACGATCACGTCTATTCCGTCAAACGGAACGATGTCAATATCGGGATGAATCTCAGGAATACAGTAGAATGTGCCCGCCTGTTCAATCAAATCAACTTCGCTTTTCTCGCTTTCGACACCGACAATAGAGCCATCATCGTCCACGCCAAACAAAATATGTCCGCCTTTTGTGTTGGCAAGAGCGACAAGCGTTTTTGCTATTTTCTCAGGAGTTGAGACCTTTCTCTTGAATTCAACTTCAAATCCTTCGCCTTCCTCAATTAGCGTATTCACGTCTTTGTACGTCATTGCTGCCACCCCTTTCATTGTCAGTCGTATCATTTGGCATCGCTTCTCGATTAATCTGCGCATCGAGCGACACATCCCCTGTGTCGGCGGGCTGGGGTTCGATCTGTTGTTGGCTTGATTCTGTCTCCTTCGGTAGTGATTCTATGCTTTCACTTTCTTCTTCCTCCTCAGGCTCCACTTCAGGTTCATAGTAGCGGCGTCCCTGCATCCTCGCTGCAACAATATTCCTGCGAAACGTCACCCATCGGGTATTGTCCGTTGGCTTGTGTCTCAACGGACTGGGAATTACAGCCGCAAGTCTTATAGCCTGCTCGACAGACAACGAACTCGCCGAACGTCCGAAATACGTTCTTGCTGCCGCCTCGACTCCGAAAATCCCTCTCCCCCATTCAATAACATTCAGATAAATCTCAAGAATCCGATTCTTGTCGAGATTCCTTTCGAGTAGAAACGTTATGATCCATTCCTTTATCTTCCTGACGGGATCTTTGGATGTTGAGAGATAGAGATTTTTTGCAAGTTGCTGGGTAATTGTACTTGCTCCACGTACTGCTTTTTTTCTTTCCCAATTCTTTCGCAACGATTGCTGAAACTCATACCAGTCGAATCCGTTGTGTTCCCAGAACATCCCATCTTCAGCAACAACAACGGCGTTGATAACGTGCCGAGGAATCCGTGACAACGGGACCCAGGAATGCACGGTCCTCAGACTTTTCCCCTCACTGTCCGCCTCACCAAGCCGCTGTCGCATCAAAGCTGTTTCGGCTGGATTGTTCTCCTTAAGGCCGGCTACACCAAACCATGGAATTGTAAGAGCCTCGTACAGAACCACAAATCCGAATACCAGAAATACCGACTTAACTTTGTTCGCCTTCACCCAATGCCACAATCGCGCAGGATGTGACGTGTTCTGCATCAGGGCAGGTTCATCTGTGATTGTCAAGGTACTCCTGCAGCATTAGTCTGGCGGCCATTACGTCCACGCGGTGTTTCTGCCGGCGTTTCTTCTTTTTCATCCCTGTGTCAAGAAATGCTTGATGTGCCTTGACAGACGAATAGCTTTCATCCCACGTATCAATTGTAATCGATGTCAACAGTTTCAGCTTGCCAATGAATGCTTCAACTTCAATCGCTTTGCTGCTCTTTCCGCCGTCTTGGCCGTACGGCATTCCTACCACAATCAACGTAATATCTTCCTGGGCAATGATGTGCACAAGCTTGTCAAACGTTCGTTCATTGTTCTCAATTGTGTTGACCGCTTGCGCAATCATGCGGGTTGGGTCGCTTGCTGCGATGCCAATGCGCTTGCTGCCATAGTCAATGCCAAGTACTTTGCCCGGATACTGCATCACTGTTCGGGCCGTTCAACTCGTGTTACACCTTTGATCCTCCGAAGCCGTTCCAACAAGCGGTTCACGTGCTCGGTATCCCGAACGCCTAGTACGAACATTCCCAGAAAAATCGAATCCTTCGCATCGAGGTTTACGCTTAGTATGGTCGTATTCTGGAAATTACTGATTGCCTGCGTAATATCATTTAGCAGCCCTTTGCGATCCTCCCCCGTAATCCGAACAGCAGAAACAAACAGACCCCCCGAGCTTGGCGGCCAGCCGACTTCAACAATGCGTTCATGTTCCATTTGAAGCATCAGTTGAATATTGCGGCATGAGCGACGGTGAATCTTGATACCTTCACCCTGAGTAACGAACCCGACGACGGGATCGCCGGGAATCGGATTGCAACACTTTGCATAGTTGTGAAGGTAGTTATCCCGGGATCCGTCAAGCAAAATACCGGGCGAGATACCACGCGCCGACGTGATGAACTTGTCGAACAATCCCTCGATCTTGCCTTCTTGTGTGACAACTGCCGTCGGGTGTTTCTGGTCGTCTTGAATGAGTTTGATGATTGTGTCCACATCGATCTTTTCTTCCCGAATTGCATGAAAGAACTTTCCGGAATTCTCGATTCTTTGTTTCGTCAAGAACTCATTCAAGTCATCGTCGTTGATGCTGAGTTTTGCTTTCCTCACTTTCTTTTCCCAAATGGCGCGCCCCTCCTCAATTGCCTTTCGTTGTTCCTCCTTTACCCATCGGCGTATATGCGATTTTGCCTTATGAGTGACGACGAACTGTTCCCAATCCGGGTTCGGGGTTTGGTTCTTTGATGTGATGATTTCCACCTGGTCGCCACTGCGTAATTTCGTATCAAGAGGTACAATCCGGCCGCTGACTTTCGCCGCAAGGCAGTGATCGCCAACCTTGGAGTGAATTTCATAGGCAAAATCAACGGGTGTAGCGTTTCGAGGCAGAATTTTCAGATCGCCTTTCGGTGTAAAGACGTAAATCTCGTCCTGAAACAAACTCAGCTTGAAACTCTCCATCATTTGACCGCCGGCCTTCTCCTCCTCGCCTACGCTTTCAATGATATCGCGGATCCAGTTAAGCCAGTTATTCAACTTCTCGTCAATCTTCTCGACTTCTTCCTTGTACGCCCAATGCGCCGCAACGCCGCGCTCAGCGATAGCGTGCATTGCCTTGGTGCGTATCTGAATTTCAACCATCTTCCCTTCGGGGCCAATAACAGTGGTGTGTATGGATTTGTATCCGTTGTTCTTCGGTCGGGTTACATAGTCTTTGAACCGGCTATCATTCGCTGTATATGTTGACGAAATGATGCCGAGAACTCTGTAGCACACTTCTTCGCTCGAATCAAGTATTATTCGCACAGCAAAGAGATCGTAGATCTCGCCAAGAGGCTTGTTCCTCTTGACCATCTTGTTATAGATGCTGTAGATATGTTTCGGTCGGGCGCTGAGGTCGTACGGAATATTCTCCTCCCTAAGTCGCTTCTCAATCGGGGCCGCGAATTTCTTGAGGTACTGCTCACGCTCCCTGCGGCGGGACTTCAGTTCACGGGCGATACTATCGTACTCTTCCCGATTCAACGTCTTGAACGCAAGATCCTCCATCTCCCATTTGATATTCGCAAGCCCGAAGCGGTGAGCAAATGGCGCATAGATATCCATTGTTTCCCTCGCAATCCGCTGCTGTTTTTCGGGGGGAAGAAAGTCGATCGTACGCATATTGTGGAGGCGGTCGGCAAATTTCACCAACATCACGCGGATGTCACTCACCATCGAAAGCAGCATCTTCCGGTAGTTTTCGGCCTGTGTCGATTCGTTGCTGGTAAATGTAATGCCGGAAATCTTTGTTGCGCCATCGACAATGTTTGCAATTGTATCACCGAACTCTGCCCTGATATCTTTTATTTGATATTCGGTGTCTTCTGCTACGTCGTGCAGCAACGCGGCAGCAATGGAAATATCATCAAGGGATATCTCCTTCGCAACAATTCTGGCCACCTCATACGGATGATCGAAGAACGGTTCTCCGGATGCGCGCTTGTCGAAGCGGTGGGCGTTGAAACCGAATTCGAATGCCCGGCGTATCAGCGTTTCATCCACACGGGCCAGATGTTTCCGGCATACGAGCAGAAGATCGTCAAGCCTTTCCTTGTACTTTCGATTCGTCATACTCGTTCAACTGTTCATGAGCGATGGAATTCTCCGGGGGACGACGGGGAAGACCCGCTGCTGTTGTTACTGCGGAAGTACCTCGCGATCCCACCTAAAAAAATATAGCTGGTTGCTGCAGGATTGTCAAGCAACGATTTGACGCACGCCAACAGGCCGTTTTTGCTAAATCACTCGGTACCGAAAATCCTGTCGCCTGCATCGCCCAAGCCGGGCAAAATATAGCCATGCGAGTTCAACTGCCGGTCAAGAACGGCAGTGAACATCTTCACATCGGGATGCGCCGCGGAAATCTTCCTGACACCTTCAGGCGCAGCAAGCAGGCTTACAAACCGGATTTTCTTTGCTCCCTTATTCTTCAAGAAAGTGATTGCAGCCGCTCCACTGCCACCCGTCGCCAACATCGGGTCAAGCAACAGTACCAGGCTCTTTTTGAGGTTACGAGGGAATTTCGAATAGTAGTCCACCGGCTTCAATGTTTCTTCATTTCTGTACAATCCGACGTGACCTACTTTTGCTTCAGGCAGAAAATCAAGAAAGCCGTCAACCAAGCCCAATCCGGCTCGCAAAACGGGAACAATGACAATATCTTCTGCAAGAGCATAACCCTTCGTCCGTTCCAGCGGCGTATCAACGAACCCGGGTCGAACCTTAAGGTCATGCGTAACCTGAAATGCCATAACAGAAGAAATCCGCCGGAGTGTTGTTCGGAAGAGATGGTTGTCCGTTCTTTTGTTCCGAAGGATCGAAAGATCACGTTTGATGAGCGGATGATCGATGACAATCAGGTTTTTCATCGGATGTCCCCTTATTGGTATGAGGCTGGTGCATGCTACAGGTTTACGGTTTGCTGAGTTTCCTGGATGTAGCATTTGCAGCAACAAGAATCGGATCCCATAATGGCGTGAACGGCGGAGAGTATGCAAGATCCCATTGTTGGATATCAGAAATCGACATTTTGTTCTGAATAGCAACAGCAAAGGTGTTCGCCCTCAACACCACTCCATCACTCCCAATCATGTTAACGCCTAACAGCCGTTTTGTCCGTCTGTCGGCGATCATTGTGATCGAGAGCTTCGCGCTTCCCGGCATCATCGCAACTTTTGACCATGCCGAAACCGATTCCGTAACGACATCAAAACCGGAAGCCCGGGCCTCTTCCGAACTCAATCCTACGCGTGCCACTTCAATCCCGAACACTTTGACAGCTATCGACCGAATAGCCCCGCGGAATGCCGCACTGCCTCCCGCCGCATTTTCGCCGGCAACCCACCCCTGCTTGCTTCCAATTGTTGCAAGCGGTATGTACGACGGTTTGTCGTTCACTAAATTCTTGACTTCGCAACAATCGCCGGCGGCGTAGATGTTATCACAATTTGTTTCCTGACGTTGATCCGTCCGAATCCCGCCTGTTGTCCCGATCCGAATCCCGGCTTTCTGCGCAATCTCGCTGTTGGGCAAAACACCCAGCGCAAGTATTACGAGATCAGTTTTGAACGAACCATCCTTTGTGACCACATGCGAAACACGCTTCAGCTTGTCAACAACAAATCCTTCTGTCGTTGCTTCCCCGATGAACTGAACATCGTTCATTGCGAGTTCCCGAAGAATCCATTCCTGCGTCTCCTTCTCAAGCCCGTGCATCGGCAGGTTGTGACGATGGAGGATCGTGACGTCGAGCGAACGGGAGCGAAGAGCCTCCGCCATTTCCATTCCGATATAGCCTCCGCCGATAATGACTGCATGTTTCGGCTTTTCAGACTTGATGTACTCATACAGCCGGTATGCGTCCTCAAGGGCCTTGACGATAAATATGCTTCTCGCGTCCTCACCATCAACGCCAAGCCTTTTCGGTCGGGAACCGGTTGCGAGGATCAAGCGGTCATACGGTTCCTCCCGTAATTTTGCCAGAGCAATATCGCGGACAATGAGCTTCTTCTTGGCAGGAAGTATTTCCTCCACGCGGTGAAGTACTCTTACTTCAACGCCTTTCCTTTCGCGCAGTTGTGCAGGAGTGTTAGAGACGAGGCGGCTCTGTTCCACATCGCCCCCGATGTAGTACGGAATCTCACAAACACCGTACGAGATGTGCTCATTCTGTTCGAAGAGAACAACATCGCAATCGGGATTTGTTCGCTTTGCTTTTGCCGCAGCGCTTGGCCCGGCCGCAACGCCGCCTATGACAACGATTCGTTTCGGCATCTATTTTTGCTTGAAAGACAACACCAACGGAACACCCGTAAATGCAAAGTGCTGGCGCAATTTGTTTTCGAGATAACGGCGATAATTATCGTCGATCATTTTGGGCTCGTTGCAGAAGAATGCAAATACAGGGGGCTTTGCCTTGACCTGAGTGATATACTTTATTTTGATCTCCTTCCCCGATCTGCTTCGAGGGGGAAACGTCTTGATATCCTCACCGATCTTGTTGTTTAACTCGCTCGTTGCAATTCGTTTGTTTTGCTCCGCATCGACAGCTTTCGCCAGTTCGATGACTTTGTACACTCTCTGTTTCGTCAGCGCAGAGACAAACATGATCGGAATGAAATCGAAAATCCGGAGCTTCTCCTTCAACAACTTTTCGAACAATCGGGCGGTCTTGTCATCTTTCTCGATCAAATCCCATTTATTGACAGCAATGACGACGGCACGGTTGCGTTGAGTTGCAGTTTCAATGATTCGCAAGTCCTGATGTTCGAGCCCTTGCGTTGCATCAATTAAAACAACAGCAACATCGCATCGCTCAATACTCTTCAGTGTCCGGATGGTGCTGTAGAATTCTACGCTTTCTTTTATTTTGCTTTTCCGGCGGAGTCCGGCCGTGTCAACGAGAAGAATCTCCTCCCCGTAGTATTTCAAAATGGCATCGATGGGGTCCCGCGTTGTCCCGGGAATATCGGTAACAATGTGTCGATCTTCCTGCAAGAGTGCATTGACAAACGAAGATTTACCGACATTCGGCTTTCCGATGATGGCAAGTTTCAGGCGGGGATCAACCTTCTCTTCGGCATTAGTGTCAAAATCTTGAGTCACTACATCCAGCAAGTCCCCGATCTTTCGCCCTCCCAATGCCGATACGGAATACGGCTCTCCCAGCCCGAGCTGATAGAATTCTGCGAGTTCGGCCTCCTTCTTCTCCCCGTCGATCTTGTTGACCACCAGAACGACCTTCTTCTCTGTCTTGCGAAGGATGTTCGCCAGTTCTGCATCCGTAGGCAGCAGCCCCGTCTGTGCATCGACAACATACAGTACGACGTCGGCTTCATCAATCGCTATTTGGGCCTGTTCACGGATTGCCGTTTCAAAGATATCCTCGGAAGCCGGAACATACCCGCCCGTGTCAACCAGCGAAAATCGTTTGCCTGCCCATTCGGCTTCAGCATAGTTTCTGTCGCGTGTAACGCCAGGCATGTCGTCGACAATAGCATCACGGCGGCCGACAATCCTGTTAAACAGCGTGGATTTGCCCACGTTGGGACGGCCTACAAGGGCAACCAACCAATGAGGCATGAACAATACTGATGGAATGATGAGAGTTTACACCAAGGTACGAAGAAGCGTGAGGACATTCAAGGTAAGAATGCCGGCGCCGTTATTCTCATTTACAGAAGAATTCGCGATGCCGGCGTCGTTAAATCAAAACACCAGGCTGCGTTCGGCATTTGCAAATGTGTGGATCGAGGAAAGAGCTTCATTCAAGCGTTCAAACCCGGCGGATTTTGAAATGTAGGCTGCAGCGCCGTTCTCGTAGGCATACGCAATATCCTCTTCCCGATCGGACGAACTCAATATGACAACTGCAATATCTTTGAGTGATTCATTCGTTTTGATCATTTTCAGGACTTCTTTCCCGTCGATGCACGGGATATTCAAGTCAAGCAGTACTACTTGCGGTCGAGGGTTTGCTGACGCGTCTGCAAACTGATTTCGATTGTGCAGATAATCTATCGCTTCCTGGCCGTCGCGTACCACGTACACTTCACCGGGCACATTGTGATGTCTAAGAATGTATTTTGTAAGGCGGAGATGTTCAAAGTTATCCTCTACGAGTAATATTCGCATGCTGACCCTGTTAGATACTGTTGGACCAATGAGAGTATTCGTTATTATTATACTACATCATACCTTCCCGGAAGGTGATGATAACCACAGAAAAGACACCGATACATACGCATTCTTGTACGTGAAATCACCTACCGCCACTTAGTGTTTCTTTTGCGCCGAATGAACTACCGTGACGCTGCGTCTTTGAGCGGTTCGTCATCCTGACCCAACTGTTCGAGCATCCATTTGCGCAATTCGTTGCTTACTGTTTTCTGCGATTCGTGAGAATCATCCGGTGGCCCGAGCGGTTCGCCATACACGATATCAACGAAGCCGGGCTTGACACGCCAATCTCCTTTCCTGTTAATTGCAAACAGACCTTTGCAACACATTGGAAGGATGCGAACACCAGCCTCGGCGGCCGTCTTGAACGGGCCACGTTTGAATGGCTGCAATCTTCCGTCGGGTGTTCGCGTACCTTCGGGCGCGACCATAACTGACGTGCGCTCTTCACGCAGTATGCGCGTCACTTCCTTCATACTCTCTGCCGCCCGTTTCGGGTTTTCGCGGTCAATTTCTATCTGTCCGACAGCCCTCATCCAACGACCCCAGATAGGTATCTTGAAATTTTCCTTCTTCTCCAACCCACGAAGGTAGTACGGGAAATACCCTTGATAGATAAACGGATCGAGAAAGTTGACGTGATTCGGAGCAAGAACATAGGGCTCGCCTTTACGGATGTTCTCAAGCCCGGAAACACTACGCACTCTCACACCCGCAGCCCGCAGGAAAAATCTTGATGCCTTCCGAAGCCACTCGTCATACACCGGTTTCTTAAACAGAAACGAAAGCGGAATGAAGATGATGAAGATAACGACAAGCAGAGGCACACATCGCATGTATATCACGACTGTATGAACGGTCTGCCAAAATGTGAACCGGTTATCGTCGCCGGAATATTGATTTGCCATTACAGGCGAGAAATTGTTAATTGATGCTACTGTTTCTATCCCACTCTCTGACATTACTATTATGATTCTTAGAGTTCATACAACGAATCCTGAACCCCGAATAATCGGGAAAGCCGTTGAAGTACTGCACAGCGGCGGCGTTATCATCTATCCGACAGACACGGTGTATGGACTCGGCTGCAGTATAGACAACAAAAGTGCAATTGAGAAGATTCATCTCATCAAACAACAACGGACTGACAAGCCGTTCAGCTTTGTCTGTTCCGACCTCACACATATCAGCGAATATGCCCATGTGAGCAACACGGCATTCAGAATTATGAAGCGACTGATTCCGGGGCCGTACACGTTCATTCTCCCGGCACAAAGGATGAAACACTTGCCGAGGATCTTGGTTTCAAAACGAAAGACTGTGGGAATTCGGGTTCCTGCCAGTCCGACCACGATGGCATTGGTTCAGGCACTCGGCAACCCGATCCTGAGCACAAGCGTCACCTCACGCGAAGGCGAAGTGTTGCATGACCCTGACGAGATAGCAGACCAATTCAGGAATCGCGTGGAAATGATACTCGACGGAGGGCCGCTGGTTTCGGAACAATCAACCGTTGTTGACTTGACGGGAGAGGAGCCGGAGATCGTCCGGCTCGGCTCCGGGTCAGTTGATGTTCTCTAAGACGGGGATTGCAACCCGAAAACAAAAAACGGAAGAGCGCACCTTCTCTTCCGTTTTTCATTTTAATGCAGAAGGTCTATCGCTTGTAGAGCTGACTTAGCCAATGCGGGATCGGCCGCAACCCTGCATGTGTTATGTAGAAATCATTCGCTGTATTCTTTGTCGAGTACGCACCCGCATATCGAGCAATAGACTCAAACTCCGGAATAGCGCCTACGCTGCGATTGTTCGGATAGGGATCGGCACCGGGGCCGGTATACGAGTAGCTTCCGTACCTGACAACATCAACCGTATTCCCGGCAGCGTCCTTCAAAACAATCTGATCTGTCTGCTGAAGGAGGAAGAGGTACGCATAGCCGTACAGCGTATCAGGAATTGTCGTGAATGGATTCAGACTATCCCGGAGGGTTCTGGCCTCCTCATACATATTTGTCGAGAAATTGCTTTCCAGAAAAGGCAGAATAACTGAGGACGTGGGTTGCGGACCTGTACCGGGTCCTATTGAGGTGTACACGCGAAGTCGCTCAAGATTGTTAACAAGCGTGAGAAACTCATTGGGACGAACCTCGAGTTTACCGTCATCGGACTGATATTTCAGGCTATCTACGTATGTCGTCGTTCCGGCTATCCGGACCTTGACGCTATCGGTAACCCTGCCAATCGGCACATCGTACGGTCTGAACACCGAATCGAGCGCAAAAATCAGGTATTGCCGGGCACCTTCTCGCAGCCTTGGCACAATCGTGGTGTCGGTCGGAGTCCTGATTGTATCAAAAATTACAGTCCAGAACTTGAGTCCTCGAACCTCAAGCCGTACCGTGGTAAAGTTCAGAGACCAAGTAGAGAGATCGAATGTCTGTGACGTCGGATTAAACAACTCAAGCCACGAATGTGCATTGGGGTTCGTTCCGGGGAGTGTATACACTTCATTGATAACAATGTGATTCGCCGGCGGATACGACAACGGCGGCTGTGATTCGGTTTCCACTTCGCATCCCGTAACGAGAAGACCGAAAGACCCGATCAAAATGAGTGGAACAAGTGCACGTAAGGTCATACTTTAGAATCCTATTTCAATGGAAAACATATGAGTTGCAGGCAGGAATTTGTAGTGGGAGTAAGCATAGTCAACAGCTCCATTCAAACCCAGACTCTTCAGGTTTACGCCCAAACCGCCGGTAAAATCTTCAGTGTCATAGTTGAATTTATATCCTCCTCGCAAATAGAGGATCTCGTTGAAGCCATACTCAAGACCCACATTATATTGCTCGTCGGAATCGTTCGGTCTGCCAATCTGGAACACAGCTTGCACATTGTGCATTTCTTCCTGAATGAGAGCAGTTGTTGCCCCAAACCGAAGGGCAGTCGGAAGCGAGTACTGTTCGTTGATATACCTCAGGTCTTTCCCGAGATTCGTCACCGAAATTCCCAATCGCGTCCGCAGAACCGGAATGTCATACAGCGTACCGATGTCAAACGCGACGGAATTTGAGCTGACTTCCTTGTTGTAGAGATTGGAAGTGATGAACTTGGCACTCAGGCCCAAGCCAAACAGCTCGCTAATCTGCTTGGCATACGTTATCGTGTACGCGACATCGCTTGCCTTGAATTTCTGGCCTGTTCCTTCCGGGAACGCGGGCGTTGTAACGTTCATTTCATCCGTAGTGAGCAGCGTAACACCTGCTCCCAGTGTGCCCCAGCCTTCAACCTTGGCAGCAGCCCCAAAGAATGCAACAGTAATATCTGCCCACCACTGGTTATACGTTGATCCGAACGAGGCGCCCTCAATATTGAGAACCCCTGCCGGATTTGTTGCGATCGAAAGCGCTCCCTGAGCAAGCGAAACCTGGGCATTTCCCATCCCCGCCGAACGGGCATTGATGGGAAGCTTAAGGAATTGCCCCGAAACAGCGCCGGCTCTGTTTCCTGCCGATGCACTCATCGCCAGCATCGCAGCACCAACGGCAACTGCACAAATGCGAATTGTTAAATGTCGGGTTATCATGGCTCGTCTCTATCGGATAATGACAAATTTTCCGGTTTGCACGCCGAGATTCGACTCGACGGTGAAAATATAGATCCCGCTCGCAAGAGCACGGTTGCTTTCACTCACGAGGAGAACATCCGCATCGCCTCGAGGGAATGTTCCGCCGCCGCCATCGTGCTGGACGGTTCGCACCAAATCACCCGACAGTGAAAAGATGCGGATTATGCATTTTTCCGGCAGGTTGATGAACTTGACTTTTCTCTCGTTCTCCGTCCAACTGCTCGTCAGACCCTCGTATCCGCCGCTCTCGAGTTTGTAGTCCCGATCCGTTCTGTAAGGATTCGGAACAACAGACACTTTGTTAGCCTCTTGTGATATTGCGAACGGAAGGTCGACACGCACCGCATTTGTGAGCTTGCCGGACTCAAGCGGCTCAACAGGAACCGTGACTATCGTATCGCGGTCACCGATTCTGATCGTCTGATATGCGATATTCGGAATCGACTTCGACGTGACCGAATACACATAGACTTTTCCGCGAACAAGATTCGAATCGACGAACTCGTACTGCAATCCGGTTTCGTATTCGAAGCGCGTAGAATCTGTGTAGCCTATTGCGTCGAACTGTTTCAGCAACGTAAAACTGGCATCAGGAACCAAGGGTCTCCCTGTCGCAGGATTAACCCCGGGATGCTCACTGCGCCACAGGCGGTACGCCTCAAAGTTGCGACCGCCACGACTCGGGTCGATACCCGGGGGATAAGGCGGAGAAATTCGGGATGTATCCCAGCGAGCGACCTGACTTGTTGTATCCCAATTGGCTTCCGGATCAGGCCTGCCGAAGAGTTCGAAGTCACCGGGCCTCCACTTCCAATCGAGTTTTACGCGACGGAAACCCACTTCCGCACGCAAGGGCGGCGAGGGCGGAGTGGAGGGAAGTTTGATACCTTGATTCTTGTAGATATCAACCGAACGGTTGGCATTTTTCTGGAGATCGCGCAAGTCAGTACCAGAAACAATACCGACTGCAATCTTCAATACGGTGTCTCTCGAAATTGTAAACGGGCCGAACGCAAAGAGGAAGCGCGTATCGGAGAGCGATGGAAACTCATCGGGCCTTATATTTCCGCTCGCCATCATATCGTACTTAGGGACGTCGGGTGCAGGTGTGTTAGGCCCCGGGAACCATTGGAATGTGTACTTCGCAATTACGGTGGTGTCGGGATCGGGATACAACAACGAGATGCCAACAGGTGTTGAACCGCGATCCGACGGATTATGAATGTAGGCCGTTCTTGAGTTTTGGTAGTAGCCCGTAAAGTTGCGTTGAAAATAGTTTGTCACATTAACGGGCCCGACATCGGCATCACAGAAAAAGCCGATGTACGCCTCTTCAATTGTTCTGTCCGTGACATTGAAAATCTTGTACTCATTGATAATAATTGCTTCTGCATACGGATCATCCCAAGCATAAGAACTCTGCACAACTTTGATCCCCATTGGCACGTGACCTGCCGGGCGCACATTATAATCTGTGTACCGGCAATACAAGTCATTATCGGAAATCGGGCGAAAATCCAGGTCTGTGCCCCAATATGCATCCCATCCCGGCGGCTTTACGCTATCATTCTTGCTTGCTTGCCAGAAATTATCGTTTGGGTCTGAGAACATTTCATACAACGGCCCGGACCAGCCTTCGTACGCTGTGCTCACAACTTTGATCCGCGGGCTTGTGCCGGGAACTGCCGATGTGTCAACTCTGCCTGCAATCCAGACCCCGGCACCGTAGATATGCTCGATTCGGCGACCCACCGGATATTCAAGCCCGATAGAATCCGCCGGCTCGTTGCCGCCGCGAGGATACGAAACACGTCCGAACGCGCCCCGGTTGTCCATTTTCAACAGCATTGTATAGCCCTGCTTAATACCTTTGAAGGGCTGTGCAAACGTATCGGCAGGCGCAACGATCAGAAGCGCTAACAGAGCTATTGCCGCAGTGCGGGTTTTGTGTAGGGTGTTCATAGGCCTTAGTCCCAATTAATCTTCATTCCTAATGCAATTTGTCTTGGTGCCCTGAAAATGTACGGTGGCACACGCGCATCCAGTGATTGGCTTCCGTCGAAACCTCCCCACGGATAAATTACGCCCGTTTCCGGATTGTAGTCGCCGAACAGAATCGGCCGTCCTGTCAACGAATTAAATCCGCCGGCATTCAAATCGACGTTCTTTCGATTCAGGAGATTGAGAATGTCAAGCGAGACCGTGAGGTTTAGCTTATCAAACACCTTGAATCCCTTGTACATCGAAAGATTAAGCTCGGATGTAAACGGCCCGTTGCCTGTGTTCAGCAGGTACACATCCTCCAGGCTTCTACCCCTGTTGTAGGGCGTGTACGGGAAGCCACTTCCGAAATTGAATGTCACCGAAGCGCCCCAGTTGTCAAGCGGAATTCCAAACACCTCGTAGTCTTCACCCGGTGCTACGCGATATGCAACAAAGAGGTTCAGTGTATGTTGTTGATCGTAGTCCAACCGCGTTTCACGCGGCAGACCCTGCAGTTGCGGGCTGTTCAATGCGGCAAACGGGTTTGACGAACGTCCCTTTGCAATCTGGAAAGTGTAGCCGATACTTCCCGAATAATGATCCGAGAGGGCTTTGTTGAGGATGATTTCAAAGCCGCGTGCGCTGGCATAATCGAGGTTAACATTAAGGTTGATTTGTCCGGTATTCAACGGTGCAACGTAGTCAAAGATATCTTTGTAGAATCCGCGGATGGCTATTGCGAGATCATCAAAGATAGCCTGCTCAAATCCAGCTTCATACTGAACGGTACGCTGCGGTTTCAGACCGGGGTTACCTGCGTAGTTGCCGGAAATATCAATCAACAACGGGAACCGATAAAGCTGATCTCTATCCGGATGCTGGAGGAAGTGACCGTAGTTGAAGTAGAATTTCGTAGTTTGCGAAACCGGATACCCGATTGCAAGCCGCGGGCTGAAGTTCCCGCTCGTAAATTGTGAGAAGAAGGACTTCTTGTCCAACCACGTTGCTTTGAGTCCTGTTGCCTGCTCCCAGCGTGTTACAAACCCTGACGGACCCCGGTCAAACACTTGCTTTCCGAGATAAAACCAATCGTAACGAAGTCCGACATGAATCGAGAGAAGCCCCTGCCCGAACTCGATATTGTCCTGAACATACAGGCCACCGCGACTGGGCATGGCGTTAGTCACCCAACGACCCCGGCCATAGCCCGGATACAAACCGACACCGCCACTCAAACTGTCTGCCCGTCGTCGCTCACCGAACGGTGCCTGCGGAAAGGAAATGCTCGTTCCACGCAACTGTTCGTAGAAATATTCGATACCCGTCTTCAAATAGTGCAATTCGTGAACTTGACTGCTGTAGTCAAATTTCGCATTCCACAATACAGTGTTGCTGTTGCTCCAGCTTTGGCCCGTACCGAGGTCGTTAAATCCATCCTGGTTCGGGTCACGGTCGGCCAGATTCGTCACGGTGGAATATTGTGCAGGATTCAGATCTCCAATCGTGTATTCTTCCTGTGTTTCTTGCCGACTGACGAATCCCCGCAGCAATGTATTCAGCCCGATGATGTGGGTCCACTGAACAACATTCTGCGTATTCAACCGAAGCCGTGTTCCCAATGAGTCCGACAGGTCTCGCCAGCTGTAATTGCCGTAAAGCGACCGCCGTGATTCGATGTTTGCCCGGTAGCTATAGGAGAACTGATCGCTCTCTCCGACGAAATATGATAATTTCGTATTGAATGAATATGTGTTGGATTGCTTATCCGTGTAGTTGAACCCAAGTCCGCCCAACAGCCCTCCAAAAATTCCTCCAAACTTCACCTTCCGGCGTTGGGGGTTATAGAACTGATCCTGATTGAACTTGTATGCACCATCCTGCTGGTTAAAGTCTGCACTCATGAAGAATGAGAGTTTCCCCGGGACCTCAACACCCATTGATGGCAGGAGATATGACGTAATCGGCTCCGGGCCACCGAGATTGGCAGAATAGTATCGTTCGTTCTGGCCGCCGCCTGCTGAAATACCATCCGTCCGAAATTGACCGGAGGCAGTGTATTTCTCCCCACCAGCCTTTGTCGTGATATTCACAACGCCCGACTGCGCATTGCCATATTCGGCATCGAGACCGCTACTGGAGACGCTAACGGACTGAATGGCGTTTGCCGCTACCGACAGCGCTCCGCCGCCGGCTGTTCCGGTTCCGGAATACAGTTGCTGCAATTGCTCATTTGCGCTGCTCGTTCCCGTTGCCGTACCACCGCCGCCAACATTGCTCACCGGCACGCCGTCAATAAGGATCTGTGTTTCGTTCGCCCTTCCACCGCGGAGAAACAACTGGTTGCCGAACTTCACGACGCCAGCCTGAAGCGTAAGCACATCTTCAACACCCTTCAGGTTTGGAAGTTGCTCGATCTTATCTTTGCTGAAAGTCTGGTCCCCGGAAAGCTTGCGCACGTCAACTATCGGCCTCTCGCCAAATGCCGTTACGCCTTCCACTTCGATATCCGTGCTCGCCAGCCTGAAATTGAACACTGTTGTCTGGTCGGCATCAATTTGCACCTTTTGCGTTTCCATCGCCTTGTACCCGATAAGCGAGGCACGGAGAACGTAAGAACCTTCCGTGATACCGGTAATGGAAAACTCACCTTTTGTGTTGGTGACGCCGCCGCGTCCGCTTCCCACGACTACAATATTGACACCGGGAAGCGGTTCACCGGTAGACACGTCGGTAACCTTTCCTGCAAGAGCTCCCGTTGTACCCGCGTACCCTCTCCACACGACACTGATAGACAGAAGAATAAACGCAGCTTTACGTAGGAATTTCATTGAGAGCCCCTCCTGTTTCGAAGAGAATAAGTTCGTCATCATGGCAGTTCATGTACGTCTGTGAGCGCTTTTTGCATAGCTTGAATAGCAGAAGCCTGTTCTGCATAATATAGCGGGAAACCAAAGTGAACAACCGAATAAGTTCTACGTGCCGGCGGAACAGGATCGGGCGCCAGGAAACGAATACCCACCGGAGCATTATTCCATATCGGATCGCTGGTTCTCGAATTGAACCACCCAATCGTCTCCCCAAAACCGGCTGGGATGTTAACTATGATCTGCCTGAGAGAGCCAAGTGAGTCGGCCGGTAATTTTGCAGGGTCAATTGTCAAGTCGGGATAGCCATTGTGTCCGCGTGTACCTCGGAAATCGAGATTAATGTTCATGCGCTGCGGATACGGAGGCGGAGAGGGAAGGGTATGGAATATCTCAACAGACCATGGCTCGAAGTTCTGAATTGCCGTAATGTAATTCACAGGACCACTAAAGATCAGATTTCCGCCCGCTGTGAGGTACCTCTTCATGTTGGTTTGACGCGTTGGGTCAAACTGATACACAGCCCCTCCGATTGCGGGCAGTTTCTGATCCATTAAGAGAATAACGGTCGAGTATTGTCCCAGCGTGATGACACTTGGAAAAGCACTGGCAATCGGACGACCGGCTACAGTCCAAATATCATATTTGCCTGCCTTTCCGACTGCATCAAGAATGCCTGAATAGAAGTTCCTGCTCGCTGTGGTGTCAATTCCCCAAGGTACAGCTCCGCTTGGCGGTGGTGCCGAATTGATCACCAGAATTCGGGGAACATACCCGACGCTATCTATTGCCACAATAGTCGCTTTGAAGCTCCCCTGCCCTGTAGAGTGCCTGTAAGTGGCGATATTACTCAGCACACCCCACCGGTTCTTAGCGCGGACGTAGAAATTGTGCCAGCCCGTGACAATCGGCTTGAAGGACGAGGCTGTTACAAGAGCAAAGGTGTTCTCGCTCCACGGAGACCAACTCGCAGGGTCAAGCGTATCATCCACCGCCCAAGAGAACACACGCTCATCGGTACTGAAGTCTATTGCACTAAAGTCAATCCTCAACCCGGGGAATCGGTCGGTTGCATGTCTGATCGCAATCTGATTGGTATCAGACAGTCCTGAGCTTATCTGTGTATTCACCACGGGCGCTGTAACCGTTACGAGCGGAGCAGGTGACCGCAAAGTCCAGAAATTCACGTAGGCAGGGTTCGGGTCGATTCCACCGTTGTTGTCAATCGAAGCAACCTCGAAGCGATGCATGTTGCTGTCTGCCGGCGAATCGAAAATAAAACGCCCGGTTGTCGGCGAACGATGAACAACGGAATCGGCACCGGCAACAGAGTCACCTACGACCAATCCTGTTTTGTACGGAACGGCAAATGTTCTGCCCGTCGCCAACGAATCGCCAATTGCGCTAATGAGGGCGCCATCCTGATTCGTCAGGGTCGCAAAAAACGTGTAGATATTGGGAATCGAATTTTGGTTCCCCTTCACAAGCATCATTCGTTCAAGCGGCGTAGGGCCAATGCTGACAAGATTGAGTACCGTTTGATATGGCTGAGGACGCTGTTGTCCGCTAAAGAAGTCAATCCACCGATACCTGTAAGCGACAACATAGCCATCCGGGTCATCGCCAAGCCAGAAAAGGGTGATTTCCGGAATAACGCCCAGACTGATATATTGGGCAATCGTGTCGTTTGCCGGTACGTTTGCCAGCCGTGTGGTGGGCAGTGAATTGCCGGCTGCAGGCGTATCCGGATAGTTGCAGTTCCACAGGCCAAGCATCACTCCCGCAAGAAGAACGGCCAGCAACACTGTTCGCGGCTTCGGAACAAATCGAGATTGTGGAGATGTACTATTCATAGCGCTTCGAACTCTTTGGCTGTAACTATAAATATTGAATTGAGGATATATACACCAACGGCGCCACCCACTCGAACCACTCTGTTCGGCGTGGCATCGACTGATCAAGATCAAGCGTGAACGTCACAATTGTTTTTCGGGACTCCTTTACATCAAACGGAGGAGGAGGCTGGATCATAGTGAATTTCTGGGCAGGGCCAACATCGAGAATCGCAATTGGTGTATACCGGTTCCCATCAAACCGCAGTAAGAACGGGTCGTGCACAACCGCCGTCATCTTGTCAAGCCCCAGACCCACATACGTCCCCGGAGGAGCGTACACCTGTCCCAAGACGATTTGAGAATCTCTTGCCGCAAAGGTAATACAATTCAGCGTATCACCATTTTCTTTGCGTTGAATGGCGTGAAGATCAGACAAGACGATTAGATACGTTCCGTCGTTTCTCAACACCGCCATGTCCCTGATGACGATATTCAGAAAACTGAAATCATTGAACGGAATGATATTCTCCCGTGTATTCTTTACCGCCAATCTGAGTTCAAGAATTCCCGGGCCGGGCGACGAATACTCGTACTGCTGGCATGATATCCCGAACATCGCAACAGCGATAAGGAGAGATGTCAGCCAATAGAAGGGTTTAGGTGTGTGAGTTCGCATAGCGTAATAGCGACCAAGTTGTTTGTGATGAAGATTGTGTGAAGGTTTTCGATCCGCGCATCATTGCGCCACACCGGGTTGCCTGTTTGTACTTCTGTGACCCCTTTGACCGCACACGGAACACATCTTCGACCGGACTGACTTGTGTAACGTGCGATGGGCTTTGATGGTGTGAACGTAACTTAATGATGGTGATTAAATGTAGGAAAGAGGGGGGGCTTTGTCAACAAGAAATTCAAACAATCACCATATTCATGCTCCCTCTCTATCTGAGCCGTTTCTTCCATTGACGTAACGCCTTCTCCACTTCTTCGGGCGATGTACTACCCTCAGAACTCTTGCCCTTGACGCTGGCACCCGGATAAAGCAATAGAAACACATCTTCTTCGAACGATGGAGATGCCTTCTTGAAGTCAACGAGAGATAACTCATGAAGCAAGCACCGCCGGGCGTTGCAGAGCGCAACCAGATTGCCGAGCGCGGAATGCGCGCTTCTGAACGGAACTCCCCTTCGCACCAGGTACTCGGCGAGATCGGTTGCAAGCGCGAAATCTCCCTTCAATTGCTTTTCGAATCTATCCGAGCGGAATGTTGTATGCTTCATCATGAGAGTTGCCAGGCGTAGCGAGTCCTTTGTCGTCTCCACGGCCTCAAACAGGTGAATCTTGTCCTCTTGCATATCACGATTATACGCAAGCGGCAGAGCCTTCATGACTGTCAGGAGGCCCATCAAGCTGCCGTATACTCTCCCGGTTTTGCCGCGAATCAACTCGGGTATGTCAGGGTTCTTTTTGTTCGGCATCAGACTGCTGCCTGTTGCGTATGCATCATCGAGTTGCGCGAAGCCGAATTCTTGCGAACACCACAACACCATCTCTTCCGAAAGCCGGCTGAGATGCATCATCGTAATCGCGCAGGCGCCGATGAACTCAATGAGTACATCCCTATCGCTTACGGCGTCGATGCTGTTCTCCACAATTCCGCTGAAGCCGAGAACCCGGGCCGTCATTTTTCTGTCGATACTCAGAGACGTGCCTGCAAAAGCGGCTGCACCAAGCGGGGAATAATTGTTGCGTTTTCCGCAATCTCTAAGTCTCTCAACGTCACGCTCGAACATGGAAATGTAGGCGAGCAGATGGTGAGCAAAGAGAATCGGCTGCGCCCGTTGTAAATGCGTGTAGCCGGGCACGACTGTCGTTTTGTGAGACTCGGCTTGTGACAGCAGAGTCAGTTGCAGGGCGTTGATTCGTTTTACTGTCTCCTGAATTTCTTTCCGGAGATAGAGCCGCTCATCAAGCGCCACCTGGTCATTCCGGCTTCGTGCTGCGTGGAGTCTTTTCCCCCTCTCACCAATCAATCGGACAAGCCGCTCTTCAATCAACGTATGGATATCTTCATTGCGCCAGTTGATACTGAGCTTGCCCGAGGCGATTTCCTTTCGAATGCGTTCAAGGCCGCGCTGGATTGCCTTCCCGTCAGAGTGTGAGATGATCTTTTTCTTGATCAACATCCGGACATGAGCAATGCTCCCGTCAATATCGTCATTGTACAAGCGCTTGTCGATCTCGATGGATGACGTAAACTTCAACACCTCGTAGTTGAGCGGCTTTCGGAAACGGCTATTCCACAGTGGCATACTTCCCCACCTGTTGCCTGTTCTTCTTGCCGTTGGAAGGAACAATGTCGCCAACACTGTTGTACGTCTTCAAAGGCAGCCCGTAAATCTTGATGAAACCTTCAGAGGCTGTATGATCAAACTGATCTTCCGCTGTGTAGGTTGCCAGTTTCGAATCATAGAGTGAATAGGGCGAACTTCGTGCAATTACCCGGATTGTTCCCTTATATAGTTTGACTTTTACAATGCCGGTGACTCGTTCCTGAGTTTTCGCCACAAACGCAGAAAGGGCTTCGCGTAGCGGCGAGTGCCACAATCCGTTATAAATGAGATTCGCATATTCGTGCGCAACCAACGACTTGTAATGCGCTACACTTTTGTCAAGCGTCAGCCGCTCAAGTTCTTTGTGCGCAAAATGGAGAATCGTCGCCGCCGGCGCTTCGTATACTTCACGCGACTTAATCCCGACAAGCCGGTTCTCAATCAAATCCAACCTGCCTATGGCATTGCGTGCACCAAGTGAATTAAGAAATTCCACGAGAGAGATGCTATCCATTTCCCTCCTGTCAATGCTGACAGGAATTCCTCTCTCAAAGCCTATCGTCACTTCGTCGGATTCATCCGGCGCAAGCTCGGGAGATGCCGTTGATTGAAATGCATCAAGCGGCGGCTCAACCATCGGGTCTTCAAGAACGCCGCATTCAATGCTCGTGCCCCAGAGATTTTCGTCAATGGAATAAGGACTCTTCACAGTTGCAGAAACAGGAATACCGTTCGCAGCGGCATATTCAATCTCTTCTTCGCGTGACTTGAACTCCCAGGTTCTCAACGGAGCAAGCACGTGAATATCAGGCGCAAGCGCGCCAATCGAAACCTCGAACCGTACCTGATCGTTTCCCTTACCGGTACAGCCGTGCGCAATCATTGTTGCGCCTTCTTTTCTTGCAATCTCCACCATCGTCTTTGCAAGCAGCGGCCGACCGATGGATGTCGCCATCGGATACGCCTCCTCATACAAAGCTCCCGTCTGCAACGCGGGGAATGCGTAGTTTTCAAGGAACTCCCTCCGCAAATCTATGTAGTAGATTTTGGAAGCTCCGGATGCGCGGGCTTTCTCCTTCAAGGACGCAGTCTCTTTCGTTTGTCCGAGATTCCCGGTGCAGGTGATAATTTCAGCGTCGTAATGATTCTTCAGCCAGTGAACCATCACCGACGTGTCGAGGCCGCCGGAATACGCGACAACAATTTTGTTTTTTGCCATTTAGGTAAGTCCCAAATAGTGTGAGATGTTGTTGATTGTCTTTTTGATCTGTCTGACGGATTTGGGAATGACAACGATCGTATCATCACCTGCAATCGTCCCCAGAATCTCCGTATCACGCTTACTATCCAGCAAAAACGCAACCCCTTGCGCCCTGCCGGGAAATGTCTTGATCACGATCAGATTCTCGTTTGATTCAACAGAAATCACTTCTTCAGCGGTAAAGCCTCGCAGTACAGGCTCGGCGCTTGCCGTCCTGATTTCGTAACGATAGCCGTGTTCCGTCGGCATCCGGATGATGCCCAGTTCCGCAAGGTCACGCGAAAGTGTTGCCTGCGTGACATCGATTCTCTTCCTCTTCAATTCATTGACAAGCTCAGTTTGATTTGAGATGTCTTTCGAAGCAATGAGCGACTTGATTGCAGCGTGCCGCTTCTGAATCTCTTCCTTGTTCATTGTTGCGTTCCGTTTTGATGAACGATTTCCGTCCCGACCCCCTCCGTTGTGAAGATTTCCAGCAGCAACGCATGCGGAGTTTTGCCGTTGATGATGTGGACTTTGCCTACACCGCTCTTGAGTGCATCCAGCGCCGAGTCCACCTTCGGAATCATGCCGCCGCTTATTACATTCTTCTCAATAAGATTCTGTGCATCAGATTCCGTGAGACATTTCAGCAAATCCGTACCCACCTGAATGCCTTCAACATCCGTCATGTAGATCAACTTCGTTGCTACTAAAGCTTTGGCAATTTCACCCGCTGCGATGTCCGCGTTGATGTTGTACACCGTACCTTCGCCGTCAACACCAAGAGGGGCAATCACGGGCAGACATCCATCCCTTAGCATCGATCGGATGAACGACGCATTGACGGTTGTTATCTCACCCACGAAACCAAGATCCTCCCTATCGTACCGCTTCACCATGAGTAATTTCGCATCTATTCCGCTCAAGCCGATTGCGTTGCCGTTATGCAGGTTGATGCGACGTACAATATCCTTGTTGATCAGTCCGGCAAGCACCATCTGCACGACATCCCGCGTGCTGGCATCGGTGTACCGCTGGCCGTTGACGAATTGTGTTTCAAGATTCAGCCGGCTGGCAAGAAACGTGATTTCCTTCCCCCCGCCGTGAACAACAACAATATCGATCCCGATCTTTCGCAGCAGCGTAACGTCCTGTGCCACCATCTGCTTCAGTTGTTCGTCTTCCATTGCAGCGCCGCCGTATTTGATGACGAACGTCGTTCGCTCAAACTGCTGTATGTACGGAAGCGCTTCAACCAGAACATCTTCCTTGCGCAATTGTCCGTTGTCGTTCATGAGCGATAGCTTCCGTTGATGACTACATACTGCTCGGAGAAATCACACGTCCAGACAGTTGCCATGCCCGTTCCGCCGTTCAGACGAATGACGAGTTCGATGAAATCGCTTTTCAGACGCTTGTTGGCGTCTTGATTTGAAAGGGAGATCGTAAAGTTCTTTCCAAGAATTGGCAGCTTATTGATGATGATTTCGAATTCGGCCGGATTGAATTCAATGCCCGAGTATCCAACGGCAGCAATGATTCTCCCCCAATTCGCATCCTCGCCGTGAATGGCAGTCTTGACAAGTGGAGAAAGAGCCACGGCTTTCGCAGCCTTCAGGGCGTCCCCCTTGTTCATCGCCCCTTCGACGCGTATTTCCACGAGTTTCGTTGCTCCCTCGCCGTCGCGTACAATATCGAGTGCAAGCTTACGAAGTACGTTCTCGAAGTGTTCTGCAAACAATCTGAACGCTGCCGTGCCGGGCCGCAGAGGAACAATGCCTGATTCCCCGTTCGCAAGCGCCACAACCATGTCGTTTGTACTGGTGTCGCCATCAACGACAATCCGGTTGAACGTTCTATCAACCGTTTCCGTCAACAGCATTTGAAATGTATCCGGCTCGATTGCCGCATCAGTTGTAATGAAGCCGAGCATTGTTGCCATGTTGGGGTGGATCATACCGGAGCCCTTTGCAATACCTCCGATATTCACTTCTCTCCCGTCAATCTCAAATGTGGCAGAGGCCGACTTCACAAATGTATCGGTTGTCATGATTGCTTCAGCGGCATTCTGATGCTCGCCTGCGCTCAGGAACGCGGCTGCGGCTCGAATTCCGCTCACGACCTTCTCAACGGGCAAGGGCTCGCCGATTACGCCTGTTGATGCAACAAAGACTTCCGATGGATACACGCCCACAACCTGCGCCGTTACGTCGGCCATTGCGCGTGCCGCTTCGAAGCCCTTTTCTCCCGTGCATGCATTTGCATTTCCGCTGTTGATGACAATTGCGTGAAACTTGCTGCAAGTCGCAAAATGCTGTTTGCTCAGAACTACAGGCGCGGCCTGTACTCTGTTCAGCGTAAACACCGCCGCGGCTGTTGCGGGAACGTCGGACACTATCAAGGCCAGATCCTTCTTCATGCGTTTGACCCCGCAGTGAATTCCCGCCGCCCGAAACCCTTTCGGGAGCGTAATGCCGCCTCGTTCCTCTGTCGCATATTCGGTGGTTTCTAACGCTGGTAGCATGGCATCAATCCTTCTGACTGTGGAAGATCAAACATGACATTCATATTCTGAACGGCTTGTCCCGCCGCCCCTTTGCCGAGATTGTCGATCGTTGAAAGAAGAACGAGGCGATTGCCTTCAACCGAGAAACCGATGTCACAGAAATTCGTATGCTCGACATTCTTCATTTCAGGAACGTCGGGGGCAACCATTCTCACAAATCGGGATGACGCATAGCTCGACTGAAACGTTGTAGCAACTTCTCTCTCGCCGACTCCATTTTTCAACGGCGCATGGATCGTCGTGTATATGCCGCGGCTTACCGGAAGTAAATGCGGCACAAACGAAAACGAAACATCAACCCCGCCAAAAGTTTTGAGATATTGTCCAATTTCAGGAATATGCTGGTGCGAGCCGACTTTGTACGCACGAACACTTTCGTTCACTTCAAAGAACATCATCTTCTCCGCCACCAACTTCCCCGCTCCCGACGTGCCGCTGTACGATGTGATGGCAACCGATGAGACGTTGAGAAGTTCTGCTTTCACAAGAGGTAACAGTGCCAGTAGAATGCTTGTGGGGTAACAGCCGGGGTTTGCGACGAGACGGGCATTCTTAATTGCGGTGCAATTCCATTCCGTCAAACCGTACACCGCCTGTGGAAGATATTCTGCAGCCGTGTGTTCGTGCCCGTAGTATTGTTGGTAGATGGCAGAATCGGAAAGCCTGAAGTCGCCGCCCAAATCTATCACTCTCGTACCCACCGCAAGAGCCTCGGGCACAACCGGCATCGCCTGACCGGATGGAAGCGCGACAAACAATACATCGATGCCGCGCAGCGCCGCTGCGGCGAATTCCTGAACGTCGAGCGAAAAAACGTTGCGGAGAGAGGGATGAACCTCGTCAATTTTCTTCCCTGCAGAGGAGTTGCCGAACAGGCCGACAATCTGTACTTTGGGATGCCCGAGCAAGAGCTTGAGCAATTCGAGGCCGGAATATCCTGATGCTCCGACAACGCCGACGCGTATCAATGAACGTTTCACTTCCTGTATAAGTACCTCTTCTATTTCGTCCGCACGGGAGGCCGGAAACGAATTGCATGATTATACATTTTCTCGTATAATTATGCAAGTATTTTCTTTAATGATTTTTTGGGGACCCCATGACGCTGTCCGAACGCGACCAAGCCGCTTTTCTTCATACGTACAAACGCTTTCCCATCGAGATTGTCAGAGGAGAAGGGATGTACCTCTTCGACAAGGACGGCAACGCCTATCTCGATTTCCTCGGCGGAGTCGCCGTTAATGCCCTCGGCTACGGACACGAAGGCGTGATCACGGCTATCCGGCAGCAAGTGGAAGAGTACATTCACATTTCGAACTATTTCCTTCAAGAACCACAAATTGAACTTGCTGAAAGACTGAGAAGCATAACCGGATACAGCGGCGTCTTCTTTTGTAACAGCGGTGCTGAGGCATGCGAAGGAGCATTGAAGCTGGCGCGCAAGTGGGGCAACGCCAACGGACGTTCACAAATCGTGACGATGCAAGAGAGCTTCCACGGGCGGACGATGGGGGCGCTCTCGATGATGACGAATGCGGACTACCGCGAAGGATTCGGACCGTTTCTTGGAGGATGTGCCAACATTCCCTTCAACGATGCAGATCAACTGAGCGCCTTGATTTCCGAGAAGACGGCTGCCGTATTTCTCGAAATCATTCAAGGAGAGGGCGGAATAAACGAGCTGAGCCGTGAGTTTGCTGGAGGACTGAACGAACTTAAGGAGAGATTCGGTTTTCTCATTATTGCTGATGAAGTACAATCCGGCATAGGGAGGACAGGGAAATTCCTCGCTGCCGACCACTATGATTTGAAGCCGGACATCGTTACGCTTGCCAAGCCACTCGGAGGCGGACTGCCGTTAGGCGCAATTCTCGTCAGCGAACAGTTGATGGACGTGCTGAAGCCCGGTAATCATGGCACGACCTTCGGCGGCAATCCGGTCGCATGCGCAGCCGGAAAAGTTGTGCTACAGGAAGTTGTTGAGAACGGATTAATGAAGAACGCAGCGGACACAGGTTCATATTTCATTCAACAATTGAATATGCTGCAATCCGAAATGCCCGATGCAATCAAGCAGGTTCGCGGAAAAGGATTGATGGAGGGAATGGAGCTTTCCTTCCCGGGTAAATCAATTGTTGATGCAATGCTGGAACGGCGTATCATCATCAATTGCACGCATGGAAATGTGCTGCGTTTTTTGCCTCCGCTCATTGTCGAGAAAAGTCATATTGATCATCTCTGCAAATCCCTCCGAGAGGCTATTTCCGGCGGGAAACTTTCCCGTTGATTCGGATTCGAATTATCAGTAACTTTAATGAAGAAAAATCGGGGCGTAGCGCAGCCCGGTAGCGCGCTTGGTTCGGGACCAAGAGGCCGGGGGTTCAAATCCCCCCGCCCCGACAGCAAAGAGGGACTCGGATGAGTCCCTTTTCGTCTTTTGGAGGTTCTTGTTCCTCAATGCGTACCTTCCTGCCTCCTTGCTTTTTGTTACCGAACTTAGGTTATTCTACTGCAATCTGTTCTCTGAAAGTCCTTTTACGACAACCGAACAAGGAAAGCCAAACGTGGAATTCCTGCAGCCATTCAAGGATGTCGCTCCCTTCCTTCAGCATCCGCTTGTGCTGATTGGCTTCGCAATTATGCTGTTCTTCGGAATTCTCACCGTACTTCTCAAGACAGGAATCCTGCCCCAATTGTCCAAGAAGGCAGCTGCCGAATTAACAAAACGCGCCGTCAACTTCGGTTTCGTGATTGCCCTCCTTGTTATCGCGCTTGGGTTCTGGCAGCACACACGCAATCCCGAGGTTGCTCACATTGAACAAGAGAAACCTGCCCTTGGAGATGCCGACCATTCACAACCGAAGGAGGAGAAGACTTCCGAGGCTCTTCAAAAGGATACCATCCCAAAAAAGCATCATCGAATAACTCTTCATATTCCGTCCGACCTGACAAACGCCGACATAACGGTTGATGGAAAACCGGCTGACGTCGTCGAAGAAGGGCTGACGTTTGTCGTGCTTCGAATGGAAGAACGGGCAAGCGGCCAGAAGGTCGTACTGAAAAGCCAATTCAGAACTTGTACGACATCTGTTCAAGTAGATAGCGACAAAAGCATTCGACCATGCCTCCAGTAAGAACGATTCGCAAGTCTTACCTCATCATACTTCTCTCTCTTGTCGTTTCTACGGCTGGCGCCATCCCGCCCGACTCCATTCGATGCTATGTCTGGGACTTCACAACGCGAAACGGATTGCGCAATCTTATCACCCAACGTTTTACAAATGAGTTTGAGGAAAAGCTTGCACAAAAGGGATTCTGCACGGTTCTTGAGCGCCGCAATTTTGCCCGGCTTATCTCTCACAAGGACAACGAAAAAGCCGTACAACGGCTTGATGGCATCTCACAAACAACCTTGGATACGCTGAAAGCATACGACGCTAACACAGTTGTGTTCGGTGAGGTCTACGATGATACAAGCAGTGGAGAATACCGGATTGCCGTCACGTTTCAGAACTTCGACAATTCCATCAAGGTGTGGAGTGTCCGCATGACTCGGGGACTTGTGAACGATGCAAGCAGCCGAGAAAGAAAAATGGAAGAACTTGTGACTTCCATAGCCAGCGTATCAAATCAGCCGGATCGCGGTGATGAAAAGCGGAAATCTTTCCTCCATATATCAAGAATGTTGAGGGAGTTCTTCGTTCGGGCACAAAAACTCAACACTTTGTGCAGCTATTTGCCCGAACTCGCGTACGGGAACAAACGCGTCGAAGAAGAGCTCGGAGTCACGGTGATAGCGTACAATCAGATACACGATAGCCTGACAATCAATCAAAGCGCTATTATCCAGGACGTGGATGCGGTCTGGCACAATCCGGAACTTACGCGAGAAACCGAGGGAATTTTACGATTCGCCCTGAAGGATATACACAGCAATGATGTGTTCGTGTTCAACGAGATGTTCGTCAAAGTCATGGATATCAACAACAAGAGGATTGCCGACAAGGATGAAGTCGAACGGATACGGGCAGAAATCAAGCAAACAACGCCAAAGCGTGTCGAGGCTTTGAATACAAAACTTCAACAACTTGATGCTATCACTAACGCCCTGCTTGCAAAACTCAAGCCGTGAAAAACAACGCCTTTCGCCACAATTATGAGGTCGATATGAGAACGTTGAATTACATGTTAGTTTTCTTTGTCGGCTCTATCGTCATATTGGCGAGTTGCTCCACCACAGATCCCGCCCCCGCCGACCTGACCTTCATTCCACCCATCAACGGTGCTTCCTGGACGAATGTTGCCGACCCGAATCACACTTTTGATTTCAACGCCGACTCGGCAAATATCAATGTGAACACAGGAGTTTTTGCTGGCACTGAGACGTTGAATTCAATTGTCTCCAGCCTTACAGGGTCCTTCAACAACCGAACGATATCAATCAATATCCAACGGCCCTCGGGTGCAATACGGTTTGATGGCCAGTTTGTAAGCAACTCCTTGATTGATTTTGGATCGTTCAGAATCAGCCGCTAACAACCAGGAAATGAGGCGTCACCGGAACCCTGAGAAACAGTCTGCTGTAACATATCTTGCCCCAACCGCCCTTCCCACGCGTTGAAGCTTATTGATGTGTTCAACCGAGTCCATCTTCTGTACATCTTTGGGATTGATGTCGGAAAGACCCAAGTCATTCAATCCTTGCCTTGAGAGCTCGGCATTGAATCGCATGTACGTGAAGAGTTTTGGCTGAACTGGACCCCGCTTGTCAATCATGTCCCCGACCTCACGATCAATCGGCAAACCGGAAACACAACGGCCAAACGTCCGGCACAAGAAATCCTGTTCATTGGAAGCGGCGAGCATTAAAGCGGAAGGTATGCGGCTCGCATTGTACACGAGGTTCATATTGGATGCATCTAGATTCTCATTCGCATCAGGTGATACGCCCGTTCCGACGGAGACGACGAGCATCTCCTGCTCACCGGTCTTCCAGTTCACGTTGTACGGCTCAACCGTAGCGGTGAGGAATGCAGCAAACGCCGGGTTGTTGTACGTCGTGATCCCCCCGTCAACAAAGATGAACTTCTTCTTTCCAAACTGAACTTCTTCCGGCGGAAAGAATACCGGGGCAGCAGTACTTGCACGAACGAGTTGCCAGAGAGGGATATCAAGATTGCAATCACCGGGGTTTTGGCGCCGTTCCGGTCGATTGTACTTTGCAGCCGGATTATTCGTCACGAGCCACGGGGAATCCGTTGTTGCGTTGCGCATCACAAGCAGAAGCAATGTTTTCAGCTTGTCCGAGCCCAGGGTCGTGTTCTTTCCAATCACTTCCTGAAGTTTCCCCTTCAGCTTCTCGTCGCTGTATTTGTGATGAAGAAGTTTGAGGAAGAATGCTTTGTCAAACATCTCCGCGCCGCTGTCAGTATAGAATTTGCGTATTGCATCAACCGGCATGCCCAATGAGATGCATGTGGAAATGATGGCGCCTGTACTTGTGCCCGCCACAAAATCAAAATAGTCGGCGAGAACCATGTCTTTCTTGTTGACGTGTTCCCGCAGTGTCTTTTCGATTGCAGCAAGGATTTCAATTGTGAGAATTCCTCTGATTCCTCCGCCGTCCAATGCGAGAATCTTCTTCGGGCCGGGGACAGCGATCCGTTCTTGTACTGTCATGATATTTCTTAGAGTGTGTTGATATCCAGAATCCGGATTCTTCCGGACCGTTTCTCTGCTTCCTGAATCATATGTTGGGTCCCGCCCGGGCCGTCTCCTCCCTTTCCATCCCACAAACAAATGCAGGTCAGTCGTTCAGGGCCATGCGAAAGTGCCGTGTTCAACTGCCAGACATTGTTCCGCGCAAACGGGTTTTGGTTTTTGGCAGTCGGACCGAGTTCTTCTTGCATGAACAGGACATTGGTATTGGGGTGAGCTTTCACTTCAAAGAATTTCTTGCTCCACTCTTCACCGGCAAAGCTCACCGAGCGTTGGAGAAATTCCGGTTCGCCAAATGGAAGCCGCATTTCAAGCCGGGAACCTCGCGCCAAACATGCCTCATCGAACAGAAGGTCACCGCCACAAGCGCCGCTGCAAATTGCCAAATCCTCGGGTCCAGCATTCAGCTCTTCAAGTGTTGCTGAAATCGCAGCGGCAACTGAATCCTCCTTGCTTGGCGGAAACCGGGGAACGGGCCGATCGGGCGCATCAACCATGTGCCCGGAAAAGAGAAAGACATTGCGCGGGCTCCACGGCGGATTGAGCTTGTTCAACGCCCGTGAGAAAACGGAAAGTGCGGCTTCAACTTCCGCCGGACGGAAGCCCAATTGATGAAGCAGGACGAGTTGCTGGCGGGATGAATCGAGCGCAAACCAGTCTTTTTCTGCCACTGAGACGGCATTCTTGTACGCCCTGACAATCTTGTCCGCATCGCCTTGCAGCAACTCAAGATCGCCAATCGTGACACGTGCCCAGTAGTCGGGCGATTCAGGTTTTTCTTTTGCAAGTACCGACTGTACCGCCCAGCGAACTCCCCCCTCAAGTGTCTGTCGAGCAAGGTCATCCTCATCACCACCGACAAGATGGTGAAGAAGATGCGAGAGCGTCAAGGCATTGATGCCGGGGAAATAGTTACCCGGATCATTCATGAACGCTTCCCTGTATTGCGCTATCGACTGACGCAGCAATCCATCCTCATATGCCGCATCCTCTTTCATTGCTTCGGGACTCTTCCCTTCAGCGCGCCACGTTTTCACCCATTGATCCTTCTTCACTCTTCCGAGCAGCGCCTCGGTCTCTGCATCGTCAGGAGCACTCTTGAGCAATTCTTCCAAAAGCACACTTGCCTCTTCGTGCCGCCCCAGTCTGCCAAGAAGTACTCCTTTCTTCCTGAGACTTTCTTTGTCGGCAGGTTCGATTTCAAGCGCCCGTTCAATTTGTTCAATAGCAAACGAAAATCTGCCCAGCTTGAGAAGCGCATTACCCGCAGAACGATATGCTTCGAGATGCAAAATGCGTGACGGGGCTTCATCAGCCAGCGTGACAATATCGCCGGGCCGTTGTTTCTTCATCGCAATTTTGATTCTCTTCTCCCACCCCTCAAACGCTTCCCAGAATTCGTTTGCTTCCTCGACGCGTAGCGACTTCCAGTCCGGTTCCTTGAGATAACGAAGATTTTGATAGACCGGGCTGATCTTCCGCCCGCGCCATGACTCAATCGTCTCTTTCGCCATCGCCGCTATCGCTGCACGATCCGCTTCAAGAAACTCAGGATCGGGCACACCATCGTTGAGATGGTATCGTAGCGAACGATCTGTATAGATGTCGAACGGCGTGTAGGTTCGGCCGGATTGAATTTGAATGACACCGCGAGATCGAAGCGCATGACGTACACCCAACTCGTACCACACGTTGGGATTGTCGATGGAAAGATCGGCGACGACAAGATCGGCAAGCAGAAGTTCCTGAAACATATCCGTCCGGATATTCCCGCCACGGATTTCTTCGTCTGCGCGGAACACATCAAAGCCCGCAGATTCAAGCGCAGGCTTGATCAGGTCGGAGTAGACTTTGTTGAAATCAATGCCCTCCTTCACTCCGAAGGGCATCGCAACAAATACGTGCACGCTCATGCCAGCTCTATGAATAACTTATGAGAAGAGGCGGATATACGATTTCGTCAATTCCCGTTTTCGTCGTTTTCGCCAGACACCATCACCGGTTGTGCTATCGCGATCACCAGCCCCGTTTGTGTTTCCCTCAATCGTCTCGATGAAGCCGCTTCCGTCAGGCTGATCGACGGACACAATACCAATATGCGAAAAATCAAATACCACAAAATCCCCGGCTCGGGCGAGGGCTGTCTCAGGAAGGACCTGAATTTGCGCACGGAGTTTCTGCCGTTCGACCGCCCATTTTCCCCAGCCGAAAGCGCTTGCGTCACGGCAACGCAGCTTCTCGATCTGCGCCCAATGTGTCTGCGGAATGCCGAGGGTCTCCAGAACCATCGGGTCGGAAAGCCATTCTTTCATCACCCAGCAACAGAACGCGGCGCACCAGGGCCACGGCGCGGGGTTCAGCCACGTTGCTTGCTGATACTCTTCGATACGCGTGCCGCGATTGTTGCCGCCTTGCTCACGCGTGCCGACTTCAGCTTCAGCAAGCTGGACGAGTTTTTGAATTGCAGGATTCACGGGGGACTCCTTGTATATTGTGAGCGAATGTACAGCTACGGATTGATCTTTGGCCGGCCGGTGATGAAAATGGAAGGGAGTTCCCAGCGATTCGCCCTATTCCTCCTGATTATCACCTTTCTTGTCAGAAGCCTTTCGGACTACTTTACTGATGTACACGTTCACATCTTGCTGGAGAATTTCTTCAACCTGTGAAGCGAATGCGCGGTAGGCTTCAGAATGAGTGGCAGCATTGAATGGCCCGCTGAGCTGGAAGAAAAGCCACCCCGTCGTTTTCAGGGATTCAACATTGCGGCGGTAGTGCCGCCACCGTTCGCCGAAGTGAAAGAACTCTTCAATAGCGGCACTCATTCCAACGAGCAGACTAATGAAGATTGTACTCCATTTGATGAAATCTGCCGCGGTTCCGGCAATGTTCACACTGATCAGAGCCGGAACCAAAACTCCGCCAATAATCGTCACCATTCGCAAAGCATAGTACCGTGAACGGGCTTTGTTGGCACTCGCTTCCATCCACATGACTTGATCCAGCCAGCGGGAATGGAGAAACCGCTTCTGAAGGTCCGTGAGAGAGAGTGAGTCAATCAGGCTGCCGAGGTCTTTCTTCAGCCAGTCACGATAGGATGGTTGGTCGGGCATGTGATTTTCTCATTTGTTGTGAACACAGGAAGGAAGTCGAGACGTCGCCTCTGTATCAATACGGAGGCGACGTCGTCGGATTCAAAGTACCCGTTCTTTAGTTATTCTTGTAGATTTCAACGCGTCGGTTCTTCGCACGCCCTTCAACGGTACTGTTAGTGGCAACAGGTTCGCGACTTCCCTTGCCCTGCGTTGTCATTCGGGACCGATCAATTCCGCGTCGTGCCAGCCACGTTTTCACAACCTCCGCCCTGTCAAGCGAGAGCTTGTCATTGATTCTGTCGGTTCCCGTCGTGTCTGCGTGACCTGTAATCATCACCTTGACCTCCGGATTTTGCCGCAGGATCGTAAGAGCCGTAAATAAACTCGACGTATCAGGCAGCAATGACCTTCCGACCCCGAAATTCGCCACAACAAATCGCCGATCAAATTCGATTGTCGTCAGGTCGGGTTCCGGCACGGCAAATGCGCCGCAATCTTTCTTGAGTGGATCGGTTCCGTATTTCAATACCTCGTCACCATCAGAACACCCGTCACCATCCGTATCGGCTTTCAAGGGATCTGTTTTGTATCTCAACACTTCATCGCCGTCCGAAAGTCCGTCACCATCCGTATCGGCTTTGAGGGGATCCGTTTTGTACTTCAATACTTCATCACCATCTGAAAGTCCGTCACCGTCAGTATCGGCTTTCAGTGGATCTGTCTTGTACCGCAGTACTTCGTCGCCATCCGAAAGGCCGTCGCCATCGGTATCGGGTATCATTGGGTCGGTTTTGTATTTGAAGATTTCGTCGAAATCGGAAAGCCCATCTCCATCTGAATCCGACCTCATGGGATCTGTTTTATATTTGAACACTTCGTCGCCATCTGATAAACCATCATTGTCGGTATCCGGATTACACGGATCAGTTCCGAGTTTTCGTTCCTCATCCGTGGTCAATCCGTCCTTGTCGGGATCGTCGCTATAGTCGTCAATCCCGTCGCACGGTTTCTTCCTGCTGAAGTACCAATTCAGGCCGCCTTTTGCATTGAGATAATAGTCGAACGAGTTCTTCGAGAAGGTGTCGGTCTTGTCATCCATCAACCTGACTCCCCCTTCCACCATGAGGGCAACATTGCTGAAAAGAAACGTTTCAATCCCGACTCCCGCGGGAATATGATAAGAGAATTTCAATCCCCGCCCGCCGACAAAATTCCCGAGACCGTCTTTTCGTTGATATGCTATCCCGCCTATACCGGCATAGATGAACGGTGCAACTCTGCTCCCCGGAAACAAATGGATCGTCCCGACAAATGAAGCCGGAAATGAATGAAGCTTCAGGTAATCTGCTGTAAGCCCCGGAACGTTGTTGGGTTTGTTGTTTGCCTTGAGTTCCTCGTACCCGGCTTGCAGCCCGAACGAAAACCACGGGGCAACACCGTAACGAAGCATCACTTCCAGGCCGTCTCCGGCAACAACATTGTCGAGTTCGGTAAGCCAGAGGTTGACGCCTGCATGCGCACCGAACACCCACCTGTTCGACGTTTCCTGTGCTTGTGAAGAAACGGCGCTAAGCATGAAAAGAATCAGAAAACAAGAAAGGATGTCTTTCCGCATGATTTTTCTCCCTGTTTGTTGATGGTTAGATGTGCTTGCCCTGCAACGGTTCATTGGCTCGCCGGATGCCTGAATGGATATTTGGTTTTCCAATACCCGCCCTCCTGAAATACTCCTCTTCTGGCTGCGCGAACAGCCGCCGAGTCAAGAAGAGGATGAACACCCTCGAGGACCTGAACATCGGTAACTTTTCCTTGAGGGTCAATTAATGCTCTGATTCTCACAGACCCGCTGACTCGCGATGCCAGGGCTTCCCGGGGATACTCAGCCACGACATCGTTCGGATTCTGAAGTACGGGTTTGGCAATGCTCTGCAGAATGCGGAGATTTCCAAGATCCATTCGAGGCGAGTTCAGGTTGATTCCATCTTTCCCTAACTCCTCATATCCAAAACTGGAGACCTTCACCCGATACATTCCATAGGGAAGGTCGTTAAGACTGAACCTCCCGTCACTCCCCGATTGCGTCTGGCGTCGTAACGCCCCCTCCAACTTGATGACAGCGCCACCGACCGGATCATTATCTGAATCAATAATTCTTCCGGCGAGACTTCCGGCAACAACCGGCTCCGGTTGCCGACGCTCAACCATCTCCAACTGAACCGTCAATGTTGCACGTCCCGGTTCGATGTCAACAAGTGTCGTTTCCCGAAATCCCTCGCGGGATATTTTCAACTGATATTTCTGCACGCGAACGTCTTCAATTGTAAAATCTCCATTGGCATCCGACAAGAAATTGTCACGGTCAAGAACAATTACAGCTTGCCGAATTCCACGGTTGCTTTTGTCGATGATTCTACCCTTAATCATACCCCTTTCATCCGGTTGCGGAGATGGGCGTACATGGTCGTCCGGCGATTTTGGGGACGGCGTTCCGCGTTCCAATGCACCCAACCCGAGTACACTATCTTGCCGTCTCAGTATCGAGTCGACTCGACCGAGAAGCACGGCCATGCTGTCATGTCCTGAACCTTCGAGTCTCATTTCGTCGAGCATGAGCGAAGCCGTTCGCAACGTCTTCCGGGCCTCCACCAACTCCTTTGCCGCGCTCGCCTTTTCCATGAGATCCTTTCCGACAAAGAACAAGACAGTACAGGAAATGGCAAGAAGAAGAATGACACGCGTACGTCGGAGGCGTTCCCGCGCCGCCTCCTGAATCGGCTTGACGAGCGAGTCGTGCGTAAGTTCGTAGTAATGGTTGCCCAATCGTGATTCTGCACGGAGCAGATGCCTCGCAATGAGTTCATCCAACAACGACCGGGATACCTTGTATTTGTCCGCGATGAATTCCTCATCAAGGCTCAACCGTTTACCCGACATGCTGATGAGCCCGTTTTCGCAAAGCGCATGCGCAACCCACCATTTTGCTGGTGACAGTTGCTTCATTTGTGCCCGATAGAAATCCCGTAGGATGTTCTGCATTCCTTCTTCACCGCCGAGATCATGCAGTGATACTGATATTGTTTCACTCTTTGGCTGCTTGCGGAGTACCGTTTGTTCAACTTGTTGACAGAGAAGTTGAATTTGAGGAGTCTCGATTTCTGTTTGCCGTTGCGTTCTGCTGTCGCTTGACGCTGAAGGGAACTGCCGCCATCGCAACCACGCAATCCAACCCGAAGCAACTGCACCGATAAGTGCTGTCAAGATGATCTTCGATTCAACGGAAAAGTCAGTCCCTCCCACAGCCAACCAGTATCTTGCCAAATTGACGAGTTGAAATACAAGAGCCGCAGTGACGACGTACACAAGCTTGAGCTGGAAGTAGTATGCAAGAATCAACGATACAAACGCTATCGCAACGGAAAGCACGGCAGGCTGTCGCATAAAAATCACGCTGTCGCCGAGCGTTCCGATCACAGGATCAAAGATGTAGGAGAAGAGGGCAATCCCTGCCCCGACTAGAATCCACGGGACAAGCCGTTTTACTCCGACAGGACGTTCTGCAATCTCAGTCCCTCCTTTCTGCAGAAAGCCGAGCATCGCATCAACAGTCTGATCAACATAGGAGAAGGGTCGAGATACGAGATCCTGATGTTCCAACGAAGCAGGCTCGACTATTGCACGTCGGGCCTGGGCCGGAGTAAGTGATCGGAGTCTGAAACGATTACGGAAGATCGAGGGAATATCGGCATGGATTTCCTCAAGATGCGCCAGATAATCTTCACGGAGAGAGAGGACGATCTTGACGTCGAGAGGAGCAGACGCAACCTTTTTTGTCCGCGTTGACCCTTTTTGATTCTGTGAGCCCTCCGGCGCGTAACCCTGAACCAATTCCGCGAGTTGCCGGAAGAATTCGTCTTGCTGTTCCCGCGAGTAATCAAGAGAGAAAATTTCCTCGAATTGATCGAAAATCAGAACAGGGGTCAACAAGATATCACCTGCCCCCCAGAACTCACACGTTCTGATATATTCGGAAAGTGAAGATGTCTCGCCGGCCACAAATTCGACGTGCCGATCTGCAGCCGCCTGCCGTACTTGGGCGTCGATCAAGTCGATGAACGGCTTCTTTGAATCATTCAGTCGAATGGGAACAGGCACGTATCCTCTTTCATGCAAATACGGAGAAACGCCTGCGTTCAACAGCGACGATTTCCCGATCCCTGACTTTGAGAAGAGAACAACGAGCCGCTCCGCGAGAACGAGATGCAAGAAACGCTGCACATCATCCTCACGTCCTTTGAACAGCAACCGGTCAAGTTCTGTATCTTGAAACGGGCGTGTTCCCGGGTATCGGTGGTGCATTGGTTCTGCCATTACTTCGCCCCTGTCATTTATTTCTTCCTCCGCTGCTGATCCCGTCGGATATCCTTGAGAAGGTTCTCGATATTGCTGAAGTCTGTCAGGTCTGTGCACTGCCACGTTGAAAATTCCTCACGCAACTCACATTGCTCGATCTTCACCGGGAGAATAAATGTTATCTGATCGGGAAACTCGAGCCTCTCTTCCAATGCCAATTTAATTTCCTTGTTCACATAACTCTTCTGCTTCCCTTTGGCAGCCAAGGCATTACTCTGCACAACAAGAAAATAATCAACCCCCTTGATCTGTTTCTCGAGCAATTGATCCCACTGGTCGCCGCCTCGAATACCCTCCTTGTCTATCCACGGATTCATTCCTGCCTCACGCAATCGCTGCCAGATTCGCATAGCAGCTTCCTTGTCTTCACTGGCGTGACAAATGAAAATGCTTGGTGAATCGTCGGAAAGGTCATCCATCGTCGAGGCTTGTTGCGTGGCAGCCGCCTCTTTGCCTTCTTCGGGCGGGGCCCCATTGGCTTTTGGGGAACCTTGCCGGACACTTGATTGCGCCTGCGCTTCGAATCGTTCCCTCAGTTCTTTGACAAATACGTCAACGGCCATGTCCGAGAAGTTGATCTTGAGACTGTCCTTGAAAAGGAACGACACTTGTGCAAGCGATGCCTCACCGGGCGAATCGAGTTCGAGCGCAAACGAGCGGCTCGTCTTTCCTGCCTTGCCGGTTTTGCTGTTCAGCAGAACATAGAGGAGAATGCGAAGATACCAGTTCCGAAAGCCGAATCCGAGGAAAAGGAAACTCTTGTCCTTGTCACGGAACTCACTCATAATGTTGTTGTGAATCGGCGGGTCTTTCGTTGTGATGGCGACAAGAAATTCGAGCAGATGTTTCTCGGAGATGACTAACGATTCATGCACGGCAGTGGTGCCATATAGAGAGTACACAAACGGGTCAGTACGCGACTCCCATTTCACCATATCACGCGACTCGCCGCGATAGTTGTACAGGTCAGTTGCATAACTTCTCCCTGCCTTCTCCAGGGCCTGGATGAACAACGAATCGTGAGAGGCGTTAACAACAAGCTGAAAGGGCAATTGCGCCAAGTCGGCATGCAGTGCATCCACTTCAACTTTCCGGTTCTTGTAGAAGTCCGCTGTGTCTAAACGAAGATCTTCTTCGGAAGTGAAGTCTGCATATTGTTGGGCGGTTGAGAGGAGATCGTCAGCATCGAGAACCTTGCGGTCTTTGGAGATCTCCACGGCCAGCTTGTTGGACAGAATCCGGTTCAGTGTCCTGAATTCACCGCCAACCTTCTCTGTTGCAACATCAGGACCCAGAACGAGGATGCAGCTTCCGGTTTCGATATTATGAACGAGCGTTCTCCAGTCACGGTCGTTCATAGGCATCCCCTGCAATTCCAACGTTGTGCGATGGAGTCATTCTTGAAATAGGTTCGTGACTCTTATTGGATGTACTTCTACAGGTGATGAGGCGAAAATTCTTTCTGACTGGATCGTTATTCAGGATTGGAGCGTCTTTTCTCTTAAGTGAGGAAGCAAATCCCTGCCCCTCATGAGAAGTTAAGGCTTCTGAATGTCGAAATGGGATTGTCAGTTTCTTGAAGAACAATCGTGTGACAACGAGTTGCCTTCAATCTAACGGAGATGGGTGACATTGTCAAGATAACGCGGAATCAGCATGCGTTTTGGAAAAGGCGTGTCGCAGAAATAAGCGACGGAACGACTCACTGATACAGGGGAAGCGCGTCAATGCGTTGTTCAATTTCCAGGATCATGTCTTCATAGCGCCGATCTCCGGGCCCGCCGAACCTCCGCGCAAATTCCTGTTTTGATAAGAACTCAGGCAAATCGTTCGTCGTCGGAATCAAATTCATGTTGCTTCCGCTCAGCCGGCCTTGCAACACCCGTGCATTTTCGGAGCCTCCGGTGGCCATCTCGCCGAAACGGGTTCCTGCCCTGTCCGCACAAATATCGTTGAACGAGAACCCGCTTCCTCCCTTCAAATCCGACAGTTCCTTGTACAGTCCGATCGCATCGGACAAAGGCGAACCGGCGTGGGCGGCGAGCGTAGCCGAGACAATAAAGTGCTTCGCAAGATCATCCCTGCCGTTAAGTGTGACCGTGTGTCGGGAAGGCTGCGGCCACTCTCTTGACGCAGGAACCAGACGATGAAAACCTCTGCCGGTGACGTAGGTTGCCAGAACGAGAATCGCCGATCGGTTCTCTGCGATTGCGTCTCCCCGCGACGAACGTTCCTGAGTCAGCAAGAAGATTGGACCCAATAGTTTCATCAGCGGAATGGTCTCGCCCGACAACAACAGGGTTGTTTCGACAAGTCGGGAATGATATGACTGAAGCCGTTCTTGTTCCTCTTGCGTCAAAAACACCGTGCGAAGTCTGTCCGGCAAACCGTCCTGCCACTCGTATGTTATCTCAAGCGTGCCGGATGAAATTTCCACTTTTTTCACGATGTCTGTGGCAACACTGTAGTTGTCATGCTTTTGCAATTCCGCAATACCGAAGCGAATCAAGCGATTCGCAATCCAAGCAGGCACAGGAAGACTGCCGACTCGTAAGCGCTTCAGTTGCAAACCGGAACCGCTCTCCGCAACGCGAGCTTCGATGTTTGCATACTTTCCTATCGGGTTGGACGGCAGTTGAACACTTGCGTTCAGAACAAGCTTCTCATCGTCCAGCGTGATGCGAGCCCCTCCTCCCGCATATCGATTAACAATGTAGTTGGCGGTGAGATCAAGATCCCGTTGGCCGATTGCCACCGTTTGGCGCTGCCCCGCCTTCAATTTCCGGGGATCATTTTCACGGAGAATTTCCCTCGCTCGCCCTATGCTTGACGGAGTTATTTCCGCAACGCGGTTCACTTTCATCTCATCATCAAAAGCGAGAAACAGGGCAGCAACCAGCGCCAGTGGAAACAGCAGAAGAAGGGTCAAAAGAATATAGAGAATGCGTTTCACGTCCTGGGTTGTTCAGATAGTTGTTGGTAGATGGTGTCGGCGAGATGCCCGAAATCAGTTGATTCGTCGCATTTCAGCCATTTGATTCTCGGGTCACGCCGGAACCAAGTCAGTTGGCGCTTCGCATACCGGCGGGAATTCTGCCGGAAAAGCCGGAGCATCTCTGCATACGAAATCTCGCCACGCCGGTATGCAAACGCTTCGGCATAGCCTACCGTATTGAGAGAATTGAGCGAGGATGAGTACCCGCGTTGTTCCAACAAATCGATTTCTTTCAACAATCCTTCCTCAAGCATTGTTTCGCATCGCCTGTTGATGCGGTCGTACAACTTCGCCCGTTCCCACTCCAATCCGAAGAGGACGGGAGTAAAACGGATTTCGATACGGGATTCGTGATGGTGCAACGATAGAGGCTTTCCCGTTATATGATATACTTCCAGCGCCCGGATGATGCGCCTTGGCTTTGTCGGATCGATGCGCTCGGCTGATTTTGGATCGACTCGTCGAAGTTCCTCGATCAGAACGGGCAGTTCGCCCGATGCAACTCGTCGCTCAAGAATTTCCCTGAATTCCTTATCGGCACCCGGACCTTCAAAGAAGCCGTCGATCAGCGAGTGAATGTAGAGTCCAGATCCTCCGACAACAATCGGCATCTTGTTGCGGGAAAATATCTCATCAATGACGATTCTTCCCTTCTCTCCAAATTCTCCCGCATTGAATTCCTGATCGGGCGTGAGAATACCGACGAAATGATGTTTGACGGAAGTGAGTTGAAGCGCTGAGGGCTTTGCCGTTCCGATGGTGAGGTATTTATAGAGTTGCCGGGAATCTGCGGATATGATCTCGCCGCCCGTCCGTTTGGCCAACTCTATAGCAACATTCGTCTTCCCCGAGGCAGTGGGACCGACGAGAACAGGCACTTTCCGCTGCGCCACGAGCGTTACCGGCTCCATCCCATTTTTCCGATGAGAGGAACGAACTTGAATCCGTGAATTTCCTTCCGTTCAAACTTCTCACCAAGACGCGTAACGACTATGAGAGTCTGAAAGTCGAGATCGCCTACAGGAATAACGAGTTTGCCGCCGTTGTCGAGTTGTTTCATGAGCGGTTCAGGAACATCCGGTGCCCCCGCCGTAACGATGATTCCGTTAAACGGAGCAAATTCATTCCAGCCCACTGTCCCGTCTCCCGCTTTCGAGGCGATGCGGTAGTTGAGTCTGTCGAAAAGTTTCCGTGCACCGCTCAGCAATTCGGCGTGGCGTTCAATGGTGAATACTCTTGCCCCCATTTCCGCAAGTACCGCAGCCTGATATCCCGAGCCTGTTCCGATTTCCAGAACCTTGTCGTCCGGCTTTACGCCAAGTGCCTGCGTCATGAAGGCAACTGTGTATGGTTGTGAGATGGTTTGCTGCTTCCCTATCGGCAAAGCGGAATCTTCGTAGGCGCGACTGGTGAAGGGTTCCGGCACAAACAAGTGGCGTTTGACCGTTGACATGCTGCGCAACAAGCGGGAGTCGGAAATTCCCCTGTCCTTCAGCAAGGAAATCATCTCCTGCATTTCGTCATCAAATCTGCCCAACATTCCCCCTTAGCCGGAATTGCGAACGAGTTTCATAATCGAGCCGAACGAACGGTCGGGCTCCATCGAGAGACGGCTCTTCAGTTCACGTCGCAGCACGGCCGGCGTCAGTCCTCGCGTCATCAACCCGCCTTCTGCAATCGACACAATGCCTGTCTCCTCGGAAACAATAACCACCACAACATCAGCCTGCTCCGATATGCCGAGCGCCGCACGATGTCGAGTGCCCAACGGAACTCCCTCCCACTCCGCCGTGTATGAAAGCGGCAGAATGCAACGGGCGGCTTCGATCAATCTGTCCTTGATGACAATTGCGCCGTCGTGCAAAGGTGATTTGGGATTGAAGATGGAGAGAATCAGGGATCGACTGACGATTGCCTCCATTTTCGTTCCCGACTCCATGTGAATCTTGATGCCGGTAGCGCGTACAAAAACGATCAGAGCGCCCTGCTTCTTGCGCGACATTTCCGTTACAGCTGCCACTACCTCATCAATGGACTCATCGACGTTCGTCTTGATGAAAAAGCGGATGACAGGATTTCTTCCGACAAGCACCAGCAGTCGGCGTAATTCCGGCTGGAAGAGAATGATGAACGCTATCACCCAGATATCCGTGAGCGTCCGCAGAATCCAGCCCATCGCTTTCAGGTTGATGGCTTGGGCAAAGAACGAGAACGCTACAATCAACACAAGCCCGACGAAAATCTGGGCGGCGATCGTTCCCCGCATCACCAAATAGAGGCGATAGAAGATGAATGATACAAGCGCCACGTCGAGCAAGTCGACGAGTGTAAACGAGAGAAAACCTATTTTGAAGAGTTCAATCATGAATGTCAGGCATACATGTCAGGCGGTCGGGGCACTCTTAATGGCGTCAGCAACCATCACAGCACGTTTTGTTTCTTTCACATCGTGAACACGAAGGACATGAACTCCGTTGAGCGCAGCGGCAACGGCTGCCGCCAGTGATCCCTCCAATCTCTCATCAATAGGGACGTCGAGAATCCTTCCGATGAAACTCTTGCGCGAAGCACCAAGAACGATAGGGCAACCGAGTCCTTGTAGCCTGCCAATGTCTTTGATGAGTTGGAGATTGTGCTCAACCCTCTTCCCAAAACCGATACCGGGATCAACCATGATCTGCGTAACGCCTGCTTTCCTGGCCGTCTCGATTCCCGCAGAAAGGAAATCAGAAATCTCTCCAAACAAACTGCCATATTCGGGATTGTCCTGCATCGTCTTGGGCGTGCCTTTGATATGCATGAGTATCAACGAAGCACCCTTTGACGCAACAACTGCTGCCATCTCGTTGTCAAAGGTCAGTCCGCTGATATCGTTGACAATCACTGCGCCTGCATCCAATGCTTGCTTGGCAACCCCCGACTTGTACGTGTCAACCGAAATCGGCACACTCGTCAGCTTTGCGAGCCGGGTAATCACGGGAAGGATTCTTCGCAACTCTTCTTCAGCCTCAACTTCCTCCGCTCCTGCTCCGTAGGCACTTCCTTTCGGCCTCGTTGACTCCCCTCCAACATCGATGATATCTGCCCCCTCCTCAATCATTGTCACCGCGTGTTCAACGGCTGCTTCTGTATTCAAATACTTTCCGCCGTCAGAAAACGAATCGGGAGTCACATTCAGAACTCCCATGATATGCGTTCTGGTGGAGAGATTGAACTGCCTGCTCCCAAAGGTGAAAATATACGGCTCACTCATCGCATGGTCGTCTGCATAGCAAAAAGGTGACTTCGCAGTCACCCTCTTGCAGCCTATGCTGATTTCTTCTTTTGCAATCCGGCTCTGCGCTTGGCTTTCACCCGTTCGATTGCCTTTTTGTGTTTCAGCCGTGCCACACGTTTCTTCTTGTTCATCAGATTCCTCGAAAGTTAGTTGATACGATATCCGTCACTTTTGATGATGCGCTCTGCTTCACCAAGGCGTTCCAGTCGCGGGATGACTTCCACGAAGTATTTGTGGAGGAGTTTCAGTCTCTGGTTTTCCGAATTCTGCTCAAGTAATTCCTGCCGTTGGATGAGTTCCATTCCTGCTTTTTGTGCGATTCTGAAGGAGAGTATCGGGTTGCGTTCATCCCATTCAATCGTGAATTCATCTCCTCCATACACAACTCGAACTAGCTCGTTATGCAGGCGAATCGTGTCCATAGTAAGGGCAGTATCTGTCACCTCGTGTTGATCTTGCAACAACTTGACGCGACCCACGCTGTACAGTGACGAACTCATAACCGGATTCACCAGCAGGTAACGTTGGCTCCCTCGCACAAGAACATCCATCTTGCCGTCATTGTATTTCTTCACCACCTCATGCACTTCGGCGGTACAGCCCACCTTTGCCATCTCGCCGTGCTGCACGAAGTTGATGCCGAATTCTTTTCGTTCATTCAAACACTCGTTGATGAGTTGCTTGTAGCGCTCTTCAAAGATGTGAAGCGGAAGAAGAGAATCGGGAAAGAGAACAACCTGCAGCGGAAACAACGGCAGCAGTTCTTCAGACATTCTGTTCACATTCGATGTTCTGCACCATGATAGAAAAAAAGCCGTAGAACATCAATTGGAAAAATCGCACGCCGGACTGCCGCCGCCGGAACGGCAGGGCAACCCGGGCGTGACGAAACAGAAAACTACTTTGCGTACTTCTTGTATCGTTCGTTGATTCTTCCCCAATGAAGATTGGCGAGGAAATTATCGATGTACGCCGCCCGCTTCGGCCCGTCTTTGTGGTAGTAAGCATGCTCGAACACGTCGCACGGAATCAACGGTATGCCGCCCCAGATTGCGCCGTAATGATGCTCGTCGACGGTAACGTTCAGAAGCCGCTTGGAGTAGAGCATATCGTACACCAACACTCCCCAACCGCTCAGCTTTGCCGAAACAGCACCGGCCTTGAAATCCGCCTTCCACGCATCGACTGAACCGAATTCCTTCTCAATGGCCGCTTTGATTTCCGGCCCCTTGGAAACATCGCCATCGCCGCCCATCACTTCCCAATAGATGTCGTGAAGAACCGTTCCGGCGTGATTCCAGGTTGTACGGCGTTTCAGTTCGCCAATGTGGCTGTAGTTGCCGTTGGCCTTCGAGCGATCCGCAGTCTCAAGTTCCTTCTCGATCGTATTGAGGGCACTGACATATCCCTTGTGATGCGTGTTATAGTGCCAATCGGTTGTCTCCGCATCGATGACGTTTGCAAGAAGTTTCTTCGCTTCCTCATCAGAGTACGGACGGGTGTTGAATTTCCACTCGTATGCCATGGGTTTCTCCTTTGTTTGTATGGATTGAAATAGGATTGATTGAATATGCACAAGCGGTGTAGCGACAGCAACCGCTCCGGATGCTGCCACCGTTTTGATGAACTTTCGTCGCTTCATGTGATTCAAATTGGAATGAACGCAGAATTACTTGTGATACTCCGAGATACAAATGACTCAGAGTCGAATAATTGAATGTTACACGCCGAACGATTGTCCGCAGCCGCAGGTTTTCGCTGCTTGCGGATTGTTGAACACAAAGCCTTTGCCGTTTAGCCCGTCACTGAAGTCGAGCACGGTTCCCGAAAGGAAGAAGAGACTCTTCGGATCCACAAACATTTGGATGCCGAACTGTTCCATGATCTTGTCATTCTCTTTCGGTTTCTCGTCGAATGCGAGAACGTAGGTCATGCCGGAACATCCGCCCCCCTTCACGCCAAGCCGCAAGCCGTGATGTTCGGGAATGCTGTTGTCCGCCTTCAGTTTGCGGACTTGATGCGCTGCCTTCTCGGTGAGAACAATTTCCTCATTCAGATCGGGTCGGCTTGAAATGTTGGCTACTGTTGTCTCCATCGATTCTCCTTGTGATTCAAAAGATTTCAAAATCCTAATTCCAGTCGGGCTGCTTCAGTCATCATGCTTGGATTCCACTGCGGATCCCAAACAACCTTCACGACTACCTGCGTTACATTCGGAACAGCTTTGACTTTTGCCTCAACTTCCCGCGGCAACGATTGAGCAGCGGGACAATGCGGTGACGTCAGCGTCATTGCCACAAGAACACCGCCGTCCGCCGCCACTTTCACGTCGTAAATCAAACCCAGTTCGTAGATATTCACAGGAATTTCCGGGTCGTAGCAGGTCTTGATTGCCTCAATCGCGTTGTTGTGAATGATGCTCTGTTCGATCGTGCTAAGCTCACGGACTTCGCCTTGAGAATTTCCCGCGTTTGTTGTCTCCACTTGAGTGTTTTTCTGTTCTTGCATCAGATAGTTCCTTCTGTCGCTATTCCGTTGACACTGTTTGCGCGTCATCATGCAACGCAGCCTGCAGCGTATGCCACGCAAGGCTTGCACACTTCACTCTCGCAGGAAACTCACTCACACCTGCGAACGCCGCAAGCTTGCCGAGCGTTTCCAGATTCTCCTCCGCATTCAATTCTCCCTTCACAAGTTTGTGAAAATGATTGAACATCTGTTCGGCTTCTTCCTTGGTCTTGCCTTTCAATAACGACGTCATAACGGAGGCCGACGATTTCGAGATAGCGCATCCCGCCCCCTGAAAACTCACATCGCTGATAACATCTCCATCCATTTTCACAAAAATCGTGTAATGATCGCCGCACAGCGGGTTGTATCCCTCAACATGCTTCGTTGCGCCCTCCATGACACGGAAGTTGCGGGGATTCTTGTTATGATCAAGAATGACTTCCTGATACAACTCGCGAAGCAGTGACATCAGCCGAGTACCTCTTTCACTTTGTGAATAGCTTTCACGAGCACATCAACTTCTTCTTTTGTGTTGTAGAAGGCGAACGAGGCTCTCGCGGTTGCCGGAACGCCGAACCGCTGCATCACCGGCTGCGCACAATGATGTCCCGTTCGGATGGCAATACCTTCATAGTCGAGAATCGTGCCGATATCATGCGGATGAATTCCTTCCAGTACAAACGAAATGACACTTGCCTTCTCTTTTGCCGTTCCGATGATTCGTAAGCCGGAAATCTCGAGCAACTGCGTTGTGGCATACGTCAGCAATTCGTGCTCGTACGCTGCAACGGCATCCAAGTCCATTCTTTTCATGTAGTCGATTGCCGCACCGAGCCCGATTGCGCCTTCGATATTCGGCGTGCCGGCTTCGAATTTGTAGGGGAGGTCATTGTATGCCGTCTTCTCAAACGTGACAGATTTGATCATGTCACCGCCGCCTTGATACGGCGGCATGGCGCTGAGTAATTCCTTCTTCCCGTACAACACGCCAACACCTGTCGGGCCGAACATTTTGTGCGAAGAGAACGCGTAGAAGTCACAATCCAAATCCTGCATGTCCACTTTTATGTGGGGCAGTGCTTGTGCACCGTCGATCAATACGGGAATTCCTCTTGCACGCGCAGTCGCGATCATTCGCTTGACCGGATTGATCGTTCCGAGGGCGTTTGAAATGTGAGCGAGACAGACCATCTTTGTCCGATCATTCAGCAATCTGTCGTATTCATCGAGCAACAACTCGCCATCATCGTTCATCGGTATTACCCGCAATATCGCCTTCTTCTCTTCACACAATATCTGCCACGGAACGATATTGGAGTGGTGCTCCATAGCAGAGATCAATACCTCATCGCCTTCGTTCACATTCTTGCGGCCGTATGTAGCCGCGACAAGATTGATCGCCTCGGTTGTTCCACGGACATAGATCACTTCTTCGATGGATCGTGCATTGATGAACTTCTGCGCTTTCACGCGCGCTTCTTCGTATGCCTCGGTTGCCTTTGTGCTGAGATAGTGAACGCCGCGATGAATATTGGAATTCTCTTCATGATAGAAACGCATGATGGCGTCAATGACGACTTGCGGCTTCTGGCTTGTCGCGGCATTGTCAAAATAGATAAGCGGCTTGCCGTTCACTTGTCTGCGCAGCAGCGGAAAATGAAACCGGCAACTTTCAACAGGCACCGGTGCTTTCAGCTTTTCCTCAATGTATGTGGCGGAGGCGATTTCCATAATTACCTTTCGAGCATTCGTCCGCGTTGCAGCCGGGCATGAATCATCATATCGAGTTGCTCACGCAACGCATCGATGTGAACGCGATTAATCACATCGCTGGCAAAGGCGAAGGTGAGCAAATCATTTGCCTCCTCCTCGCCTACTCCGCGCGAACGGAGATAGAATTTCTGTTCTTCGTCAAGATGGCCGACTGTTGCGCCATGCGTGCATTTCACATCATCCGCAAAAATCTCCAACTGCGGCTTTGTGTTGACGGTCGCCTCATCGGAGAGAAGCAACGTCTTGTTGGTCTGTTTCGCGTCCGTTTTCTGGGCATCTTTCCGGACAAAGATTTTTCCGTTGAAAACACCCTTCGACTTCCCGTCAAGAATTGACTTGTACAACTCATGACTTGCACAATGCGGCTTGGCATGATCGATTGCCGTATGATTATCGACGTGCTGGGTTCCCGTTGCAAGCGACAAGCCGTTCAGCGTTGATTCGATCCCTTCGCCGTTGAGCACTGCTGTTATGTTGTTCCGGGCTATTGCCGCCCCGAGGTTGATGGCATTGGAGACAACGTTACTGTTTCTGCTTTGCTGAAAATGGATGGTTCCAATATGATAACTATCGAGACTCTCATCCTGCAGTTTATCATGTTCAATCGTCGCATTCTCATCCACAACGAATTCCGTGACGGCATTTGTCAGATACGGGGCCGAGGCAAGGCTGACGTAACTTTCGACGATCGAAGCCTTGCTTCCCGGTTCTGCCACAATGAGATTGCGAGGACTTACAGCAACTTTCTGATCTCCCGTTACGATGAATAGCAAGTGAATTGGATTCGTGATTTCAGTATTCTTTGCAACATGCACGAAGGCGCCATCGTGAATAAATGCTGTACTCAGTGCCGTAAAGGCGTTTTCGCCAATCTTCACATACTTTGCAAGGTGCCGATTCACGAGTTCGGAATGCGAATTGATTGCCGACCTCAACCCTGCAATTGTCACCCCGGGCTGCGGATCATGCGTAGAGAATTCATCCGCCAAATGTCCGTTGATGAACACAAGGCGCGTACAATGTAATCCTCCGAACGTGAACTTGTCAATATCCGCCTGCCGCAAACCTTTGCCGGAATACTCGAAGACGGGCGTGAATTCCATTTTGGCAATCGGCAGAACATTCGTAAAACGCCACTCCTCATCATGCGATGAGGGAAATCCCATTCCGGCAAATTTCTGCATCGCCTGTTTGCGCAATGCATGCAATTCCGATTTGGATTCGCCGTTCAGGCTCTTTTCAAAAAGGTCAAATCTGGATTTGTACCACTCTATGCTTTTTGTTTCTTTCATGTCCACTTCCTCAGGCAACCGCTTCGGTTTCTTCACGGACCCAATCGTAGCCACGTTCTTCCAGTAGAAGTGCAAGCTCCTTGCCGCCGCTTTTCACAATCTTCCCGTCAACCAATACATGAACGAAATCAGGCACGATGTAGTTCAGCAACCGCTGATAGTGCGTAACGATGATCGTGGCATTCTCTTTCGAGCGAAGCTTGTTGACGCCGTCTGCAACAATGCGCAACGCGTCGATATCAAGTCCGGAATCCGTCTCGTCGAGAATCGAGAGTTTCGGTTCAAGCACGGCCATCTGAAAGATTTCGTTTCGCTTCTTCTCCCCGCCCGAAAACCCTTCGTTCACGGGCCGATTAAGCAAGCTTTGATCCATTTCGACCAATTTCATCTTGTCCTTCACGAGAGCGAGAAAGTCCACGGCATCGAGCAGTTCGAGTCCGCGATGCTTACGGATTGCATTCAGTCCCGCCTTCAGGAAATATGTATTCGTCACGCCCGGAATCTCGACGGGATACTGAAACGCAAGAAACACGCCTTCGCGTGCACGCTCTTCAGGTTGCATATCGAGAAGATCTTTGCCTTGATACAAGACTTGTCCTTCGGTTACCTCATACGCGTCACGCCCCGCCAGTACTCCGGCAAACGTACTTTTGCCCGAACCGTTGGGCCCCATGATGGCGTGTATTTCACCTGCATTGACTTTCAGATTAATGCCGTGGAGAATTTCATTCCCATTCACCGAGGCATGGAGATTTCTCACTTCTAACATCGTTTCTTCCTTTTTGATTTGATATTATCCGACACTTCCTTCAAGGCTTACGCCCAACAACTTTTGCGCTTCGACGGCAAACTCCATCGGCAACTCGCGGAACACTTCCTTGCAGAACCCGTTGACAATCATGTTCACTGCATCTTCCCCCGACAGCCCGCGTTGCTTGCAGTAGAAGATCTGGTCTTCTCCGATTTTCGAAGTCGAAGCTTCGTGCTCGACCTTGGACGACGTGTTCTTCACTTCAATGTACGGGAACGTATGTGCTCCGCATTTGTCGCCGAGCAGCAGCGAATCGCATTGCGAGAAGTTGCGTGAACCGGTTGCGCCTTTCGCAATCTTCACAAGCCCGCGGTACGAATTCTGCCCGAAGCCGCCCGAAATGCCTTTCGAGACGATTGTGCTTTTCGTGTTCTTGCCGATGTGAATCATTTTCGTCCCCGTATCCGCTTGCTGATAGTGATTCGTAACAGCAACCGAATAGAATTCCCCGACAGAATTATCGCCCTGCAAAATACAGCTTGGATACTTCCACGTGATGGCAGATCCTGTCTCAACCTGCGTCCAGGATATTTTCGCGTTCGTCATTGCTTTGCCGCGTTTGGTGACAAAATTGTAAATCCCACCCTTCCCTTCTTTATCACCCGGATACCAATTCTGCACTGTCGAGTACTTGATCTGGGCATTGTCCAGCGCCACCAACTCAACAACAGCCGCATGCAACTGATTCGTATCGCGCATCGGGGCAGTGCATCCTTCAAGATAGCTGACGTATGCGCCCTCTTCCGCAACAATCAACGTCCGCTCAAACTGACCCGTCTCAGCGGCGTTGATACGGAAGTAGGTTGAGAGTTCCATCGGGCAGCGGACGCCTTTCGGGATAAAACAGAATGAGCCGTCACTGAATACAGCCGAGTTGAGCGACGCGAAAAAATTATCCGTGTATGGAACAACCGAACCGAGATATTTCTTGACGAGTTCGGGATGATTATGTACTGCTTCGCTGAACGAGCAGAAGATAATTCCCATCTCGCCGAGAGTCTTCTTGAATGTCGTCGCAACAGAAACACTGTCGAACACTGCATCAACTGCAACGCCGGTCAGGCGTTTTTGTTCGTCGAGCGAGATGCCAAGTTTTTCATATGTTTTCAGCAATTCAGGATCGACTTCATCGAGACTGGAGAGTTGCTTCTTTTGCTTTGGCGCGGCATAATAACTTGCCGCCTGGTAGTCGATGGGTGGATATTGCACGTTGTGCCACTTCGGCTCTTCCATCGTCAACCAGTGGCGATATGCCTTCAGCCGCCATTCAAGCAACCAGTCCGGTTCATTCTTTTTCTTCGAGATAAGACGAATGACATCCTCATTCAATCCGGGAGGCGCAATATCCATCTCGATATCGGTTATGAAGCCGTACTTGTATTCTTTGTTGGTAAGAACTTCGATGTCGTTGTTTTCAGTTGCCATCTGTATTTCCTTGTTACAGGTTATTTCTTCCCTGCTGGTGTATAATTTCCCTTCAACGGCGGAAGCGTTTTCTTTTGACCTGTCGCCGGAGCAGCGGGTGTTGCCGCTTGCGGCTGTGCCGAAGTCTCTGCCGCCGGTTGTTCCGCTTTGGCTTGCTGTTCTGTCGGTTGTGATGGTCGCTCAGAAGTTGCAGGCGCGGCCGGTGCGGCAACAGCAGGCTTCGAACTCGAAAGAGGCGGTAAACCGGGTTTTGCAGCAGCAACACCGGCCGGCTTCGCGCCTCCCAATGGTGGAAGCGGGGCACGTGGTGTTGCCGCCGAAGGCGATTTTGCCGGAGCGGCACCAGGTGCGGGTTTTGCCGGGGCCGCGGAAGTCACTGCCGGCTTCTTGTATTCCGGATAGTTCAAGACCCAGCTTTGACTGTCGATTTTGTTGAGGATCTTATTCTTCTCCAACTTTTCCACAAATGCGCGGGCTACCTTCTCGGCATTCGCGTAGTTTAGCTTCTCTCCGCGACGCTCAAACAGCTTCTGAATTCCATACTGTAAATCTCTAAAGAAGATGTTCGAAAGATGATACATCGGGTAATGACTTCTAATGAACGCCAGCACTTCCTTTTCGTTGTTCAGAACGTAATCGAGCTGTTTCATTGTTGTGATGACCTGTTATTAGTGTGTTAGTTGAACGTGAACTTTTCTGTCACGAACACTCTGCACTGTCTCTCTCACTCGTTGTATAACGTAATCAATTTCCTGCTCGGTGGTAAACCTTCCAACCCCGAAGCGGATGGAACTCTTTGCATCTTCGTTGTTCAGCCCGATTGCTCTGAGTACATGCGACGGTTCCGGCTCGTCACTTGAACAAGCCGAACCGGAAGATACAGCGACATCCTTCATTTCCATCATCATCCTGTCGGCTTCAGCAAACCTGAAGGTAATACTGGAATTGTTGGGAAGCCGACTCGTCGGATGGCCGTTGACAAAGCTGTCGGGCACTTGCGCGAGAATTCCGTTTTCCAGACGATCACGCAGATGTTTTATCTGTACGCTTTCCTCCTCCATCGCGGCGTGCGCAAGCTTTGCTGCCTCACCGAACCCGACAATCGCCGGAACGTTCAACGTCCCCGAGCGCAAACCACTTTCGTGTCCTCCTCCGTCAATTTGTGGCATGACCCGCAGCTTGGGTGTTGTACTTCGAACAAACAATGCGCCGATACCTTTCGGGCCGTACATTTTGTGGGAGCTGAACGAAAGTAAATCAATATTCATCGCTATCACATCCACCGGAATTTTCCCCACAGCCTGTGTTGCATCTGTGTGAAAGATGATGTTCCGCACGCGGCACATCTCGCCGATCTCCCGGATCGGAGCAATCGTTCCGATTTCGTTATTCGCCGTCATGATACTGACGAGTGTTGTCTTTTCTGTGATGGCGTTCTCCACATCTACAACCGAAACTAACCCGTAGCGGTCGACCGGCAGAATTGAAATCTGAAAGCCGTACTTCTCAAGCCGCTTGCAGGTATCCAGAACCGCTTTGTGTTCAGTCGCAGCAGTAATAATGTGATTGCCTTTGCTTGCATACGCTTCTGCAACGCCTTTCAAAGCAAGATTGATCGATTCAGTCGCCCCGCTCGTGAATACAATTTCGTTCTTCTCGGCTCCAATCAGTCTGGCAATCGTCTTTCGTGCTGCTTCGACGGCTGCTTCCGCACGCCAACCGAATTCGTGCTGCTTGCTTGCCGCATTGCCGTACTGTTCGGAAAAATACGGCAGCATTGCATCAACAACCTGGGAATCGACCTGAGTCGTGGAGTGATTGTCGAGATATATGGGCAAGCGAAGTTCTTTCATACTATCTGCGCCAGCGTCATTGTGTCAAATGCATTTTCTATGTTTGCCTGAACTTTCGACAGCGGAGATTTGATGGTGCAGACGTTGAACACATCGCAGCTTTCCGGTCCTTCAGTCATACATTGGGCAATCGCGAGACTATTGCCTTCGATAGCATTAATGATCATTGAGACAGTAATCTCATTCGGGTTCTTGGTCAACGAGTATCCGCCGCGAACTCCCTGCTGTGAAGTTATCAGACCCTCACGCGAGAGCCGTTGCAACACTTTCGCGAGAAGTTCATACGGTATTTGATACTTGTCGGCAATCTCCTTCGCCGTAACCACGTCGGAGGGATGTGCGGCAATATGCCGAATTGCTATTAACCCGTATTCAACCTTTTTTGACAGCCTTACCACTCGAACTCCGACTTGTTAAGTCCTATTTAGGGTCAAAAAAATTGAGGCTTAGCCTCGTACTACACGTCTTCTTTCGATCCTAAACAACCACATTTACTTTCAAGTTCCGTTACCGTTCTACATGAAAATTTCCTGCACTTAAGATATTGAAAAGCAAGGAAAGTTTCAAGTTCGCTGCGGAAGTCATTGTTCGCCATCTTCATTGACTCTGAACATGTATTCCAGTATCATGGTAGCCACACGCCCGACAGCTTTCCAACACAATCCTTACAAACAACGGAGTTAGTATGACTGAACTTCTTGACAGCCTCCTCCATATCACGTCAATCATTGCGGGAAACATCTGGTGGCCTTTTGTGATTCTTCTGCTTGCCGGAACGGGAATCTACATGTCGTTTCAAACCGGCTTTGTTCAGGTGAGAAGGCTGGGACTTGCCATGCGCTTCATGCTTCTGGGAAGAAACAAGAAGGAAATGGAAGGCAGGACGGGCGATATTACCCCCTTTCAAGCGTTGATGACGGCGCTTGCAGCAACCGTCGGAAACGGAAACATTGCTGGCGTTGCCACTGCAATTGCAAGCGGCGGACCGGGCGCTCCGTTTTGGATGTGGATGACAGCAGTATTCGGGATGGCAACAAAGTATGCCGAAGGAATGCTGGGCTTGAGGTACAGAATTAAGACAGCCGACGGCACATACAGCGGTGGCGCAATGTACTATTTGCGGGATGGATTGAAACACAAAGGCGTCGGAAAGGCTCTCGCCCTCTGGTTTTCCATTGCAGTGATTCTGATGGCAACAATGGGAAGCGGAAACATGGCGCAATCGAATTCTATTGCGTTGGCGCTCAACAGCGATTTCGGAATTCCGTTTGCAATCAGCGGCATTGCGTTGGCGTTGCTTGTGGGCGTTGTTATTATTGGAGGCGTGAAGAGAATCGCAGCCGTAGCAGAAAGGCTTGTGCCGAGTATGATCGTCCTGTACATGGGTGCCGGCCTCTACGTTATTCTCACAAACGTCCTGATCATTCCCGATATCATCATGGTTGTTCTGAAATCGGCACTAACGAACGAAGCAATGGTGGGAGGATTTCTTGGGCATACAGTAAAGGAGGCAATCCGTTTTGGGGTGGCTCGCGGCACACTCTCTAACGAATCCGGAATCGGTTCTTGTTCCATCCCTGCGGCCGCAGCGAAAGGAAATGAAGCCGCTGCACAAGGCATGGTCGCAATGATGGGAACGTTCATCGACACGATCATCGTCTGCAGCATGACGACGATTGTTATTCTCTCTTCCAATCTTCACCCGCACATCACGGGCCTCACCAGCACAGAACTGACGAAATCCGCGTTTGCCGTCGGACTCGGCACTAACCTTGGCGGATGGATCGTGAGTTTCAGCAGCTTGTTGTTTGGCTACACGACTCTCATCGGTTGGTCGTATTACGGTGAGCAGGGTGCAAAGTATTTGTGGGGAGTGAAAAGCGCAATGCCGTACCGGTATCTCTTCTGCTTGTTCGTGTTCTTCGGGGCTGTTTTGCAGGGACATCATCTTGAGATTGTGTGGAACTTCGGCGATATCTGCAATGCGTTGATGGCAGTTCCGAACCTCATAGGGCTTATCCTGCTTGGCGGCATTGTCAAAAAAGAAACGCAAGACTATCTGAAACGATGGGACGAAGGAAAGATCGTCAGGCCGTTTGGGAATTGAAATAGCAGGCGGCGGCACCAGATTGACTCATTTGATCGTTTTGGGTATTTTCGAGCAGGGTCAATTGTGCAGATGAGCATCACTGATATTACGGAGCTACGATGTCAACACTTGAATTTGTTACAGTTGTTCATGACGGTTTAATTCGAGTTCCAGCAGCAATCAGGCAACGAACAAACGCAAAAAAAGTGAAGGTGTCTCTTCATCTTCCCTCGGAGCTCAAGAAAAAGCCCGCAGAACGCACGCTTCTCGGCAACCTTTCGAAGTACGGCAATGCCCGGAAAAGACAGCGAGAGAGAACCGCTTGGACGATAGCCGCAAAGGCGAAACATGCAGATCGTTGACGCCAATGTCATCCTTCGCTATCTCTTGAATGACAATGAATCACTCGCTTCCAGGGCCGCCACAGTTATAGAGTCCACTGATGTATTTGTTCCTTTTGAAGTCATCGCCGAGGTTGTCTATGTACTCCTGCATGTGTACAACGTGCCTCGACGGAAAGTTTATGCAACACTCAGGAAACTTCTGGACTTCAGGAACATACAAACTACTGACGCCGTCGTGCTTGAACAGGGCCTGCGTTTTTTCGCATCATCACGCCTCGATTTCGTTGATTGTCTGCTCTTTGCTTATAACCATGTTCATGGACACCAAATCCACACATTTGATAAACGACTCAAGAAATTGCTGAAATAGCAACAAACGAAACACCACAGCCACAATGTCTGCCATCTCCTCCGAATCTCTTACGAAAGTCTATTCCGATTTCGTCAACAAGAAGCTTTCAGTAACTGCGCTCAACGACTTCACGATTAACGTCGAGCAAGGGCAGATTTTTGGATTGCTGGGACCCAACGGAGCCGGTAAAACCACATTTATCAAAATCCTGTTAGGGCTTGTCAACCCCACCGGTGGGCGGGCGAGCATTCTCGGTACTCTCCTTCCCGATGTCAAAGTTCGTGAACGCATCGGCTATTTGCCTGAAAATCATCGCTACCCGGGCTATCTGACAGGCGAGCAGGTGATGCTGCTGTTTGGCGGATTGAGCGGAATGAACCATGCTGAAACCAAATCCCGAACTCCATCCCTCCTCAAGCTCGTCGGAATGGAACAATGGGCAAAGATGAAAGTGAAGAAGTATTCCAAAGGGATGATGCAGCGACTCGGCCTCGCGCAATCTCTCATCAACAATCCCGACGTTCTTTTTCTCGACGAGCCAACTGATGGCGTCGATCCCGTCGGCAGAAAAGAAATCCGCGACATCCTGAAGCGACTGAAGTCCGAAGGCAAAACCATCTTTCTGAACTCCCACATTCTTTCCGAGGTTGAGTTAATTTCAGACAGGGTCGCAATTCTTGACAAAGGCAAGTTGCTAAAGGTGGGAACGGTAGATGAATTGACCGTCACCGACACAAATTACGAGATTGGATTTACCGGCTCTTTGCCGGAGAATTTCCATCACGAGGCGGCGGCAACCGTGATGAAGTTCAGGGTCGATAAACAGATCATCTCTGCCGAATTGAAGGATGCTTCCGAACTCAACCATCTCATTGATATGCTTCGTCGGCACGGAATCGACATCACGCACATTGCAAAGAAGCGAACCTCGCTTGAGGATTCATTCATCAATCTCATCAAACGTGAGGTTGCATCATGAAACTCCTCACACTTATCCTCGCGACGTTTCGTGAGCTGTTCTCTAAAGCAACACTCTACGTTCTGCTCGGCATTTCGACACTCATCATGCTCGGCACGCTCGCCAGTGTGTCCGCCGAACATACGGATGAAGGCGTTATTCTCAAGGCATTCGGGAATCCCGTAAGTCCGCCGACACCTGTTGAAGAGGTCGAAACGCTCGTGTTCGGAATGCAGACCGGACTCGCAAAAGGACTCTTCTTCGGCATTATGCTGTTCGGCGTGTTCGCAACCGCAAGCGTCATCCCCGATAGTCTGGAAAAAGGAACTGTCGATTTATACTTGTCCAAGCCGCTTGCACGTTGGGAGTTGTTGCTCGGTAAATACCTTGGCGCAGTTGCAGTTATGCTTGCCGTGATCTTGTATTTCATCGGCGGGATTTGGCTTGGATTCGGCATACGAACGGATGTATGGAACATCCAATTCCTCCTCTCTTCGTTCACGATGACATTCATGTTTGCCTGTATTTTCTCGATCGTACTGATTCTTGGCGTCGTGTTTAGGAATGCGGCAATCCCTATTATCGGGAGTTTTCTGTACTTGATGTTCATCGACAATCTGCTCGACAGTCGCGAAGAAATTCTCTTTCTGTTTTCCGAAAGCAAGATATATCGTGGCATACTTGACGGACTATACTACATATTGCCGCAGATTGCCGGTATGCAGCGCAGCCTCGCGGAGCAGATTCTACACAAGAGCATGGAATGGAAACCGTTTGTTCAGGCGCTTCTTTCTTCATCTGCGATTTTCATATTTTCCGCGTGGATTATGAGAAGAAAGGACTTTTGATCTAAACTCTACGGTTCAACAAATGAATCGCATATTCATCCTCTTGTTCGTGATGGGTTTGTTGTACAGCCGTTGTGCCAGCCAATCACCATCCCTTTCACAATCCGACCTTGACAGTCTCGCCCAGGCTCTGAACATTCGAATCTCCGAACTTACTTCACCTCAACTCGAGGAACGAAAACGCATCCGCCGCGAGATGCAACAGAAAGGACATGCACTTGTTCTTGCAGATGTGTTGTCAGGCGATGGACTCAATGCAGTTATTTCGTATCTAAGAACCCGGCTGCATATTGAGTATGCCATCTCACACCAACCCCTTTCATTGCGCATCAGAATCGAGCGTGGCGAAGGAAAAGTCTGGGACATTCCCCTTTCCGACGATTGGACTTTTCCCCGCGATCCGTGGAAGAAAGAATAGCCATGCGTTCTTCAGCCGATATTGCGCAGTCACTTCTCCCCGTTGACACAGAACAGCGGTCGGCGCTGTCTCCCCGCATCAAACTGTATGCATTCATTCTTGGCATTCTCAACCTCTTCCCGTCGGGATTAGCCGAGCATGTGTTGCGGAGTGACCGGGATGGATACTATTTATCACTATTCTTGTTCAGCCATTCCGCTGTGTTTGGGCTTGTCGGGCTCTCCCATTTTATCGGAAGCAGCCGCGCCATTCTGCAAAAGGTGTATTTGTTTCCTACAACAGCCTTGAGCAGAATACTGTTTGTCATCAGCGCAAACCTCAGGCATCCGTTTTCCATCGCCTTGATCTCAAGCAATCTCTTCTTCCTGATAGTGTTGTACAGGCATGACATTCCCGTAGGAATCGCAGCGGCGGTGTTGTACCTCCTGCTCGTACTAAACATCGCGACAATTGCGGGAATCGTGCTTCTTCAACTTGAAAAAAGAGGATCATCTTCCGGAATTGCGTTTGTTGTTCTTGCCCTTGCCGCGTGTGCGGTATTCGTCGGATCTTATGCATATGAGTCGGATGCGATTATGCAGAATGTTCCGCTGGTGAATTTCTGCGTGAACGGAATCCTTTCGGCTATCAGTGGCGCATGGTTTGCAGTTGTTCTGGACTTTGCGGTGTTGGTTGCAATTCCCATCGCTGTAATTTGGATTGGAAGAAAGTTTCTATGATAATGCCACTGACTTTTTAAGCTTCGTATGTTCAGCGACCGCGAGAAATTGATCTTCGCAATGGAAATCAGGCAATGCTTCTCGGCACGACGCATTCCGGTTTTCGTTTTGCTGATACTCACGGCGATTTTTGGAGTTGTGCAGGAAAGCGAAGTCTCCCCCTTTGTTGTTGTATTTCTGGCCGTCTTTGCGATTCTGGAACTGCAGTTCAACAATATCCTCTTTCGGTCACCGCACGAATTGGAGGCGCTTAGCATGTTCCCAATTTCATGGCGGCGAGTTGTACTTGTGAAGAATCTTGCCACAATTGTCCTAACGGGAATTGTCACAGTCATTGTGTCAATGACAGTTCTGTATTTTTCCCCCAAGCCGTTCGAAGGACGCCTCATCCGCGAGGCCCTCATGTATGCGTCCACCATGATCTTTCCGTTGCTGCATGTCGGTAACATCGAATCGTTGCGCTCGCCTCGTAAATCCACGGGATGGCGTATGGACGATTTGGTGCAAGCGGCAGGCATGTTGTTGTTTGTGCTTGTCCTGTCGCTCCCGTACATCATGTTTACAGTTATCGTTCGTCTTCCCATCCTCAACGTTTTCTACGCAACGGGAATGGCGTGGTACTGGTACAAGTACTCACTTCCGAATATCGCCTTGAAGATCGAACAACAGAAGACCCGGTTATGCACAACCCTCTGAATATTATCGACATCGAGAATCTCGTCAAGACGTATGACAGCGGCCACAAGGCGCTCGACGGGCTTTCGCTTAAGGTACGGAAAGGAACAATCTTCGGATTCCTCGGTTTGAACGGCGCGGGAAAGACAACAACCATTCGCATTCTTGCCGGGCTCAACAGCAAGGATTCGGGAACGGTCCGGTTGTTCGGGAAAGAACTCGTGGAGCAAGATAACAGCCATTTGCAACGAATCGGGTTTGTTCTTGATGAACCGCTGTACTTTGATTGGATGTCTGCGGGTGAGTATTTCCGATTTGTGGGGATAATGTACGATCTGGATCGGGAACAGATTGATGGAAGAGCGCGTGAGTTGCTCGACTTTTTTGACTTGGGCGAGAAGGGTGACGACCCGATCGAATCCTTCTCAACCGGCATGAAGAAGAAAGTATCGCTCGCCGCCGCGATCATTCACAAGCCGGAATTGATTGTGCTTGATGAACCGCTCGAAGGGATTGATGCACTCGCCGCAAGTTCCATCAAAGAGAGCTTGCAGATGATGGCCCGGGGCGGAGCAACCATCTTCATCACCTCTCACGTGCTGGATACCGTCGAAAAATTCTGCAACGAAATTGCTATCGTTCATCAGGGGAAAGTACTTCTCCAATGCCTGACATCCGATATTCGCTTGCGGGCAAAAGGAGAACTTGTGAACTCAACCTACGCCTCGCTTGAAGAACTGTTCGTCGATCTGGTGTCGGACAAGCTCAAGAAGAAACATCTCTCGTGGCTCTGATATGTTGACACCGTTCGCAATCCTCTACTCGCCGGGAGCGACTCTTGCACGAATCAAATCACAACCGGAATGGCTGACGCCGTTTTTGATGCTCGCAGCCATCACTGTTCTCCTCTACGTCCTGACGCATCCATTTCTCATTGAAGCAACGCTCGCACATCTTCCTGCATCAGCAAATGCCGGCGACAAGAGGGTTGTAGCGCAAACACTTCACAACGAGTTGCCGCTGCGCAGTTTTTTTCTGCCCGTTCGTTTATTGATTGGCTGGTCGTCATTTGCATTCACGCTTTGTATGATCGGCAGGGTGTTCCGGTCGGCTGAGCAATTGCAGTTCGTGAAAGTGTTCTCGCTTTGCGTTCATGCCGAGATGTTTGTTCTCCTCTCAAAATTTGCAACACTAATTGGTCTTGTTTTGGGAGGAAATGCATTCCTAAAGATGCCCGCTCTTGTCCCGTTTAGTGCTGCTCATCTCATCTCAACCAAAGATAGCGTGACGTTTTCATTGTTAAACTCAATCAATTTATTTACGTTCTTATATGTGATCGTTCTCACGATTGGGATTTCTGTGCAATCAGGCATGTCGCGCCAGAAGTCTCTTTTTGTTGCTGTGCTTGCGTTTCTTGGGTTGCTTCTGTTTGACGCAGGCACCGTGGCATTCTTGCGAGATATATTACATTTGGAATTATAGGAAGTTCATTCTGATTATTCTACTGAAAGTGAAAACATATGGCAGCCAAACTGAAATTTGAAGATTTGCAAACGCCCCTTCTCGCACAACGAAAGGGGAAGGATGATTTTTCTCTTGTTGGCGTTATTGGTCTCGGCGTGATGGGACAAGGAATTGCTGAAACTGTTGCAGGCGCCGGCATTGAAGTGATGGTTGTCGAGAAGAACGACAAAACCCTCAAAGCCGGCCTTGACAGTCTGAGCAAGGCGATGGATGTTGAAATAAAGCGCTGGAGCAAGACTGCATCGGAGAAACGTGCTGTTCTTTCCCGCATCAAAACAACAACAAACGTTGCCGATCTGAAGAACTGTGACATCATTATCGAGGCAATCGACGAGAACTTCGAGGCAAAACGTCAACTCATCGAAGCGTTCTATTCGGTCGGGAAAGAAGATGCTGTCTTTATCTCCAACACGGCAACGCTCAATCTCACAAAGCTTGCCGAATTCAGCAAACGCCCTGAGCGTATCATCGGCATGCATTTTCTCAATCCTGTCGTATCTGTTCCGCTTGTCGAAATTGTGCGCGCGATGAAGACTTCCGATGAAACGTACAAGCTCGTAAAACGATTTGCCCAACGAATCGGCAAAACGCCGGTGGAGGTATTCGAGTATCCCGGATTTGTCACCACCCGCGTCATTCTTCCGATTCTCAACGAGGCAATGCACGTTCTGATGGAAGGCATTGCAAAAGCAGACGATATTGATACTGCTTTGAGACTCGGCTACGGAATGCCAACCGGCCCGCTCGAGATGGCCGATACGATGGGACTTGACGAAGTACTGATGTGGATGGAGACATTGTTCCACGAGCTTGGCGAGCCCCGTTACCGCCCCTGCCCGTTGCTTCGACGCATGGTGCGGGAAGGAAAACTGGGCAAGAAGGTTAAAGAAGGATTCTTCAAGTATGACGGAGATGGCAAACGGTTGAACGGTGCAAAGCCTTAGAATCAGACATGCTACATGAGCATCATTGAATCCATTCGCAATGCGGGTGTCGTCGGGGCGGGCGGAGCAGGTTTTCCTGCCCACGTGAAGGCATCGTCGCAGGTTGATACTGTAATTGCGAACGGCGCCGAATGTGAACCGCTGATCCACAAAGATCTCGAGTTAATGCTTCACCACGCCGAGCGGGTTGTGCACGGCGTTGCATTGCAGATGAAATCCACCGGAGCCCAGCACGGTATCATTGGCGTGAAGGCAAAGAATAAAGCTGCCGTTGTTGCATTCGAGAAGGCAATAGTGGGAACGCCTCTCACGATCCATCAACTTGGCGATTTCTATCCTTCGGGCGACGAGTTTATTCTTGTGTACGAGTCAACCGGACGACTCATTCCGCCGAAAGGCATTCCGCTGAACATTGGCGTCGTCGTCAACAATGTTGAGACATTGTACAACATCTCCCTCGCTTATGAGGGAAAGCCGGTCACGGAAAAGTTCATAACTGTTGCAGGGGCCGTTCGGCATCCTGTTTCATTTGCGGTTCCGGTTGGGATGAGTTACAGAGATGCGATCGAAGCTGCCGGTGGCGCAAGCGTGTCCGAGTTTGCAGTATTTGTTGGTGGAATTATGATGGGAAAGCTGGAGTTCAATCTTGATCTCCCCATCACCAAAACCACAGCAGGGCTGGTTGTTCTTCCACTTGATCATACGCTTGTGCAGCGCAAAGCACAACCGGAACACTCCATGCACCGCATCGGCAAATCTGCCTGCGACCAATGCAGCTACTGCACGGAATTGTGCCCCAGATACATCCTGGGCTACGATGTTCAACCTCACAAAGTAATGCGCAGTCTCGGTTTCACGGCAACCGGCGAAGCCTTCTGGAATCAGTATGCCGATCTTTGTTGTTCGTGCGGGCTCTGTACGCTGTATGCCTGCCCGGAGAGTCTCTTCCCAAAAGAAGCCTGCGACAAGAGCAAGCGTGACATGAAGAAACAGGGTGTGACGTGGTCCGGCAAAATGGAGGTTGAGCCGCATCCGATGTATGAAGGACGAAGAACTCCGCTGAAGATGTTGGTGAAGCGGCTCGGAATCACTGAGTATGATTGTGAATCAGCATTCAGCAACGAGACGTTGCGTCCCTCACATGTTGAAGTTCCGTTGTCCCAGCATATCGGTGTGACCGCAGAACCTGTGGTTCGTATCGGCGACCGTGTAACAAAGGGGCAATGCATCGGCGAAGTCCCTGACGGCAAGCTTGGAGCTCGCGTGCATGCAAGCATCGACGGCGTAGTGCGGAAAGTGGGTGATACTGTTGTGATTCACCACGAATGAGCCACGAAAGAGGCATGGATTTTCACAAATTCGGTTACGAAAATCCGAAAACCGGCTACCCGACAAGAACAGTAGGATGTTCACCATGATACACGAAGAGCTTTCAAACAAAATCATCCGGGCATACTACACCGTCTACAACACGCTGGGCTTTGGATATTTGGAGAAAGTTTATGAGAACGCAATGAGGGTTGAGTTAAGAAAATTCGGACTACGCGTCGAGCAACAGAAGAAGATTGACGTTTACTACGATAGCGAAGTTGTTGGCGAATACTATGCAGATTTGGTAGTGAACGAGATCATCATTCTCGAGTTGAAGGCTGCGAGTGCAATCATCCCGGAACATGAAGCTCAGATCATTAACTATCTTAAGTGTACCAGAATTGAACTGGGACTGCTGTTCAATTTCGGTTCCAAGCCCGAGTTTCTAAGGAGGATTTTCACCAACGATAAGAAGAATATCAGGGTTCAACCTTAGTTGCGCTTACTCATTCGTGCGGTTTTCGAGCAATTCGTGGTTCCTTCTAATATGAGGCAAAGATGACAAAAAACTCGATAGGCCTGATTGAACTCGGCAGCATTGCCGCAGGATTTGAAGTAGCAGATGCGATGTTGAAAGCGGCGGAAACCGAAATCCTTCTCGCCCGTTCGATTTGTTCGGGAAAATACATGGTTCTCATTGGTGGCGACGTCGCCGCTGTGAAGGCAAGTGTTGAAGCAGGGGCGTTAACCGGCAGAGGTTGCGTCATTGACACATTCGTGATTCCGAATGTGCATGAATCCGTCTTCCCCGCCATTTCGGGCACCAACAAAGTCGAGTCGTTCAATGCAATGGGAATTATCGAATCATTCTCGGTAGCCTCACTTATCGAGGCCGCGGATGCCGCTGTAAAAACGGCAGCAGTCGAACTTATCGAGATCCGTCTGGCAATGGCATTGGGTGGCAAAGCCTTTTGCACAATGACGGGTGATGTTGCGGCGGTTCGTTCAGCAGTTGATGCCGGAGCGGCAGTGGTGGCTGAAAAAGGGCTGCTTGTCAACAAGGTTGTTATTCCCTCTCCGAGAAAAGAATTGCTTAGCGAAGTTGTGTAAAAGTCATCCAACATTCAGAACACAAGAAGAATAGCAGAATACATGAATATCCTCGTTCTCAACTGCGGCAGTTCGTCTGTCAAATATCAACTCATCGAAGCCGATTCTCAGAAGTGGCTCGCAAAAGGAAGTGTCGAACGCATCGGCATGAGCGGCGCAACACTCAAGAACGTCCGTCATGATGGTGATGAGATTACCATCGCCGGCGAAATTGTCGACCATATCGTTGCCATTGAGTACATTCTCGCCGTTCTCCTCAGCAGGAACCATGGCGTTATCAATGACAAGTCCGACATTCACGCCATCGGCCACCGCGTGGTACATGGCGGCGAGACATTCAGCGGCTCCGTCCTCATAACCGATGAGGTTATCAAAAGCATCCGGGACAATTTTGAAATTGCTCCCCTTCACAATCCACATAATCTCCGTGGCATCAATGCCTGTCAGGTGAACCTTCCGGGCACGCCTCAGGTCGGCGTGTTTGACACGGCGTTCCACCAAAAAATGCCACGGAAAGCGTTTTTGTACGGACTCCCGTATTCACTCTATTCACAATACAAAATCCGCCGGTATGGATTTCACGGGGCCTCCCACCGTTACGTTTCCGAGCGGGCTGCGGCAATCATGCAGCGTGACTACCATTCGTTGAAAATCATTACCTGCCATCTCGGCAACGGATGCAGCATGGCGGCTATTAACGAAGGAATCTCGATAGACACAACGATGGGTTTCACTCCGCTTGAAGGTTTGTTGATGGGAACACGATCAGGCGATATTGATGCTTCGATCGTTCTTTACATCATGGGCAAAGAGGGTATTTCACTTGCCGAAGCCAACACACTTCTGAACAAACACAGCGGTTTGCAGGGAATTTCCGGCGTGAGCAGCGATATGCGCGAAGTAATCCAGGAAATGAAAAACGGCGACAAGAAGTCAACGTATGCCTTCGATGTTTTTTGTTATCGTGTGAAAAAGTACATCGGGGCGTATGCGGCGGCAATGGGCGGCCTCGATTGTGTCGTGTTCACGGGAGGCATAGGAGAGAATAGTGCCGACGTACGAGCGGCGTGTTGTGAGGGCATGAGTTACTTCGGAATCACGATTGATGATGAAGCCAACCGGTCGAATGAAAAAGAAAAACTGATCACAACACGTGACTCAAGGACAAAGGTGTTTGTCATCCCCACCAACGAGGAACTGGTGATTGCCCTCGATACGAAAGCTATCGTTGAAGGCAAAACTGTTGCGTAATGCCATTACAGCGCGACTTTCAGGGCAATGTTCCCTGAGGTGTGATGCACAAGTGAGGTTTTGAGTTCTTCTTCTTTCGAACGACGAATCGCGAGTGTGAGGTGAACATCCTCATCGTACACTGTTTCGACAATCCGGGCATCCATCTTGGACACAACATGCATTACATTGCTGATGTGAGAATGGGGAAACGTCGCTTCGACGGTTTGCAGAATGTACTTCGTGACAATACCTGCCTTTGCCAAAGCAGCTTCCGCCGCGTCTCCGTAGGCACGCACGAGACCGCCAACGCCTAATTTCGTTCCTCCAAAATATCGGGTAACAACAACAAGAACATCGGTAAGCCCGCGTTTTTCAATAGTTGATAGGATCGGCTTGCCTGCACTTCCGCCCGGCTCGCCGTCATCGTTGAAGCGGAATCGCCTGCCGTCAGCACCCAGCTTGTAGGCAAAACAGTTATGGGTTGCATCCCAGAATTCCTTTCGAATTTCGGCAAGGAATCTTTCGGTATCCGCCGTTGTTGAAACCGGCAGTACGTTCGCGATGAACCGCGAGCCCCGTACTTTCGTTTCACTGCGGGTTCGGGCTGCAATCGTTTTGTATTCGTCGTCCATGGCTTAAGATAATGGGTTTGCAGTCAACACACAAAGGTGAACATCCTTCAAAACAGGGTGTTTCTGACTTATGCGTGCTTACTGCCGCAATCAAAGTTTTCAAAGTATTTCTTGCAGATTAGTACTTCACTCACTATCTTCATCGGCACAAGGAATCTCATCTATGAAAATCGGAATGGTGTGTTACCCCACGTATGGCGGCAGCGGAGTCGTTGCGACCGAACTTGGGAAAGCGCTTGCGGACAAGGGTCATCAAATTCACTTCATCAGCTACGCAATGCCTATGAGATTGGACGGATACATTGGCAATGTGTACTATCATGAAGTGGAGATGGCTTCGTATCCTGTATTCGAGTTTCCTTTGTATACTCCTGCGCTGGCAAGCAAAATGGTGGAAGTTGCCAGATTCGAGAAGCTCGACATTATTCACGCACATTATGCCATTCCGCACGCAACAAGCGCCTATCTTGCGAGGGAAATTGTCAATAACGGCCTTAAGATCGTAACAACGCTTCACGGCACTGATATTACGCTTGTGGGACTTGAGCCGAGTTTTCTCCCTGTCATGAAATTCAGCATTGAACGGAGTGACGGAGTCACGGCTGTTTCCCGGTTTCTTCGTGAAAAAACAGTAACGAATTTCGGGATTGAGAAGGATATTACCGTGATCCCGAATTTCGTCGATACAGAAAAATACCGGCGCATTCCTTCCGATGAGGTGTGCGGCAAGTTCGCCCCAAAGGGTGAGAAAGTCTTGATGCACATCTCAAACTTCAGGGCGGTAAAACGCGTCCAGGACGTAATCAGGATTTTCAACGAGGTACTGAAGAAAGTCCCTTCAAAACTTATTCTTGTGGGAGACGGGCCGGACAGGTCGGCATGTGAACTTCTTGTGCGTGAGCTTGGAATTCAGAAGAATGTGAAGTTTCTTGGCAAACAACTTGAACTCGTCCCGATTCTTTCGGCGGCGGATTTGTTTCTGATGCCGAGCCAGTCGGAGAGTTTCGGGCTGTCAGCTCTTGAAGCGATGGCTTGCGAAGTCCCTGTCGTCTCATCGAGTGTCGGCGGCCTTCCCGAACTCCAGGTACACGGTGAAACAGGATACATTGCGGAAATCGGGGACATTGACCGCATGGCGCGCTATGCCATCGAACTTCTCACAAACGAAGCACGCCACCGGCTCTTCGCCCAAGCAGCCCGCAAACGCGCAGTTGATCATTTTGATGTTCACAAAATCGTCAACCAGTATGAGGCCTACTATGAACAATGCCGGGGGGATATTCAATCCACACCCGTTACGGGATTTGCATTTCAAAACTGATCAGGATTTGCTATGCTGGATGTTGTACACATTTCAAAACTGAAGAAACCGACACTGGAAGAGTTGACTTCTATTCTCCAAAAACAAGGGCTTGAATGGGAGGTATATTCGGACGTTCCCGGCACGAAATACGGCCGCCACAAGCATGACTTTGACGATTTTATCGTTATCGTACAGGGACAAATGAAACTCGGTACGGATCGCGGCGAATGGCTGATGAAGCCCGGCGACCGGATTGATCTGCCGAAAAACACCGTGCATTGGGCCGAAATGCTCGGGCGGGTTGAAGTCAAGTATCTTAGTGCCGCGAAGTAGATAATCTACTGACGAAGGACTCGCCTTCTCACCATCCTGTCGGCAAGTGCAAGCATTCCGACGATAACTGTTCCCATCAGGGCAATCTTCAGACTTCCGCTTCCGAACACAAATGGCAGGTACGATTGCAGCGCCGCTGTTAACACGTTGAGGAACGAGTTCATACTTGAGCCTATTTTCCCGCTGACCTCTCCAATGGCGCTTTGCGTTTGCTGGAGTTGTTGTGTATTGAGCACCCCCGTAATCGTGAATACCGAAAGCATGATGCCGAGCACGATCATCAACGCAAAGGCATAAGCGAGATTCTCCGCAAGCCTGAAAAGAAACGGTGTTTTCGGCACAATACCCAATTTCCCAAGGATAGCTTGCGTGAAGTCGGATCTGACATGTTCCGCGGGCATGTTCTTCAGAGCATCGTGAACTCCAACCAGCCTTTTGTAACCAATTGTGCAACGTGTGCATGTGTTGAGATGCCGTTGCACACTTCCTGCCTCGCTTGAGGGAAGGAGTCCGTCAACAAGCATTTGCATTTGTTCATTTGTTATATGATTGTTGTTCACGCCATCTCTCCTTTCAGCCGGATACTCATTCGTTCACGCAAGAGATTTCTTGCCCTGAATAGATTTGTCTTGACCGTACCGAGGGGAAGTTGCAGCACATTCGTCATTTCGTCATAGCTCATTTCCTGCAGATAGAAGAGCGCAACAGCCGCACGGTAGGGTTCCGGCAAGCGGTTCACTTCCTCCAGGATAATATTCTTGAAATCCTCGTTCTCCATTTGCTCGTCAATTCCGGGTTCATCATCATCCACAAACCGCTCATGATGAGTTTCCGCTTCATAGCGGTCGAGAGATTCCGGTCGGGTCTTGCGCCTCGTTACTCTCGTCATACAAAGATTGTACACAATCCGGTAGAGCCATGTACTGAATTTCGCATCTCCCCGAAACTGCTCTAAACTGCGATATGCTCTCGTAAACGCGTCCTGAACCAACTCCTCCGCCTCCTCCCTATCCTGAACAAGCCGGAACGCAAGCGTGAACGCCCGGTCTTTGTGCCGGTCTACCAACGCGGCATACTTCCGTACATCCCCTTTTCGGATCTGTTCGATGATTTCGTTTTCCGGTGACCTCAAAAGTTGCCCGTAGTTTAGGTTCAGTTTATTGGTTAGACTTCAAAATCCGCACAATAGTTTCACCAGAAGAAAGCTGTACGCGAAGCAGTTTGTTGAAACCTTGCCAAAACTTCCGCAGTCTAAACCAGCAAACAGGGATTCAAACCATTCGCATACACACATTCAGAAAGGAACAAGCACAATGGACGGTCCGGAACTTCTCATACCCCTGGCCTTTTTCCTCACAATCGGAGGAATTTGGGGATCAATTGTTCTCACCCGGCACAAGGAACGAATGTCAATGATCGAGAGGGGATTGAAAGCTGAAGAGATCAAATCGTTGTACGAACGCAATGCGTTTAGGATAGACCCCCTGAGTTCTCTTAAGTGGGGAATGGTACTCATCGGTGTCGGCCTGGCAATCATGCTTGGCATATTGTTGACAGAATCACTCTGGTTCAATGATGGCGTGTTTCCCGGCCTCATTGCAACATTCGGGGGCATCGGGTTGATTCTCTTCTACTTCGTCGCGAGTAAGAAACACCGACAATAGTCACTTCAATGGAAGCTTCCCAAAATCGGGAGGCTTCCTTTCAATCTTCCGGTAATCAGCAGGAGTCATGCCGTAGTACACTATGTCAAGCGGCATGTGTCCGTCGTTGTTCACGTGATCATTCCTCAATACTCCTTCGATTTTGAAACCTGAGCGCTCCGCAACTCTCTGGCTTCGAAGATTGTCCACCGGACACCTTATCTGCAACTTATTCATTTGAAGCCCGTCAAAGGCAAACGGTAGTATTGCGCTCACAGCTTCCGTGATCATCCCTTGACCTTCATACTGCCTCACAACAAAATACCCGACATCACCTTTCGGAACCAGCCACGAAATGCACGCTATGAAAACTTCTCCCACATACGACTGCTGCTGTTTTTCCCAAATTGAGAAGTGAAATGCCTCTCTCACATCCCAGAGCTGGCGGACTTGCCACACAAACGCTTCAACATCTTCTGTTGAACGAACCCGTTTCACTCGTGCGGGGAATTCGTTTTTCAGCCTTTCTTTATTCGCATCGAGCATGGCTCTTATCGAAGGCACGTCAGTGATCTGGTAGCATCGAAGCACAAGCCGTTGCGACTCAAGCTTCCGGGGAAGAGTTTCGTGAAGCGAACTGAATTCTTCAAAAAGTGAAATCATGTCTTCGAGTGGCTGAAATAGCGCGAAACAAGCGGTGCCGAAAGAACAATAAGAAGCGGAATCAACGGCATCGAATATCTCCCCCAACCAACAATGAATCCGTGGACAAACGCATAATAGGCGAAAAGCAATGCAAGGGGCAGAAAGGCCCTTCGTATTTTGCTGTCCATCAGAGTGAAGGACAAAATTCCTGCAAGCAAAAGAGGTAGTTGCAGTATCCCTAAGAAAACCGACTTCGCAACCGATTCACTCAAGTACCAGAATGTTACAGAGTTTGCCACGAATCTCCACACAACTTTGCCGGGAGAGATGTTGTCTGAATCAAAACTTGCGCGTGTTAGTAGTGCGTCCCCTTCGACGCTTTCCCACGTAAGTCCGTGCGGGGATAGAATCGCATCTGCTCGGTCTTTCCCTTTTTCCCAGTAGTCGAGAATGCCCATACCGACCGAAGGCCAATTCTCGCCAATGACAGTGCCCTGAATCAGGTTGAAGCCCAACGATGTGTTGACCGCAACAAACCGACCGCTGACAGCATAGTTGCGCAGCGTCCAGGGCATGATGACAACAATGGTAGTTACCAGAACTGTAATCCCAACCCTGTACGACTGTTTCCCGAAGCGGTTCATCGCCAAGACTACGACAATAACAGGAAACAGCAAAAGAACAGGCTTCACTAAACACGATAACCCGATTAGGAAGCCCAACAGCATTCCGCGTTTGAAGGTCGCGGATTCGAAAAACAGTAACAACAAGTACGCAATCAACACAAACAGAAATGTGTGTGTGGTTTCCACCCAGATTCGGGCGGTATACCATAACACAATCGGATGCAAAGCAACAATCAACTGACAGACAATTGCAGTCGGTCGGTCTAAAAGTCTCGCAACTATCGCAAAAACAACAAACGATGCCAGCCCGTGCAGAATAGCCTGATAGATCTGAACAGCGACAACTGAATATCCGCCTGTAACTGTGAACAGTCCGGCAACGATGAATGTGTACAGCGGCGTTCGTTCAAGAACCGGTGAGCCGCCTTTTTCATACACAAATCCATTCCCGTTTGCAATATTGAGGGCAACTTCACCGAAGCGGTCGGGATCAGGATTCACGTTTTGTGAATCCGCAATGAGCGGGAAAAGAAAAAATGAAAACAACAAACTCGCTGCTCCGGCGAGCAGGGCTATCCTGAGTGGGGAGAGGAATTGCATGAGGTTCTGTGTCCGGAAAAGATGTTAATTCCCGACCGGGTTTTGCCCCTGCCTTTTTGCCTCAAGCGCCCGACGTTCGCTACGCACAAGCTGAATCCGGAGGAAGATTCGTACAAGAAATAACCCGAGCGCAATGCTGAAGAACGGGATGGTAAATGTTTCGGGCACAATCCTGAACCACAACAAGGCAAGCATAATCAACATAACCGGAATGCTGATGTAGCCGTACACGGCAACTGTTTTTGGTGTGATCTTCATATTAGGGCAAATGGTTGGATGGAATATAGAAAACTCGATTGGGAATCACAATCAAACATCATCGGCCCGATGAGCGAGTATGTCGAACACTTCATGAGGCTCGTTGGCAGCTTGAAGCTGTTCGATGATGCCGGGGTTCTTCAGCATTTTGGCCAGCAACGACAGTGTGCGAAGGTACTCATTCTGGTCGGGCGCAGTTATCATGAACACAAGGGAGACGGGCTTTCCGTCAAGTGTTTCGTATGCGATGGGTTCCGCAAGCCGCGCAATGATGACAATTATACGTTCCGCTGAGCCGGAAAAAGCATGAGGGATAGCAACGCCGTTCTCGAACCCCGTGGAGCCTGCTTCCTCCCTCTCCCACAAACCCTTGAGAAATTCAGCCTTGTTCGACACATATCCGAGCTTGAAGGCTCGCGCAGCCATCCGGGCAAACAACTCTTCCTTCGACGCGACGTTGACATCAAGCATAATCAGATCCTGCGCAAGATACCGCCCGAGATGAACCCGTTCTGCTTGGCCGGAGGCGTAACTGACAGCATACTGAGTTGCCCTGTGCATATCAACTGCAAAGTTGCCGACGCCGATTTTCTGCGTGATACCCAGTCGGTGCAGCACGATGCGCACTTCTTTCCTCAACCCTGCAATGATAATCTTCTTTTTATCTCTGTTCAGTCGATCAACAATTTCTTCAATAGCAACAGCTCCTGTTGTATCGATTACGGGGACGCTTTCCATATTGAGAATGATGATTTTGTAGTCGGATTCCTCCTCAATTTCCTTGACGAAATTCTTCGCAGCGCCGAAGAACAGCGGCCCTTCAATATCGTAGGCCACAATCTTGTGTTTTCTGAGTGTCTCCTCCTGCTCGTTTGGCAAACGGTCAGCGTGCTTTTCGTCAAGCAGATTGGTAACGCCGAGCTCGCTCATACGATACACGAACAAGAATCCGGCGAGAGCAAATCCGACAAGTACAGCCGTAATAAGATCAGAAAGTACAGTAATAACCATGGTAGCTACCATGACAATGGCGTCGGGGCGCGGCGTTTTGGGGAGCAGCTTCAAAGGACGCCACTCAAACATGCCAATAGCAGTCATCATGAGAACGCCCGCAAGGACGACAAGCGGAACCGTAGCGACAAGAGATGCCAGAAGAAGCATCACCACAACCAACACAACAGCGTGGAACATGCCCGACAATTTTGTTACGCCGCCGGCACGGATATTAACATTCGTGCGTACGATTGCTCCCGTTCCGGCGATTCCGCCGAACAATCCGGCGACAAAATTACCGATTCCCTGCCCGACAAGCTCACGATTGCTGTTGTGGCGATCCCCTGTAACACTGTCGGCAACAACCGAGGCAAGCAATGTCTCCAATGCGCCAAGGAGGGAAATCGTGAGTCCGGCAGGAAAGAGCTTCGACCACGTTTTCCAGTCGTTGTCAGGAAAACTCGGCACTGAAAACGAGCGGGGGATTTCTCCAATAACATTCAGCGTTGCAGCGATTGAGAATTCAAACGTGTGAGGATCGACTGCCAGCCTCATCCATTCCCAATTGGAATAGAGAAAGGAAGCTGCTACAGTTCCTACAATCAAACCCAACAATGCTTTCGGAAGGCTTTTGTGAATGTAGGGCGAGGCAACAATAACGGCAATGGTAACTAATCCGATAACAGGCGCGCCGGCAAAGAGATTCAGTTGCTGAAGAAAAATGAGTACAGCTATGCCGTTCGTGAAACCAACGATCACAGGATAAGGGATGAACGAGATAAACCTACCCGCCTTGATGAATCCGTACAAAACCTGCAACACGCCGGCAATCAGACATGCGCCGAGTAATGCATCGGCACCGCCGTACTCGATGTACAATTGCGTAAGTATCACCGTCATGCCGCCGGTGGGACCGGTGATTTGCCGGGGAGTTCCGCCGAAGAGCGAAGCAAAAAATCCGGTAAAGATTGCGCCATACAATCCGGCAACAGCTCCTCGCGGGTCTCCGTTGTATGCGAGAATGCCGAAGCCCAGCGCAAGCGGCAATGCCACAATTGCAGACGTCAGTCCGCCTACCAAATCTCCTTTGATATGCGTGAAATCAAATTTGACAATCTCCGGGAATCGAAATTCCCCGAGGTACTCCCTGATCGAATTGTTCATTGTGTAATAATTGAGGAAATGAAAAAAGTCACCCTCCTTCAGGTGACTCACTAAGACGACATGCCTCACATACTTGAAGCATGCCCTGCCTTTCAATTGTTATGTGATGACGGCGTCTATGATACCGCCACCAACAATATCATCCTGTTCGTAGAACACAACCGATTGCCCCGGCGTAATGGCGCGACGTTTCTCATCAAACATTACTTCAACTCTGCCGTCATCGTTCTGCTTGATGGTTGCCATGCCGCCCGAGTCTTTGTAACGGATTTTCGCGTGCACTCGCAACGGCTGCCTGCAATCTGCATACTTCTGCATATTGACATTGCGGGCGAGTAAACCGCGTGCGTACAACTTGTCCTCCAGCCCGACTTCAATCCGATTTGCAGTTGAGTCTATAGAGGTCACGTACAGCGGTTCAGGCCGGGCGATGCCGATTCCCTTTCGCTGTCCGATTGTGTAGAAGGGAAATCCGCGATGCTTTCCAACCACTTCTCCGTCAAGAACGATATCGCCGTCAGAAACCTGCTTCTCAAGCTGTGGAATTCGTTCCTTGAGGAAGCGTTCATAATTGTTGTCTGGAATGAAGCAGATTTCGTAGCTCTCGCCCTTCTGCATATTCGGAAGGCCGAACTTCTCGCCGAGCGCGCGGGACTCCGGCTTTGTCATCTCAGCAAGCGGAAACAGCGTCTTGCTAAGTGATTCCTGCGTCAATCCCCACAGAGCGTATGATTGGTCCTTCGACTCGTCACGGCCACGCGAGACAAAGTAACGCTGTGTCGTCTCGTCATACTGTACTTTCGCATAGTGCCCCGTCGCGATATAGTCTGCGTCGAGCGCATCAGACTTTCGTATTAACTCTTCCCACTTGATCTTGCGATTGCAGATAACGCACGGGTTGGGTGTCCGGCCGTTCAGGTACTCGTCAACAAAATTGTCGATAACCTCTGCGCCAAATCGCTCACTGAAATCGAGAACATAATGAGGAAATCCGAGTTTCGCTGCCACACTTCGGGCATCATTGATCCCGTCAAGTGAGCAGCAACTGCTCTCGCTGCCGACATTCCCGCCAACGTCTTCGTATCGGTATGTCTTAATTGTTATCCCGATAAGCTCGTATCCCTGCTCCGAGAGAATCCCGGCCACAACAGATGAATCCACGCCTCCGCTCATAGCAACAACAACTCTCTTCTTCTCGTCAGCCATTTCGCTATTCTTCAAGAAACTACCATTTTCATAGTGTTCAAGATAACGAAAAACGCAACCTCAAACAATTGTGTCTCCTACGGCTTTCCAAGGCCTGAAATACGTCATTTCGTTTATTCAGAGGAAGTACATCCGCGAAAGAGAAGCGCAAAACATTTGTCACCAGTCACCGGTTATGTCTTTGTTCCTCGATGTTGCTACTTTTTTCCCCTCACCCTCCGATAATCTTTATGGCAAAAGATCAAAGAAATCCATTGAGGCAGCTATGAACCTGCTTGTAGTAGATGACGATTCTGTCATTCGAATGTTGCTGAGGACAATGCTTACCTCCGAGGGCTATCAGGTTGTCACGGCTGCCGACGGAGAAGAAGCTCTCAAGAAGTTGAGCGAATCATCGTTCGACATGCTCATCACAGATGTTTACATGCCGCGTATGGATGGCATTCGTTTACGCGAAGTTGTGCGCGAGACCCCGGGCAAGCAGAACATGCCGGTACTCTTTATCTCCGGCTACAACGACAAACTCACCACTGAAGCTGTAAAGGACCCGAAGCGTGAAGGCTTCTTCAAGAAAGGAAGACCCCTGACTGAACTCATTGCATGGGTCAAATTCCTGACAACACCGGAAGACAAACGGGAACTTCCTCCCCCAAGTGTCGATGGCGTGCCTACATCGCATCATCTGTTGCAGAACGACCCACGGCGGAGTGCAAATCGATCGGCGCGCTACTAATTCTCTTCGTCACACAAAGTCCCTGTGCGGCTCGTCCCCAAAGCCGACAGGGATTTTGCTTCTCTCAGGAAGGATTTCCGTATTTCAAATGCACCATTGTTGAGCGGAACCGAAACACCGTTACTACGAACAGATCATCAAAGTCTGATGTTTCGATTGCGGGAGGAGATGAGACCCCCAGCTTTGCAATGATGTTCGGGACAGTATCGGAATGCCCGACAATCAAAATGGCATCGCCTCGATGTGCCTTCACGGAATCCGCAAAGCCGCGAATGGCGTTGGCTCTAATCTGTACGGGTTGAAGGTTGAATAATACGGCGGTGGCTGCGGCAGTTTGGAGAGTCCTGTGTTTCTCAGAAACGAAAATTCTCTTCAGCGGATAGGAACGTAGCGCCTGCGCCAACTGCTCCGCTCTTTCCAGCCCGGCTTCCGAAATTGACGTAGTGTCCGTATCGTTCAGCCGCTCGGCATGTCGCACAAGAATAACCGTTGTTGCGGGGCTGTACCAAACATACCACGCCATGAAGCAGACAAACAACGGGAACACGAGGATAAGAAGAAGGGGTAATCGTTTAGTCACATATTCTCCATCATTCAATATTGGCCGTACCGGTCATTGAATAGTTGCATTATCTTCGCTTTCGTCGGGAATGTTAGAATGATTAGGCCGGCAAGTATCGCGGTGGATGCCACGTTCCACCAATAAACCGGGTGTACGTGCAGGATTCCATTGATTGCCCCCTGCATCAATACAATCAACCCGAGAAAGGCCGTGCCCTCAAATAGCGCCAGTCGAATAATCTGAGCTGTTCTCACTCTGATAAGAAACATCAGAGCCGGATTCTCTTCCGGATTCGCATCTTTAGCAGAACCCGCGAGTTGACGTTTAAATATGAATGGGGCTGCACTATATGTACCGAAGGCGTAGATAACATGGACAAGGCTTAGCGTATCCAGCAGAGATTGATCAACGCCGACATTCGGCTCGTTCTGTGCATAGAAGAAAATAGCAGCCGTCAGAAACGTCAATGCCCCCATTAGTAGAGCGAGATGAATAATCTGCGACTTGAGGAGATATTCCTGTGTGAGGGCTCTCTCCACCTCGGTTGCCGTGAGATTGAGGTGATAAAGCTGTCCGCTACTTATGGCCATTGTGCCTGCACCCCCAGATTGTACAGGAGAAATGAATAGATGTCCGCAGTCGTTGCTATTTGTTTCGTCGTATTGCTGGCCCCATGGCCGGATTTCGTTTCAACGCGAATGAGAACAGGATTATCGCCACGGTGTTTCTCCTGCAGCGTCGCGGCAAACTTGTAGGAATGTGCGGGAACTACCCGATCGTCACGGTTGGCTGTTGTTACAAGCGTCGCAGGATAACTCACGCCATCCCGGAGATTGTGAAGCGGAGAGTATTTGTACAGTGCATGAAACTGAACAGAATCCTCGCTACTGCCGTAGTCGGGTTTCCAGTTCCAGCCGATGGTAAATGTATGATACCGCAACATATCCATAACCCCGACCGCGGGAAGCGCAACTTTGAATAAATCAGGCCGTTGGCACATTACTGCACCGACAAGCAACCCACCGTTACTTCCCCCCTGCATTGCGAGCTTGTTCGCCGCTGTGTACTTGTTCGCTATCAGCCATTCCCCGGCGGCGATAAAATCATCGAACACATTCTGTTTTTGGAGAACCGTTCCCGCCTGATGCCACGATTTACCATACTCACCACCGCCGCGTAGGTTCACGACACAATACACAACCCCCTGTTCAAGCAATGCTATCACCAGAGAGTTGAACGACGGTCGCTGACTGACATTGAAACCGCCGTAACCGTACAACAGGGTCGGATTGTTTCCGTCAAGCTGCACGCCCTTTTTGTGGGTGATGAACATCGGTACCCGGGTGCCATCCTTGCTGGGAAAGAACACTTGCTTGGTTTCAAAGTCTTCCGGAACAAACGACACTTCCGATTGCCGGAAGAGTTCGGCTTGCTTGTTCCCGATATCAAACTTGTAGATGGAAGTCGGGAACGTGAAAGATGTGAAAGTGTAGAAGATGACATTATCATCCCGCCGTCCGCCGGAAAAACTCACTGTGCCGAGTGTCGGCAAGCTCAGTTCATGCTCCAACTTCCCGTTCAAAGAGTACACGTACGCTCGATGGCTCACATCTTTCAGATATGTTGCAAGGAGTTTTCCGCCCGCTGCCGTAACGCCTTCAAGCAGATGGTCTTTCTCCGGCAAGATTACTTTCCAATGCTTTTCCTCAGGCTTCGCCGGATCAATCAACACCACCCGCTCGTTCGGTGCTCCGGTATTCGTCTTGACAAGCAACTTTCCGTCGATATTGTCGATAACGCGAATTGTATTATCGAATTGATTCACAAGAGGCTTGAACGACTTCTCCCCTTTCTTCACATCTCTCACAAAAATCGCATTCCCATTCTTGCCTCGGCCACGATCAGAAATGGAAAGAATCGCAAAGCGGCCGTCTTCTGTCACCGATACGCCGTGAAACCGAAGGGGGTTATCCTTGTCCTCAAATACCAGGATATCGTCTCGTTGAGGCGTCCCGATTTTGTGATAATACACTTTGTGGTTTTCGTTCTTTGCAGAGAGCGCCTTTGATGTGTCAGCTGGCGGGTCGTATTTGCTGTAGAAGAACCCATCTTCATGCCAGGCAGCGCCAGAGAATTTTGCCCATTGGATGTGATCGGGCAGAAGTGTGCGGCTCTCGACCTCCATAATGAAGAACTCGCGCCAATCCGATCCGGCGCGTGAGATGCTGTACGCGAGATACTTTCCATCTCTCGACAGATCGAGAGAGGCCAGTTTTATCGTACCATCTTCCGACCACGTATTCGGATCGAGAAGAACGGTAGGCGTGCCGCCGAGGCCTTCCTGTATGTAGTACACCGCCTGGTTTTGAAGTCCATCGTTCTTCGAAAAGACATAGTACTTCCCTTTTCGTACAGGGGTCGAGTATTTTGGATAGTTGAAAATCTGCTCGAGACGATTTTTCAACTTCTCGCGGAATGGAATTCGGGAAAGATACTCGAACGTCACCTCATTTTGGCTGGCTACCCATCCGGCAACAGCGCGTGATGTGTCGTCTTCAAGCCACCTGTAAGGGTCCGGAACAGTTACCCCGAAATAAGAGTCCGTGACATCAACTTTCTCGGACAAAGGATATTGTAAAGGCTGAGCAAAACCCTCCGCTGTAAATGCAGACAAAAGGGCAACGAGGACGTATCGAGACTGTCTCATACGGTTGTCAGGATTTGTTGAAAAGGTAGTGGAAAGAGGTGATCGATGCCGGCAAAGGAACGGGTGCGCACCATCTTGTGAACGACGCAACGCCCGCGGGCATCTTAAGCCACTGAACTAGCCTGCTATCGTTTCGAGCGGCGCTGCAATGCTCGCAAGTCAATCTCACGTAACTTGCGGAGTTGTTCGTTTGATTGTTCGGCGTTCTTACGTTCTTGTTGGGAGTCTGTCGCTTCAGCCAGCCGTTGGAGTGTTGTGCTGCTGGCAGCGAGAGAATCCCTTCTCGTGACAATCGGATTTTTCTGAAATTCGAGGAGGATATGCAGATCGGTGTCCGTTTGTTCGAGATCAGACCTTAACTCGGCAATTCTTTTCGATTGCGCTGCAATCTCTGCTGCTTGAATGCGGGCAAGCTGCGAGAGACTATCAATAACATCAGCTCGGCGTGAGTCGGTGGTATTGGACTTCAGTCTTTCGCGTACGAGAGAGGAAACAATCACCGACCTCGAGCGCTCGCCGCGTTGCAGCCAAGGAATCTCAAGATGCTTCTTGAACCAGTAAAGGGCAATGCTGTCGTTTCGCGCTGTGTTGAACGGGTTGATATACAAGTGACCGAGGCTGCGAACCGCTTCGGCATAGTACACACTATTCGGATACAACTCTACAACCATCTTGTAAACAAGGGAAGCCCCTTGGAAGGCTCCGGCAGTCTCGAGACTGTCAGCAAATGAGAGGTGATATTCCGCCTTTGTCTCCCGCTCGGACAGATTCTTTGCGCTTTGTGCTTGGGCAACGCTTGCAAAGCCCACCAGAGAAGCCACTACTGTACACGCCAAGACTTTTATCATACACCCTCCGCTCAATTGACGGACTGCTGCATCGCCGCAAATGCCGGTATCACCGGTTCCTTCACAGCGGGCAATTCAACCGTGAACCGTGTCCCTTCACCAACGGCGCTTTCAGCAAAGACCCTACCTCCGTGCGCTTCAACAAGTGCCTTGACCAATGCAAGCCCGACACCGGTTCCGCGGCTACTCGCCTTGTCCGAATTCTTCGCTTGATAGAATTTCGTGAAAACATTCGGCAGATCTTCCGGCGCAATGCCGATGCCTGAATCTGTAACCGATACTCTCACACCGAATTTCGATTGTCCGACATCAATCTGTATTCTGCCGTTCTCCGGCGTATACTTTATTGCGTTGCTGAGCAGATTGCTGTACACCTGCGAAAGTTTGTCAACATCGGCCTTTACTTTCGGGATCGGAGTTGCATTTACGGTCACGGTAATGCTCTTGCGCGTGGCAATGAGCTTTGCTTCTTCTATCACCGGCAACATGACAGTGAGAAGGTCTGCCGGTGCAAAGCTGTACTGCATAGCGCCGGATTCGATTTTCGAAATATCCAGGAACTGATGGCTGAAGGACGTAATCTTATTGATTCCTTCCCGCAAAAACGAAGTTAAACGCAATTGCTCTGAATTCAACGTGCCGTATCGTTGATCGGCCAGGAGATTCAGGGCGGAGGTCATAGCTTGAAGCGGTGTGCGGAGTTCATGCGAAATGTGATGCATCATTTCGGTTTTCATGCGGTCGGTAGAGTGCAGCTTGGCAGTCATCTCGTTCATCGCGTTTGCCAGAAGCGACATTTCATCCCGTGTAGAAACATTGATCGGCGCGAATTTACCGGCCGCAATCTTCTCCGTTCCGTCAATCAGCACGGAAAGCGGCTTGGTAATCGTGCGGGCAATAAACACCGCCGCACCGACTGCAATCAGAAGTGTACAGACGGAAAGTACATACGCAACATTTGTCGACTTGGACATCCGGTGGCTTGCTTCCCACATCGATTGCTTCACTGCGGATTCGTGTATTTCAATGAAGCCGCGAATTTCTGAGAGTAACACATCAAGGCTATCACTGCGGGCCGCATCATCAAAGGCAGGATCGTTGTTCTTGCGTCCGATGCCGAACGTTGCGCGTCGCGTCGCGTCTGCAAACCAAGCATGACTCTCACGAATTCTGTCCAGGATTGCCCGGGTCTTCGGGGTAAGGCGTGTGGAGGCAAGCGAATCAACCAACCGGTCGAACACTTTACTTTGTTCTTCAAACCCTTTGTAGTATTCCGCGTCGTGAAACGCCACGGCCTTTGCTGCATAGGGTTCTTCTACATACAGCACTTCCTGCAACTGCTTTGCAAAGTCAATTCCCGGGACATCGTAGGAGAACGCCTCTGTGGTCACCTTCGTGACTTTATTCATTTGAAGGAGAACATAGAAATTGGTAACGATCATCAGGAAGATGACAATACCAAATCCTACTAACATCTTGTGGTAGATCGTAAGCTTCATTTGAGACACTTCCTCTCCATGAAGGAACTCGTTACGTCAACACCGACCTGCTTTCCTGGGGCAGAGCTTCAACTCCTCCGCAAATTTAGACAGACAATTCGTTATAAGCAAGAAGATCGGTAAACAGTTGGAGCATTCTTGTAAACTTTCACGTCAGACATACGTCATTCAACTTAGCAACCGGCATGATTTTGGCCAAAATCATTCTATTTTCAAAGGCTCTGCGTCAGGTAGCGCCACCCACCAGGTATGAACCCCGCGAGATTCCTCAGTCCAAGCTTACTTCCATTTGAACACTTATTCTATTGTCCAGGTTTCCGTCAATCTCCGTCAGTCCGGAGCCAATCGTCTTGACGCCCTCTTTCTGCGTTTCCGAATACTTCGCGGAGAAATGGATCTTGGGGAGAATATTCCATCGCAACAGAACATACCATCTCCTCCCCTTCCCGAACATCGCAGGATTCGAGAAGACACCTCGCAAGTCGCTTTCATATTCGTAGAGCCGCGAATCGTACGAGTCGGTATGAAAGAAGATAAGCCTTGCCTCTGCCGCGAAAGCAGGTTGCGGCAGATACTGTATGTCCTGAAAGAACAACCATCCGCGTTCATGCCGCTTGATCAGGTCGTAATCAATAATCGTTGTTTCAATTCTGCCCCTAAGTCGTACCTGCTTGCTCGCTTGAAACGAAGCAGTCACTCGAATCTTCTGTTGTTGCCGGTCGACGAGAAGCCGCGTCTCGCGAAGAAACTCGTCAACAGAAACCTGTCTGCTTTCCGTGGTTTTATTTGTGTAACGGAGGGAAAGCGCCAATCGGTTCAGTGGTTTTACATTTGCTTGCACGAAAATATCCCGCCCGCTCGCAGGCAACGGATTGTCGAAGGTTCGCCACGGAGATTTGAAGTGGTCGATGTATCCTGAAACATAAATGGATGGGGTGACTCGTATTTCGGCGCCGAAATAGAAGCCCCGTTCGTTTTTTGTGTCGCTTCGTTCACCGAACCCGGACGCATGTAAAGAATGAAAGCGGGGTGAATAATCCCGATAGATCAATGCAACACGGGTTCCGCGGGTCAAATTCAAAATTGAGCCTACAATCCCTGCGAACGCTGAGTTTTGAGATCGAGCGAGTTCGCCGAACAATGTTATTTGAGAAAGCTTCGGCGTAAGCCAGCCCAAATGCATTTCTGCATCAACCCCGAACACAGATGCAGACGTGCCCTCAAACTCAAACAACCGGTTGGCAACAACGGGTTTACTGAATGATGATTGATACGCTGTGGCGCCGACGGCGAGATTCTCAACTGTGCTGAATCTCAATCGTCCCCCAATCATGCGTTCATCAACATTCGACTTTCTGCGAAGCTCGCTCTCCGTACGAAACAGGCCGTCCCGGTAGAAGCTCGAAACCGCAACATCGTCACCGCTTGCACTCAGCGCTCGACGCGAGTAGAACGCCGTCACATTCAGCTTATCCTCTCCCAATTCTATCCCCGATGCAACAGCAACGCCGCGCATGAAATTGAATTCATCGGAGGATCGATATGGCTGAGCGGCCGCTCCCGACTTCTTGACTACCGAAACAGCTTCGCTTCCCTTGCCGAATGCACTCGCACGCCAGAGTACCAAGCCCTGCCCTGCTTCAACGATGTAGTCACCAAGGATTGCTTGAGAGACAAACGATACATCTCTGAAGGCAAGATATCCGGATATGAATCCACTGCCGGTCTTTTCTCCTGCATCCTTCTCAAATAATGCGCCGCCTTGAAGATTGTCGGATTGACGCACAGAAAGGCGGGAATAACTCTTCAGGGGTGAACCGGCGAAGCTGCCATTTTGAAATCCTTTTCGTTGTTGCACATCCCGCACCACACGTGATCGTAGTGTTGAAGAGAATCCCTTGTTGATGTTGTTTTCAAGATTGGCGACGGCTACATACTTCCGAATTCGTGAAAGCAACTCTTGACCTTCCTCTTCAACCAATCCTATCTGATCGACAGTGGTGAAGCGTTTGAGCCTTGCTCTCAGATTAATAATTCGTTCAATCTCGTCCGGCGTGAGCAGCGGTAAGGATGCAAGCTCTTCTCTGCTTGCGGTATTCAGATCGAGCGGATGTTCTTGCAGCCACTCAAGGCGGTCCAGAAGCTCGGAGTTTTCAGCTTCCGTCTCAATCTGTTCCAACAATTCTTCAACATCTCCCGCTGGATACATGCCGAGAGAATCCTGCAATATTTGAGCATTCACGGTTGATGCAGTTCCTCCTGCACAAAGAAGAATAGCCGAGAAAACGCAGGGCGTAAGGGACATAGTGTTCTCTCCTCGCAATGTTCACAGGTCACCCAACTTCAATGAGATAGAAAATTGATGAGTCACCCCCAACTCACTGTGGGAAGAAAAGGCATAGTCAAACCGTGCAAATGCGTATGCGATGCCTACTCCGGCGTTGAGCGTATTTGGATCACTGGTAGTGCCCGCCCGAAGCGCAAGGGCATCAATGAAGGTATACTCCACGCCAAAATGCAGTTCGGCTGCATAGCGAATATCTTTGACGATACTGGCGGCAATTACAGCATTGCTGACGGGTTCAAATGCAACTCCCGTCGAGAATATTTGCGGCAGTTTCTCCTTTGCCGCGCCAATCGCAGCCGCATTGATGTTGAATGCAGAAAATCCCCACCGCAGTTCATCGGAAATCTCGACCATCAATCCAACGTCGATTCCAAACGAGGAAGCGCTTCCGTAGTTTTGAATGCCGAGGGAATAGTAATTCAGAGTCACGCCGCCACTTACTATATCCGCCAGATCGGTGGCGTATGAAAGCGCAAGACGGGTTTCCTTGTACAACTCGAAGCCGAATCGTGATGCCGAGAAACTGAATGTGCCTATTGATGTCGGTTCAATAAAACTTGCAGCGGCCCGGGCCAGCTCGTTGAGTTGAAACGGCTGCGGTGCATACGACAGCGATATCATTCGTTCGTCGCATGTACGAAGCAGGGCGGGATTGACAAAGGCCGACCACTCATTTCCGGCGAGGGCAACCAGTGCGTTACCCATCGCCGTCGAACGGCCTCCATGAGGAAGGTGTTCAAAAGCCGCGTTGCTGACCGTTGAACAGAAGAGAAACAGTATTGCTGCAGGTGTTTTCACGATTCCCTCCGGGCATATTGTTGAACGGATTCTGGAGCATCATGCAAAACTGTTCTTGAACAGGGTTCGAGAAACGATTATATTGATTGCAGGTTCAACTGACGTGAAGGTTTGTCGATGCGATATTTGAATTTCATTACCGGTATTCTTCTGCTTGCTCTTTTCTCGCCCCAACTCCGCGGACAGGAGTTGGATTGTATGGTCAGAGTAAATTATGAAGCCATCCCGACAGCCAACAAAGATCTGTTGATGAATTTCGAGTCAGAAGTTCGTGAGTACGTCAACAACTACCGGTGGGGATCCGATAATCTTGACGAACGGATTTCATGCACATTCGATATTAATATCCAGAGCGTTGTCGGGCAGGATCGATATTCCGCCCAGGTGTTTATCGGAAGCTCACGCCCGATTTACAACGGCACGCAAAACAGTGCGGTGCTTCGACTGTTTGATGACGCATGGGAATTTACCTACGTCAGAGGACGACCGATCAATCACAGCCCGTATTCGTTCAACGATCTTGCGAGTTTCCTCGATTTCTACGCTTACCTGATTCTTGGATTCGACTATGACACATGGGATAACCTTAACGGAACACCGTTCTTCCAAAAGGCGGCAGATATTGTAAACCTTGCCCGCGCCACTGGTGGCAGGGGATGGCAACAGGCAAAGAGCGGCTACAGTCGTCTGCAGTTGATTGAAGAGATTATGAATTCAAAATTCGCCCCGGTTCGCACGGCATCGTTCAAGTACCATTTTACGGGACTTGATTCGATGGCAACATCGCGCAACAGGGCATTCCAGAATATAATCGATGCAATTTTTTTGATTGATGATGTGAAACGAACTGCCGACCCGCGCAATCAACTCATCAAAATTTTCTTTGACACGAAATTCCGTGAAATAGCCGAACTGTTTCTCGATTACTCCGATCCCAACATTTATCTCAATTTCGCTCAGATCGATCCCTCGCATCAGACGATTTACGATGAATATATGAGGAGAAGAAGATAGCTGTTCCCTCCTGACATAGCCATCATTCCGCAAATCGCATTTCTTCGATGCGGTCACCCGCTTGAATCGCATCCACAACATCCATCCCTGACGTTACCTTGCCGAAGATCGTGTACCGCCCGTCAAGATGAGGAGTGTTGCAATGCGTAACAAACCACTGAGATCCTTCCGTATCCTTTCCTGAGCTCGCGACTCCCACCATCCCTCGTTCATAATGTTCAAACCCGAACTCCGACCGGATAGCATAACCTGGGCCGCCCCATCCATCTCCGCGTGGATCTCCACCTTGAATAACAAAATTCGGAACTACACGATGAAACAACAAGCCGTCAAAGAAGCCTTTCGTAATGAGGGAAGCGAAATTGATGCACGTGAACGGCGCTTCATCGGGCAGCATCTTGAACGTGAACAAACCTTTTGAAGTCTTCACGCGAACATCCGGGTTTTTCCGGATTCTATTCCACAACTCCCAATCGTGATTTGTATAGACAGGCGTCGAATGAGACTTGAGAAAGTGCGCGTATGAAGTGCCCGTTATCGCCTGCAACGATTTAGCCGCCTCAACGGCAATGTGGCGGTCGGGATTATTCAACTCGGATTCCAATGGCGCAATCGCATGTGAGGACTTCAATGCACCCAAAGCCTGAATCACTGCAAGTATGGCATCGGAATCATCGGGAACCTTCAGCCGTCCAAGTGTTTCGACAAGTGCCGGACCGGAACGTGCATCGGAAAATACAGAACGTGCAAGCCCGTTGGCCGCCGTTGCAACGACAGTCATGTTATCTGATTGCAAAGAGGCAAGAAAGACGGGAATGGCTATTCGTATCCATTCCGAATCGCGTTGCGATGCTCCCGCAAGAGTCTGAATTGCCTCAAGCGCTTCCCGTTGAAGTCCGGCATCTGTTCCTTTCGCAAAGTTGATCAAGGCAGATAGCGCATCGGGATCAGGCGTGTGCGCAAGTGCGGGCACATATTCCTTCTCTGTGAGAAGACCCGTCCTGAATCTATCGGCAAGTATCGGATATGCGTCTGCGCCGAACAATTTCGCAAGCGCAATAGCTGCTTCTCTTCTTTGTCGGGATGTGTATTTTTTGTCTGAGAGAATGTCAACAAGCGTCTTTCTACACGCCGCTGAGAACGGAGAGCGCCGAATCCGCAAATCACGCAACGATGAAATGACACTGAGGGATATATGCTCTGACGAGTCTGTGGCACTCTGAAACAACAAAGGGAGTATTCGCGTATGGAACGCCGTATCCATCTTGGCAATCGCTTTTACGGCATTCACTCTCACTCGCCAGTCCGGATCGGACGTCACAAGCGAAACAAGCGCGTTAACCGCCATTACAGACGATGAACATTTCCCAAGAGCCAACGCAACGAACATTCTGACATCTGCGCTTTGGTGGGAAGCCGATGAGACGATTTGTCCGGTGTGGTTCGACACAAGAGTTGTATCGTTGATACGCATCAGAGCGTACGCAGCTTTCCACTCATCACCGCTTCGGATTGCGGTAAGAATATCTGCTGCAAAGGCTGACGCGGTTTTGCTGGCGATATTGCGGTACGCGTATCGCCCCACCGACAGGGCTGTTTCACATTTCAGGCTGTTTGCCTGAAAATTCATCCCCGAAGCTACAAGTACATTCAGGCTTTGCTCGTCGCCGACCTTTCCCAGCGCTTCAACAAGCCGGATCAGCGTCTCGATTCTCCGCTCGAACCCGAGTCGGCCCAGAAGCACTTTGGAAATGAACGTCCGTTGAACGGTATCGACGACGTAGTTGTATTGTCCGAGCGCAAACGCAGCCGCTGTACGCACTGAACTGTTACTGTCTGCCAAAAGTTTGGAAAGTATAAAAATGTGCGAGGTATCCTGAACAGAACCGCAGGCAAATGCCGCAAATGCCCGCACGTCAGGATTAGTGTCGGAGAGAAGGCGTGAAATCGAATCTACGTTGCGCGTATCCTGTGCAATCAGAATTTGCCGTTTTGTTTCTTCAGGTAAATTCTGGCACAACAGCGACGATGTTGCGGCAACAAGGAGAAGGGCCAGAACAATTGTTGGTTTCATCCGTTTATTGGGGAAGTAGAATGTGGATCAATCGAAACCGTCAACGAACAATCAACGCATGCTCTCCCCCGCGTGCGTGGGGAGCAATATACTGCATCCCGCGAAAACTGGCAAGCAGAATTTTAGGTTTGAAGCATTTTCCATGCTTGCTCAACGGCTTCGTCAACACCGATCATGCGGACACAGTATGAGGCAAACTGCTGGCCATCCGGCACTCGATCATGACACACGCCCGGCGGACAGGCCTGACACTGTTGTGTTCCCGTCAACGTTTTGCAGTATTCCGTTTCAGGATACACACCCCATTCCCTATCGCAATGCTGGCGGAAAAAAGCGAGCGAGGGCGTCCCGACTGCAACAGCGAGATGACGGGGACCGGAATCGTTCGTAATGCAAAGGGCGCATCGCCGGATAATTGCAGCAAGGTTGCCGACACATTTTCCCGTTCGTACTTCAATATACGGACGTTTCACAAGCTGTCGAATGGCACCGAGAATCGGCTCGTCGAAGGACTGGCTGTACAGCAATACCGCTGTATTCATGTCATAGAGCCGATTCATTAAACCGGCATATCTTTCCGGCGGCCAAATCTTGTAGTTGCCGCTCGCGCCCGGATGGACGCACACGATTTTCCTTCCGGGTTCAATATGTTCGTTCTGCAAGAAATCCTCAGCCCACTGCTCGGATGATTGCGGCGCAATGTATTCGGTATGAACAGACCCTACGCTGGCACCAAGCACTCGAACCAGGTCACAATAGTATTCAAGAACGCCACGCACCTGTTTCTCGATATCCGGTTTGTCCGTCAAAAGCCAGTACAAACCTTGTTTTCGCTGACCAATGCGCACACGTGCACCGGAGAGAAACGCCCATTGGGTAAATCGATCTTCAGGAAAAGTACAGATGACAGTGTCGAACTTCCGGTCTCGAAGAAATCTGATAATGGACAACTCGGCTCCGGCTCTCGCAAATCCTTTTTCCTCCCGAAGGGCTTGACGGCTTAGAACGAGAAGCTCATCAACATTCATGTTGGTTGAGAGTGCGGAGGCTTCTCTCTCTTTTTCTGTTGCGCGTAAATCACTGAAGCGATTCGGTTTCGCATCATCGGAACTGCGCCGCTCAACAACCAGCACACTGACATGTGATTGCGGGAAAGATTCCTTCGTTGCCCGCAACGCCGGCGTTAGCAACAGCAAGTCGCCCAACTGGCCTTCGGCAAGAAAGAGAATACGTTCCGGTATTATTGATCGAGGAGACAAGACGATAGTTCTTTAGAAAAACGGGCGTGTCTGAAACGTTGCCCCAATCTCATTCTCAACAAGGAGGCGCGCTTGTTCCTTATCCACATCATCAAGGTCAACAATGGTCATCGTGACCTTGCCGAGCAACCGGACAGATTCCTTTGCAAAATCAATCATCGCCGGAAAAAACTTCTCGCCATCAATTCTCATCAGTTCGCCATATTGATGCGGATCCGTTGTATTCAGGCTTATCGAAACGGCATCAATGAGGCCGACAAGTTCAGGAACAATATTCCGCTTGTTTATGACATTTCCGTGCCCGTCAGTATTAAGCCTTGTCCTGCCTCCGTTCGCTTTGACCCACTTTGAGATTTCCTTGATGGCATCCAAACGAATCGTCGGTTCGCCATAACCGCAGAAGACGATTTCTTCGTATTTCTTCGGGTCACCAATTTCGGCAATCACTTCTTCCGCAGTCGGTTCACGATCGATGCGAAGATTGTGGCCCTTAATTACGGCCTCTCCTTTTCTATCACAAAAAACACAATCTGCATTGCATCGAATTGTGAGGTTGATGTAGAGGGAATTCCGGAGTTGATACGTAAATCTCGCCGCATCTTCTTCTCCAATACCAAAAAGTCTGAACGCGCTGTAGTTGGTAATACGGGAGATGTCTTCGACACTTAAGTGTTGCAGAGCAGCGATTTTCTCCGCAATCAGCGGAATGTACGCGGGCTCATTCCTCTTGCCCCGAAACGGAACCGGCGCGAGATACGGACTGTCTGTTTCCAGCAAAAAATGTTCGGCAGAGACATTCGATGCCACCTCAACCGCAAGATCGGCTTTCTTGAACGTTACAACGCCGGGCAATGACACGTAGAAGCCCATGTTGATAACCCGCCACGCCATCGCGACATCACCCGAGAAACAATGAAACACTCCCTTCGGCGCGGGATATCGGCTATGCGGCACCACCTTGTCGCTTCGCCATCCTGCCGCCGACGAAACAGCTTCCTCAACAATGGCGATCGTCTCTGAATTGGATTCGCGTGTGTGTATAACAATGGGAAGGTTGCGCCGCTGCGCAAGCGCAATCTGCTCCCGAAAAACCGATTCCTGAACGTCACGCGGAGAAAAATCGTAGTGAAAATCCAATCCGATCTCGCCGATGGCGACGACTTTTGGGTGGCGGCTTAGTTCCTCAATTTCCTGAAGCGACTTGTCTTTGGCTTTCTTTGCATCGTGGGGATGAAACCCGACACATGCATAGATGTTGGGATATTTCTCGGCAACTTCGATTGCTCTCTTGCTGTCTTCAAGGTCGGTGCCGGGATTGATGATGGCATGAACGCCTGCGTCCTCTGCCCTGCGGATAACGGCATCGCGGTCGGCATTGAATTGTTCAGACGTGAGATGACAATGAGAATCAATAAACATGAAATCCTACTGATAGAAATAGCGAGGGGCACAAATCACTTTGTGCCCCTTGAAATAACGGAAACAATAGCCTGAAATGCAAAAGACTCAGCTCATCAAGCTCACGATCATTTCAATACCATCATACGGCGGGTCTCGGTGAACGAGCCGGCAGTCATGCGATAGAAGTACACACCGCTTGGCAGGCCGTCGGCACTCCAGCTTGTTTCATACATTCCGGGAGATTTCATCTCGCTGACCAGCGTTGCCACTTCTTCGCCCAACATGTTGAACACCTTCAAAGAGACGAATCCTGCGGTTGCTACCTCATAGCCGATGATAGTTGAGGGATTGAAGGGATTGGGATAGTTTTGGTTCAACGCAAAGTCGCCGGGAATTCCTTCACGTCCCGGCACACTCAGAACCGAATCGGATACAATGGAATTGTTCCACACGACTGTACCCTGCCGGACAGCTATTGTGCCACTCATCGCGGAGGTATCTATTGCCTCACATTGAACTACGGCACCACCTCGCGAAAGAAACACAAAGCTCACAGCCGGTCCGGTGCTGCCCTGTGAGTTTGTGTAGAGATTAAATTTACGAACGCGCAAAGCATAGATTGGTTGCGTACTCCCCGGCAGAAGCATGGTTCCATAGCCATCGACAGTGTAGGTTGCGTTATGCCCGGTTGTCGTGTTCGACAATTCCTGTCCGTTAAGAGTAATCCGCACATTGTTGGTGAATGCAGTGTTCCATATCGTTCCAAGAGTTGCCGGGAGTCCATACACAATTTCAGAGGGCGTTACCGTGGTTCTCAACTCGATTGTGCTGAAGGGAAATGGTGTGGCCCGTGCCATGTTGCCGAGATTACGTAAGCCGGTTGCGTTAAGTTGCAGGTAATGATAAACCGTTCCGGAGATGCCCTGCAAGTTCGTATCGACTCTGGCTGCGTGAGTTGCACCGGGAAAGTTTGCAATATGCGGTGTGCCTGCCGCAGCAACACTCGTGTATACTTGGAACGTGGTTGTTTGAAGTCCGCTAAAGTCCCAAAAGTTAGAGCCGGGCGATCCAACATTGAACGTTGTGGTAACATTGTCGTTCCGGTTGACAACCTGGTTCCCCGGCGTAAATATGCGGTTTACGTCGGCCTGGGATATTGTGATCTGCGCTTCGGCAGACACGAAAAGAACTGCGCATAGAAATCCTGCCTTTGTGTATCGTATCAGAGATTTCATTCTACCTCCTCATTGTTGGTGTTTTTGTTGTTGAAATCCGTCGTTCACACACAGCACTGTCAAAGATTTTGGTTGAATACTACAACCGCGCCTCGATCACGAGAACAAAATTCCGTGGCGGCGACATGTTTGCCGTCAGTTCGAGGTAGTTATACTGGAATGCGTTATTGACATGAACGGTTGCCGAAAGAGGAACTCCGAGAGAGGAAAAGTCTGCACCGAGTCTGAAGTCGGTAACAAGGATCTTTTCTCTCGCGTCGGCATTGGGAATAAAGAAATCTTTGGTGTTCACAAACAGATCAAATACTCGATCAACCTTGCTCATATACCGGAAATCAACATTTGCCCTAAGGATTCCGAACCGCCCCTGAACTCCTGTTGTGAGTACATGCTTGGGACGGTAGGGTAGAACGTTGTTCGGTCGGGCGTTCACGAGACTGTCCAACCCGACGAACCTCCGGGGTGTGAGGTCTTCAGCATACGCATACGTGTAACCGAGATTCCACAGAAGATCGCCTTCGAAGAACCCGATTCTCCATGCCGTTTCAAATCCCTGAACTCGGGCTTTGGGCGTGTTCTGCCACTGAACTTTGTAACTACCGCCAGCATCCTGAAACGGTGTGGGTTCTATCAGATTGCTGTAATCGGTCCTGAACAGAGCAAAATCCACCTTTCCCAATCCACTTAGCTCATGAACGATGCCCAATTCGTAGGAAGAACTTCTCTCAGCTTTCAGGTCGGGGTTTGGCAACGTGTTGATGCCTCCACCAAGATCAAGTGCAATAAACACCTCGCCGATAGAGGGAACCCTGAAACCCCTGCCAAAAGAAGCCCGAAGCGTAGTTCCTTCGTCCAGCTTGTAAGAGAGCGCAACCTTGGGATTTACCTGAGGCTTGGCATCGATAAGTCCAATTTCTTGAATATCGAGCCGAGCCCCAAAAGTCAGCAGGAACCGGTCAGTAATGCTCCACTCATCCTGAGAGAAGAAAGCGGCGGACCACCCCGAGTGCTTGCCAAAGAGTGAACCGGGTGAATCCACGTTGAAAAGCTGACCACTCACGCCACTCGTGATAGTATGGTTCCCCCCCAGAATTGCAGTCGTTCCAATCTCGGCGCGATAATCGTTGGAAATCGACTGCTGGATGTCTATCCAGCGAGGTTGGGGAGTATCGTGCCACGTTGTGGATTTCCAGTCATTGTGATACCACAATCCTTTTACTGACAAGAGAAGATTGTCGGATAAAGCATCACTGTAAAGACTGCTCACAAAGTAACGGCTCGAATTCACATCGTCGTCACGCTGCACATAGGGCGTGAGGAGAGCGGAATCGATATTACGCCACCAATTGTGCTGACCTCGATACTGCGAGAGAAAACCGAAGTTCAAAGTCAGCGAATTCTCGGAAGGGAGGTCTTGGCGTGCTTTGACATATACGTTGTATCGCCGCGAATAGTCATTCGCACGATAACTGTCGTTAACTTGCCTGCTGAGCGAAAGGGCGAGACCAAAATCACCCACTTTGACGGTTTGACCAAGTGACACTCCGGCAAACCCCAGTCGTCGGTCTGTCCATTTCCACCTATCATATGATGGCTTGTTGTAAAGACCGGCGTATGTCCTGACAAAGGTCTCCGGATTCTCCGGGATGGTTTTTGTAATTATGTTGATGACTCCACCCAGCGCGCTGGAGCCGTATAGCGCCGAACTTGCTCCCTTCACCACTTCAATCCGGTCGATCTGACCGATGGGTATTTGCTCGAAGATGAGTTCTCCCGTATCGCCGGCAATGAACGGGATTCCATCAAGAAGCATAACGATGCGGCTGCCCGCCCCCTTGGTGTATCCGCTCGATCCCCGGATATTGACCTGACCACCGGTGATATTCACGCCGGGGATATAACGCATAACATCCTCGATTGTCTGAGGATTGCGCGATTGCATTTCTGCCGCATCCATCACGGAAATACTCACAGGAACGTCCTGCAATGATTGTTCCCGTTTGTTTGCCGTGACTACTACTTGATCAGTTTGGACGGGTCGCACACGCAATGATACGTTCACGACGGTTTCCTGTCCATCCTGAACGACGACGCCTGCCACGATTTCACGCTGATATCCGATAAGCGAAAAAATGAGGGTATAGGTTCCGGGAGCTACATCGGCTATGCGATATTTGCCTTCCGCGTTTGTCGAGGCACCGCGTACAGAGCCTTGAACCAGTACATTCACGCCGATGAGGTGGTCATTTTCGTCTTTGCCAACAACTGTGCCGACAATTGAACCGCTCGCCGCCAGAGCTGATGCCGTGAGACTGAGCCCTATCAGAAATCCTAAAGTGGTTTTCATTGCCACGGCCTCGGTGGTGGATTGCGGAAGTCGCAATGAATATCAATGTTCCGAAGGAATCTTCCGCGGGTGACTGTAATGGAACCTGGATTGAACGTTCCCGGCTGGGTTGTGTAGAGTCCTGCCGGACGCCAATCAGCGAAAACGTTAGGACCATCCCGCCACGCCATTGCTATATACGTGTACGTTGCCGGAAGCGAGTCAACCCCCGGCCTTAGAAAAATCTCATAATGAATCGAATCACGGAGTCTACCGGTACTATCACGCTTGCTGTACGCAGTCGTTCCCACGGGAGGGTAGATGATGACGTTCCCTCTCAAGAACTCGAAAAAGAGACCCGTGGTGTCGACGGGAGCTTCTTTGAACGCGGCAATGCGAAGTTCCTGCACTTTGATGTCAACACTGTCGGTCGGCCAATTCGTGAAGTAGATGATCCCGCCGAATCCGGTAGGTGCATTAGGATCAATAGGAGGAATGTTGAGAGGGGCGATTCCCTTATCGCAACCCGGGGAATGCAGAAGGAACGCAGAAAGAATAACCGCGGCAATATGCTTGCGCTTCATATAGGGGAGAACAATTGTTTGACTGCAACAACATATTCAACTGCTGATTGAAATGCAATAACCGGACATCATTCACACGATACACCGGGATTGCGTGACGGGTGCATTTTGAGTAATTTGATTTTTATGAGTAGCCCCTTCGTCACCATTTTCCTTCATTCATGCTTGTAGAACTGCTTGTTCTTTTCGGAATTCTCTACGCGATTCAAATTTGTATATTCGCAGTCGGTGCCCATCGGGCCCGATACTCCCATGATAATACGTTCAGACCGACAGTCTCCATCATCATTGCAGCACGGAACGAAGATGAGAATATTCGCCCCTGTCTCGAATCCATTTCCCGGCTATCATATCCGAAAGAACTTCTTGAAGTACTCGTTGTCAACGACCGCTCGACAGACAAAACGGCCGAGATTATCGAGGAGTTTGCCAGCAGGTTCCCTTTCATACTATCTCACACATCAACTCCTGACCCGGATGGACATCTCAGAGGAAAAACCAACGCTGTTGCGCAGGGCATCGACAGAACCACGGGCGAGTTCATCTTCTTCACGGACGCTGACTGCATCGTACCGGAACGGTGGGTTGAGGAAACCGTGAAGTACTATGACGAGCGGCTCGTTGGTGTAGTTGCTGGTTTCACTTCCCTTCGGGCCGGAAAACTGTTTGAGGCAATTCAGGCATTGGATTGGTTTGTTCTGTTCTCGATTGCAGCAGCAACAATCCGGCTGCATTTTCCGGTTACGGCTGTCGGCAATAACCTTTCCGTGAGAAGGAAAGCATACGAAGCTGTCGGCGGCTACCGGAACATTCCATTCAGCATAACTGAAGACTATGCCCTTTTCCATGCGGTTACGTCAACAGGCACATACAAAGCGAAATTCCCCGTTGATGCATCAACGCTGGTACAAAGCCTGCCGTGCGAGGATTGGGCAAGCCTGTATCGTCAGAAAAAACGTTGGTTCATCGGTGGCGCGGATATGGACTTGAAGAGCATCGCGTTGTTTGCCACAGGGTTTCTGTTCAAAATGCTTCTGGTCATCAATCTCTTAGCCGGAAATTTCATCCCGGTTCTGGCGGCCTTCGCTGTCAAAGTAATTTCAGATTTCTTGCTCGTCCGGCCCGCCTTGACCACTTTCAAGCAGATGAGATTGATCCAGTATTTTGTCCCCTTCGAATTGTACTACATCATCTATGTTGTACTTTTTCCACCCGTAGTCTTGCTCAACAGAAGAGTGTCCTGGAAAAATAGGCAATTCCGTTAGCCAAAAAGAAAACGCCCTCCGGTTAATCCGGAAGGCGTTTCGTGGTCACACATGTATCTGTGAACTACCCTCTCGACCGTGCGCTTGCAATACCGAGCCGTTTCAATTTGTAACGGAATGTTTGTTCCGTCATCCCGAGAAACTGCGCAGCCTTCGATTGGTTGAAGCCAAATCTGTCAAGCGACCTCTCGATTATTCCCTTCTCAATAACATCGAGTGACTTATCGAGAACGAATTCCTGACCCGCCATAATGTTGTTGATCATCTTCACCACTTCAGTCTTTTCATCAACCAGTTCAGGCGGCAAGGAGAATCGTCCGTCATTGGAGAAGAGTACGGACTTGTCGACAACAGCTTTGAGCTCACGGATGTTTTCTTTCCACGGCTGGCGAACCAGCACATCAATCGCATTGATGTCGATAACCAGTTCACCAAGCCCGAGTTCACGGCAGATTTCACTTGTGAAGTGTTTTACGAGAAGCGGGATATCTTCTGCGCGCTGACGCAGCGGCTGGATTTCGACCTTCTCGAATTCCAGAACGCGGGAGTACAAGTCTTCCAGCAGTTTCCGCTTCTCAACAAGCTGTGCAGGATCATCTTTCATGGTGATGATCAGGCGAATATCGACGTTCTCCTTCGCCTCACCGCCAATCCGGCGTGTTTTGCGTTCGTTGATGAAGTTGAGGATCTTCATCTGATTGCGGAAGCTTGCTTCTTCAATCTCCTCAATCAGAACGGTACCACCATTCGCCTGTTCGAACAACCCGCGCTTCGATGTGTACGGCAATCCCTCGACTCCACGGTCGAATCCGAACAACATAGCCTCCAACTCTCTGTCGTCTACCACCGAAAGGTTGATCGACATGAAGGGTTGTTCGGTACTGCCGTTCTTCAACTCGGCCTTGCCCATGTGATAGATATTCTTCGCCACAGCTCCCTTGCCAACTCCCGCTTCGCCGACAATAACGACGTCGCGCCGGCTCTTGGCAAGTTTCTGAATCGAGCGAATCAACTGTTCGGTGGATTTGCTCTTGCCGACGATAGGATATTCGAAGGCACCCCCTGCCTTCTTGTCTCCCAGTACTGTTTTTGATTCCATAGAACCTTCCTTACTGATGATGGTTGGAACGGCACACTCTGCTTGATTGCGCAGGGGACCTGGACAGAGGTGCTTGGTTCGCGTTTACTTGGTTTTCAATTGGGGATCGACCAGCATTCGTCCGACGAGCGTGTTGCGCTTGAAGAAATGGGCAATGACCAAGTTGTCCAGTGAATCTCTCCAGCGCGTGATGGTTGACGGACTTTCGACAATTTCATGTTCGTAGAACTCGCCGTACGCCGAGCGAATGAAGCGCAGGCGAAGGGCGAAGAATACAGCAATAATACCAAGAACAGCAGCAGACAAGAACTGCCCTATTTCAAAAATCTGCAAAGCGTTCTGCCACTCAATAGTCTTGATGAATGTCCACGCGTGAAATACTTCCAGCGTGCAGAACATCAGGAAGAAGAACATCATCTTTTCAATGTATGCCCCTTGCGGCGGATCTTTCTTGTACTGGTATCCGAAGAAGAGAAGAATCAATCCAACCGTCAGGACGCACATGTAAATGGAACTGAGATAGATCGGCTTCAGCAACAAGTTCTTGTAGTTGGATCCGGAGAGGTACGGGTACAGTTCCTCGACTCTCTGAACCCGATCGGCTTCAGGCAATGCATTCAAGGACGGCGCTTCAACATTTTTCATGTATGAAGCAAGTTCGGTGTGAGCAGGGATTGTCTTGAACTCCCGGGCAAACTGGGCCGAAGCCTTGTCGAGTTCTTTCCACTCGGCAATCTCGTGTGTCTTGTAGAGATATTGCGAATCCGCAAGTTGCGGATAGTAGTAGTATGCGAAGAATCCACCAACGATTGCGATGGTGAGAAGGTACTTCTGGATGATCTTGAAATCCCGGAAGAGTAAGTCGATTGTCACATAACAAATCGCGAACGCAAGCAGGAAGAAGTACAGCGCATGGGATACATACTGGAAATAATACAATCGTGCCTTGGGATCGCCGACAAAGAATGCAGTTCCAACGAAGTTGTACACGTGAAAGAAAATGGCCATTGCAAACAGTGCAGCGAAGTTGACGAAGATGAACTTCGTCTTGCGCACTGTTTCATAGCGAACCAACACAATGGAGAGAATGAGGAGTAAGAATTGAAGCGAGTTCCCTAGAAACTGGATTGCTGTTACTTCAAAATGGGGCAAGGAATATGATATTCCCACGACCGCAATCACTGCAAGCCATAGTACCAGTATCTTTTTCGCAAAACTCATTGGCAAGATCCCCTATGGGAGTAACGGTAAAAATATATCGAACGTCGTACTGCAAGTCAATAGCAAACGCTATTTATTTCAAAATTTCCGTTATTCTTTGTGAGGATATTGCTATAAACATAGGTTACAATAGGTATTTTCTAAGTTCTGATTGACAGTACGATGTATCTTCAATATATTGGTGCAGGCAAAAAGCTTGAGTATTGATACGCTTAAGAAGAATGGGGGAAACTTCTGTAGTGTGTATGACAAGCGGAGTTTTCCTTCTGTACTGACATCACTCCCGGTGTGTCCCGTGTTTCCCCCTGCCTGTCTTGCCAGCCGTTCATTTTCCAATCCTTGCATAGAAAATATCTGAAACAACCTATCAAGATTTCCAAAAGGAAACCGATAACCTAACCAACATACAACCAAACAAAGGGGAGCTGTCCATGTCAAAAACAACAAAGCGCTTTCGGTCACTTCTGGTGACGCTTGCAATCGTAGCACTCTCAAACATCGCTATCTCAAATGCGTTGAGCAAGAGCGGTGTAATGAACATTCCTGATCCACCTCGTCCAAAGAGCGGCGTTATGAACATCCCGGATCCACCCCGTCCAAAGAGCGGCGTTATGAACATCCCGGATCCACCCCGTCCAAAGAGCGGCGTCATGAACATCCCGGATCCACCCAGACCGTAAGTTGGTCTGAACAAGAAATTCGCAGGCCACGCGGCGTTTGCCGGGTGGCCTTTTTGTTTACAGGTCTTGGCGCTTAGATTATTCCCTGCTTTTCTGTATATTTTCTCTGCAGATTACTCTCGCATTCTGAACGATTTACTCTTAACGCGCATGGATCAAGGTTTTCGTGAAACACAATCCGAACCCAGTCAATGGAAACGCTACGCCGTTCACATCATACTGTTTGGCCTCACCTTCTTCACAACAACTCTCGCCGGCGTCGATTGGCTTGCCAAAGATTCACTGGAGCTCACAAATTTCTCGTCCGGGTTGACATACTCCGTTTTGATTCTCATCATGCTCAGCGCGCACGAGTTTGGCCACTACTTCGCCGCAAGGTACCACAACGTTGAAGCAACGCTCCCGTTCTATATTCCCTTTCCTCCCTTCCTTCTGCTTAACCCATTTGGAACGATGGGAGCGGTAATAAGGCTGCGATCTGCCATTCCTTCCAGAAAGGTATTGTTTGATATTGGCGTAGCCGGACCGCTGGCGGGATTTGTTGCAACTGCTGTTATACTTGCGGTTGGATTTCAGACGCTGCCATCCAAGGAGTATCTTTATTCCATCCACCCGGAGTATGCACTTCTTCCCTCAATTCCGGATGGTGGGCTTCATTTCGGCAACACATTGTTTCTTTCCTTGTTTCGCGATGTGTTTGCTCCGTCCGGCACATTTATTCCGCCCATGAACGAAATCTACCACTATCCTTTTCTCTGTGTCGGATGGTTCGGCATGTTGGTAACGGCGATGAATCTCATTCCCGTCGGGCAACTCGATGGCGGACATATTTCCTATTCGATGTTCGGAAACCGATACCACACCATTGCGCAGGCGTTTCTTGTCATACTGGTGGTTCTCGGACTTTCAGGAATGTTGCGAGAGATAGGAATCGATTTTGAGTACGGGTGGTTTGGGTGGTTCATCTGGGCGATGATTCTCATCTTCATGATTCGGAGAGGGAAAATGCACAGGCCACCTATTGAAGACGATACGCCGCTCGATCCGACTCGCAGGGCATTGGGCTGGTTGTGTGCAGTCATTTTCTTCGGGTGTATCTCCCTTGTACCTATTTCCTATATCATGTGATGGAAAATCAGCTTGACATTCGGATCGCAATTGAATAACTTTTCTTCAGTTCATAGCAATTACGAATACGGAAAAAACTATCGCAGTGTTGGTACGCTTTTAGGATTAACAGGCAGGATATTACCAACACATGCATTCACGTAGAAACAGCAACTACAGGCCGCGCTTTCATTGTCAATGCCCGAAATTCTTTTTTCGGACGAACAGACAACGGATGCACGGCTTTTTTGTTACGAAGAATCAAGACAACACCTTCATGAAATACATCCCTTACCTTCTCGTACCGATGCTCGCAATTCTTCTCATGGCTTGCGAGAAGAACAGCCTCGGTACGATTGATGTGCCAACGAAGACTCCGTTTCTGAGTATTGCATCGGCAACCCCCGACAGCATCTACCTCGATAATCTTGTTCCTGTCGGCAATCTTTACCAAATCAGCACAATCGTAAGTGTTAGAGCCGCTGCCACCGGAGGGGCACACGAAGTTGTTGCAACGGTTCTCCGGCCAACAACAACCGAGGAAGTGGCACGAATCTCACTGCGGGATGACGGCTCTGCCCCGGATCTGACAGCCAACGATGGCGTCTTCACTGGAAGGTTCGAGTTCGCTATTCCGCGGACTCTTGCCGGGCGCTACCGCATCAAGTTCTGGTCAACTTCACAGGATGGCCTTGTCAGCAACATCATCGAACGACGACTCGCTCTCACCCGGAGAAACTCGGCGCCACAATTGTTAAGCGCAACCTCGCCCGATACAGTTGATCTGCCGACAACCGGATTCATCACGGTGCAGTTCACCGCAACAGCCTCCGACTCCGACGGGTTGGCCGATATTGCAGAAGTGTTCTTCCTGCGGGATACACTGACAACCAAGTTCTTCCTGAAAGATGATGGCGGCGTCGGACGCAATACGTTTGAAGGGTTTCCTACTCCCCTTTCAACCGGCGATGACATAGCAGGCGATGGCAAGTTCTCCATCCTTCTGCCGGTAACGCCGACAAACACACGGGCTACACGACTCATTACCTTTCAGGCGATTGACTCGTTCGGCGATACAAGCAATACAATCCAACGATTCTTCACTATTCGATAAATCATGAAGCTACTTTTTCTTCCGAGTCTGATGCTTCTGCTCGGCGTGTCGCCATCATCGGCACAAGTCATGAACATGAACTCATTCGGACTTGATGCCCGGCAGTCAGAAATCTTGAGCGCCCTTCCCAGCAATTCAGTTTCTCATATAGCAACAGAAACTCCGGCTGTTTTCATCGGTACGAGCAAGGGACTTGCACGGACGAATACCGGCGGATTGTCGTGGGAAAGTTTCCGCTCCGTTCCGCAGTTCGCAAATCCGGGTATCTTCTCCCTCGCTGTCAAAGGGAGCACAATCTGGACGGCAACCGGCTTCTCAAAGCCTTCACCTACCGATGCAAATTCACGGGTTCAAACTGGTTCCGGATATACTTATTCACTTGATAATGGTGTCAGTTGGACTCAACTTCCGCAGACACTCGACGCAGCTAACGACAGTATCGTAACATACGGATCGAATCAAATCAATTTTCTGCCCATTATCGTTCCGGAACAGAACGTGACTTTCGACCTTGCGTTTGATGACAATGCCGTCTGGATTGCAAGTTGGTCAAGCGGATTGCGCAGGTCAACAAATCGGGGGCAAACGTGGCTGCGGACTGTACTCCCTTCCGACCTCAGAAACTCAATTTCGCCGAACGATCCTCTTGGCGGATATGTTGTTGATCCTCGACGCAACAACAACTTTCTCGCCTTCTCAGTCTACCTCGAAGATGACACAACCGTGTGGTGCGGTACAGCGGGAGGCATTAACAAATCTACCGACGCAGGCATAAGCTGGACGAAGTTTTCAGCACAGAATCAGGCCGCCCCCATACTCGGCAATTGGGTTATTGCTATCAACGGCCAACAACTCGGAACACGAAAACGAATATGGTGTACGAATTGGAAGGCAGAGGGTCAAACCGAGCAATTCGGAGTCAGCTACACCGATGACGGCGGCCGTATCTGGAAGAACTTCCTTCACGGCGTGAAGGCATACGATATTGCGTTCAAGGATTCGATCGCGTATGTCGCAACCGATGAGGGCATTTTCCGGACAGACGATGGCGGACTTTCATGGACTCAGTCCGGCACGATCATCGACAAAGCGACAGGGTTCAGAATTACATCAAGAGCATTCTTCAGCGTCGGCGTGTCGGGCGATACGGTGTATGGCGGCAGCGGCGACGGACTCGTCAAGACAACTGATAATGCCACAAATCCGTTCGGGCAGTCGTGGCATGTACTGCGGGCATTTCGTCCCGTCGGCAACACATCGACAACATACATCTACCCGAATCCGTTTTCTCCACGGCAAGAAGTTGCCCGCGTGCACTACAGCACTGGTGGCCGAACCGCCAACGTTACTGTAGAGGTATTCGATTTCGGAATGAACCGCGTACGAACCATCATCAAGGACGCTTCCCGGTCGGGAACAAGCGAGCATGACGAAATTTGGGACGGGCGGGATGATACCAAGCGGATTGTTGCCAACGGAGTGTATTTCTACCGCGTCACGCTCGACGGGGCCGACCCGTTGTGGGGAAAGGTGATGGTGCTGCAATGAAACTGTACCATCATTATTCAAGAACGATGTTTACCCGCCCTGTTTTAGCCGTCTTGTTTTGTTGCACATTTGCGTCATCTGCTATGGCCCAAATTGGCGGAACTGCAGGGACTTACAGTCGTATGGGTTTTGGTGCACGGGGAATGGGCATGGGAAATGCCCTCACTGCAGTCACCGGCGGCGACGCAGTTGGCTACTACAATCCGGCGGCGCTTCCGTTTGCCGGGTATCGGAACATCTCCGCATCATTCGGCATTCTCGCGTTCGACCGCCGGCTGAACTTCCTCAGCTATGCCCAGCCGCTGAAAGGCAACGCAGGCATCTCGGCGGGCATCATCAATTCCGGAGTCAGCAACATCGACGGTCGTGATTCGGACGGTGAACCGACCGGGCCGTTGAAAACATCGGAGAATCAGGTCTTTCTCGGATTCGGAACGCAACTGAAAAACGGACTCGCAATCGGCTTCAACGTCAAATATCTTTACCATCACCTCTACACCGACGTCAACTCCAGCACATTCGGAATTGATATTGGCGCGTTGTTTCCGCTGAGCGGCAGCATCACTCTTGGCGGAACAATTCGCGATCTCCTCTCGAAATATTCGTGGAACACGAATGCCCTCTATGGCCAGAACGGAACGCAAACCGATGACAAATTTCCGCGTCTCTACACATTCGGAGCGGCGTACAAGTTGCCGGACAGTCTTGGCATTGTAGCGGTTGATGTCGAGTTCACCAATCAATCAACCGTTATGCTCAAGGTCGGGGTTGAAGTGCCGATCATTCCCGAAGTCAGCGTCAGGGCGGGGATTGACAGAGTTGACTTGAAGGAGAAGGGTAACGGCGTCAGGCCGGCGTTCGGATTCTCCGCCCGCAAGAGTTTTGATGATTGGACTCCGGCCATCAACTACGCATTTGTCGTCGAACCGTTTGCCACGTCGGGCATGCACATGATTTCGATTTCTGTTATCTTCTAACGAGAATACGATGAAATATCCACACACCTTCCTTACCTCACTTGTGTTCGTGTTGTTGATGGCGCCGCACGCTGCACACGCACAAGCCGGAAAATCCGGTCTTTCATTTCTCAAGCTTGGAGTGTCGGGCCGCGGAGTCTCGATGGGCGATGCAATGAGCGCTACAATCTCAGGCGCTGCGGCTACCCACTACAATCCTGCCGGCTTGATGGTTGCCGGTGAGGCAAATGCCCACATCCTGTTTATGCACAAGGAGTGGATTCAGGATGTACGGTCGCAGTTCCTCGGCGCAACAGTGAATCTGAACGATGAAAGCGCATTGGGAATATCGGTTAATACGGCAACAGTCTCGGACATCGAAATCCGGACACGACCGGGCACTCTGCAGGGCACGTTCTCGTCGAGAGATTACTCGCTCGGTGTGTCGTATGCACGCTACTTCTCAGACGAACTGGCAATCGGAATTACAGCAAAGTTTTTGTACGAGAAGATTTTTGTAGATGAAGCCAACGGCTTCGCATTCGACATTGGCGTCCAATACAAAACCCCGATTGAAAACCTGAGCGTCGGATTGGCACTGGCAAATCTCGGCAGTACAAACACTCTACGGAACGAAAAAATCACCCTCCCTTCACTTCTTCGTTTTGGTCCGGCGTACGTTACCGAACTGGAAAGCATGACATCGCAACTTACTCTTGCGACCGATTTGCTGCACATCTTCCCCGAGAAGAAGACCTACGTAAACATCGGCGGCGAGTGGCTCTTCAACGGAATTGTAGCGGCTCGCGCGGGCTATCAACTTGGCTCGAATGCCCGCGGCTTCAGCACCGGAATCGGCGTTGAATACGGAATGTTCAGTCTTGATTACGGGTTCGCCCCCCTCTCTTCTGACCTTGGAAGCGGAAACACGTTTTCATTGGGTTTGAAATTGTAGTCCGAAGGACTGACCCCTTTGTGCCGTCCCTGCATCAAACAGGCAGATCAGTACATTATCTCATTTCAGGAGAGTCTCATGACCAAAACCACCCGAACACGAATTCTCACCGGCGTTGTCATAGCTGTGTTCACAGCTCTTGTCGGTTTTCAATTCAAGTCGGCAACGGCCAATGAGACATCTCTTCTGAAGTGGAGATCGTTTGACGAGGGAATAGCAGAAGCACAAAAATCGAACAAGAAGGTTTTGGTTGATGTGTACACCGATTGGTGCAGTTGGTGCAAGAAAATGGATTCGCAGGTATACGCGAACAAAGATGTCGCTAATTACTTGACCAAAAGTTACGTTGTTATCAAGCTCAACGCCGAATCGTCAAGGAAGATCAACTACAAGAACCAGCAATACACCGAGCGTGAACTTGCGGCGGCGTTCGGCATTAACGGCTATCCCAGCACACTCTTCCTGAAATCCGACTCCGAACCGATTACGATCTATCCCGGATTTGCCGACGCGCAGAAGTTCAAGCAGATCATTTCTTTCATCGCGGAAGACCACTATCTCACGAAGAAGTTCGAAGACTACGTGGTCGGGAAGTGAATTGGTTAAACGCTTGCCTCCTTCTCATTCCACGAAGCGTGAAATCGCTTCACAGCAGCAACAATTCCGTCCAGATTGATCATCTGAATGCATTCAAGATTGTACGGACACGAACGTTTCCAGCATGGCGAACATTCCAGTCCGTGAGGGATGAACTTCTCCCCTCTCTCATACAAATCAATCTCCGTCCAGCAACTGACTCCGAACCAGACGAGAACGTGTTTCTTTAACGCAACTGCCGCGTGCATACCAAACGAATCACCCGAGATAATCAGATCGCAGATATTCTCATAGCAAAGTCCCCGCCTGACTCCTTCAGTCGTCGGCGTGCTGATCACTTTCTCCCCAACCCGGCGCACGATCTCCGCATTGCGTTCAGTATCTTCCGGCCCCCCCACAAGCACGAGCTTGACACGCTCGAGCGAGTGCAAGCTCTCAATGAGTTGCACATGCTGTTCGATTGTCATTTTCTTGTTGGGATAAAGCTCCGAACAGCCGGTATTGAACCCGACAACTAATTCATCATTCTTTATGCCGACGCTTTCCTTATATGACGAGCAGAAATTCTTCTCATCTTCCAAAAGCTGGAGTATGTACTCGTCACGAACGTATTTCAGCTTGAACTGCTCACATTGGATCTGCTGTACAGTCTTCTGATTCACACGGAACTTCAGGTGGTCATCCAATCCGAGCATGTAGTTCTCGTTCGCCTCTTTGTTCAGCGGAATAATTTGTCCGCGGGTATTGATGCCGAACCCGAGTTTCTCCTTCGCCTGCAAGCCCGCGACAAATGCCCCTGACCGCTGGGATTTATCGACACTGAATACAAGATCGAACTTGATATGTTGCAGGATCATCCAGTTCTCGGGTTCCCACTGATAGATCCTGTCGATATAGGGATTGTTACGAAGAAGAGGATATGCATTCTTCAGCGTGATCCATGAAATATGGCTCTTCGGGTATTTTCGTTTGATGGCAGGGAGAAGGCTCGTCGTCACGAGAACGTTACCCATCGCATCAAGATTGACGATGAGAATGCGCGTCCCGATCGGCTCGTTCTCGACACATTCAATGTAGCATTGTGTGTTGGGGAAACACGGCTTGTAGCCGGTAAAGTGCTTGCAGTCCGGAATGCGCGGCACGCTTCGCCGGGAGGGTTTCTTAGGATGAGATTTTGATCGCAGGGTCTTTTTTTTCATGGTGTGAGATTGTTTTTCTTTATCACTTCTTCAACTCCGCGCAACACATCATTGACACTCAAGTCAACCATGCACGGGTTCCCGATCGGACACTTGGTGAGATTGCAGCCAAGGCAATCGAGTTTTTCGTTCCTGACAACAACATGCTGCGTTCCATAAGGTCCCTGCAAAACGGGATTTGTCGGGCCATAAATCCCCACAACAGGAACGCCCAACGCCGCCGCAATATGCATCGGACCCGAATCGTTCGTCACAACCAGCGAGCATCGTTTCAACAATGCTCCGAGTTGAGGCAATGTTGTTTCGGGAGGAATGAAGGCGGGTTGCTTCATAAGCGACCTGAGCTTTTCAACCTCCTCGAGCTGTCCCCGACCCCACGAAAGAACGACATGCACGCCGTATTGTGCAACAAGACGATCGCCCAGCGCGGCAAACTGCTCAAGCCGCCAACGCTTTGTGTACCAGCCGCCACCCGTGTTAAGGCAGACAAGAAACTTGTCGTTCAATCCTGCCGAAGCAAGAAATCGGGCAACATACGCGGCTTCCTCGTTGTCGAACTGAAAATAGATACTGCGATCCTGAATAGGAATTCCGATTGCATTTAGGGCATCGAGGTTGAATTGAGTGTTGTGAACCTCACCGCCTCGCGGTTCCGCAACAATGTTGTACGCGTACGTTCGCCCTCTGAACCTGTATCCGACACGATACCGGGCGCCGCTCAAGCATGTCACCAACGCGGTACGCGGATTGCCGAAAAGGTCAATAATCATGTCGTATTTCGCACGACGCACGCGCGTGATCAACTCAATACTCCCCGTCTCTGACTTCTTAAAAACCATCGTTCCATTGATGTGCGGATTGCCTTTCAGGACATCAACACTCGGTGGCTCAGTCAGGAAATCGATATGCGCCTGCGGAAATGCAAGCCTGAGATTCTTTGTCACGATTGTCGAAAGCAACACATCTCCAATCGCCCGCAGCTTGATGACAAGAATTCTCCGCACAGCATTACGATCGACGGTCATCGCACATTATCAAGAAGCATAAAACTATGATCCGCCGTGGAACGAATTCGGGTACGCCCTTGCCGCTCTTTCTTTCCTTCATACAGACATTCATCAAAAAGCGGGCATTCGCCGCATGAGGGATTTGACGACTTGCACATCATTCTGCCAAAACGAATCAGATTCGTATGAAATGAATAGCCCCTCCCTTTCGGTACCAGTGTTTTCATTTGCTCGAATGTCTTTTCGGGCGTGCTGCCGTTTGCCAGCCCCAGTCGGTTGCAGATGCGATGCACATGCGTATCAACGGGAAACACATCCCTTCCCATTGAAAAGAGAAGAACACAAGAAGCTGTCTTGAATCCGACGCCGTTCAACGATGTGAGTTCCTCCAACACTGCATCATTTGGTTTTCGCTTCAACGCTGAGAGCGTATGCGTTCCATAACGATTGTTAACGGCACGAAGCGTTTCTTTGATTCTTGCCGCCTTTTGGTTTGCCATTCCGCCCGATCGAATGGCTGCAATCACGCTGCGCATCGAAGCATTGGCGACGTCATCCCATCGCGGGAACTTTGCACGTAGAGTTGTGTACGCCCGGTGACTGTTCTTGTCGTTTGTATTTTGTGAGAGGATTGTTGCAATCAACATATCAAGGGGTGGAGGAAGCGACGACGTCTGTCGGGGAATGCCGAGCAATTTCTCAAGTGTCTTAGCAACCCGCAGCGTTTTTACTCGCAGATGTCGGTCACGTGTCAATGCGGGAGTTCCTCGAACATGCCGGGAAGCTCATCGTGTTCGAACAACGCGGCGTGCAAGTTGTTCACAGCCTCATGCAGGCATTCGTCATCAATCACCAGTGTAATATTCGCATCCGACGCTCCGAATGAAATCATGTACACCTGAAAGTCCGGCAGCGTTTGAAAGATGCGCGGCAATATTCCTCCGGCACCGCGCATTCCTTTCCCGACAAGGCAGATGCTTCCTTTTTTGTGCAGGACTTCTAGGCTGCCGAACTTCTCCAGTTCGTGCACAAGACCTTCACTCACAGTTGTTTCATCAACTGCAAAAGCGATCTTGAACTCCGAAGTTGCCGTCATTCCCGTCGTGATGCCGTATGCAGTCAGCACGTTGAAAATTTCCTCCCAGAACATATACGGACTGAAGCGTTTGCGGGGAAAAATGCTGACGACAGCAATGTCATTCTTGTGCGCTATTGATTTGATGCGAACAGCATCGGGTTGTTCTTCATTGCCGTCGAAGTGAAAATCCACCATCGTTCCGGTTCCATCTCTCTTCGAATTCAGAATCTGAACAGGAATGTTTTTCTCGATCACCGGCAGCATCGTGCGCGGGTGCAGCACTTTTGCCCCGAAGTACGAAAGTTCAAACGCCTCCTCGAACGACAGTCGCTTTAACTTCTTCACGGATTTCACGACACGCGGGTCGGCGGTAAGAATCCCGTCAACATCGGTCCAAATCTGGACTTTCGCAGCATTCATTGCCCCGCCGATGATCGAAGCCGAGTAATCCGAACTCTCCCGCCCCATTGTTGTGTACTCACCTGAACGGGTTATTCCTATAAATCCTTGTGTGACTGGGACTTTCCGCTGTGCCACAAGCGGACGAATCTCTTTTTCCAGATTAACTTCAACTGCGGTCAGGACGGGCTGCGCACGGCCAAAGTTATCGTCGGTCAACATGAAATCTCTCGCATCAACCCATTCGGACTCCACTCCTGCTTCAAGCAACCCGGCGGCGATGATCCGGCTTGAGAGGCGTTCGCCGTACGAGCAGATCGCATCCAGCATTCGCGGTGTCAGTTCTCTCAAGATCGCTATGCCTTTGACGAGTGCCTTGATCTCTGCAAGATGATGAAAGAAGATTCCCTCCAACTCTGACGCGACAGATCGAGAGACGAGAAGATTGTCAATAATTGTGTTATGACGCTCGAACAATCGTGTGACTATGGCAATAGCCTCGTCTTCCTTGCCGAGGGCCGCAGTGCGTGCAGTCAGCTCCAATTCGTTCGTCGCCTTGGCGATCGCGGAAATGACAACAACCGGTTGCTCGTCAATATGGTTTTTGACAAGACGAATCACATTGCGCATTGCAGCGGCATCTTCGTTGGAAGTGCCGCCGAATTTCATAACGATCATGTTGTTGATCGAGAAGAGAGTGAAGGAATCGTACAAGCCCCCGTGCCAGTTCTGCAGCCCGGCACGCGTGATTTAAATGTACGAAAGGAAGAAGTTAATTGGTAGTTGATCGAAGACCCGATTCAATCGAGCAGCGCAATAATCCGCAACGGTCCGCCGCTTCCTCCTTTGATCTTCATAGGAAGGGCAATGACGGAAAAACCGGCCTCGGGCAATTGGTCGAGATTGGCAACATTTTCAAAGGCCGGGATATTTGCAGTAAAGAGTGCAACATGGCTCTCGAAATACACAGACTTACCGTAGTCGATGCTCGGCGTATCGATGCCGATTGCCTTGATCGGGCGGCTACTGACAAGCCACTTCGCCGTCTCAGCATGCAACCCGGGAAATCGCTGCTTCGCAACAGCTTCGGGACCACGTTCAGCCGTTCCCATATATTGCACGCGATCAGGCCAGTACTTGCCGAAACCTGTTCGCAGCAGAACGATGCAATTGTTCGGAAGCTCTCCGTGCTGTCTCTCCCATTCCACAAAATCCTCGATCAAAACCTGATAGTCCCTGTCAGCAGCGCATTTCTCCGACACATCAACGACTACACCGATCCCCACAAACCTCTCGATTGGAATCTCATCGGCGGTATTCTTCCCTTCTGCAAAATGGATCGGGGCATCGAGATGTGTGCCGCCATGTTCCGGCGCCGAAAATGTGTTGGCCGAATAGAAGAACCCGTTGGGCGTTATTCCTTCAAATCCTTTCTCAAACCGGAAGCCCTTTTCAGTCGGCCAATAAATGGTTGTGCTGTCGAAGGGATACGTGAGATCGATGATCGTGCGGTCGGCAAGATGCGGCTGTTCCTTGTAGCAACCGGACAGTAGAAGGGCCCCCAACGTTGCTCCGAAGAACAGTTTCATTCCCATCAGCGAGTAATGTAGTCGGCGATCGTGAGGACGAACATGATGAAGAGCCAGAGAATTCCGGCTCCCGCAAACAGCCATGTGAGACGCGGATTGTACCGCAAGTGCATGAAGTACAACGCAACAATCGTTGCTTTGACTGTTGCAATACCCATTGCGATGTAGATATTCAAAAAGCCGAAATTGTAGAACGCAACATCAACCGTGACAAGCGTCAGAAGAATCAGCGTCACGAAGACGAGGTAATACACTTTCTGAGGGATAACGTGTTGTGACATGCTCAATGCCTGCTGACTAAATACAATAATGGAAAGAGATAAATCCATACAACATCAACAAAATGCCAGTACAAGCCGGCAACATCAATCGGTGAATAATACTCCGCTGTGAAGCGTCCCCTTTTTGCCTGATAGAGAAGAACCGACAGCACGCCGATGCCGATAATCATGTGAATTGCGTGCAAACCGGTCATCATGAAATAGAGGGAGAAAAACATCTCTGCTTGCTGCCCGAACGGCCCGGCAAACTGGAACGACGAACCGGGAATCAGATGCTCATGAATCTTGTGCGAATACTCGAACGCCTTGATGACGAGAAATGCCGATCCAAGCACAATCGTTGCAATAAGGTACCGGACAAGTCCCTTTACCTTTCCTGACTGTGCATCGCGCACAGCGAGTACCATTGTGAGACTGCTGCAAATCAGTACGCCTGTGTTGATAGCGCCTAATAGGAGATTGAGGCGGAGACTTGCTTCGGCAAATGCCTCGGGGTACATCGAGCGATACAGCGCATAGGCAACGAACAATCCGCCGAAAAACATGATTTCGGTAACGAGAAACGTCCACATGCCCAGCGTGCTTGCCTCACGCTGCTGATCCATGTCGGTGAAATGGTGGGCATGTCCCACGGCGCTGTCGGAATTATTCGACAACCTTTTCCTCCTCCTGATAAACATACGGCTCGCCGGTAACAACCGGCGTTTTCTCAAAATTGTGCGTTATCGGCGGCGACTGTGTTGTCCATTCCAATCCGGTTGCGCCCCATGGGTTTGTGCCAACGTTCTTTTCCTTACGCAGCGACCAGAGCAGATATACCATCGGAATGATGTAGCCGAGGCCGAGAATCGTTGCTCCGGCGGTCGACAGGACGTTCAGCACCTGAAATTCGTCGGGATAAATGTAGTAGCGACGCGGCATGCCGAGATAGCCCAGAACAAATTGGGGAAAGAATGTCAGATTGAAACCCACAAAGAGAATCAGTGCCGAGAACTTCGCCCACGCTTCGTTGTACATCCTCCCCGTCATCTTCGGCCACCAGAAATGAATACCGCCAAGATAGCCCATCACTGCTCCGCCGACCATGATGTAATGGAAGTGGGCAACAACAAAGTAGGTATCGGTAAGATGAACGTCCGTTGCCAGCGACGCGAGGAACAGACCCGTCAATCCCCCGATCGTGAATAAGCCGATGAAACCGAACGCGTACAGAATTGGCGTCCTGAATTCGATATGTCCCTTGTACAACGTGGCTGTCCAGTTGAAAACCTTGATTGCGGAGGGGATGGCAACCATGAAACTCAACGCCGAGAATACGAATCCTGCATACACCGACTGCCCGCTGATGAACATGTGGTGCCCCCACACAAGGAATCCGAAGATGGCGATTGCCATGATAGCGTACGCCATAAACTTGTACCCGAAAATTCGCTTTCGCGCAAAGCACGTTACCACTTCGCTGATTACCCCCATCGACGGGATGATCATGATATAGACGGCGGGATGCGAGTAGAACCAGAACAGATGCTGAAACAGAATCGGATCGCCGCCAAGCGCGGGGTCAAAAATTCCGACACCCATCAAACGTTCAAACAACAACAGACAGAGGGTAATAGCAATAACGGGAGTCGCGAGTACGGTGATGATGCTCGTTGCGTAACTCGCCCAGATAAACAACGGCAGCTTAAACCATGTAAGTCCCGGCGCCCGCATTTTGTGAATCGTGACGATAAAATTCAACGCCGTAAGAATGGATGAGAATCCGAGAATAAACGCCCCGATCACCACAGGCACAACATTCGACAGCGAGTAAGTTGAACTGTACGGCGTGTAGAATGTCCAGCCCGTATCAACGCCGCCGTTCACAAGGGCATACAGCGCAAAAATTCCCCCGATGTTGTACACATACCAGCTCATGAGGTTAAGCTTCGGGAACGCAAGATCCTTTGCCCCGATCATCAATGGAACGAGGAAGTTGCCGAGCACAGCCGGTATTGACGGAATCAGGAAGAAGAAAATCATCACGACACCGTGCATCGTGAACAGCTTGTTGTACGTTTCCGCCGAGACGATATCCCCTGCCGGCGTCATCAGTTCGAGGCGCAGAAGAAAGGCAAAGAACCCGCCCACGAAGAAAAAGATGGTGATAGAGATGAGGTAGAGAATCGCAATGCGCTTATGGTCAACCGTCAGCAACCACGATTTGAGGCCGTAGCCGGCGTGGATGTAGTCATTCTCGCGGTCAACAACGCTGTGATGGACGGTGTTGCTCATTGGTTGTTTCCTTGATTTTCTTGGGTCGCGGAAAGCGACCGGACATATTCAATTAACTGGTTTACCTGCTCGTTGGTCAATTGGTTTTTGTACGTCGGCATCAGTTGCTGGTAGCCCGCAACAGTTTTTGCTCCCGGATTGAGAATCGACTCACGGATATACTCCTGATCGGCAACTATCGTTTTCCCGTCAGCGAGTTTCACCTGTTTGCCCCAGAGTCCGTCGAGTGCGGGTCCGCGCAGCCCTGTATCCTGCCGGTGACACGTTTTGCAGCCGAAACGTTCGAACACCTCTGCTCCGCTTGATGCCATTGCAATACCGGCGCTGCTGGTTCCCGACAGCCACTTCTCGTAATCGGCAGGCTCCATGGCGATCACCTTCCCGATCATTCCTGAATGGGACGTACCGCAGTACTCGGCACAGAACAAATGATATTCGCCCGGTTTCGTTGCTTCAAACCACTGCGTCGTGTACTTGCCGGGCAGCACGTCCTGCTTCACACGAAACGCGGGAATATAAAAACTGTGAATCACATCCTGCGAAGTCATGATGAGTTTCACCGGCCGGCCTACGGGAACATGCAGCTCATTGATCTCCCGGTTGCCGCCGGGATGTTGAATCTTCCACATCCATTGCTTGCCGACGACGTACACTTCCATAGCATTCGCCGGCGCAACGTGCATGTCGAGATACAGTTTCGCCGACCAGCCGAAAATAAACATGGCAATAATCAACGGAATGATCGACCACGCAAGTTCAAGCGGAAGATAGTCGCTCAATGCTCCTTTGCGGCTTGCCGTCGAGCCTTTTCTGTATCGCGCTGCCGAAAATGCCAGCGCAATAGTAATGATCAGACTGAAGAACACGCTGACGGCAACCAGAAAGAAGAACAATGCATCGATCTGGTCTGAAATGGTTGAAGCGCTATCCGGCAATAAGGGAAAACTCGACATCGTCAAGATTGATATTGATAATCAGTTCAATTGCGCTTTGGAGATGGAAAGCGCTTTCTTTTTGTCACGACGGAAACTGAAGAACATGTATCCGCCAAGAATCAGAATCATCAGGGCCCCGCCACCCCTCAGGAGGTTTGCTACCACCATTCCGTACTTACCCGTTGTGGGATCGTAGTGATAGCACAGCAACAACAGCTTGTCGACCGGAGATCCGATCTTTTCCTGCGCCGCTTCCATCAGCGAGAACGTCAAATCTTTTGCGCCGTATTCAATGCCGTACAAATACCGGGCAAGCTTCCCTTGCGGCGTTGCCACCATGATACCGCTGGCATGAGCAAATTGCTTCGTCGGCGGATCATACACAAAATAGAATCCGACGGCATCAGCCAGTTTCTTGATGGAAAGGGAATCGCCAACCAGAAAATGCCAGCCTTTATCAACTCCCGCCCGGGCGTATTCAGTGACGTACGTGTCCTTCTTGTCTGCTGCCATTTCCGGTGACTCGGCGTGGTCGATACTAACCGTAATGATATCGAACTCTTGCCCCGCTGTGAACTTCAACGTTCTGAAGGTTTGAACCATACCATTCAGCACTTGCGTGCAGAGCATCGGACAATTGTAGTAAACGAGCGAAATGATAACGGGCTTCTTGTGAAAGAGCGAACCGAGTTCGACCGTATCTCCTTCTTCATTCCTGAATTTGAGATCAAGCGGAATCTGATCATTCAGTTTCTGGTCTATGCCGACTTCCGTAAACGCCCGCGCCGCTGCCTTCGTCGGATCCATCATCTGCGATGAAGCCGACGACACAAGAACAACAGTGATAAGCGTAAGTGCCAGTAATTTCATTCGTCTTCTTTCTTCATATGCTCTTGGAGGATTTTCGTCTGATCAACCAAATAACATCATCCCTATTTGCTGTGAACGGGCAATCCGTTCTTCACTACTAATTCCATCGCCCGCTCAATGGGAATTCTCGCAATGCCGGAATCTTTGCTCACCCATCCGTAACTGGCAAGAATCGAATCCTGCGACATGACAAACGGCACCAGTATTACCTTCGGATCGGCTTGCAGACGGGGCTCAGACGGAAGTTTTGCCGAATCAGGAACCGCAAACGTTATCGCCGGAGCCTCGGGGACGGCCGTATGCGATTGGAAAATGCTGTACACCCACCACGAGAAGAGGATTCCCGCAACCATCAGCCCTGCTGACAACAGAATGCCGCTGATCGCAACGCTTTTGACATCCACATCACTCGTCTCGTGACCGCGGGTGACTGAATCGTTGGCGTGATTTTCGTGCTTGTGTGCCATAACTCAGTGTTGCTCCGCCATGCCGTTGTGGAATCGTGGATCGTTAAGCGGCAAAAGAGGCTGGCTCTTCAGCTGCCCTATGAACAACCACAACCAGATGCCGCCAATTGCGGCCGGTGCGGCAAGCGAAAGCCAATGAAAGTGCAATTCATGATTATTGAATGCGGGATACACAAGCCAGTACAGATCTACCAACCGCATGACGAGAACTCCCACAGCAATGCGCGATAGCGGTTCAATGTGGCGCTTCAATCCTCTTGAAAGCAATAGCGCAAACGGTACCGCGAAATGTCCGACAATAAGCACAACAGCAAAAACACTCCATTCCGAGTTCATCCTGCGGATATGCCACATGTTATCTTCCGGCAGATTTCCAGACCAGATAATCAGGAACTCCGAAAATGCAATATACGCCCACAACACCGTGAACGCCATCAGCAAATTGCCGAGATGGTGGATGTGCCGGGTCGTGAGAATGTCTGCCAGCGGTTTCTTGTCGCCGAGCCATCGGACAAGCACGATGCAGAACGCGAGCGCCGTCAGCACAGCACCGACAATCCTTCCTACTCCGTACATTGTCGAATACCACTCCGGCTCAAGTGACATCATCCAGTCAACTGAAGCGAGAGTGACTGTAATAACAAAGAACACCATTGACGGGCCGCTGAAAATTTTCATTTTGCGAGTCAGATGTACATCGCCGCTCTGATCCTGCAAACGTGAATTCTTCGATAACCAGTACGCCACAAGCGACCAGAATCCGAAGTAGATCACTTGTCTCACAAGAAAGAACGGCACGTTCAAGTAACCGAGTTTCTTCTCAACAACATGCTCAAGCCCTTCGTGATTCGTCCAGGGATACAGTTGGTTCATCCCGATGATGATGGGAATAAACAGCAACGCCATATAGGGAAGCGTTCTTGCGCCTGACTCAACATATCGCTGTACAACGTGACCCCATGAGCCCGACACGAGATGATGAAGAATTAGAATACCGAGACATCCCAGTGTAAGTCCCATCCAGAAAAGATAGCCGTAGAGATACGATTGGAAGAAATCCGCCTCCGACATCAACGCCCCAGCAGCAAGAGCTGCAACCCCGACAACGCCTACCATCATAGCGCGCTGCCTGAACAGGTTGAATTGCGGAAGAAGTTCTTCGTTCGTATTCATTACTTACCGTTAAGGAAGCTGTTTCTTGTCGTTGTCGGGAAGCATGGTTACAGTCGCACGCTGGCTGAGCTGCAATGCGCGGATATACGCAACAATCGCCCATCGATCGTGCACGGGAACGCTTGCAGCATAGCTGTACATACGCCCGAAGCCGTTTGTCATCACATCAAAGAAATATCCTGCAGGGCGCGCCCTGAGACTATCCGTATGAAACGAATTCGGCCGCGGAAATCCGCGTTGCACGATCATTCCGTTTCCATCTCCCAACCTGCCGTGGCACGGTGTGCAGAAGGTTGTGTACCGATCCTGCCCACGTGCAATAACGCTGTCGGTAATTGCAAACGGAAACGCGTCGGCCAACGTGCCGTCGAGCTTGCCGGTGCTAAGCAAATCGTTATTGACAGCATGACCCCGTGCCACCGTTCCTTCGGGAAGCGGCCGGGACGACGAGCCATCCGCGAAGAAGTTACTCCGCTCCAGCGGTTTGATTCTGGCACCGTCATACATGTCGTTGCAACTTGTAAGCAACAGTGCCGCAACGGACAACGCCCCGATATGTCGAATAGCGGATCTCACAGCCTATTCATCGTCCTGATGATATGGATCTTTAGTATGAACGTGGTCAACAACCGTAATGTAATCGGGTTTCAGACTTTCAAGAAATTTGCGTGTTTTTTCCTTGTCGAATTTCGGATCGACAGCTTCGATACAGAGGAAGAATTTGTCCTTCGTCGCCAACTCGAACCGGTCGACATTGAATACCGGATGAACGGGCCGCGGCAATCCGTTACGGAAGATCATGCCAATCACAGCCCCGAACGCCGAAAAGAGAATCGTCAACTCGAACGTCACCGGAATCCATTGCGGCCAACTGTTCAGCGGCCGCCCGCCGATATTCAACGGATAATCTATCACCGACACCCAATACTGAAAGAAGAAGCCGAACAACATGCCGAACAATCCGCAGCATAACACAAACAACGACAACTTCGAGTGCCGGATGCCGAGTGCATCAGTCAGTTCTTCCATCGGGAAGGGCGTGAAAGCATCCATGTCGTGGTAGCCCTCCTGCTTTGCCCGTTCGGCGGCGGCCAGAATTTTCTCCGGTGCGTCGAACTCGGCCATCAAGCCGTATATGTCGGGTCGTTTGACGAAGAAGGTCATATCAATTCGCGTCCGCACTGGTGTCGATGATGCGCCCGCGCCACGGGAGCAAGTGCTTGATTTCAAAGATGGAGATCATCGGCATGACACGTACAAACATGTAGATCAGCCATACGAAAAAGCCGATTGTGCCGAGGTACAATCCCCAATCCCAGATCGTGGGGTGGAACATATCCCATGACGATGGAAGAAAATCGCGATGCAAACTCGTCACAACAATCACAAATCTCTCCAGCCACATACCGACGTTCACGACAATGGAAATGATGAAAAGGAGAACAATGTTCGTCCGGACTTTCTTGAACCACAACAACTGCGGCGTCAATCCGTTGCAGAAAATCAGCAGCCAGTACGACCACCAGTACGGGCCGAAGATTCTGTTCTTCATCATGAAATGTTCGTACAAGCTTCCGCTGTAATAGGCGAAGAATAGTTCACACAAGTATCCGTAGAACACAATCAGCCCCGTCGCAAGCATGATCTTCGCCATATAGTCAAGATGGCGGTCGGTGATGAACGATTCGAGCTTGTACCATTTTCGGGCGGGAATCATCAGTGTGATAACCATCGCGAAGCCCGAATAGATTGCGCCTGCAACGAAGTACGGCGGGAAGATCGTCGCATGCCAGCCCGGAAGCAAACTCACCGCAAAGTCAAAACTCACAACGGAGTGAACGGAAACAACCAACGGCGTTGCAAGTCCCGCAAGCAACAAGTACGACATTTCATAGCGATGCCAATGGTGTGCCGAACCTCGCCAGCCCATCGCCAGAATTCCGTAGATGACTTTCTGCCAATGCTTGGTTGATTTATCGCGCATTGCCGCAAGGTCGGGAATCAATCCCACAAACCAGAACATGAAGGAGACCGTGAGATACGTTGTCACAGCAAACACGTCCCAGATGAGCGGGCTGCGGAAGTTCACCCACATGCCCATCGTGTTCGGGTACGGAATCAGCCAATAGTCGAGCCACTGGCGGCCTGTGTGCAGCGCCGGAAAAAGTCCCGCACACATAACGGCAAATAACGTCATCGCTTCTGCGAAACGGTTGATGGCGTTGCGCCAATGCTGGTGAAGCAGAAGCAAAATTGCCGAGATCAGCGTTCCCGCGTGACCTATACCGACCCACCAGACGAAGTTTGTTATTTCAAAAGCCCAGCCGACGGGATTGTTGTTTCCCCAGACTCCCGGGCCGAACAACAACACCGCCCCAATCGACAGAACAAACACGAGCAGAAGTCCCGAGGTGATCGCCAGCGTCACCATCATTGCCTTCGGCGTCTTTGTGTGAAGAACGTCGCCGGCTATCTTGTCGGTAATCGTGCCGTAAGTTTCCTTCGGCGCGACAAGCGGCTCGGGACGCTCCAATGTGTCAGTATGGTGATGGTTTGCCAAGTTGCTATCCGTGGTGATCTGTTGTTGCTTTCGGGCGAAGAGATTGAAGTTCCGGATTGGGATTTCTGAGTTTTGCGAGATACGATGTTCTCGGCTTTGTGTTGAGTTCCGAGAGCAGGCCGTAGTCCCGCGGCTCGGCTTTCATTTTAGACACTTTGCTGTTCTTGTCGTTGATGTCGCCGAATGTAATCGCCTGAGCCGGACATGCCGATTGGCACGCCGTCACAACCTCGCCCTCCCGAATAAGACGATTCTCTTTCTTCGCCTCGATTCGTGCAGCACTGATGCGTTGTACACAATATGTACATTTCTCCATTACACCGCGGTTGCGCACCGTAACGTCGGGGTTATGCATGAGTTGCAACGACTTCGTTTTCGTGTCGGAGTATTGGAAATAGTTGTAGCGGCGGACTTTGTACGGACAGTTGTTGGAACAATAACGCGTGCCGACGCAGCGGTTGTACGTCATCACGTTCAGTCCTTCGTGGTCGTGTGTCGTTGCGGCGACGGGGCATACAGGCTCGCATGGCGCATTTTCGCAATGCTGGCACGCAACAGGCATTGCCGCGAGCTCAGGATTATCAAGGTCGTTCCCGACATAATAGCGGTCAACCCGGATCCAATGCATCTCGCGTCCGTTCTCAACTTGAGCCTTACCGACAACCGGAATGTTATTCTCCGATTGGCATGCAATCATGCAGGCATTACAGCCCGTACACGCATTCAAATCTATCGTCATCCCCCACGCGTAGCCGTCGTATTCAAAAGGCGGATAGAACGATTCCTTGTCCGTCGGCACGTGTGCCATGTGTTTGGCAAATTCGGGATGTGCAAGATAGTCATCGACTGTCGTTTCACGAACAATCGGCCGGCCTTCCATACTCCAATGATCTTGTGTGGAAGCCACTTTGCGCCATTCCCCTGTCTTCCGGATTTCGACTCCACCGGCAAACCAGGGATTCGCTGAAGTCCGCAACGCAAATGCATTCACGCCAATCCCGTCACCAACGCGTCCGGCTTTTGTTCGACCGTATCCGAGATGAAGCGTGACGGATTCATCAGGGTGACCCGGCAGTGTCCAGGCCGGCACCTTCACCGTTGCGCCGTTGCGAGAGATTTCGACCAAGTCGCCATTCTTCACTCCGAGCTTCTGAATGGTAGTCGGACTCATCAACGCGACATTCTCCCACGTCAGGCGTGAAATTTGTTTTGGAAGTTCCTGAAGCCATCCGTTGTTCGCAAACCGTCCGTCATATACAGACGGATCGGGACGCAACATCACTTCCATTCCTGATGCGGCGGGGGCCGTGAATTTCCAATCAACACTTCTTGCAGCAACCTGCTTCGGCTGCAATGCCGTACCACCCACAACGCCGTCGTTCAGACATTTTCTCCACCACATATCAAATGCGGCGCCGGCGTTCTTTGTCTTCCAGTACGATTTCACAACATCCTCACCTGAACGTCCCGCTTCGAACAACTCGTCGAGCAACTCATGTGCGGATTTCGTTCCGTACAAAGGAAGAATAAGCGGTTGCATGATGGTTGCGGTTCCGTCGAATGCCCGCGCGTCACTCCAGGTTTCGAGATAATGAGATTCAGGAACATGCCATTGACACAGTTCGCTTGTCTCGTCATTAAACGGGCTGAGATGAACGCTGAACTTCACTTTCGACAGGAGGTCGCCGAACTTCACATCTGCCGGGGCATCATATACAGGATTGCCGCCGAGAATCAGCAGCATGTCAACAGAACCTTTGGCAATATCGTCGGCAAGAGATTTCAACGATTCACCATGATTGATTGCCTGCACTTCGACAGGTTGCGTGTATTCCACCGTGTTCCCGATGTTACCGAGCGCTGCATTCATCGCATGAGCAAGGGCGTGAACAACAGCAGGCTGATGGTTTCCCGCAACAACAATTGCTGATCCCCGATGCTTCTGCAAATCACTCACTACCGCCCCAATGACTTTCTCGTCAACCGACGTGGCTGCAGGCGAGACACCGGCTACACCAAAACGAGCAGCGAGCGTGCGTGCAAACGCTTCAACTTCGCTTGCCTTCATGCGGAAGCGATGATCTGCCATCCCGCCGGTAATCGTCGGCGTGCTTTCGGCACAATACAGACGGTTCATGGCGGCATTCGTTCCGCTCACGCGACGGCGGTTGGCAAAATCATGGGCATGACGTACATTCGCCGGACCCGTTCCGAGGAAATCTGCGTCGAGAGATACGACGATATCAGCTTTGTCGAACTTGTATCTGGGATTGAGATATTCACCGAAAAGTTGAGCTGTTCCTTCCCGGACATTATCAAGTCCGCACGGCTCGTACTGATGCCAACGCGCTTCGGGGAACCCGGCAAGAATTGACTGAATCTGCCAGCCCAATGTCGGTGATGTAATGTTCTGGGTAAGGATGCGTAATCCGGCACCCTTCAAAGCCCGCTGCGCGTCAAGTTGCAGACGGGCAGACTGAACGAATCTATCCCAACTGCTGATGGTTCCCTTGTTTGTTACGACTTGTGAACGGTCGGGATCGTAAAGATTGAGAAGTGATGCAGTCGCAAAAATGTCTGCGGCGCCAAGGCTGGCCGGGTGGTCGGGGTTTCCTTCAATACCTGTGGGACGACCCATGTGGCTTTTTGCGAGAACGCCCGTTGAGTAGCCTCCAAGAACGAATGCTGTCGCATAATACAAAGGCTTGCCGGGAACAAGCATCTCGGGAGCTTTGACATAAGGAACGATCCTCTCTTCAGGTTGCTGAATGCAAGCCGTCAGGCCTGCCATTGAAAGCGACGCCCCCATCACTTTGAGGAAATCTCTGCGGCTGTACCCTTCCGGCAACGATGAAGCTTCCCGCGGAAATTCCTTTTCGAGGAATTGCCTGAACTCATCAGTTTCGGCAATTTCATCGAGGCTCCGCCAATACTCTCTTCCCTCTTTACCGGAGAGCTTTGCCCTTATTTCTTCTATGTCAAAGATCTTGTTCTCGTTCATTCAACAATTCAGATACTCATCTGTGGCAGATGGAACAGTCGGTAAGCTGTTTCACTTGCACGTTGTATTTCTTCACCAGTTCCTTTCCGAATGCAATCTGGTCGGCAGGTGGTTTGTAATCAAAATTGTAAATCTCTTCGACGGGGCGAATGTACTTCTCCGGAGCGCGGTGGCAGTCAAGGCACCACGCCATTTGCAGCGTGCTGCTCTTCCAGGTCAGCGGCATGATATTCACATCGCCGTGGCACACCTGGCATGCCATCCCTTTGTTGACATGAATGCTGTGATTGAAGTATGCAAAATCAGGAAGGTCGTGAACTCTCACCCACTCCAGAGGTTTTTGCGTTCTGTAGCTTGCCCGCACCGGTTCCAACATTGGCGCGCCTGTCCAGATCTGCGAATGACAGGTCATGCACGTATGTGTCGGGGGAATTCCGGCGAAGGCCGCTTTTTCAACTGAGGTGTGGCAATATCCGCAACTGATGCCGAGTCCGTTTACGTGATGTTCGTGGCTGAAGGGTACGGGTTGCTCAACGGGTACATTTACGCCTGTGAAATATCCTGAGCGGTACCAATCCCAACCAACCCAGCCGATGAAGCCAATGACAATAAGCGACGCAAGAATGCTGGCCCGCGAGACGACTCTCATGCTGGGGTGAAAAATCTGGGCCATCGAAACCTAATGTCCTTGACTTAATGATAGAGAACAAACACTTCGGCGCAAGCGGAGATTCACAACGCTGTAACTGACGGGTACTTCGAGGAAAAGAATGCGTCTGGCCAGCAGGAAATCGACTTGCAATGGCTTCAAATATACGCTACATGCGTTTGAGTGTCAAGAAAACCGGTGGATTTTTTTTCAGCAACTCGCAATCACTGTTGAAAATACACACAGCACTTTAACAGAAGTGTGCCTGCGACAAGTTGAAGAATACGGCGAGTCAGATCCATTTCTTCTTTCTGAACCAAATCAACATGCCTCCCGCGACAACAATCATGAAAATTGTTGCCAGCATATGGCCATGTTCGAGGTGGAGCCACGGGAGAAATTCAAAGTTCATTCCGAAGAAACCGGTAATAACGCTCAAAGGAAGGAAGATTGTGGAGATGATCGTGAGCACTTTCATCACTTGCGAAAGTTTGTTTGATGTAACCGAGAGATATGCATCCAGCAGCCCCGACATTACGTCACGATAGGAATCCGTCAGGTCAGCCATGCGGACAAGATGATCGTACACATTCCGATAATACACCATCTCGTCACGTGTAATCAGTTCGAACTCCCCCCGTGACAATCGGTTCAGCATTTCGCGCTGGTACATGGCAATACGTCGGATGGTCATGATATTCTTCTTCAACTGAAGAATGCGCTGCATTGTATGTTGCGACGGATCTTTGAACACCTCGTCTTCCATGCTGTCGGTGGCGCTGTCGAGTGCGTCGAGAAGCGGGGTATAATTATCGACGACATCGTCGATGATGAGATGAAAGAGATAGTCAGGCCCGCGGCCGAGGGTTGCGGGATTCTTGGCACACAATTGCGCCACGTTAGTGATCGAGCGCAACGGCTTGTAGTGATGCGTTACAAGCACGTTCTTCATCAGGAATGTACTGAGTTGCGTTGTCCGGATTTCGATTCCGCCAGCGAGATCCTCCTTTTCGCTATTATATGATCCCTCAACGGGATTGAAAATCACAAACAAGTAGCCGCCGAAACTCTCGACTTTGGGGAGATGCCCCTCCTCCTCCATCCCTCCTTGCGCATCCTCTATCGCAAGCGGATGAATATCCAGCAACCCCACGAGCAGCGTCTCCTCCTCGGCGTCCGATGGATTCTCCATATCAATCCAATACACCCCCTGCTGCCGCGGCAAGGAATGCGCAAGCTCCTTGATTGTGAGCCGCTTTATTTCATTGTCAAGAAAATGGTAGATCGTTACCATGGAGAAGTCATGGGAGTACGGATGTTCGGAGTGCCGGATGGAAGATTCACATTTCTGAGCAGAGAATCAACGCAACACTCAGGGGAAAGTGAAGCAAGAGTGCGACAGCCTGCTACTGCTTCACTCCCCCTTTCTGAAGGTTAAGCTTGTGAAGTTGGTTGCGGAGATTGCGGAACTGCCCTCACCCAATCGCCAAAGTTCGTCAACTCTTCCATGCGGCACGACCAAACCAGCTTGTCATCGAACACCGTAATATCCGGGCATCCGTCACACATACTGAGGGCGCCGTTTTGCATGAAATCCGCCGGTTGAATGATCATGATGGATTGCATATGCAGTTTCTTGAAGAAGAGGGATGGATTGCGATATGCGTCATGCAAATATGCCGATGTCGTACGCGAAAGCCCCTTGTCCAGCGGCGAAAGCGCCAGCATTGATTTGGCCCGACCGAGGACCTTCGGCTTTGTGTATGCAAGATACGAACCGTTCACGAAATGGTGGAGAGATTGCGAGAGTTCCATGAATTTCGGACCGGCATACCCGAATATCTTGTCCTTCGTTCCGATGCGAAGCGTCAGAAGCCACTTGAAGTGATCGGGACGTTCGGTGCCGTTCAGATACGCGCAGGGTTGGAAATCGGGATATTTTGTCCGAATCTTTTGAACAATATCGGTCGACATGATGGAGATTTGTCGATCCTTGTCGATAGCATACATAATCGGCGACATATCCACCTTCTGCCCGCCGACAAGATAGTCGTAGCCTTTGTGTACGGGAGCGGCACGATAGGCTATGAAAACAAGGATGTTCACAATGTCGATGTGTTTCTGTCCCCACTCGACAATGTCAGGGACGTATTGCAAAGTGTGTTCGTACACTGTTGCGTTGAACGCGCAGGAAATTCCGCCAACTTCCGCAAGCATCCTGGCATAATGGAGTCGGAGATCGTTCAGTTCAAGTTCCGTCTTCCCTTTCATGTGCGGGCGCTGCTGGCCGCTGTCGATATGGAACGTGAATCCCTCGATACCCGCGTCTTTTAACGCTCGCAACTTCTCCTTCGTCAGCGCAAGTCCGTTCGTATTGATGATCGGCTTCTGTCCGTCTTTCGCAATCATCTCGACTATCTTCTCGATCTGCGGATGAACTAACGGGTCGCCGCCCGCAATCGAGATGCCGTCTGTTTTGCGCAGACTTTTGAAGATATCCAGCTCTCTTCGGACTTGCTCCAGCGATTTGTGTGCGTTCGATTCGTTCTTCCGGTAACATCCGTCGCAGTACAAATTACAGGCACTCGTCGGCTCAAGCCAACTGATGGCATTGTCCGGAAGGGTCCAGGGCAAACGGTACAGATCGTTGTGGTTCAGAACATGATTGGTTGTTCCGTTCATGTGATAACTCCTCATGTTATTTGGGGGAAATAGAAAAAGCCTGTTCCTCTTCGATGTGAAGAAAAAAGAAGAACAGGCTTTGAAAAAGAACGTTGCTTCTACAACTTGACTGCGGCAGAACTCTCTGCCGAAAACTCATCCCCTCTTGCTCATCACAACATAGTCCCGTGTGTCGTGGCCGAGATAAATCTGGCGCGGGCGGGCGATTTTCTGCTCGTTGTCGTTCAGCATCTCATTCCACTGGGCGAGCCAACCCACCGTACGCGGGATCGAAAAGAGCACGGCAAACATCTCAACAGGAAATCCCATTGCTTGATAAATAAGTCCCGAATAAAAATCAACATTCGGATACAGCTTCCGCTTGATGAAATACTCATCTTCAAGGGCAATCTTTTCAAGCTCCAGTGCAATATCCAACTTGGGGTTGCGGCCGGTAACTTCAAACACCTCGTCTGCAAGGCGTTTAATGACTTTTGCCCGCGGGTCGTAATTCTTGTACACCCTGTGGCCGAAGCCCATCAGGCGACCGCTGCCGCCCTTCACTTTGGTAATGAAGTCGGGAACATTCTCTTTCGTCCCGATTTCATCGAGCATGTGGAGTACGGCTTCGTTTGCGCCACCGTGCAGCGGGCCGTACAATGCGGCTGCCGCTCCGGCCATTGCCGAATACGGGTCGATTTCTGAACTGCCGATACTACGCATTGCGTTGGCACTGCAATTCTGTTCATGATCGGCGTGAAGAATAAAGAGAATGTCGAGTGCTTTCACCAGCGTCGGATGCGGCTCGTATTTCGGCTCGGTCATCTTCCACAACATGCTCATGAAGTTGCTGATATAGCTGAGCGAGTTATCGGGATAGACGTACGGCTTTCCCTGACTATGCCGGTACGCAAACGCGGCAATTGTCGGCATCTTGCTGATCAGGCGGAAAATCTGTTTCTGGCGCGATTCAGGATTTCGTACGTCGCGGCCGTCACGATAGAATGTGGAGAGAGCCCCGATGGTACTGATGAGCATTCCCATCGGGTGGGCGTCGTAGTGGAATCCGTCCATCAACTTCTTGATGTTCTCATGAATCATCGTATGAATCGTGATGTCATGCGTCCACTGTTCATATTCTGCTTTCGTCGGCAATTCCCCGTGCAGCAACAGCCACGCCGTTTCAAGGAAACTGCTTTTCTCTGCCAACTGTTCGATGGGATATCCGCGGTAGCGCAGAATTCCCTTGTCGCCATCGATGTAGGTGATCTTGCTGATGCACGAGGCGGTGTTCATGAACGCCGGGTCGTATGTCATCATCCCGAAGTCATCATCCTTCACCTTGATCTGGCGAAGATCCATCGCCCTGATGGTATCGTGCGTGATTGGCATTTCATACTTCTTTCCGGTTCGATTGTCAATGATCGTCAGCGTATCGGGCATAAAAGCGTTCTCCTTGCAGCGGTAAGTATTACAAGTTATCGTGAATGTAGCGAGTCATAAGATTGTACCAATGCGTACCGGCAACCTGCCCCGAAAAACTGTGCGTGCTTGCCGGATACGCCATAAAATCAAACTGTTTGTTTGCCTTCTGCAGGGCATCCACCAATATCATCGAATCCTGAAAATGAACATTGTCGTCAACAACGCCGTGAAGCAACAGGAATTTTCCATTAAGGCCTGATGCATGATTCACAGGCGAACTGTTGCGATAGCCGTCGGGATTTTCCTGCGGGCGTTCCATGTAGCGTTCGGTATAATGCGTGTCGTAGTTTTTCCAATCAGTCACCGGTGCAACGGCGATGCCGAGCTTGAATGCTGTTGTCGTGAACATCGCCAGACAGGTGATGAACCCGCCGTAGCTCTTCCCCCACATCATGACACGCGTCGAGTCGACATACGGCAACGACTTCACGTACGCGGCACCTGCAAGCTGATCTTCCAGTTCAATTGTGCCGAGCTGCTTGTGCAGCATATTCTGAAACCCGCGTCCCCGACCGGGCGTTCCCCTTCCGTCAACGGCAAACACAATATACCCCTGTGCCGCCATTGATCGGTGCCAAAGCATCCGCACTCCCTGCCATGCGTTTTCAACAACACGGGATGTGGGCCCGTTGTACTGGTACATGATCACGGGATACTGTTTTTGCTCGATTATGTTGGAAGGCTTGATGATGTATGCGTGAAGATCGTGTTTCCCGTCGGCGGATTTGATTGTCAGAAATTCCGGTTTCGGCAGGTCATAGCGTTCCAACTCATCAACCGGATTCTCCTCAATCATCGTTGCCGCTGATTTTGACACCGTCATATACGCAACCAGCGGCGGACGTCCCGTACTTGAGTAAGTATCCACGAACGCTTGCTCGTCCGGCGACATGACGATACTATGTGTTCCATCTGAAACTGAAACCCGGCTCATCCCCAAACCATCCAATTTGGCACTGTAGAGGTGGCGTTCGAGGGGAGTTTTTTCGAATGCCGTGAAGTACACAACTCCGGCTTTTTCATCCACTCCAACAACTTCATCAACATCCCATTTGCCTTGAGTAATTTGGTGAATGAGGGTTGACGATTCAGGCCGTCCTCCTCCAATCGTTGTGTAGTAGTAAATGTGTTTGTAGCCATCCCGTTCGGACAGCCAGATGAATTCCTTTCCCTCATTGAGAAATTTCAATCCATCATGCAAGCGAACCCAATACGGATCAATTTCCCGAAGCAACAAACTCGAGGTGCCGCGCTGCGGATCGAACAGCATCAGACTGAGCGTATCCTGATCGCGGGATTGGATTTGTACAGCAAGCCGTCGGCCGTCGGGGAACCATTCTACCCGCGGCACGTACACATCCGTATTTACTCCGAGATTCAGCCACGTTGTCTTTCCGGGAAACACCGGCACAATACCCACTCGGACAACGGTATTCGCCTCTCCTGCCTTCGGATATTCCTGTACAGTCACGTCGGAATAGTCCGTCAGATAGTTGACGATATGAAATTCACGTACATTGGTGTTGTCGATTTGAAGAAACGCGATATTTTTGCTGTCGGGCGACCACCAGTACCCGGTATGGCGGCCCATCTCTTCCTGCGCAACAAACTCACTCACGCCGTTCTTGATTTTTGCCGTTGCGCCTGAGGTCAGCTTTCTCTCCGACTTCGTCAGCAAATCCAGAAGATAAATTTCACCTCTGCGAACGTACGCGAGATATGTTCCGTCGGGTGATACTTTCGGATCGATCTCCGGCTCCGGAGTTTCTGTAAGGCGGGTAATGTGCCTGCTGTTCAGATCTACAGAAAACATATCGCCGTTCAACGGGATAATCATCTTCTTGGAATCCGGCGACCATAAATAGTGCATGATTCCGGAACCCGATTCCCTTCGTCGTTCACGGGCACTTTCTTCTTCGGGGGACAATTGCTGCTCGCCTGGAATCAGGTCGGTTGCCTTCAACAGCAATGACGACCTCTTCTGCCCCGGATCAAAAACCCAGAGTTCCTTCTGTCCGGCGGATGCATCGGCACGCAAATAGGCGATCTTCTTGCTGTCGGGAGACCATTTAATGGCACTAACGCTGACGCCCGACAATGAGGGCGAGGCAAATATCCTCTCAACAGAGAGCCGCTCCCGCTCCTGTGCGTGAGACGTTCCGGCAAAGACGAAACCTGCAACCACGAGCATCGCAACACGAATAACCATCTCTCCATCTCTCAGAATTTTGCTTAAGATACGCAACAAGTGGCTCACTCTCAACAAAAAACGGGAGGTTCAGGAATTCTTCAGAAACAATTCTTACATTTGGACGACCAAAAACATCTGAACAAGAGAGTCTCTATGGCAATTCGAATCCTCATAACAGGCGGAACATTCGACAAAGAGTACAACGAGCTTGACGGCACGCTCTACTTCAAGGACACGCATTTGCCTGAGATGCTGAGGCTCGGCCGCTGCAATGTGCCGTATCAGATTGAGACTCTCATGATGATCGACAGTCTGGATATGACGGACAAACACCGGAAGACTATCCTCGATCGTTGCCGCACTGTAAAGGAGAACGCCGTCATCATTACTCACGGAACCGACACGATGGAACACACTGCCAAAGCACTCGGCATGGCGGCTATTGAAGGGAAAACTATCGTCCTGACGGGGGCAATGATTCCGTACAAATTCGGAAGTTCGGACGGGTTATTCAACCTGGGAAGCGCACTCGCTTTTGTTCAGTCACTGCCGGCAGGAGTGTACATCGCCATGAATGGCAGGTGCTTCAGGTGGGATAATGTGAGGAAGGATAAGAAGGCGGGTCTATTTCGGGAACTCAAAGAGTCGTAATACAACCCGCCTTTGCAGATTTGTTCAGTACTTCCTTACGCGGATGCTCGAGACCCCGGTTTCGGCTCTGATGTAGATTTTCTTGTCTGCGGCATCGAAGTTCTCTGTACGATAGCGATTGCTTCCCGCTTTCTCAAACCCCTGAAAACTCTTGCTCGAAAGTCCTGATTCGACAGTGATTTCGCATGCCGCATCCTCGGGAATGGCAATCCTGACCGATGACGCCCCCGACTCGATCCGGCATTGCAGATCCTCCTCCGCCGGCATGCCGAGTTTGAGCCGCAACGAAGCGGCGCCCGCGTCAACATTCAAGCGCGAAATCCTGAACGGACTCAAGTCGAAATCAACTTCAGCGGCGCCCGCGTCGAGATCAATATCCCACACAACTCCCGGATTGAGTTGAATGTCGGCCGCGTTCGGCACGCGGTTGAATCTCCAACTCTTCACATGCACCTTCCCTTCCGGCTTGAAACGAAGGTGAATATCATCACCTGATGCTTCACGGTCGAGAACAAACCTTCCGATCGTTGTCTTGACTTTGGCGCGGAAAAGATCGTCTGATGCAGTATCGATAGTGTATCTTCCTGCTGCCGCATCGAGGGAAAACGAAGCCCTCTTCAATCCGGGAGATAGCGGTTCAGAGAACTCCTGCAACTGAACATCAACCGCATCATCGTCGAATTCGGCATGAATGGAATCGATCCACGAGAAACTGACGGCACCATACAGAAACACCGCCGCCACGATTCCGGCAAACCCTGAAAACACCCATTTCACCCGCCTGTCTTTGAGCATTACGGCAAGTCCGATGAGAACAAAGACCATTGGCCAGAACCTCCAGATATACGACCAGCCGAGGTTGATGTCCGTGTTGCGGCCGACGAGGAACAGTACGCCGAACGCCACCAGAAAGATTCCCCAGAATGCACGAGATGGTTTCATGTTTGGATTCTTGCTTTGTGAATGGAGTTAGGAATAGTTCAACTTGTACTACGAAAAGCAGGCACTGAGGTTACGCCGAAATCCGGTTGTCCGGCACCGATGTCGAATTATTGCAGCATCAGCCTAAAAGGAGTATATTATCATGGTTTTTTGGGATGCACGCCGGCCTACACAAAGAGCGAACAATTGACTGCGTTGAAGATTTCCACACCGACATTCTCGCACATTCTACGGAATCTCTTCCTTATTACACCATTCCATGACTGATATGTTGCGGGAGGCATGGCCTGCTCGGGCGCGTAACAGAGTAATAGCCTATTGGGTTTTGGGCGCCCTCGCTACGCTACTGCTAGCCAAAATCACCGCCGACTTCGGCCATCACTCCGTTGCTTTGATATTGAGGATTGTCTCGTTTAGTGTAGTCGGTTGGATTGCATTTCAGCGGCCGCAGTGGGGCATTGTGATTCTGGCAGGAACGCTTCCGGTCGAGATGTTGCTTCCGCCGGTGAAGTTTGCCACGTCCATGTATCCTGTAATGGGCGGGGCTACATTGGCAGGATATGTTGTTCACCATCTCATCATAAAAAAAGAACACCCCTCCTTCACCTGGCCGCATCTCTTTGCCGTCCTATTCCTCTTCTGGATATCGGTTAGCAACCCCGCAGCCGCATTTACCCGCGGGGGCTATCTCTGGTTCATGACATTCCTGCAACTGACGATCTTCCTCTGGCTTACAACACAACTCATCCGGACTGAGCGGGAGCGCATGCTCATACTTTCCGCATTCACCGGATCAGCGGTACTTTCCGCATTGTGGGCTCTTCCTCAGGTACAGTTTGGAATTGACTCTGCATCATCATTCCGGGCCGGAGGGCTTACAGGCGGACCTAACATTACCGGAGCCGTGTACGGCATTGGCGTTGTTTTTCTGTTCCATCTCGCGACAATCACCGACAAATTCTTTGTCCGGCTTGGGGCAATAGTGTGTTCCGTTGTATTGTTTGCCGGGCTTGCATCTACAGTTTCCCGAACGGCGCTGATAGCCCTGATTCTCGGATTGCTGTTCCTTTTCTTTACAGATTTTCAAAGGATGAAGAAACAGAAGCTGCAATTCCTCATCCTCTTTGTTCTCGTTTCGATAATCTGCATACCGCAGGGCTTTTGGCAGATAGCCTCGGGTATTCTCACTTCCATTCTCACGGGAACAGACTCCATCGGCTTCAGGTACATGCAGTGGGAAGCCGCACTGAGTATGTGGAAAGACAATCCCTGGGCCGGAGTGGGCATAGGCCAATTCAGATATGCCGTGGTGTTTTACGGGGAGCAGTTTGTTCCATTCTACGGACTCGGATACGGGGCACACAATATCGTTCTGGCACTTATGACTGAGACAGGGTTTGTCGGAACGATGCTGTTTATGCTGATGATCACTACGTCGTTCGCGTCGTTGTTCCGGCTGTTCAAGGAAGAGAGTCCGGCACGACGCCAATTTGCCGCCATGTGGTTGACCGTTTCGCTGATGGCACTATTCAGAGGCGTAACAGCAGATACTCACTTCGAAAAGATGCTCTGGCTGTTTGTCGGCTTTCACGGAACGCCGATCAAGTTAGCCGTTCTTGCGCCAGTGGCTGCCAAAGTCCGCAATCTGATCAGCCCGAGCAACGTATCCCTGCATAGCCCCGTCCACGCAGAGCCCCCTGAAACAACAAAGCCCGCATAGAGCGGGCTTGAACAATAGTCGAATAGCAACATTTTCACCGGGCTGCGACTTGGCTTTGAACTCCTTTTTCATGAATAAGAGTGTGCTTGTTGTGCGGGGCGTTGTGATCTTCGTGCATGGTAACGGCAGGTTTTCGGACCGGATTGTATTCGGGAACGAGATCTTTGAATGCCTTTTCGAGACTTGACTCGGAATCCGTGTGTGCCTGCTGCACCAATTTCTCCAAAAGGCTCTGGAAATGCCTGTTGACAAACGTCAGTTTCGTGGAGGCAATTCGTGTTGTTCCTTCACGCAACACCGAGCTGAATCCGTTTCGGCAGACAAGAATTTTGTCGTGCTGTGAACGTTCCACACGCTCCGATGCAAAGAACAATTCTTCGGAGAGTTTCTCACCCTTCCGCAAACCGATAAACGAAATGTCGATATCTTTTCCTTCTTCGTAACCGCTCAGCCTGATCAGGTCACGTGCGAGATCCACGATCTTGATCGGTTCACCCATATCGAGAACGAATACTTCTCCTCCCTCGCCCATTGTTGCAGCTTGCAGCACAAGCTGAACGGCCTCGGGAATAGTCATGAAATAGCGTGTCGCTTTTGCATCTGTGACGAGTACAGGTCCACCCTCCGCGATTTGTTGACGGAAGATGGGAATGACGCTGCCGCTGCTTCCCAACACATTCCCAAACCGGACACTCACGAAAGGCCGTCCGGTGCGCTCGGCAGCTTCATGAACGATCAACTCTGCAATCCGTTTCGTCACCCCCATCACGCAAGTCGGATTGACAGCTTTGTCTGAAGAAATCATCAGGAATCTGTCAACATCATACTGATCGGCAAGCTCCACAAGAACCTGTGTCCCGAGAACATTGTTCGTTATCGCTTCAGAGATGTTGGTCTCCATTAAGCCGACATGTTTGTGGGCCGCAGCGTGAAACACAACATCGGGCCTGTACAAAGCGAATATCTGCCTCATACGGGCCTTGTCACGAATGTCACCGATAACGGATTGAAACCGTGTTGCCGGCAATGTTCCGTTCGAATGGCGTCGCAACTCACCGGTGATATCAAAAATGGAATTCTCTCCGTGCCCGATGAGAATCAACTCAGCGGGACTGAATGCAGCAATTTGCCTGCACAGTTCGGCCCCGATTGATCCTCCGGCACCTGTTACCATCACGCATGAGCCTTTCAGCATCCGTGCCACTTCCTCGGTATCGGTTTCCACAATGCCTCGCCGCAACAGATCTTCAATCTGCACGTCACGTAACTGTGTCACCTTTGCCGCTCCGCTGAGCATCTCGAAAATTCCCGGAATAGTCTTGCTGGGAACATTTGCATCTTTGCAGAGATGTACCACATTCCGGATTGTCTTGCCGGGCGCAGTCGGCATGGCAATGATTACTTCCTGAACATTCAACTCCTTCACGACTCGCGGAAGTTCATTCAACGATCCGATAACCGGCACACCGTGAATGCGGACATGCAGTTTTCTTGCATCATCATCCAGAAAACCCACCGGCTCAAGCGGAATATGCGGATTCATTTTGAGTTCTTTGAGGATGAGTGTACCGGCAACACCGGCGCCAACGATGAGAGTTCGTTTCTTCTGTCCCGGAGCGTGTTGCGTTGCTTCTCGATACTCGAGTCCCATACGAAGGAGGAAACGGAATCCGCCGGTTGCAATCATCGTCAACAGTCCATCCATGACGGGAATAGAACGGGGAAAATCGGGTTGGATAAAACCGGCAGGACGAAGGATAGCAACGAACACGATGAGGCCGAGAATCATTGAGGCGACGTTGGCAACAATCACTGTCCCGAGCTCATCAACGCTTGCATAGCGCCAGTAGCGGTTATACATGCCTGCGGGAAAGAATACCAACAACTTCCAGACAATGGATATGCCGGTGTAGATGGCGATGGGGAGAAGGTATGTTCCTGCCAATGCTACCGTGTCGACACGCAACAGCAAGGCAATCGATGGGATGAGGAAGAACAGCAACAGGTCGAACCCGAATACGTGTCTATTGCGGATCCCCTCAGCAAAGAAATACAACCGCTTTTTCATGTAAGAATCCCCCCAAGAGTTTTCAGTATGATCCTGATATCGCCAGCCAGACTTCTCCTCCGCAAGTACGCGAGATCCAGATCGAGTTTTTGCGGAAGCACATCACGAATATAGCGTTCATGCCAGTCGGGACCGGCCAGTAACGCTTCTTCGTTGCGATATCGAAGCGACGCCGGACTTGTTATGCCCGGCCGGAACGCGAGAATACTCCGTTGTTCATCATTGTACAGTGCCACATAGCGCGGGTCTTCGGGACGAGCACCGACGAGACTCATCTCCCCTTTCACAACATTGATCAGTTGGGGTAACTCATCAAGTTTGTGTTTTCTGAGGAACGCTCCAACGGGTGTGATTCGTGAATCCCTTGAAGCTGTGATGGCCGCTCCCAACTTCTCCGCATCCGGCACCATCGTCCGGAATTTCAACACGCCAAACAGACTGCCATCTTTTCCGACTCTCGTCGCACGATAGAAGACCGTACCACCATCGTGAATTTTGACGAGTACTGCTATGAGAATAAAAAGCGGGAATAGAGCCAGAAGACCTATCCCCGCGAACATCCCCTCAAGTATTCTCGGCATTCAGAACAGACTCAAGTAACGCTAAGCAATACTAAAGTTACGTGATGTAGCGCAAGCGTATAGCATTGTTCCTGCGAATAACATACGCAATTCGTCCTGAATTTTATGCTCAGTCGAGATTAGAATGGCGCGACCACAAATCTGCGTGCGACTGGCGCGTTTCGGACATCAGCATGAGAACAAGTACATCAAAGAGAATCTGCAGAGACTGCTCAAACAGTGTCGCCATCGGTTGGATCGACGCCCGATCTTCCGTCGGGCCGAACTTCGTTTGCGTCTTCAATTCGATGAGAACATCCGCAAGTCCGCCGATGCGCGAGTGTGTTGCAGCTGTAATCACTGCAATCTTCGCCCCGTTCTTCTTTGCCAGATATCCCACATCGAATGACGTTTGGGTTTCGCCGGAACTCGATGCAACAATGACGAGATCACCCGTACCGACCGGCGGAACAGTTGAGTCTGAGGCCGCATACGCGGTTCTACCTAAATGCCCCAACCGCATGGAGAAGGCTTTACATGCCAGTCCAACCCTTCCGGCGCCGTGAACGACAACAGTCCGCGCCGATAGAATGGACTGCATCAGTTGACGTATTCTTTCCTCTTCGACGGCATCAAGGACAAGTCTGATTTCCGATGTTACAGTATCTTTGAGATGATGGTACACGGCGCTCAGTATTGTGACAATTACCGATTGTCGGCAACATCCAGAACAGCATCCACAACATCCTGCACATCCCTTTCGGACATCTTCGAGTAAATCGGCAGCGATATCTCCCGCAGATATTCAGAATAGGCAACCGGATAATCCTCCGGCGTGTAGCCGTACATCTCCCGATAGTAGGGATGAATGTGTAACGGAATAAAATGAACACTCGTTCCAATGTTGCGGGACTTCAGTCCCTCCACAAATCTTGCCCTGACATCGCCGACAGCCGACCGACTTCCCGCTGCATTGATTCTCAACATGTACAAATGCCACCCGTGCAACATATGGGAATTTGGAATTTGGAGTCTGGAATTCCCGCCAAACGCGGCATTGTATGCCCCGGCAATTTCTCTTCGGCGCGCCAACATCCGGTCTGACTTGCGGAGTTGGGCCAGCCCCATTGCCGCTGCGACATCCGTCATATTGTACTTGTAGCCCGGCGCTGTGATTTCGTAGAACCAATTGCCTTCGGCTGTGTAGCGCTTCCACGCATCGCGACTGATGCCGTGCAATGCCATAATACGGCAACGGTCGGCAATCGCGTCATCGTTCGTGCAAACCATTCCGCCTTCGCCGGTAGTGATCGTCTTTGTGGCGTAGAAGCTGAAGCATACAGCAGCCGAATCCGATCCCCCTGCGTTCCATTTTCTGAACGTTCCCGGATCAGCGTGTGCCGCATCCTCAATCACTGCTATGCCTCGCCTCGCTGCAATGTCCCTGATGTGTTTCATGTCGGCAGGATATCCCGCGATATGAACCGGAAGGATTGCCTTGGTTAATGGTGAAAGCGCTTCTTCAATACGATCAGCGTTGATGTTAAATGTTGCCGGATCAATATCAACGAACACCGGTTTCGCATCAAAATAGCGGATGACTTCGGCGGTTGCTGCAAACGTGTAGGGCGTCGTGATCACTTCGTCCCCACTCTGAAGCCCGATTGCTTCGAGGGCAAGATGCATTGCGGCTGTACAGGAGTTGACGGCAACAGCATGTTTCGTTCCGACAGCCGCTGCAAATTCCGATTCAAACTGCTTTACCTTCGGGCCCGTGGTTATCCATCCAGATTCCAACGCCTCCTTTACCTGCTGTAGTTCGCTTCCATCGATATCAGGAAGAGCAAACGGCAGAAAGGTTTGTCGCTGTTTCATTCGTTCGATCACAATTTGTTCAGGAGGTGCGGACATTCTGATTTCTGATTTCTGATTTCTGATTTCTGATTTCTGATTTCTGATTTCTGATTTCTGATTTCTGATTTCTGATTTCTGATTTCTGATTTCTGATTTCTGATTTCTGATTTCTGATTTCTGATT